>NZ_CP077387.1:1470000-1622500 GCF_019048585.1 Aeromonas sp. FDAARGOS 1418 | reverse complement strand
CAGGGAGTCAAAGAACAATCGCTCAAAATGGCCTTACTCACTGTGGGTCAGACCAGTAAAAGGTTTCCCCTGCCGGATCAGAGGCGTAAGCTGGCTCTCCGGCGGGCCTTCATGACGCGCCACGTTTCCCCGATTTCATCAGCAACAGGACGTAACATGATCCGCAAGAATCCCTCAGGTCACCTGCCCGTTATCGACGAATCCGCCTATATCGACAAGACCGCCATCATCTGTGGCAAGGTGATCATCAAGGAGAACGTGTTTGTCGGCCCCTATGCCGTGATCCGCGCAGACGAAGTGGACGAGAGCGGTGACATGGAACCCATCGTCATCGGCGCCAACTCCAACATTCAGGATGGCGTCGTCATCCACTCCAAATCCGGCGCTGCCGTCACCATCGGCGAGTTCAGCTCCATCGCCCACCGCAGCATCGTCCACGGGCCCTGCGAAGTGGGTAACCGGGTCTTCATCGGCTTCAACAGCGTGCTGTTCAACTGCCACATCGGAGAAGGGTCCGTGGTGCGCCACAACTCCGTGGTCGATGGCTGCGATATTCCCCCCGGCTTCTATGTCCCCTCCACCACCCGCATCAACCAGCAGAGCGATCTGGCGCAGATCCCGCGCGTCACCGTGGACGCCACCGAGTTCTCCGAGGATGTGGCTCACACCAACATCGACCTGGTCAGGGGTTACAAGGCGCTCTCCAACGAGTTTTGATCCGGCGAGCGGTTCAAGACACACAACGGGCGCCACGGCGCCCGTTGTCACAACTGTAAAGAGGGCGAAAAGAGGGTGTAAAGGTGGTTGAGCCGGGCGCACGCGTCGCGTTTGATGGGGGCGTTCCCATCAATGGAGTCATCATCATGTCACGCTATCCTGTCGCCCTTGCCCTGCTGCTGGGCACCACACTCCTTCATGCCGGCGAGATGCCGCCCCCGATGGGCGCCCGCCAGGGAGGTCCCATGACACCGCCCTCCTCCGTGCTCTATCACGCCAGCAAGCAGGGGGCGGATCCCCAGGCCCTGGTCCAGGCGCTGTCCAAAAACATTGATGCCGCCAAGCCGGATACCCGCTACGAGGTCACGGTCAGCGTGCGCGAACTGCCGCCCCAGCCCCTCAAACCCCAGCCCGCCGGTGCACCGCTCAAGGGACAGTGAAATGAGTCTGCACCGCCCTTCACTCTGGCTGCTTGCCATGGCCATCGCCCTGCCCGCCATGGCGGGTCCGGGGAACATGGGCAGACCGGGCGGATGGGAGAGCCCTGCCCCGCAGTACGGCCATGGGGCTGGCACCGGCTTCGGCCACCCCGTCGACCGGCTGCCGGGAGGGGTGGAAACCTTGCTGCTGGCAGGGCTCACCTACTATGTGCTCGACGGCATTTTCTACCGCCGGCAGGAGAACCACTATGTGGTGGTCTCCCCGCCTCCTCAGGTCCCGGTGGTGGCAGAGACAGGGCTCATCCCCCTGGATCTGGATGGCCGCCGCTATTACGTCAGGGAGGGTCACTACTACCTGCGAGAAATAGATGGGCGCTACACCGAGGTGCCGCCGCCAGCGGCGCTGCGCTGAATCGCACGGAGGAACAGATACGAGCAGGGGGCCTTGGCCCCCTCTTTCATTTCTGGGGTTTTACCCCACTCGGGTCTGAGCCGCGTACCTCAGGAGGGCTCATGCAGGGGCAGCGTCATGGTCACTCTCAGCCCCCCCTGTGCGCGATTGCGCGCCTGGATGGTGCCGCCCTGCAGAATCACCGCCTTGCGGGCGATGGCGAGCCCGAGCCCGTAGCCCTTGCCCATGCCGGGTGAGCCGATGCGCACGAAGGGGTCGAAGATCCCCGCCAGCTTCCCCTCCTCCACCCCGGGCCCCCGATCGGCGATGGAGAGCTGCACCTCCTGGCCCAGGCGCAGCAAGCGAACACTCACCATCTGGCCCGACTGCGAGAAACGCAGGGCGTTGCGCACCACGTTCTCCACGGCGCGGCGCACCAGCTCCGCATGCCCCAGCAGGAGGCAACCCTCCCCCAGCGCCGCCTCGAGCCCTATCTCGACCCCGGATTGCTGGGCTTCGAACCTGGCATCCTGGACAATCGTCTCCACCAGCGCCAGCAGGTCGTAGTGGCTCTGCTCAAGCCCGTGGCCCTGCTCGGCACGGGAGAGGGTCAGCAGCTCCCCTATCATCCTGTCCATCCGCTCCGTCTCGAGCCGGATCCGCGCCAGGGCGTCGCTTGCCTTCTCCGGGCGCTGCTCCGCCAGGCCGATGGCCATCTGGATGCGGGCCAGGGGGGATCGCAGCTCGTGGGAGACGTCGTGAAGCAGTTGCTCGCGCCCCTCGACCAGTTGCTGCAACCGCTCCACCATGAGATCGAACTCCTTCGCCACCTCCGTCAGCTCGTCCCGGCGCCAGCGCAGAGCGGGCCAGAGTCTGACCCCCAGGTCCCCCCTGGCTACCCGAACGAAACTGCGCCGCAGGGCGTTCATGGGCCGGGTCAGGTGCAAGGCGAACAGAATGCTGAACAAGAGTCCCCCCAGGCCGCCAATCCAGAGCATGGGCGGGGGAATGTTGAGCCAGGAGAGGGGGCCGGGGGCCGGCCCGCCGGGGAGGACGCGCGGGTCCGCTCTGGTCTGCAGCAGATAGGTCTGCCCGTCGTTGGCGATCACGGTGCGCGTCAGCACGACGCCGGGGCCCGGCTCCCCGGGGGCAGGCGGCCTGGATGCCCGGGGCGCTGGCCGGGGAGGCGCATCGGAAACATCGAGGAGTGTTATCTGCAGCAACGGCGGCGACATGGCCTGACTCAATGCCGTCGCAGCCTCGATCCCCCCCTTTGCCAGCACGGCTGCCGCCATCTCCAGATGCTGGCTCGCCAACTGCTGGGCCAGGTGCTCTTCCGGGGGGGCACGCTCGGCACGAAAACCGAGCCAGAGCAGTTGGCTGACCAGCACGATGGCCAGCCAGAACCCCAGCAGAATCTTCCAGAACAAACGTCCCTTGAGGATCACCGTATCTTGTACCCTATGCTGCGCACCGTCTCGATGGTGACGGCCTCCCCCGCCTTCTGCTGCAGTTTCTGCCTCAGGTTGCAGATGTGCACATCGACGCTGCGATCATAGGCCTCCCGCGGGCGCCCTACCCCTTGCAGGGAGAGGGTGTCCTTGGTGACCACCTGCTCCGGTGCTCGCACCAGCAACACCAGCATGTTGAACTCGGTGGCGGTCAGCTCCAGCGGCTCCCCCTGCCAGAGACAGACCCGGTTGGCCGGGGTGACCGTCAGATCCCCCAGGATGAGGGCATCCGGCGAGGGGGTTGCGCTCCCCCCCTCGTTGACCCGCCGCAGAACGGCCCGCAGCCGGGCCACCAGCTCCCTGGGGTAGCAGGGTTTGGGCACATAGTCATCGGCCCCCATCTCCAGTCCCACCACTCGATCCACGTTGTCCCCCTTGGCGGTCAGCATGATGATCGGCAGGCGGCTGCGCTGGCGCACCTGGCGCAGCACCTCGGTGCCGCTCAAGTCGGGCAGCATCACATCCAGCAGCAGGGCGCTGTAACGGCCGGAGAGGGCATGGTACACACCTTCCCCTCCGGTCAGCACCTGGGTGGTATCAAACCCTTCTCCCCCCAGGTATTCACTCAACATGGCGCCCAGTTCGGCATCGTCATCCACCAGCAGGATCTTCATATGCGGTCTCCCTTGTCGGCGGCCATTTTCGCCGCTTGCCACGCACTTGGCAGCCATTTTTACGAAACCCTTACGCTTGGCGCAAAGAGCCTTAACCCGGCTCTGGGGTAGAGTGCCGCCGTGATCGTCATTCAGGATACAGGTTGTCATGCCCACGTTCTCCCCTCGTCTCTTCTGGCTGCTGCCCCTGTGCGCCCTCGCCCTGTTGCTGGCCTGGCGCCCCCAAGCCAAGGCACCCGCCAGCGACTACATCACCGCCAGTGCCGAGACCCGGGATCTGGAGCAGCTCATCATGGCGGACGGCACCCTGAAGGCGCGCAAGCAGGTGAGCGTGGGCGCCCAGGTGTCGGGCCAGATCAAGAAACTGCACGTGACTCTGGGGCAGGAGGTCAAACAGGGGGAGCTGCTGGTCGAGATAGACGATCTGCCCCAGCAGAACGCCCTCAAGGATGCCCTGGCCCAGCGCGACAACCTCCAGGCCCAGCTGGATTCCAAAGAGGCCACCCTTCGCAATGCCCGCCTGGCATACCAGCGCCAGCAGCAGATCGTCGCAAGAGGCCTTGGCAGCACGGCCGACCATGACAGCGCCAAGGCGACCCTGGACGAGACCCTGGCCGATATCCGGGCCCTCAACGCCCAGCGGGTGCAGGCCGAGATCGCGGTGGACACAGCCCGGGTCAACCTGGGGTATACCCGGATCCTGGCCCCCCTCTCCGGTACCGTGGTGGCCATGCCGGTGGAGGAGGGGCAGACCCTCAACGCCAGCCAGAGCACCCCTACCCTGCTCAAGATTGCCCAGCTCGACACCATGACGGTGGAGGCCAGGATCTCCGAGGCCGACGTCATCAACGTCCGGGTCGGCATGCCGGTCTATTTCACCATTCTT
This sequence comes from Aeromonas sp. FDAARGOS 1418, assembly GCF_019048585.1. Taxonomy (NCBI): domain Bacteria; kingdom Pseudomonadati; phylum Pseudomonadota; class Gammaproteobacteria; order Aeromonadales; family Aeromonadaceae; genus Aeromonas; species Aeromonas sp. FDAARGOS 1418. The sequence goes on along the minus strand of NZ_CP077387.1, from coordinate 1,617,941 downwards.
GGCAACAGCCAGCGCCGCTTCGAGGGATCCCTGCGGGCCATCGAGCCCGCCCCCGACACCATCAATGACGACGACACCACCAGCAGCAGCGACAGCAGCGCCATCTATTATCACGGCCTGTTCGAGGTGCCCAACCAGGACGGTCAGCTCAGGATCAGCATGACGGCCCAGGTCTATCTGGTGGTCGCCCGGCTCAAAGATGCGCTGGTGATCCCGGCCATCGCCCTGCAGGGGGATCAGGTCAGGGTGGTCGACAACGGAGGCAAGATCAGCCTGCGCCGGGTCAAGGTCGGCCTGAACAACAAGGTGGATGCCCAGATCCTGTCGGGCCTGAGCACCGGTGAGCGGGTCATCGTCAGCGAAGTGAGCGCAGGCCAGAGCGACGCCGCCGGGGGCATGCCGCCCCCCATGGGGATGTGACCATGGGCGCCTTGTTGCAACTGAGGGGCATCCGCCGCCACTTCAAAGAGGGTGAGCGCACCGTCACCGTGCTCGATGGCATCGATCTGGCGATCGCCCGTGGAGAGATGGTGGCCATCGTCGGCGCTTCGGGCTCCGGCAAATCCACCCTGATGAACCTGCTGGGCTGCCTGGATCAGCCGAGCGAGGGGGCCTATCTGGTGGCCGGGCGCGACACTGCCACCCTCAGCCGGGACGAGCTCGCCGCCCTGCGCCGGGAGCACTTCGGCTTCATTTTCCAGCGTTATCACCTGCTGGCAGATCTCGACGCCCACACCAACGTGGAGGTGCCCGCCCTCTACGCCGGTCTGGATCCGGCCACGCGACGCCAGCGGGCCGAGGCCCTGCTGACCCGCTTCGGCCTCGCCAGCCGGCTCGAACACAAGCCAAGCCAGCTCTCCGGCGGCCAGCAGCAGCGGGTCAGCATCGCCCGGGCCCTCATCAACGGCGGCGAGGTGATCCTGGCCGACGAGCCGACCGGGGCCCTCGACAGCCAGAGCGGCGCCGAGGTGATGGCGAGCCTTCAGGCCCTGCATCGCCAGGGCCACACCCTGGTGATCGTCACCCACGACATGGACATCGCCCGCCACGCCGAGCGGATCATCGAACTGAAAGATGGCCGGGTGATCACCGATCGCCGCTCGCGCGAACCACAGGCCCTTTCCCAGGCGACCCAGACCGCCACCAAGACGTCCGCCAGGGGGAAGGCCCCGCTGATGGCGGGGCTCGGGAATGCCCTGCAGATGGCCCTCAAGGCCATGGTTGCCCAGCGTCTGCGCACCTTTCTCACCATGCTCGGCATCATCATAGGTATCGCCTCGGTGGTGACCGTGGTGGCCCTCGGCCAGGGCTCCCGGGAGCGGGTGCTGGAGAACATCAACGCCATGGGCACCAGCACCCTGGAGGTGTTCCCCGGCCGCGGCTTCGGGGACATGCGCTCCGCTACCATACAGACGTTGCGGATCGGGGACGCCGAGGCCATCGCCCGGCTGGACTACGTGCACAGCGTCACCCCCAGCCTCAGCACCAGCGCCACCCTGCGCCTTGGCAGCACCGCCGTCTCCGGCACCATCAACGGCGTCGGCGCCCAGTTCTTCCAGGTCAGGGGCTATCGCCTGGCCCAGGGCATGGGCTTTGATCGCCAGAGCGAGGAGAGCCTGGCCCAGGAGGTGGTGATCGACGAGCACACCCGGGACAAGCTGTTCGCCCCGACCCAGTCCCCCCTGGGCCAGGTGATCCTGCTGGGGGATCTGCCCTGCCGGGTGATCGGGGTCGCCATCAAGAACCAGAGCGGCTTTGGCAGCGACGAGACCCTCAACGTCTGGATCCCTCATACCACCGCCATGAGCCGCCTGCTGGGGCAGAGCCATCTGCGCAGCATCAGCGTGCGGGTACGGGACGAGGTGAGCCTGGACGCCGCCCAGGATGGCATCAGCCGCCTGCTCACCCTGCGCCACGGCAGCCAGGACTTCTTCCTGCTCAACACCGACAGCATCCGCCAGACCATCAGCCAGACCAGCGCCACCCTGACCACGCTGATCGCCCTCATCGCCCTCATTTCCCTGATCGTCGGGGGCATAGGGGTGATGAACATCATGCTGGTCTCGGTCACCGAGCGCACCCGGGAGATAGGGGTGCGGATGGCGGTCGGCGCCCGGACCCGGGACATCCAGCAGCAGTTCCTCATTGAAGCCGTGCTGATCTGCCTGCTGGGGGGCGTGCTCGGCATTGCCCTCTCCCTGGTGCTGGGCCAGCTGTTCGACCACTACAGCAGCGGCGTCCGGATGAGCTACTCCCTTGCCGCCATGGGGGTGGCCTGTCTTTGCGCCAGCCTGATCGGGGTAATATTCGGCTTCGCCCCGGCCCGCCGGGCCGCCAGGCTGGATCCCATCCACGCACTGGAGCGCGAATAGCCCGCATTGACGCCGAGGTGACGCCACTCACCCCGACACCGGATCGGGGGCCGATGCCCGGCCCCGCCACCAAGCCTGAACGCCCGCACTTCTTCCCTGAATGCGCGGGTTCTTTGACCGGGTCCCGTACCCGGTCTTTTTTTGTCTCCCGCCCGCCATACCCGCAAAAAAGCCGCCCGAAGGCGGCTCTTGTCATCACGGGCCAGGCGGTGATCCCGGGCCATCAGGCGCCGATGATGCCGCCATCGTCCCGGGTGATGCGCAGCACGGCGGAGCGGGGAATGGCGCTGCCGCCGTCCGGGAAATGGGAGGGAGCCCCTTCCTCACCCGGGTGCTGCACCCCGACGAACAGGGTGCGCCAGTCCGGGCTGAAGGTGAGGCCCGTTATTTCGCAGGCCACGGGGCCGGTCAGGAAGCGGCGCACCTCGCCGCTCGCGGGATCGGCGCACAGCATCTGGTTGTTGCCCATGCCGGCAAACTGCTTCTCGTTGGAGTAATCGCCGTCGGTCTGGATCCAGAGCCGCCCCGCCTCGTCGAAGCCGATGCCGTCCGGACTGTTGAACATGTTGTCCGGATGGATGTTGGCACTGCCCGCCATCAGCCCCTCCTTGTGCACGCCAGGGTTGCCCGCCAGCAGGAAGAGATCCCACTCGAAGCTGTCGCTCCCGTGATCGTCCCCCATCGGGCGCCAGCGGATGATCTGGCCATAGGGGTTCTCGGCCCTGGGGTTGGCGCCATCGAGAGGTTGGTTCTCCTTGATGCCGCGGTTCTTGTTGTTGGTCAGGGTGCAGTAGACCTCGGCCCTGTGGGGATGCACGGCCACCCACTCGGGCCTGTCCATGGTGGTGGCGCCGAGCCGGGTCGCCGCCTCCCGGGCGAAGATGAGCACCTCCCCCTGATCGGCGAAGCCGTTCTCCCGGGTCAGACCGTGCTCGCCGTGCACCAGGGGCAGCCACTGGCCGGTGCCCTTGAGCTCCCCCTCCCTCGCCTCGAAGCGAGCCACATAGAGGGTGCCCTCATCCAGCAGATCCCGGTTCGCAGGATCGTTGCCCGGCGCCACCTTGTTCTTCGAGACGAAGCGGTAGATGTGCTCCCCCCGCTCGTCGTCGCCGAGGTAGACCACGGCGCGGCCATCCTGGTTGATGGTGAAGGCCGCATTCTCATGCTTGAAGCGGCCAAGGGCGGTACGCTTCTTCGGGGTGGAGGCGGGATCGCGGGGATCGATTTCCACCACCCAGCCGAAGCGGTGCGGCTCCTGGGGATGCTTCGCGAGATCGAAGCGCTCGTCGAACCTGTGCCAGCCAAAGCCAGCATCCTCGGCGGCCAAGCCGTAGCGGGCGGCGCGCGGGTCCAGCACCGGCTTGCCCTCGCTGCCGAAGTAGCCGTTGAAGTTCTCCTCGCAGGTGAGGTAGGTGCCCCAGGGGGTCTGGCCATTGGCGCAGTTGTTGAAGGTGCCAAGGGCGGTGCGCCCCTCGGGATCGGCCTGGGTCTTGAGCAGGGCATGGCCCGCCGCCGGGCCGCTCAATGTCATGGGGGTCGTGGCGGTGATGCGGCGGTTGAGGGCCCCCCTGGGGTTGGCCTGCCACTTGCCATCGATGCGCACCAGCTCCACCAGGGAAACCCCGTGGGCCGCCTGGGCCTTGGCGACAGCCTCTGCACTGAGGGTCTTGCCACCATCTTCAAACAGGTATTCGTAGTTGGTGTATTCGTTGTTGACGGCGAGCAGGGCGCGATCCGGGCCCAGGGAGAAGAAGCTCATGCCGTCGTTGTTGTCGCCAAACTGGCGGGCCTGGGCCTTGGCGTCGTTGCTTTGGGCAAAGGCGGGGGCATCGGGGAAGAGGGCATCTCCCCAGGCGATCAGCACCTCGGCCTTGTAGCCGGGCGGCACCACTATGGTGTCGGCCACCGAGGCGGGCACGGCCTGGAAGCCAAGCAGCGGCCGGGTGGCGGCAGCCACGGCCTGGGCCACGGGGCTCGCGGCAAAGAAGGCCACCATGCTGGCGGCGCCCACCCCTTTGAGGAAGCCACGGCGGCTCAGGCCCGCCTCGATGAGGCGGTTGAATGCCGGCTCCTGCTCGCGGGGGTGGTTGGCACTGTCTTTCTCGTCAAAACGGCTCATCGGCTTTTCCTTGTTATCTCGGCGCAATCATTGCGTCATCACGGCGTCCGGCCACAGCATGGCAGCGCTTTATTAAGCAAGGATGACAAGTGATGAGATAACCGGCTGGCCCGGCAAGACGCCATCGCCAACGACAAGGGGCGGTGGACACCAGTCCCACCGCCCCAAGAGACACATCGCCGACAAAAGCTCTCCCCTCTATCTAGCCGCACGTCTTCAGACTGCTATGCCCGTTTGTACCGGATAGCACCCGCTGGCAGCGTCTAGTTGCACTTCTTCAGGCTGATATGCCAGTTGGCGCCGGATTGCACCTGATGTTTGGCGGCGAAGCTGTCCATGTTCAGCGCCACCGACACCTGCAACAGGCTGTTGAGGTAGACCAGGGGCTGGCCCTCCGGCACATCGCCAAAGCTGCTGACGTAGGGGGCCTTGCCCTCGTATTTCAGCGCATCCCCTTCGCTGATCCTGATGCAGGCGTTGTCCCCCTTGTGGATACCCGCCTTGGTCAGCAGGCTGTCGTCGATATTGGTCCAGACGTTGCCGTACTGCACGTCCAGGATCGGAATGGTGCCCTTGAGGGTACCGTCTTGCTCGGCCACCGCGGGCTGATAGGGGATGGTCACCACCTCGGCGGGCAGCAGAGGCCCCACCTGCTCGAAGCTGATGGCACCGGAGGCCAGGCGCGCGCCGGTGTAGGCGTAGACGTCGCGGCCGTGGAAGGTGTAGGACTTCTCGGAGCCCTTGAGGCGGTTGGTCTTCTCGTCTATCTGGCGCACCGCCTCGATGCCGAAGTGCTCCGCCACCAGGGTCAGGGTGCCGTTGTCAGGGCTGACGATGTAGTGGCCGCTCCTGGTCTTGAGTACCACCGACTTGCGTTCGGTGCCGACACCGGGGTCCACCACGCTGACGAAGACGGTGCCCGCGGGCCAGTATTGCAGGGTCTGATAGAGGCGGTAGGAGGCTTCCCAGATGTTGTAGGCCGGGATCTCGTGGGTCAGGTCATGGAGCGGCAGGGTGCGGTCCACCCCGAAGGCGACCCCCTTCATGGCCGAGACGGCGCCATCCTTGAGACCGAAGTCGGTCTGGAACACCAGGGCCTCGTTGGCAAGGGCACTCGCCCCCACCAGAGAAAGGGCGAGCACGAGGGCGCGGGGGACGATACGAATATCCATGTCAGGGTTCCTTTAAAGACGTTTGGACGTCCAGATTGCCACTCATGGGGATCTTTGCAACCCCTGATGCCCGAATGGGGGGCGAAATGACTCGCCAATCCGCCCCGTGCGGGTGTATCCATGGGGCATCCAACGCCGGGAGCACACCAGATGACCAGAGAGCATCACGACACCATTTTGCTGAGCCTGGGCAATACCCGAAGCCAGGTCGCGCTCACCGCGGCCGATGGCACCAGCCAGACATTTGCATTGACACTGGGGCTCGATGCCCTGACCCCGGGACCCTTTCGCCGGGATCCACCGACGCCCCTGGAACTTGAGCAAGCCATCATGGTGGTGGAGGATGTGCTGATGCCCCTCGCGGCACGGATCCCGCCCCACCCCGTGCTGCACCTGCAAAGCCCGGAGCCCCTGACCGAGGTGCTCGGCAACCGGGTGCAGAGCCGGGAAAACATTGAGCGGTTGTTCGGCCAGCTTGCCGCCATGGTGGAGGGGGATCCCCTGGCATCGGCCCAGTTGCCGAGGGAGAGGCGCATCGCCGCCGCCCTGCTGATCCTGCGGGAGTGGATGCACCACCTGGATGCCGGGAGCGTCGTCCTGGTCGATGGGTGATGCCCTGTCACACAGCGGGTTCGAAGCGCCGCCGAGACACCGCCCACGCCAACCAGAGGCTTGTCAGCGTGCTGCCGATGAAGAGCAGATCCAGCGCGACGCCAAGACCGGCCCCGTCGCTCACCCAGCCCAGCAACACGGGTACCCAGTTCGCCACATAGGCGATCACATAGAAGAGGGAGAGCAGCCGCGCGTGGCTGGCCGGGGGCGCGATGCGATTGATCAGGGTCGCACTGCCCACGAACACGGCCCCCTGGGCATAGCCCGCCACCAGCAGCCCGAGCCCCGCCAGCCAGCTGGGCAGGCCGTGAACGGCCCCGGCAAAGAGCAGCACGCACAGCGCCAGGGCCAGCACGCCGCTTTGCAGGGTATGGCGAGCATCGAGGCGACGGGCCCAGAGCTGGCAAAGCCCGGAGAAGACCAGATAGGCCGCGACAAGATAGCCGAACAGCCCCAGATCCGTCATGCCCAGCATCTCGCTCACCACCTTGGGACCCATGGCCAGCAAGCTGGCCGCCACCGCCCAGGCGGTGAAGAGCGCCAGGGCGCAAAGAAAGAACCCGGCCCCCGTGGCCCTGAGCCCCTCTCCCAGGGAGCCGCCACCCTGCCCGCTCGGGGCGGCCTCCGTCGCCCTCACCCCTTTGGGCCAGCTCAACACCAGCCCCCCGATGGCGCAGGCCGCCATCCCCAGGATCAGCAAAAACGGCAGCGTGGTCGGGTAGAGATCCTGCTGCAGCGCCAGCCCGCTGAACACGGGGCCAAGGGCCAGCCCGGCGGTGAACGATAATGTGGCGCTCAGCGCCGCCCGCTTGCCCCCATCCCTGGGGCCAAAACGCAGCAGCGCCACATTGGCGGCGCCGGTCAGGCTGCCCGTGCCAATCCCGGCCAGCAGCCGCGCCAGCAAAAGGGCCCAGAAGCTGTCGGCCAGGGAGAAGAGCAGGGCCCCGCCCCCGACCGCCACCAGGGCAGGCAGGATCAGGGTGCGCAGATCCGCCACGCGTCCCGCCAGGTTGCCCACCCCGAACAAGGCGATGAGCACGCCCCCCGCATAGCCGCCATAGATGAGGCTGAGGCCGAGATCGCTTAGAGCCAGCGCCGCCTGATAATGGGGATAGAGCGGGGTAGGCACGCTGCTGTTGAGCAGGGCCGACATCAGGGCGAGGGAGAGAAACCAGCGCAGACGAGGATGGACAACCTGACCTGGCTCGCAAGCCGGGACGCTTGAGACAGACATGGACACTCCAGTGGCAGACGAATGAAACCGCAATCGGGAGCGACATCATAGCGATCCCGTCCACCCCGGACTGCGGCAGTTCTGCATCACGCCGACTCAATCCTGCATCACGTCGAGGTGGCGCGCGCCCTTGGCCGGGGAGCCGCAGGCACGCACCGGACCCGGTCTATCCCCTTGTGCTGCCATCCCCGCTGGCATCTAATATTGCGGCGCCAATCGGGCGTTCTGCTTGAGTGAGGAGCAAGCATGATCAACTGGGACGATGCCCGCTTCTTCCTGGCCCTGGCACGGCGGGGCAGCCTGCGGCAGGCCGGACTCGAGCTCGGGGTGGATCAGGCCACCGTCGGGCGGCGGATCACCCTGCTCGAGCAGCAGCTGGGGGCCAAGCTGTTTATCCGCACCCCCAGACACTATCGCCCCAGCCCCCTGGGGGAAGCGCTGCTGCCCCAGGCCGAGGCCATGGCGCAGGCGGCCCTGGCCATGATGCGCACCGCGAGCCTGGGGGAGCTGGAAGGGGAGCTTTGCATCGCCACCACGGATACCCTGGCCCAGGGCTTCGTGCTGCCCGCGTTCAGCCTGCTGCGCCAGCGCCACCCCGGCATCCGCCTCAAGTTGCTGACCGCCGTCAGCGTGAGCGACATCCCCAATCAGGAGGCGGATCTCGCCATTCGCAGCGTGCGCCCCGAGCAGGGAGATCTCGTGGTCAAACGGCTCGCCACCATCAAGATGGGGCTCTACGCCTCTCCCGACTACCTGGCCAGGCGGGGCACGCCCCGCTCGGGTCAGGCACTGCAAGAGCACGACCTGCTGCTCTTTCCCAAAGAGCTGGTAGCCCGTCACTGGCTGAGTCTGTGCGGCGAACCGCTCCACGAACCCAACGTGGTCCTGCAGAGCAATGCCCAGCTAGTCCTGATGGCCGCCGCCCGGCAGGGGCTCGGCATTGCCCTGCTCTCCACCTTCCTCGCCGAAGAAGACCCCGCCCTGGTGCGCCTGCTGCCTGACCAGCACGATCCCATCGACATCTGGATGGTGCTGCACCCGGATGTGCAGAAGACGGGCCGAATGCGCGCCCTGGTGGCAGCCCTGGAGGAGGTGTTCCAGCCCCTGCAACAGACCCGGTCACCCGCCACCCCCTGTCAAACGCACAGGGATTGAGCGGGTATGCCCCCCATACGGGGCACTTTCTTCGCAACGAACCATGTTAGAGTCCGCCGCTGTTTTTTCCTTTGATAACGGGGCCTTACATGAAGAAGTTTGTTGTTTCATCCAGTGTCATCCTGATGGCGGGCTTGCTGACAGCCTGTGCGAGCGAGTCGTCGCGCACCCTGGAGGTACCCAAGGTTGCCTCCTATCAGAGCCACTATCAGGGCGCACGCAGCCCCATCGCCGTCGGCAAGTTCGACAACCGTTCCAGCTACATGCGTGGCATCTTCTCCGACGGCGTGGATCGGCTGGGCAACCAGGCGAAAACCGTGCTGATCACCCACCTGCAGCAGACCGGCCGCTTCAGCGTGCTGGATCGCGACAACATGGCGGAGATCCAGGCCGAAGCCGGGATCAAGCAACAGGCTCAGCAACTCAAGGGCGCCGACTACGTGGTCACCGGCGACGTCACCGAGTTTGGTCGCAAGGAAGTCGGCGATCATCAGCTGTTTGGCATCCTGGGTCGCGGCAAGTCACAGATCGCCTATGCCAAGGTCAACCTGAACATCGTCAACGTCACCACCTCGGAAGTGGTCTTCTCTTCCCAGGGTGCCGGGGAGTACGAACTCTCCAACCGCGAGATCGTCGGCTTCGGCGGCACCGCCAGCTACGACTCCACCCTGAACGGCAAGGTGCTGGATCTCGCCATCCGCGAGGCCGTCAACAATCTGGTGAACGGCATCGAGACCGGTGCCTGGCGCCCGGCCCAATGAGGAGAGACGAGATGACGCTGTTCCGTCCTTCCCTGCTGCTGGTCAGCGGCCTGCTGCTGAGCGCCTGCGCCCAGGGGCCGCAGACGCTCTACAACTGGGATCAATATCAGGGAGTGGTTTACCAGCACATGCAGGGTGACGACACCGGGGTCGAAGCGCAGATCGATGCGCTGGAGAAAAACCAGCAAGAAGCGAGCGCCAAGGGGCAGGCTGTGCCACCGGGCTTTCACGCTCACCTCGGCATGCTGTACGCCCAGCTCGGCAAGGATGCCCAGACTCGCGAGCAGTTCGAAACCGAAAAACGCCTCTTCCCCGAATCGGCCCCCTTCATGAACTTCCTGATGTCCAACAAGAAGGGAGAGACCCAATGACCCTGCGCACCCTCCTTGCCCTCACGCTGGGCGCCCTCCTCCTGGGCGGCTGTGCACAGGGCCCCGGCTACGACTACAGCAACTTCAAGGAGAGCAAACCGACCTCCATTCTGGTGCTGCCGCCGGTGAATCACTCGCCGGACATCAAGGCGGGCCCCAGCCTGCAATCCCAGATCACCTATCCGCTCGCCGAGTCCGGCTATTACGTGCTGCCGGTGGCGGTCACCAACGAGACGTTCCGGCAGAACGGCGTGACCGAGCCCGCCGACATCCAGGCGCTGCCCATCAAGAAGCTCCACGAGATCTACGGTGCCGATACCGCCCTCTACCTCGACATCAAGGAGTACGGCACCAGCTATCTGGTCATCTCCAGCGAGACAGTGGTCACCGCCAGTGCCCGCCTGGTGGATCTGCGCACCGGCAAGCTGCTGTGGGAAGGCAGTGCCAGCGCCAGCAGTGCCGAGCAGCAGGGCAATTCGGGGGGCGGCCTCATCGGCATGCTGGTGGTGGCGGTGGTCAATCAGATTGCCAACACCCTGACCGACAAAGGCCATGAAATCGCCGGTATCACCAGCGTCAGGCTGCTCAGTGCCGACATGCCCAACGGCATCCTCCATGGCCCCCGCTCGCCGAAATACCAGGCTCGCTAAGGCGCCCGTCACAATCCACACAAGAGGGCGCCATGCCCTCTTGTTTCAGTCGCCACCCCTTTTCCCTGCCTGACATCGCATGACGCCTCATCGTCTATCTTTTTGATATTGCTGGCTCATTTTTGTGCACACCCCATGGCGCCCCACCAACTTCATCTGGTGATGCCCGGCAAAATCAGTTACAAAAAAGGCCTCTGTCACCACGGTGAGCGTTCACGCCATGGCCGCCTCACTGCTGCGTTTCCTCCCCCGTCGATGGTTCACCCGGCTTGGCTGGCTCTGCCTGGCCCTGATGGGGCTCGGATTGGTGTGCAACTACACCTACCTTCGTATCAGGCACGACATGGCGCTCATCACCGCCAAGCAGCCCAACCTGTTCGAGGTGTTCTATCAGCGGGCTCGCATCCTGGCGCCGGAGAAACTGGCCGCCTTCATCGACAACAGCAGCATCAAGATGCCCATTTTCAGCGAGAACGGGGATGCGACGGCCTATGCCTATGGCTATGATCTCCCCACCCTGAAGCGCCTGGCGGTCATTCCCGTGTTGCCCCCGGCCAACCAGATGCTCCTCGCCTACCAGTACGTCATCTCCAACCCCGAGGTCCTCAACCTCTACGCCTTCTATGATGATCGCCGCATGCTTGGCATGGTCGCCAGCAAGGGGATGCTGCCGAGCCAGTTGTTGCCCATCAACACCGACCTCAGCGACATCGAGCCCTGGACCCACTATTTCGGCTGCGCCTTTTTCGCAGCCACCCATGTCCCCTGCAGCACGGATGAAGCCTGGGTCTCCGGTCTCTATACCGACACCTTCACCGGGTTGCAGGCCATCACCCTCTACTTCCCCTTCATCTATTACGAGCCCGCCATCAAGGACTACCGCTATGGGCTCAAGGGCATCGACATCGCCGTCGACCGGGCGTTCAAGGAGGTGCTGCGCCCCTTCGAACATCTCAACCCGACCCGGACCGTCCTCTCCTTCGAGGAGGTCGAACCCTGCCGTCCGTTCCACCTCTGCCTGAGTACGCCGCTGATGCGCACCAAGGCGGGCAGCGACCTCTATCTCAAGTGGTCATACAGCTACGGTGACTTTGCCCGGGCCGTGCTCTACGGGCCGGCCTTCAAGATCTATCTCATCGTCATGCTGCTGATGCTGACGGGGCGCAGCCTGGTTACCCGCCTGCGCACCCTGGCCCAGACCGACCACCTGACCCGACTGCCGCGCCGTGACATCCTGAACGAGGCGCTGCTGCAGGAGCACGACTACCTGATGATCCTCGACATCGACAACTTCAAGTCCGTCAACGATACCCATGGCCACGGGGTGGGTGACCTGGCGCTCGTCGCCTTCGCCGCTCACCTCAAGGCCAATATTCGCAGGGGCGATGTCGCCATTCGCTGGGGCGGGGAAGAGTTCATCGTGCTGTTCAAGGGGATGGACGATGACAACATGATGCATCACTCCGCCGCCCGCCTGCTGGAGCGGCCATTGCGCATCCCCGAGCTGCCCGCCCCCATCACCTTCTCCGCCGGAGTGACCCGCATTCGCGATTACCTGACGGTGACCGAGGCGGTGCAACTGGCCGACGATCTGCTCTATCACGTCAAGCAGCACGGCAAGCGCAATATCGCCTATTACCAGGGGCAGACCATCTGCCTTGTCCGCGATCCAGGCGCCGATTCGGCCCCCTGAGCGCCCCGGCTTCTGCCGCACCCCCGCTATCTGTTACCATCCCGCCACGCTGATTGTTTCCGTCCCTGCCACGGGGCAGGATAACCCCATACTGGTGCCCTATGTCCATTGCCTCCTTCGCCGAACTGGCCCTCTCCCCCCGCTTGCAGCAAACCCTGACCGATCTTGGCTACGCCACCCCCACCCCGGTACAGGCCAGCGCCATCCCCCTGATCCTCGCGGGGCGGGATCTGATGGCGGGCGCCCAGACCGGCACCGGCAAGACCGCCGCTTTCGTGCTGCCGCTGCTGGAGCAGTTGCTGCAACACCCGACGAGCGATGGCCCTCGCCCCATCCGCGCCCTGGTGCTGGTGCCGACCCGCGAGCTGGCGGTGCAGGTTGCCGAGAGCGTCACACGCTACGCCAGAGGCACCGACCTCACCAGCACGCTGGTCTACGGCGGGGTGAGCATTGCGGCACAGGTGGAGGCGCTGAACGCCGGGGTGGATATCCTCATCGCCACCCCGGGCCGCCTGCTCGATCACCTGCGCCAGGGGGCGCTGAGCCTCGCAGCCCTGCGCCATCTGGTGTTTGACGAGGCGGACCGGATGCTCGACATGGGCTTTATGGACGAGATCAAGGCGCTGCTAAAGCAAATCCCGGCGGATCGCCAGACCCTGCTGTTTTCGGCCACCTGCGATGACAACCTCTTTGCCCTCTGCAAGGTGCTGCTGCGCGACCCGGCGCTGGTGGAAGTGGCACCGCGCAACACCACGGCGGCCGAGGTGGAGCAGCGGGTCTATGCGGTGGACAGCGATCGCAAGGTGGCACTGGTCCAACACATGCTGACCGTGAAGGGCTGGGCACCGGCGCTGATCTTCAGCCGCACCCGACAAGGGGCCGACAAGCTGGCCCAGCAGCTTGGCAAGGGGGGCATCAATGCGCTGGCCTTCCACGGGGATCTATCACAGAGCGCACGGGAAAACGTGCTGCTGGCGTTTCGCGCCGGCACCTTGCAGGCGCTGGTGGCCACCGACGTGGCGGCTCGCGGCCTCGATATCAGCGATCTCAACCATGTGATCAACCTGGAGTTTCCCCATCAGCCCGAGGATTATGTCCACCGCATCGGGCGCACCGGCCGCGCCGGCAACAAGGGGCTCGCCATCACCCTGTTCAGCCCCGAAGACGCGCCGCTTCTAGAGAAGGTGGAGGCAGTGCTCGACACCCGTCTGCCCCAGCAGTGGTTCCCGGGCTTTGAGCCGGATCTCACCCGCTTCGACCCCGAGCCGCGCCGCGCCAGCAAGGGCGCCCAGAAGCAGAAGGCCAGAAAGCAGGCCCTCGCGGGCAACAAGGGCGGCAAGGGACGAACATCCTGACACGACTGTTTGCTGGGGCAGCCATGTGGCTGCCCCAGCATCACCACTCTCCAGACGCAGGCCTGTGGGGTGACGCCAACCGCTTTCCTGCCCCCCTGTTCTACTCCGCGCCCTCCTCCTCAGTCCGCTTGCCCTGACCCGGCGACCCTTTGCCACACTCTGCTACAAAAGAGGTAGTCAGGGGGCACACTTTCGCCACAAAGCAGGCGTGCAATGGAGGCATGGACAAGGAGGACATCATGAAACCCGCATCCCTCGTCTGGGCCCTGCCCCTGACCCTCACCCTGCTCTGGCTCGCTGGCCTCACCCAGTGGCCCGCCGGTCTCTGGCCCTGGCGCCACGAACTGCTGATCCTGACCGGTCTGATTGGCCTTGGCGCCATGACCCTCTCTTTGCTGCTCGCCCTGCGCCTGCCCAGGCTCGAAGCCTGGTGCGGCGGGCTGGATCGCATGTTGCACCTGCATCGCAGCAGCGCCCTCTGGGCCACCGGCACCCTGGTGGCCCACTGGCTGCTGGTGGAGGCCCCCAAGTGGGCTGTCGCCGCCGACTGGCTGACCCGGCCGGTGCGCCGCGGTGCTGGTGCTGGTGCTGGTGCTGGTGCTGGTGCTGGTGCTGGTAACGATGCCCTCTGGCACAGCCTCGGCAATACCCTGGGGGAATGGAGTTTCTATCTGCTGCTGGCGCTGGTGGTGGTAAGCCTGCTGGCGGTGGTGCGCTACGAGCGCTTCAAGGTGGTTCACCGGCTGGCCCCGGTCATCTATCTGATGGGCTGGCTGCACGGGCTCTGCCTGCTGCCGCGCATCGGCGCCCTGACCCCGGTCGGCCTGACCCTGCTTATCGGCGGCGGACTGGGTGCCCTGGGGGCGCTCTACTCCCTGTTTGGCCGGGTGGGACGGGACGCACGCCGCCAAGGGGCTGTCAGCGCCCTCACTCCTCTGGACGAGCGCACCCTGGAGATCCGGGTTGGCCTCACCGCGCCCCTGCACGGCTATCGCCCGGGACAGTTCGCCTTCTTCGACTTTGCCGGGCGCGGCGAGCCCCACCCTTACACCCTGGTCAATGTCTCGGCAGACTGCCGCACCCTGACTTTGGCGGTGCGCGCCCTCGGGGATCACACCCGCTGGCTGCATCGCCACCTCAAGGTCGGCGATGCGGTCACCGTGACCGGCCCCTATGGCGCCTTCGCCCTGCCGGATCCGGCCCCCGCGCTCTGGGTGGGCGCCGGTATCGGCATCACCCCCTTCGTCGCCTGGCTGGAGGCCCTGGTACGCCGTGGTGAACAACGCCCCGGCACCACCTTGCTGCAATGCGCCCCCACCGCCGAGGCCGCCCCCTATCACGGTCGGCTGGCCGAGCTGTGCCGCCGGGCCGGGGTCGAGTACCAATTGCACCTGGAATCCGAGCGCGGCCGACTGAATCTGGCCGCCCTGGGCAAACGCCAGCACACCCCGGTGTGGTTCTGCGGCCCCGAGCCCATGGCCCAGAGCCTGGATGCCCACCTGGCCACCCCGCTGCACCGGGAGCTGTTTCGCTTTCGTTGACGGGCCAGTCGGTGCAGCCAGCCATCGGCTGCGCCGTTTTTCCGGTGCGAGGCGCACTCGGGCCGGCAAACAGCAAGATTGTCCAAGCGAGAGGCACAGGCTTGGGGCTAGATTAGGGGGGCAGTCTGGTACAGGAGGGAAAGATGGCGCAGGACAACCAGTTCATATTCGCACACAGTCAGCACCTGGCGAGCCTGACTGCGCTGCGGGTCAACATGACGGAATTTCGCTACGACCGTCACGCCCACGAGGAGTACTCCTTCGGGGTCACTCTGGCCGGGCGGCAGAACTTCTTCTGCCACGGTGGAGCCCACTCCAGCCCGGCAGGCAGCGTCATCCAGTTCAATCCCGGGGATGTTCACGACGGCCATGCCGGGGACAACGCCAGCCTCGACTACACCATGCTCTACATTCCACCCCACGAACTCACTCCGCTGTTTGCCGATGCCGCGGGCGAGCGGGCAATGGGGACCTACCGGTTGTTGCAGCCCCTGGTGCGCGATGAGGCGCTGAGCGCCTGCATCCTCGAGCTGGCCCAGGCGGTGCGCGGCCAGGCCGACAGCATAGAGCAGGAGTTTGCCCTCTATCGCCTCGCCACCCGGGTGATGCAGCAGGCGGGACGTTTTGAGCCCAATGGCCGGGTGAGCCGCATCGATCGCCTCCTGTTGCAGGCCAGGGACTTTATCCACGCCCACTTCCAGCAGGATATCTCCCTGGCCGACATCAGCGCGGCGGCCAACATCTCCAAGTACCACTTCCTGCGGCTGTTTCGCCAGCAGCTTGGCATTACCCCCCATCAATACGTGATCAACTGCCGCATCAATGCCGCCCGGCGCGCCTTGGCCGCCGGAGAGTCGGCGCAGGATCTGGTGTACCGCTACGGGTTCACCGATCTCAGTCACCTCAACCGTCGCTTCAAGCGCATCTATGGCATGACCCCCACCCAATACAGCGCCAGCCTGATCCGCTGAGCCCAAGGAACACCCCATGATTGAGCTTCTCGCCTATGCCATCGGCATCATGTATACCCCAGGCCCCGTCAACCTCATCGGCCTCAATGCTGGCCTGGGCGGCCGCACCCGCTCCTCCCTTGGCTTCTTCCTCGGGGTCGGCATCGCGATGTTCGTGCTCCTGCTGCTCTTTGGCTGGGCGGGCACTCGCCTGGTGCGGGAAGATACCCTGATCTATGTCAGCCTGGTGGGGTGCCTCTATATCACCTACCTCGCCATCAAGATCGCCAGCGACAGCGGCGAGCTCGGTGCCAGCGAGGCGCCTGCCCGCCCTCTGGGGGTGCGCAGCGGCTTCGTCATCCAGCTGCTCAACCCCAAGGCGATGATCGCCACCCTGCCCATCACCAGCATCCAGTTCCCGGCAGCCCAGATCCACGGCTGGAGCCTGCTGCCCTGGTCCCTGCTGCTCGGCCTGCTGGCCGCCGGCGCCCCCGGCAGCTACTCGATGGCGGGCAGTCTCATCGGACGTCATCTTCAACATCCTCGCTGGTTCAGGTACTTCAACCTGCTGATGGCCGCCCTGCTGCTCTACAGCGCCATCGCCCTGGCCTACCAGCATGTCTATCTGCCGCTGGCCGGCTGAAGCGGCGAAGCGCCCCATCAAGAACCCCGGTGACACACCCACCTATGCCGGGGTGTCGCCTTCGCCGAGCAGACACAGGCCCGGCACTGCTGCACCGGCCTTTTCGGGTCATTTTCGCCATGGGCTGACTATCCTCAACAGGGTCTTGTGCCCAATATGGAGCTACCCATGGATCGCTACTACAAACACCTGGCCATCAGCGGCCTCATCTCCTTCGGAGGCCTTGCTCTGGTACTGCTGCTACAAACCATCCCCCTCATGTCCAACATCATGACCGCCATCTTCTTTGCCGGATCGGTGGGGGCCGTCATCAACAACTATTACCGCCTCGCCAGGCTGCACGACAGCGGTGCCATCGCCCACATCAGCCAACCCCGGGTGATCGTGACGCAGTTTTATGTTTCCCTGCTCTTTTCCGGCATTCTCGGTTTTATCGCCTACGGGCTCTTTGCCAGCAGCCTGCTCCAGGGGGACCTGTTTCCCAAGTTCAAACACATGGAGCATCCCTATGTCTCCTTGCAGACTCTGCTGACCCTGGCCTCTCCTGCAACCAATCTGGATGCCGCCAAAGCCGTCATCTGGGCCTTTATCGCCGGTTTTTCCGAGCGATTCGTCCCCAATGCCATCGACGCCCTCACCAAGGCCGTCCCCCCTTCCGGGCAAGACACCCCGGGATAAGGGCCCGGGCAAATAGGAGCATTGCCACCCTGGGTGCAGACCGGACTACCCGGCATCCGGATGCAACACGCTGGCGCCGCCTGTTGTTCTCGTATCGCCATCACGGGCCAGCACCTTACCCCCCGGCGTCAGTGCAGCAATACGATTTCATGACCAAAACCCTCATTCGGGTATTGATGCATTCGGAATGAATAAGCATTATCTTGCCGCCCCTGGTCATGGATAAGAATGTTGTATGTCCTTTGATAAAAAGCACGGTGAGTTCATCTTCAATGTGCAGGAACACCTGGTCACCTGCGAGCTGATCGGCCCTTTCAATGAAGAGGGTATGCTGGCGTGGATTGCACAGATAAAGTCCGTGGTGAACAGCCTGGACGGTAAGCGTTTCTGCGCTCTGGTGGACCATCGCCAGCATCAGGGGGTGGTGCTCTCCGCCCTGCCCCATCTGCAAGAGACCTATCAGTGGCTGACCCAGAAGAATCTGGTGGCCATCGCCTCCCTCTATTCGGCCAAGGTGCTCCATCACATCGCCCTCTCCTGCCTCTCTCTCACCCACCCTGACCATATCCGGGCATTCAACGACCCCCAAGAGGCCATCGCCTGGCTGGATGCGCAATATCGGGCTCAGTGACCAACCCGGCCTGGTGTGATGCTCAACACCAAACGCAGTAGCCAGCCCGACCTGTGTTGATGCGCACTGTGCCGTGACGTCACCGGCCCGCTCTGGTTAAAAAGGCCGGTATCAACTCCCTCAGGTGCCACGCCCGGCAACAACCGATGGCAGAGCCCTCAGCGGCAGCAAATTAGTGTCCGTCTGGAGCGCCGCAGCCTGGCCGACTAGCTGCCCCGGCACGGCAGCATCTCGTTCAAGGGCCATCCCCGCCGCACGCACGCTGTCGCCCCAGAAGCTCGCCACCAGTATCAAGGCCCCGGCCAACCCGCACTTTATCCAACCTTTCATCATCTTGCTCCCTCGCTCCGACCGGCCCCTCGTCACCCCTGTGACAAGCCGGGCCCATTTATCAGTGGGCAGAAAATACGGGGGATTTATGAGGGGAAAATGAGGTTGTGTGAAGTCTCGGTGAAGTCAGGGGAAATCAGCAGCGAACCACGACAAACATGGCTGTTGGTGGCGCGGAGAGTAGAGAGAGGGAAATGATCAAAGTGAATCGCCCCCAGTTCCCTAGACACCTCACAGCCTTAAAATGAGGCAACTATTGGAGGTGTTATGACCCGTCAGCGTTATCCAGAAACATTCAAAATAGAAGCCGTTAAACAAATCACCGAGCGCGGGCGGCCGGTGGCTGACGTTGCACGTGCCATCGGGGTATCCAGCCACAGCCTGTATGCATGGCTCAAGCAGTACGGTAAGCCTGCTGACCAGCAGATAGAAGAGTCTGCCTTGCAAGCCGAGATCCGCCGCCTGAAAACTGAACTGCGCCAGGTCACCGAGGAGCGCAATATTCTAAAGGAGGCCGCCGCGTACTTTGCCAGCGAGTCAAGGAAAGGTACGCGTTCATAACCTCCCGACTCGACCGGTACAGTGTCGTTACCCTGTGCCAGACCCTGGGGGTTCACCGAAGTGGCTTCTACGCGTGGTTGAAACAGCCCACATCGCCACGACAGCAGGAGGACGAACGACTGACCGGATTGGTCAAGCAATCCTGGCTGGAAAGTGGTGCTGTCTACGGTTATCGCAAGATCCATCGCGACCTTCGTGACGCAGGGGAAGCCTGCGGCAAGCACCGTGTGGCCAAATTAATGAAGCGGGAGGGACTGCGTTCGCAAACGGGCTATCAACGCCGCAAGGGGCATTATGGAGGCAAGAGCACGCAAGCTGCCCCAAACACGCTGGCACGTCAGTTTAAGGTGCCAGCCCCCAACATCACCTGGGTGACTGACATTACCTACATTCGCACTCAAGAAGGGTGGCTGTACCTGGCGGTGGTGCTCGACCTGTTCTCTCGCCAGATCGTCGGCTGGGCGATGAAGTCACGCATGACGGCAGACTTGGCGGTTGATGCGTTATTGATGGCCGTCTGGCGGCGCAAACCCAAGCAGCCGGTACTGGTGCATTCGGATCAGGGCAGCCAGTTTACCGGTGGTGAATGGCAAGACTTTCTGAAGGCCCACAACCTGAGTTGCAGTATGAGCCGACGGGGTAACTGTCACGACAACGCGGTCGCCGAGAGCTTCTTTCAGTTGCTCAAACGGGAGCGGATCAAGCGCAGGATTTACGCGACAAGAGACGAAGCCCGCAGCGATGTGTTTGATTATATCGAGATGTTTTACAACCCAATCAGGCGTCATGGTTCCAATGATGGGCTGTCGCCGGTAGAGTTTGAAAGGCAGTTTATTTTTCAGCAACAAAGTGTCTAGAAAACCAGGGGCGCTTCAGGTACACATAGCTAATTCGCCATCTGGTCTATCTCTAAACCTTGGACATATAGAACAAAAGCAACTCGAAAGTTTTTTTGATACTGATGGTATGAAAACAAGCTTCTCCAAAAAATATTGTGAACTAGATACGGAAAAGAATGTACCTATCTGGATAAATCAGATTAAAGAATTTCTCGCAAAAAAATAGTCCTGCGGCCCATAGCGTGAAGCTATGGCAGACCTGCTTTATAGGAAAGTTTCTATTAAAAACCACCTGCATTACGCAGGTGGTTTTTTGTTTTATCACCAAATTAACATGGGATATTAATCCCAAAACCTATCACCCCAACGGCGGCGTGCGTGGCGGCACCCTGCGCTTGCTGCCGGTGGACTCGAAAGCCGAAGCGACGCGCAGCAGGTTGTTGTCGTCATAAGCACGACCGGCAAAGGTCAGCCCCACCGGCATACCGATATCGGCCATGACGCCCATGGGGACGGTGACGGTCGGCACGCCGAGGTGGCGAATGGCGAGGTTGCCGTTGGCAACCCAGATGCCGTTGCTCCAGGCGATATCGGCGGAGGCCGGATTCACATCCGCATCAGCCGGGGCGACGTCGGCGACGGTCGGGAACAGCACGGCGTCGAGCTTGAGCCCGTCCATCCACTCTTCCAGATCCAGCTTGCGGGTCTTCTCCAGACCACGCAGGCCGTCCGGCACAGAGGCAATCTCGTCGAAACGCTTGAGACCGCGCTTGGCCATCTTGACGTACTCGTCCATGCCCGCCGCCAGATCCCCCTCGCGGTTCGGCAGGGTGCCCGGATCGTGGGGGAAGATCTTCGGCCCATCGACATCTTCAAGTTTGTTCAACTTGGGATCGCCGTTGGCGCGCAGGAAGTCGTCAAATGCCCAGCCGGAGAGCTCCCACAGCTCGTCGTTGAGAAACTCCGGGCTCACGATGCCGCGATTGAACACGGTCGGCGCGCCGGGTCTGTCCCCTTCGCAGTTGGAAACCAGCGGGAAGTCCACTTCGATGACTTCTGCGCCCGCGGCTTCCAGCGCCTTGCGCGCCTCTTCCCAGAGGGCAATCACGGACGGACGGGTATGGATGCGCTGACCGGTCGGGCCGCCGATGCCGGGATTGTCGCTGGTGCCCGCCAGTTCATCCTTGTTGATAAACATGCGCGGCACGCCGAGGCGCTTGCCCTTGAGGGCATCGGCCTTGGCAGCCAGTTCCAGATAGGAAGCCGGACGCACTTCGGAGGCCTTGGGCAGTTGCACCCAGGGCTGCATGCGCCAGAGATCGCCACGAGTCTCGGCATCGTCGGCGACGACCACATCCAGCACTTCCAGCAGATCGGCCATGGTGCGGGCATAGGGCACGACGACGTCCATGGTCGGGGTCAGGGGCCAGTTGCCGCGCACCGAAATCACGCCACGGGACGGGGTGTAGGCACACAGGCCGTTGTTGGAGGCAGGTCCTCGGCCGCTCGACCAGGTCTCTTCGGCCAGACCGAAGGCGGCGAAGCTCGCGGCGGTGGCGGTGCCGGCGCCGTTGGAGGAGCCGGAGGCAAAGGGCGCGGTCAGGTAGTCGGCGTTGTAGGGGCTCTCGGCACGGCCATAGACGCCGCGCTGCATGCCGCCATTGGCCATCGGCGGCATATTGGTTTTGCCAAGGCAGATGGCTCCGGCGGCGCGCAGGCGTTCAACGGTAAAGGCATCGCGCTGGGCCACCAGATCCTTGAAGGCCGGGCTACCGGAGGCGGCGGTCAGCCCCTTGACCAGATAGCTGTCTTTGGCGGTGTAGGGGATGCCGTCGAGCGGCCCCAGGGTTTCCCCACGGGCGCGGCGCGCATCAGACGCCTCGGCCTCTTTCAGTGCATCGGGGTTGGGCACCACGACGGCGTTGAGGCGGGTTGCTGTCTCGGGGCCGTCATAGGCGGCGATCCGAGCCTGATAGGCCTTGACCAGTTCGACCGCGGTGGTGCGGCCTGATTCGAGCGCATCGCGCAGCTCGGCAATGGAAACCTCGGTCACTTCGATCATTTGGATCTCCTGTAAAGGGTGACGGTTTGTCATGATGATCGCCGCATCAGCACCTGCGACCATCACGTCATCAAGAGATAAAACCCCACGGCGTGGGGTTTTGAATACTAACTAGAACCGGTTTACGACCCGTCGCGAGAGGCCGTCAGCAAGGTGAAGAGCAGCGCAGGAACCGGAGCGTATTAACATACGTGAGCCCTCGGTTTCACATAAGCGAGCAGCAAATGAGCCTTGATCACGGCCTCGCAGCAGGATCGTCATCCGGTTCTTATTTGCCGGAGGGGATCTGCTGAGTAATGCAGTGGATATTGCCACCGCCCAGCAGGATCTCGCGGGCCGGTACGCCGACGACCTTATGCTCCGGGAAGATCTCTTCCAGAATGCGCTGGGCTTCGCCGTCGGTGGCGGCATCCAGCAGCGGATAGACGATGCGATCGTTGGTGATGAGGAAGTTCACGTAGGAACCGGCCAGACGGCCTTCTGCCTCGCGCGGCACACCGGTACCGCTCTCGACGCCGGCAGACTCCTCTTCAGTGCAGAACAGCGGGCCCGGCTGGGGCAGCTTCCACACTTTCAGCTTGCGACCCTTGGCATCGACCGCCGCTTCCAGCACCTTGAGGGCGGCCAGGGAGCGGGCGTACTGGGGATCGTTCTGGTCGTCGGTCCAGTGCAGGGCCACTTCACCTGGGCGCACGAAGCAGCACATATTGTCGATGTGGCCGTCTGTTTCATCCATGTAGACCCCTTCGTCCAGCCAGATAAAGCTGGTGACGCCCAGATAGTCGCGCAGGTAAGCTTCGATCTGCGCTTTGCTCAGGTGCGGGTTGCGGTTTTCGTTGAGCAGGCACTCGGCGGTGGTCAGGCAGGTGCCTTCGCCATCCACATGGATGGAGCCCCCTTCCAGAATGAGCGGCGCGTCGTAACGATCCATGCCGTGCTGTTCCAGCATCCGGGCAGCGACCTCTTCATCCTGGTTCCACGGGTAGTAGAGACCACCCTTGTGACCGCCCCAGGCGTTGAAGCCCCAGTCCACCCCACGGCACTCGCCTGCGGCGTTGGTGACGATGGTGGGGCCAGTGTCGCGGGCCCAGCAGTCATCGCTGGCCATCTCCACCAGGGTAACGTGGGCAGGCATGATGCCACGGGCCTGCTCCATAAACTGGGCCGGCACCCCCATAAAGACCGGCGTCGCGCCACCGATGGCATCCGCCACCTTGGCGAAGGTGGCCTGGGCGAAGCGACCGGCTTCCCGCCAGTTGTCCGGGCGGAACGGCCAGATCATCCAGACGGCCTGCTGGTGAGCCCACTCGGCGGGCATGGTGAAGCCGTCGGCGGCCGGCGTGGAATTCATGGTCTTGATGCTCATCGCAAGGCTCCTTGCATGGATTGAGGCCCCCGATTTGCCTGGGAACCCTGGAAAAATAAGAGTGGGTCGCAGTGTAAGAAGTTGCGCGCCCATCCATCAAATGAATAGGATTAATTGTCCCATAAACACGGCGAATAATCCCCCCATGAAACTGCACCAGCTCGACCTCAATCTGCTGCTCGCCTTTGACGCCCTGATGACGCAAGGGAGCGTGACCCGCGCCGCCGAATCGCTCTTTATCAGCCAGCCCGCCATGAGCCACTCCCTCGGCCGGTTGCGGGCCTTTCTCGGCGACCCGCTGCTGGTGCGCACGCCCCAGGGGATGCTACCGACTCCCCGGGCCCAGCGCCTGCATCTGGGGGTGCAGCAGGCGCTGCGGCTGCTGGAGCAGCAACTCTGGGAGGAGGACGAGTTCGCGCCGCGCCAGTCGAAGCGCCGCTTCGTGCTCTGCACCACGGATTACGTGGAGTGCGTGCTGATCCCGCCCCTTATCCAGCGCCTCAGGAAGCTGGCGCCGGGCGTCACCATCGAGATCCGCATCCTGCGCGATACCCTGCCCGAAGCCGAGCTGGCGAGCGGCGAAATCGACCTGGTGCTTGGGTTTGACGAGTACATGCAGGTGCCGGGGTATCTGGGCAAGGAGACCTGGCTCACCGAACCCCTGGCCGGGCTGGTGCGCGCCACCCTGGAGCTGGAAGAGGAGCGCATCACCCTCGAGCAGCTAATCGAGATGCCCCATGTGTTCCACTCGCCGCTCGGTACCTCGGAGGCGAGCCTCGACCGCTATTTGCAGAGCCTGGGCCATAGCCGCACCATCTCGGTCAACAGCCAGAGCTATATGTCCGCCGCCGCCATCGTGAGCCAGAGCGATCACCTCTTGGTACTGCCCAGCATGGTGGCCGAGCTGCTCGCCAGCCACTGGCCGCTGAAAAGCCTGCCCCTGCCCGACGACGTGCCGGACTATCACCTCAACTGCGTCTGGCACCCGGTCCACGCCCAGCAACCGGCGTTGATCTGGTTGAAGGCATTGATGAAGGATCTGGTGAATCCGGGCTAAGCGGCAGCGGCTGGCAGTTCCGCCCCCTCATCCCCAACCCTTCTCCCATTCTTTTGTAAATGAGCGGGAGAAAGGGGGCAAAACCCCTGCTGCGAGGGGCATTCCCAGCAACAACAAAGGCTCCCGCGGGAGCCTTTGTTGTTTCCATCCTCGCCATCACGCCCGCAGGGCGCTCATCATCCGGGCAACGACACCGGCCAGCAGAGGGCGGTCGGGGTGACACTGGGCGAAGGTGACCAGTCCCTGGATATGGACCTGCAAGAAGGCGGTCAGGGTGGGGATGTCCCCCTCTTTTGCCAGCTCTCCCTGCGCCTTTGCCAGGGCCAGCTGCCCGGCCAGATCCTGTTCCAGCTCGCCGTAGATGGCCTTGAAGCGAAGGTGCAGCTCCTCGTCCTGCTCCGCCAGCTCCATCAGGGTGCGGGTCAGCAGGCAGGAGCCCTGCAGGGCATCGTCCACCACCTGCTCGAGGAAGGCGTGCAGCCCCGCCAGCGGGCTGGGCTGTGCCAGGCAGCGGCGGCGCAGGGCCCCCTTCTCTGCCACATAGTGATCGACCGCCGCCAGCAGCAGGCCGCGCTTGTTGCCAAAGGCGGCATAGAGGCTGCCCGGGTGCAGGCCGGTTGCGGCCACCAGCTCCTGCATGGTGGTCTTGGCATAGCCTTTGGCGCGAAAGGCTTCCATGGCGTTTCGCAAGACGGCATCCCGATCGTATTCGGCGCTGCGCATGGGGTCTCCGGTGGCAAGGTCCCGCGGGACGGAAAAAACAGGGCGGCAAGTTTACCCCAGCCTCCCCCGTCAATCCATGTTGAATGCTTGCTCAAAAAATACTTGCACACAAACCAAAAAACGTCTTGAATGCCCGTTCAAGAATCACTCCCTCAGGACAGACGATCATGAATACCCTGTTTCAGCCCTATCGCCTCAACGACACTCTCACCCTCGCGAACCGTTTCATGATGGCCCCCCTCACCCGCTGCATGGCGGGCCCGGGTCTGGTGCCCACCGAACAGATGGCCGCCTACTACGGCCGCCGCGCCGACATCGGCCTCATCATCTCCGAAGCCACCATCATCCGGCCGGACGGGCAGGGCTACCCCAATACCCCGGGGCTCTACAGCGCCGAACAGATCGCCGGCTGGAAGAAAGTGACCAGCGCCGTGCATGCCAACGGCGGCAAGATCTTCGCCCAGCTGTGGCACGTGGGCCGTCTCTCCCACCCCTTCTTCCACCACGCCGAAGTGCTGGCCCCCTCCGCCGTCGCCCATGAGGGCACGGTGCCGCGCATGCGCGAGCTGGTCTATCAGGTACCCCGCGCCCTGACCGGGAGCGAAATCGCCCAGCTGGTCGAGGATTACGCCCAGGCCGCCGCCAACGCCATCGAAGCGGGCTTTGACGGGGTGGAGATCCACGGTGCCAACGGCTACCTCATCGATCAGTTCCTGCACCACGCCAGCAACCTGCGCACCGACAACTACGGCGGCAGCCCCGAGAACATGAGCCGCTTCGCCCTCGAGGTAGTGGATGCCATCGCCGCCCGCATTGGCGGGGATCGCACCGGCCTTCGTCTCTCCCCCGGCGCCTATGTGCACCTGGAAGGGGATGCCCGGGATCGCGCCGTGTTCGACCACCTGCTGGCCGAGCTGAACCAGCGTACTCTGGCCTATCTGCACCTGGGTATCTTCGATGACAGCCTCACCTTCGACTACCTGGACGGCCGCGCCTCCGACTACCTGCGTGCCCGCTACGACGGCCACCTGGTGGGGGTGGGCAACTACAGCGCCGAGACCGCGCTCGAGGCCATCGAGGCGGACCGCTTCGACCTCGTCGCCATCGGTCGCCCCCTCATCGCCAACCCGGACTACCTCGCCAAGGTGAAACAGGGCGACGCCCTGGTGCCCTATGCCGACACCATGCTGGCCGAGCTGGTCTAACCCTCGCCGGCACCTTGCCAGACCAAGGATGGGATCCGCGCCCCCGCGCGGGTTTCCAATGTTTGGGCCCTCTCCCGGGCCCTTTTTTCTGCCTGTCTTTCGCCCTTTTTCACGCAAATGGTTGTCATCAACAACCAAAAAATGGTATTGGTTGCGCATAACAACCAAATGCCACCACAAGGAGACAACCCCATGGATCCCCGCCCCCTGCGCGCCCTGTCGAGGGAACTGGTACGCGAACTCGGCATGCTCTCCCAGCAGTGCGGCTCGCTGGCCCTGAGCCCTCTGGAGGCCCACCTGCTCATCGAGCTGGAGAACGGTCCCGCCACCAACCAGCAGCTTGCCGAGCGCCTTCGCATCGACAAGTCCAACGCCAGCCGCCCCCTGGCCCGCCTCGCCGAACGGGAGCTGATCGCCTGGCAACCCCACCCCTCGGACGGGCGCAGCAAGGAGGCGAGCCTCACCGAGCCGGGCAAGGCACAGCTTGAGGAGCTGCACCGGCAGATGGACGAGACCATGGCGGGGGCCCTGGCCCAGCTCTCCCCCGCCGAGTGCGAGCAGATCTGGGAGGGCATGCGGCTCTATCGCAGCGCCCTCTCCCGCGCCCGCCGCCAGCAGGGGTTCGTCATCCGCCCCATCACCCCGGCCGACAATCCCCGGATCGCCGCCGTGGTGCGCGCCGTCTCCGCCGAATACGGCCTCACCGCCGACAAGGGGTACGGGGTGGCGGATCCCAACCTCGATTTTCTCCACGAGACCTATCAGGGGGAGCGCAGCCGCTACTGGGTGATTGAGGGACCGGACGGCGCCATTCTCGGCGGGGGTGGCATAGCGCCGCTGGCGGGAGCAGCGGATGTGTGCGAGCTGCAGAAGATGTACTTCCTGCCCGCCCTGCGAGGGCTGGGGCTGGGACGGCGGCTGGTGTTGCAGGCGCTGGCCGAGGCTCGCGCCCTGGGTTACCAGCGCTGCTATCTGGAGACCACCGCCGTGCTGCGGGAAGCCACCGCCCTCTATGAATCCCTGGGCTTCGAACACCTGCCGGGGCCCCTTGGCTGCACGGGCCACGACGCCTGCGAGATCTGCATGGTGCTGGCGCTCGACTAGCTCAAACAACAAGGGGCCCATGGCCCCTTGTTGTTTCATCTGTCACCCCCTGATCAGCCAGCGCGCTGCTCCAGGGTCCGGGCAGGCCGGGAAAGCGGTCGCTTGGCCCAGACCCCGGCCAGCAGAGAGCCGGACAGGTTGTGCCAGACCGAAAAGAGGGTGCCAGCCATGGCCGAGGCGGGAGTGAAGAATTTCATGGCCAGCGCCGTGGCGAGGCCAGAATTCTGCAACCCCACTTCGAAGGCCACGGTGCGGCAGATCCGCTCCTCAAAGCCCAGCCAGCGACTGACCCAGTAGCCCGCCGCAATGCCGATGCCGTTGTGCAGGATCACCGCCAGCGCCACGATGGGGCCGATGCTGGCGAACTGCCCTGCGTTGAGGGCGACCACGATGGCGATGATCATGACGATGGCGGCCATGGAGACGAGCGGCAGCACGGGCTCGATACGTGCCGTCAGGGAGTGGAGGGAGACATTGGCAACCACCCCGAACACCACAGGGATCAGCACTATCTTCACCAGGCTCAGCAGCATGTCCAGCACCGGCACGTCGACGCTCTTGCCAGCCAGCAGCTGCACCAGCAGGGGGGTGACGAGGACCCCGAGCAGGGTGGAGAGAGCTGTCATGGTGATGGAGAGAGCCACATCGCCCTTGGCCAGATAGCACATCACGTTGGAAGAGGTGCCACCGGCGACGCTGCCCACCAGCACCATGCCCACGGTCAACTCGGCATCAAAGCCCAGCAACAGGCTGACCAGCAGAGCGGCCAGCGGCATCACGCTGAACTGCAATACCAGCCCGAGGCCGATGGCCTTCTTGTTGCGCACCGCGTCGAGGAAGTTCTGGGGTTTGAGGGTCAGCCCCATGGCCAGCATGATGATGGTCAGCAGCGGCACTATCTGGCCCTTGAGGCCGACGAAGGGCTCGGGCTGCCAGTAGGCCAGCAGGGAAAACAGCAGGGCCCAAAGCGGGAAGAGGTGGGTGATGCGTCCAAGCATGGTGTACTCCTTGTTATTGTCCAGACGCGGGCAGACCAGGGGATGCCCGCAGGGAACTTTCTCTTATACCAGCTTTGTCGCCGGCAGGCCCGTGTCGCGGCGCTCAGGAAGGGAAATAGAACCAGGCGGTCTGGATAAGACCCTCCTTCACCTCGAACACCGCCACGCTCTCGATGGGCTCGGGGGAGAGGCCGTGGATCAGCTCGTGATCGAACACCTTGTTGCCCATGACAGTGCGTGACAGCAGCTCGGCCTTGAGCTGCGGGTTGTTGAATCTGTGCTCCGCATAGAAGGCCCGCAGCGCCCCCTTGCCGACTGTGCTCGGCGTCTCGGTCGGCATGCGATAGCCTTTGAAATCCGGGGCAAAGCAGGCCACGAAGGCGTCGAGGTCGTGGGCATTGTAGGCGGCAAACTGCGCCTCTACGGGTTGGGTGACGGACATGTCTCTCTCCATGGGTGAAATTAAAATCACTTATCCTGTATTTTTATTCAACCATCAAGCCCCGGATGGGGATCTACGCCCCTTCCAATGAAACGCCCCATAACAAAAAACCCCGCCGAAGCGGGGTCTCTCTGGTCATCCGCCACCCGCTGGGTGCGGGCGGGGTGATCAGTGTTCGCGGGTCTGGCGGAAGTGAACGTCCGGGTGACGCTCCTGTGCCAGGCGCAGGTTGACCATGGTCGGCGCGATGTAGGTGAGGTTGTCACCGCCATCGAGGGCCAGGTTGACCTCGTTCTTGCGCTTGAACTCCTCGAACTTCTTGACGTCGGTCCCTTCCACCCAGCGGGCGGTGGCGACGTTGACCGCCTCGTAGATGGCCTCGACGTTGTACTCGCTCTTCAGACGAGAAACCACCACGTCGAACTGCAGCACACCGACCGCACCGACGATGAGATCGTTGCTGATGAGCGGACGGAACACCTGCACCGCCCCCTCTTCGGAGAGCTGCACCAGCCCCTTGAGCAGTTGCTTCTGCTTGAGGGGGTCACGCAGGCGGATGCGGCGGAACAGTTCCGGCGCGAAGTTCGGGATGCCGGTGAACTTGAGATCTTCACCCTGGGTGAAGGTGTCGCCGATCTGGATGGTGCCGTGGTTGTGCAGACCAATGATGTCGCCGGCACAGGCCTCGACCGCCTGTTCACGGTCACCGGCCATGAAGGTGACGGCGTCGGAGATGTTGACGTCCTTGCCGATGCGCACGTGACGCATCTTCATGCCCTTGGAGTAAGTGCCTGACACGATACGCATGAAGGCGATACGGTCGCGGTGTTTCGGGTCCATGTTCGCCTGGATCTTGAACACGAAGCCGGAGAACTTCTCCTCGGTGGCCACCACTTCGCGGCTCTCGGCCTTGCGCGGCATGGGGGCTGGCGCCCAGTCGGTCAGGCCATCCAGCATGTGGTCGACACCGAAGTTGCCGAGGGCGGTCCCGAAGAAGACCGGGGTCATCTCGCCGGCGATGAAGGCATCGTGATCGAACTCGGGAGAGGCGCCCTGCACCAGCTCCAGCTCGCCACGCAATTGGGCCGCCAGATCGTCGCCGATGGCGGCATCCAGCTCGGGGTTGTTCAACCCCTTGACCACCCGCTTCTCCTGGATGGTGTGGCCCTGACCGCTCTGATACAGGTAGGTCTCGTCCTTGTAGAGGTGATAGACACCCTTGAAGGATTTGCCGCAGCCGATGGGCCAGGTGATGGGGGCGCACATGATGTTGAGCTCGCGCTCCACCTCGTCCATCACCTCCATCGGATCGCGCACTTCGCGGTCCAGCTTGTTCATGAAGGTGAGGATGGGGGTGTCGCGCAGCCGGGTCACTTCCATCAGCTTGCGGGTCCGGTCTTCAACACCCTTGGCGGCGTCGATGACCATCAGGCAGCAGTCGACCGCCGTGAGGGTACGGTAGGTATCTTCGGAGAAGTCCTCGTGACCCGGGGTGTCGAGCAGGTTGACCAGGCAGTCGGCGTAGGGGAACTGCATCACGGAAGTGGTGATGGAGATACCGCGCTG
Source organism: Aeromonas sp. FDAARGOS 1418 (assembly GCF_019048585.1). NCBI lineage: Bacteria > Pseudomonadati > Pseudomonadota > Gammaproteobacteria > Aeromonadales > Aeromonadaceae > Aeromonas > Aeromonas sp. FDAARGOS 1418. The sequence goes on along the minus strand of NZ_CP077387.1, from coordinate 1,587,751 downwards.
CTTCTCCATCTCCATCCAGTCGGATTTGGCGTGCTGGCCCGAGCCACGGCCCTTGACGGTACCGGCGCGCTGAATGGCCTGTCCGAACAGCAGGACCTTTTCGGTGATGGTGGTTTTACCCGCATCCGGGTGCGAGATGATCGCAAAAGTGCGTCTCTTGGAGACTTCACTCAGAAATTCAGCTGACATAATTCGACGTTCTTCTATTGAGCGGCGGCCTGGAGCCACCGTGGGAAAAATGCGGGACAGCACCTTGGAATCAGGGCGCCCATGCAGACAACGACACCACGCGGGCGGGTCAGTGACCGCCGGTGGAGACAGGAGAAGCGCGTTGCATTACATGGGTCTGGCCCCGGATCAAAGCAAAATTGCGCGGCATTATACCCGCGCGAGTGAAAAATACCCAGCCCGCTATCACGGGGGCCCGGGGTCGGCCTCACCGGGCCGTCATCACCCGGTTGCGCCCCGCCAGCTTGGCCTCGTACATGGCCTCGTCGGCCCGGCGCACCAGCTCGCCCAGGTTGTCATCCTCGGGTTTGTACTGGGCGCAGCCGATGCTGATGCGGATGGGGTGATCCGCAGGCACCCCCTCAATCTCGAGACGGGCGACGGCCTGGCGGATCCGCTCCGCCACCTCGACGGCCTCGTTCAGGAGGGTATCCGGCAGCAGCACCAGAAACTCCTCGCCGCCGTTGCGCCCCACCCTGTCGAGGCTGCGCAACTGCTCCTCGATGCACTGGGCCACGGCGGTGAGCACCCTGTCCCCCACGTGGTGGCCCAGCTGGTCGTTCACCTTCTTGAAGTGATCCACATCCAGCAGCAGCACGCACAGGGGTTTGCCCTCCTCCCGGGTCTGGGTGAACCATTTGCGCCCCTTGGCCTGGATCTGGCGCCGGTTGTGGATGCCGGTCAGTTCGTCCGTCATGGCGAGGCGCTGCATCTTGCGGGTGCGCCCGCGCTGGTGCACCACCAGGGTACCCATCACCACCAGCAGCAGGGCCACCACCAGGTATTGCCAGTAGCGCCGCTCCTGCAACTGCTTGAGTTTCTCCGCCTGCAACTGCTGCTGGGACCTGAGGGTCTGGTTTTCCAGCTCCTTGCGGGCGAGATCGAACTCGAAACGCATCTGCAAGGAGCGCTGTTCCCGCAATCTGAGCTCGAGGGCCTGGCGGGTCTCGACATAGGTCTTGAGGCTGGTGAGGGCCGACTGGATGTGCCCCTGACGCTCCAGCACCCGGGCCCGTGTTTCATGCACCCGGGCGAGGAAGCGCAGGTTCTGCTCCCGGGTAAAGATGGGCTCGGCCTCGTCCAGGTGCCGCAACGCCTCGCCGGGTCGGTTCAGGGCCTCGAGGACCTCGGCCATGACGAGGTGCCAGTGGCCCAGGGTGACGCTGTCCGCCCCCTCCCCCTGATGGAGGGAGGCTGCCGCCTGATCTAGCTTGGTCATGGCCTGGTCCGGCTTGCCCTGTTTCTGCAGGATGGTGGCCAGCTCGATCCGGCTCCAGGCCAGGACCCCTTCCTGGTTTGATCCCAGATAGTAACGCTCCGCTTCGGCCATCAGGGGCAGCGCCTTGTCGTACTCTTCGGTGTCGATGTAGAGGAGCCCCTGCTGGCTGTGAATATCCACCAGGTACTCCTCGACCCCGAGCTGCCGGTAGTCGTGTTCCAGCTCGTTGAAGTAGCTCTCGGCCCGCTCATAGAGCCCCATCCTGCGATAGGCATTGGCAATATTGGCGAGCACCTCGCGCCCCTTGGCCTCCAGCCCGAGCGCCTCGTATCGCTGGTGGGCATCGATGAGATCCATCAGCCCCTCCGCCAGCTCCCCCTGGTAGGAGTACATCTCCCCCCGCAGGCTCAGGATGTCGGCACGCTGGCGCTCATCCCCGAGCCGGCGAGCCAGGGTCAGGGCGGCGTCGTAATCCTCCCCGGCCCCGGCCATGTTGCCGAGCAGTTGCCGGTGATAGCCTCGACAGGCGAGCAACCCCACCTCGGTGACCCTGTCCTTGCGGGCACGGGCCTGCGCCAGCTCCTGCTCGGCAAACGCCACCGCGCGGCGAAACTCCTCGTCTCGTTCACTCGGCTGGGCCCAGCACTGCAGCCGGGCAAGACGCCCCTGCACCTCGGGCGGATAGTGTGCCTGTCCGGCAGTCAGGGCGGCGACGCGCTCGCGAAACACCTGCACCGGCATCGCCGACTCTTCCAGCTGCTGCAACGCCAGCTGCAACTCGTGCCCGGCCAGTGGCGCCGCCTGGGCCAGGGCAACCCCCAGCCACAGCAACAGACCACCTCCCATCAGGATCTTCATGCGGACATTTTCTCCTCTTCACTGGCCGGACGCCGCGCTCATCGCTGTCATCATATCCCCACAGACTCTGGGCGCACAGCCGTCAGAGGGTGGGAAAACGCCTCATATCGGACGAGAGCCTCCCCTATCCCCTTCTTTACAGAAGGAGAGAGTGCATCGACTATATATGCTTTCGAACAGGGGAAGGGATGAGGAATGACCTACGAGGAGCTGAGGGAGGCTTACGACAGGTTGTTGCTGGAGAACGAGCGTCTCAAACGCATCGCGGATGACGCGCGGGAGAAGCTGGACGCCGCCATGGACGGCACCGGCCTGTGCATCTGGCAGAACCATGTGCCCACCGGCAAACTCATCATCTTCAACCGGCGCTGGGGCTCCATGCTCGGTTACCAGCCCAAGGAGCTGTCGGCCCACTTCGACGTCTGGCGCGCCCACCTTCACCCGGAGGACAGGGAGCAGGTGCTGCTGGCCTTCTTCGACCATCTGGAGGGCAAGAGCCCGTTTTATCAGGCGATGCACCGCATGATCGGCAAGGATGGCAAGACCACCTGGGTGCTGGACCGGGGCCGGGTGGTGGAGCGGGATGATCAGGGCAACCCCGTCCGGGTGATGGGCACCCACATCGACATCACCCATGAGAAGGAGTACGAGCAGCAGCTCGCCCAGCTTGCCCACCGGGATCCCCTCACCGGCCTGTTCAACCGCACCGCGCTGCACCGCCACTTTCCCGGGGAGTACCAGGCCATCTGCTTCATCGATCTCGATGACTTCAAGCTGGTGAACGACAACCTGGGCCACCGGGCAGGTGACGAACTGCTGGTCTCCCTCGCCCTGCGCCTTCGCCACTGCTGCGGCGAGGAGGTACGGCTGGGGCGCATCGGCGGGGACGAGTTCGTGCTGCTGCTGCCCTGGGCGTGCGACGATCCCCGCACCAGCCACCTCGCCCGCCAGTGCATCGATGCCATCGCCACCCCCTTCGAGCTGCCCAACGGGGACGCCTCGGTGGGACTGAGCATGGGAATTGCGGCCATCCGGCCCCAGGACGATTTCGGCGCGGCGCTGGCCCGGGCGGATCAGGCCATGTACAGGGTCAAGCGCAGCGGCAAGCGGGGTTTTTACATTGCCCAGCCAAGCGGTCAGCCGCTGCTGGATCAGGAGCAGGTCAACGAACGGGGTCTCTACCACAGGCCCACTCTCTGAGCCTGATCGCCCTCAATGGCGCTGCCAGCGCCGCAGCAGGCGTCCACGCAGGCCGCAATCGAGCAGCCAGCTGTTGTCGAACACCCGCAAAATGGCCGCCTTGGCGTGACGGGACATGGCGACCGCATGGAAGCGTGTCTGCTGCGCCCGTCGCCGGTTCATCCGCTCGAGCAGGGGGTGGGGCAGGTTCTGGGCGATGAAGTCGGAGATGACCAGCACGTCGGCCTTGGCAAAGGCGGGTTGTTCAAGCTGGGTCAGGGCCTGCTCCAGGCAGGGCACCAGATCGGTCCCCCCGTGAAAACTCATGGAGAGAAAGCGCTCCGCCTTCTCAAGCCCGGTGTCGGCGGTGATCTCCAGGGTCGCCACCTCGGTGGAGAAGAGCATCAGATAGCAGCCCCGCTTCTCCTCCATCGCCCCTTTGAGCAGGGCGAGAAACAGCGCCTTGGCACACTCCTCCGGATAGCCCCCCATGGAACCTGACGTATCGACGCAGACGATGAAGGGGCCCCGCGGCTGCATCTCCTGCCCTCCCTGCTCGGGGGAGCGCAGCATCAGACGCTGGCGCGGCAGGGTGCCCCGCGACTGGTAGCTCAGCAGGCGCCGCTCCAGATAACGGCGATAGAACTCCAGCTCCAGCTCCGGCAGCGCCAGCATCACCGCCTCGCTCGGCAGGAGGCGCATCAGATCGCTGGCCGGGTGCACCCCCACCAGATCGTCGGGCACATCGTCACTTTGCACCTCCTCCAGCTCGTGCACAGGCACCGGCGGCAGCGTCCTGTCCTCGCTGCGCCGCTCCCGCTCGCTGCGCCCAAGCAGGGCGGCGATCTCCGCGAGCAGAGGTTCCTGCTGCAACATGCGGGCGTACTGCTTCACCAGCGCCAGGCTGCGCTTGTGCCAGCTCCCCTGGGCCAGATCCCAGAGCCCACCGGCGGAGATCTGGTGCGGATCCAGGGCATCGGCCAAGGTCCGGTTGGCCAGCAGTTGATCCTCTATCTCCTGGCGCTGCTTCTCCCGCTCCGCCTCCGCTATCTGCTGCTGCAACTGCAACAGGCTGCCCACCAGGCTGGCACGCCACTTCTCGATGAAGAGCTGGCGCAACCCCTCGGTGGGCTGGGCCACTATCTGGCGCACCAGGCTGCGGGCATCCCCCGCAAAAGGGCTGTGCTGCTCAAGGGCTTCCAGCAGGGCGGGCAGGCGCCCCACCAGCTCCGGCAGGGGCAGTTGCCGGTGGGCCTGATAGAGCAGGTATTCCCGCTCGAGGGCCACCGGCACCGGCTTGTGACGCATCTCCTCCCCAAGCTGTTCGCTCCAGGTCTGGATGCGCTTTCTGAGCAGCTTCCCCTGCAGGGGCGAGCGCTTGAGGAACTCGGAGATCTTGGGGGTGGAGGCAAGCAGCAGCGCCATCTCCCCCGCCAGCTCCCCCTCCCCCATGAGCAGCCCCAGGTCCATCATGCCGATCTCTAGCATGGGCCACCCCGGGCGTTGAGATGTGATGGAGTACCATGCTGACTAAACATGTTATTCATCCTGTTTATTTCACCAACCCCACGTCAGACGCGACGTCACCCCTGTGCATCGAGAAGAGGCAGACGATCCCGCCACTGCTGCAGCTCGGCCCCCAGCCGCTCCAGGTCCCGGCTCAGCACGAAGAAGCTGTCCTCCACCTGACGCAGCCAGTGGTCCCCCACGAACAGATGGGGCTGGTGACGGTCGAACAGGTTGCGCTGGCCCTTGAGGTTTTGCAGCACCCGGTTCACCTGGCCCGTCAGGTCGTCCAGGGCCGACAGCCAGGGGGCCATCACCACCTCGGGGATGGGGGTGCGCTCCACCAGCATCAGGGGCACGGGCTGGCGCTGGATATCCAGCACGTGCAGCCGCAACTGCTCGTCCAGCACCAGCTCGTAGTGCCCCTCCTTGGGGTTGCCGAGAGGCCAGCCCACCAGCGCCTCCCCGGTGGGGTGCCAGTGAGAGAGCAGGGTGCGATCGAAGGTGAGGGTGCCGGTGAGGCGCTCGGGATCGCTGCCATCCAGGGGCGCCGGAGTGAGCAGCTGGAAGTGCACCAGCTTGCCGAACGGCCTGGCGTTGGCCAGCGGCAGTTCGGTGCCGCGGGCGCGACGGCCGAACCACTGCTTGCGCTTGACCGCCTTGCAGCCGATGCGCAAGGCGACCGCCCCCTGCAACTGCTTGAACTGCTCGCGCAGGGAGAGCAGCTCCCGGGTCAGCGCCAGTTGCTGGTAGCCGTAGAGGCGGGAAAACTCGCCGATCATCTCCAGCAGCGCGGTGCGGGAAGCCTCGTCGTGCCAGAGGCAATCCTTGAACAGCAGCAGATCCAGGGGCGCCACCTCGTCGCGGCCATTGAAGAAGGCGCTCGCCTTGATGAGCCGCACCGCCTTCTTCCAGCGCCGATCCGAGACATAGCAGCCGTGCCCGAGCTGGCTGTCGAGCTGCTGGCGCAGCTGGTAGATGAGTTCGAAACAGGCGTCCGGCAGGCGTACCTGCTCGATGGCATCCTGCCAGGCGTCGTACTCTTCCCCCCGAATCTGCACCGCCGGGGTCAGGTTCTGATGGGATTGGCCATCGCTCGCCAGCATGGCCTGGAAGTTGGATTTCTCCTGCACCCTGTCCATCCAGACCCGCACCAGCATGCGGTCGTAGAGCGCCTCCAGCCCGCTGTCCGGGGCCGGCAGCTCGTTCGAGGCGGTGACCAGCAGCCGCATGGGAATGGGGTGCTGGCTGTCGCCGTTGCGAAACTGCCGCTCGTTGATGGCGGTGAGCAGGGTGTTGAGGATGGCGGGGCCCGCCTTCCAGATCTCGTCGAGGAAGACCACCTCGGCCTCCGGCAGGTAGCCGCTGGTCAACCGCAGGTACTTGCCATCCTCCTTGAGCGCCTGGATGGAGAGGGGGCCGAACACCTCCTCCGGCGTACTGAAACGGGTCATCAGGTATTCGAAATGGCGGGCATCCTGAAACGCCAGCTTGAGGCGCCGCGCGATCAGGCTCTTGGCGATGCCCGGGGGGCCCAGCAGAAAGACGCTCTCGCCACTCAGGGCCGCCAGCAGGCCGAGCCGCAGGGCATCCTGGCGCTCATACAGTCCCTCACCAAGGGCGGAAAGGAGCCGTGGCAGGCGCTCATGAATGGGGGTGGCACGAACAGTATTCTGGGCTAAAGGCGGCATAGGCACAGTTCCGAAGCTGATAGGTCATCCGTGGTGACGGGGTCCGGCCTCTGGCCCCGCCCCACTCTCATTGTCTGTCATCTCTGCCCCCGGGGGGCGCTCGTTTGCCATCGCCACAGGGCGAAAAGCGCACGTCCGGGGTGCAGCAAATCCCGCGAGAGTGTACTCTGCGCATCATTATTTACCCCAACGCAGATCAAGAGTGAGCCTTCGCCATGCAAGATCCCCTGCTGGACCCGCTGCGCCAGCGCATCCTGGCCCGCATGGGCATCCCCCTCTGGCAACAGAGAGGCCGACTCCTGGCGGGAGGCACCAGCCCCGACGGCGCCGCACAGCCGGGAAACACGCCCGCCGACGAGGTGCTGGCCCCGCAGGAGACTGCCCCTCTGCCGACCGGCAAGCTCTGGCTGCTGGCAGAGACGCTGCCCGCGCCCTCCCTGCTCGGGGACATCTGCCGCTGGCTCGGCCTTGGCACGGACGAGGTCTCCCTGTTGTCCGAGATGCCTTCCCTACCCGCGGGGGCCACTTCGCCCCTGCTCTGGCTGACGGCGCCGGACCCTCGCTGGCCCGATGCCCTTGTCTGCCCGCTCAAGCCCGATGGGGCACACAAGCGCGCCCTCTGGCAGCAGTGCCGGCAGCGCCACACCCCTTGATGCTCACGACCATGGCACGGCCATGGTGTCCATCGCAAGCCTGAATCCCGTCCGGAGTGACCATGTCTGACCTCTTGCCCCACTTTCGCCCCCTGCTCGAATCGGACTTCGAAGCCATCTACCCCATCGAGCAGGCCGCCCACCAGGAGCCCTGGAGCCAGGCCAACCTGCTCTCCTGCTTCGGGCCGCGCTATCTCAACGGCCTGATGCTGGTGGACGGACGACCGGCCGGTTTCTACATCTCGGATCTGGTGGCGGGAGACAGCTCCCTGATGAACATCTGCGTACACCCCGACTTTCAGGGCAAGGGGCTGGGGCGGGCGCTGCTCAGGGAGTACCTGGCCCGCAGCAAGGCCAGCAAGGCCGAGGCCTGGTTCCTGGAGGTCAGGGCCGGCAACCGCACCGCCATCAACCTCTACGAGAGCGAGGGGTTTGCCGAGTATTGCCGCCGCGCCGACTACTACGGCACCGGGCAGGAGAGGGAGGATGCCGTGCTGATGTCCCGTCTGTTCGACTTCGGCTGACAACCCGCAGCAGGCCGCCGTCAGCGGACACCCCCTCTGACCTCCCTGACTCCCCCTCTTCGCTTCCCCCCTCAGGGCAGGGGCGCGTTGTCGATGGAGGGGTCTTCCAGGCTCAGGGTCACCCTCAGCACGGCCTCGAATGCGGCTCCAGAGAGGGGCATGAAGAAGCCGCGACCATAGGTGACGCCGGGCATCCAGATCTGTTCGATATCCACCGCGATCTTGATGGGGCGAAGCGGCTCACCCGGTCGCTGGACATAGATGCCAGGGGCCGTCGCAACCTGGGGGAAGCGGCGCAGAATGTGCTCGCTACCATCCCCCGCATCCGGGTTGAGTCGCACCTTCACCAGCCCCGCCAGGGCGGATTGCATCTCGGGGGCACGCCACAGCCTGGTATTCAGCGCCTTGCAGCGTCGGCACTTGGCGCGCTCGATCACGTAGAGCAAGGGGTATCCTTCCCTCAGCGCCAGCCGCTGCGCCTGCTCATAGCCCTCGGCGCCGCTCAGCCAGGGATTCTCCTGCTCCCCCGCGCCCCCCAGCAGATACCAGAGGGCGCCAGCCCCCGCCAACAGCAGCAACACGCCGGTGAACAGGCTCTTGATCCCGATATTCATGGTGCAACTCCCTGAACGAATCCGATCCCTGCCCCCTATCATGCCTCACTCTCATCTGGTTGACGACTTTGTGATCCAGGACAAATAGCGCACACTTGTAAGCTGTAATGTTAGAGTTTAAACTCCAGCCCCGATTTTGGTGCCCCTGCGGGCGCACAACTGTTACTTGAGGATGCGTGAGATGTCGCAGTTTCATCTGGTTAGAGTGATGCGTGAGCGTATTGCCCGCCTTGGCAACAAGGCCGCCCTGCGCGTCCAGCAGGATGGCCAGTGGCGCGCCATCGGCTGGCGAACCCTGGGTCAGGCCATGGATTATTGCGCCCAGGGACTGATCCGGGCGGGCCACCAGCCCGGCGAGATGGTCGGCATCTATGCCCGCAACATGCCCGAGTGGACCCAGGCCGACCTCGGCATCCTGGCCGCCCGTGGCGTCAGCGTGCCCATCTACCCCACCAGCACCCTCGATCAGCTGCGCTACATCGTCAAGGATGCCGGCATCAGGATGCTGTTCGTGGGGGAGCAGCCCCAGTTCGATCAGGCGCTGCACCTCATCGACAGCGGCGAGATAAGCCACATCGTCGCCCTGGACGGCACCGTCGATCTGCGCGGCTGCGCCTCGGCCAGCCACTTCCAGACCTTCCTCGTCTCCGGCAACCACCAACCCAGCGAGCTGGTGCTGCGCGAGCGCGAGCGCCACTACCGCATGGACGACCTGCTGACCCTCATCTACACCTCGGGCACCACGGGCGAACCCAAGGGGGTCATGCTCGATTTCGCCAACATGGCCGCCTGCTTCGAGATGCATGACGCTCGCCTCGACCTCAGCGAGCAGGATGTCTCCCTCTGCATGCTGCCGTTGAGCCATGTGTTCGAGCGTGCCTGGAGCTACTACGTGCTCTATTGCGGCGCCGAGAACGTCTACATTCGCGACCCGCAGAAGGTGATGGATGTCATCGGCGAGGTGAAGCCCACCGTGATGTGCGCCGTGCCCCGCCTCTACGAGAAGGCCTACGCCATGATCCAGGCCAGGGTGGCCCAGGCGCCGCGCCTGCGCCGCGCTCTGTTCGGCTGGGCCACCCGGGTGGGCAAACAGATGGTCGCCACCCGTCAGGCGGGCAAGTCCGCCTCTCCCCTGCTCTATGGCCAGCTCTGGCTTGCCGAGCGCCTGGTGTTTCGCAAGCTGCGCGCCCGTTTCGGCGGTCGCACCCGCTTCCTGCCGGTGGCGGGCGCCCGTCTCGCGGACGAGGTGAATCTCTTCTTCCAGGCCATGGGGCTCAACCTCAAGTACGGCTACGGCATGACCGAGACCACCGCCACCGTCTGCTGCTATGAAGACACCCAGTTCAGGCTGGGCTCCATCGGCACGGCGCTAAACGGCATCGAGGTGAAACTCGGCGAGAACAACGAACTGCTGGTGCGCGCCCCCACCGTGATGCGTGGCTACTACAACAAGCCGGAGGCCACCGCCGAGGTGATGACCGAGGATGGCTTCCTGCGCACCGGCGATGCGGGCGAGCTGGATGACGAGGGCAACATCTACTTCACCGAGCGCTTGAAGGAGCTGATGAAGACCTCCAACGGCAAGTACGTGGCGCCGCAACTGGTCGAGGGGACCCTCGGCAAGGATCGCTTCATCGAGCAGATTGCCATCGTCGCCGATGCCCGCCACTTCGTGTCGGCGCTCATCGTGCCCTGCTTCGAGTCCCTGGAGGAGTACGCCCGCTCCATCAACCTGCAGTACCAGTGCAAGACCGAGCTGCTGCGCCACTCCCGGGTGATGGAGTTCTTCGAGGCCCGCATTCAGGATCTGCAAAAGGAGCTGGCCAAGTTCGAGCAGGTGAAGAAGTTCACCCTGCTGCCGAGCGCCTTCTCCATGGAGCTCGGGGAGATCACCCCCACCATGAAGCTGCGCCGCAAGATCATCGAGGCCAAGTACCAGCGCGAGATAGAAGCCATGTACAGCCACGTCTGATCGACGGGCCTGATATGAAAAAGCCGCTCATGGAGCGGCTTTTTGCTGGGCGTCTCTCCCTTATGGCAGCTTGACCAGGGGTTGCTCGCGCAGCTCGGTGGCCCGACCGCCCTGGATCTTCTCCACCCGGGCCAGGGCCTGCTTCACCTCGTCGGCATTTTGCAGCAGGCGATAGGTCAGATCGAAGGTCTTGGTCTCCCCCGGCTGGATCTTGGGGACCAGCCCGAGCGGGCGCTGGTACTTGGTGCTGTAGGCATAGCTGGTACCGGGTTCGATGCCGGTCACATAGCCCTGGGCCCGGGTGTCGGTGTTCTTCCACAGGGTCAGCACCGGCAGCTGTCGGGTGTTGTAGCCCACCGCCACTCCGGCGTTGCCGGCCCGGTTGTTCAGCACTGCCAGGGTATTGCCGTCGGCGTCGCTGTAGGGCACCAGGTTGAACACCATCTCGTCGAAGCCCTTGGTGGGCCCCAGATAGGTTTGCCAACCCTTGAGTCCGGCCTTGGCGTAGTCATTGAACGGGGAGATCTGCTTCACCGGCGTGCTCACCCTGGCTCCCTCCTCCAGAATGGGGGCCCCGAAGTTGCCATGATAGATGATCTGGTACTCGTTCTCGTAGTCAGCGTGGTTGGTCAGCTTGTCCTGCAGGGCAAACTCCGCCTGACCGGGCACCACGCTCAGCTGGGTCCAGGTGACCAGTTCGCTCATCTTGAAGGTGCGCTCGTCCACCCGGCCCAGCACGTGGATGGCATAGGGCGGCTCGTCGTCCACGGTCACGCTGACCACGGAGGCGGGAATGTTCTGCACCCGGCCATGGAGGCTCTTGAGGCGACCGTCGTCATCCACTCCGGGATGACCCGTCCACTCGTAGCCGCAGCGCACCAGCATCTCGTTGAAGCCGTCGAGCCAGCCGAGGCCCCCACGGCTCTCGAGATCGATGAAGGCGGGGTTGACCACCTCCTTGACCGGTGAATCCCAGCCTAGGCGCAGATCCGCCGCCTTGACCTCCTTGATCCCCATGCCGCGGGTCGGCACCAGGGTGATCTTCATGACGCCGTTGTCGACGATGAGCAGATCCACCCCTTCCTGGCGGCCGCCGTGCAGGCGTTTCTTCTCGATGGTGAAGGGAACCGGGCTTTTGATGCCGAGCTTCTCGCTGGTGATCTTCCAGTCCCCCACATCCAGCCCTTGCTGGGAGTCGGTCAGCAGAAATTCGGCGGCGTGACCCGCGGTGGCGCCCAGGGCGAGCAGCACGGCAATGGAGAGTTTCTTCAACATGGATTTATCCTCGTGTCTCTTGTTTTTGTGAAAGCTGAATCGTTTCAGTGATCGAAAACTAGGCGTCTGACGCCCCGGACTCAAGAGACAAACGGAGGAAATGTGAGCCGATTGACAATAAAAACGGCTTCAGCCCTGCTGAAATGAAGGCTGACTCACAGTTATGAAAGGAGGAAAAAACAGGCGGGGCGCCGAGAGGGGCGCCCCCTCACCCCGCCTGCACCACATCAGGCAAGGGCCAGCGTCACCGCGGCTTCGGCGTGGATGGCGGTGGTGTCATAGAGAGGCACGGCGGCCTGGCACGCCCCCACCAGCAGGGCGATTTCGGTGCAACCCAGGATCACCGCCTGGGCACCGGCCTGTGCCAGATCGGCGATGATGGCCAGATACTCGGCCTGAGACGACTCGCGAATATCGCCGAGGCAGAGCTCGTCATAGATGATGCGGTGCACCCGCTCCCGTGCAGCGTCATCAGGCACCAGCACCTCCAGCCCGAAGCGCTCCTGGAGCCGCCCCTTGTAGAAATCCTGCTCCATGGTGAAGCGGGTGCCGAGCAAGCCCACCCGGGTCACCCCGTCGGCCTGGAGGCGATGGGCCGTGGCATCGGCGATGTGGAGCAGGGGAATGTCGATGGCGGCCTCGATCTCCGGCGCCACCTTGTGCATGGTGTTGGTCCCGATCAGCAGAAAATCGGCGCCACCGGCCTGGATGGCCCTGGCCTCGGCCGCCAGCAGACGGGCGGTGGCGGGCCAGTCACCGGCGTGCTGCAACCGCTCTATCCCGGCAAAATCCACGCTGCTCAGCAGCACTCGCGCCGAGTGCAGACCGCCGAGCCGCTCGCGTACCCCCCGGTTGAGGGCCTGGTAATAGCTGACGGTGGACTCCCAGCTCATGCCACCCAGCAGACCGATACATTTCATGGAATCTCCTTATGTCACCCGATGGTGCAAACCAATGCTGCAATCCCTCAGGGGGCGCGTTTGATCGCACCGCCCCGGCAATAAAAAAGGCCCCGAAGGGCCAACAAGACAGCCGGTAAAGGCTCAGGCCGAGGCCTAAACCCAGATCATCAGCACGCAGGCCGCCGTGGCGAGCCCCATGCCCAGATTGAAACGACGCCAGCCGGTGGCGGTGCGGATGAGGCGGCGCACCTGGGCACCGAACAGCACCCAGAAGGCACCGGTATAGAGGCCGGTCACGAAGAAAATGCCGAGCACCCAGCCCGCGGACGGCCAGTAAGCCTCCCCCGCCAGGGTGAAGCCGCTGATGGCGGAGAGCGCCATCATCCAGGCTTTGGGATTGAGCAGTTGCAGCATGGCCCCCTGATGGGCCGGGATGAGCGGCCGGTTCCCCTCCGCCGGGCCACTGGCGTTGGCCACCTTCCAGGCCAGCCAGAGCAGGTAGGCCGACCCCACCAGCTTGAGGCCGTCGTGCAGCAGGGGCAGACGCTCGAACACCACCCCAAGCCCCAGGGCCGTGGCCAGGATCATCAGGTTGATGCCCCCCACCACCCCCACCAGCAGAGGCACGGAGCGGCGAAACCCCTGGGCCGCCCCGGCACTGGTGAGCAGCATGTTGTTGGGGCCCGGCGTGCCACAGGTGATAAGGGCAAAGCCCGCCAGGGGGAGCAACCAGTTCAGATCCATCTCAACCTCGTTCAGATACGGCAAGCCTCCTAATATGCAGAGCCGACGCCCTGACGACAAGGTCAGCAATGCATTTTCTTTGCATGAATAATCAAGGTGCTGTTAATACCAGAGCATCACCACGCACAGGGCGGTCAAGGCACCCAGGCTGCCGTTGAGACGACGCCACCCCTTGTCCGAGTTGATCCAGCGGCTGAGCTGATGGCCAAACATCACCCAGGCGAAGCAGACCGGGAACCCCGCCATGGGGAAGACACTCATGATGCCCCACATGCTCGGCCAGTAGTCGCTCCCCGGCAGGCTGAACAGACTGATGGCCGAGATCCCCATCATCCACGCCTTGGGATTGAGGAACTGGAAGCCCAGCCCTTCAAGCAGGGTCAAGGGGCGGGCACGGCTGGCGGGATCTCCGGGGGCGCCTGCCACCGCGATGCGCCACGCCAGCCACAGCAGGTAAAGGCTGCCCAGCACCTGCAGGCTCAGCTTGAGCAGGGGCCAGCGCTCGAACAGCGGATAGAAGCCGAGCGCCAGCACCAGTTGCAGCACAGGCTGGCCCACCGCCACCCCGATGAGATGGGGCAGGGTGCGACGCACGCCGAAGTTGGCACCGGACGCCGTCAACATCAGGTTGTTCGGCCCTGGCGTGCCGCAGGTGAGCAGGGCGAAGCCAAACAGGGTGGCATACCATTCGATGGTCATGGGGAGACTCCTTTCTCGCCACATTGTACCGATACAATGTGTGCTTGCTGGTTGTGTAAAGACTGATAATCACGCTATATTGCGGACAATCTTGGATCAATGGATTTATTGTCACCATGACAATCTGGACGCCCGACCTCACCCCTTTCGAGGGGCCCCTCTACCTCAAACTGGTCAAGGCCATCGAGCAGGCCATCGCCACCGGCACCCTCTCACCCGAGACCCGGCTGCCGACCCACAGGGCCCTGGCAGACAAGCTGGGGGTCACCGTGGGCACCGTCACCCGCGCCTACACCGAGGCGGAGCGACGGGGCCTGCTGGCGGCCCGGGTCGGGCACGGCACCTGGGTCAGGGGAGCGGCGGATCCCGCCAACGAATGGGTGATCCGCAATGAAGACAGCCAGCGCATCGAGTTGTGGCAGAACCTCCCGGTCCAGCTGGACAGGGGCGCCATCATCAGGCCCCTGCTCACCGAGCTGGCGCAGGGGGATCTCAACGGCCTGCTCGGTTATGACAAGGAGGCGGGACGCCCCGCACAGCGCCAGCTGTTCGTCGACTGGCTCGCCGAGCAGGGCATCACGGCGAGCGAAGATCGCCTGCTGTTCAGCCATGGTGCCCAGCACGGCATCATGCTGGCCCTGCTGGCCACCGGCTGCGTGGGAGAGACCCTGTTTTGCGAGGGACTGAGCTACCCCGGCATGCTGGGTAATGCACGCCAGCTCAAGAATCAGGTGGTGGGACTGGCGATGGATGAGGAGGGACTGCTGCCAGAGGCGCTGGATGCCGCGTGCCGTACCCGCCGGGCCAAGCTGCTCTACCTCACCCCCACCCTGCAAAACCCCACCACGGCCACCATGAGCCTGGCGCGACGCGACGCCATCGTCGCCATCGCCCGTCGCCACGATCTGCTGATCGTCGAGGATGACGTCAACGGCCTGCTGCCCGAAAGTGCGCTCCCTCCCCTGGTCAACCTGGCACCGGAGCGGGTCATCTACCTCGGCAGTCTCGCCAAGATCGCCTGCGGCGGCCTGCGGGTCGGCTTCGTGTTGTCCCCTCCCGCCCTTCGCAACGGCTTCGCCCAGGCGATGCGGCTGTCGAGCTGGATGGTGAGTCCGCTGCTCATCGAGCTGGCCTGCAAGCTGGTGAGCCAGCGCCAGATCATGCCGCTCATCGAACACCAGCGAAAAATCCTGGCGCGCCGGGGTGAGCTCCTGCGCCACCTGCTGCCGGGAGCGCGCTGGCAGCCGGGGTCCATGCACGCCTGGCTGCCGCTGCCCGAGCCCTGGCGCAGCCAGGAGTTTGCGGAGGCCGCCAACGCCCTTGACGTGGGGGTCGCCAGCGGAGAACACTTCGCCGCCGGCCAGTTTGCCGCCCCGCAGGGAGTACGCCTCAGCCTGAGCCAGCCCGCCACCGACGCCCGCGTCGCCGAAGGGCTGGAGCGCCTCGCCGGGCTGCTGAGGGGCACGCCGCCCACCAATCCCCTGCTATAGTCATTGACCCTGGCACCCGAGGAGCCTTCATGTCTGCCGTCCGTCCCGCCCTGCTGATCGCGACCCTGCTGCTGGGAGGCTGCGCCTCCCCGGCCCATCAACAGCTTGGCGCCGCCCTGAGCGGACTGGAGGGGGAGCTGACGCGGCTGGAGGAGGAGTTGGCAGCCATGAACGGCCTTCACTATCAAAAAGCCATCGACGCCCCGGTGGCGCTGCGCCGCTATCTCAAGGCCCCCGCACCGACGGCGGAGGGGCTGGTGCCCGTGCAGAGCCGACTGCAAGATGGCCCTCTGCTGCGCTACGACTACCGGCTGCCCGCAGGAATGACGCAGCTGCCCACCGACAACCCCTGCCTGCGCTACGAGTTCGAGCTGCGCCGCCTCGGGCGCCTGGGTCAGCTCGAGCTCGCCTGGCAGGGAAAGGCGGGAGCCGGGGAGCTGCGTGTCCCCCAGCGGGACTGCCCCTTCTCGGCCAGGGGGCCCGGCCTTCAGTGATGCTATCTTTGCCCCGCCCAAGGCTGCACTGAGCCATCCCTGACCCAGGTGGGGTATTGACCCCCTCTGGCTCTCGCGGGAGAGTGGAGGCTAACTTTGAATCCAACCTCGCCACCCCCGACCGGCGAAGGAGCGTCAAAGATGCAGATCCTCCTCATCGAAGACGATGCCATGATGGGCTCGACCCTCACCCAGGGACTGAGTGATCTGGGGCTGCCCCCCACCGAGCTGTTCCACTGCAAAGAGATTGCAAGCCTGCCCGCCCTGCTGCGCCAGCACGCCTTCGATGCCATTCTTTGCCGCCAGTATCACCACCAGGCCCACGAGGGCGTCAGGCTGCTGCATGAAGCACACCACCTGGGCCTGCTCGCGCCCGGCTGCGTGCTCCTGCTGCTGGAGCAGGACGAGGACACCGGCCAGTTCCCCCCCTCCGACCTCTATTTCGCCCTGCGTCTGGCCGTGCCCTTCACCACGGAGCAGCTGGCACACAGCCTGCAAGCGCTGCTGGCACTGACCACGGTGACCCGCCCCCTGGCCACCCCCATGGTGCTCAGGGAGTGGCGCAGCGCCTGCGCCCAGTGCGAGGATCTGCTTTACCGGCACGCCAGCCACAAGGGGCTGGAAGCACAGATGGACAGGGTAAAGGGCTACATGCTGCTGCAAGCCGGGGAACGGGTGCAGGCCGCCCAGCACTACGCCATCTGCACCACGGAGTACGATGCCTGGTGGCCACGCCAGGGGCTGAACCAGGCCCTGCTCGGGCTGAACCGGGTGGAGAGTGCCCACAAGGATCTGGCCCGCAACCAGGAGCGACTGCCCCCCGTCATCCATCAGGCGCTGGTTCTCGCCTGCCAACTGCACGAGGCGCAGTGGGATCCTGCCTGGGAAACCTTGTCAGGCTTGCTGCAACGCTGCCCCTGGCAGCCGCAGTGGCGCCAGGTGGCCATTTTGCTGGCCTTGCTGCGAAGGGATGAAGGTCAGGTGCTGGCGCAGGCCACCGATTTCATCCTGCGCTACTTCCCCAAACAGACGTTTCGCCACTCCGTCGAACGCTGCCTGCTGGATGCGACCCTGGCGGTGCTCTGGCATCCACCGGGAGAGGCCAGAGTTCATGGGCTGCAGCAGGCTCTGGAGGAGCTCGGCCAGCAGGCCGTGACCCTGCGAGCCCACGAGGAGAGGCTGCTGCGCGCCCTGATGCTGGGTCTGGATTATCGATTCGATGACGCCTTGATGCTGCTGGCCAAGCACCCGCCGGAGGCGGCGCGGGACAATCACCTCAACCAGTTGCTCGGGGTGGCCGTCAGCCAGTTCTGCGGGCTTCCCCACCATGCCCAGCGTTATCTGGCCCAGCTCGGCCAGTATCAGGGGCCGGTGGCACAGACCCCGCTGCTGCAGGGGCTCATTTTGCAGGTGGTCGACGATCTGGCGCGGCAACTGGCGCAGCGGGAGCAGCAGCTGACCCAGCTGCGCGAGGAGCGGCAACGGGCCATGACCACGGGTCAGCTCCAGCTCGCCGTGCAGAGTGCTCTGACCCTGCAGGAACGATTCCCGGCCCAGGCGGGGGATGCCTGGCAACTGCTGGTATTGCTGACCCAGTGCTGGCCCGCCGGCATGGCGGCCCCGGCGGTGGCCCGCCTGGTGGACAGGCTGGAGCAGCGTCTCAACCACAGTGCCGCCTTCCTGGAGCACCATGGGAACGCCTATCGGGAGACACTGCAACAGGTGAGATCCCACCTGGCCCCCAAACTGCCGCCCCTCGGTCCCCACCAGGGCCTATAGCCATCCAGGGCGGTGCATGCCGCCCTGGCTGGTGCGTTACAACAAGCCCCGCACCAGGATCCCCGCGATCAGCAGGGGGGCGATCAGCCGCCAGCACCAGAGCAGCGCGCCACGCATCAGCGGCGAGAGATCCGCAGGCACAATACTGTCCCCCAGCTTCCAGCCAAGCAGCAGGGTCAGCACCAGACCGAACAGGGGCATCATCAGGTTGGAGGTGAGGTAATCCAGCAGATCGAACAGGGTTTTGCCAAACAGGGTGTAGTCCGCCCAGGGGCCGAACGACAGACTGACCGGAATGCCGCAGGCCATGATGAGCAGGGTCAGCACCCGGCAGGCATTGCGGCGCGACCAGCCCCACTCCTCGGTGGTGAAGCGCACCAGGTGCTCCAGCATGGAGATGGAGGAGGAGAGCGCCGCCACCAGCAGCAGCAGGAAGAAGATCACCGCCAGCCCCTGACCGAACGGCAGGTGGTTGAACACCGCCGGCATGGTCATGAAGGTGAGGCCGGGGCCGGCGGCAGGATCGATGCCGGTGGAGGCCAGCACCGGGAAGATCATCAGCCCCGCCAGCACCGAGATGCAGCTCGCCAGGGTGACTACCCAGACCCCGGAGCGCAGCGCCCCGTCACTGCTCGGCAGGTAGGCGCCATAGGTGGTGTGTACCCCGAGGCCAATGGAGAGGGAGAAGAACGCCAGCCCCAGGGCGTCGAGCACCCCCTGCCCCGTCAGGTGGGAGAAGTCGGGCATCAGGAACTGGCGTACCCCGGCCATGGCCCCCGGCATGGAGAGCCCGGTCACCACCAGGAGCAGCATCATCACGAACAGGGCCGGCATCATCCAGCGCAGCGCCCGCTCCACCCCCTGTTGCAGCCCTCCCTGCACGAACCACCAGGTGAGCCCGGCGAAGACGAGATGGGTGAGGGCTGGCCAGAGGGGATCGCTCACATAACCGGTAAAGAGTGCGGTGAGGGTGCTCGCCTCACTCAGGTTGAGCTCGCCGCCCACGGCCAGGGCCGCATAGCCCACGGTCCAGCCCCCCACCACGCTGTAGAAGCTGTAGATGAAGAAGCCACACAGGATCCCCATGTAGCCCATCCAGCGCCAGTTCGGCCCCACCAGCTTGTGGAAGGCGCCGAGCACGCCGCGCTGGCTGCGGCTGCCGAGCAGGGTCTCCCCCACCAGCACCGCGACCCCCAGGGTGAAGCTGAAGAGCAGGAACACCAGCAGGAAGGCACCGCCCCCGTTGGTGGCTGTCACATAGGGAAACTTCCAGATGGCGCCAAGGCCGATCGCCGAGCCGGCGGCCGCCAGCACATGACCAATACGGGAAGACCACTGAACCTGGCTCATACAACCTCCGGGCAAGACAACATCAGTTCGATACTCCATGGCTAGACGCGGTGTGCGCCGCAACAAAAAAGGCCGCCTGAGGGCGACCTTTGCAATGAACAGTCAGACAAACGACACCTGCAAGGTCACCTCTCCAGGAAGGGGCTAAATCGGCCACAGAGAGCGATAAGGGGTGACATGGGAGGGCGACGCCTGCACGGTAAAAAGGAGCCACAGCCTAAACCATGGCAAGAGAAGTTGACAGGAAATAGTCTAAAACAGAACCGAAAACAGATTTAATCAAAACAGAATATCGAAATTACAGATTTTTACTCTGTTTATTTTTAATTGACAGATTTTTATAAAGAGTCAATCCTGCCACCCCACTCCCCGGCCAGCCCGGCCGGGGAGTGGCACAGATGACCAACCCTCCCTACACCAGGCCGCGCACCAGAATGCTGCCAATGAGCAGGGGAGCCAGCCAGCGCCAGCAGCCCATCAGCAGGGCCCGCCAGTGGGGAGCCAGCCCTTCGGGCAGCGCCTGGCGACCGAGCCGCCAGCCCAGCAGCAGCGTCAGGGCCAGCCCGAACAGGGGCATCATCAGGTTGGAGGTGATGAAGTCCAGCAACTCGAAGATGTTCTTGCCAAACAGGGTCAGGGTGGCCCAGGGACCGAACGACAGGCTCACCGGGATGCCACCCGCCATCACCAGGGCAATAACCAGGTTGCACGCCGCGCGGCGGGACCAGCCCAGGCTCTCGCACAGGAAGCACTGCAAGTGCTCCAGCAGGGAGATGGAGGAGGAGAGCGCCGCCACCACCAGCAGAGAGAAGAACACCACCGCCAGCCCCTGGCCGAAGGGCAGTTGCTGGAACACCGCCGGCATGGTCATGAAGGTGAGGCCCGGGCCCGAGGCCGGGTCAATACCGGTCGCCGCCAGTACCGGGAAGATCATCAGGCCCGCCAGCACGGCGATGACGCTCGCCAGCAGCACTACCCAGAGGCTGGAGCGACCGACCCCTTCACTGGAAGGCAGGTAGGCGCCATAGGTGGTGTGGATGCCAAGGCCGATGGAGAGGGAGAAAAAGGCCAGCCCCATGGCGTCCAGCACACCCGACATGCCGAGCTTGCTGAAATCGGGCATCAGGAAGTGGCGCACCCCGGCCATGGCGCCCGGCAGGGTGAGGCCGAAGGCCACCAGCAGCAGGATCATGATGAAGAGGGCCGGCATCATCCAGCGCAGGGTGCGCTCCACCCCTTGTTGCACGCCGCCCCGCACGAACCACCAGGTCAAGCCGGCAAACAGCAGGTGGGTCAGCACCGGCCAGAGCGGATCACCGACGTAGTCGTTGAAACGGGCGGTCAGTGCCGCGCCGTCCCCCTGTTGCAGCTCCCCCGCCAGGGCCATGCCCGTGTACCCCAGGGTCCAGCCGCCCACCACGCTGTAGAAACAGAAGATGAGCAGGCTGCACAGCAAGCCCATGGCACCGACCCAGCGCCAGCGCCTGCCCATCAGTTCGCCAAAGGCGCCCACCACCCCGCGCCGGGTCAGGCTGCCGATCAGGGTCTCCCCCATCAGCACCGCCACCCCCAGGGTGAAGCTGAACAGCAGAAAGACCAGCAGGAAGGCGCCGCCACCGTTGGCGGCGGTGACATAGGGGAACTTCCAGATGGCGCCGAGACCGACCGCGGAACCTGCGGCGGCCAGGATGTAACCGAGCCGGGATGACCATTGGGACTGCTTCATAAGAACTCCACACGAAGGGCCTGCCAGCGAGGCCCGAAATGGCGCTCAGAGTACGCCCGCGGGCGCGCAATCACTCGGCGTATATCCGATATAAAACTCAGTTTTTAGCATCATTGACCAATAAAATTCGGATAACCAACCAATCGTGCCACAAAATAAAAACCGGAGCGGGGATGCTCCGGTTTGTTGTCTGCCCAGGTCTGGCGGGATTAGATCACCCCCAGCTCCCGCAACCGCTCCATCAGATAGCTGTGGGCGGTGTGACGCTCCGAGAGCACCACGTCCGGACGGGGGTGCAGGAAGAGCGGCAAGGAGATGCGGGACTTGGCGGCACTGCCCCCGGTCGGGTTGATGACCCTGTGGGTGGTGGAGGGGTAGTAGCCGCGGGAGGCCTCCTGCAGCATGTCACCGATGTTGATGATGAGGGTGCCGAAATCGCAGGGCACATCCATCCACTCCCCGTCTGAACCTTTCACCTGCAGGCCCGGCTCGTTGGAGGCGGGCAGAATGGTCAGCAGGTTGATGTCTTCATGGGCGGCGGCGCGGATGGCACCCGGCTCCTCAGTGCCGTCGAAGGGCGGGTAGTGCAGCACCCGCAGCAAGGTCTTGTGGCTCTCTTCGATCATGGAGGAGAGCGGGCAGCTGTAATGGGCGGCGATGTCGCCCGGGGTGTGTTGCTCCACCCAGCCCAGCAGCTCGGCGGCCAGATCGTTGGCCAGGCGGTAGTACTCCATCGCCTGCTCTTTCAGCTCTGCCGGCATCTGGCCCCAGGGATAGATGTGGAAGTACTCCTTGATGTCCTTCTGGCTGTGGCCCTTGGCCACCTCGGACACCGAGGGCGGGAAATAGCCGTCCTGGGTCTCGCGATTGAACAGGAAATCCTGCTTCTGTTCGCTCATGAAGAAGCGATACCAGTTGTCATAGATGGACTGCACCAGCTCCTTCGGGATGGGGTGGTGAGTCAGCACCCCGAAGCCGGTGGTGCGCAGGGATTCGGTGAAGCGCTCGGCCGCATCGGGGGAGCGATAATCGACGGTCAGGACTTTCATTGTTTTTATGTTACATGCCAGTTAAAAGTAGGCGCAGTTTACCCTGCCTCCCCCGGCAAGAAAAGGCTGCCGGAAGACCGTCTACAACGGCTTGAAAATACTGATAAAAACATCATGATACGGCCCCCTCGCCCGGTGCTTGTCCCGGACGGGCCTCCTCTTCTAGAATGCCCCACCCCCTTTGCTGTCGGAGCCCCCTCATGTCCCCCAAGATCCTGTTGTTGACCCTTCCCTTCCTGCTCGCCGGGTGCAGTTCCCTCTCGGAGGAGGAGTGCCGTGCCATGAGCTGGTACAACCAGGGCTATCAGGACGGGGAGCAGGGCAAGACCCGGAGCGCCACCCGCGACTATCAGAAGACCTGCGGGGAGTACGGCCTCAAGGTGGATGAGGCGGAGTGGCAGCGCGGCTACGCCAAGGGGCTGGAGCTCTATTGCATCCCCGAGCTTGCCTACAGCAAGGGACGGGAGGGGAGCGAATACCTGGGGGTCTGCCCCAACGACACCAGCTTCCTCACCCAGTTCGAGCGCGGCCGCAAGGAGTACCTGCTGGAGCAGCGCCTCGGCGAATTGCAGCAGGAGCTGGAACGCACCGAGCGGAGCATCCACCAGCTGGATCAGCAGATCCGGGGCGAGAGCGACAGCCGCCAGCGCGACTACTACCGTGCCCAGCGCGAGCGCGCCATCCGTCACTACGAAGGGGTATACCGGGACTACAACCGGCTGCGCTTCCCGGATCGGGTGATCCAGTTCTCCTTCGGGAGCTGACAAAAAGGGGCCGACATGGCCCCTTTCTGTTTATGCCGTAGACTGTTTTTCCCCTCAGGCGGGCAGGACCCAGCGCTGCAACGCCAGGGCGATGCCATCCTCGTTGTGATCCGCGGTGACCCGGTCTGCATGAGCCTGGATCTGGGGCGCCGCATTGCCCATGGCCACCGCCAGCCCCACCTGCTCGAACATGCTGATGTCGTTGTTGTTGTCGCCAAAGGCCACCAGGTTCTCCATGGCGATCCCCTCGCTCGCCGCCCACTGGGCCAGCCGGTTGCCCTTGCTGCAACCTGGCTGCACCAGCTCCACCGCATAGGGGGCCGTCCAGTCACGGGTGAAGGGCAGTCTCTCCACCACCTCCCCGACGAAACGGTGCAACCGGCCGGGATCCTGGTTGAACAACTCCAGCTTCCAGATGGGGGACTGCAACCAGAGCTCGATATCCTCGGCGGGCAGCAGGGAGACCTTGAGGTGATCCGGCTGGGTTGCCGACCAGCGCCGCATCCGGCCCACGTGCTCCTCGCAGCCCAGGTAGCCGATGCCGCCCCCCAGGTGGAACAGCGCCCCCATCTGCTGGGCCTGCATCTCCTCCAGCAGGGCGGTGAGGGGCGCCACGGCCAGGGGATCCCCGGCGAGGATCCTCTCCTGCACCGGATCATAGAGGTAGGCGCCGTTGCTGCAGATGATGGGGGTGTCGAGGGCCAGCTCATGGTGGAAGGGACGGGCCGTCATGAAGTGGCGACCCGTCACCAGCAGCACCTTGATGCCGTGGGCCCGGGCCTGGGCAAGGGCCGCCCGGGTAGCGGACGAGATCTTGTGATCCCGGTTCAGCAGGGTACCGTCCATGTCCAATGCAATGGCCTGATAACGACTCATATCACCTCCAGGAATGTCGAGACGGGTGCGGCGCCATCCCCTCCCGTTTCCAGTTCCATGACGACACATCTCACCGCCGGGAATGCGGACTGGGCATCGCAAGGCCCATGATGGGAGACGCGCTCGCCGGGGGGCGGGAAAAGCGGAGCAAAGAGCCATACCGTCCCAGACTCGGCGCCGCGATGCAAGTCCGGCCCGCCATCCCGTCGCCGAACTGTGATCCCCGCGCCCTTCGTCAGCCCGCCTCGGCGCACCCGGCCACGGCGTTTCGCCTGTCCGCCCGTCTGCGTAATCCGTAGAAACCGAGGGCACAGATCACGCCGCAGAGGCCGGCCAGGTAGAAGGGCCACTCGGTCCCCGCCAGCAGCACCAGGCTGCCCAGCACCACCGCCAGGATCTCGCTGCCCACCGCCAGACCGCGGTAGAGCCCCATCGCCTGCCCCTGCTGGCTGGCATGGCTGCGGTTGGAGACCGCCACCGAGGTGGCCAGCTCCCCCAGACTCATGCCGATGCCGGCCGGGATGAAGGTGAGCGCGAGCCCCCACCACTGGGTCGGCAGGATGAACATCAGCATGCCCGCCGCCATCACCAGGTGGCCGACGATGCCAAGGGAGCTGCCGCGCCAGTGCCGTGCCAGCTGCTCACCGATCCAGGAGCCCAGCATCATGGGCACGCTCACCAGCACGGCGGCCTGGGCCAGTTGCACCGGATCCCATGCCAGCCGCTCCACCAGCCAGACATTGAAGTAGGTGAAGTAGAGCTGCACCGCCCCGTAGCTTGCCAGGGTCAGGGCAAAGTAGGGCAGGAGACGAGGTTGCAGCAGCAGTTGGCGGGTCGAGAGGGGAGCTTCATCCCGGGTCGCCGGCACCGGGGGACGATTGGGCAGCAGCCAGAGCACCAGCAGCAGGTTGATCACCGTCATCCCCACCGCCAGCCAGGCTGCCAGACTGTAATCTCCCGAGACCACGGCCGCATAGCCTCCGATCATGGGACCCACCACCCAGCCCAGGTTCATGCCGATGTTGATGCGGGCGAAGTTGCGGGCCTTGGTCCTGGCCGTGCTCATGTCCGCCGCCATCGCCTGCACGATGGCGATGTCGCCGTTGAAAAAGCCCTCCACCACCCGGCTCAGCAGCAAGAGCGGCAGGGAACGCCAGGCGATGCCGAGGGCCATCAGCACATACCCCGCCAGCACCCCCACCAGACAGAGGGTCAGCACCGGCTTGCGCCCATGGCGATCGGAGAGGCGGCCAAGCAAGGGGGCCCCCAACAGTTGAAACAACGGATAGAGCCCCATGATGACGCCAAGCCACACCTTGCGGCTCCAGTCCGACGCCTGTGGCGTCAGCATGCCCTGGGCCGGATCCAGCAGCAGCGGCGCCAGGACGGGGGAAGGCAGGCTAAATCCCGCCACCGCCAGCGTCACCGTCATTACCAATACCCAGAGGGTCACCTGTCCCTTGATCCCTTCCATCTTCGCCTCATTAAATAAAGTTATCGGTTTATTTATATTGTGAGGGGTCGTCCATTAAGTAAAGCAGATTGTTGATCTAAATCTCCCTGCTCCCCATAATGACCTCATCCAGGCGGTCACCGCACCGATACCCACCACCGGAGCCCCCATGAACGCCAGTACCGACAAGATCCTCTATCTGCTGAAAACCCGCGGCCCCCAGAGCGCCGCCGAACTCGGCGACCAGTTGCAGATGACGTCCATGGGGGCGCGCCAGCACCTGATGGCCCTGGAGTCCGAGGGCTGGGTGGGGTTTAGCGACGAGGCCCGCGGCCGCGGTCGCCCGGTGCGTCTGTGGCACCTCACCGACCAGGCCTGGCAGCGCTTCCCCGACACCCATGGCGATCTGACCCTGCAGCTGATCGACGACATCCGGCAGGTGTTTGGCGACGCGGGCATGGAGCAGCTCATCACGCGGCGGGAGCAGCAGATGCAGGCTCGCTATGAATCCAGGCTGACCCAGCCGGCGCTGGCAGACAGGCTGATGACGCTCAAGGCGCTGCGCACCCAGGAGGGGTATATGGCGGACATGTCGCAGGAGGAGGACGGCAGCTGGCTGTGGTGGGAGAGTCACTGCCCCATCTGCAGTGCGGCCAGGGCCTGTCGGGGCTTTTGCCGCAGCGAGCTGGCGCTGTTTCGCCGGTTGCTGGCGCCGGCCGAGGTGGAGCGGGAGCAGTATCTGCTGGAGGGGGACAGCCGCTGTCTCTATCGCATCCGGCCGCCCCGCCCCTGAGCGGGCGGAACGCAAAAACAACAAAGCAGGCGCCGGGATGCCTGCTTTGTTGCCTTCGGGGAGGGGGTGCTCTCGTTCCAGCCCGTTGTTTCCCGATAAGGTCGAACGGCTGATGGGGCTCTTGACCCGGTAAGGTCCTTCACCACAGGTGCCTGGTCGGGCGCCTGTCTTGCCACCGGAAGATGTAACCATGGTACTCCCCGCGATGCGGTGAGTGGTTGTGAAGTAGCAGGTATTTTCAGTTGTTTTTGCAATAGTTCACCCTTAATCTAGGAAAAGTGGATTAGTAATTGCGAAGAGGTACGGAGAATGCTGAAACTTGATCGTATAGACAGGCATATTCTGGAGCTGATGCAGGAAAATGGCCGCATCAGCAACCTGGAGCTGGCCGAGCTGGTCGGGCTCTCTCCCTCCCCCTGCTCGCGCCGGGTCAAGGCGCTGGAGGATGCCGGTCTCATCGATACCCATGTCACCCTGCTCAATGCCCGCCAGCTGGGGCTGACCCTCACCGCCTACATTCACATCTCCATGGACAGACACACTCCGGAGCGGTTCGAGAACTTCGATCGCGCCGTCAAGGATCTGCCCGAGGTGCTGGAGTGCGACCTCATCACCGGCAACGATGCGGATTACCAGCTCAAGGTGGTGGTGCGGGATATGGAGCACTACCAGCACTTCCTGCTGGACAAGCTGACCCACATCTCCGGCGTGACCGGGGTGCGTTCGAGCTTCGTGCTGCGCCGCATCAAGCACAAGACCGCCCTGCCCCTCAACCACCTGGGCTGACAACCCACCCCGCATCCGGGGAGCACCAAAAGCAAGAGGAGGCCAAGGCCTCCTCTTCTTGTCTCTGCTATCAAGGGCATTCGCGGTCAGCACAGCCCCCGGGCGCCATCGCGCCGCCAGGTGGCGAACGCCTCGTCATGCCTCGACCTGGCTGACGTCCTGCACCTGCAGCAACCAGCCGCTCTGCTCCTGCAGGGGTTCGCCGCGCAGCCGCAGCCGCTCACCGGTCGACACCCACTGCCCTTTGGGCAGAGAGATTTCCAGGCTCTCGCTGCCGTTGTCGAACACCCAGCGATCGGCGCCCAACGACTCCATCAAGTACCCTTCCATCTCCACTCTGGACTCGGCCTGCCAGGAGGGGGAGGCAGTATCACGGCTCTCGATGAAATCCCCCTGTACACCAAAGCTGGCCAGCCCCCACAGAATGGAGAGCCCGACGATGGATGATTGCATCTCTCTCTCCTGTTGGTTTGCTACCTTGAGGGCCAGTATGGGAAGAGAAAAATGAGTGCACCATGAACAAGGTGCCAAAGTGCTGGCAAGATCGCGAAAAAAACCGGCCCCATGGCCGGTCATGTCATTTTATGTCGTACAGGTCACACTACTTGGCCGCTTCTTCTGCCATCCGTGCAGCCCTTGGTTTATTTGTCCACATGGCCACCCCGCGGTGATCCGCACAGATCCCCTCGTCGGTGACCGCCCGCACCCGGGCCCCGTCCTTGCAGATGGCCTGCCAGGCATCGGCATCGTCGATCTGCAACTCGGAACGGGGATAGGAGGTATCGGCGCAGGCGCACAGCAGGATGGCGAACAGAGGGAGCAGGGATTGCATGGGTTTCATCGGGTCACTCCTGACGGGAAAAGGGATCAGCGCCCCAGCTGCGCCGCCACGCGATCGCAAAGCTGCTTGAGCTGGGCCAACTCAGCATCGGCCAGATCCACCTGATTGCGCAAGCTGTCCGCCAGACAGCACTCCCTGACCTCCTGCTGCAACTGGCGTCCCGCCTCGGTCAGGCTGATGCACTTTTGCCGCTCATCCTCGTGGGAGACGGTGCGGGTCAGCCACCCCTTGCTCTCCAGCCGCTTGACGATGGGGGTCAGGGTGCCCGCATCCAGTCCGGTCTCCTGCCCTATCTCCTTGAGGCTGACCTCGTCCCGAGCCCAGAGCGAAAGCATCACCAGGTACTGGGTATAGGTGAGATCCAGCTTGTCCAGGAGCGGCCGATAGGCACGCATCACCGCATTGGAGGCGCTGTAGAGGGCAAAACAGACCTGCTTTTTCAATTCGCTCATGGAGGACCTCGCTGACGACAAGGGGGGCAGTATACCCCATCAACTTCGGGGCTGAATAGTTTGCACACAAAACAGTTGCCAGCCCCCGCGTTCAGGACTACCCTGATTTTAGTTTGCACACAAACAAAAATACCAGGCCGCCGCCCGACGCGCGGCCCCACTGCCGGAGAATGCCCATGAATGCCATCAGCCATCAAATCCAACTGCTGCGTCGCCCCACCGGTCTCCCCACCCTGGAGGACTTCGCCCTCCGGGACGTGCCCCTGCCCGCCCTGCAGGAGGGAGAGGTGCAGGTCGCCAACCAGTGGCTGTCGGTGGACCCCTACATGCGCGGCCGCATGAGCGAGGCAAAAAGCTACGTTCCTCCCTTCCCCCTCAACGGTCCCCTCGACGGCGGCGCCATCGGCACGGTACAGGTATCGCGCCATCCCGATTTCAAGGTGGGGGACAAGGTGAGCAGCATGCTGGGCTGGCGGGATGCCTTCGTGGCAAACGCTGCCCAGCTCACCCGCCTGCCCGACACCACCCTGCCGCCCCAGCGCTTCCTCGGCGCCCTCGGCATGCCGGGCATGACCGCCTGGGCGGGCCTGCACAAGGTGGCACACCTGAAGGCCGGTGAAACCCTGCTGGTCTCGGCAGCCTCCGGGGCGGTCGGCACCATGGCGGTCCAGCTCGCCAAGCAGGCGGGAGCCAGGGTCATCGGCTCCACCGGCTCGGCCGACAAGGTCGCCTACCTCAAGACCCTGGGAGCCGATGCGGTGATCAACTACCGGGAGACCCCGGATCTCGACGCCGAGCTGGCCCGCCTCGCCCCCGAAGGCATCCACGTCTACTTCGAGAACGTGGGGGGCGCCATGCTGGATGCCGCCCTCAACCACCTGGTGGTGCACGGGCGCATCGTGCTGTGCGGCCTCATCGAGCAGTACAACAGCAACGGCCAGGCCAGCGGCCCGCGCAACCTCTCCCAGGTGATCCGCAAGCGCATCCTCATGCAGGGGTTGCTGGTCTCCGATCACTGGCAGCACTACGGGGCGTTCCTGGCCGAGGCCATGCCGGCCTTTGAGGCGGGCACCCTCCAGGCCGAGGAGACCGTCAGCGAGGGGCTGGCCAGCATGCCGCAAGCCTTTATCGGACTGTTCCAGGGCCGCAATACCGGCAAGATGCTGGTCAGACTGCCCTGATCCGGGGGCGTTTTCCATCTGTTTAACAGATAGAATGTCGCCAGACCCATCCATTTAAGCGATGGAGAATCGGCATCCGATCGCCCTTGAACAGGCGGCTTGCACAACGGGCCCATCCCCCCTAAGGTGGGCCCGTTTTCCCTGGCGCACCCCGCCGTCTCAGCAAGGAGCCTCCCCTATGTCTACCCCCTATCCCCGCGTCGGTGTCGGCGTCATTCTCACCAATGGCCAGGGCCAGGTACTGCTTGGCAAGCGCAAGGGCAGCCATGCCCCCTACTGGTCCATCGCCGGCGGTCATCTGGAATTGGGGGAGACCTTCGAGTCGGCAGCCATCCGGGAGGTGGCGGAGGAGACCGGCTTCGTCATCCGCCAGCCTCGCGTCATCGCCGTCACCAACAACCTGGAGACCTGGCGCGAGAGCGGCCTGCACTACATCTCGGTCACCCTGCTGGCAGAGGTGAACGGGGAGCCGCAACTGCTGGAGCCGGAAAAATGCGAGGGCTGGATCTGGTGCGACCCGCACACTCTGCCCGAGCCTCACTTCGATGCCAGTCGCCAGTCCATCGCCTGCTGGCTGGCGGGACAATGCTACCTGCCCCAGGCACAACCTGCCCCCTGACCCTCACCGGCAGGCTGCCGCGCGTCACCCCGGCACCTCTCGTCTGTTGGCGGAGGCGACCCGCCACCCCGCCAGCCCCTGTTGATGGCAGGCAGCGCGGGAGGGCGTACCGTCACCAAACCGTCACTTTTTTGTCATATTATCCGGGCCAGGATGATGACGAGGAGGGGAAGATGGGACAGGTGTTCATGCAGTTCTTGTGGCTGGGGTGCATCAGTGTTGGCGGGCCGGCCGCCCATATCGGCTATTTTCAGCGCACCTTTGTCCAGCGGCTGGGCTGGCTGAACCAGGGGGAGTTCGCCCAGTTGCTGGCCCTGTGCCAACTGCTGCCGGGTCCGGCCTCCAGCCAGCTCGGCTTTGCCATCGGCCGCCACCGTGCCGGCATCGGCGGCGCCCTGGCCGCCTTCGTCGGCTTTACCCTCCCCTCCTTCCTGCTGTTGCTGGCGGCCGCCGTCGGTCTGGGTCAGCTTGCGGGCAACCTCTGGCTGGACGCCGCCCTGCACGGCCTCAAGCTGCTGGCGCTCGTCGTGGTGGCGGATGCCGTGCTCACCATGAGCCGCCAGTTCTGCAAGACGGCGCTGCAACAGGGGCTCATGGTGGCCACCGCCGCCGCCCTCTGGTGCGCCCCCGGTCTTCTGACCCAGGTCGCCATGCTGCTCGGCGCGGCCCTGCTCTGTGCCTTGTGCGAGCCCCGCCCGGGGAGTCAGGGCCTCGCGTCCACTCCGGATCGCCAGCCTCACTGGCCGACCCTGCTGCTGTTCGCCCTGCTGTTCGTCGGCCTGCCCCTGGTGGTGAGCGGCCCCGTCAGCCAGTTGCTGGCCGACTTTTACCGGGCAGGCAGCCTGGTGTTTGGCGGTGGTCACGTGGTGCTGCCCCTGTTGCAGGAGAGCCTGGGTCACCACCTGAGCGAGCAGCAGTTCCTGACCGGCTACGGCCTGGCCCAGCTGGTACCCGGCCCCATGTTCACCCTGGCCACCTACCTGGGAGCCGTGCTGCTGCCCGCCACTCCCCTCATCGGGGCGCTGCTGGCGACCCTGGCGCTCTTCCTGCCGGGTTTCTTGCTGCTCTGGGCGCTGGGCCCCTGCTGGCAGCACTGGCTGGCCCGCCCCCGTCTGGCGGGGGCCGTGGCCGGCATCAACGCCGCCGTGGTGGGGCTGCTGCTGGCGGCCCTCTATCAGCCGGTGTGGCAGAGCGCCGTGCTCTCCCCCACCGATCTGGCGCTGGCCGCCGTCGGCTTCTACCTGCTGCGGGTGCCACGGCTCCCCGTTCTGCCCCTCGCCGCCCTGCTGACGGGGGCAGCCCTGCTGCTGGCCTGACGAACCCGCGACAAGTCAGGCAGCGCCCGCCGGGCTGGCGGTCATGGCTCTTATCCCCGAGGGGAGGCAAAGAGAGCAAGATCCGTCAGGACAGCTCGGGCCCGTTGGCCGATAGTGGGCGGCACAGAGGAGAGACCATGGATCACAACCAGACAGAGTCCTACCGCCGACGCTTTCAAACGGTGACAGAGCACATCGAGCGCCATCTCGACGACGACCTGTCGCTGGAGCGGCTCAGCGCCGTGGCGCACTTTTCGCCCTTTCACTTTCATCGGCAATTTGCCGCTTACTGCGGCGTGCCGCTGGGGCGTTACATCCAGCTGCTGCGGCTAAAGCGGGCCTCTTACCGGTTGGCATTCGCTCCTCTGGACAAGGTGACTGATATCGCCCTCGATGCCGGCTTCCAGCATGGCGAATCTTTCAGTCGCGCCTTCAAGCAGACGTTCGGCCTGACGCCCAGCCAGTTCAGGCAGCACCCGGACTGGGCCAGCTGGCATCGCTGCCTGCCACGGCCCCCCACAAAGAGGATTGACCCCATGCGAGTCGACATCATCCAGTTCCCGCAGACCGCCGTCGCCGCCCTGACCCATCAGGGCCTGCCCGAGCGCATCAACGACACCGCGGCGCGCTTCATCCAGTGGCGCAAGGCCACGGGCGGCTCCCCGGTCGCCACCAGCCGGACCTATGGCCTGGCGCCGGACGACCCCGCCACGACGGAGGGTGCGGCGTTTCGCTTTACCCTCTGCGGCAGCGTCGAGGCCCCCGTCGCCGAGGACAATGAGTGGGGCGTGAAGAATGCCCTCATCCCGGCCGGGCGCTGCGCCGTGGTACGCCACCACGGCTCCCACGACCTCCTGGCCGACTGTGCCCGGGCGCTCTACCGCGACTGGCTGCCCGCCAGCGGC
Organism: Aeromonas sp. FDAARGOS 1418; assembly: GCF_019048585.1. Classification (NCBI taxonomy): domain Bacteria; kingdom Pseudomonadati; phylum Pseudomonadota; class Gammaproteobacteria; order Aeromonadales; family Aeromonadaceae; genus Aeromonas; species Aeromonas sp. FDAARGOS 1418. The sequence goes on along the minus strand of NZ_CP077387.1, from coordinate 1,555,813 downwards.
GAAGAGCTGCGGGATTTTCCACTCTTCTTCCACTACCACAACTTTGTACACGAGGTGCCCACCCATGAGCTGGTCACCGACATCTACCTGCCGCTGGCATAGCCCGGCACCTGACAGGGGGAGATAAAAAAGCGGCGCCTCCGAAGGGAGGCGCCGCTGGTCGTGTCGGGGATCAGGCGTCGGGCTCGAAATCCAGGCTCAGGCTGTTGACGCAGTAGCGCTGGCCGGTCTCGGTCGGCCCGTCGGGGAAGACGTGGCCGAGGTGGGAGCCGCACTGGCTGCAGGTGATCTCCACCCGCTTCATGCCGTGGCTGTTGTCCTCGGTGTAGGTCACCGTCCCCTCGATGGCCCGGTCGAACGAGGGCCAGCCGCAGCCCGCGTCGAACTTGGCTCCTGAGTGGAACAGCACCTGCTTGCAGCAGACGCAGTGGTAATCGCCGCTCTTGCGGTTGTGCAGCAGGGCACCGCTGTAGGGACGCTCGGTCCCTTTCTCCCAGCAGACGTGGAACTGCTCTGCACTCAGCTTGTCGCGCCACTGTTCAGGGTTGTTACTGCTCATTCCGGCTCCTCACCACTGATAACGGTGCCCAGCATACCCAGTCAGGGCGCCTGGCTCTACCCCGCCAGCGGGAACTGTGATCCCGTTGGCAACACGGCGACAACATCCGCTGCCACCACCCCTTCGCTCGCCAGCACCGCCGCCAGCAGGGCGACCCGCTCCAGCAGCTTGAGGGAGTGGGCACGCCCCACCGCCACCTGCCGCTTGATGTCGTCCGGCAGGAAGGGCAGGCCGTCGTTGGTGGCGGTGTCGATGGTCTGGATCCACTCCATGCCCTCCCCCGGCGGCGGCAGGCGGAACTGGATGTCATAGTCGCTGGCGTTGAACAGCACGTACCAGCGCTCCCCGGAGCAGCCAATCATGCCGATGTCCATGGCAAACGCCTGCCCCATGGGGGCGTGCCAGTCCTGATCGGTGAGCTGATGGCCGTCCGGGTGATACCAGTTCACCTGGTGACAGCTGGTCGCCTTGCCGTTCCAGCCGTCGTCGCTCAGTTGCAGGTTGGAGAAGACCCCGGACTCCGCCCGCAGCGCCATCATCTGGCGGGTGAAAGCGAGCAGCCGCTCGTCCTCCGGGCGCAGTTGCCAGTTCACCCAGCTTATCTGGTTGTCCTGACAGTAGGCGTTGTTGTTGCCGAGCTGGCTGCGGCCCATCTCGTCCCCGGCGAGGAAGTGGGGCGTCCCCTGTGACAGCAGCAGGGTGGCGATCAGGTTGCGCTTCTGCTGCTGGCGCAGGTTGTTGATGCGCGGGTCCAGGGTCGGCCCCTCCACCCCGTGGTTGCTGGAGAGGTTGTTGCCGTGGCCGTCCCGGTTGTCCTCGCCGTTGGCCTGGTTGTGGCGCTGGTTGTAGGAGACCAGGTCCTCGAGGGTGAAGCCGTCGTGATAGCAGAGGTAGTTGACGCTGGTGTGGGGGGAGCGCCAGTTCTTCGGGAAGAGATCCCGCGAGCCCACCAGACGGGTGGCAAAATCCCCCATCTTGCCCGCATCCCCGCGCCAGAAGGCGCGCACCGTATCGCGGTAACGATCGTTGATCTCCAGCCACTGGCTCGGAAACTGGCCGAGACGATAGCCGAAGGGGCCGATGTCCCAGGGTTCGGCGATGAGCCTGACCCGCGCCAGCACGGGATCCGCCATCATGGCCTTGAAGAAGGCGCTCATGGGATCGAACTCCCCCGCCTCCCGCGCCAGGGTGACCGCCAGATCGAAGCGAAAACCGTCCACCTGCATCTCGGTGACCCAGTAGCGCAGGGCATCGAGCACCAGCCGCAGGGTGTTGGGGTGATCCAGATTGACACTGTTGCCGCAGCCGGTGACGTTGGCGTGGCGATGGTAATCCGGACCGTGGGCCCCCGACTCGAAGGCGTAGTAGCCCGCGTTGTCAAACCCCTTGAGGGAGAGCATGGGGCCGTCGAAACCCGACTCCGCGGTGTGGTTGTAGACCACGTCCAGGATCACCTCGAGCCCCGCCCGGTGCAGCTCGCGCACCATGGTCTTGAACTCGGTCACCGCATCCTTCGCCCCGTAGCGCGGTTCGGGCGCGAAGAAGGCGATGGGGTTGTAGCCCCAGTAGTTGGTCAGCCCCAGCTGCTCGAGCCTGGGCTCGGACATGAAGGCCGCCACCGGCATCAGCTGGACCGAGGTCACCCCCAGCCCCTGCAGATGCTCGATCATCAGCGGGTGGCTGATGCCCAGATAGGTGCCCTGCAACGCCTTGGGGATGCCGGGGTGCTGGCGGGTGAACCCCTTGACGTGGGTCTCGTAGAGCACGACCCGCTCCGGCGGGATGCCGGGCTTGCCGACCCCCTGCCAGTCGAAGGCATCGTCCACCACCACCGACTTGCCCACCATGGCCGCGCTGTCCCCCTCGTAGAGGGCGTCGTCCCAGTGGGTGGCACGGCTGAGCGCCCTGGCATAGGGGTCTATCAGCAGCTTGTCCGGGTCGAACAGCAACCCCTCCTGGGGAGAGCCATGCACCCGGTAGCCATAGCGCTGACCAGCCTTGACCCCGCGCACGTGGCCGAACCAGTACTGGCCGCGCCGACCGGGCAAGGGGAGACGCGCCAGCTCCTGCTCCTCGTCGTCGAACAGGCAGAGCTCCACCTTGTCCGATTGGGGAGCCCAGACACAGAAGTGGCAGCCCGTCTCGTCCAGACGGGCACCAAGCGGGTGATCTACCCCGTTTTCCATTTCAAACATCAGGACTCCTGTTTGATGAACAAGGTCGCGAGCGGCGGCAAGTCCAGCACCAGGCTGTGTGCCATCCCCTGCCAGGGGGTCGCCTCGGCGACGAAGACCAGACCCACATCATAGTTGCTGCCCCAGTAATGCTCGCTGTCGGTGTTGAGCACCACCCGATAGCGACCGGCAGCCGGCACCCCGAGACGGTAACCAATGCGCGGCACCGGGGTGAAGTTGCAGGCCACCACCAGCGGATGGGCCCCCAGCTTGTCGGCCCGCAGCCAGGCGAAGATGCTGTTGTCCGCGTCCTGGTGATCCAGCCAGCGGAAACCGGCCTGTTCATAATCCGCCTGATACAAGGCAGGTTCATGACGATAGAGGTGGTTGAGATCCCGGATCAGCCGCTGCTGGCCGCCGTGCCTGGGGTACTGCAACAGGTGCCAGGGCAGCTGGGCATCATGATTCCACTCGTTGCTCTGGGCGATCTCGGTGCCCATGAAGTTGAGCTTCTTGCCGGGGTGGGCATACATGAAGCCCATGTAGGCGCGCAGGTTGGCGGCCTGCTGCCACTCGTCCCCGGGCATCTTGTAGAGCAGGGAGTGCTTGCCGTGGACCACCTCGTCGTGGGAGAGGGACAGAATGAAGTTCTCGTCATAGTGGTACACCATGGAGAAGGTCATGTCGTTGTGGTGGTAGCGACGGTGAATGGGCTCTTTCTGCATGTAGCTGAGGGTGTCGTGCATCCAGCCCATATTCCACTTGAAGCCAAACCCCAGGCCGCCAAGGAAGGTGGGACGGGAGACCCCGGCAAAGGCGGTGGACTCCTCGGCGATGGTCATGGCGTGGGGGTACTTGCCGTACACCTCCTCGTTGGTCCACTTCAAGAGGCTGATCGCCTCGTAGTTGTGGTTGCCGCCATCGACGTTGGGCACCCACTCACCGGCGTTGCGGGAGTAATCCAGATAGAGCATGGAGGCGACCGCATCCACCCGCAGGCCGTCGATGTGGAACTTGTCGAGCCAGAACAGGGCGCTGGCCACCAGGAACTGGCGCACGGTGTCGCGACCGAAGTCATAGATGTAGGAGTTCCAGTCCGGGTGCCAGCCACGGCGCGGATCTTCGTACTCGTAGAGCGGCGTGCCGTCGAAGCGGGCCAGGCCGTGGGCATCGGACGGGAAGTGGGCGGGCACCCAATCCAGAATCACGCCGATCCCCGCCTGGTGGCACTGATCCACGAAGTATTTGAAATCGTCGGCCGTGCCGTAGCGGCTGGTGGGAGAGAACATGCCCACCGGCTGGTAGCCCCAGGAGCCGCTGAAGGGGTGCTCGGAGACCGGCAGCAGCTCGATGTGGGTGTACTCCATCTCCTTGATGTACTCCACCAGTTCCACCGCCAGCTCGCGCCAGCTCAGGCTGTCGCCGTTGGAGTGACGCTTCCAGGAGCCCACGTGCAGCTCGTAGATGGAGAGGGGCTGCTCGCGCTTGTCATTGAGCTGACTCTCGCGCCAGGCGGCGTCCTGCCACTGGTACTGGCCGTGGTCATAGACCACGGAGGCGAACGAGGGGTACTGCTCGCTGTAGAAGCCCACCGGGTCGCTCTTGTGGGGCAGGCGATTGCCCGCCGGGTCTTTCAGTTCGAACTTGTAGCGATCCCCGGACTTGAGCCCCGGCACGAACAGCACCCAGTGGCCGCACTGGCTGCGCTGCATGGGGTGACGGCGGCCATCCCAGAAGTTGAAATCGCCGATGAGGCTCACGGCGGTTGCGCTCGGCGCGTAGACGGCAAAGCGCACTCCTTCCACCTGCTGGCCGAGGTGCGTCACGGTGCGCAACTGGGCGCCGAGGGTGTGGTAGAGGTTTTCCGGTTGCCAGGTGAGTTCCGCCAGCCCCTCCCAGGCGGCGGCCTGGAACTGATAGGGGTCGATGATGTCGGCACTGGCGTCGGCGTAGGTCGCGATGAGCTGGTAGGGGAAGAGATTCTTGCGGCGGGTGAAAACAGTTTCAAAGAGGCCCGCTTCGTCAGCGGCGGTCAGGGTGGCAACTATCTTGCCTGACTTGAGATCCCTGACCCGGACCTCGAGTGCATCGGGCAACCAGGCGGTGAGTTTCAGGCCTGGCCCATCCGGATTGGCCAGCAGGCCTAGATGGGAGAAGGGATCGGCACAGCGGGCGGCAACCAAACGTTCAACGGGCATCGACATTTCCTTTGATGGCTGAACATCCGCTTCGGCCGAAGCCGAAGCGGATGAAAGTGAGTCACATGTTGGCGTTCAAGGCTCAACGGCTGGCCTCGTCACGGGCCCGGCTCATCTTGCCCGCCAGATTCTTGAGCGCCTCGTCGGCGAAGATATCCTCCAGATCCCGGGAGAGCTTGCGACGCCAGTTGGGGTACTCGTAGCTGGTACCCGGCACGTTGACCGGCTTGTCCATCTCCAGCCAGTCTTCGAGCTGGGTGCTGAACAGGGCACAGCTGCCGCGGGACATGTGCAGTTGCAGACCGTGGTTGAGCTCGGTATTCATGCCGACCCAGTTCACGTCTTGACTGATATTGCCAGAGATGACCCCATGAGCATGCAGGCTGTCAAGGATACGCTGCTTGGCCTGGTGGCGATCAGCATACAGGGTCTTGAGTACGTCTTCATCCGGGTACAGGCCCAGTTCGCGTCCCAGCGCCAGATCGTCGCAGTGCCAGAAGCCTTTGAGGGTCGGCATGTCGTGGGTGGTCAGGGCGGACATCGCCTGCTCGGCGTAGTGCGCCGGGGAGATGAAGCCACCATCGTCCTTGGAACGCTCGAAGAAGAACACCTTGTAGGAGTGGACGCCGTTCTCTTTCAGGGTCACGTCGATCCCCTCTGGCACGGTCCCCAGATCCTCGCCGATCAGCAGGCACTGGTTGCGATGAGACTCGAGGGCCAGGATCCCCAGCAGATCGTTCACCGGATAATAGATGTAGGCCCCCTTGGCGGCGGACTCTCCGGGCGGCACCCACCACAGACGCAGCAAGGCCATCACGTGGTCGATGCGCAGGGCGCCGCAGGAGCGCATGTTGGCACGGAACAGATCCACCATGGGCTGGTAGGCGGCCTCGAACAGCTGGTTCGGGTTCATGGGGGGCAGGCCCCAGTTCTGGCCGAGGGGGCCGAGAATGTCGGGCGGTGCACCGACCGAGGCTTTCGGGCAGTAGAGGTCCCGGTTTGCCCAGATCTCGGTGGAGCCTTCGGAGACGCCGACCGCCAGATCCCGGTAGATCCCCATCACCATGCCGGCGGCCTTGGCGCGGGCATCGGCCCGGGCCAGCTGCTCGTCAGCCAGGAACTGCAGATAGAGGTAGAAGGCCACATCCTGCTGGTGCTCGGCCATCCAGGCCGCCACTTCGGGGTTGTGGTAATCGCGCAGCGCCTCGGGCCAGACCGGCCAGCCCCAGGCATTCTCGCCCTTGGCATAGAAGTGGGCCTGCAGGGCGTCAAACGCTGCCTGCTGTTGCAGGCTGTCACCGCCGGCAGCCACAAAGGCATCGAACGCAGCCTGACGCTCGGCACTGAAGCTGGCCTGGTCGAACACCTGACGCAGCATCCCGATCTTGGTCTGGATGACGCCGGTGTAATCCACATTGTCCTTGACCCGCAGGGAGGTGAGGTGCTGCTGGAAGGCCGGGCTCGCCACTTCCGCTTTCAGGCGATCGTTGCCCAGGAATTCGGGCACCGCTTCCACATCGATATAGGCGACGTTGAGCCAGCGACGGGAAGAGGGGCTGTAAGGGCTGGCACTCTCCGGGTTGGCCGGATAGAGGGCATGAATGGGGTTAAGACCGACGAAGTGGGCTCCCCAGGCGGCGGCATTCTCAACCAGCTGGCCGAGATCGCTGAAATCGCCGATGCCCCAGTTGTGGCGGCTGCGCAGGCAGTAGAGCTGGACGCTCGGGCCCCACACCTTGCGACCATTGGCGATGGGCGCCTGCTTGTAGCAGGATTTGGGGGCGACGATGAGACGCATGGTGGCCAGCGGCTCGTCATTGCCCTCTTCAAGCAGGATGAGCTGGTGATAACCCAGCGCAGGCTGCACATCCAGGGTGACGCGATAGGCCTGGCACTCCATCTCCTCGAACTCGGCCACCCCGACCAGCTCACCCTCGATGGGGGTGAGTTGACCGGACAGCACTGCACCCTGCTCCTGCTGGAGCTGCCAGGTGAGGGCATCGTTGACGAATTCGATGGGGAGGCGAACCTCAAGAGTAACGGCGTCGCCGCTGCGTACCACCATCACGGGATCCAGCGCGCGCAGCCAGTGCTGGCGGTGCTCCTGCTCAAGCTGTTCGGACAGGGCGGCCTCGTCATCGACGCGGTAGCCCATGGCGCCCAGCATGGCGGCCTTGCTCTCTTCCGATACCAAGGCCGGCTGGCCCCAGGCATCAACATACTCACTGGCAATGCCTTTGACGGCAGCCAGCTGTTCAATCAGGGTGGTCATAGTTTGAGAATTCCCGCTGTGGATTCTGTCTACGCTATTTTGTGATTAATTTTTATGGTTGGTACTTGAACAGTGGCTCTTTGGCCATGCTAAACCGCGCACATTTTTACATATCTCCCCGGCTGGATGTGTGACCGGGCAGGCACTATTGTTGTTCTCTGCCACCGACTTTGCTGATGATGCATTCAACAAAAGTTGGTAGCCAGTTACATAAACCGAAAATAAATTTCACAGTTTTTCATGATATAGCGCAATTTCGCGCAGATTGTTGGTTGACTCGCGAGGGAGTTCTAGTAAATTTACAAACGGAATTTTCTTTGACTACTGAACAGTTAGGTAACCAATTATGACTATCAAAGTAGGTATTAACGGTTTTGGCCGTATCGGTCGTTTCGTTTTCCGTCTGGCCGCTGAGCGTGCTGACATCGAAGTGGTTGGTATCAACGACCTGATCGACGTTGACTACATGGCTTACATGCTGAAGTACGACTCCACTCACGGTCGCTTCAAGGGCACTGTTGAAGTCAAAGACGGCAACCTGATCGTCAACGGCAAAACCGTACGTGTTACCGCTGAACGTGACCCGGCCAACCTGAAATGGGGCGAAATCGGTGTTGACGTTGTTGCCGAAGCAACCGGTCTGTTCCTGACCGACGAAACCGCTCGCAAGCACATCGCTGCCGGTGCCAAGAAAGTCGTACTGACCGGTCCGTCCAAAGACGCTACCCCGATGTTCGTCATGGGCGTCAACCAGGATTCCTACGCTGGCCAGGACATCGTTTCCAACGCTTCCTGCACCACCAACTGCCTGGCCCCCATCGCCAAGGTTCTGAACGATACCTTCGGTATCGAATCCGGCCTGATGACCACCGTTCACGCTACCACTGCTACCCAGAAGACCGTTGATGGTCCGTCTGCCAAAGACTGGCGCGGTGGCCGCGGTGCGGCTCAGAACATCATCCCGTCCTCTACCGGTGCTGCCAAGGCTGTTGGCGTGGTCATCCCGGAACTGAACGGCAAGCTGACCGGCATGGCCTTCCGCGTGCCGACTCCGGACGTGTCCGTTGTTGACCTGACCGTCAACCTGAAGAAAGAAGCGTCCTACGCTGAAATCTGCCAGGCCATGAAGGCTGCCTCCGAAGGCGCCATGAAGGGCGTGCTGGGCTACACCGAAGACGAAGTGGTTTCCACCGACTTCCTGGGTGAGCGTCAGACTTCCGTGTTCGATGCCAAGGCTGGTATCCAGCTGAACAAGACCTTCGTGAAAGTCGTCTCCTGGTACGACAACGAAATGGGCTACTCCAGCAAGGTTCTGGACCTGATCGCTCACATCTCCAAGTAATTTGGGATGCGCAATCGCGTAGCTTGAAAAAAGGCGGCCAATGGCCGCCTTTTTGTATTCTGAATCACGGACCCTTTCTGAATGTCCCCGAGCACTGGAGCCTTTATGACACCGACACGTACGCTGACTGCCCACTGCACCCTGAGCCAGGATGGCCTGCCCCTGCTGACCATAGACAATGAGCACGCCAGGGCCGAGATAAGCCTGTTTGGCGCCCATGTGCTGCGTTACCAACGCCATGGTGAACCGGCCTCTCTCTGGCTCAGCGACAAGGCGATACTGGATGGCAGCAAGCCCATTCGCGGCGGCATTCCCCTCTGCTGGCCCTGGTTCGGCCCCTCCCCCGCTCGCGTTGGCAGCGGCAAGTCGGCTCATGGCTTCGCACGCAACTGCCTGTGGACGCTGGATGGGGTCTCCGATCACGGGGATGGCACACTCGTCCACCTCTCCCTGCGTGACAACGATGCCAGCAGGACGCTCTGGCCCCATGCCTTCGAGCTGGAGCTGGACGTACTGGTCGGCAAGGAGCTTTCCCTGGTGCTGACCACCCGCAACACCGGCAAGTCAGCGCTCACCTACAATGCCGCCCTGCACACCTACCTGCAGATCAGTGCGCCGGAAGCGGTAACCGTGACCGGCCTCGGCGAACCCTATCTGGACAAGCTGACCGGCCGAAACGAACTGCAACAGGGAGCGCTGACCGTCACCGCAGCCATGGATCGCATCTACCGCCAGCCCGATCCCATGGTCAGCGTGCAGGATGGTGAGCGCACCACCCGGGTGGTCAGCGGCAACCACGACAGCGTGGTGGTCTGGACCCCCTGGCAGGAAGGGGCCAGCGCCATGGCCGACATGAGTGACGACGGTTATCGCACCATGCTCTGTGTCGAGGCGGCCATCACCGCCGAGGACGGGATCACCGTCGTGCCCGACGAGGAGCACAGCTTCTCCACCGTCATCATCTGACGATACGGCTGACGGATAAATTAAAGAGGGCTCCCGCGGGAGCCCTCTTTGCATCTTGCCATCAGCGACGATCAGGCGTTGCCCTGGGTCTTGAGCTTGAGCTCGGCGGCGAAATCCAGCATGCGATCGAGCGGGACAAGCGCTTTGAGACGCAGTGCCTCATCCACATGGATCTCGTGACGCTCGGCACCGTCGGTCAGGGCTTCCTTGATGGCCACCAGGCCGTTCATCGCCATCCAGGGGCAGTGGGCGCAGCTGCGGCAGGTGGCACCATCACCGCCGGTGGGCGCCTCCACCATCTCCTTCTCCGGGCAGGCCTGCTGCATCTTGTAGAAGATGCCGCGATCGGTCGCCACGATCAGTTTCTGCTGGGGCAGCTCTTTGGCGGCCTTGATGAGCTGGCTGGTGGACCCCACCGCATCCGCCAGCTCGATGACGGAGGCCGGGGACTCCGGGTGCACCAGCACGGCGGCATCCGGGTTCTGGGCCTTGAGCTCGCGCAGCGCCTTGGCCTTGAACTCGTCGTGCACGATGCAGTGACCCTGCCAGCGCAGCATCTCGGCCCCTGTCTTCTTCTCGATGTAGGCGCCGAGGTGTCTGTCCGGGCCCCAGATGATCTTGTGACCCTGACTGTCCAGATGTTCGACGATCTCCAGCGCAATACTGGAGGTGACCACCCAGTCGGCCCGTGCTTTCACCGCTGCCGAGGTATTGGCATAGACCACCACGATGTGATCGGGGTGGGCATCGCAGAAGGCGGAGAACTGGTCGATGGGACAACCCAGATCAAGGGAGCACTCGGCCTCCAGCGTCGGCATCAGCACCCGCTTGTGGGGGCTCAGGATCTTGGAGGTCTCTCCCATGAAGCGCACACCGGCCACGATCAGGGTCTGGGCTGCATGGTCGCGACCGAAGCGGGCCATCTCCAGGGAGTCACCCACGAAGCCACCGGTGGCTTCTGCCAGGGCCTGGATCTCGGGATCCGTGTAGTAATGGGCAACCAGCACGGCCTGGCGCGCCTGCAGCAGTACCTTGATCTCGGCGATCAGGGTCGCCTTCTGCTCGGGAGTCAGGGGCTGTGGTTTGGCCGGGAAGGGGTAGTCCATCTCGACTACCGGCGGAATACTGCTCAGTGCATTGCTCATTGCGACTGTTCCATCAACGCTCGGGAAGGCCAAAATTATAACCAGAAGCCGTGCACAAACCCATCAACAAATCCAGTACAGTACAACTGTCAGGACCCGCTCCGACCATATCGTTGTCATTCTTGCCAAAAGGAGTTGTCGAATGAAACAACGTTCGCTCAAGACCAAGTTGTTGTTGCTCACGCTGGGACTTTTTCTCGCCAGTGGCGTCGCCATGACATGGATACAGTCCTCCTCGCTGAACGGCCTGCGCGATGACATCATGGCGCAGACCCGTGGCGCCCTGGAGCAGGAGGTTTCCCGTTCCCTGCAATTCCAGGCAGAGCGGTATGCCGTGCAGATCGAAGACCAGTTGCAGCAGGCCTATCAGATACCGCTCGGCATGGCGGCGCAGCTTGAAGGAAGCATGGCCCAGCCGGACCAGCGGCTGAGTCGCCCGCAAGTAGAGCTCCTGCTTGGCAGCCGCCTGCGCCAGGCAAACGGGATCAGTTCCATCTACGCCCAGTTCGAACCCAACGGTTACGACGGACAGGACGCCGACTGGCAGACGGGCGCCAGCCATTCGGTTGCCGGCAAGGGCAGTCTCGAGGTCTACTTCACCCGGGAATAGAACGGAAACATCGCGCAGCAGACCATAGATGCCGCCACCAGTGACGCCAAGTTCGACACCTCGCGCAATGAATTCGGCATTCGCAACAGCGAGTGGTATCTCTGCGGTCGCGAGACACGTCGCCCCTGCCTGATGGAACCCTACCTCTACGAGATAAGCCCTGGCCAGAAGATGCTGATGACCAGCCTGACGGTGCCCGTCCTCAAGGATGGCAAGTTTGCCGGGATCACCGGGGTCGACATGAACCTGCCCATCTTCCAGCAACTGGCCGAGCACCTTGGCAAGAGCCTCTATGACAACATGGCCGAGGTCACCCTGGCCAGCAAGACGGGCTTCATCGTCGGCAGCAACCGCCATTCGGACAAACTGGGGCGCCCCCTGACAGAGGCCGGACTGGTTGCCCCGAATGGACACCCCGCCGATACCGACAGCGATTTCATCCTGCAGCAGCCCATACGGATCGATGCCGCCGACAACCAGTGGTGGCTGATGATCAAGGTGCCCAAGGCCCTCGCCCTCAGCCAGGCCAACACCATCAGCCAGCAGCTCGGCAGCCTGTTGCAGGCTACCCAGCAGCAGCAGCTGGTTGCCATCGTTGTCATCACCCTGGTGGCCCTGGGCTTGCTTGTCTGGTTCATCCAGACCATCACGGCGCCCCTCTCCCTCATCAGCCGCCACGTCTCCCACCTCGCCAGCAATGAAGGCGACCTGACCCAGCAGATGCGTATCGACACCCACCAGGAGCTCATCGAGCTGGGCAGGCATCTCAATGCCTTCCTCGGCAAGCTGAGGGCCATGGTGCAGGGCAGCAAGCAGATTGGGCAACAGGTGCATCAGCAGGCCAGGGGCATGAAGCAGACGGCCGATGCCATGCGCAGCAGCCTGGATGAGCAGAGCCTGGAGCTGGAGAGCGTGGTCAGCGCCATGCACGAGATGAGCACCACGGCAGTCAGTGTGGCGGGCTATGCGGAACAGGCGGCGCAGGAGTCTGAAGCGGCGACCCACCATGTCAGCACGGCCCAGCAGACCTTGAGCAGGGCCCGCAACGAGATCCATACCCTGGTCGAGGACATGCATCAGGCCGACAAGGCGGTCGCCCAGGTCGCCCAGCGCAGCACCAATATCAGCCATATTCTCGATGTGATCCGGGCCATTGCCGAACAGACCAACCTGCTGGCCCTCAACGCAGCCATCGAGGCGGCGCGGGCCGGCGACATGGGCAGGGGTTTTGCCGTCGTGGCGGACGAGGTGAGGGCGCTGGCCAACAAGACCCGCTCATCCACCGACGAGATAGGCCAGCTCATCGGCAGCCTGCAAACCGAGGTCACCAGCAGCCAGCAGTTGATGAGCACGGGGATCGCCCGCTCGGTGAGCACGGTTGAAGGCACGGAGCAGGCCTTCGAGGCACTCAATCAGGTGGTCACCCAGATCCAGCAGATCCATGATCACATCAGCCAGGTGGCGACCGCCGCCGAGCAGCAGAGTGCCGTGAGCGACACCATCAACCAGAACCTGATGCGCATCGGCGACGCCGCCACCACCCTGGGACAAGAGGCCAATGCCAGCCAGCGCCTGAGCGAGGCACTGGAACAGGCGGCCACCACCCTGGCAAGCGAGCTGGATCGACTGCGAACCTGATGAGAGACGGAAACGAAAAAGCCCGCATCGCTGCGGGCTTTTCAATATGGTGGTCGTTACTGGGCTCGAACCAGTGACCCCCTCCTTGTAAGGGAGGTGCTCTCCCAGCTGAGCTAAACGACCTGGGACAAGACTTAAATGATGGTGGGTCGTGCTGGATTCGAACCAGCGACCAATTGATTAAAAGTCAACTGCTCTACCGACTGAGCTAACGACCCATCGAAATCATTTTTAAAGCATGGTGGTCGTTACTGGGCTCGAACCAGTGACCCCCTCCTTGTAAGGGAGGTGCTCTCCCAGCTGAGCTAAACGACCTGGGATATGACTGAAATGATGGTGGGTCGTGCTGGATTCGAACCAGCGACCAATTGATTAAAAGTCAACTGCTCTACCGACTGAGCTAACGACCCATCGAAATCATTTTTTAAAGCATGGTGGTCGTTACTGGGCTCGAACCAGTGACCCCCTCCTTGTAAGGGAGGTGCTCTCCCAGCTGAGCTAAACGACCTGGGATATGACTGAAATGATGGTGGGTCGTGCTGGATTCGAACCAGCGACCAATTGATTAAAAGTCAACTGCTCTACCGACTGAGCTAACGACCCATCGAAATCATTTTTTAAAGCATGGTGGTCGTTACTGGGCTCGAACCAGTGACCCCCTCCTTGTAAGGGAGGTGCTCTCCCAGCTGAGCTAAACGACCTGGGATATGACTGAAATGATGGTGGGTCGTGCTGGATTCGAACCAGCGACCAATTGATTAAAAGTCAACTGCTCTACCGACTGAGCTAACGACCCATCTAAATCATTTTTAAAGCATGGTGGTCGTTACTGGGCTCGAACCAGTGACCCCCTCCTTGTAAGGGAGGTGCTCTCCCAGCTGAGCTAAACGACCTGGGATTCTGTGTTCAGAGTGGTGGGTCGTGTAGGGTTCGAACCTACGACCAATTGATTAAGAGTCAACTGCTCTACCGACTGAGCTAACGACCCACATCCTGAACCTTTCACCAACCGCATGTGGCGGCCAGTGTTACAACATGGTGGTCGTTACTGGGCTCGAACCAGTGACCCCCTCCTTGTAAGGGAGGTGCTCTCCCAGCTGAGCTAAACGACCTGGGATTCTATGTTCAGAGTGGTGGGTCGTGTAGGGTTCGAACCTACGACCAATTGATTAAGAGTCAACTGCTCTACCGACTGAGCTAACGACCCACATCCTGAACTTTTTACCAACCGCATGTGGCGGCCAGTGTTACAACATGGTGGTCGTTACTGGGCTCGAACCAGTGACCCCCTCCTTGTAAGGGAGGTGCTCTCCCAGCTGAGCTAAACGACCTGGGAATATTGTCTTCACCTGCTGTGAAGAAATGGTGGGTCGTGCTGGATTCGAACCAGCGACCAATTGATTAAAAGTCAACTGCTCTACCGACTGAGCTAACGACCCTCACCACGACCAGCGCCGACTGCATTACTGCTCCGGCTCTGACGGCGGCCTATATTACGGATTTATCATCCTGGCGCAATAGAAAAATCTTAAATTAAATCTGATTGTTCACTGCGCATACAAAGCACGGCGGTATTTACAAGAGTGTTACGAAAACAGTGACATGCAGCAATGTCACAGCTTGGCCAGACTCTGTTTGGCCAGCTGGGCCGGCGAGGTGTTGGGGTAACCCTTGATCACCTGCTCATAGAAGGCCTTGGCCTCTGCTTTTTTGCCGTCAAGCTGGGCGAGCATGCCGAGTTTCAGCAGGGCATCGGCCCGCTTGGGTGACTTGCTGTATTTGTTCGCCACCGTGGAGAACTGGCTCGCGGCCCCCGCCCTGTCGCCCTTGTTGAACATCAGCTGGCCAAGCCAGTAGTGGGCATTGGGAACATAGCTGGAGTTCGGGAACTGCTTGATGAACCCTTCGAAGGCAGGAATGGCCTTGTCGTAGTTCTTCTCCTTGAGCACCATGTTCACGGCCGCGTCGTAGGCCTGGTTCTCATCCTGGTTGGTGGAGTAGTTGGCAGCCGCGGCAGGAGGCGTTGCAGCACCTGCAGCAGGTGTTGCGGGCGCGGCGGCAGGCTGGCTGTTGGCCACCTTGTCGAGCTCTTGGTAGAGTTGGCGCTGGCGCTCCTGGGACTGCTCCATCTGGTAGGTCTGCTGTTCCAGCTGACCACGCAGCTCGGAGACCTCCCCTTGCAGGGAGTCGACCTGTTGCTGCAGTTCGGCCTGCAGACGCAGACGGGCGTTGAGGGTACGCTCCAGCAGAGCAACCCGGTCTTCCAGGCTGCCGGTCGGTACGATGGCACCATTGTTGCCGCTCAGCACTACGCCGCTGCTGCCAGAATCCCCGCTCAGATCGCTCACGGGTGCCGCTGCTTGCGCATTCAAAGCAACCAACACGGCCAGCGCAACACCAGCTTGCTTGTACACAGATTTCATTCGGATCAAACCTTAGCGTTTAGTGCAAATAAAACGGCCAGCGCATAGTCGCTCGCTGATACAGATTTCATTCGGATCAAACCTTGACGTTTAGTGCAAATAAAACGGCCATCGAAATGGCCGCTTGCATATAAACGAACGTCGTTCGACTCAAACCTTAGTAAACCAGGACCGCACGGCGGTTCTTGGCAAAGGCTTCCTCGGTGTGGGACAGATCCAGCGGCTTCTCTTCGCCATAGCTGACGATGGAGAGCTGCTCGGCCTGCACACCCAGGGTTTGCAGATACTTGGCAACAGCCTTGGCACGACGCTCACCCAGCGCGATGTTGTATTCCGGCGTACCGCGCTCGTCGGCGTGGCCTTCGATCAGTACCTTGACGCTCGGACGTTCACGCAGGTAGCTGGCGTGGGCATCCAGCAGGTCGGCGTACTGACCCTGAATGTCGTAACCATCGTACGGGAAGTAGATCACGTTGTCGCGTTGCAGCGCTTCGAACTTCTGACGCATCTGCTCTTCCGGGGACAACATGCCGTTGGCGCCGCCGGTTTGTACACCGCCCATGCCGTCAGTCATGCCGGACTCGGCGCCAGCGGCGTCGGAGTCGGAAGAGGAGCTACAGGCAGCCAGGGTGAACAGTGGCAGTGCGATGGCCAGACCCTTGAGCAGTTTATTGAGTTGCATGCTATTTCCTTAAACCTTTATAACAAAACAAAAAACAATCGATTTTTATCAATTCAAGAAGGGCGACCAAGCTGGTGCACGAATTTCACCGCTACTGGTCGGAAGCACTGCCTTGAAGCGACCGTCGGTCGACACCAATGCAAGACTCTTACGACCCTGATAGATGGTGGCATAAATGATCATGCTGCCATTGGGAGCCACACTTGGCGATTCATCCAGAGCACTCTGGGTCAGTACCAGCATGGCTCCATTTTCCATATCCTGGCGAGCGATGCGATATTGTCCCTGAACCCGGGTCACCATCACCATGGACTTGCCGTCCGGTGTGATGGATGCCCCCTGGTTGGAATCCCCTTCCCAGGTCATCCGGCGAGTCATGCCAGTCGCCAAATTTACGCTATAAATCTGGGGTTTGCCACCACGTTCAGAGGTGAACAGCAAAGTTTGACCGTCCGGCATCCAGGAGGGTTCGGTGTCGATGGTGCGGTTATTTGTGACTCGAGTGAGTTGCTTGCTAGCAACATCAACGACATAGATGTCAGGCTGCCCATCTTTGGACAGAACAATAGCCAAACGACGACCATCTGGAGACCACTCCGGCGCACCGTTGATGCCACGGAAGCTGGTGATCAGACTGCGCTGCTGGGTGTAGATGTCCTGCACATAGATCTCGGACTTCTGGTTCTCGAAGCTCACGTAAGCCAGCTTGCTGCCATCCGGCGACCAGGCCGGGGACATCAGGGGTTCACGGGAGCGCAGCAGAGTCTTCTCGTTGTAGCCGTCGTAGTCGGAGATCCGCAGCTGATACGGGAACTGGGTGCCCTGCTGCACGGAGACATAGGCCAGACGAGTCAGGAAGGCACCACGCTCACCGGTCAGACGCTCGTAGACGATGTCGGAGATGCGGTGGGCAAACTGGCGCATCTGGGCACCCGGGATGGTCGCCATGCGGCTGTCCAGGATGTAACCGTTCGCTTCACCGCCCTGAGTCTTGGCCAGTTGGCCTTTCAGGACGTCGACCAGCTCGAAGTTGATCTTGTAGGTGCCATCACCCACGGCGGCGATGGAGCCGACCACCACGGCTTCGACCCCCTGGGAAGCCCAGGGCGCGAAGTTGATCTCGCCGCTGGTGCTCGGCGTCTGCGGCATCTGGCCACGGGCCAGCGGCTTGAACTTGCCGCTGCGCATCAGGTCGTTGGAGACCACTTCCGCGATATCCTGCGGCAACTGGCCATTGCCCTCCCACTTGAAGGGGGCGATGGCGATGGGGCGCGCACTGTCGATACCGCCGGTGATGACGATGTCCAAGGCCGCCTGAGCGCTCTGGCCTAGCAGAAGGCAGCCAACCAAAGCAAAAAACACTTTTCTTATCATGGCTTAAATACTCTGTTCCAAAAAAATGAGAGGTGAAATCCCTTTATCAGCAGATGCTGCCAACCACGGTCATTGACCCCGTTCTATCACGCTTAGATGCTCGGTTCTAACTTGAGGTTAAACTCCTTCAACATCTCGAATGCCGCCGGATCCTTCGGCACCGGCAACTGGTTGGCCTTCAGCACCGCCGCCTTGCCGGAGCGGCAGACCGCCGGATCACCCTGACCGTTGTCCACCGAGATGACGAAGCCGCTACTGGCCAACTTGACACCGATAGTACATGTTTTGCCCCGCATGGTGGGATCCAAAATCATGTAGCGCTCGACCGTGGCCTTGATGAGGGCGGCATACTTGTCGACCTCGCCCTTGGCGGCTGCCGATGCTGCCTGACTGCGCGCATTGGCCTCGGCGGCCAGCTGCTGCTCCATCATGGCTTCCATCTCTTTTTGCAACTTGGCCTCTTCGGCCGCCTTGCGCTTGCGCTCCGCCTCAATCTTGGCCTTTCTGTCGGCCTCGGCCTCGGCCTTCGCCTTCTTCTCTGCGTCAGCTTTTGCCTTCTTGTCAGCCTCTTCCTTCGCCTTCTTCTCGGCCTCGGCCTTGGCTTTCTTCTCGGCTTCCGCCTTCGCCTTTTTCTCGGCTTCGGCCTTGGCCTTCTTCTCGGCTTCCGCTTTCTTGGCCTTGGCCTCTTCCGCCTTGGCCTTCTCTTCAGCCTGCTTCTTCTCCAGCTCTTCTTTTTTCTTCTTGAGCGCCAGCGCCTTGGCCTCTTCCGCCGCCTTGCGTTCGGCTTCGGCCTTCTTGGTCTTCTGCTCTTCCAGCTTGCGGGCTTCCTCGGCTTTCTGGGCCTTCTCTTCCGCCTGCTTCTGTTCTGCCTCTTTCTTCTGCTTGTCGGCTTCGGCCTTGCGGGTCGCCTCTTCGGCCTGCTTGCGCTTGGTCTCAGCGATACGCAGACGCTCCTGCTCCTGTGCCAGCTCGCGTTTGACGCGCTCAGCGTCTTCCTTGTCCTTCTGCTGCTGTGCAGCCTTGGGCTGGGCCTGCTTCTGCTGCTGGACCTGCTGCATCTGCTGCTCCAGCATTTCGCTGTCCATCATGACCGCATTGACGATCTGTCCCTTGGACTCGGGGCGCTTGGGTTTGCTGAAGTCGACACCGACCAGCAGGATGATGCCGATGATCAGATGCAGCAGCAGCGACGCGACGAGATAACCGGAAATACCACGCTTCACATCCATCTCCGTCAGTTCACCGGATCCGTCATCAGACCAACCTGAGGCACACCGGCTTTCTTGAGGGCCACCATCAGCAGGATCACCTCCTCGTAGCGCACGGACTTGTCGCCGGCGACCACCACGGGCGCGTTCTGGTTGATGGCCAGATAGCCCATGGCCTTCTCGGTGATGTACTGCTGCATCGCCTCTGGGGTGCCGCTCGGTACGGGTTCGTCATCCGCCTCGCCGGCCTTGATGACGTACTCACCCTCGGTATTGACGCTGACGATGAAAGGCGGCTTGGAGTCTTCCGGCAACTGCTCGGACTCCGCCTGGGGCAGGTCGACCTTGACCCCCTGCGTGATCACGGGCGTGACCGCCATGAAGATGATGAGCAGCACCAGCATGACGTCGATATAGGGCACCACGTTGATCTCGGCGACCTTCTTGCGTTTGAGCCGCTGATAGGTTTGCATTACTTCTCACCCTGCTGTGCGATTTGGCGGTTCAGAATGGTGGTGAACTCGTCCATGAAGTTGGCGTAGGCATTTTCCAGCCGTTCGACCTTGTTGGTGAAGCGGTTGTAGAAGATAACGGCCGGGATGGCGGCAAACAGACCCATGGCGGTGGCGATCAGCGCCTCCGCGATACCCGGTGCCACCATCTGCAGGGTCGCCTGCTGAACCTGACCCAGAGCGATAAAGGCGTTCATGATCCCCCAGACGGTACCGAACAGACCGATATAGGGGCTGATGGAGCCGATGGTCGCCAAGACCGGCAGGTTGGACTCGAGATCGTCCACTGCTCGGGACAGGGAGACTCGCATGGCGCGATAGGTACCGTCCATCACCGCATCCTGACCACGGGCACCGGCCTTGAGCAGGCGGGCATACTCCTTGAAGCCGGAGTAGAAGATGTCTTCCATGCCTTCGATGTCGTCACGACGGGAGGAGGACTCCTGGTAGAGACGATTGAGGTCGACCCCGGACCAGAATCTGTCTTCAAACTGCTCCGAGGCGAGGTTGGCCGCCTTGATGGCCTTGGAGCGCTGGATGATCAGCGCCCAGGAGACGACCGACATGCCCATCAGGGTCATCATGACCAGTTTCACCAACAGACTGGCTTGCCAGAACAGGCCAATAAACGAAATTTCAGCGTGCACTTAACAGCACTCCCTTGATTTTTTCAGGTATTGCAACAGGTTTCATTTGCGGATGACTGACACAGGCGATCTGTACCATGGCCTGAGTGATCAGCCGTCCATCAGCCGCCAGGATCTGCTGTGAAAAACGCATGGAAGCGCGTTTCACTTCAGTTACTTGCGTCATTACGGTCAGCAGTTCATTGAAGCGGGCCGCCGCGCGGAAGTCGATTTCGGTGCGACTCACCACAAACGCGATCCCCGCCTGCAGCAGGACATCCTGTTCGATGCCGCCTGCGCGCAGGAATTCGGTGCGGGCCCGTTCCATAAACTTGAGATAATTGGCGTTGTAGACGATGCCTCCGGCATCCGTGTCTTCGTAGTAGACACGCACCGGAAACTCAGAGACTTCCCCCATAAAAATCTGTGATCCATTCGACAGTCAGATGGGGGGCTATCATAGCGCAGCGCTGAATAGGAAAGAAGCAGGGGGAGACAGGGAAATCCCGTCTCCCCCTGTTTTTTATGGCGTGCTGCGGCGCCGACAGGCCGAAGACCACAGGGCTGTCAGCATCGCAAGAAAAGCGGACAAGAGCAGTGGCTGCGAGCGGCGTGACAAGCGAGGTTCTGTCGCTCTGACCGGGCGACGGCACGCCCCTCAAAAAAGAAGAAGGAGGTGGGCTGATGCCGACCTCCTTCATCATTTATGGCAGGTAGTAGCTGCTGGTCAGCCAGAGCCCGCAAAGCAGGCTGGGCAGTGCTAGCCAGGGGAAGAACAGCACGCGACCCACCAGGCTGCGCGGGTGAAACCCCAGTCCATGCATGACACCGCAACAGACCGCCCACATCAGCCAGGGTGCAAGCCAGAGGCCGTGCTCACTGGTGTTGGCCGCGACCAGGTTGGGCGCCTGCAAGATGGCGACAGCCAGCAGGGCCGCCGCCAGCAGCATCAGACCTTGCCATGGCTGGCGCTCCAGAGGAGCGGCCAGCCGGGCGAGCCTGTCACTTGTCTTCATCAATCTGACGATCCAGGTTCTCGGTGTGCTCCAGCCAGAGCGCATTGATAATCCCAAACGCACAGGCCAGCAGCAGCCCCAGGATCCAGGTGAAATACCACATATCAGGGCACCTTCTTAGTAGAGCGATTGTTGGTTGTCTTCGATGTGCTTGTTACTCACCCGGCCGAACATCTTGATGTAGGTCCAGATGGTGTAAGCCAGCACGGTCGGCACGAAGACGACTGCGACTACCGTCATCACCTTGAGGGTGTTGAAGGAGGCGGTGGAATCCCACATGGTCAGGCTCTGGGACGGCTCGAGGCTCGAGGGCATCACGAACGGGAACATGGAGAAGCCTGCGGTCAGGATGATGCCGGCGATGGCCAGGGAGGAGAACAGGAACGCCACCCACCCCTTGTCCAGCTTGGCCGCCACGGCGGTCAGCAGACACATCACCAGACCCAGCACGGGTGCGGCAATCATCCAGGGATAGAGGTTGTAGTTCTGCATCCAGGCACCGGCCTGCACCACCACTTCCTTGTGAAGGGGGTTGGTGACGGCGTCGGTGGCGACGGAGCCCACAATCACATAACCATCCATGCCGCTCACCCAGACACCGGCCAGGGCGAACAGCACCAGGGTCAGCAGGGAGAAGATCATGGCGGCGGTGCGAGAGCGCGCCAGCACTTCACCTTCGGTCTTCATCATCAGCCAGGTTGCACCCTGGGTGATGATCATGAAGAGGCTCACCAGACCGGCCAGCAGGCCGAACGGATTGAGCAGACCGAAGAAGTTGCCGTGATAGGTCATCATCAGGAACTGGTTGAAGCTGAACGGTACACCCTGCAGCAGGTTGCCGAACGCCACCCCGAAGATGACAGGGGGAATGGCGCTACCGGCAAACAGAGCCCAGTCCCAGTTGGAGCGCCACTTGGCATCTTCCTGCAAGGAGCGGTACTTGAAGCCGACCGGACGGAAGAACAGCGCCATCAGGGTCAGGATCATGGCGATGTAGAAGCCGGAGAAGGCCGCCGCATAGACCATGGGCCAGGCGGCAAACAGGGCACCACCGGCGGTCACCAGCCAGACCTGGTTGCCTTCCCAATGCGGCCCCATGGTGTTGAGCATCACGCGACGCTCCACATCCTTCTTGCCGACGAAGGGGAGCAGGGCGCCCACCCCCATATCGAAACCGTCGGTGATGGCAAACCCGATCAGCAGCACGCCGACCAGCACCCACCAGACCAGACGCAACAGTTCGTAATCAAACATGGGTCACTCTCCTTATGCCTTGCTCTGTTCGAAGTGGTACTTGCCCGTCTTCAGGCTGCTTGGGCCCAGGCGCGCATACTTGAACATCAGGTACATCTCGATGATCAGCAGTACGGTGTAGAACAGGAAGATCCCGATCAGAGAGAACCAGATCTCGGACGCAGGAATGTTGGATGCAGAGACATAAGTCGGCAGCATCTCGGCGATGGTCCAGGGTTGACGACCATATTCAGCGACAAACCAGCCAGCCTCGATGGCGATCCAGGGCAGCGGGATGCCGTACAACAGCGCCTTGAGCAGCCACTTGCGCTCGCCGATCTTGTGGCGGGTGCTGTCATAGAAGGCCAGACCGATCAGCACCAGCATCAGGATGCCGCAGGCGACCATGATGCGGAAGGCGAAGAACAGCGGCAGTACCTGCGGGATGGAGTCATCCACGGCGGCCTTGATCTGCTCGTCGGTGGCGTCGGTCACGTTGGGGGTGTAACGCTTGAGCAGCAGACCGTAGCCCAGATCCTGCTTCACTTCGTCGAAGCGGGCGCGGGTATCGTCGGACTTGTCACCGGATTGCAGCTTGGTCAGCAGGTCGTAGGCGGTCATGCCGTTGCGCACGCGCAGCTCATGCTCGCTCTTGAGATCCTTGAGACCAGTCACCTGACCGTCCAGGGAACGGGTGGCGATGATGCCGAGGGCATAGGGTATCTTGATGGCGTAGTCGGTGCGCATCTCCTCCTGGTTCGGGATCCCGAACAGGGTGAAGGATGCCGGAGCCGGCTCCGTGTTCCACTCGGCCTCGATGGCCGCCAGTTTCACCTTCTGCACTTCCCCGGTCTCGTAGCCGGACTCGTCACCCAGCACCAGCACGGAGAGGATGGAGGCCATGCCGAACGCGGCCGCGATGGCGAAGGAGCGACGAGCGAACGCTACATCACGATTCTTCAGCAGGTAATAGGAGGAGATCCCGAGCACGAACATGGCGCCCGTGGTATAGCCTGCCGCCACGGTGTGGACGAACTTGACCTGGGCAACCGGGTTGAACACCAGGTCGGCGAAGCTCACCATCTCCATGCGCATGGATTCGAAGTTGAACTCGGCACCCACCGGGTTCTGCATCCAGCCGTTGGCGACCAGGATCCAGAGTGCGGAGAGGTTGGTCCCGAGCGCCATCAGCCAGGTAGCCGCCAGGTGCTGGCGCTTGCTGAGACGATCCCAACCGAAGAAGAACATACCGACGAAGGTGGACTCCAGGAAGAAGGCCATCAAGCCTTCGATGGCCAGCGGGGCCCCGAAGATGTCGCCGACATAGTGGGAGTAGTAAGCCCAGTTGGTACCGAACTGAAACTCCATGGTGAGCCCGGTGGTAACCCCGAGGGCAAAGTTGATACCGAACAACTTGCCCCAGAACTTGGTCATGTCCCGGTACACTGTGTTGTTGGTCATCACATAGACAGACTCCATGATCGCCAGGATGAAGGCCATCCCCAGCGTCAAGGGTACAAACAGGAAGTGATAAAGGGCCGTCGCAGCAAATTGGAACCGCGATAGGTCTACCACATGCTCAGCAATCATGATGTTTCCTCACCGATTATTGGCACGGCTATTTTAAGTTTTAAGGACAAAGCTTCCATTGGAAGTCCCCGAACGGTCGGTCACCCCTCGCGGACTGACCGGATTCGACTGCCACCACATTAACAACAAGGCAATATACAGGAACAAAAAAAGCTAATGTTTAACATCTAATAAACAATAACCAGGGTTCTATTCCCGCCTATAATGATCGCTGTTTTATATCACCTTTATTTGATTGAAATCAATGTAAAACCACCCTCAATACATGTTTTTTCAAGGTAACTTATAGGGCTTTTCCCATTAATTATGGGAGCTTCATCACAAAAAACACCAAGTCGTAAATAATTGATTTAAATCAATTTTATGACTCACTAAAATAGTTTCAATTCTGTTAAACAAATACACAACCCCGGGAATAAAGCCTTCGCGTCTCGATTATTTCAATAAATGGCCAGGCTCATCCAAAAATCAATTTAAACCCAGTAAAAACACATGTTTATGCGGATTGACACCCCCACCAAAGTCATTAGTTTATCTAATTAAAAGCCCATAGATTTTCTTGTTTGCCCCACCCGGAAAGAGCTCCTACAATGCGCCTCGCAGTGAGGGCATACCTCTGAATACAGGCCGGTCATTCCGGGTTCCCGGTACGTATTCGATGAACATTTCGAACCTGTTTGTTGGGATTAATGATGAAAAAGTTTGTTGCCAAGACCATCCGTTACTACAAGCTTTCTTTCGTTCAACTCTATCAAATGAACCGACTCTGAAGCCTCGCGACGGCTCCTCTGTTTTTTCCCGACCGGTCTGCAGACGCGCTCACTGTCTGTGAACATCCATCCTGAATTGTCTTTGCCCACCGCCTGTGCCGTGGGCTTTTTTTTGCCCGCAAAACAAAAAGCCGCCTCAAGGGCGGCTTTTTGGTTCATATCGCAACGTCTACTGATCTGCCGGTCGTTCCAGGCCAAAGTGTGCGTAGGCTCTCTGAGTTGCGATCCGCCCTCTGGGTGTACGTTGCAGATAGCCTTGCTGGATCAGATAAGGTTCCAGCACGTCTTCTATGGTGTCCTTCTCCTCACCGATGGCGGCGGCCAGGTTGTCGAGCCCGACTGGCCCCCCCATAAACTTGTCGATGACGGCCAACAATAGCTTGCGATCCATGAAGTCGAAACCTTCGTTGTCCACGTCCAGCATGTCCATGGCTCGGGCCGCAATGGGTCCGTCAATTCGCCCGTCAGACTTCACCTGGGCAAAATCTCGTACCCGCCTTAACAAACGGTTAGCAATCCGCGGTGTCCCCCGGGAGCGACGGGCTACCTCGAGAGCGCCGTCTTCCGTCATGTCGAGCCCGAGGCAGCGGGCGCTGCGAGAGACGATGTCGGTCAGGTCCTTGACGTTGTAAAACTCGAGGCGCTGCACGATGCCAAACCGATCCCGCAGGGGGCTGGTGAGGGAGCCGGCCCGGGTGGTGGCACCGATCAGGGTGAAGGGAGGGAGATCGAGCTTGATGGAGCGGGCCGCCGGCCCCTCCCCTATCATGATGTCGAGCTGATAATCCTCCATGGCCGGGTAGAGCACCTCCTCCACCACCGGGCTGAGACGGTGGATCTCGTCGATGAAGAGCACATCGTTCGGTTCGAGGTTGGTGAGCAGTGCCGCCAGATCGCCGGCCTTCTCCAGCACGGGGCCCGAGGTGGTCTTGATGTTGACCCCCATCTCGTTGGCGACGATGTTGGCCAGCGTGGTCTTGCCAAGGCCGGGAGGCCCGAAGATCAGCAGATGATCGAGGGCCTCCCCGCGCTGGCGGGCGGCCTCGATGAAGATCTCCATCTGATCGCAGACATGATCCTGTCCGGTGTAATCAGCCAGCTTTCTGGGCCGGATGGCCCGATCGATGATCTCGTCCTCACGGGCGGCACCGGCCGAGATGAGGCGATCCGCTTCAATCATTGTCTACCTCACACCAGGCTGCGCAGGGATTCACGAATGATCTCCTCTACCGACATGCCGTCGGCAGCCACCTTGCTGACGATCTGGCTGGCCTGCTGCGGCTTGTAGCCGAGGGCCACCAGTGCACTGGCCGCCTCCTCGCTCGCATCTGGGGCACGCAGCGGGCTCTCTTTCGCGGGCAGGGTGATTTCGGCCGGGGAGAAGAGATCGTGGCTGACCCAGCCCTTGAGGCGGTCTTTCATCTCCACCACCAGGCGCTCGGCGGTCTTCTTGCCCACGCCGGGCAACTTGACCAGGGAGCTTATCTCCTCGCGCTCGACGCTCATCACAAACTGGGTGGCCGTCATGCCGGAGAGAATGGCCAGTGCCAGCTTGGGGCCGACCCCGTTGGTCTTGATCAGCTCGCGAAACAGCGCCCGCTCCTGCTTGTGGTTGAAGCCGTAGAGCAGCTGGGCATCTTCACGCACCACGAAGTGGGTGTGAATGACGGCCTCCTTCCCGAGTTCGGGCAGATCATAGAAGCAGCTCATGGGCATATGAACCTCATATCCCACCCCTCCGACTTCCAGCAACACCTCGGGGGGTTGCTTCTCGATGATGACGCCTCTCAAGCGACCGATCATGTTCTTTTCCTCGCCACGCAGACTCTCGCAAATTGGGTCATAGCATAAAGAATAACTGGATAAGTATCCAGCATAGGTCCATGCAGATCATGGGATGATCAGCTCTTCATACCCGGCCATTTCCCTCGTTCAGAACACAGTCTGTCACTTTATTTTCCATCGGGGATGGCACATCTTCGTCATTGATTGAACACTGAAATGGTCTTGTTCGGCACCAGGGAAGGCTTGAATCATGAAAATCGTCACCACATCCAACCTCGGACTCACCATTCTGCTCGGCTGTACCCTGGGCATGGGGGGGATCGGCTGGTATGGCAGCCAGCGGCTGGCTGATCTGCTCTCCTACGTCCTGGGTGCCGCCTGGCAGACGGCAGATGGTGCCATGGAGGGCTCCATCGAACTCGGCAACCAGTCGCTCTATATCCAGAAAATGCTCTCGGGGATCCCCCTCGACGCACCGGAGCTGCAACGGGCAAAAGAGGCGGCCAGCGACGCTTTGCGCCGGGTGGAGCAAGGCGGGCTCATCGATGCGGCAGCCATCACCACGCTGAAGCAGCATGAGCAGACCTATCAGCAAGAGCAGGCACAGCTGCTGACCCTCTATCGCACCTTCACGAGCGCCGATGAGGCGCTGCGTGCCAGTTCGGAACGCATGTCACGCCTCTCCACCAGGCTGGAGGTGATCGGTGACGAGGCCGTCGAGAGCCTCACCCGCTCACCGGATCAGGCCATCAGCTGGAACGGCGGCCTCGCGACCCGCTGGCAGGCGGCCGATGGCGGCATGGAGGCCAACATCGGATTCTTGCGCCAGCTCTATGCGCTGGAGAAGATGCAGAGCGAAGGCCCTACTCCTGCCATCCAGGACGAGCTGGCACAAGCCACCCGCTTCTATCAGGACGCGGTTGACGGCATGCTGGCAACCGGCCAGTTCGATGTGCCCGGTGACGGGGAGTTTGCAGGCCAAATGCTCTCCACCCAGTATCGCGCCCTGCAAGCCGACAATGCCCGCCTGATCCGTGAATGGACCACAGCCCTGAGCGCTTATCAGAACCAGCTGGCCCGTTACGAACACAGTGCCGACCAGCTCAGGCTGGCGCTGGTCGAGGTCGAGGCCCAGGGGGACGCCACCGTCGAGGATCAGGTTCACCAGCTCAACGCCATCATCGACTACACCAGGGGACTCATCCTGGGGGGCTTGCTGCTCAGCCTGCTGATCGTCACCTGCTGCGGCTTCTGGCTGGTTCGCACCATTGTTCGCCCGCTACTCCAGGTCGACAAGCGCATGCAGGACATCGCCGCCGGGGAAGGAGATCTCAATGCCCGCATCAACCTCTCACGCGACGATGAGATTGGTTCCCTGGCCGGCAGCGTGGATCGCTTCATCGAGAAGCTGCAGAAGATGATCAGCGCCACCATGGACAACAACCAGCACATCAACCAGCACGTGCACACCTCGGTCAACCGGGTCCAGGCAATCAGCCAGAGCAGCCGCCAGACCGCTGCGCATGCCCAGGCGCTGCACCACGACAGCGAGCAGATGGTGCAGGTGGCCACCACCATCTCGGACAACTGCAACCTGGCGGCACACAACGCCAACGAGGTACGCCAGCTCACCACGCAAAGCAGCCAGTATGTCTCCTCCGCCACCGCCGGCATGCAGCGGGTGGTCATGGAGGTGGGTGAATGTGCCACCGCCATCAACGCCCTCAAGGAGCAGGCAGGGCAGATTGGCCAGATCATCTCCACCATCAGCAATATCTCGGAGCAGACCAACCTGCTGGCACTCAATGCCGCCATCGAAGCCGCCCGGGCGGGCGAGATGGGGCGCGGTTTTGCCGTGGTGGCCGACGAGGTGCGCACCCTGGCCAATCGCACCGCCACCTCCAGTGCCGAGATAACGGATGTGATCAACAGCATCCAGCAGCAGACAGAGCAGGCTTATCTGATGATGCAACGCAACCTGAAAACCGTGGAATCGGGTATGGCGGACTCCGACAACACCAAGCAGATCCTGTTCAAGGTAGAAGAGGCCATCGATCAGCTCGCCGACATGGTGCAACAGGTGGCAGAGGCGACCAGCCAGCTCTCCCACACCCTGGGGCACACCACGGGCAAGGTTTCGGATATCAGCCTGCAGGCCCAGACCGGCGAACAGGAAGCCCAGGAGTGCCTGCAACTGGCCTCCTCCCTCCATCAGGCCAGCCAGCAGCAACAGCAGTTGCTGTCGCAATTTCGGGTCTAGTGCGGGCGGGGCAAGGCCCCCGCCCTACCCCAGCGCAGCTGAATTTAGCCCTTGGGCCGGGGGACTTCGCCTGTTAAAATTCCGCACTTGAAATTTTCCAGGGCCAAGCCGCCCGAACTAGCGAAGGTCTACCGCGATGCGTACCAGCCAATATCTGCTTTCCACTCTCAAGGAAACCCCCTCCGACGCTGAAGTTGTCAGCCACCAGCTGATGCTGCGCGCCGGGATGATCCGCAAACTCGCTTCCGGCATGTACGCCTGGCTGCCGACCGGCCTGCGGGTCCTGAAGAAGATTGAAAACATCGTCCGCGAAGAGATGAACAATGCGGGTGCCGTCGAAGTGTCCATGCCGGTGGTACAGCCCGCCGAGCTGTGGCAGGAGTCCGGCCGCTGGGATGACTACGGCCCCGAGCTGTGCCGCCTGACCGACCGTCACAACCGCCCCTTCGTGCTGGGCCCGACCCACGAAGAGGTGATCACCGCGCTGGTCCGTTACGAAGTGAACAGCTACAAGCAACTGCCGCTGAATCTGTACCAGATCCAGACCAAGTTCCGCGATGAAGTGCGCCCCCGTTTCGGCGTGATGCGCGGCCGCGAATTCCTAATGAAGGATGCCTACTCCTTCCACATCGACAAGGCCTCCCTGGTCGATACCTATGGGAAGATGCACGCGGCCTACTGCACCGCCTTCACTCGCATGGGTCTGAACTTCCGCCCGGTGCAGGCCGATACCGGCTCCATCGGGGGCACCGGCTCCCACGAATTCCAGGTGCTGGCCGAGAGCGGTGAAGACTTGATCGCCTTCTCCGATACATCCGATTACGCCGCCAACATCGAGATGGCCGAAGCCCTGGCACCGGCTGGCGAGCGCGCTGCCGCAACCAAAGCCCTGACCAAGGTGGCCACCCCGGCCGTCCACACCATCGACGAAGTGGCCGCTTTCCTGAACGTGGCGCCGACCGCCATCGCCAAGACCCTGCTGGTACTGGCCGAGGAAGACGAGCACGGCAAACAGGCCGTCATCGCCCTGGTATTGCGTGGCGACCACGAGCTGAACGAAATCAAGGCCGAGAAGCTTTCTGGCGTGGCTAACCCGCTGACCTTCGCCAATGACGAGCAGATCAAAGCGGCCGCCGGTTGCGACGCAGGCTCCATCGGCCCGGTCGGCTTTGCCGGTCGCATCATCGTCGATCGCAGCGCCGCCCATCTGAGCGATTTTGTTTGCGGCGCCAACGAGACCGGTTTCCACCTGACCGGTGCCAACTGGGATCGCGACATCACCGCTTATGAAGTGGCCGACCTGCGCAACGTGGTGGAAGGCGACCCGAGCCCGTGCGGCCAGGGCAAGCTGCTGCTCAAGCGCGGTATCGAAGTGGGTCACATCTTCCAGCTGGGCACCAAGTACTCCGAAGCGATGAAGGCGAGCGTGCTGAACGAAGGCGGCAAGTCCGTCACCATGGAGATGGGTTGCTACGGTATCGGGGTTTCCCGCCTGGTGGCTGCCGCCATCGAGCAGAACAACGACCAGTACGGTATCATCTGGCCGGATGCCATCGCCCCGTTCGAAGTAGCCATCGTGCCGATGAACATGCACAAGTCCGAGCGCGTGGCCGAGCAGGCGCAGCAGTTCTACGCCGAGCTCAAAGCCGCCGGTGTGGACGTGCTGTTTGACGACCGCAAGGAGCGCCCGGGTGTGATGTTCGCCGACATGGAGCTGATCGGTGTGCCTCACGCCATCGTCATCGGTGACCGTGGTCTGGACAACGGCGTGGTGGAGTACAAGTGCCGCCGCTCCGGCGAGAAGCAGGAAGTGGCGATCAAAGAGATCGTTGCCCTGCTCAAGGCCAAGCTGGATCGCTGATAACGCGACACCGCCTTTCGCTTTTCATAGGAAAGCCCCGAATGCCACGGCATTCGGGGCTTTTTATATGGCTCTCAGCCATGATGCACAAAGATGCGTCTCCAGCGTGAACCAATGAGATAACTGCATTGCCCTGTACACGGTACGGCTGATTTCCTAGACTGGCGCTCTTTACCCAGCTTGCCCGAGAAGTTATGTCCATCGCCTCAGCCAATACCGTTGTCGTGCTCGACTTCGAGACCACAGGGCTTTCACCCGGACAAGGGGATAGAGCCATCGAGATCGGTGCCGTCAGAATCAAGGATGGCCATATCAGTGAGCGTTTCTCGGCATTGATGAATCCGGGCTTCAACGTGAGCAGCTTCATCGAGCAATATACCGGGATCAGCAATGCCATGCTGAAACAGGCTCCCCCCTGTAACGAGGTGATGGCGGATTTCGTCGACTTTATCGGTGATGACAATCTGGTCGCCCACAACGCCTCCTTCGACAAGCGCTTTCTGGATGCGGAAATAGAGCGATTGCCGGCGCAATACCGCGGCCAGTTCGCCTGTTCCCTGCTGCTATCGAGGCGCCTGTTTCCCGATGCCCCGGATCACAAGCTGGGTACCCTGGTGCAATACCGGAGTCTGCCCAATGATGGGGTGTTTCACCGTGCCCTGGCGGATGCAGAGGTGACGGCCCACCTCTGGCTTGCCTTGTTGGAAGAGCTGGCGTGTCGACATGGCATTATCGACCCGGACTTTGAATTGCTGCTGACCCTTGGCAAGAAGCCAAAACAGGTGATTCCATCCTTCCTGCGTGAATATGCGACTCGGAAATAATATGTGCCGACATGCATCATCAATCATCCATGCCATGTCGGCACTGAATTTACCCGCCTTCACATCCATGATGGCCCGGCGTAAAGAGAGGCAGGCAAGCAGATAATTTAGCACTGCACATCAATGAAAAAGCGCGCCAAATGGCGCGCTTTTTGTTTCCTTGTCATCTGGCGACGGGGCCGGTTCACGGCGCTTCAGGCATTGCGACCGATGAAGAGATCGGTCACATGGCAGCTGCTTCTCGCGGCCAGCGCATCCAGCATGTAGGCTGCCGCGTCTTCCGGCGTCATGAAGCCACTCGAATCCACGTGATCCGAATTCTCCCAGAACTCGCTGCGGATCCCGCTCGGATAGAGGTTCACCAGTCGCAGGGGAGCACTCTTCAGCTCGGCCCGCAAGGATTCGAGAAAGCCGCGCATGCCCCATTTGGAGGCGCAATAGAGGCTCTCGTTGGCCTTGCCGGTCTGGGCTGCGGAGGAGAGCACATTCGCCAGCACCCCGCCCTTGTCGCCGATGAGGCGCACCGTCTGCTGGGCCACCAGTATGGTGGAGATGAGATTGCTCTCCACCACCCGGCGGATCTGTTCGGCGGTGTAGACACCCACCGGGCCGAACTCGCCGACACCGGCACAGTGGATCACCATATCGGGCAGGCCGCCCCACTCCACCGCAGCGGCAAAGGCGACATCCACCTCTTCGTGGTGCGCCAGATCGGCGGCAATGCCGATCACCGCCTTGCCGAGCAGCTCTTCCTGCTCCTGCAGTTTCTGGTAACGGCGACCCATCATGGAAACCTGATGGCCGCGTTCAACCAGCCCTATGGTCAGGGCGCGGCCCAGTCCGGACCCCGCGCCAGTCACTATGATGTGGCCCATGTGTGCTCCTCAGGGAGATCAGAAGGTGAATTCACCACCGATGAACCAGCCGTCGATGGTCTGATCGACGCGATCGAAGTCCATCTCGGCCTCACGCCAGCCGGCGCGGATCTTGAGCGGCACGGAAGAGAACTTGTAGGAGCCGCCCAGACGGTAGTCGTAGTTGTCGGCATCCTGCACCCGCATATCGCCAAACGCCGCAAAGCCGGTCCCCGGGATGCGTACTTCACCCCCGGTGTAGGCCATCAGCACATCCTTGTCATAGGAGTAGTGCTGGGTGTTGAAATCACCGTCGTAGCGACGACCGGTCAGACCCAGATCGATCTGGAACAGATCGTTGTTGAACAGGCGATAGTAGAGGCTCAGGTCGTAAGCCAGCAGATCGTTGTTGAAGCTGCCACCGCTGCTGCTGAAGTCGGACATTTCAAACTTGGCGTTGGGCAGCAGCAGGATGCCGTGCTCCAGTTGCAGGTAGCCGCTCCAGTTGTAGTTCTCGTCGTAGCTGCCATCGGCACCCACGCTGCTGACCTGGCCACTTCCCTGGGCATTCCACAGATCGGCACCCGCCGCAAAACGCCAGTCATTGGCGGCCATGGCCCCATGGCTGAGCAGAGCCATCACAGTGCCGGCAATCAGGGTCTTCTTCATCACTTCGCTCCATTTTGGACTGGAAAGGCCATCATTTTACCCGCTGGGCAAGGAATACCTAGAGTAAAAAGCTGAACAAGCGTCCATAAATGTCAGTGCTTCATCCCTTTCATGGGCTCGACCGGCTTCACGGGCAGGCTCAGTGACAGCGTCTGACCATTGTCCAGGGTCAGGGTCAGCGGGAAGGGCGTGCCCTGGGCCAGGGTATGGATGTCGAACAACATGATGTGCAGGCTGCCGGGCTTGAGCACGGCCTCCCCCTTGGCCGGGATCTCGATGCTCTCCACCTGGCGCATCTTCATGACGCCGTTCTCGTGCAAATGGGTGTGCAGCTCGACACGGCCCGCCTCAGGGGACGCTCCCGCCACCAGTTTCACCGGTTTGTCCCCATCGTTCCTGAGCACCATGAACGCCGCCGTGTTCGGCGAGCCAGGGGGCAGCAGACGCACATAACCATCGACTGCGTCGACCTTGGCCAGGGCCAGGGCCGGGGCGGCCAGAAGCAGTGCCATGGTGGAATAAAACGCACGTTTAAACATGGTTGAAATCCTTTTATGATGTTGTTAAACGAGACAAAGCTTACCCCTGTGGCAAGCTTTTGACAGCCCCCGACAACAAGGATTCAGACATGGCCCTCACAATTCTGGCCGAACAGCAGGACGGCTTGCTCACCCTGACCTTCAATCGACCGGAAAAGCGCAATGCCCTCAACACGGAAACGTATCTGGCGCTGACCGACGCACTGCGCCAGGCCGCCTGGGACGAAGAGGTCCATGTGCTGCTGTTGCAGGGCCAGGCGGAGTGCTTCACCGCCGGCAACGATCTGGCCGACTTTGTTGGCAAGCACGCCCTTGAGCCGGACGACCCCATCCTGCAATTTCTGCACACCCTGGCGGACTTCCCCAAACCGGTGATCGCCGCCGTGGGCGGCCCGGCAGTCGGCATAGGCACTACCCTGCTGCTGCACTGCGACTTGGTCTATCTGGGTGGCAACGCCCGGCTGCAGCTGCCTTTCGTCGAGCTGGGACTGGTGCCGGAGTTTGCCGCCAGCTTGCTGCTGCCACGCGCCGTCGGTCACCTCAAGGCGGCGGAGCTGTTGCTGCTGGCAGAGGCCATCGATGGGGAAGAGGCGCTGCGTATCGGGCTCGCCAACCGGGTGCTGGCTCCGGCGGACCTGCTCCCCTTCGCTCGGGAGCAAGGATTGAAACTGGCGGCCAAGCCGCCGATGGCGCTCCAGAAGAGCAAGGCGCTGCTCAAGCAGGAGCTCAAACAGGCGGTGCATTTCGTCATCGACCTGGAAGCGCGCGCCTTCGCCCAGGCCCTGCAAGGGGAAGAGGCGCAAAGCCGCATCGCCAGCAAGCTGCAAAAACGGCGCTGAACTCAGTTGAGACGGAACCGGCCTATCAACTCGCAGCCCTGCACCCTGTCCTGCACCTGGATAAGCCGGGCAATCTCCGGATTGGGGTGGCGCTTCAAGAAGGAGAGCAGGGCGGCGCGGCAGCAGCCCAGCTCACTGATGAGGGATTCGCACTCCCGGTTGGGGCACTGGGGCACCAGGGCGGTGACCAGCTCGGAGGCGAGCTTGAGGTAGCGCAGTTCATAGGCGGGCTCTTCCATGGCACGCCAGAAGTCGGCCATGCGGTGACAGGTGGCGACCCGCATGCTGGCCAGTTCGTCCAGATCCCCGGAGGCCAGCTCATACACTTCCCCCAGGGCCTGCTGATAGAGGCAGATCGCCGTGCCCAGAGCCCCCATGCCAAGGGCATTCTCCGCCTCCAGCATGTAACGTTGCCAGTTCTGATGTTCCATGTTCCTCTCCTTTGCCGACACGAGTGGAGTCTGTATCATGGCCAATCGAGAACAAATATCAACCAGACCCTTTGTGCAGGATCCCTCAACCCGCCGTTCTGGGCTGATTGACGCGACACTGCTTGCCGGGGTAACCAGGCAGATCCGCCGCCTTGCTGCTGCACGCCAGCCGTTTGGCTTCGGCGAGGCGATCCGCGAGGTTGACCTCATCGATCGGCTGCCAGGCCATCTGCTGGCCGAGCCAGCTGGCCCAGGCAAACTCGACGAAGTAGACCTGATCCTTCTTGCTGAAGTAGCCCGCATCCTGCAGCAGCCCCGCCAGGGTGCGGTAGGGGTAATCCGGCAATTCACCGATATGACCGGGCAACTGCTCGGGAGTCAGGGGTTGACCCCGTTCATCCTTGAGCCAGGCCCAGTGGTTGTTCTGCATCTGGCTCCAGAAATTGGCCCTGTCCTGCAACCGTGCAATCACCTTGACCCTGACCTGCTTCACCCTCTGCTGCCACAGCGCCTTGGTCAGGTGGTGCCTGTCCACCAGCCAGTAACCCCCATCCGGCGCGATGACGATGGGGATCTCTTTCTTTTTCATCAGCTTGTCGAGCTGCTTCTCGCTCTTGTCCGCCAGCTCCCGGGCTGTGGTATCCACCTGCAACTGACCGACGCCGCCCTGGGTGGGGTGCAGCGCCTCTATGTTCACTTCGCACCAGCTTCCCACCGGGCTGCTCTTCTCGCACGGGGACAACGCCCAGGCGCCCTGGCTCAGCACGCAGGCCAACAAGATCCATGCTCTCATCACTCTCTCCTTTTCCTGGCGCTCACGGCGCCCCCTCGTTGACAGCCGCATCGGATATCATGGGACTCATGCTGGCGGTCTGACCAGCAAAGGGGATATCATGATTTCCCATCTGCCGGCGATGCATTCTCGCCGAGTTTTCTCCCCGCTTCACACATTTTGAAGGATTCACCATGAAAGGATGGAGCCCCCTGCTGGCCCTGCTGGGCTGTGCCTGCGTCCAGGCTGCCGATGTGCCGCCCGGCACCCCACTCGCCGCCGAACAGGCCGTCGTCCGTCATCTCAAGGATGAACCGGCGAGCCTGAGCCCTCTCAAGCTGGTGGGACTGCCGGAGCTGCAGGTCCTCAGAGACCTTTACGAGGGGCTGCTGACCCAGGGGCCGGACGGCAAGGTGCTGCCCGGGGTGGCATCCCGCTGGGACAACGAGGGGAACCAGACATTCACCTTCCACCTGAGGCCGGATGCCCGCTGGTCCAACGGCGACCCCGTGCGCGCCGCCGACTTCGTCTATGGCTGGCGCAAGCTGGTTGACCCCAGGGAAGCCGCCACTTTCGCCTGGTTCGCCCAGCTCGCCCGCTTCGACAAGGTGGACGACATAGTGGCAGGCAAGCTGGCCCCCGATGCGCTCGGGGTGGAGGCCGTCGATGACCATACCCTGAAGGTGACCCTCTCCCAGCCGGTGCCCTATTTCCTGAGCCTGCTGACCCATCCCAGCCTGTCGCCCCTGCACCGGGCCAGCATGGAACAATATGGCAACCAGTGGACCCAGCCCGGCAAGCTGGTGGGCAACGGCGCCTTCGTGCTGAGTCACCGGGTGGTGAACGAGAAACTGGAGCTGACGCCCAATCCCTACTACTGGGATCGCGCCCACACGGTGCTGACCCGCGTCACCTTCGTGCCCATCAACCAGGAGAGCGCGGCTACCCACCGCTATCTGGCCGGGGATCTGCACATCACCGAATCCTTCCCCAAGGAGCAGTACCAGAGCCTGATGGCCCAGATCCCGGGGGAGGTCTATACCCCGGAACAGCTCGGCACCTACTACTACGCCTTCAACACCCAGCGCCCGCCCCTCAATGATGTGCGGGTGCGCCAGGCGCTCTCCTACACCATCGACAGGGGCCTGATTGCCGACAAGGTGCTGGGCACCGGGGAGAAACCGGCCTACCACTTCACCCCGGACGTGACCGCCGACTTCGACCCCAAGCCCAATCTGCTCTCCACCAGCAGTCAGCAGGCGCTGGACGAGCGTGCCAGAGCCCTGCTGAAAGAAGCGGGCTACGGCCCAAGCAATCCCCTCAAGCTGACCCTGCTCTACAACACGGCGGAAATTCACAAGAAGATGGCACTGGCCATCGCCAACCTGTGGAAACAGAAGCTGGGGGCCCGGGTCGAGCTCACCAATCAGGAGTGGAAAACCTATCTCGACAGCCGTCAAAGCGGCCAGTTCGAGGTGATCCGCTCCTCCTGGGTCGCCGATTACAACGACCCCTCCGCCTTCCTCGGGCTCTGGGGATCGGGCCACAGCGGCAACATGGCCCGGTTCGCCAACCCGGCTTACGACAAGCTGCTGGCGCAGGCGGCCAGCAGTCAGGATCCCGCAGAACGGGCCCGCCTGTTCGATGAGGCCGAGGCCATCTTGCAGAAGGAGGCCCCCATCGCCCCCATCTACCAGTACACCAATGCCCGGCTCATCAAGCCCTGGCTCAAGGGGTATCCCATCAACAACCCGGAAGACGTGGCCTATAGCCGTCAGCTCTACCTCGTCAAACACTGAGTCCGGGGAGGGGTCGGGACATCTGACCCCTCCTGGCACTGTTCCTGTTCAAGTTCCCGGCCTAAAATGCCGCCTCTTTTCATTCATCAACCCCGTGATCCGATCCTGCCATGCGTGCTCTGCTCCTGATTGCCCTGTTTGTTGCCCTTCCCGCCAAGGCCGCCGATGAAACCGAATGCCGCCAGGCCTTCCTCGAATGGATGTTGAGCCAGCAAAAGCAGTTCAGCGACCGCAAGGCCAGCAAGATGGAGCGGCGCAATGCCGAACGAGCCATCGATCAGGCCCGGGATGCCTTCGCCAAGCAGGAGAGTTTCTGCCAGGCCATAGCCTGGGTCGCCAGCGCAGAAGACAATGACCCCCGCTTCAAGCCGAGGACGGGGGAGATCCACGACTTCACTCCCCGCGGCTGAGCCCGCCATCTACGACTTTTTTCAGCCTTTGCCGTGTTGATTTATTGACCCAAGCCAAGGTGGTGTAACAGTCCGCATCTACAATGACGCCGTAACAATCACAAAAATAAAAAATAATTTTATCAGTTACTTGGCTCATTCAGGATGCGCACATGACCACAACCCGGCACGAAGGGGAGATCCGTTTCCCCGATCACATATCACTGATCTCGACCACGGATCCCGCCAGTCACATCACTTATGCCAACCAGCACTTTTGCGATGTGGCGGGCTACAGCGCGACCGAAATGGAAGGGGAGCCCCACAATCTGGTCCGCCACCCCGACATGCCCAAGGCCGCGTTCGCCGACATGTGGCGCCGCCTGCAACAAGGCAAGAGCTGGATGGGGCTGGTAAAGAACCGCGCCAAGAGTGGTCAGTTCTACTGGGTCAACGCCTACGTCACGCCGATTCTCAACGATCAGCAGCAGATCATCGAATACCAGTCTGTCCGCACCCGTCCCCAGGATCACGACATCGCCTGGGCAGAGCAGCTCTATGCCCGGATCCGTGACGGCAAGGCACTGCCCTGGCTGACCCGGCTGACCCTGGAGCCGGGGCAGCTGTGTCTGCTGCTCTCTGGCACCGCCCTGCTCGGCATGGGGGCCAGTCTGGTCACCGGCCAGCCGGGGTGGGGAGTCATCACCCTGCTCTGCTTGCTGGCCCAGATGGGACATGGCTGGCATCTGCAACGGCGGCTGGCCAGGCTGCTGGCCATGGCGGGCGAGGAGCAGGGCAGCGCCCTTTGCCAGGTACTCTATGCCAGGCGTCAGGACAGCCTGGCCGCCCTTGAACTGCTGCTGCGCATGAAGAAGGCGGAGCTGCGCGCCGTGGTGGGTCGCAGCGCGGACACCAACCAGCAGATCCTGCAGGCGGCGGAGGATGACAGGGGGCATATCCAGACCATAGACACTCACCTGCAACAGCAGCGGGCCCAGAGCGAGCAACTGGCGGCGGCCATCACCCAGATGAGCCAGTCCATCCGTGATGTGGCTGACAATGCCCACCAGGCCAATGCGCTGGTGGGCGAGGTCCAGCAGGTGTCCGCCAGTGGTCAGCAGGCGCTGGCCACCACCCGGGATTCGGTCGACAGGCTTCATCAGGAGCTGGACGCCAGCCAGAGCGTGCTGGCGCGCCTGACCCAGGACAGCCAGAAGATCAACGGCATTCTGGAGGTGATCGGGCAGATTGCGGATCAGACCAACCTGCTCTCCCTCAATGCGGCCATCGAGGCGGCACGGGCCGGTGAACAGGGGCGCGGCTTTGCGGTGGTGGCCGACGAGATTCGGGCCCTGGCCCAGAAGACCCGCAGCTCCACCGGCGAGATAAGCGACATGATAGGGGCGCTGCAACAGAGTACCCGGCAACTGTCCGATGGCATGGAGCAAGGGGCCCAGACATCAGTGCTCTGCCAGCAGCACATGGGGGCCACCGCCGAGGTGCTCGACCAGATCAACCGGATGCTGGCCCGGGTGACCCACACCAGCGACGAGATAGCCCAGGCGGTGAGCCAGCAGGCGGATGTCACCAGCACCCTGGATCAGGGGATCCACCAGATCCACCAACTGGCGAGCCACACCGCGGACAACAGCCGTCAGGCCCTCGATGGCATCACCCTGCTGGTGGAGCGGCTGCAAAACCTCTCCCGCCTGATCAACCAGTTCCACGACTGACCCCCTTGCCGTGTAGTTTGGCGCGCCCCCGGGCGCGCTGCCGATCTCTCCTCTCCTTCACGACGACAGGCTCCCGCCGGGGGCAAGAAGTCCGTCTCAGGATTTGCCCTTGAACTGCTTGATGCTGCGCTTGCCCTGGGTGCGACGGTTCGCCTGCTTGTCTCTTGGCGCCCGTTTGCTCTCCCCGCTGGCGGGTTTGTCGGTCACCGGGAAACCTGCCAGCGCCGCCAGGGGCAGGGGCCGACCGGTCAGGGCCCGGATCCCCTCGAGCGCCTCCCCATCCCCGTGACAGGTAAGGGAGATGGCCAGACCGCTCTGTCCGGCACGGGCGGTACGACCGATACGATGCACGTAGACGGGCGCATGGTCCGGCAGATCCAGATTGATCACCACGGGCAATGCCTCCACGTGGATGCCGCGCGCCATCAGGTCCGTGGCCACCAGCACCCGCACCCTGCCCTCCTTGAAATCCGCCAGCGCCTGCTCCCGCACGGCCTGATCCTTGTTTCCGTGCAGGGCTGCCACCGTCATGCCAGTCCTGGCGAGTTTCTTGGCCACCCCGTCCGCGTCGTCCCTGGCACTGATGAAGACCAGCACCTGGGGCCACTCTCCGGCCTCCAGCAGGGCGATCAGCGCAGGCACCTTGCTGCTCCTGTTGACCAGATAGAGCCGCTCCTCGATGTCGCTCACCAGGCTGTTGAGCGGCTCGGCCTCGATGCGCACCGGATCCTGCAGCAGGCCCGAGGCCAGGCTCTCCAGCTCGACCGGCAAGGTGGCGGAGAAGAGCATCTGCTGCCGCGCCTCCGGCATCGCCTTCATCAGCCACTGGATGTCGGGCCAGAACCCCATCTCCAGCAGGCGATCCGCTTCATCCAGCACCAGCATGCGCAGGGCACCCAGCCCCAGCGTCTGCTGGGCCAGCAAGTCTCGCAACCGTCCGGGTGTCGCCACCAGCAGTTGGGGGCCGAGAGCCAGTTCCCGCTCCTGCCACTCCTGGGCCACCCCGCCACACAGGGTCAGAAGGCGCACCCCCAACCCGTCGGCAATCTCCTGCAGGGCGGCGCTCACCTGGCTTGCCAGCTCCCGGGTGGGGACCAGTACCAATCCCTGTACCCGGTCGCTGGCTGCGTCCAGCCTCTGCAGCAGCGGCAGGCCGAATGCCAGGGTCTTGCCACTGCCGGTCCTGGCCAGGGCAAGCAGATCCCGTCCTGACAAGGCAGCAGGAA
Source organism: Aeromonas sp. FDAARGOS 1418 (assembly GCF_019048585.1). Taxonomy (NCBI): domain Bacteria; kingdom Pseudomonadati; phylum Pseudomonadota; class Gammaproteobacteria; order Aeromonadales; family Aeromonadaceae; genus Aeromonas; species Aeromonas sp. FDAARGOS 1418. The sequence continues at coordinate 1,515,494 of NZ_CP077387.1, read as the reverse complement.
TGGCTAGCTGCTGAATGGGGGTCGGTTTTTCCAGCGCGGCGGGCAGCAGGGGCAACAGGTCGGGGTCAAGGGCGAGTTCGTCAAACGTCATGGGGATCGCAGATACAGGCTGAACAAGGATGTGGAGGCGAAGTCTAGCCAGACCCACCCCATAAGTAAAAATAACCTGCTTCCTTGACTCAGACTGAACAAGATTTCATTCGAAACCAGTAAAAACATGATGCAATCATAAAGTTGCATTAGAGTGAACAGGTTGTTCCACTTAAGGAGTAAGATCGATGACAACTGCAAAAGCACCAACCAAACGCCTGTTAACCCTGATGATTGCGGCCTTGTGCCTGCCCCCGGGCACGGCCTTCGCCCTGGTCGATGCCAAACCAGCCACTGCGAGCACCATCAAGGCGAACGAGGCCGTCAAGGCTAGCCTGCCGTTCAACGACAAACAGGATTTTGCCGACGCCGAGCGAGGCTTTATCGCCAAGCCGGACACCCTGACCATCAAGGATGACAAGGGCAACGTCGTCTGGGATCTGGAGCAGTACAAGGCCTACATAGGCCTGGACAAGGCGGCCCCCGATACCGTCAACCCCAGCCTGTGGCGCAACGCCCAGCTCTCCATGCAGTACGGTCTGTTCAAGGTCACAGACGACATTTATCAGATCCGTGGTTTCGATCTCTCCAACATCACCTTCATCAAGGGTGACAAGGGCTGGATCGTCTTCGACCCCCTCATCTCGCCAGACACCGCCAAGGCGGCCCTGGCCTTCATCAACGAGAAAGAGGGCAAACGCCCTGTGGTGGCCGTGATCTACAGCCACAGTCACGTTGACCACTACGGTGGCGCCGCCGGCCTGTTCAACACGCCGGAGGAACGCGAGCAGGCGCAGATCATCGCCCCGGAAGGCTTCACCGAGCATGCCGTTTCCGAGAACGTGATCGCAGGCAATGCCATGGGGCGCCGCGCCGTCTACATGTATGGCGCCCTGCTGCCCCGCAACGCCCAGGGCGGCGTCAACGGCGGTCTGGGCATGACTACCTCCACCGGTCTGCCCTCCTTGATCGTGCCCACCAAGCTGATCACCAAGACGGGGGAAGAGCTCGACATCGACGGTGTCAAAATGGTCTTCCAGATGACCCCTGGCACAGAAGCGCCCGCCGAAATGAACACCTGGTTCCCGCAACACAAGGCGCTGTGGATGGCGGAAAACACCACCAACACCATGCACAACATCCTGACCCTGCGAGGCGCACAAGTGCGGGATGCGCTGAAGTGGTCAACCTATCTGAATGAAACCATCGAGACCTGGGGCGATCAGGTTGAGGTCAAGTTCCAGAGCCACCACTGGCCGCGCTGGGACAACGCCAACATAGTCGATTACTTCAAGAAGCAGCGTGACCTCTACAAGTACATCCACGATCAGTCGGTGCGCCTGATGAACATGGGCTACACGGGCGAGGAGATCTCGGAGCAGATCAAGCTGCCGCCTGAGCTCGAAAACTTCTGGCCGAACCGGGGCTACTACGGCACCTTGCGCCACAACAGCCGCGCCATCTATCAGCGCTACATGGGCTGGTATTCGGGCAATCCGTCCGATCTGGACAACTTGCCGCCGGAAATGGTGGGCCCCAAATACATAGAGTTCATGGGGGGCGAAGCCGAGGTATTGAAGAAGGCCAAGGTCTCCTTCGACAAGGGGGAATATCGCTGGGTCGCCGAGGTGCTCAAGCATCTGGTGTTTGCCAACCCCGACAACAAGGAAGGCAAGCTGCTGCTGGCCGATACCCTGGAGCAGCTGGGCTATCAGGCCGAGTCCGGCCCCTGGCGTTCCGTCTACCTGCAGGGCGCCTATGAACTGCGTAATGGCGTACCGAATGCAGGTGGTACCAACACGGCATCACCCGATACCATTCGCGCCATGCCGCCCAGCATGCTGTTTGACTATCTGGCGGTACGGCTGAACCCGGAGAAGGCCGCAGGCAAGAAGATGACCATCAACATCGACTTCACGGATATCAACGAGAAACACTCGCTGAATATCGAGAATGCGGTGCTGAACCACACCACCCGCTATGCCGACAAGCCTGATACCACTGTGACCCTGACCAAGAAGGTGTTGGATGATATCCAGCTTGGACAGACCACACTGGAGCAGGAGATCGCCAGCGGACAGGTCAAGATCACCGGAGATAGCAAGAAGTTCAGCGAGTTCGTCGGCATGCTGGACAAGTTCAACTTCTGGTTCAACATAGTGACCCCATGAGTAAACTAACCGTCAGACTGCTGCTCTGCGCCATGGTCACGGGGCCCGTCCCCCTGGCCATGGCCTGCGGCTACGATGCCATCTACCCCAACCCCTTCGAGCAGAGTTGGCCCGGTTCCCTCGATGTCGCCATGGCCACGGCAGCAGCCATTTCGGATCGGAAGCTCGACCCTGTGCCCAAGATAACCGGTCCAGATGGGTTCAGCCGAAGCTACCAGTGGCTCAACCAGCTGAAAGGCTCGCTCAAGGATGGCCAGTTACCGGGCAATGTCTCCATCCTGTTGGTAGACTCCGGACTCTGGTCCAGGGTTCGGGGCAAGGAGAGCCTGCTGTTGCAGACCCACACCGAGGGGCCCGCCAGGCAGGACAGGATAATGCTGACCAGCGAGGCTGGCATCCAGGCGCTGCTGTCTGGCCAGCTCTCTGTCGTGCAGGCAAAGCAGCTTGGCTTACTGGTGATCGAGGATGACCCGGATGATGCTTTCTCGCAGAGTCTGGACCGCGCCCTTAGCCAAGAAACCAGCTAGTTGAACATCGCTCTCCGATACATGCAAAAAGGGCCCGCTAGGTTGCGGGCCCTTTCTATTTCAGCCACTTGGCTTTGTTCAAGCCAATGACTTTGCTGGCAACCTATCAGGCCAGGGCAGCCAGGGCGGCGGCGTAGTTCGGCTCGTCGGCGACTTCGGCCACCAGCTCGCTGTGCAGCACCTTGTCATGCTCATCCAGTACCACGATGGCACGGGCAGCCAGACCCACCAGCGGACCGGAGGAGAAGGCCACGCCGTAGTCCTGCAGGAAGGAGACGCCACGCAGGGTGGAGAGGTTCACCACCTTGTCCAGACCCTCGGCGCCGCAGAAACGGGCCTGGGCGAACGGCAGGTCGGCAGAGATGCACAGCACGACGGTGTTGTTCAGGGCGCTTGCCTGCTCGTTGAACTTGCGCACGGAAGTGGCGCAGGTCGGGGTGTCGACGCTCGGGAAGATGTTCAGGATCTTGCGCTTGCCGGCGAAGGTCGCCAGGGTCGCATCGGACAGATCGCCAGCAACCAGGGAGAAGGGCTTGGCCTGCTCACCGGCAACGGGGAAGTGGCCGGAGACGGAGACGGGGTTGCCTTGCAGGGTGACGGTATTGCTCATGTTAGGTCCTTGATGATTGATGTGGGATCCAGGGTCCCCAGTATAGGCCCGCCACGGGATGACAAACACCCGCTAATGAAAGGGATTTGGCATCCCTTTGCATCCCCCCTGCTCCAGAGGCAGCTCAGCGGCCACTGACATGGCCCCGGACAAAGAGGAGAAGAGGGCTTGACCTTGGACTTTACACCAAGGTTTACACTCGGCGCAGTCATCCAGGATCCCGCAGGGGCGGGATCCCTCAAGAGGAACGCATCATGAGCAAATCCTGCTGCAGCCATCAACACGCCGCTGCCCCCATCAAGGCCGTCAGCAAGGCCGCCACCCCACAGGCCGGGCACAGCCACACCAGCCACTGCTGCGACAACGCGACACAGGCCAGTGGTGTCGCCAACCCGACCCGCCACGATCATCAGGGGCAAAGTGGCGCAGACGGCCCGGGGGATGAAGAGCCCCCCAGAGGCACTTGCGCCACCGACACAGCCCACGACCACGATCATCATGAGCAGGGGCACGAGCACGCCCACACGGCCGCCGCGACCGAGCCGCCGCTGGCTACCCCCGAGCAGAACAGCCGCCGCCATAGCTGGCAGGTGCTGGGTATGGATTGTCCCAGCTGTGCACGCAAGATAGAGACCGCCGTCAGCCGGGTGGAGGGCGTACAGCAGGCTCGGGTGCTGTTTGCCACCGAGAAGCTGGTGGTGGATCTGGCCCCCGGCCTCTCCCCCGATCCCGTTACCGCCGCCGTGCTGGCCGCCGGCTTCCAGCTCAAAGGGGGAGTTCAGAACACGGCTCGCAGCGAACCGGGCCGCAGCCCGCAGATGCAGAGGGTCAGTAACCTGCTCGGCAAATACTGGCAGCCCCTGTCGCTCGCCGGATTGATGGGGATGGCGGCCCTGCTGCCGAACCAGCTCGGTCAGCCGCTCTTTACCCTGGCCACCCTCTGGGGGCTGTGGCCCATCTCCCGCAAGGCGTGGGCACTGACCAGAAGCGGCTCCCCCTTCGCCATCGAGACCCTGATGACGGTCGCCGCCGTGGGGGCCCTGTTCCTCGGCGAAACCGCCGAAGCGGCCATGGTGCTGCTGCTGTTCATGCTGGGGGAACATCTGGAAGCCTACGCCGCCGGCCGCGCCCGCGCCGGGGTCACCGCCCTGATGGCGCTGGTGCCCGACAAGGCGCTGCGCATCCGCACCACTGCCGAGGGCGAGGTGCGGGAAGAAGTCGCTGCCGACCAGCTGCGCCCCGGTGACATCATCGAAATCGCCCCGGGTGCCCGCCTGGCCGCCGATGCCCGCCTGCTCGACCCCCTCGGCGCCTTTGACGAGAGCGCCCTGACCGGCGAATCCATCCCGGTGGAGCGCCGCCGGGGTGACAAGGTCCCCGCCGGCAGTCTGGCGGCGGATCGGGTGCTGCGCCTCGAGGTGGTGTCCGAACCCGGCAACAACGCCATCGACCGCATTCTGCATCTCATCGAAGAGGCCGAGACCCAGCGCGCCCCCATCGAGCGCTTCATCGACCGCTTCAGCCGCTGGTATACCCCGGCCATGATGCTGGTCGCCCTGCTGGTGGTGCTGGTACCGCCGCTCGCCTTCGGCCAGAGCTGGGACGAGTGGATCTATCGCGGGCTGGCGCTGCTGCTGATCGGTTGCCCCTGCGCCCTGGTCATCTCCACTCCGGCAGCGGTCACCTCGGCGCTGGCGGCAGCCACCCGGCAGGGGGCCCTCATCAAGGGGGGCGCCGCGCTGGAGCGGTTGGCCCACATCGATACCCTGGCCTTCGACAAGACCGGCACCCTGACCCTGGGCAAGCCGCAGCTGACCGAACTGGTGAGCCTCAATGGCCAGCCGGAGGCCGACCTGCTGGCGCTGGCGGCAGCCATCGAGCAGGGCTCCCACCACCCGCTGGCCCGCGCCGTGGTGACCGCGGCCAGTGAGCGGGGCCTCAGCCTCGCTGCCGCCCAGGAGCTGCGCGCCCTGCCCGGCATGGGGGTAGAGGGTCGCATCGACGGAGTCCTCTGGCAGCTGCTGGCACCGAGCCGGGTCGCCACCCTGGATGCGGCGATGCAGGCCCGGGTCGCCACCCTGGAGCAGCAAGGCAAGACGGTGGTGGTGCTCGGTCAGCCCGACGCCGCCCCGGCCGCCCTGCTGGCCCTGCGCGACCAGATCCGGCCGGAAGCGGCTGCGGCGCTGCAAGAGCTCAACCAGCTCGGCCTGCAGAGCATCATGCTGACCGGCGACAACCCCCGCGCCGCCGAGGCGATCGCCACCGAGCTCGGCATGGGCTGGCGCGCCGGCCTGCTGCCGGAGGGCAAGGTCGATGAGATCGCCAAGCTCGGCCTCAGCCAGAAAGTCGCGATGATCGGCGACGGCATCAACGACGCACCGGCCATGAAGCGGGCCAGCATCGGCATCGCCATGGGAGGCGGCACCGACGTGGCGCTGGAAACCGCCGATGCGGCGCTGACCCACAACCAGCTCGGCGGGGTCGCCGCCATGATCCGGCTCTCCCGCGCGGCACTGGCCAACATCCACCAGAACATCGCGCTGGCGCTGGGGCTCAAGGCCATCTTCCTGGTCACCAGCCTGCTCGGCATCACCGGCCTGTGGATTGCGGTGCTGGCCGACACCGGCGCCACCGCCCTGGTCACCGCCAACGCCCTGCGCCTGCTGCGAAAACGCTAGGCCGACCGTTAACGGTACAACCAACAGCCGCCCCAACGGGGCGGCTTTTTTATTGCCTCGCCCACAGCAAAGAAAAAGCGCGGCTGCCGGTCGGCAGTCGCGCTTTGCTTACTCTCTCGGTGTTATCCCGCCCTTGGCGAGGCGGAATTCAACCCGGGGCTGCCGAGCCAACCCCGGGCTCGATGGGAAAGACTTACTTGGCGCTGCACTCCTGGATGATGACGCTGCCCACCTCGCCGGAAGTCTGAGTCGGGTCAACCTTCACCAGGAAGCTCCACAGACCCTGTTCCAGTGTGATGCTGTTGTTGCCCATGCCACCGTCGCCGTGCTGGAGCGGGTAAACCTGCTCGGGCTCCAGTGCGATCAGGGTGCCACCGGCATCCTTCACGAAGAACTGCTTGCTCCAGTTGCCATCGTCGTTGGCAAACTTGAAGTCAAAGCTGCCCGCGTAGTTGAAGGCGGCCTGATAGATGGCGAGGTTGCCTTCCATCCCCTTGTAGCTCAGCTGGTAGGCCGGCTGGGCGTTCCAGTCGCTCAGACTGCCGCGCACATAGAGCGGGAAGCCGAGCGGATTGCCCGCGACGGTATCCAGCACCTTGCAGCTCTGCACCGGTTCGGTGTAGCTGACACTCAGGGTGGGCTTGTCCTTGTTCATGGCGGTGAAGACAAACTTGTAGGTGCCAGCCTTCTCCACGTTGAACGGCAGATCCCCGCCATTGGCACAGAGCGTATTGACCTGGCCGGTCGCAAGCTGGTCGGTATCGCTGCACTTGCCGTAATTGACGGGGCCGCTCCACTCGTTGCCAGCGATCTTCACCTGGGTCGACCCCAGCTGATCCGCCGTCACCTCGGTGGTGAACTCATAGGTGAAGTTGCCACTGAAGTTCATCTTGTTGACCGGATCCCACTGATTCAGGAAACCGCGCACGAACACCTCGGTGTCACCGAAGGGAGGCAAGGTGCTCAGATCCGTCTTCTTGCTCACCGGCAGCCCCGCGCCCTGGGCACCGCTCTGCGGCTTGACGAACACCGCCGCCGACCAGGCGCCAAGGGTCAGCTGACCGCTGTCATTGGCCGCACCGCTGGCGATGCTGTCGGAGTCACGGTGGGCACCGCTCAGGACCATGCCGGTCAGATCGATGGGCTGATCCTTGCCGTCACGGAAATCGCCGATGCTCTGGGGCTGATTGGTGGCGTTGATCATCACCACCAGGCCGTCGATGGCTGGATCCAGATCCGCACCGGCGCCCACCCCGTCATCCACGCTCATCACGATGAGACCCGGGATCTGCTCAGGGCCGGTGTTGCGGAAGTCGACCCGCTTGATCACCTCGGCGCCGCTGCCAAGACGCAGCAGACGAGAAGATTGACGCAGTTCGGAGAGCTCCTGGTAGAAGTTCACCATCTGATGCATCTCGGCCGAACCCGGCTTGGCGTGCTGGCCGAGCACCTGCTCGATCAGCTCGTAGTTGGCCTCGTCCTTGTCCTTGCGCGGCAACCCTTTGTCAAAATTATTGTCATTTAAGCCGTAGTCAACCCGGTTGTACCAGTCACCGGAGTCGTAGCTGTCCCGCTCCATGGACTTGGAGCGCAGCAGCTCGACACCCGCGTGGGTGAAGGGAATGCCCTGACCCAGCATGGCGGTCGCCAGAGAGACCCCCTGCATCCGCACCAGGTCGGCCCCGGCGGGTGCCTTGTACACCAGGTTGTCGAACAGGGTCTGGTTGTCGTGCTTGTCGACATAGTTCTGGATTTCGGTCGGATCCTGGGCATAGCCCGCCGGTTGACCGTTGTAGTCGATGTCGGAGCCTTTCTTCGGAATGCCGTCCTTGTCGGTCAGCACGAACTCCTTGAGGTTACCCGCCATGCCGAGGCGCACCAGATCGGACTGATGCAGGGCGGTGGCGAGATCGACGCCGTCCAGCTCGTTGGCATCCACCAGGGCGCCGTTGCCAAAGCCCTGGGTCTTGCGAATGGCTTCGCCGCCGTCGAACGGGCTGCCGCCGCGCACCGCATCACGCAGCCGGTCGGAGAAGGAGCCGATGCCGGTACCGGCCAGGTGCTTCTGGGTCGCCTGCACGAAGCGCTTGTCATCCTGCACCTCGCCGAAGTTCCACCCCTCGCCGTAGAAGTACATGTCCGGATTGACCTTCTTCACCTCGGCCAGGGCCTGCACCATCTGATCTTTCGGGTGATGGCCCATGAGGTCGAAGCGGAAGGCATCGATCTTGTAGTCCCGTGCCCAGGTGACCAGAGAGTCATCCATCAGCTTGGCGAACATGGCGTGTTCCGGCGCCGTGTTGGAGCAGCAGGTGGAGTTTTCCACCGAACCGGTCTCCGGATTGAGGCGCTGGTAGTACCAGGGCACAATCTTGTCGAGCACGGATTTGGAACCGAGACCCGATTCGTTGGTGTGGTTGTAGACCACGTCCATCACCACGTTCATGCCGATGTTCTGCTTGATGGCCTGCACCATCTCGCGGAACTCCTTGATCCGGGTCGTCCCCTCCGCATTGGTGGCGTAGGAGCCTTCCGGGGTGGTGTAGTGGTAGGGGTCATAGCCCCAGTTGAAGGAGTCCACCCCGCGCAGATAGCCGTACAGCTCCTGCACCACGGGGTTCTCCTTGCTGTCGCTGGCTTGCAGATCACCGAGCACGGCTTCGATGGTCTCACCGCCACCACAGTGGCTGGCAAACCTGGAGTTCTTGACCTCGGGATTGACCTCGCACAGCTTGCTGAAGTCATCACCGATGTTGGCCACCTTGGCCGGATCCTCGTTGACGGTGGCGATGTCGAACACCGGCAGCAGGTGCAGGTGGCTGACGCCGCTCTTGGCCAGGGATTTCAGGTGGGTGACGGGCACGCTGTCGCTGTCGGTCAGCCCGAGGAACTTGCCGCGGTGATCCACCGGCGTCGACTCGTCGTTGCCGGTCAGATCCCGGACGTGGGCCTCATAGATGGTGATGTCGGCGGGGTTCTTCTGGCTGTGGGGCGCCTTGAGGCTGTCCCAGCCTTCCGGCTTGAGGGCCGGATCGTCGAGATCCACCACCTGGCTGAACTCGGAGTTCATCGCCAGGCTCAGGGAGTAGGGGTCGGTCACCTGATAGGATTCCAGCTTGCGGCTGACCGGGTGATAGACCTGGATATCGTAGCGGTAGTATTTGCCGACAAGATCGCTGCCCCCCTGCACGCTCCAACTGCCGCTGGCCTCGTCCAGGGTCATGGCGCGCTCGCCAAGCGACTTGTGCTGCTCGTCGAACAGCGCCAGCTTGACCGACTTGGCGGTCGGAGCCCAGAGCCGGAAGGTGACATTGCCCCCCTCCACCACGGCGCCGTAGGCCAGCTTGGTGGCCGCTTCGCTGTAAAGGGCATCGAGGGCACCGGCACTCTGCACCAGGGTCGCCCCCTGCAGGATGCCGTCCGCATCGGTCCCGATGGCGACCAGCTCACCCTTGAGCAGGGGCTTGAGATCTTTCCCCGCAGGCAGGGCGAAGGCGGCGGCATCCTTGAGGTGCGGGTATTTGGCCTGCTGCTCTTCGGTCAGGCTGGTCGGGGTCAGCTTGAGGTAGGGGAAATCGAATACACCCTCGCTGTTTGCGGTGATGGTGCCTGACTCTGTGTAGTAGAGGCGCACATAGGGCTTGTCCTTGCCCCCTTGCCAAATCAGGGTGTTGTCGTCGATGAGATGGGCACTGGCCCCCGCCACGCCGAAGGCGGCGGTGAAGGCTTCCGCCCGGCTGCCGAAGATCTCGTTCTTGCCGGCGACGATGGCCACGGTGCGATCCGGGTGATCGCTGAAGACCACCTTCATGTCGCTGCCGGTCAGGTTCGCGAGATCGCCGTTGCGGGCGATGAAGTTGATGCAGCCTTCCATCTTGGAGAGCGGTACGACCCAGGCCGGACCAAAACTGTCCGCCGCGGACGGCGTCTTGCTCTTGTCATCCCAACCGGTGTTGAGGCCGCCCTCCGAGGTCGAGTTGCAGGCGTCGTTGTTCCACAGGTGCAGGCTGTGGCTGGCGAACGGGCCGGTGACACCGCGCGCCGCGCTGGTCTGGGTATCAACCAGGGCGATGACCGCTTCGTCGGGGCCGGCCGTCAGCAGTTCGGCCGGGGGCTGGACGTTGGGAAGACGAGCGACGGGCTCATCCTGAGGGGCAGGAGCAGAAGAACTGTTGTCGTTACAGCCTGACAAAAGCGCGAGCAGTGAGGCTGTTACCAGCGCCACTTTGGTCTTTTTCATATCCATTTTTTTATAATTCCCGCTGTAGTTAGTCTCGATATCCGAGTACCCGGTCATTGCCGAGCGGTGCCATATTAATCAGCGGGAATTGCCGTAAATGTGAGCGGATGGGCAAAAAAAACCAATCCGCATCAACAAGATAACGTTTTCATAACGAAAATTCGATCGCGCTCACAGACCTGGCACCGCTTTCGGCCCATACCAGCGTGAAGAGGGGAGCGAGTGACGAAATCAATGTCCAATCAAATGGATAGAGGGAGCTTGGTGATGAAACGGATTGAGGAGCAGGCCAGGCGGCTGGACCAGGAGTATCAGGGCATTGCCCAGTTGTTCGATCAGTTCTGCCAGCAGGCCGGCGTGCTCGCCGAACGCTATCACTTCTTCAACTGGCCGGATTATGAAGAGAGCCCGCCCCTCGCCCGCGCCTTCACCCTGCTGGGGGAACCACGGGAGCTGCGGCTGCGCTGTCAACCCGGCGAGGGGGGTTCCCTGAACGGCCTCCTCCAGGTGTGTGGCGAGGAAGGCAAGGTCCACGCCAGCCTGGGCTTTCATGCCGACGGCCACCTGCTGCTGGAGCCGGGCCGCCTGCTCGACGACCCGCCGGGACTGCTGCTGAGGCTGATGCTGGGCTCCCTCTGGCAGGATAAGGGGAGCGAGCCTCCCCGCTGACACCCGCCAGGGGTATCAGTCGGCAGACACTTCGATGGTCAGGTGCACCAGCTCCTCGTGGATGGCGAGGCGCTCGCGGATCGCCTGTGCCGGGACCGGGGTCGCCATCTGCAACGACATCGCGGCGGCATACTGCGTCTGCCCCACCCGCCAGATGTGCAGATCGCGGATCTCGGCGTCAGGCAGCTCGGCGATCACCTCGCGGATCTCGTCCACCAGGGGCGCATCCATCTCCGCATCCAGCAAGACGCGCCCGGTATCACGCAGCAGCCCCCTGGCCCACACCGCCACCAGCACGGCCCCGGCGATGCCCATCAGGGGATCCAGCCAGTCCGCCCCCCACAACATGCCTCCCACCAGCGCCAGAATCGCCAGCACCGAGGTGGCCGCGTCCGCCAGCACGTGGAGGTAGGCGGCGCGCAGGTTGAGATCCTGATGGCCGTGGTGGTGATCGTGCGAGTGGTCGTGATGACCGTGATGGTGGTCGTGACCATGGTGATGGCCGTGATCGTCCCTGAGCAGCCAGGCACAGGCCAGATTCACCAGCAGGCCCAGCAGGGCAATGCCGATCGCCTGCTGATAATGGATGGGGCTGGGGTCCAGCAACCTGGCCACCGACTCGAACAGCATCAACCCCGCCACCCCCACCAGCAGCAGGGCGCTGCTGAAGCCCCCCAGCACCTCTATCTTCCAGGTACCGAAGCTGAACCTGTGATCCCGCGCGAAGTGGCGGGCAGCGCGATAGGCCAGCACCGAGAGGCCGAGGGCCAGGGCATGGGAGCTCATGTGCCAGCCGTCGGCCAGCAGCGCCATGGAGTTGTAGAACCAGCCGCCACCGATCTCCGCCACCATCATGACGACGGTGAGCAGCACGGCCCAGCGGGTCTTCTGTTCGGCCAGGGGATTCCCTTCGTGGACGACGGGGTGGTGGCAGTGGGATGAGGCGAGGGATGGCATGGATTTCTCCTGAAAACGAGGATGCTATATACTATACCCCAGTATAGTTTCATTGATCGAGAGGATCCTGGATGTCACACACGGTTCACGACAAGAAGAAGCTGCTGGCACGGGTCAGGCGCATCAAGGGGCAGACCGGTGCCCTGGAGAGCGCCCTGGAACAGGAAACAGACTGCGCCGCCATCCTGCAGCAGATCGCCGCCATCCGCGGCGCCGTCAACGGCCTGATGCTGGAGGTGCTGGAGGGACACATGCGCGAGCATCTTGGCGCCGAGGAGGCGACCCATGCCGAGCGGCTGGAGGATCTGGATCAGGTGGTGAGGGTACTGCGTTCCTATCTGAAATAAGGGCGCCCGGTGATGACGGGCGCCCCTGTCAGTCGAAGTCCGCGTAGGGAGTGAGAGGCCTTGGCGGCATATCGAGATCCCCTTGCCAGGGCTTGAAGGTGTAGCGCAGGAACAGGGTGACATGGCTGGGGGCATAGTCATCCGCCTGCTGGATGTCCACCCGGCCACCGATGCGCCAGTGCTCCGTCAGCCTGTGTTCCACCATGCCATTCAGGGTGTAGCCGAATCCACTGCTACTGCCCCCTTTCACAGGCGCATTCCTGTCTGGCAAACCGCTTGGCAACAGGCCTTCCAGCGGGTAGCGGCGACTGTCTTCGGTACGGGCGTAGGACCAGGATCCCGACCCGCCCAGCTCCCACGACCAGTCCGGGGTTCGCTGCCGGTAGCTGACCGGCACCGAGAGCGAGAAGTACCCCTGCGGGCTGTAATACCCCCCCTGCCCCAGGGTATAGCCCCCCAGATCCTGCTGGTAGTGCCACAGCATGGTGCTTAGCCCCACGCTGGCACGGCGATGGGTCTCGTTGACGAACTTGTAATAGCCCCCTCCCATGAGCCGGGTGCGCCAGTTGTCGGGCACGTTCTTGCCGGTCAGCAGGTGCTGCTGGGCGCTGCCCCAGAACCCGACGGCCCCTCCCAGATCCCGGCTGAGATCGAGGCGGATCCCGTTCGCCCGCCCCCCGCCCCAGCTGATGCCCGTGCCCGGATCCACCGTTCCGCCATAGGAGAGCAGCGAGCTGCTGACGGGCCGACGCGAGAGGGTCATCCCCCACCCCAGCGTGTGCCAGTCACCGGTCAAGGTGGCGCCACCAACCCAGTCCACCACCTCGAAACCGAGGGGCGTGGTCCCCAGATCGAACGCCCAGGCCCCCCGCTGCCAGCCTGCCGCCAGGGTGGTCCCCCGGCTCTGCTGGTGCGCGTCCCCGCGGCAGTCCCTGGCCGCACAGGTACCGAACTGCGCCCGGTAAGGGGAGTCCGGCAGATCTCCGGCATCCATGTCGACCAGTTCAAGGCGGCCGAAGGCGGTCCCACCGGCCAGCGGCGTATCCAGTTGCGCCATCTGGGTCAGCGCCCGCAAATCCGAGTAGCCCCCGGTACCGCTGGAGCCCCAGTAATCGCTGTCGAGGGAGAAGGTGGTCTGGCTCTGCCGGTAATGCCTGTCGAGATCGCTGCGCAGGCCGGATGCCAGCCACCCCTCCCCATCCTGACTGCGGGCCAGCCGGGTCAGCTCGCCCCCCTCCAGATCCTCGCGGGGGGCCAGACCTGCGGCTACCAGCCCCTTGCGATCCCGCTCCAGGGCCTCCTCCACATCATGCTCTGCAAAGCGCTGGCGGGCGGCATCGCGCCAGAACAGTGCCGCCTGCTGGGAGGCCGGTTGCAGCGCCACCAGGGGTTCGTAGTCGGTGAAGATGGCGCGGGCTGTCTCGCCCTCTCCCAGCGCCTGATAGAGATTGGCTACCCGGCGGTAGTAGCTGGCACCCTCCGGGGGCAGCGGGCTGACCGGCCAGGCGGGCAGCCAGTGACGGGCCTTTGCCAGATCGCCCCTGGCCTGGGCCAGTTCGGCCATGCCAAGCCTGGCCTCGGGCTGTTGCGGCGTGCGGGCAAGCACCTCCTGATAGCGCTGCTCCGCCAGTGCATAGGCCCCCCGATCCGTGGCCCACTCCGCTAGCATCAGGCTCGCCTCTTCATCCGGCTGCAACGGCTGAAGCAGGCGTTCGGCCCCCTCATCATCCCCGGCCTCGTGACGCGCCCTCGCCCTGGCGAGCACCTCGTCACGGGCGAGGCGCTGATCCAGCGCATCCATGTCCTGTGTCCAGCCGGACCTAGGGATGGCGGCCAGCACCCCTCTCGCCTCCACCATCTTGTCCTGCCCCGAGAGATAGAGGGCGGTGGCGTAGCGCAGGGTGGCATCCTGCGGGTGCGCCGCCAGCCGTTCCCGCAAGAGCCGCTCCCCGCTGCCGGCCTCCCCGAGGCGGGCCCGGGTATCGGCCACTCGATAGGCCAGCCACACCTCTTCCGGGGTCAGCGCAAGTGCCTGCTCGCGAAGGCGCAGCGCCGCCGCCACCTTGCCGGCCCGATCAAGCTGATCGGCCTCCTCCTGCAACAGCCCGGCCTTGAGCCGCCGCCCTTCGGCCTGCATCCCGGGGGTGCCCTGCTGCTCCAGCAGGGCCAGGGCACGTGCCGGATCCTGCTCCTTGTAGAGATCGAACAGGCGGGCCAGGGCCCGCTCCCGCGCGCTCCCCATGGCGAGCGCCTTGCGATAGGCGGACTCCGCGTCGGCATCGCGATGACGGCCACGCTCGCTGTCTCCGAGCCCCAGCCAGGCTTCGGGTTCACGCCCATCCTGGGCGATGGCACGGCGGTACAGGGTCGCCGCCTCATCCCACTGCTCCCGTTCCAGGGCGCTGCGCCCCTGGCTCACCAGCAGCCAGTAGCGGTTGGTGGCCAGCAGGCTGCGCCATTTGTCCTTGTCGGTCACCTCGGGGTGTGCCAGCACCCGTTCAAACTGGGCGATGGCCAGCGCTCGCTGATCGTTGCGGGAGTAGGCCTGCCCGAGGGCCCCTATGAGTTCGGGATCCCCCGGGTTGGCAGCCAGGGCACGCTGCAAGCGGGAGATGGAGGCACCACCTCCCGCCGTGCTTGCGAGCGCCGACTGGCGTGCGCGATAGGCAGGCGAGGCCCACTTCTCCTCCTGGGTAGCGAGCAGCTGTTCCGCCTTGGTGGTATCCCCTTCGCCAAAGAGCACCATGTACTCCTGCAAGGCAGCGATGCTCCCGGGACCGATGGGCAGGGATTCGATGTCCGCGAGCCAGATCTCGGCGGCCTCGTCCCGCTGATAGGGATCTCGCGCCATCTCGCGCAACAGGTTCTGCGCCCCCTGGCGCCGACCCTCCGCCAGATAGAGGCGAGCCAGCCCGCCCCGCACTCTGGGCTCACCCGGATATTGCCGGTTGAGTGCCTCCAGGGCCGCCAGCCCCTTCGCTTTCATGGCCGGGATCCGTGTCTGCAACAGGGCATAATCCACCGCCACGTCGAGATTGGGGGGCAAGTCACCTGAGAACAGGGAGCGATAGAGACGCTCGGCCTCCTCCAGCCTGCCGGCGCTGGTCAGCAGCCTGGCTTGTTGCAGTTGCTGGCGCCTGGCCGGTTCGTTCAGGGCCAGGTTGGCCATGCCCTGACGATAGAGCGCAGAGTCGGGGTCTTGCTTGCCAAGGCGGGCCAGCAGTGCCCCGGCCTCCTTGACCTTGCCCTGGCGCAGGGCCTGACGGGCCTGGGCTGCCAGCAGCTCCGGATGATCGGGCTCCACCAGGGAGAGGGAATAGAGGCTGTTGCTGACGAGATCTTCCCGCCCACGAGCCTCGCCAATCCTGACCTGCTCCAGCAGCCAGGCCACCGGCTGTACCGTCCCTTGCGCCAGGGCTCCGCTCATCAGGCAGGCGAGCAGGCACCCCAGGGTCACTTTGCCTGACATGACTCGCTCCAATCCGGCTGCAGGGTACCGTCGGCGGCAAAGCGATAACGCCCCTGATCCCAGCCTGCGCCGAACAGGGTCAGCACGCTGCCGTAGTAGGCATCCGCATCCAGCCCGTGATCGGAGACCTGCTTGCGCAAGGTGACCTGCGCTGGCAAGCCCCGTGACAGGGGCAGGAGGGCGGCGGCAAAGCCGCTCGGCCCCTTGCCCTGAACCTGTCCACTTTGGCTGGAGACCCGCTCGGGAAGATGACCCGATTCGGTCAGCTGCGCCAGCATGGGGGCAAAGTGGGCCACCAGGGAAGCCCTGGCGGGATCCTCCTCGCTCAACATGCCGAGCCAGAGATAGACGCGGATGGCGTCATAGCCACCGGTGTCGCCCTTGTCCGCCGTCACCTGCCATCCCTTGTCGGCCTGCCAGTCCACCCAGTCCGGGGCAAAGCCACGGGGCGCACTCTCCTGCAGCAGCTTGGGCAAGAGGGCCCGCATCTCGCCCCAGGGCCCCTTGAAGGAGGCGAATCTGGCCAGCAGTTGTGGAGGCAGATAGCTGGGCTTGAGGGTCCAGCGTCCCTCTCCCTCATAGCCTTTCGCCCCGGGCAGCAACACGGGGCCGAGACCCGGCAGCGTGGCGACCTCCTCCCGGGCGATGCGGCGCAGCAACAGGGTGCCGAGGGCCGAGTAGCTGTGGTTGTCCCACAGGCGACCCGCCTCCAGCAGGCTGTAGGCTATCCAGAGATCCGAATCGGACGCGCTGTTCGCATCCAGCACACCCCAGTTGCCGTCCTGCTGCCTGCCCCAGAGCCAGGATGGCAGGAAGCCGGTCAGATCCCCGCGGGCGAGCTGCCGCTCCGTCCAGTCGAGCAGGCGGGCAAAGGTCTCCCTGTCATCGTTGACCAGGGCGAAGAAGAGGGCATAGCTCTGGCCTTCCGAGGTGGTGATGCGGCGCCCGTCGGCAGGGTCGATGACCCTGCCCTCTTCGCTGATGTAGTGCTGGCGAAAGTGATCCCACTCCGGCCAGTGGCAGACGGCCTGCGCCGGGAGGGAACAAAGGGCCCAGAGGAGCAGGGCACCACAGACATTTTTCATCTGAGTCATCTCTTAATCTTCCTTCAGACGGCGGCGGCTGGCACTGGCAAGCAGCACCCGCAGGCCCCAGCCCAGTACCAGCATGCAGAGCAGGGTCAGCCCTGCAAGACGCACCGGATAACGGGCAAACAGTTGCCAGAGACGCTCCCACCACGGCAGGTAGCCCACCTCGTAGCGATCCCCCACCACCAGGCTCTTCACCCCGGATTCTCGGATGATGGCCACCGAGCCTGCCACCTGATCGCGCAGGGTCCGGGTCTGCAGGACATCATTGAGCAATGTGACCCCCGCCGGTCCATCCGCCAGCAGTGCGACCAGGCTGCGCTGATCATGGGTCGGCGATTGCAGCCCCAGGATGACGGCGATGGCCCGGTTGCCCGTCATGCCCACCCGGGCCTGGGGCTGGCGATCGGCCATGGTGTGCAGCAGATCCCCCTTGTGCTGGCGGGTTGGCTCGTTGACCCAGCTGCGCGTGGATTGCAGCAGGGCGTCGGGAGCCAGATCCCCTCGAAACTCCTCCGGCAGGGTGCCGATGAGCAGGGTATCCCGATCCGCGGTGCGCGCCCGCTCCCAGTCGTCCAGAACCTGAAGGGAGAGCGCCGGATACCCGGTCTCGGCCCCGATGGCACCGATGGCATCGAGCAAGGTGGTGATCTGCCCGGGATGGGGTCTGGCCGGCATGACAATCTGGGTGTCGGCGAGATCCGCCATCCGGCTGAACGGGAAGCCGGCATAGGCGAACGCCTTGAGGTCGGGCATCTCGATGAAGTGGCGATAGCCGGTGAAGTCGATGGTGGAGCCCTCGTCGATGCGCACCTGATGGGCAGGCGGCATCACCAGATCGCAACGGCCATCCTCCGTTCCTCCCATATATTGCTGGGCATACTCGAACGAGAAGCTCAGGCTGTTGGCCTGGGTGGTCTTGAGCCCGGGCATGCGCAGCGCCATGGTGTCGCCGTCGTCGGCAAACCAGAGCGGCAGGGTCAGCAACCGCTCACTCTTGACCTCGCCGGGCTCGAGCGTGAACGACTTCATGAGCTGGCCGTTGACCCCCACATCCAGCCGGGAACCGTCGCGCAGAGTGGGCGAGGTGTGGTGATACTTCAGCTCCGTCCTGATGCCGTTCTCCCCCAGCAGATAGAGATCCGGCGGCAGGCGCAGCGTCAGGCTCATGGGCCACAGCGTGCGCCCCGTTGCCTGCAATTGGCCCGGGTACTCCGTGAGCTCGTCAAAGCGCATCTTGCGATCCAGTCGCACCCAGTTCGGGGCGTCGTAGGGTTGACGCGGGGAGAGCGGCTTCACCTCGTCCACCATGACGCTCTGGCCACGCAGCATGACATCGCCTCGCGCCAGCCCCTGCACCGCCGTCAGCAGATCCTGCTGATCCCGCCCCAGGATCAGCAGCAGCTTCACATAGGGATTGTCGGGGGAGCTGATCATGTCGATGGTGGGCCCCTTCACCTCGGGATAGTCCACCAGGAAATCGGGGCGCGCGTCATTGGTGGCAAAGATCACGGCGTTGCGATCCGGCAACTGGTTGATGAGCACCGGGAAATGCTGGCCCCGCCACTGGGCCTTGGTGCCGAACCAGGAGGCCAGCACCGCCGCCGCCTGCTGCTGCTCCGGGGGCACTGAGCCCGTGAACACCATGGGCAGAGTCAGCTTGCCATTGTCCCGCACATCGAGGAACGGCATGGGGAAGAAGGAGAGCTCGTTGCGCACCGGCAGGGTCTGCAACTGCAGGGTCAGCTTGCTGTCCCGGTTGACGTTGAGCCAGAGGGTATCGCTCGCCGGGTTCTCGCACACTTTCTGATAGTGGCCGACGAAGCTCACCTTGAGGCGGTTGAAATCCTTGGCATAGCGGGGATCCAGCTCGATGCTGGCATGGGTCATCGTCCCCATCTGATCCTGGTTGAGAGCCGCCACCCCCATCAGCTCGTCATTGAGATAGACCTTGACCTGGGAGATGAGCGGCAGCAGGGAGGGCGATGGCGTGAAGTTCAGGTCCAGGGTGGCCCGGGTCACCACCTCGTCCCGCCGCACGGTGAAGTCGGCCAGTCCGTCTGGCGCATTGCCGCGCAGGGAGAGGGTGCCTGGCGATGACGCCATCTGTTCGAAGCTCATTCCCTGGGTGCGCACCGGAGCGGGAACGGGCGGCAGGGGGCCGACGGCCTCGGCGGCGGTCGCACCCTGCGCCATCAGCAGGAGAGGAATAAGGTAGCGTTGTGGTTTCATCATCCTTTCACTGTCTGTGAGGTCGGAGTCCCGGCCCGGAAATCTGGGGAGACGCGACGGGGAACGAAGGAGAGGAGCCAGCGAGCCAGCTTCTCGAGGAGGATACAAACAAAGCCGATGGGTGAGGTACGGGCCAGACGCCAGTAAGCCCCCCAGCCGAGCAGGGTAATGTCGATCAGGCTGTGGAGGGGGCGATCCTTGCCCAGACGCTGCTGCCACAGGGACCAGGTATCGGCCCGGGCGAAGGTGCACTGGATGAACTCGACATGCTGTGCCTGCGCCATGGGCTCCAGCTCCAGCCCCAGCTTGCAGCCGAACACCCGCTGCACCTTGGCGGCGAACGCCTGCTCCCGCTGGTCATGGCGCAGCAGCAACCAGACCCTCTCCTTGTCGGCCAGGGGCAGGGGCGCCTCGAGCAGCACCCCGACCCCCCCGTTGGAGTAATCCCTGACGGTACAGGGGTAGAGGTGACCGTTCGCCAGCCTGATGACCGCCGGCATCACCATCTCCACCCTGGGGTTGGCACGGACCTGCCGCGACTCGAAGGCCACCGCCAGGGCGCCGCCCAGTATGGTCATGTTGTAGAGGGTCCAGATCATGCTGAGGATCAGGGTCGGCACCTCGTCGGCAGGGCCGGTGCCGATGCGCCAGAGGCCGAACCCCAGCCCGCACAGATTGAGCAGGATCAGCAGCAGATAGGGGCGGGAGACAGACAGATCGAGGAACACCTCCTCCGTCATCCCCCCCTTGGCAGTCACGTTGAACGTCCCCTTGTGAGGTGCAAAGAGCGCCACCGTGGTCGGCCTGGCGATGTACCAGGCCAGCACCGTCTCATAGACCTCGCCCCAGAAGGAGTGGCGCACCTTGCCCTGCAACCGGGAGTTGGTCAGGGCGCTGTGGAAGATGTGCGGCAACATGTAGAGGGCGATGGCCGCCGCCGGGGCATAGATGATGTAGGCGTGCAGGATCAGGAAGGCGAGCGGCGCCGTCAGGAAGATGAGCCTCGGTATGCCCGAGAGAAAGTGCAGCATGGCATTGAAGTAGCACAGCCGCTGCCCCAGCTTGAGCCCCTTGCCGAAGAGGGGGTTGTCCAGACGCAGGATCTGCACCATGCCGCGCGCCCACCGGATGCGCTGACCGATGTGGGCAGAGAGGCTTTCGGTGGCCAGCCCCGCCGCCAGCGGGATCCGGATATAGGCCGAGGTGTAGCCGAGGCGGTGCAGCCGCAGGGAGGTGTGGGCATCCTCGGTGACCGTCTCCACCGCGATGCCGCCGATCTCGTCAAGGGCGGTGCGCTTGATGACGGCGCAGGAACCGCAGAAGAAGCTGGCGTCCCACATATCGTTGCCATCCTGCACCAGGCCGTAGAAGAGGGCCCCCTCGTTCGGCATCTTGCGAAACCGTTGCAGGTTGTGTTCGAACGGATCGGCGGAGAAGAAGTGGTGGGGGGTCTGGACCACGCCCAGACGGGGATCCCGGTAGAACCAGCCCACCGTCATCTGCAGGAAGGAGCGGGTCGGCAGGTGGTCACAGTCGAAGATGGCGACCAGATCCCCGGTGGCCATCTTGAGGGCGTGATTGATGTTGCCCGCCTTGTCGTGCTCATGGGTCGACCGGGCCACATAGCGGATCCCGGCCTCCTCGGCGAAGTCGCGAAACGCCGCCCGCCCCCCGTCGTCAAGCAGCCAGATGGTCAGCTTGTCGGCGGGCCAGTCGAGCCCCATGGCGGCGTAGACAGTCCCCTTCACGATGGCGAGATCCTCGTTGTAGGTGGGGATCATCAGATCCACGCTGGGCCACTGGGCCGGATCCGCCGGCAGTTGTGCCGGGGGGCGGTGCAGGGGCCATGCGGTCTGCCAGTAGCCGAGCAGCAGCACCAGCCAGGCATAGGTCTCGGCGGCCAGCAGCAGCAGGCCGCAGGTCAGGCTGACGGGGTCGAACCAGTCGAGGGTCGAGGTGTAGCGCCACCAGATGTAGCGGCAGGAGATGGTGAGGGAGAGCACCATCATCATCAGCATGGGATAACGGCCCGGCACGGCCCGCAGGATGAAGGCCATGGCCGCCAGCAGGAGGACGAACACCAGCTGCGCCTGCAGGGTGAACGGCTGGGTGACGCAGAGCAGGGAGAGGCTCCCGGCCACCACGCAGAGCAGCACGCTCTTCCAGCGTGCCTCGCGGGGCGTGGCCCTGGCGGCGGCCAGCCCTTTCTCCTCCTGGCGGGCCAGGAAGGCCCCGAGAGTCTGGGTGCCCCGGTGCCAGAGCCGCTGCCAGGAGGCAGGCCAGCGCAGAGGGATGGGCTGTGGGCGACGCACTATCATCCAGAGGCTCTGCAACAGAACGCGCAGGGGATCCCCCACCCGGGGGTGCGTCAGCTGGGGATAGAGCCCCCGGGCATGGCCCAGCACCCATTGCCAGCCATGACGCTCGAGGGGGAAGAGAGCCCAGGCCAGCAGCCAGCCCAGGGTCAATGCGGCCGCCCCCGGGCGGGAAGCCCCCCGCTCACGCAGTGCGCGATAGCGCTGCGAGCACCAGAGGCCCGCAGCCGGCGTCAGCAGCCGCACTCTCATCGGGGGGCCTCCCCCTCTGCCAGACACCAGGTCGCCAGGGCGGCCAGCTCGTGGGCAACCAGACTGGTGGGCGCATAGCGGCCGACCGGCAGCTTGGCGGCCATGGCCTCCGCCATGGCTTCGTCCCTGTGCAGATGAAGATTGAGCAGAGGGAGCCCCCCTGCCAGCCAGAGATCCAGCAACCCCTGCTGCAGGGCCCGCTGGCTGGAGAACTGGGTCACCAGCAGACGCTCATCGTCCGCCCAGGAGTGGCGGTGAAGCCGCACATGGCAGTTGGCATCCGCATTGACCACCAGCAAGCGCCTGCAGGGGATGACGGGGGCCATGCCCCGGGGCAGATCCAGCAGCACCAGATCATAGCCATCGATCCCCGCCAGCCACTCGGCCGACGCCCCCTCCCCCCCGCCATGGGAGAGCAGATCCAGTCCCTCCTCCCGACGGTGAAGCGCTCCTCGCCACTCCCGCGCCGGCTGGGTCAGCCGGCTCCAGCCTCCTGGATCGTCATGGGGCAGGCCAAGGTGGATGCCAAGCTGGTTGTCCGGGCAGAGATCCACCGCCAGCACCCTTGCCCCCTGCTCATGGGCAGCCTGGGCAAGCCCCGCCACGATGGCGGTGGTCCCCACACCTCCCCGGATCCCCTGCAGGGCGATCACCTTCATGCAGACCTCCCCTCGCCAGTCCCCTCGGGCCCTTTCACCGCCACCTCCGCCAGCAGGGGGAAGCGTGCGCACAAGGCGGCGAGCCGCTCCCTGGCGGCAATATCCTGGTAGGAGAGGCTGACACCAAAGGCCTGCTGGACCATGGCCACGTCATTGATTACCGTGCCCTCCACCGGGACGCCGAAGGGGGTCTGCATGTCTGATTGCCGTTCGCTGCGCATCGTCACCTCCGGTCTCATTGGGGATAGGGGACCCAGTCCCCCTGCCCCAGCTTGATGTGGTACTTGCCCTGATATTCGATCACCACCGAGCCCTGGTTCTCGGACACCGACGGGGTCTGCGGCAGGTCGCCCAGCAGGGCATCCCAATCGATGGTCTCGCTCCCGAACACATCCTTCCCCACCAGCCTGGAGACCAGTTCTGATACCGCCAGGAAGCTGCTGGGGGTGTCCACGCTGCGGGTCGCCTCGTGGGGCGCCTTGGTACCGAGCAGGGCAACCCCCACCGGCACCTGGGTGATGCTCGGGCTGGGAATGTCCCGCAGCCCGGCCATCTGCATCTTGTCGCCGGTGAGAGCGGCGCCGTGCTCAGGCACCATCACCACGGCCACCTTGCGGCCGGATTGCTCCAACGTCGTCATGAAGTCGTCCAGCTGATCCAGCAGGGTCTTGAGCCTCGCCTTGTAGGGCGCTATCTGGCGGCTCGCCACATAGCGGTTGCCATCGTGCAGGGCGATGAGGTTGAAGAAGGTGACGTTGCGTGCCGCCTGACTCTGTGTCCGCTCGTTCAGCCAGCGGCCGAACAGGGCATCCCCGCGATAGATGGGCTCGCCATCGAAGGAGGCGAGGTCATGGGCCAGCCCCTTCTTGTCCATGGGGGTCACATCCAGCCCGGCATACTGCTGCAGGCCGGTCAGGTAGTTGCCAAAATCCCCCGAGTGATCCATGGCCACCTGTTTGGCAAAGCCGAGCTGGGCCAGGTTCTCGAACAGCAGACACTGCTTCGGCGCCGTCACATAGAGCCCCTGGTGGCTGGTCTGCCCGCAACTGGCCCGCAGCAGGCGAATGGAGCTCGGGCCGCTGTAGGAGGTGGCGGAGTTGAAGCGGTTGAAGCGAATGTCGAAGTGGGACCAGACCGGGTGCCCGGTCAGGCCGCTCGCCTCCACGTCACGCCAGGCCAGGGAGCAGACATTGATGATGAGCACATCGAAGGGGGTCGCCTGGGCTGGCAGGCTCTCCGGGAAGTGCACCAGCCTCTCCTGCTCCTCCCGATAGAAGTCATCGAGATAGGCGTTGAGGTTCTCGTTGGTCGGCGGGGCACTCTGGTCAAGCTGCTCCTCCATGGGCAGCACTGAGGGGCGGGTCTCCTCCCGGGGCGTGTTCAGGGCGTGCTCGCTCGCCCCCTTGCTGCTCGCGAAGGGATTGCTCACCTGGGGCGAGACCCAGAGCCAGAGCAGCGCCAGCAGGATCCAGGGGGTGAAGCGCAACCACTGGGCGATGAACAGATAGAGCGTCAGCAGCACGAACCCCGCGCCGACCATCTCCCAATTGATGAAACGCCCGAGCAGCTCAGCCCAGTAATCCAGGGTGAAGGAGAAGACCTGGCTACCCTGGGCACGAATGCTCTCTATCCCCGGCAACCAGGTATCGTGATAGAAGATCCCCGCCCCCACCGGCAACGCCAGCCAGTGCCGCGCACGGCGCCACCCGGCCCTTGGCAGGGGAAAGATCAGGAAGGCGGCAAACACCAGGTTGATCAGGGGATGGAAGTTGAGATATCCCCCCCAGAGCAGGGCGAACTTGGCAAGAAAATAGACATTCCAGCCACCCAGGCCGTGCCAGTCCAGCCAGGGGGAATCGGCATCAGAAACATGTCGGGTCATCGGCGATGAGTCACCTGTTATCGTGGGCCCCCCGAAGGGGCCGGGCACACTGCAATGGTTGTCAAAAGAATAGCCTGACTATTAT
This sequence comes from Aeromonas sp. FDAARGOS 1418, assembly GCF_019048585.1. Lineage (NCBI taxonomy): Bacteria > Pseudomonadati > Pseudomonadota > Gammaproteobacteria > Aeromonadales > Aeromonadaceae > Aeromonas > Aeromonas sp. FDAARGOS 1418. The sequence goes on along the minus strand of NZ_CP077387.1, from coordinate 1,491,223 downwards.
GCAACTATTTCTTTTGTCTCAGGCGGCGCCGAACCTGGCTCCCCCGGATGGGTGGGAGGGGAATGAGAGGGGCCGTATGCATCCATATATTATCCAAACGATGCCGATAAGGCAGCCTTCTCTGACAAAATGGGGGGAACGTGCAGACGGGATGCAGGATCCTGGCAAGGGCCCCGCATTCACCACTGCGACAGACTTTGTCAGCCCTGTCGCCATCTCGAACAACTTGAGGCCACCTCTGGATTGCGCCATCATATCGGCCCGGCTGATGGCCGGCCGAATTGGACAGTCAACTTCAAGGACCCCCCATGTTTGAACACGTCGATGCCTATGCTGGCGACCCCATACTGACGCTAGTCGAAACCTTCCACAAAGATACCCGCGAGCAGAAGGTCAACCTGGGGATCGGCCTCTATTACGACGAGCAGGGCCGCATTCCGCTGCTGCCGTCGGTGCAGCAGGCCGAAGCGCAGCGCGCCGCCGCCCCGGCCCCGCGCCCCTACCAGCCGATGGAAGGCGCCGCCAACTACCGTACCGCGGTGCAGCACCTGCTGTTCGGTGCCGACCACGAAGCGGTCAAGGCGGGTCGCATCGCCACCATCCAGACCATCGGCGGCTCCGGCGCGCTGAAGATCGGCGCCGATCTGCTCAAGCGCTACTTCCCGACCTCCGAGGTGTGGGTCAGCAATCCCACCTGGGACAACCACAAGGCGATGTTCGAAGGGGCCGGCATCAAGGTGCACGACTACCCCTATTACGATGCGGCCACCGGCGGCGTGCAGTTCGACGCCATGATCGACTGCCTGAGCAGCCTGCCAGCGAAAAGCATCGTGCTGCTGCACCCCTGCTGCCACAACCCGACCGGGGTGGATCTCTCCCGTGCCCAGTGGGACCAGGTGATCGCCCTGGTGGTCGAGAAGAACCTGATCCCCTTCATGGACATCGCCTATCAGGGCTTCGGTGACGGGCTGGAAGAGGATGCCTACGCCATTCGTGCCATGGTGGCCGCCGGCGTCAGCTTCTTCGTCAGCAACTCCTTCTCCAAGAACCTCTCCTTCTACGGCGAGCGCTGCGGCGGCCTGTCGGTCATCTGCCAGGATGCCGAAGAGGCGGGCCGGGTGTTGGGCCAGATGAAGGCCACCGTGCGCCGCAACTACTCCAGCCCCCCCACCCACGGCGGTCAGATCACTGCGGCGGTAATGAGCCAGCCCGAACTGCACGCCATGTGGGTCGGTGAGGTGACCGAGATGCGCACCCGCATCAAGGCCATGCGCCAGAAGCTGTTCGAGGTGCTGAGTGCCAAGGTGCCGGGCCGCGATTTTGGCTACTTCATCAACCAACGCGGCATGTTCAGCTACACCGGCTTCACGCCGGAGCAGGTGGACCGCCTTCGGGAAGAGTTCGCCGTCTATCTGGTGCGCTCCGGTCGCATGTGCGTGGCGGGCCTCAACAGCCGCAACGTCGACTACGTGGCCGACGCCATGGCCGCCGTGCTCAAGGGCTAAGCCCGCAAGCCCCGCTCAGGCGGGGCTTTTCGTTTGTCCCCTTGCCCGTGGAACCGTGATGGATCTCATTGCCCTCTCCCGCCTCGGCGGTCGCCACCTGGTGACCCTGCATCTGCTGCTCGACACCCGCAGCGTGACCCGCAGCGCCGAGCGCCTCTGCACCACCCCCTCCACCGTCAGCAAGACCCTCAACCAGTTGCGCGAACTGCTGGGGGATCAACTGCTCTACCGCCAGGGCAACCAGTTGCTGCTGACCCCGTTTGCCGAGCGCCTCGGCCCGACGCTGCGCCGCCTGCTGGGGGAGCTCAACGGCCTCACCAGCCAGGAAGGATTTGCCCCTGCCAACTGGCAGGGGGAGCTGAACCTGGCGATGCGGGAGAGCAGCATGATCTGGCCCATGGGAGCCGTACTGGGTCAGTTGATGCAGGAGGTGCCGGGGCTGATGCCCGTCGTGCGTAACAAGGACGAGCAGGGACTGGCTGCTCTGGCGGCGGGCAAGCTCGACTTCGTGATCCTGCCCCACGATCAGAGCCAGCCCGGGGTCAATCAGCCCGGCCTCGTCTGGGAAACCTTGCGGGAGGACGAGCTGGTCTGCCTGATGCGCGCGGATCATCCGGCGTTGACGCGCCCCTGGGATCTCGATGCCTACCTGAGCTGGCGCCATATCGCCATTCGCGATCAGGAGCTGGCCGACCCCTTCTTCGAGCAGAGTCTGGCCCAGCGCCAGGTACGGCGCAGACTGGGGGTCACCCTGCCGGATTTTGGCAGCGCCGCCGCCCTGCTGCGCCAGAGCGATCTCATTCTCACGGCCGTGAAGGGCTGGGCTACCCGGGCTTGTACCCAGGGGCTGGTGAGCCGCCCCGTTCCCTTCGATTACGGCGCCGTGACCCACAGCCTGGTGTGGTATGGCCCCCTGGGGGAAGATCCCGCCCTGCGCTGGTTCCGTCAGCGCATCCTGCAACTGGCCCGGGAGCTGGACGCCCCACAATGATGCCTGGCCGCAGGAATCAGGGCTTCTTGGTGTAGATGGGGCCTGGGAAAGAGGTGACGTTGTTGCCCAGCTCGGTGATGCGGGCGGCCCCCTGCTTGCGCACCTGATCGACCCGCAGCACGTGGTGCATGGGAATAAGGGTGCGGGTGACGTCGGCAAATTCGCTCTTCAGCTTCTCGTGGCTGGGGTCGACGATGAGCGCCGTGTGGTTGTCCCACACGAAGTGGGCGATCTCGATGAAGCCGAACAGCTGGCCCTGATTCACCTCTCTTACATAGACTTCGTAACGCTCGCTGTGACAAATGAACTGCACTCGATAAAGGGCGTTGGATTCACTCATGGGTATCTGTTGGTGATGGACGGTTTGCCCATTCTAGCCGTCCCCTCGGACAGCCCCTATAGACAGAGTTCACAGTTGCGTCATATCGGGTCTCAGCATCCCGACGTGCCGCAGAGCTCAGATCGCAGGCAGCATCACGGCCCCAAACCCCTTGTCCTTCAATGCGTTGGCAAGCACTGTCAGGTCAGCCGACCCGGCTTCTGGCCATGACAGCGCCTCCCCTCGCACCCCGTGGTGGCGAAAACCGTTGAGGCGGATGAGTACGGGTCCCAGCGACAGCAAGAAGGTCGTCAACGCCTCCTGCAGCGCGCCGGTGGCATCGAGAAAATCGCTCCGCCCCGGCACCAGCAACAGCCGCACCTCCGCCAGCTTGCCCGCCTGCGCCAGCAGTTGCAGCGACGCCAGCACCCGCTCGCGGCCCCGCCCGGTCAGGGCCAGATGCACAGGCTCGCGCCACCCCTTGAGGTCTATCATGGCGCCGTCCAGCACCGGCAGCAGCCGCTGCCAACCCGTTTTCCCCAGGGATCCATTGCTGTCGAGCAGGCAGGTGAGACGGGCCAGATCCGGCGCAGCCTTGATGGCCGTGAACAGGGCGATCACGAAGGGCAACTGGGTGGTAGCCTCCCCGCCAGAGACGGTGACGCCGGTGAGCAGCGGGCCATAGCGACGCAGCAGGGCCAGCACCTCTGCCACCGACATCTGGCGCGTCTTGGGGTTGGCACTGCGCGGGCAGGCCTCCAGACAGGCGTCGCAATCGGTGCAGAGCGCCTCCTGCCAATGAACCTTGCCCTCGCTCATGGTGAGGGCGCCACTCGGGCAGACCGCAAGGCAGTCGCCGCAATCGTCGCACAGCCCGATAGTGTGGGGATTGTGACAACCGGGGCAGCGGAAGTTGCACCCTTGCAGAAACAAGACCAGCCGGTTGCCCGGCCCGTCTACGCAGGAAAAAGGCAGCACCCTGCTCACCAGGGCGCTGCGCGTCAGCAGAGCTTCATCCATCGGACCCGGCTCAGTACTGACTGATGGTCGACTCATTGGCCACCACTCGCGGTGCCCGCTGGCGAATAGCGGTCACGTCACTCGCCTCGGCACCAAGACAGGTGGTCTGCAACCGCGAGCCCTCCTCTGCGAAGCGGGCCACGTCGCTCTTGCGGATCATATAGCCGGTCACCCGCACCAGATCGCTGTCGGCCACGTTGGCGGTGAACTCGCGCATGCCGATGGCGAGCCCCCCCTTGCAGAGCTGCAGCAGCGCCTGCGGATTCTGGCGGATGGTGGGATCCAGGGTCAGGATCTCGCTGATCCCCGAGTGGTAGTAGCCGTGGTGGGGCGCCAGGGCCAGCAGGTGACTGGCGGGATCCGGCTCCTGCCCGTAGGGAATCCGCACTCCCGGGGTCACCGCCACATCGATGCTGAGGCCGCCCTGTGAGTGCAGCAGAGCGTGCCCACCCCAGGCATGGGCCTGCGGCGTCGTAGTGACATATTCCGAAAGCTGGGCCGAGATGCGATAGCCAAGCTGATTTGCCTCTTCGTCGTGACCGTAGCGGCCCGGCAGATTCTCTTTATCCATCAATATGTTGACTGCTTCCGCCATGCCGTAGATGCCGAACATGGGGACGAAGCGATCCTCATCCAGCAGCCCCTCCTTGACCAGGAAGCTGTCGAAGAAACCGGACTCCTCGTGCAGGAAGGCGGCGCGCACCGCGATCAGCTGGGACGTGAGACGGCAGTAGTGGGGCAGCAGACAGCCGAGGAAATCATCGATCCCCTGTGCCTGCTCGGCGACTCGCTTGAGGGAGATCCGCACCAGGGTGTTGGCGCCACCGGCCTGCGGCAGGGCGTTGTAGCAGCTGACGATGCCAAAACCACGCTGGTCGAAGGTATCGCGATGGACCGGGTAGTTGGCGATATGCGGCTTGCTGCACTCGGCGATGTTCTTCACCGCCAGCAGCAGCAGATCGTCGGGAGTCTGCTCCGGATCGTGGAAGAAGGTGAGGTTGGGGGCCACCTGCTTGAGCTCGTTGTCGATGCGCAGGATCAGCCGGCAGATCCGGTTGTCGTCGGGGCCGATGTTGACGTGCATGAAGGCGTCCGGCAGCACCCGGTCCAGATAGATCCAGAACCCTTTCAGCTTGCGGTAGAGAGTCTCGTCATCCAGCTCGCCGACAAAGGGCAGCAGCAGCTGATCGAGCCGTCCCAGCCAGACCGGCATGCCGGTGACGGAAGGAACGTGGTGATAGAGGATGCGCAGGGCATCGAGCGCTTCATCGAAATCCCGCGGCGCTGCCAGCTCCAGCCAGGCTGAGCCCTGGGTCAGGAACTTCTCGTAGTCCGGCAGCACATAGCGCGGCTTGTAGGGGGCGTGCCCCTCGAACATGTCGCACAGCATCCCTTGTGCCATGGCATCCTGCACGGCGGCAGGCAACTCGGGGTAAGGCAACGCGTTTTCGGCGGCGAGCGCCAGGGCCCGACTCTTCTGGGCCGGTGAGAGCAGAGGGTCGCGCACGATGCGCTGGCAGGTTTCGGTGAAGGACATGGTTCACTCCGTGGCGGGTGGAACCAAAATCCTCACACTTGAGAGGCCTTTTTTGAAGTGACATTCCCAACAGGACGGATATCCCATCAAGACATCCGCCATGCCGGATCACGGCACGCCCTTCACCAGGGCCAGAACAGGGCCACGCCCCCCAGCCAGCGCAGCAGGAAGAAGCCCCCCATGCCGACGACGACCACCACCAGGGTAGGCAGGCGCAGCAGGGTCAGCACCGTCACCAGCAGGGTGGCGGCCAGGTAGTCCGGATCCCAGTCCAGCCCGTGGCCGGGCTCATAGCTGAAGACGATGGGCAGCCAGATGGCGGTCAGCACCGACTGGGCCGAGAAGCTGAGGAAAGCCCCCATCTCGGCCCCCGGCTGATAGCGGGTCAACCGCGAGAAGAAGGCAAAACGGTTGAAGAAAGTGATCAGGGCCAGCAGCCCTATCATCAGCCAGCCCATGATCACCTCCTCATCCGGTGCAGCACATAGCCCACCACCATGCCGGCCAGGGCCGAGACGATGATGTGGATCTCCGCCAGCAGCGGCTTGGTGACGAGCGCCGTCCCGCCGCTCACCAGGGTGGCCGCCACCATGGGCAGGTTCTTCATGGCGGGGAGCGTCATGGCGATAAAGGTGGCGGCGATGGCAAAGTCGAGCCCCATCTTGTCCAGCCCCTCGATGTACTGGCCGGCGGCGATGCCGAGCAGGGTCGCCAGGTTCCAGAACAGATAGAAGACAAAGCCCGCGATGAGCGCATAGGCGGGATTGAAGGCGCCGCTGCGCTCCCTCTCTTTCAGCGCCACCGCAAACATCTCGTCGGTCAGGAAGAAGGCGAGGCTGGCCCGCCAGCGCAGGGAGAGCGGCAGCACGTCTCGGCGGAAGGTGAAGCCATAGAGCAGATGCTGGGAGGTGATCACCATGGTGGAGCCCATGATGGGCAGCAGCGGCGTCCCCGCCCCGAACAGGGTGGTGGCCGAGAGCTGGGCCGCCCCCGCATAGACCAGCAGCGACATCAGCTGTGCCTGGAGCGGGCTCATACCCGCCTGAAGCGCCAGGGCGCCGCACAGTATCCCCCAGGGGATGACGGAAATGGAGAGCGGGAGCATATCCAGAGTGGCGCGCCACCAGAGCGCCCCCGTGCGCTCGGGCGCAGGGAGGCGGGTTTCCAACATCATGGGATCATCCTTGTCACAGCCAATGCGAACCGGGAAAACTAGCACGGCGCAGGAGGCAGTGTCACGCCATGGTCTGCAACAAATGCAACGCCCGCATGAGAGCGGGCGTTGGCAGGCGGGATCAGGGCTCGATGATGATGGGAGTGCCGGGCTCGATGGCGTTCCAGATCTCGTCCATCTCATGGTTCAGCACCGCAATGCAGCCATTGGTCCAGTTGGACGGCTGCACCCTGCGATCCCCCAGGCTGTTGCGCTGGCCGTGGATCATGATCATGCCGCCCGGGTTCACACCCAGCTCGTTGGCGCGCTTGATGTCGTCCAGATTCGGGTAGTTGATGTGAATGGCCTTGTAGAAACCGGAGTTGCTCTTCTTGTAGTCCAGGGTATAGCGACCTTCCGGGGTACGCTGATCCCCCTCACGCTGCTTGTGTCCTTTGGGAGCCGGGCCCAGGGCAATCCAGTAGCGCTTCACTTCCTTGCCATCCTTCATCAGGGTCAGGCTGTAACTCGACTTCTTCACCACCACCATATCGGCGGACAGAGTGGCAAAACTCAACGCGGGCCACAGCCCCAGCAAACACAGCAATACGGCTCTCACTATCCATCCCTCTGCGAGCCTTCTGGGCTCTCTTGTTAGCAAATCATCTGAATGTCGCCACTCTCTGGTGGCGAGCGAGCGCCATGATATGGGATCGCCGTGAATACTCAATATATCGGGAGAAACATATCTGTGGCCAGCAGGGGGAAATGGCCGTCAACCCGCCATGCAGAGGCCCTGCCAAGGGCTGGGCGTCGTCTCTTGCCTGCAACCGGGCACCTCAGCGCAGGTCGTCAAGGCCAGGAAGATGGGCAGGGAGAAAAACCAGCGGGCAGCGCCGCCGCCAGTGACACTTGAGCCTGTCCACCCGCCAATCCCCGGCTGGCACCATGGGGTCAGGCCATCTCAACCCACAAAAAAGAGCCCCTGATGGGGCTCTTTTGACTGTGCAACACCGGGCTCAGGCCTGGGTCACTGGTTCGGCGGTCTCAAGGCGCCGGATCCAGGCCTCGAAGTCTGCCAGCATGCGCGCCTCGGACTCGCTGTTGTCGGCGATAAGCTCGGCCCCGTGCACCACCCGGATATGGGCGTCGAGGGGCGTCCCCTCCCCTGCCGGTGGGCGCTGCCGCGCCGCCGCCATGCACGTCTGTGCCTGTTGCCACGCCTCGGCGGCACTCCGGTTGCACGCCTCTGCCAGCGGCACCGCACTGAAACCCTCGCCGGTGAGGCTCTGCAGCGTCTCGTCATGGGTCATGCCGTTGCCCGGTCCCCAGTAGTGGGCGGCCAGATCCGGTCCGATGCGCGGGTTGTCGGTGAGGTAGCCGTCGCGTTTCAAGAAGTAGGCGCGGGTCTGCTCCACCGCCATCAGCGCCAGCAGATAGCCGTGATAGGCGCAGGCCGACTCCTGGTTCAGAAGGTGCGGGATGGCCAGCAGCGGGCGCGGGCTCTCCACCCCCAGGATCTTGCGCTCCCACTTGCGGGCCAGGGCCAGCACGGCGGCCGGGGTGCGCTCGCTCTCTGCCATGGCGTAGAGATCCCGCTCGAAGTAGGCCACCAGCGCAATCTGGCGCTCGTTGAAGGCGCGAAATGGCTGGCGCGCTTCAATCATGGCCTGGATAAGCGCATCGGGGATGGGTTCTCCCGCCGCGTTTCTGGCATAGCGCTTGAGCCAGTCCGCATCGTCCAGCAGGCTGTCGCAGAACATGGACTGGGTCTCGGCATAGGCCATGGAGGTGGGCGGGAACTCCTGGGAGAAGCAGGGGGCGTTGCCGGTGACGTTGGCAAAGTGCGCCGCGTGGCCTCCCTCGTGGAACAGGGTGTTGAGCCCGCTCCAGCCGCTGCCCACCTGGGCCGGATTGGCCAGGCTGGTGAAGTTGACCACCGCCGGCACCCACTCCCCCTCCTGCCAGAAGCTCGGCACCGGGCCGTGACAGAAGCCGTTCTCGTATTTTCCCTCCCGGGTCAGCAGATCCAGGGTAAGGGTGGCACCGCGGTACTGGATGCCGAGGCGGCGGAAGCTCTCGACCCAATCCTTCAGCGCCCGGGAGAAGGGCACGTAAGGGTCGAGCTGGCGAGTCACGTCGCCGCTCACGCTGTAGCGCAGGTTGTGGGGCAGCAGGGCTGCGTCCCCCTTGGCCGCTTTCAGCTCCGCCAGACTCTGGTGCAAGCGGGCATCGGTACGGGCGATGAAGTCGTCGAGAATGGCAAACAGCTGCTCCGGGCTCATCTGCTCGTTCTTGTGCACCTTGTAATCGAAGTAGTCGCGATAGCCCATGGCACGGGCGAAGCGGTTGCGCAGCGCGACGATGGCCAGATAGCCGTTGTCGACCACCCACTGCTCCAGGGTGTGGAACATGGCGAGCGCGCTCTGGCGCACCGCCTCGTCGCTGCTGGCGGCCAGCGCCGTGCTGGCGGCGGGCAGGCTGCCGGGGACCTGGCGGCCCTGCTCATCCAGCAAGGTGAGCTTCAGCCCCTTGCGACGGGCGAAGAGATCCGCCTCGGCGGCCACCAGCTCGTCCATCAGGGCGGAGGCACCGGGATCTTCGATGACGTTGCACTCGAAGAAGGCGATCCAGCCCCCCAGGCCGCGCCTGAGATCCGCCTCTTCGGCCTGGGCATGCATCTCCCGCAGCACCGGCAGGCGGTCAGGATCGGCACAAAATGCCTTGTAGGCCTGTTCGGCCGCGGTGAAGCCTGCCTGATCGTCGCTGGTGCCCATGTAGGTGGACCAGAACAGGTCTTCCTTGCGTCTGTGCACCTGCAGGTAATCGGCATTGAGCTGGTTGAGATAATTCCTGGCAATGGAACTCATAACTTCCCTCTTGTTATGGGGCGACCACGGGGCCGCCCACTCCTTTTTGGTGAAATGCCAACCCATTCACACTTCTTGCAAATTGAGCAGACAAATTGTGCGCCGGGATGCGCGCCATCACGCTATCAAAAGCGAGGGTTTCTGTCTGCTGGCTATACTGGTTGTCAAACTGCTCAATTGGCTGTTTTCCACCGCAACCCATTGAAAGTTAATGGCATGTTAAAAACAACAACAATCAGGTCCGGCCGGCAGTTCGGCCACAATCAGACTCGCATGGGAAAGTAAGGATAAGTCTATGTTCAAGCTCGGTGATATTGCCGTGAGTCGCAAGCTGATGCTGCTGCTCTCACTGGCCCTGGTCGGCTTCATCGCACTGCTGCTCATCTCGGCCAGTGCCCTGCACCGCAATCTGATGAGTGAACGGGAAGCCAGGCTGCAGGCGGTGCTGGATCTGGCCATGAGCCGGATCCATGCCCTGGCCGCCACCCTCCCCCCGGAACAGGCCAAGGCACAGGCCAAGGCCATGCTCGACAGCATGCGCTTTGACGGGGACAACTACCTGTTCGTACTGGATGAAGATCGTCGGGTGGTGGTGCATCCCGCCAAACCCGAGCTGGTCGGCCAGCAGATGGGCAACAACCCTGCCGAGTCCCACTGGCAACACATGGTGGATCTCGGCAAGGGCGGCCACCAGGGCAGGCTGGAGTATCAGTGGGTCTCCCCGTCCGGCGAGGCGGCCCAGAAGATGTCGCTGGTGACGGGCTACCAGCCCTGGGGCTGGATCCTGGGCTCCGGTGTGTTGTTGCAGGACATTGAGGCCACCATGTGGTCCCAATATGAGTGGATGGGTGGCGCCACCTTGCTGGTGATCCTGTTGATGGGGCTGCTGGGACTCGCCATCAGCCGCTCCATCGTCAATCCCCTGGCCGAGATCAACAAGGCCATGGCCCGGGTCGCAGCTGGCGATCTGGTGGTCAGCATCCCGGTGCTGGGCAGGGATGAGCTCGGCGCCGTCGCCAGCTCCACCAACCAGGGGCTGGATGCCATCCGCCGCGCCCTGCTGGAGGCGAGCCAGGGGGCCCGCAACGTGGCGGATGCCGCCCTGCGCATCGCCGCCTCCGCCGAACAGACCAACCAGGCGGTCAACAGTCAGCGGGATCAGCTCGCCCAGCTCGCCACCGCCATGAACGAGATGAGCGCCACCATCGCCGACGTGGCGGGTCACGCAGAGAATACGGCCCGCGACACCCAGGATGCCACCAGCGAGGCCGGGCTCGGCAACCAGGATGTCCATGCCAGCGTGCACGGCATCCAGGCGCTGGCCACCGAGGTGGACCAGGCCACCTCGCAGGTCAACCAGCTCAAGGAGGGAGTGATGCAGATAAGCGAGGTGACGGCGGTCATCAGCGCCATCTCGGAGCAGACCAACCTGCTGGCCCTCAACGCCGCCATCGAGGCGGCCCGGGCCGGCGAGCAGGGCCGTGGCTTCGCCGTGGTGGCCGACGAGGTGCGCCAGCTGGCCAGTCGCACCCGCCACTCCACCGAGGAGATCCAGAGTACCATCACCCAGTTGCAGCAACGGGCTGTCACCGCCGCCAACGCCATGGACGCCAGCCGCAAGCTGGCGGAGAGCAGCGTCAACCAGTCCGAGAAGGCGGGGCAGGATCTCTCCCTCATCGTCAATCACATCCAGCACGTGAGCGACATGGCGACCCAGATCGCCACGGCGGCGGAGCAGCAGAGCATGGTGGCGGAAGACATGAACCGCAACGTCAGCGGCATCAACGACTCGGCGCTCGAGATGTCCCAGGCGGCCTCCCAGTTGGCCCAGGAGAGCGAACTGCTGGCCGGTCTCTCCCGAAGCCTCGACGAGCGACTGGCGGTGTTCAAGCTGGACAACGCCCAAGCCCAGGACAGGATGATGCGACCGACCCAGGCGTCCTCTTCCCGAGCAGGCATGCAACCCCGCCACTGAGTGGCCCCGTGAGCCCCTGCCAGGCTTGCAGGGGCTCCTTTCCTGTCATGGCCACGGGAGCCTCTCCCGGGCCACCCTCTCGCACTGAACCAGTGCGCAGATCCAGGAGAATCCATCTGCCGCTGATGCGCTGCTCCGATGAAATGGCACTGTCAATTTTTACACTTAATTTTTTAACAAAATATAGTCATGATGAGTGGTCGCCACAGGCGGCACCATGATCCTTTCTGTAGTCATTTGGCAAACTGGTTGAAAGGCCAGGACGCAAAGCCTCCGGTCTAAAGACAAGCTGTCCAGGATAGCGGGGTTGCAGCACCGTGTTTCGGGGAACTCCCCTGCCAACGTGACTGCCCACATCACCGAACAGAGGAATGTATGGCAGCAAATATCCGACTCACCCATCTCGCGGCAGCGCTGGCGCTGCTGGCCAGTGGCGGCGTACTCGCTCACGGCTACATCAGCCAGCCCGAAGGGCGCAACTACCTGTGCAAGACAGGGGGCAACAGCCAGTGTGGCGCCATCCAGTGGGAACCCCAGAGCCTGGAAGCCCCCTCCGGCTTCCCCGATGGCGGCCCCGCCGACGGCCAGATAGCCTCGGCCGGTCACCCCCAATTCGGCGAGCTCAACACCCAGACCCTCGATCGCTGGACCAAGCGTGAGGTGCAGGCCGGTCCCTTCGCCATCAGCTGGACCTTCACTGCCAACCACGTGACCCGCAACTGGCGCTACTACCTCACCAAGCAGGACTGGAACCCGAACCAGCCCCTCACCCGGGATGCGTTCGATCTCAATCCCTTCTGCGTCATCGAGGGCAACATGGTGCAGCCCCCCAAACAGGTGACCCATCAGTGCACCCTGCCCGCACGTACCGGTTATCAGGTCATTCTCGGGGTGTGGGAGGTAGGGGATACCGCCAACAGCTTCTACAACCTGATCGACGCCCGGTTCAAGGATGGCACCCAGCCCCCGCTGACCTGGAGCCAGGGAGGGACCATCTATCCCTCCATCGACCTGGTGGCGGGTGACAAAGCCAGAACCCGGGTATTCGATGCCAATGGCGAGCGCACCGATCTCCAGACCGAGCTGACCATCGCCAGCGCCGGACAGGGCCAGAAGAACAACTGGGCCCACGCCCTGGCGAGCAAGATCAACGCCGAGCAGAGCCAGATCCGTGCTGGCCAGCAAGGTACGGACGGCCAGTTCAACCCCGTCTATGGCCAGAACCCGGTCTACCTCAAGGCTGGCAGCAACCTGCAACGGGTCGAGATCCAGCTTGAGCAACAGCAGCCCCCGGTTGAGAACGGGATCAGCGTGAGCGGTCTGGCGAGCGACTCCCCCCTCGACAACGGCAAGCTCACCCTGATGTTCACCGTCACGGCCCAGGGGGATCTCGCCATCACCAACACCCTCTATGACCACGGCGGTGTCGCCAGGGGACAGAGCAGTGCCGATATCAAGGACGGCAGCCAGAGTTTCTCCATGGCGCTGACCGGCTTGAGTGCAGGCCACCATCAGCTGGTGATCGAGGGCAAACCCAAGGCCGGTGGTGACGCGGTGCAGCAGACCCTGGACCTCATGTTCAAGGATCCGGCAAGCGGGGGCGATTACCAGTTCACCTTCCCGGACGGCCTCAAGTCCTACACCGCCGGCACCCGGGTGCTGCAGCCGAAGAACGGCAAGGTCTATCAGTGCAAACCCTTCCCCTACAGCGGCTGGTGCAGCCAGTGGGCGAGCACGGCCACCCAGTATGAACCGGGCGTAGGCTCCCACTGGCAGGAGGCCTGGACAGCGCAGTGATGGGACGTATCCGACCTGGCGGGAACCCGCTCGGCGTTTCCCGTGCCAGATCAGGTCAACATCAAACAAACGGGGAGCCCATGGCTCCCCGTTTTTCATCCTTCCCTCGGTTCAGATCTGATAGTCGAGCAGAGGCTCGTTGCTCATGGCGCGGGCCTGGATCTCCGCCAGCGCCAGATCGGGGTTGCAGAGCTGGATGAACTGCCAGGCAAAGTTGTGCTGGAACTGCCCCTGCTTGAGGCCAATCCAGGCGGTGTGCGGCGCAAACAACCGACTGCCGTCCAGTTGCACCAGTCCCTTGTCCCGCTGGGAATCGAACGCCATGTCCGCCAGTATGCCCACCCCCATCTCCAGCTCGACATAGGTCTTGATGACGTCTGAGTCCTGGGCGGTCAGCAGGATCTGCGGCACTATGCCCGCCTCGGCAAAGGCATCATCCACCCGTGCCCGACCGGTGAGGCCGGCCTGATAGGTGACGATGGGCCAGTGGGCCAGAGCGGCCAGGGTCAGCTCCCGCTCGGCGGTGAGAGGGTGCTGCTCCGGCACGACGATATTGTGGTGCCAGCGGTAGTAGGGAAAGGCCACCACCCCTTCGCTCTTGTCGAGCTGCTCGCTGCTGATGCCGATGTCCACCTCGCCGGTCTGCACCAGCCGCACTATCTCCTCCGGGCTCCCCTGACGCAGCTCCAGCTGTACCAGAGGAAATTGCTCCCGAAACGCCTTCACTACCCTCGGCAGGGCATAACGGGCCTGGGTATGAGTGGTCGCGATGAGCAGCCGGCCTGAGTCGCGATTGGCAAAGGTGCTCGCCAGTTTGCGGATGTTGTCGGCATCCCCCAGGATACGCTCGGCGATCACCAGCAACTCCTTGCCCGGCTCGGTCATGCCGAGCAGACGCTTGCCATAGCGAATGAAGAGGGCGAGCCCCAGCTCCTCCTCCAACTCGCGAATGTGGCGGCTGACCCCGGACTGGGACGTAAAGAGGGCATTGGCCACGTCGGTCAGGTTGTAATCCCGCCGTGCCGCCTCCCGAATGATTCGCAACTGCTGAAAGTTCACCTCATCGCCTCCTGCGCTGAGTGGCGGTGGCTCGTGCCACCGTCCTCTTGTTGTGGATTGCCGGGATCATAGCCCGGCAGCAAGCCTGAAAGAGGGCCGCACCTCGCGGCTTGCCCTCAGATCTGGTAGTCGGGATAGAGCTGTGCCTGCCTGGCCACCAGACGCACCCCCTGGCCGGGGGCAAAGGCCCGGGCGGCCTCCTTGCTCAGTTCGGCCTCGTAGTGGGCACCTCCCGTCTCCCCATCGCCACGCAGTTCCACCCGGATGCGCGGCCCCATGGGCAGCAGGCGGGTAATGGTGGCGCGAATGCCACCGGGGGCATCCGAGGGCAGGATCTCCAGCTCGTGGGGGCGCACATAGGCGATGGCCGCACTCCCTTCTGCCAGATGGGAGGGGATGGGGCCACCCAGTTGCTGCTCACCGATGCCGAGCCCCTGCCCGGCCACCCTGCCACGAAACAGGTTCACGCTGCCAAGGAAGCTGTGCACGAAGGCACTGGCGGGCTGATCATACACTTCGGCAGGGGTGCCAATCTGCTCTACCTTGCCGGCGTTCATCAGCACCACCCGATCCGCCACCTCCAGGGCCTCTTCCTGATCGTGGGTCACGAACAGGCTGGTGACATGCAGCTCGTCGTGAAGCTCACGCAGCCAACGGCGCAGCTCCTTGCGTACCTGGGCATCGAGGGCGCCGAAAGGCTCGTCCAGCAGCAGCACCTTGGGCTGCACCGCCAGGGCCCGGGCCAGGGCGACCCGCTGGCGCTGACCACCGGAGAGCTGGGTCGGGTAGCGTGCCGCGACATGGCTAAGCTGCACCAGGTCCAGCAGCTCCTTGACCCGGGTGCGGATGGCCGCCTCGTCCGGGCGTTCGCTGCGCGGCTTGACCCTCAGGCCAAAGGCCACGTTCTCGAACACCGTCATGTGGCGAAACAGGGCGTAGTGCTGGAACACGAAGCCAACGTTGCGCTCGCGCACATGGAGATCCGAGGCATCTTCGCCGCGGATGATGACGCTGCCACTGTCCGCCTGCTCCAGCCCGGCGATGATCCGCAGCAAGGTGGTCTTGCCGCAGCCGGAGGGGCCGAGCAGGGCGACCAGCTCACCGTCGTGAAAATCGAGGTTGATGTCGGCCAGCGCCGCGTACTGATTGAAATGCTTGTTGAGCCCTTGAACCTGAATGCTCATGAATGCCTCTCCTATAACCGTTAATTCGGGATCAATGGGACTGGGTCGGTTGGCCGCGCAGCCTGGCCAGCAGGGTCTCACCCAGCAGGGTGAAGATCCCGAACAGCGCCAGCAGGCTGGCCACCGCGAAGGCGGCACCGGTCTGGTACTCGTTGTAAAGGATCTCGATGTGCAGCGGCAGCGTGTTGGTCTGGCCGCGAATGTGGCCGGAAACCACGGAGACAGCGCCAAACTCCCCCACCGCCCGGGCGGTACAGAGCAGCAGGCCATACATCAGACTCCAGCGGATGCCGGGCAGGGTCACCCGCCAGAACATCTGCAACCCGCTCGCCCCCAGCATGATGGCGGCCTCCTCTTCCTCCGGGCCCCGCGCCTCCATCTGGGGCAGCAGCTCGCGTACCACGAAGGGCACAGTGATGAAGGTGGTCGCCAGGATGATCCCCGGGGTAGCGAAAATGATCTTGATGTCGTGCTCGCTGAGCCACTCGCCGAACCAGCCGCGACTGCCGAACAGCAGCACGAACATCAAGC
The DNA here is from genome assembly GCF_019048585.1 of Aeromonas sp. FDAARGOS 1418. Taxonomy (NCBI): domain Bacteria; kingdom Pseudomonadati; phylum Pseudomonadota; class Gammaproteobacteria; order Aeromonadales; family Aeromonadaceae; genus Aeromonas; species Aeromonas sp. FDAARGOS 1418. The sequence continues at coordinate 1,475,282 of NZ_CP077387.1, read as the reverse complement.
CTGCGATGACCGGCGAGACCGAGAACGGCAGATCGATTAGGGTGATAAGCAGTTGCCGGCCAGGAAAGCGGAACCGGGCGATGGCCCAGGCAGCGCCCAGCCCGAACAGCAGGTTCAGGGGCACCGAGCAGAGCGTCACCAGGGCGGTCAGCCCCAGGGCGCTCAGGGCATCCGGCTCGCTGATGGCGTGCCAGAAGAAGGCCAGACCCGGGCTCAGCGCCTGGATGAAGACGGTGGCCAGCGGCAACAGCAGCAAGGCGGCAAACCAGCCCAGACCGACGGTAACCAGCAGCCATTTTACCCAGACCGGTTCATGGGTCACCGGGGGATGACGCGCCGGGGTGGCCGGAGCGGACTCCTGGGCCTGATCGAGATGTGCAGTAGAGGCGTTCATATACGGCTTCCTCCGATGCGAGCCCAGCTCCAGGCTTGCAACTTGTTGATGAGCAACAGCAGCACAAAGGAAATGAGCAACATGACGGACGCAATGGCCGATGCACCGGCGTAGTCATACTCCTCCAGGTGACTCATGATCATCAGGGGGGCAATCTCGGACACCATGGGGAGGTTGCCGGCAATGAAGATGACAGAGCCGTACTCCCCCACGCCGCGAGCAAACGCCAGGGCAAAACCGGTGAGCAGCGCAGGTACCAGGGTCGGCCACAGTACCCGGATGAAGGTCTGCCAGCGGTTGGCACCCAGGCTCGCAGCCGCCTCCTCTTGCTCGCTCTCCGCTTCCCGCAGCACCGGCTGCAGGGTACGCACCACAAAGGGCAGCCCGATAAAGGTCAGGGCAATGACCACTCCTATGGGGTTGTAGGCAAGCTCGATGCCCAGCGGAGCGACCCATTGGCCAATCCAGCCGTTGGGGGCAAAGATGGCGCACAGGGCGATGCCGGAGACGGCAGTCGGCATGGCAAAGGGCAGGTCGATCAGCGCATCCACCAGTCTGCGGCCGGGGAAGGTATAGCGCACCAGTACCCAGGCCAGTATCAGACCGAACAGACTGTTGAGCAGGGCGGCAATGAAGGCGGCACCAAAGCTCAGGCGAAAGGAGGCGAGCACCCGGGGGGAGCCGATCACCTGCCAGAACTCGGCGGCGCTCAGGTTGTTCACCGCAAACAGCACCAGTGCCGAGAGCGGCAGCAGCACCAGTATGCCCAGATAGAGCAGACTGAAGCCCAGCGTTGGCCCCAGGCCTGGCAGGACGGAATAAGAACTTAATCGCATAACACATCCGTTTGTTATAAATACTTTGGATGTGACGATTTTGCTCACGGCGGCCAGGGACAACAAACACCAATAATGCCTTTGCTAAGCACTTTTTTATCTAACAATGGTGGAACAAGGCTTTTAGAGCGATAAGCATAAAAAAAGGTCTTTTATATAAATAAAAGACCTAAAAGACGGAGCGGTAAAACCGGGAACATGCAAAGTCAGTCACGCTGGCCAAGTTGCCAGCCTGTCTGGAAATCGTGCCGAAACAATCCGAGGCGCCCTCATCGAAAACTGAGTGCAGCCTGCTTGCCCCACTCGGCAGGAGCAGGCTCCACCACCATTTCGGCACGGCGGTATAGGGTGCCGAGCAAAGCGAGGCCCTGGTGCCACTCCCCATGGCCGGACTGGGCATTGATATGGCCCACCTCCCCCGCATCGAACAAGGGCACCTGCCACTGCCGGCTCCAGAACTCTGCCCGCTCGAAACTCATCCAGGGGTCATTGCGGCTGGCGATCAACTGGGCAGAGACCTTGATGGACCCCGCCAACACCTCATCCGGGATACCGAAACGGGCAGGATCGGCAGGGGCAACGATGAAGATGGAGGAGACCTTGTCCGGTTGCAGCCGGGCGGCAGCGATGGCCGTCAGAGCGCCGAAGGAGTGAGCGACCAGGTGGACCCGGCTGCGCCGGCTCCTGAGCTTGCTCGCCAGCTTGGCGCTCCAGACCGTGAGATCCGGCTTGTCCCAAGGCAGACCCATCATTCTCTGCCACTGGGGAAATTGCTGGTGCCAGCGGCTCTGCCAGTGATCCGGCCCACTGTTATGCAGACCGGGAACCAGAAGGATCTTGTTCATCGTGGTACTCCTATCTGTTGTCACAGGGGCCTGCGTCTCTTAACGGCCCGGTTGGTAAATCTGGTCAAACGATCCGCCCTGGGCGAAGTGCTTCTTCTGTGCCTTGTCCCAATCTCCTTCCAGATCCTTGACAGTAAAGAGCGTCAGGTTGGGGAACTGGGCCGCTGTCTCCTTCAGGATCGCCGGATTGCTCGGACGATAGTGGTATTTGGCGATGATGCGCTGCCCTTCGTCGGAGTAGAGATACTCGAGGTAAGCCTTGGAGACGGCCTCGGTACCATGCTTCTTGGCTACCTTGTCCACCACGGCTACCGGCGGCTCGGCCAGGATGGAGACCGAGGGCACCACCAGTTCGAACTTGTCGCTGGTGCCCGGCTGATTGAGCACCAGCAACGCTTCATTTTCCCAGGCCAGCAACACATCCCCGAGCCCGCGTTCGATGAAGCTGGTGGTGGCGCCACGTGCCCCGGAGTCCAGCACCTTCACATTCTTGAACAGATCGCTGACAAACTGTTTGGCGCCCTCTTCAGTGCCGCTTTTCTTCAGGGCATAGCCCCAGGCAGCCAGATAATTCCAGCGCGCACCGCCGGAGGTCTTTGGGTTGGGGGTGATGATGGCGACATCCTTGCGCACCAGGTCGCCCCAATCCTTGATCTGCTTGGGATTCCCCTTGCGCACCAGGAAGACGATGGTGGAGGTATAGGGAGAGGCATTGTTGGCCAGGCGCCCTTCCCAGTCGCTGGCGGTGAGACCTGCCTTAGCCACCGCATCCACGTCATAGGCCAGCGCCAGGGAGACCACGTCAGCCTCCAGTCCGTCCACCACGGCACGAGCCTGTTTGCCTGAGCCACCGTGTGACTGGCTCACCACCACATCGTCGCCGGTTTTGGCCTTCCACTCCTTGGCAAAGGCACTGTTGTACTCCCGGAACAGCTCCCGCGTCGGGTCATAGGAGACATTCCGCAGCCGCACCTCGGCGGCTTGGACCTGACCGAGAGCCAGCAGGGAGAGAACGGTGAGAGCGGTCATTCGCAGTTTCATGGTGATACTCCATATCGTTGGGTTGAGTACAGCATGCCCGCTTATGCATATTCCATGAAGAAAGAAAAAGCGCTTTGCTTATCTCTTATCCGCATATGAGCTCCCGATGGTCCTCTGGCACTCTCGGCCAGAGCGTATTCGCGTGCTTGCGATGCTCATCTCCAGACACGACAAAGCCCGGTCGATTGGCCGGGTTGTGAAAAGATGGGGGAACGAAGGCAAACCAGAGCGAAGGGTAAGCCCTGGGTAAAGGGACAATGCCAGACACGCAAGCACCACAGGGGGAAGAGGCGTGTTGTCCGTGACAAGTGGCGATTCAGACCCGCCGGTTGCCTCTTGTTCCCTGAGCTCTTACCCAGACGCCAGAAAGCAAAAAGGCCTTCCCGATAGGGAAGGCCTTTCAATTTAGTGGCGGAGCGGACGGGACTCGAACCCGCGACCCCCGGCGTGACAGGCCGGTATTCTAACCGACTGAACTACCGCTCCGCATTCGGTTAGCTTTCGCTAAATCTTTTGCTGCTTGTTTGTGAGGTGTCATCCTCGCAGCCGGTTATGTGATTCTTCACATCACCGTTTAATTGAGTGCCTGGCAGTGTCCTACTCTCGCATGGCGAATGCCACACTACCATCGGCGCTACAGCGTTTCACTTCTGAGTTCGGCATGGGGTCAGGTGGTTCCACTGCGCTATTGCCGCCAGGCAAAATCTTCAATCTGAAAAAGCTGACGTGAATAACGACTTTGCTAGTTGCTGGTCATTATCACTGAATTTGTAAGTAGTTTATGCACTTGCTACAAGGCCCAGAACACTTCTTGGGTGTTGTATGGTTAAGCCTCACGGGTAATTAGTATGGGTTAGCTCAACGTATCGCTACGCTTACACACCCCACCTATCAACGTTGTGGTCTCCAACGGCCCTTTAGGACCCTCAAGGGGTCAGGGATGACTCATCTCAGGGCTCGCTTCCCGCTTAGATGCTTTCAGCGGTTATCGATTCCGAACTTAGCTACCGGGCAGTGCCACTGGCGTGACAACCCGAACACCAGAGGTTCGTTCACTCCGGTCCTCTCGTACTAGGAGCAACTCCCTTCAATCATCCAACGCCCACGGCAGATAGGGACCGAACTGTCTCACGACGTTCTGAACCCAGCTCGCGTACCACTTTAAATGGCGAACAGCCATACCCTTGGGACCGACTTCAGCCCCAGGATGTGATGAGCCGACATCGAGGTGCCAAACACCGCCGTCGATATGAACTCTTGGGCGGTATCAGCCTGTTATCCCCGGAGTACCTTTTATCCGTTGAGCGATGGCCCTTCCATTCAGAACCACCGGATCACTATGACCTACTTTCGTACCTGCTCGACCTGTCCGTCTCGCAGTTAAGCTGGCTTATGCCATTGCACTAACCTCCTGATGTCCGACCAGGATTAGCCAACCTTCGTGCTCCTCCGTTACTCTTTGGGAGGAGACCGCCCCAGTCAAACTACCCACCAGGCACTGTCCGCGAGCCCGATTCAGGGCCCTGCGTTAGAACATCAAACATACAAGGGTGGTATTTCAAGGACGGCTCCAGCGCAACTGGCGTCACGCCTTCAAAGCCTCCCACCTATCCTACACATGTAGGTTCAATGTTCAGTGCCAAGCTGTAGTAAAGGTTCACGGGGTCTTTCCGTCTAGCCGCGGGTACACCGCATCTTCACGGCGAATTCGATTTCACTGAGTCTCGGGTGGAGACAGCATGGCCATGGTTACACCATTCGTGCAGGTCGGAACTTACCCGACAAGGAATTTCGCTACCTTAGGACCGTTATAGTTACGGCCGCCGTTTACCGGGGCTTCGATCAAGAGCTTCGCTTGCGCTAACCCCATCAATTAACCTTCCGGCACCGGGCAGGTGTCACACCCTATACGTCCACTTTCGTGTTTGCAGAGTGCTGTGTTTTTGATAAACAGTCCCAGCCATCTGGTCACTGCGACTCCCGACAGCTCCATCCGCAAGGGACTTCACCATCAAGAGCGAACCTTCTCCCGAAGTTACGGTTCTATTTTGCCTAGTTCCTTCACCCGAGTTCTCTCAAGCGCCTTGGTATTCTCTACCCGACCACCTGTGTCGGTTTGGGGTACGATGACTTGTAATCTGAAGCTTAGAGGCTTTTCCTGGAAGC
>NZ_CP077387.1:1075000-1465000 GCF_019048585.1 Aeromonas sp. FDAARGOS 1418 | reverse complement strand
TGGTTGTCGATGAAGCGCACCATCTGGAGTGGAGCGAAGAGGCGCCGAGCCGTGCCTATGAAATGGTGGAAGCGCTGGCCGAACAGGTGCCGGGCGTGCTGCTGCTGACCGCAACCCCGGATCAGCTGGGCCACCAGAGCCACTTCGCCCGTCTACGCCTGCTCGACCCCGAGCGTTTCTACGACTACGACGCCTTCCTCGCCGAGGAGCAGGCCTATGGTCAGGTTGCCAGCGCCGCGCAAGAGCTGCTGGATGGCGAGACCCTGAGCGATGAAGCCAGGCAGATCCTCGCCAGCCAGCTGGATGGGCTGGATCTCACTGATGCGGCCGCCCGTCAGCAGGCGGTCGCCAAGCTGCTGGATCAGCATGGCACCGGCCGGGTGCTGTTCCGTAACAGCCGCGCCAATATTCAGGGCTTCCCGGAGCGCCACCTCAACGTCTACCCCATGCCGCTGCCGGAGCAGTACAAGACCGCCATCAAGGTGATGGGCATGATGGGTGGCAATGGCGGCGATCTGCAGACCCGTGCCCTGCGCTACCTCTATCCCGAGAAGATCTTCCAGCAGTTCGAAGGCGACAACGCTACCTGGACCCAGTTCGACCCGCGCGTCGAATGGTTGCTGGAGCTGCTGCTCTCCGCCCGTCAGCAGAAGGTGCTGGTGATCTGCTCCGAAGCAGCCACCGCCATCGCGCTGGAGGAGGCGCTGCGCACCCGTGAAGGGATCCGTGGCGCCGTGTTCCACGAAGGAATGTCGATCCTCGAGCGGGACAAGGCCTCCGCCTATTTCGCTCAAGCTGAGGGGGGCGCTCAGGTGCTGCTCTGCTCCGAGATCGGCTCAGAAGGCCGCAACTTCCAGTTTGCCAGCCATCTGGTGCTGTTCGATCTGCCCCTCAACCCGGATCTGCTGGAACAGCGTATCGGCCGACTGGACCGTATCGGTCAGCAGAATACCGTCGAGATCCACGTCCCCTATCTGGAAGGGACTGCACAGCGCGCCCTGCAGCTCTGGTATCACGATGGTCTGGATGCATTCGAGCAGACCTGCCCGACGGCCCGCCCGGTGTTCGAAGCGGTACGTGACGAGCTGTTCGAGCTGCTGGCCGCCAACACCAGCGAGCAGGGCCCCCTCGACGCCCTGCTGGCCAAGACCCGCGAACTGCACGAGCCGCTCAAGGCCAGACTGGAACAGGGTCGCGATCGCCTGCTGGAAATCCACTCCAGCGGTGGCGAGACCGCCCAGCAGCTGGTCGAGAAGCTAGCCGCCGAAGATGACGACACCGGCATGATCTCCTTCGCCCTCAAGATGTTCGACGAGATCGGCGTCAACCAGGATGATCGTGGTGAAAATGCTCTGGTGCTGACTCCCGGGGATCACATGCTGGTGCCGAGCTTCCCGGGCCTGCCGCAAGACGGCATGACCATCACCTTCGATCGCAACACCGCCCTGTCACGGGATGACATGGCGCTGCTCTCCTGGGATCACCCCATGATGCGCGGCGGTATCGACCTGATCCTGGGTTCCGAGATCGGTGCCACCTCGGTCGCACTGCTCAAGAACAAGGCGCTGCCGGTCGGCTCCATCCTGCTTGAGCTGATCTTCGTTGCCGAGTCCGCGGCTCATCCCCAGCTCTACCGTTTCATGCCGCCGACGCCGATCCGTCTTCTGATGGACAAGAACGGCCAGAATCTGGGAGAGAAGGTGGCATTCGATGCCTTCAACCGCCAGCTGACACCGGTCAACCGCCACCTTGGCAGCAAGCTGGTTACCGCATCCCAGCCGGTGATCCACGGCCTGATTGGCAAGGGCGAGGTCATTGCCAACGAACTGAAAGCCGGGATTGTAGACAAGGCCCGTGCCCAGATGGCGCAGACCCTGCAACAGGATCTGGACAGGCTGGAGGCACTCAAGGCGGTCAACCCGAATGTGCGCGACAGCGAGCTGGAATATCTGCGCAATCTGCAGGCAGAATTGCACCACCTGATCGACCAGACCCAGCTCAAGCTGGATGCCATCCGCTTTATTGTGGTGACCCATAACTGATAAAACGGTGCAGGCATCATCTGGTTGATAACGACCCGACCCAGTTCAAGCTGGATGCCATGCACTTTTATCGTGGTAACCCATAACTGATGGGGGCTTGCCCCCGCTTTGACCCAAGATGCGAGACGCTATGTTTGTATACTCCCCGCCCCTGGAACCCTGGCTCGATATCCTGTTCAAGGACAAGGACATCATGGTGGTCAACAAGCCCACTGGCCTGCTGAGCGTCCCCGGGCGCGGCCCCGAGAATGAAGACAGCGTGCTGCATCGGGTCAAGCAGCAGCACCCCAAGGCGGCAGCAGCCCATCGCCTCGACATGGCGACCACCGGTGTGCTGGTGATCCCGCTCAACCCCAACTCCCACCGGGAGCTGAGCCGGCAATTCCGAGAGCGTGAGACCGAGAAGCACTACCTCGCCTGGGTGTGGGGTGAACCGGCGCTGGATGCGGGCGAAGTGGATCTGCCGCTCTGCGTCGACTGGCCCAACCGGCCGAAGCAGAAGGTGGATTTTGAGGAGGGGCGTCATGCCCTGACACTGTGGCAAAAACTTAAGGTGGAGAACGGCAACAGCCTGATCAAGCTGACCCCGATTACCGGTCGCTCCCATCAGTTGCGGGTACACATGCTGGAGCTGGGTCACCCCATCCTCGGTGACAACCTCTACGCCAACCCGGATGCGCTGGCGGCTGCACCGCACCTTTATCTGCATGCGGCCAGCCTGACCATCAGCCACCCCAGAAGCGGCGAGCGGATGACCTTCGAGGCCCCGGCCCCTTTCCCGGTCTGAGCCTGGCAGATAACAGCCCAATAAAAAGAAAGCCCCCATCAAGAGATGGGGGCTTTTTTATCGCTCAGACGCGGATATCGATCTTGCTTCCGAGGGAAGCGCTGGCCGATGTCGGCGCTGCCGGAGCGGATTGCGCTGCTGTTTCCAGCAGTTTCAGTGCGGATTCGCCTTCTTGGGTCTGCTGCTTTTTGGCCAGGCTGGCCACCATCAGTGCAGAACCGAACGACGCATTTGCAGAACTAGAAATATCCATTGTGTACCTCCTGCCAAGAGACTATCGGCCGGGCCCGGTGAGACATGAGCCATATCGTTCAACGCAGATATGCCTTGTCCGGCGAGCGCCGGGCCAACCAGCGCTCTTCCATCTCCAGCAATGTCTGATAGGCCTTTTCAGCATGCTCCGGGCGACTGAACAGATATCCCTGCCCATACAGATGTATGTCGGTCAATGAGCGCAGCACATCGAGCTGCCCCTGGGTCTCGATCCCTTCACATACCAGTTTTTTGCCAAGCATGGAGCCCATACGGCAGATGTTGGCGACCAGTTCGGCCGCCTCGATCGAGGTGTCGATACCCTGAATGAAGGACCTGTCTATCTTTACCTTGCTCACCGGAAGCTTCTGCAGATAGCTGAGGGAGGAGTAGCCGGTGCCGAAGTCGTCAAGGGCCAGATGTACCCCCTGCTGGCTGAGATCCTGCATCAACTGCAGCGAGTTCTTGACCTCGCGCATGGTGGTGTCTTCCGTCACCTCCAGCACCAGGCTGGACGCGGGAATATGGTGCTCCATCAGCGCTCTGGCCACCAGCTTCAAGAGGTTGCGCTGGTACATGCCCGGGGAGATATTCACGCACATCTGCAAGTCCACCAAACCCAGGTGCTGCCACTGATGCAGTTGCTCACATGCGGTATTCAATACCCAACCACCCAGTTTCTCAGCCAGCTGGAACTCTTCCGCCACCTGGATCACCTCGTTGGGGGGAATAAAGCCAAGCTCGGGATGGCGCCAGCGCAGCAGTGCCTCCACGGCTTCACAGCGCCCGCTCTCAAGATTGACGATGGGCTGGTAATAGAGCTCGAGCGCATTGTGCTCCAGCGCCATCACCATGTCGGAAGCAAGATGCTTGCGCCTGGCCGTCTCGTTGAGCAGGGAACTGTCATAGATGACATAGGGAACATGGGTCTTGCGGCTGTGAGAGAGGGCCTGCTCCGCCCGGCTGAGCAACTCCTGGGTCTGGTTGCTGTCGGTCGGGAAGAAGGCGATACCGATACCGACCTCAAGCCGGAAAGGGTAGTTGTCGATGATGATGTCTTGCTTGATGGAGTGGAGCACTCTGGCCACGAGCTCCCTGACCTGGCGAAGATCGCTCCCCTCCCGTTGCAGCATGGCAAGCTGATCTCCCCCCAAACGTGCCACCCACTCCCCGTTTTCGCACAGGGCGCGCAGCCGCTTTGCCACCTCTTGCAGCAGGAGGTCCCCTGTGTTGTAGCCAAACTTGCTGTTGATATCACGAAAGTCGTTGATGTCGACCAGCACCAGTCCGAAGGAGGTGTCACGGGTGACATAGGCATCCATCTTTTCCAGCAGCGCCAGCCGGTTGGCGAGCCCGGTGAGGGGATCGATCCTAGCGGTCCTGAAATGGCGCCTGGCTTCTCGCACCAGCAGGCCACTGAGCAGAATGACGGACACCACCAGCCCCGACACCATGAACAGCAGGGCATTGCGCAACTGGCCAAAACGCGCGTCGTTGCCCGTATAGACGTTGATGTTGTTCTGCATGACGGAAGCAAGAGAGTAAGAGAGGGGTTCCTGCAAGGGCGCCAGTGTCATCATGACTTGTTGGTAATCCGGCGTCCCCGGTTTGAGTTTGACCAAATCAGGCTCCAGCTTGCGGATACTGCTTTCAGTCAGTTTCACCAGCCGCAGCGTCTTCGGATTGTCCGCGAGGCTTTTTCTCAATTGGCCGCTCAGGAGAATGGGGGTACGACTCCAGAGAATGTCATAGCGAAGCAGCAGGGCTTCCTGGTCTATGCCGCCATAGTGGTAAATCTCGACGGCATTGAGAAAGCGGCCCAGCTCGAGCTGCAACTGCATCAATGCCCAGGAGACGTCATAGGTATACTTCTCCATCACCCGGGTAGCATTTTGTATCTGCACCAGGCAATAGAGGGTGCTACCCGTGAACAACAGAATGGATAGATAAAGAACGCCGAGTAAGGGCCAGGCCCTGGTCTTCGCTTTCACCCAGTACTCCCGTAAACCACCGTTTTTACTGCTGAATGTCGATCGCACTCAGTTGCCAGATCATCATGTCGGTGAACTCGGAACGCCTGAGTTCGGGATGCTGATCCAGTGGCAGGATAAACCAGAGCGGCCCCTTGTCACGTACCCGCATGGTCATCCCGTCATCCTGCCAGGCCAGAATAGGATCGTATTGCTTGACCTTATCCCAGTTGATCCGGATCTGGAAACTGTTCAGGGCGGTGAGCGTGATGCTCTTGCCGTTGGCCTTCACCTCAGTCAGCACGTCCGCCAGTTTCGGCCCCACGTATTTGTGCGGTTTGTCCACCCAGGGATTGCTCGTCACCACCTCATGCTGCGGCAGTGCCTGGATCATGGCCATATCGAACAGCACCTCTCCATCTGCCGGATCGGCAGGGTCCAGATTCCCCGTCACCTTGAGAATGACCGGCCCTTGTGGTGTCGCCTGCGCCATGCCCGGCAAGGTCAGGGAAAGGAGTAACGGGAGAAGCCCTAAGTATCGCATGTTCACCTCAGATCATTTCACTATCAACAACTTCAGCTTAGTAGCACTAAAAAAAACGGCCCGCAAAAGCGAGCCGTTTGATGACTTGACGGGATTACATCATACCCATACCGCCCATGCCACCCATATCAGGCATGGCAGGTGCATCTTTCTTCGGCAGCTCGGAGATCATGCACTCTGTGGTGATCATCAGGCCAGCGACGGACGAGGCGAACTGCAGGGCAGAACGGGTTACCTTGGTCGGATCCAGGATACCCATGGCCAGCATGTCGCCGTACTGTTCGGTGTAGGCGTTGTAACCGTAGTTGCCTTCACCGTTCTTCACGGCATTGGCGATGACGGAGGCTTCTTCGCCGGCGTTGATGACGATTTGACGCAGCGGGGCTTCCATGGCGCGCAGGGCAACCTTGATACCGACGTTCTGGTCTTCGTTGTCACCACGCAGGGAGGCCAGCTTGGCAGCAACGCGCACCAGCGCTACACCACCACCGGCAACCACGCCTTCTTCCACAGCTGCGCGAGTGGCGTGCAGGGCATCGTCAACACGGGCTTTCTTCTCTTTCATTTCAACTTCAGTGGCAGCACCCACCTTGATCACGGCAACACCGCCGGCCAGCTTGGCCACGCGCTCTTGCAGCTTCTCACGGTCGTAATCGGAAGAGGTCTCTTCGATCTGCTGACGGATCTGGGCCACGCGGCTTTCGATCAGGGCAGCATCACCCACGCCATCGATGATGGTGGTGTTCTCTTTGGTGATGACGATGCGCTTGGCACGGCCCAGATCTTCCAGGGTCGCTTTTTCCAGCTCCATGCCCACTTCTTCGGAGATCACGGTACCACCGGTCAGGATGGCGATATCCTGCAGCATGGCCTTGCGGCGATCACCGAAGCCCGGCGCCTTGACGGCGGCCACTTTCACGATGCCACGCATGGTGTTGACCACCAGGGTCGCCAGCGCTTCGCCTTCCACGTCTTCGGCCACGATGATCAGCGGTTTGCCCGCCTTGGCCACACCTTCCAGCACCGGCAGCATTTCGCGGATGTTGGAGACTTTCTTGTCCACCAGCAGGATGAAGGGGTCATCCAGTTCGACGGAGCCGGTTTCCGGCTTGTTCACGAAGTAAGGGGAGAGGTAGCCGCGGTCGAACTGCATGCCTTCTACCACCGCCAGCTCGTCTTCCAAGCCCTGACCGTCTTCCACGGTGATGACGCCGTCACGGCCGACCTTGTCCATGGCTTCGGCAATCAGCTTGCCGACCTTCTCGTCGGAGTTGGCGGAGATGGTGCCTACCTGGGCGATGGCATTGTTGTCGGCACAGGGAGTGGACAGTGCTTGCAGCTCGGCAACGGCAGCCACAACGGCCTTGTCGATACCACGCTTCAGATCCATGGGATTCATGCCGGCGGCAACGGCCTTCAGGCCTTCATTGACGATGGCTTGAGCCAGTACGGTGGCCGTGGTGGTACCGTCACCGGCGGCGTCATTGGCCTTGGAAGCGACTTCCTTGACCATCTGGGCACCCATGTTCTGGAACTTGTCTTCCAGTTCGATTTCACGGGCAACGGAGACGCCATCCTTGGTGATGGTCGGGGCGCCGAAGGACTTGTCCAGCACCACGTTGCGGCCTTTCGGGCCCAGGGTCACCTTGACGGCATCGGCCAGGATGTTGACGCCTTCCAGCATTTTGATGCGAGCTTCGTTGCCAAACTTAACTTCTTTAGCTGCCATGTTCTTCAATCCTTAAATCAATTCAGGAAAAGAGGGAGGGTGATTACTCTTCGACAATCGCCAGGATGTCGGTCTCGGACAGGATCAGTACGTCCTGACCATCCAGCTTTTCGGTCTTCACGCCGTAGCCTTCGTTGAAGATCACCTTGTCACCCACCTTGACGGCCAGTGCTTTGACATCCCCATTGTCCAGAATTCGACCAGTCCCCACGGCAAGAACTTCACCACGGGTGGACTTCTGGGCCGCAGTGCCAGTCAAGACGATGCCGCCAGCGGATTTGGCTTCAGCTTCGATGCGCTTGATGATGACGCGGTCGTGCAGTGGACGAATTTTCATCGATAACTCTCCCAAAATGAGTCTCTGTGTTGCTTGAGGAATGGCCGCAATCGGCCAAATTTGTCATGCCCCTGATCTGGGGCAACAGGGCTAGCCCTTCAAGGGCAAATACAAAAAAAATATTTTCACGTACTATGAACACCTTCGATGGATCACCCATCCCCAATCAGGAAGGCGGATGGAGACGGCCAGCATTCAGGCCCAAAGCACCTAGAGACTCTGCCTTGAGCCGACCCAATCCCATGCTGACCGCTCCCATGACCCCCATGCTGCTGCGCATGACGGGCCCCATGATCCTGGGCATCATCGCCATCCTGGCCTTCAACTTGGTCGATACCTTCTTCATCGGCATGCTGGGTACCCAGGCGCTGGCCGCCATCAGTTTCACCTTCCCGGTCACCTTTGTCGTCACCTCCCTGACCATGGGGTTGGGGGCGGGCCTGTGCGCTCTGCTCGGTCATGCCCTGGGGCAGGGTCGCCATGACGAGGCAGCCCGCATCACCACAGACTGCCTGTTCCTTGCCGTCATCCTGGTGAGTCTGCTCGCCGGGCTGGGGGCATTGACCATTACCCCTCTGTTCACCCTGCTGGGGGCCAGCGCCGAGCTCATCTCCCTCATCCACGACTACATGCTCATCTGGCATCTGACCGTCCCCATGCTGGTCGTGCCCATGGTCGGCAATGCGGCTATCCGGACGACGGGGGATACCAAGACCCCCAGTCTGGTGATGGGGGTCGCCGGTCTGGTCAACGGCGTGCTGGATCCTCTGCTCATCTTCGGGCCGGGCCCCTTCCCCGAGTGGGGCATTCGGGGAGCCGCCATCGCCACTTCCCTCTCCTGGCTGATGGCCATGCTGGTCAGCCTCTATATATTGCGCCACCGCGAGGGCCTGCTGCGCTGGCGCCTCTCCCCGCGCCCGCAGTTGCTGACCCATTGGCGCGCCCTGCTCCATGTGGCGGTGCCCGCATCGTTTACCAACATGCTCAACCCACTGGCCAACGCCGTGTTGATGATCATTTTCGCCGGGCTCGGAACCGAGGTGGTCGCCGCCTACGGCGCGGCATCCCGGGTCGAGGCCTTGCTGCTCATCGTGATGATGGCGCTCTCTTCCGTGCTGGCCCCCTTCATCTCGCAGAACTGCGGCGCCGGGAATCCGGCCCGAGCCAAGGCCGCCCTGCTGCTCTGCATGCGCTTCGCCCTGCTGTTCCAGCTTGGGGTCTACGCGCTGACCTGGCTTCTCGCCCCCTTCATCGCCGATCTGTTCAGCGATCATCCGCAAGTCGTGCGACTCATCGTGCTCTATCTGCATCTGGTCCCCATTGGCTACGGCTTTCAGGGCATGGTGATGCTGCTGGCCTCTGCCCTCAACGGCGTCAGGGCATCGGCGGTGTCACTGCTGATAAACGGCATCAGACTGTTTGTCTTCTTGCTGCCAGGGGCCTGGCTGGGGGCAAAACTGGGGGGAGAACAGGGGATCTATCTGGGGATGCTGCTGGCGAACCTGGCCGCCGGATTGCTGGCATGGGGGTATGCCCGCCACAGATTCGAGCGGCTGTGCCATCAGGGGAGATCCTGACGGCACAGCCCGAGGCTCGCGATTACTCTTTGCGTTCGAACTCCCCTTCGATGGTGTTGCCACCCCCTCGCGGGGATTGTCCGGGCCTGTCATCGCCGGGACCCGGCTCGAACGGCTGCTGGCGAGCCTGGAAGCCCCCCATCTGCATCCTGAACTGATTGCTGCCAATCAGCTTGTCGGCCAGCATGTTGCGCAGCCAGGGCTGCAGCAGCAGGATGCCGACAATATCGCTCACAAATCCCGGGATAATCAGCAGCAAGCCCGCCAGCGCCAGCATCATGCCCCCCATCACCTCGCGGCCGGGCATCTCCCCCAGCTGCATCTTCTGCTGGGCAGTGAGCAGAGTCTTGATCCCCTCGCTGCGCACCAGCGACGATCCCAGCACGGCGGTCAGCACCAGCAAGCCAACGGTCGGCAAGGCCCCGATCACGGAGCCCACCTTGATCATGACGGTGAGCTCCAGCAATACCAGCCCGACCAACAACAGTAACAACTTGCCCATAGCAACCTCGGAGCGATGAATGAATGGACCCGGGGTGTCCGGTCGGCAGCCGCACATCGCTGATGCTGACGCGCCGGGTTCAGGTCTTCTGACATTAACATGGGGCTGGTTGATCATTTTTCAAGCCTCTCCTGCCGCAGGCCCCGGAATACGGATAAATATTTGTCCGCCCAACTGGGATTGAGGTGGTTGTTCTGTCAAAGTTAATCGCCCGATTGCAATATCTGTTTAATGACCACAAGAAATTTGAGGTTGCCTCAAATTTAGTGATCCAGGTCTAATACCGGATACCTCAATTGGGGTAACATCAACACCAGTCATTGCACAGGGAGCAACTGGCTCCCAACTGCCCCACCCGATGTGTGGTGCTTCAGGATGAAATGTGCGTAGGGAAATCGCGACCACTCGGTGAGGATCGTTTCCATTTATTTGATTTCTGAGGCATAACAATGAGCGACATCAAGAACGTCCGCATTGAAGAAGACCTGCTGGGCACCAAAGAAGTTTCCAACGACCTCTACTACGGCGTGCACACCCTGCGCGCTGTTGAAAACTTCAAGATCAGCACTCAGAAGATTTCTGACGTTCCCGAGTTTGTTCGTGGCATGGTCCTGACCAAGAAGGCGGCTGCACTGGCCAACGGTGAACTGGGCACCATCCGTCCCGAGATCGCAGACAAGATTGTCGAAGCCTGCGACCTGATGCTGAACACCGGCAAGTGCTTCGATCAGTTCCCGGTCGATGTCTATCAGGGCGGCGCCGGTACCTCCGTCAACATGAACACCAACGAAGTGCTGGCCAACATCGCCCTCGAGCTGATGGGACTTGAAAAGGGTCGCTACGACGTCATCAACCCCAACGATCACGTCAACAAGTGCCAGTCCACCAACGATGCCTACCCCACCGGTTTCCGCGTGGCCGTGGTCAACAGCACCGACACCACCCTGCACGCTCTTGAAGCCCTCATCGCCGCCTTCGATGTCAAAGCCAAGGAATTCAAACATATCCTGAAAATGGGCCGTACCCAGTTGCAGGACGCCGTGCCCATGACTCTGGGTCAGGAGTTCCACGCCTTCGCCGTCACCCTGCGTGAAGAGATCAAATCCATCAAGCGTTGCCAGGAGCTGCTGCTGGAAGTGAACCTGGGCGCCACCGCCATCGGTACCGGTCTGAACACTCCGCCCGAGTACTCAGGTCTTGCCATCAAGCGTCTGGCCGAGATCACCGGTCGTGCCTACGTGCCGGCAGAGGACCTCATCGAAGCGACCTCCGACTGCGGCGCCTATGTGATGCTGCACGGTGCGGTCAAGCGTCTGGCCATGAAGCTCTCCAAGATCTGTAATGACCTGCGTCTGCTCTCCTCCGGCCCGCGCACCGCGCTCAAAGAGATCAACCTGCCGGAAATGCAGGCTGGCTCCTCAATCATGCCGGCCAAGGTCAACCCGGTCATTCCGGAAGTGGTCAACCAGTCCTGCTTCAAGGTATTCGGCAACGACGTCACCATCACCTTCGCTGCCGAGGCCGGTCAGCTGCAGCTGAACGTCATGGAGCCGGTGATCGGTCAGGCCATGTTCGAATCCCTGAGCCTGATGGAAAAAGCCTGCATCTCCCTGCGCGAGAAGTGCGTGGAAGGCATCACCGCCAACCCGGACATCTGCATGAACCACGTGCTGAACTCCATCGGCATCGTGACCTACCTGAACCCCTTCATCGGTCACCATGAAGGCGACATCGTCGGCAAGATCTGTGCCCAAACCGGCAAGAACGTCCGCGAAGTCGTGCTGGAACGCGGCCTGCTGACCGCCGAACAGCTGGACGAGATCCTCTCCATCGAGAACCTGATGAACCCGCAATACAAAGCCAAGCGTTACACCCGCGAAGCCACCGTATAAGCGAGCAGATGGGCCGGGGTTATCCCGGCCCATTTAAAGTCAATTCCCGAGCGGTCTCTCCACAGCCCCATCGGGAATTGGCTTTTCAGCCTAATAAAACCTAAAAAAACTGGAAAATGGAGTGTTCGCTATGATTGGAATCGAGTTACTTGTCGTGCTCGCCGCTATCTATCTGGGGGCCCGGATAGGCAGCATAGGTATCGGCTTTGCCGGTGGTCTTGGGGTACTGGTACTGACCTGGGGGCTGGGCATGCCCATCCCGAGCGATCAGCTGGTGACCTATCTCCCGTGGGACGTGATCATGATCATCGCGTCCGTCATCTGCGCCATTGCCTGTATGCAGCTGGCTGGCGGGATGGATTATCTGGTGCACCTGGCCGAGAAAGCCCTGCGCAAGAATCCCAAGCACATCACCTTCGCCGCGCCGGTCGTCACCTACCTGATGACCATGCTGGCCGGTACCGGTCACACCGCCTTCTCCACCCTGCCGGTGATCGCCGAAGTGGCCAAGGAGCAGGGCATTCGCCCGTCCCGTCCGCTCTCCATCGCGGTCGTCGCCTCCCAGATCGCCATCACCGCCTCCCCCATCTCGGCGGCCGTGGTCGCCTTCTCCGGCATGCTGGAGCCGCTTGGCGTCGACTACCTGACCCTGCTGGCCATCTGCATCCCGTCCAGCTTCATCGCCTGTCTGCTGGGGGCCTTCATCGCCAACCTGCTGGGCAAGCCGCTGGATCAGGACGAAGTCTATCTGGAGCGCAAAGCCAAGGGACTCATCAAGCTGCGCGGTACCAGCCAGGTTGAAATCAAGCCTTATGCCAAGCTCTCCGTCGGCATCTTCGTCGCCTCCATCGTGGCCGTGATGGCCTATGCCACCGCCATCTCCGGCAACGTGGGCCTCATCAGCAATCCGCCGATCCCCCGCGATGGCGCCATCATGGGCATCATGCTCTCCGCCGCCACCCTGATGGTACTGTTCTGCAAACTGGACGCGGCCCAGATCACCAACATGCCGACCTTCAAGTCCGGTATGTCCGCCTGTATCTGCGTGCTGGGCGTAGCCTGGCTGGGCAACGTCTTCGTGAAGGGCAACATGGTCGAGATCCAGGCGTTCGCCGGCGATCTGCTGAGCCAATACAGCTGGCTGCTGGCCGTGGTGCTGTTCTTCTCCTCCATGCTGCTCTACTCGCAAGGTGCCACCACCAAGGCCCTGATGCCTGCCGCCCTGGCACTGGGTGTCAGCCCGCTGGCGGCCATCGCCTCCTTCGCCGCCGTGAGCGCCCTGTTCGTGCTGCCGACCTACCCGACCCTGCTGGCCGCGGTCGAGATGGACGACACCGGCTCCACCCGCATCGGCAAGGCCGTGTTCAACCACCCCTTCTTCATCCCGGGTGTGGCCACCATCGCCATGGCTGTGGCGCTCGGCTTCTTCTTCGGTGGTCTCATCCTCTGACCGATGAACCACCCCATGCAAAACGGCCCGAACGGGCCGTTTTTTTATGCCCGGCCACCACCGGGCTCCCATGAAAAAGCCGCTCCCGGGAGCGGCTTTCGTCATCTTGGCGGCATCCTCAGGCCGTGGTCTGGCGGGTACCGAAATAGTCAGCCAGGAAGTCGTCGAACGACAGGCTGTCACTGCGTTCCCGCTCCCGCTGCTTGGCCAGGGAGTCCCGTGCCTCGCCGGCAAAGTAGGCCTCGTCCCAGTACTGTAGCTCGCCGGCCAGCATCTCTTCCCGGTAGCGGCTCGCCAGCGCATCGCCGAAGCAGCCGTTGTCCTGGCCGCTTGAAAGCAACTGCTTGAGCAGGCGGGCGGAGTAGGTCTGCTCGGGGTCGAGCAGCTTCTCACGGTGCATCGCCAGCGTCTCGCGATAGCGGTTGCGACCGCAGCAGCGATCCAGCAGCGCAGCGACCTCGGCCAGCTCGTCGAACAGCTTGAGGCCGTACTCCTTGAGGCCGATGGCATTGCCCTGCTCATCTTCAAGCGTCAGGCCGGGGCGACGCCCCTCCAGCACCACCTTGTTCTGGTTGCGGCGGTTGCGGGCAACCTCGTCATCCGAGAGCACGGGGGAAGGGCGCAACAGGCACCAGACCAGGAAGAGATCGAAGAAGCGGATCTGATCCACCTCGATACCGAACGGGGTGAAAGGATTGACGTCCACCGTGCGCAACTCGATGTATTCGATGCCGCGCTGCTCCAGCGCATCCGAGGGCTTCTCGCCGCTGCGGGGGGTACGCTTGGGGCGGATCGGCGCGTAGAGCTCGTTTTCCAGCTGCAGCACGTTGTCGTTGAGCTGGCGGTACTCGCCGTTCACCTTGACCCCTATCCTGGCGAAGTCGGGATCATGGGTGTTGATGGCCCGGCGCAGACTGCTCACATAGGCGGGCAGGCTGTCATGACTGATCTTGAGCCCCGCCTGGGCGCTGTTGGTGTAACCGAGATCGGACAGGCGCAGAGCCGTGGCATAGGGCAGGTAAAGGGTGCCCTTGCCGGTCTTCTGGAACGGCAGGCTGCTCTTGCGCCCCTTGAGGAAGGAGTCGCAGATGGCCGGAGACGCGCCGAACAGATAGGGCACCAGCCAGCCGAAGCGGTAGACGTTGCGAATAAGCCCCATGTACTTGTCGGAGATGAAGCGCTGGCTGCAGCAGCCTTCTCCCACCAGATCCTGCCACTCGCACCAGAAGCTGTCCGGCATGGAGAAGTTGAAGTGCACCCCGGCGATCACCTGCATCAGGCTGCCGTAGCGGTTCTTCAGCCCCTGGCGATAGAGGGTCTTCATCCGCCCGATGTTGGAACTGCCGTACTGGGCCAGGCGGATGCTCTCCTCGTCACCGACGAAGCAGGGCATGGAGAGGGGCCAGATCCGCTCCTCTCCCAGATGATGAATGGTGTGGCGGTGAATGTCGCCGAGCTGCTCGATCAGGCTCTCGATGGAGTCGGTGGCCGGCGTGATGAACTCCAGCAGGCTCTCGGAGTAATCGGTGGTGATGTTGGCATGGGTCAGGGCCGACCCCAGGCTTCTGGGGTGATCGGTCTGGGCCAGGGTCCCTTCGGGGGTGATGCGCAGACATTCGCGCTCGATCCCGCGCCGGATCCCCTTGAGGGCGGTCACCCGTTCCGGGGTGCCCAGCGCAGCCAGCAACTCGGTGAGCGACAAGCTAGTAGTAGTCATATTCACGGCTCATGTGTGGCCGCCCCACCCGGGGCGGCACTTATTGTTGCGACGCCCCTCAGGGCAGTTGCAGTGGATAGATGGGAAGATGAAGCTCGCTCAGGGGTTTTTCAAGCTTTTGCTTGTCTCCCACCACCACAATCACCATCTCGGCCGGATCCAGCCAGCGGGCTGCACTGGCCTTCAGCGTCTCGGGTGACACCGTTTTGATCAGGTTGTTCTGGGCCTGCACATAGTCCGGCTTCAGGTCGTACATGATCATCTGCAGCAGGAAGCCAGCCTTCTGCCCCAGGGTCTCGTAGGAGAGCGCATCCTGCTGGGAGACGGCGCTGCGCATGTAGGCCAGCTCCACCGGGGTCGGCCCGCTCTTGCGGTAGCCGTCCATCTCCTTGAGGAACTGGCGGATGGCATCCACGGTCGCATCGGTGCGCACATTGGCGCCGGTCGCGAAGATACCCGCCTCGCGGTTGGCCTTGAAGCCCGAGCTGGCACCATAGGTGTAGCCCTTGTCTTCCCGCAGGTTGAGGTTGATGCGGCTGTTGAAGTTGCCACCCAGGTTGAAGTTCATCAGGTTGGCGATGAAATAGTCTCCCGTGGTGTCAAACGGCATGGCGCGGCGGCCGATACGGATCACCGACTGGGGGGCCCCCGGCTTGTCCACCAGATAGATGCCTGGCTTGGCCTGCTCTCCCCCTGGCTTGAGATCCCCCAGGGTCGGGGCGGCTCCCTGCCACTGGGTCAGGAAGGCGAGACCGGATTCCACCTGCTGGGCAGTCACATCACCTGTCACCACCACCTTGGCATTGGTCGGATTGTAATAGGCCTCATAGAAGCGCTTCACATCCGCCAGGGTCAGCTTCTCCACGTCCGCCAGCACCCCGTCAGAGGGTTGGCCGAGGCGGTTCTGCTTGCCATAGACCAGTTCGCGGAACGCCTGACCCGCCAGCCACTCGGGTTGCTGCTCGCTCTGTTTCATGCCTTGCAGCATCTGGGTCTTGAGCCGCTCGAAGTCCGCTTCCCGCAGGCCGGGTTGCAGCAGCACTTCCCGCACCAGCGCCAGGGTTTCGGGCAGCTTGTCCGCCAGACTGCTGATGGTGATGAGGTTGTTGTACTGGGCGCTGGAGACGCTGATGCTGGCGCCGAGTTTTTGCAGCTCGTCGCTCAGCTCGGCCTCGGAGAGGCGTGTCGTCCCCTGCTCCAGCATGGCGGCGGTGAGGCTGGCCAGCCCCAGCTCTCCCTTGCCTTCGGCCCGGATGCCACCCGGCAGGGCGATCATGATGGAGACGGCCGGGATCTCGTCGCTGTGGGTGCCGATGATCTCGATCCCCTTGTCGAGCTTGCCACGCCAGATGGCGGGCACCTTGACGCTCACCGCATCGGCCGCCTTGGGCTGCACGCTGCGATCGAAGTCATCTTTCACCGGTCGCTCGGCCAGCACCTTGTCATGCTTGCTGTAATCCGGCAGCTCACGCTTGGCGGGAGTGAAGTTCGGGGTCGCGGCCTGCCAGTCGCTCTTGCCCTTGGGCACCACGCTCAGCACCACGGCAGGCTTGTTCTGGATGAACTTGTCGTAGGCAGCCTTGACATCAGACCCCTTGACCCGGGCGATGGCATCCAGATTCTTGAACACATAGTCGGGATCCCGGGCCAACACCTGCCCCATGGCAAGCTGGCTGACCTTGCCCTCGATGCTGTCGAGTCCCCAGATGGCGGACGCGCGATAGCTGCTGATGGCCTTCTCCAGATCCGCGGGCTTGATGCCGCGCTGGGCAAACTCGCCGATCACCTTGTCCACCTCGCTCTTGAGGGTCTTGAGGCTGCCATCCGCCGCCGGATTGGGGTAGGCATAGACCGTCAGGGTGCAGGCCAGCTCTTCGCAGGAGTGGGAGGCGCCCGCCTCGATGGCCTTGCCGGTTTTCACCAGGGACTGGTAGAGCATGGAGCTGGCAGAGCCCCCCAGCACATCGGCAAAGATGTCCAGCGCCGGCTCCTGCGGGTCACCCAGGGAGACGGTCGGGTAGCTGATATACAGGAGCGGCAGATGCACCTTGTCTTCCAGCGTCACGTAGCGGGTTGCCGGCAGGGTGGCAGGCTGAGGCGTCGGTTCGGCCACGTCCGGACCGCGCGGGATGGAACCGAAGTACTGCTCAATCCAGGCCAGCGCCTGCTTGGTATCAAAGTCGCCGCCCAGGGTCAGGGTCGCGTTGTTGGGACCATACCAGCGCAGGAAGAACTGCTTGAGGTCGTTGACGTCGACCCGGTCGAGATCCTCCACATAACCGATGGGTTGCCAGGAGTAGGGGTGGGTACGCGGATAGAGTGCCTCCCCCACCCGCTCGCCCACCAGGCCATAAGGCTGGTTGTCGATGCGCTGGGCCCGTTCGTTCTTGACGGTGGCGCGCTGGATCTCGAACTTCTTCTGGCTCACCGCATCGAGCAGGAAACCCATGCGGTCCGCCTCCAGCCAGAGCACCTTCTCCAGCTGGTTGGCAGGCACGGTTTCGTAGTAGTTGGTGCGGTCCTTGTTGGTGGTGCCGTTCATGTCACCGCCCGCCTCGTTGATGATCCGCATGTGTTCCTGATCACCAACGTGCTTGGAGCCCTGGAACATCATGTGCTCGAAGAAGTGAGCAAAGCCCGACTTGCCCACGGTTTCCCGGGAGGAGCCGACGTGATAGGTGACGTCCAGATGCACCAGGGGATCGGAGTGGTCGGGGGCAAGGATCACGGTCAAACCGTTGTCCAGCTTGTACATCTGATAGGGAATGCCGAGCTTGCCCTCTTGTTTGACCTGCTCGGACACCAGGGTCGGGGCCGCCAGCACGGGAAGGGAGAAGCCCAGCAGCATGCTTAATGGAATGAGTTTGTTCACGGGTACCTCGTGAGTGACAAAAGGGCTAGAAGATCTGACTGGCCAGCAGAAACACCAGGGCATAACGAAGCAATTTGCCGAGCCCGATCAAGATGAGGGAGCGCCAGAAGGAGAGGCGCAGCCAACCAGCCAGCAGACAGAGACCATCGCCGACCACAGGCGTCCAGGCAAGCAGTAGACACCAGTGGCCATGACGTTTGAGCCAACCAAGGGCTTTTTGTTCCCCACGGCCTTGAAAATCTTCCGGTTTTTTCTTGTGGGTGGCGAGCCAGCCGAGCCACCAGGTGGTCATGGAACCCAGGGTATTGCCCAGCGTCGCCCAGAAAAGCAGGCTGGTCATGCTCCACTCCCCTTTGACCGCCATGGCGCCCAGCAGCACTTCCGAGCTGCCGGGCAACAGGGTGGCGGAGGTGAAGGCGCTCAGAAACAGCCCTCCCAGCCCCATCCCGGTGAAGTCTATCATCCGGGCTGGCCGTCTGCGGCGGACATGCGCAGCAACAGCTTGCCGCGCACATGGCCCTGCTCGATGGCCTGATGGGCCAGCGCCCCTTCTGCCAGCGTGTATTCACCGGAGACGGTGATCTTCACCTCCCCCTGGCGAAGCAGCGTCAGCATCTGGGTCAGCTGCGTTCGATCGGGATGGACCAGCATGCCGACAACCTCGACACCGAGCTCGGCCCCCGCGTCCTTGATCTGCTGGGCCGTGATGGTGGGTACCGTCACCAGACGGCCGCCCGGCTTGACGCAGGCCAGCGCCGCCTTGCCGCTCTCGCCCCCCACCAGATCCAGCGCCAGATCGAACGGACCATCGGTGATCGCCTCGGTGCACCACCCGGCCTGGTGGTAATCCACCATCCGGCTCGCCCCGAGACTATGAAGGAAGCTGTGATTGTCGCCGCTTGCCGTGGCAACCACGTGGGCACCATAGGCGGCGGCAAACTGCACCGCCAGATGGCCGACGCCACCGGCACCGGCCAGGATCAGTACCCGTTGCCCCGACTGCAAGCCACCGTGCTCCAGCAGCCCCTGCCAGGCGGTGAGTCCCGCCAGCGGCAGGGCCGCTCCCTGCCTGAGGCTCACCCCATCGAGCTTGACCAGCTCCTCCTCGCGGGCCACCACGGATTCGGCATATGCACCGGCGGCGAGGGGGAAACCCACCATGCCGCACACCAGATCCCCCTCGGCCAGGGAGGTCACGCCGGGCCCCACCTTTTCCACCACACCGGAGACGTCATAGCCCGGCGTCCAGGGCAGGTTGTCCTTGTTCTGGGCGGCCGCCCAGCCGAGACCGGCCCGAGTCTTGGCATCGATGGGGTTGATCCCCGCAAAGCAGATGCGCACCCGCACTTCGCCGTCGGCTGGCACCTTGTCCAGGGAAGGGTTGAGCCTGAGTACCGAGGGGTCGCCGAATGCGGTAATCTGTAGCTGCGTCATTGCACAATCCATCCTGTTGATTGATCAAGGGTCAACAGAATAACAGCGAGGACACCATGGCTCGAATGTTTCTTATTCCTCTGTTGCTGGCCCTGGGGTGGTGGGCGTTTCTGCTCTACTTCCGCATTCCGCTCAAACAGGGGGCAAAGGGCTTTTACTGGATCATCGGCATCGGCGGCGGGCTTGCCGCCTTCCTCTGCCTGATGATGGTGCTCACTCACTAGGGTTCGGGGACAAGGGGGAAGAAGAGAAGATGCTGCATGGACTGAACCATCTCACGCTGGCAACCGGCGATCTCGACAGCAGCGTTGCCTTTTATGTCGACTTGCTGGGATGTCGCCCCAGGGTGAGATGGGCACGGGGAGCCTATCTCACCCTCGGCGATCTCTGGCTCTGTCTCTCCTGCGATCCCCCCCAACCGGCCAGAGATTACAGCCATGTCGCGTTTGGCATCTCGCCTGAACAGTTTCCTGCCTTCTGCGCCCGTCTGCGCGCGGCGGGCGTCGTGGAGTGGAAGAAGAACAGCAGCGAAGGGGATTCACTCTATCTGCTGGATCCCGACGGGCACCGGCTGGAAATCCATGCAGGCAACCTGGATAGCCGGCTCGCCTCCCTCAGACAGCAACCCTATGAGGGTCTTATCTGGTTCGACTGAGCCGGATTTACCCCTGCTCGGCACGAAGATGGTAGTGACGATTGCTGCCCTGCCCCAGCACGCCCTGCGCCAGCAGATGCTGGAACACCCGGTCCACCTCCTCCAGAGACAGTGACAATGCCTCAGCCACCTTGCGTTTGCTGCATTTGAGCTCGCCGCTCTCCAGCGCACCGCGCACCTGGGCGACCACGGCTGGCTCGGGCACCGGTCTGCTGAATGCTGACGGCTCCGGGGTCGGCACTGCGACCCGGGCCTCGGCTTGCGCCTTCTCCCGTTGCCACATCCATTGACGGCGGAAGCGGTTCTCCTCACCGATCAGGCTGACGAAAAAGGCACCAAACGCATCGAGCAGGATAGACAGGAAGCAGACCAGCAGGAACTGCACCTGGCCGATGCTCATGCCCACCCCGTCCGCCAGACTGCTCATCAGCCCCAGCATGGAGGACTGCTCCCCCAGCGGCTTGGCGTCCCGCTCCTGGCGCAGCTCGTCCTGACGCAGCCTGAGCTTGGTGTTGGCCTGCTGCAGACCGCTGACGCCGCTCGAGATACGCGCCATCTCGATGTATTTGCGGGCCGCCTCTTCGTTGAGCTGGATCTGCCGCTCTATGCTGGCTATCTGCTCGTCGAAACGGGCTATCTCCCGCTCGTGACGCGCCTGCTGGCTCAGGATGGTGTTGGTGGCGCTGTTGATGCCGCCGATACTGCCCCCGATGGAGATGGCGGCCAGCACGCTGTAGAACAGCAGCGACCAGAAGGCGCCGCCCAGATCCCGCCTCGCCTTGCACTCGCCGTACTCGTACCAGACGTAGAACTTGCCCAGCTCGAAGATGATGGCCAGCCCGCCGAACAGCCACTTCATCAGGGGGTTTTCGTCGATGGAGAGAAACAGCAGCAGGGAGAAGACGATGGAAGCCAGAATGGCCAGCCCGGTAAAACTGTAGACAGTCGTGAGGGCGAACCATCCCTTGGGGTAACGCAATGCGGCGCAAGCCTGTGTAGTCATGATGAAGCGGGAAACATCTGCAGGAAAAGTTGGCTGCCGATTATAGTCACCACTCCCCCGGAGAGAAGGGCAAATCCCCGAATTCCCGCCCATGGACGATCAGCTGCCCAGAGTGCGACCAAAACGTGCAAATCGGCAGCAGAAAAACACTACAATCGACCCCGTACCTGAAGGACATCTGCGGTTATGCTCGGGTTAAGCCCGCCGCATTACACTCATTTCCACCGAACACGACTCGAGGACATCATGAACAGAACGACGGCTTTGTTGCTCTCTCTTTTTCTGATCACCGGTAGCGCCCTGGCACAGGACGAAGGGAGCCAGACCTTCTCCGTGGATGCGCTGACCTTCAATCTGGACTGGAATGACACGCAGTTTGACTGGTCCCAGAGCAACTGCTTCGATCTCGGGAGCGGTGACGCGGCCGCCGCCGACTGCAAGAGGACCAACCTCAATCTGGAGGACGAGACGCAGCGCAACCAGCCCCCCAGCACCAACCAGATCAGCACGCAACCGGATCAATGATCCCCCTGACAGGAGCCTTGATACGATGACCCACATGACCATGACTTCCCGCGGCGCACTGCTGCTCTCCCTGCTTCTGGTTCAGGGAATGGCCTTTGCTGCCCCCCCTTCCAAACACGATGACGACATCCGGATCTCCACCGACCAGGGCCGGGTAAGCCTGGATTGGGACGACAAGGAGTACGAGTGGTGGCAGCACAACTGCCTGGATGTCAGCACCCGGACCAGCCGCATCCAGCTCAACTGCGACAACATGGATGGAAAATACCGCGACCATTACAACCGCAGCATTCACAGTGGCAACAACCCGGGTCAGGGCCATGACAAGCCCAGGAACAAGCACGGCGGCAACGGCCACCAAAAACACTGACCAGTATGCCCATGGACATGGTTGAGGGGCCTGTGGCCCCTGGAGTCATGTCCCCTACCAGTAGTTTTCCATGCTGATATTGCCGGGGGCGCGACGCAGGTTTTTGGCAAGCCCCAGCCCGAGCAGGGTCTGCTGAGTCTCTTTCACCATGGCGGGGTTGCCGCAGATCATCACTTGGCTCAACTCGGGGGAGAAGTTCAGCCCCACCCTCGCCTGCAAGCTGCCATCGACGATGGCTGCCGGGATACGCCCTGCCATCGCCCCCGGCCAGGTCTCACGACTCACGAAGGGAACATAGCGAAAACGCTCGCCATGCTGCTCGGCAAAACTGGCGATAAGCGGCTGATAGCTGAGCTCTTCCCCTTTTCTCACCCCGTGTACCAGCACCAGATGCTCGAAGCGGTCGAAGACCTGTCCCTCGGCCAGCATGGCGAGGAAGGGGCCGATGGCGGTGCCGGTTGAGAGCAGCCAGAGGTCCCGTCCCGGGGGAATCTCATCCAGGGTCAGAAAACCGGTGGCCTGGGACTGCACCAGCAGACCGTCGCCCACCTGCAGGGAACCGAGAGAGGGGCTCAGTTCACCGCCGGGGATCTCCACCAGATAGAATTCGTGATAGGGCGTGCCGGGAGGATTGACGAAGGAGTAGGCACGCTGGACTCGACGCTCGCCCTGCTCCAGGGCCAGCTTGGTGAATTGACCCGCCTTGTAGGGGGCAAGTTCCGCCTCCACACGCAGGGAGAGCAGGGTGGGTGTCCACTCGATGCGCTCGATGACCCGACCTTCAACCCAGGCAGCCATAAAGGTTCTCCTCCAGAGGAACAGACCTTCACTTTACCCCTTGATCTGAAAATAAAAAACCCGCGCATGTGCGCGGGTTTTTCTGCAAGAGCGGAACGCTATTACAGAGCAACAACCTGGATTTGTACGGTTGCTTTGACGTCAGCGTGCAGCTGAACAACAACTTCGTACTCACCGGTGTTACGCAGAACGTTGCCCATGCGGACTTCGCTCTTGGCAACGGCTACGCCGGCAGCAGTGATGGCTTCAGCCACGTCACGGGTACCGATGGAACCGAACAGCTTGCCTTCGTCGCCAGACTTGGAGGCGATGACAACGGCAGCCAGCTCACCCAGCTTGGCAGCGCGCTCTTCGGCAGCAGCCTTGTTGGCAGCCAGTTTGGCTTCCAGCTCAGCGCGACGAGCACCGAAGGCTTCGATGTTGGCCTTGGTGGCCATAACAGCTTTGCCTTGCGGGATCAGGTAGTTACGGGCATAACCAGCTTTTACGGAAACTTGGTCACCCAGACCGCCCAGTTTGGCGATCTTATCGAGCAGGATAACTTGCATTACCTTTCCTCTATAAATTTCGTTGAGTTAGGCGTAAGCGCCGGGCCGATTCTTACTTGTTGTGCAGATCGGTGTACGGCAGCAGAGCCAGGTAACGAGCACGCTTGATGGCGCGTGCCAGCTGACGCTGATACTTGGCGCGGGTACCGGTGATACGGCTCGGTACGATCTTGCCAGATTCAGTGACGTAGTTTTTCAGAGTAACGATATCTTTGTAGTCGATCTCGGTAACGTTCTCGGCGGTGAAGCGGCAGAACTTACGACGACGGAAATAACGTGCCATGGCCTTTATCCTCTAATGCGGTGATCTAAGAATTACTCTTCGGAAGACGCTTCAACAGCATCTTCGCGACGCTCGTCGTCACGACGGGTGAAGCGCTCTTCCTTGGCCTTGGCCATCGGAGAAACTTCAGTCACGGCGTGCTTGGTGCGCATGATCATGTTGCGGATAACGGCATCGTTGAAGCGGAAGTTGGTTTCCAGCTCATCGATAACGGCCTGTTCAGCTTCTACGTTCATCAGAACGTAGTGAGCCTTGTGCAGCTTGTCGATCGGGTAAGCCAGTTGACGACGGCCCCAATCTTCCAGGCGATGAATGGTACCACCAGCGGTGGTGATAGCGCCGGTGTAACGCTCGATCATGCCAGGTACTTGCTCGCTCTGGTCCGGATGAACCATGAAGACGATTTCGTAATGACGCATTTTAGCTCCTTACGGATTAATTCAGCCTCCGCCCAGGTGCAGCCAGACCTCGGAGGCAAGGAACATAGTGATGTTTAGACGCTGCTTTCTAGGGCGGCGTATTGTACGAAATCACCTCTCCCACTGCAACTGGCGAAGCAAGATGTTTTTCTCGATGAGCCCGATACAAAACTTTAATTGATAACAATTATCATTTAGATCCATACTCTCCTCATATCCCCACGGAGGATGACAGTATGCAACCTGCGCTCACCACGGCCATCTCGGCCCGCAAATTCAAGCTGACCCTGCTCGGCCCCGCCTTCATCGCCGCCATCGGTTATATCGACCCGGGCAATTTTGCGACCAATATCCAGGCCGGCTCTACCTTCGGCTATCAACTGCTGTGGGTAGTGGTGTGGGCCAACCTGATGGCCATGCTGGTGCAGACCCTCTCGGCCAAGCTCGGTATCGTCACTGGCAAGAACCTGGCGGAACACATTCGTGATCGTCTGCCCAGGCCCGCAGTCTGGGCCTATTGGGTGCAGGCCGAGATCATCGCCATGGCCACCGATCTCGCCGAGTTCATCGGCGCTGCGGTCGGCTTCAAACTGCTGCTCGGCATCACCCTGCTGGAAGGGGCCTGCATCACCGCCGTGGTCACCTGGGGGATCCTGATGCTTCAATCCCGCGGCCAGAAGCCGCTGGAGTTCGTGGTGGGCGGCCTGCTGCTGTTCGTGGCCGCCGCCTACATCGTCGAGCTGATCTTCTCGCGCCCCCACCTGCCGAGTCTGCTGGAAGGGGCACTCTTCCCCGGCCTCCCCAATGGTGATGCTGTCTATCTTGCCGCCGGCGTGCTTGGTGCCACCGTGATGCCCCATGTCATCTATCTCCACTCGGCCCTGACCCAGCACACCCAGGAGCAGGGCACGGTGACCCAGCGACTGCACAGCACCCGGGTCGACGTGGCCATCGCCATGACCATCGCCGGCTTCGTCAACCTGGCCATGATGGCCATGGCGGCGGCCGCCTTCCACAGCTCCGGCAACCAGCAGGTGGCCGAGCTGGAATCGGCCTACCAGACCCTCACGCCCCTGCTGGGCCCGACAGCCGCCACCCTGTTCGGCCTCTCCCTGGTCGCCTCCGGCATCTCCTCCACCGTGGTGGGAACGCTGGCGGGGCAAGTGGTGATGCAGGGCTTCGTGCGCTTCACCATTCCGCTCTGGCTGCGCCGAGCCATCACCATGGCTCCCGCCTTCGTGGTGATCGCCATGGGTCTCAACACCACGGAAATTCTGGTGCTGAGCCAGGTAGTGCTGAGCTTCGGCATCGCCCTCGCCCTTATTCCACTGCTGATCCTGACCGGTGATCGCGCCCTGATGGGGGCACATCGCAATCACCCCGTCACCCAGGCCGTGGGGCGCCTCATCGTCGCCCTGGTGATCGGCCTCAATGCCTATCTGCTGGTTACCACCCTCTAACGCCATCTTGAGGCTCATTGACCCGAGTTGATGAGCCTCTTCGCACTTTCGCGTATGCTGCCCCTTTCCCTTCTCATCATCTCGTTGCGGGAGCCCTGCCATGGAACATACCCGAGCCAGCTTCGTACTGGGCCACCATCAGGAACAGGCCAGCGTCGTCTGTTGCAAACAGGGGGATCCGACCCTGCTGGTCACCGACCTCACCCCCTTCCATCCCCAGAGCCACCTCTGGCCCGATCAACCCGGTGACGTGGGCACTGTGCGCTGGGAAGGGGGGGAAGCGGCCGTGGGCCCCTGCCGCATGGGCGCCATCAGTCCCGAGGGCGAGCTGTTCGTGGATACGGAGATTCCGGTCAAGCGGGGGGCGGATGGGTGGGCTTTCGTGGTGGTGCATCCCCTCGCCGGTTCCCATCACCTTGCCATTGGCTCGCCTGTGGAACTGACTGTGGATGCCGAGGCTCGCCATGCCCTGAGCCTGGGCCACAGCGCCTGCCACCTGGTGGCACTGGCCCTCAATCGGGCGCTCACGCCCTATTGGCGAAAGGAGACAAGCGAGCTGGACGCTCTCGGGCAGCCGGATTTCGACCGCCTCGCCATCCAGCACTCCCGGGTCGAGCCCAGAGGATCAAAGGAGCAGTACCGGATCGGCAAGAGCCTTAGGAAAAAGGGAATCAACAGCGAGGCACTGCTGGCCGACCTCGACAGGATAGCGCTCCAGGTCAACGAGCAACTGATGCGCTGGCTCAAAGAGGGAGGCGAGATCCGCCGCAGCCGGGCCGGTGATGCCATCATCGATTCCCGCTACTGGCATGGCATGGTGGACGGTCGGGAGATCACCATTCCCTGTGGCGGCACCCATGTGGGCACTCTGACCGAGTTGGGCCAGGTTCAGGTGACGCTGGCCTCCAGTGAAGAGGGGTTTACCCTCACCACCCGGGTCACCCCCTGAACCACCCCAGCCCTCCTGATGCCGCACCGCCCTGACCGGGGCGGTGTCCCGACAGAGAGACCCGCAGACAGGTCAGCGCGGCGGTATCTCACCCCGGGCTGACGACCACATGGCCACGGGGTAGCAAAAAAACCATGCGATGCACCACGGATGAGGGGCCACTTGCCCCTTTCCTGGCGCCTGACGATGTCAGGCAGGCTCCCTTCGCATCCCCATGTGAGGGATGTCATCTTCCAGATACCCTTCCCCTTCGGCCACGAAACCATGCTGGCCGTAAAAACCTTGCAGGTGGGCCTGTGCGCCGAGCCAGATGCTGTGTGCAGGCCAGCGTGCCTCGCACTCTCTGACCGCTTGCGCCAGCAGGCGGTGACCCAGTCCGCCCCCCCGCAACGTGGGAGAGGTGACCACGCGGCCGATGGCGGCGCCGCTGTCATCACCAATGCCGGGTGCCATGATGCGGGCATAGGCCGCCAGGTGATCCCCCTCACGACCGAGCAGATGCAACACGCCGTCACGGCGATCCAGCCCGTCCAGATCCTGGAAGGGACAGGTCTGCTCCACCACGAACACCTCGGCGCGCAGGGCAAGCAGCTCATACAATTCATCCGTGGTCAGCTCGGACCAGGATTTCATACTCCAGTTCATGAATGACTCCTGTTTAATGGGGTCTGACAGCATAATCTTGCTCCCGACGAGGGGCATTAACCTTGGTTAAGTTGGCCCCCTTCTCATCCAATGCGGACATGGCCGGCAAAGAGCCGATCTCTGCCCAGGTTCATCGGCAACCCCTTCTGGCTCAACCCTGATCGCGCGTTTTCAGCCGCCTGCGGATGCGGCTCAGGCTGATGGGGGTGATCCCCAGATAGGCGGCAATCTGGTGATCCGGGACCCTGGCATCCAGCGCGGGGAAGCTTCGCAGAAAATGCTGATAGCGCGCCTCTGGGCCCCCGGTCAGCAGCAACAGCTCTTTCTCCTCCTTGATGCGCAGTTGCACTTCAAGGAGATGGTGATACCAGGCGGGCCAGCAAGGGAGTCGGCGCAGATCCGCCAGCGGAAGAAGCTGCAGTCGGCAAGGCTCCAGCGCCTCCACGCTGTAGCGGGCGGGCTCACCACTGAGCAGGTGGTGGAAGTCGATAAACTCGTCCCCCTCCCAATAGAACTCCTTGATGTACTCGCGGCCATCCGCCAGCACCACCCTGGCCCGCAGCAACCCCTCCTCCACCCTGACCAGCAGCGCCGGACTGTCACCGGCATGCCAGAGGCAGGTGCGAGGGGGCAAGGTCAGGGAGCGGACAAAAGAGAGGAGGCGCTCGGCCTCCTGCTCATCTGCAACCCGTTCCCAGACAAAGGGGGGTCTGTCGGTCATCGTCTTGTCAGACGCGGCGCTGGCGCACGGCTTCGAACAGGCAGACACCGCTCGCCACCGAGACGTTGAGGCTGGATACCGCCCCCGCCATCGGGATGCTCACCAGCTCGTCGCAGTGCTCGCGGGTCAGGCGGCGCATCCCCTTGCCTTCGGCCCCCATCACCAGCGCCATGGGGCCGGTGAGTTTGGCCTGATAGAGATCGTGATCCGCCTCGCCGGCGGTGCCGACGATCCAGACGCCGCGCTCCTGCAGCTCGCGCAGGCTGCGGGCCAGGTTGGTGACCTGGATGAGCGGCACCACTTCGGCGGCGCCACAGGCGACCTTGCGCACCACGGACGTGAGGCCTGTGGCCTTGTCCCGCGGCACGATCACCGCATGCACCCCGGCCGCATCGGCACTGCGCAGACAGGCGCCGAGATTGTGCGGATCGGTCACCCCGTCCAGTACCAGCAGGAAGGGCGCTGTCTCTTGCGCCGCCAGACCGTCCAGCAGGCTGGCCAGGTCGTGCTCGGCCAGCTTGGGCGCTTCAATCACCTTGGCCATGATGCCCTGATGATTGTTGCCTTCCGCCTTGTCATCCAGCGTCTTGCGGTTCACGCTCTGCACCCTGATGCCGAGTGACTCCAGCTCGGCCAGCAGGGGATGCAGCCGCTCGTCATCGCGGCCCTTGAGAGCCCACACCTCGATGAAGCGCTCGGGGGTGCGCTCCAGCAGCGCGGAGACGGCGTGAATGCCGTAGATCAGTTCAGTACTCATTTAGTGCTCTTGGCCTTGTCGCGAGCCTTTTTGCTCGGTCGTCTGTTGCTGGGCTTGGCACGGCCACCCTTGTCGGATTTGCCGCTCTCCTTGCCCTCTTTGCGTTTCTCGTGGCGCTGGGCGCTCTTGGCCTTCTCTTTCTTGATCTCGGCCTGCTTGCGCGCCATCTCCTTGGCGTTCTTGCCGGTGGCCTTGAGGGGCTCTTCCACCATCACGAAGTCGATCTTGCGATCGTCCAGGTTCACGCCCATCACCTTGACCCGCACCTTGTCACCCAGACGATAGCGGCGGCGGAAGTTCTCGCCGATCAGCTGCTGGTGCAGGGGGTCGAACTGGTAGTAGTCGTTGGTGAGGGTGCTGACGTGCACCAGACCGTCGATGTGGATCTCCGCCAGACGCACGAAGAAGCCAAAACCGGTGACGCTGGCGATGACGCCGTCAAACTCGTCACCCACGTGATCCAGCATGTACTCGCACTTGAGCCAGTCTGCCACGTCGCGGGTGGCGTCATCGGCACGGCGCTCCGTCATGGAGCAGTGTTCGCCCATCGGGTCCACTTCTTCCAGCTGGTAGTGGTAGCCACCGCTCGGGGTCCACTTGTGGCGCAGGTTGCCCTGCTGCTCCTTGGCGGTCTGATACTTGATCGCCCGGTGCAGGATGAGATCCGGGTAGCGACGGATCGGCGAGGTGAAGTGGGCATAGGACTTCAGGGCCAGACCGAAGTGACCGATGTTGTCAGCCTGATAGATGGCCTGACGCATGGAGCGCAGCAGCATGGTGGAGAGCAGCTCCGCATCGGGGCGCCCTTCAAATTTGGCAGCCAGCTCGGCAAAGTCCTTCGGCTCGGGCTCCAGGCCCCCCTTGAGCTCCAGACCCAGTTCGGCCAGGAAGTCACGGAAACCGGTGAGACGCTCCTCGCCCGGGCGGTCGTGCACCCGGAACAGGGCGGCGGCCTCGTTCTTCTCGATGTAGCGGGCGGCCGCCACGTTCGCCTGGATCATGCACTCTTCGATGATCTTGTGGGCGTCATTGCGCACCAGCGGTACGATACGGTCGATCTTGCGCTGGGCGTTGAAGATGAAGCGGGTCTCCTCGCTTTCGAACTCCACCGCACCGCGTTGATGGCGAGCATGCTTGAGCGCCTTGTAGAGGTTGCTCAGCTCCTCGATGTGGCCCACCAGCGGATCATACTGCTGACGCAGCTTGGGATCCCCGTCCAGGATCGCCGCTACCTTGGTGTAGGTCAGGCGAGCGTGGGAGTTCATTACCGCTTCGTAGAACTTGTAGCCGGACATGCGGCCGGCGGCGGAGATGGTCATCTCGCACACCATGCAGAGCCGGTCGACCTGCGGGTTCAGGGAACACAGACCGTTGGAGAGCACCTCCGGCAGCATGGGCACCACGAACTCGGGGAAATAGACCGAGTTGCCGCGCTGATAGGCTTCGGTGTCGAGGGCCGTGCCCGGTTTCACATAAGCCGAAACGTCCGCGATGGCGACCCACAGGCGCCAGCCACCACCGCGCTTGGCTTCACAGAAGACGGCGTCATCAAAGTCGCGGGCGTCTTCCCCGTCGATGGTCACCAGCGGCAGGGCGCGCAGGTCGATGCGACCCTCTTTAGCCTTCTCAGGCACCTGCTCACCGAGACCGGCGACCTCCTTGGTCACCTCTTCCGGCCAAGTGTGCGGAATGCCGTGGGTACGCAGGGCGATCTCGATCTCCATGCCGGGAGCCATGTTCTCACCCAGGACTTCCAAGACGGTACCGACCGCATTGAAGCGGGCAGTGGCGCGCTGGTTGATGCGCACGACTACGACCTGGCTCTGGCGAGCCCCCTTGTTCTCCCCTTCCGGGATGATGATGTCCTGGCCGATGCGGCTGTCATCGGGTACCACGAAACCGACGCCGTTCTCGACGAAGTAACGACCGACGATGTCCGCCTCGCGGGATTTGAGCAGGCGCACCAGACGCGCTTCCTGACGACCCTTGCGATCGATCTCGGTCGGCTGCACCAGGGCATAGTCGCCATGCATCAGACGCTGCATCTCGCGGTTGTTCAGGAAGAGATCCGCTCCACCACCCTCGGGGCGCAGAAAACCGAATCCATCTTTGTGGCCAAGCACATAGCCTTTGACCAGATTCAGGCGATCCGGCAGGGCGTAACATTGGTTGCGGGTGAACACGAGCTGCCCGTCGCGCTCCATGGCGCGCAGACGACGTCGCAAGGCTTCCAACGGCTCTTCATCGGTCAGCTTGAGGACCTTGGCCAGCTCTTCCCGGGACATGGGTTTCTCATGGCCCTTGATGAGCTCCAGCAGCATCTCGCGACTGGCGATGGGGTTTTCGTATTTTTCGGCCTCGCGTTGGAGGAAAGGATCTTTTTGAGACATAAGCAGGCCTTAGGGTAGGTAATAACGCAGACATTATATCGGAGGGGGGAGCTAATGGCATCCATCGACTGCCTTTTGGCCATTCTCTCTGTCATACTGGACACAGTTTGCAGGTATGTGAGACTCGGAACTCATGAGCAAGGACTCGTTCGCCCAATCTGCCGCCTATTTGAAACAGGCGGTTCCCCTGATGATCAAGTATCAAATTCCCACCACGCCGAACAACTATCACCTTTGGTACAGCTATGTCTCCGGCGACATGCCCGAACTCAACCATGCCGTCGATCAGGCGATAAAACAGCAGGGAACCTTCTCCCTGACCACCTGTGAGCGTCTCTACCACCAGCACCTTGCAGCCCAGGACGAGCAGCAGATGGAGGCGATGAAACTCAACCTGGCGGCCATGGCCAGCGAGCTGAGTCACTCGATGCAGGATGCCATCTCCGATACCGGGCTGTTTCAGGAGATGCTCGACAAGAGTTTCGACAAGCTGAGCAAGATAGACGACGAGGGACTCAGCCTGGAAGACACCATGGGGATCCTGCGGGATCTCGTGCGCGAGTCGCGTGACGTACGCATGTCCACCCTCCACTTTCGCAACCAGCTCAGCAGCGCCGAGAAAGAGATAAAGGAGCTGAAACAGGCCCTGAACGAGACGAGGAAGCTGGCCACCGAGGACCCGCTCACGTCTCTGCTCAATCGACGCGCCTTCGATCTCGAGATGGACAGCCTCATTCGCAGCAAGCAGCCCTTCTCCCTGATCCTGACCGATATCGATCGCTTCAAGAACTTCAACGACGAATACGGACATCTGCTGGGGGACCAGGTGCTGCGCATCGTCGGCAAGCGGCTGCGAGAGGCCAGCAAGGAGGGCATAACCGCCTATCGCCTGGGGGGTGAGGAGTTTGCCCTATTGGTGCCAAACCGCGCCCTGGCGCTGACCCGCCAGATGGCCGAGAGCCTGCGTCGCGTCATCGAGCGGATGTCGATTCTGGATCGCAAATCCGGGCGACGCATCGATCACATCACCGCCTCGTTCGGCGTGGGGGAATACACCCCTCAGGAGACGGCAGACACCCTGATCGAGCGTACCGACAAGCTGCTCTACAAGGCCAAGGAGCTGGGACGCAATCGGGTGATGCCACTGCCCTCCTGATCCCACCAGATGCAAAAAGGCCGGTCATTGACCGGCCTTTTTCATGCTTCCCTTCTCGGGATCAGAGGCTTTTCAGCTTCTCTTCTGGCAGGGCCAACTCGTCATTGTGGTTGACACCAATACCGCGCTCCAGCACATGGCGGGCGATGGCATGGGCCTCTTCCAGCGAGTGCATGCTGTAAGTACCGCACTGGTATTCGTTCAGCTCGGGGA
Organism: Aeromonas sp. FDAARGOS 1418; assembly: GCF_019048585.1. Classification (NCBI taxonomy): domain Bacteria; kingdom Pseudomonadati; phylum Pseudomonadota; class Gammaproteobacteria; order Aeromonadales; family Aeromonadaceae; genus Aeromonas; species Aeromonas sp. FDAARGOS 1418. The sequence continues at coordinate 1,433,003 of NZ_CP077387.1, read as the reverse complement.
TCTTGCTCTGCTCCTGCACGGTCAGCACGTCGCTCATGGCGGCCTGCCAGGCAGCGCCAACACGGGCTTCATCCGGCGCACCGATCAGGCTCATGTAGAAGCCGGTGCGGCAACCCATGGGAGAGATGTCGATGATCTCCACCCCATTCCCATTGAGATGGTCACGCATGAAGCCAGCAAACAGATGCTCCAGAGTATGGATGCCGCGCTCGGAGAGGATCTCCTCGTTCGGCACGCAGAAACGCAGGTCGAACACGGTGATGGTGTCCTTGTTCGGGGTCTGCATGGTCTTCGCCACCCGCACTGCCGGGGCGGCCATGCGGGTATGGTCGACGGTAAAACTGTCCAATAACGGCATTTCTGACTCCTGATTTGGTTACCAGAACCAGCCCCCGCTGGAGAGCTGATCCTTGCATTGTCGATACTGGGCACCGTAGCGCTGGGCACGGGCCTCCACCTTGCGGGAGACCTTCATCAGCCATCCCTTGCTGCGGTAACTGCCACGTCGGTAGCCCCCCCAGCCTTCGTGATAATTGAGATACTGGCCATAGGCATCCCACTTGGACGTGCCGTTGAGCCGCTGTGCCTTGTGAGTGTACCAGCCCATGAAATCGATGGCGTCGGCAAAGTCGTCGCGATCGCTCCAGCTGTTGCCGGTTTCCCGCTGGTAGTCGGCCCAGGTTTCGTCTTTCACCTGGGCATAGCCGTAGGCTGAACTGGCCCGCCCGGTGGGGATGAAGAGGAAATACTGCATCGGCGGCTGGGCATCATGCACGAAGGAGGACTCCTGGTACATCATGGCCATCACTACCTGGACAGGTGTCCCCCACTTCTCGTTCATCTTGAGCGCCGCCTCGTGCCACTCGGGTTTCTCCCGAAAGATCTGGCACAGGTTTTCCGGCTGGGCCGGCGGCCGGGTACTGCACGCGGTGAGCGCCATCAGGCACGCCGCCACGACCCCGATACGGTAAAACGACATCAGAGCGACAGACTCTTGCTGTTCATCACAGGGCACATCCACCACATCAGATCGCGTCTTCGTTCTCTTCACCAGTACGAATACGAATGACGCGCTCCACCTCGCAGACGAAGATCTTGCCATCACCGATCTTGCCGGTACGCGCTGTGTTCTGGATGGCTTCCAGGCAGGCATCGAGATCCTCGTCCTGCACCACCAGCTCCACCTTGACCTTGGGCAGGAAGTCGACCATGTACTCGGCACCGCGATAGAGCTCGGTATGCCCCTTCTGGCGGCCGAACCCCTTGACCTCGGACACTGTCATGCCGTTGATGCCGATCTCGGCCAGGGCCTCGCGCACATCGTCCAGCTTGAACGGTTTGATGATGGCTTCAATCTTCTTCATGGTGACTCCTTACCAGTTCTGTTTGCCGAACCCGGATGTGATGGGATAGCGGCGGTCCTTACCAAAGTTGCGAGCCGTGATGCGGGGGCCGACGGCGGCCTGACGGCGCTTGTATTCGTTGAGATCCACCAGGCGGATCACCTTGCGTACCACCGCCTCTTCGAAACCTTCCGCCACCATGTCGGCGACAGACGCATCCTCTTCCACGTAGCGCTTGAGGATGGCATCCAGAATGTCATAGGGGGGCAGGCTGTCCTGGTCCACCTGATCCGGTGCCAGCTCGGCCGACGGGGGACGATCGATGACCCGCTGCGGGATCACGTACTCCACGCTGTTGCGATATTCGCACAGCTTGAAGACCAGGGTCTTGGGGACATCCTTGAGCACATCAAAGCCACCCGCCATGTCGCCATACAGCGTGGCATATCCGACGGCCATCTCGCTCTTGTTGCCAGTGGTCAGCACGATACGGCGGCGCTTGTTGGACAGCGCCATCAAGAGCACGCCGCGGCAGCGGGCCTGCAGGTTCTCTTCGGTGGTGTCGCGGGCAGTCCCTTCAAACAGAGGCGCCAGCTGGGTCATGAAGCCTTCGAACATGGGTTCGATGGAGATGATGTTGAACTCCACCCCCATTCGCTCGGCCTGCTCCTTGGCATCCTCCACGCTCATCTGGGCGGTGTAGCGGAACGGCATCATCACCGCCTGCACCTTGTCCGCCCCGATGGCGTCGGCCGCAATCGCCAGGGTCAGCGCCGAGTCGATGCCGCCGGAGAGGCCCAGCACGGCGCCCTGAAAACCGTTCTTGGTGACATAGTCGCGCACCGCCAGCACCAGGGCCTGATAGGTCTCGGCCAACGGCGCCAGCGGCGCAGCGGGTTCCCGCTCCTTCACCGGCTGACCATCGGCAAAGCGCACCAGCGCCAGCTCTTCGGCAAACGGAGCCAGCTTGTGGGTCAGCTCGCCCTGGCTGTTGAACACTTTAGAGCAGCCGTCGAAGATCAGCTCGTCCTGGCCGCATACCTGGTTGAGGTAGATGAGCGGCAGGCCGGTCTGATCGCAGCGTTCCGCCATCAGCTCGCGGCGGATCCAGGGTTTTTCCTGATCATAAGGAGAGGCATTGATGGTGAGCAGCAGCTCGGCCCCCGCCGCCTTGGCGGCCAGCGCCGGACCCGGCTGCCAGAGATCTTCGCAGATGAGCAAACCCAGCTGATGGCCACGGAACGGCACCACACAGGTATCGGTCGCCGCAGTGAAGTAGCGCTTCTCGTCGAACACCCCGTAGTTGGGCAAGTCCTGTTTGAAATAACGTGCCCGCAGTTGACCGCGCTCATAAAGAGACGCCGTATTGTAAAGCGCCCCCTCTTCGCGCCAGGGATGACCCACCAGAATGGCACATTGTCCCTGCCATGCCGCGATGCGGGACAGCGCGGCCTCGACCCGGATCATCAGGTCGGCGCGCAACAGCAGATCCTCAGGCGGGTATCCTGTCAGGGCCAGCTCGGAGCAAACCAGCAGATCGGCCCCTTGCTGATCGGCCTGGGCTGCTGCCGCCAGTACCTTGTCACAGTTATCTTCGATGGCGCCTACCGTCAGATTTAACTGGGCAAGCATCAGAGAGAGGGCTTTTGCCATGGCGATGCATCTTGAATTCGAAAATGATGGGGAATGATAAAGAAAAGGCGCTGGCTGTGCCAGCTCAACACTTGGGCTTTGCGCTGGTGTTCTGGCTGTCTGGAGATAAGATGTAACTAATCGAGGGAGATATTGCCATGATCAAGGACGAGAAAGGATTCACCCTGCTGGAACTGATGATCGCCGTCAGTCTGGGGGTCATCTTGCTTGGTATTGGTGCACCGGCCATGTCGAGCCTGCTCAATGAGAATGCCTTGAAATTTGAATCTCGCACACTCTTGAAATATCTGCGTTTTGCTCGTAGCCAAGCCATCGACAACCAGCAATCTGTCACTGTGTGCCTTGCCAATGCCAGTGACAATTGTGTCACCGCCAATCCGACCCAATTCCTTGTGTTCGTCGACGATAATGGCAATGACGTTTTCAATAACGGTGAGCAGATCCTGGCAAGAAGTCCTCAGCTATCTGACTCACTGACCGCTGCAAACAATCGGACGTCCACTACCTTCAGCCCTGATGGCACCAGCCTGGGTACCAATGCCACCATCACGCTGTGTCGCTCAGGAAATGCCCAGATAAATCTGGTCATCTCTCCTTCCGGCCGCACCACCCAATCTACCCAGGCAAATATCTGCCTCTGAATGAAGTCCTTCGCTATCGCAGTTGACGGGTATCCTGTTGCTGACCCTCTTTTGACTGGAAATTTTCCTCCGCAGTGCGGCATTCCAGGATTTTCTTCACAGGCTGTACCGCACCATCCACCTCGTATCCTCTTTGTGTGAATTTATCCTGCACCGCCTTTGGCGTGTTGTCTGCCACAGTGCCGTGCAGGACAACCTTCTGGCCGTTAACCAGCTCGACATAACATTTTATGTCATCTGCCAAGACGGACCCGGATAACAAGAGGCACAAACCCAACACCCCGCTGCGTGTTTTCATTGTGCCTCTCCTTCGTAGAGGTAAATTTTCTTGGGCGACATATCCATCTCAGCCTCCTCTGCCCCCTGGTTGCACTCTCCCGCTCCGGTACAACGCTCAGGCTCACCATCCCCTTCATCTTTCAGGATGACCTCTTCCCCGACACCGCCTCCAATAATGCGGATCTTGGCATCATCTCCTGCATGCACCACCAAATCGTCGGCAACCTTGTTCTGTACTTCGACATAACGCTCAGGTGTCTGGTTGCCTTCAAGATCAACCACATAACGGAAGGAACTGCCATAATGCATGTCTACCATGTATTGGCGTGCAGCCCCGATGGATTGAATGGTGCATTGCTGGAACGACTGCACTTGCGGCAGGAACGAGGTGAAGTAAAGCTTGCCCTGAAGTACGACCCCGGCCCCCATGGATTTCTCACCCGGTTCGTTCAACCAATTGACCCACCCTTTGGCTGTGGTAATTCCCGCCTTGGTCGCCAATATTCCATCCGTGTTTGTCTGGGCAGACAAAGGATCAGAGGTCACATCATAAAGGTCAGTAATCAAAATGGGGCTTCTCGCCTGCGCATTGGCGGCACGCGGCACGACATCATAATCACGCAACATGAAATAACCATTGCGGACGGTCGCTTCCGATGAGGGGCGATTGCGATCTCCACTCCCAATCAGCACTGCATCAAAGGGACGATCCTGATAGGAATAGACCACATTCCCTCCCACAACGGTGCGGGTGACCTGCTTGTTGATGGTACGCACCACAATAGGCTGGGTGAAGAAACGGCGATCATCGGCTTGAGTGACATCCGACCCCAGGCTGGCAAATTTGAAGACGCTCCAGTCAGATTTGTTGATGCTTGGGAGATCCATGCGCCAGATATTGCCCCCCGTATCACCCACATAGATGCGATCGACTTTGCCATCACCATCGCTGTCAAGCGTAGCTACCGACCCGGGCATACTGTCGGTCATCCCCGTGACCCTGAGGTTGCTGGTTGAAGTCGCAGCAGGGGTCGCACTGAATATCAGCGCCCCTGTATCGGCATTGACGATGTAGATACCTCTGCCCATGCTGTCACTGGTTCCCAGTCCCAGCACGCTCTTGTTCACGTCATAACCGCCAGCAAAGATGAGCACGGGATCACTGACTCCCGGCACAAACGCGACTTCCGGCACCGACCAGGTCAGCCCCAGCTCACCAAAACCAGTCGTCAGACTGTTCAGACGCCACTTCAGTGTCGGCGTATCCGGGCTGGAAACGTTGAATGCATAATAGGCTTTGCCGCCGCTCCTCAAGCCGGTAAATACCCAGACAAAATCGCTCTCCGAGGATTTCAGCACCCCGTTGCGATTGGCATCTTTGATAAGGGCCACCGGAGAAGAGTCAACACCGTAGATATGTTCGGCTGATTCCGCATTGAGACGCAGCGCCTTCTGATTGGCCATGAACTCATAAGGTATCGCCGCCCAGCTTTCGTCTATGGTGCTCCCCATGTCCTTGAACATATGCAGGAAACCGGCATTGGTCCCAAACAGAATACGCAAGTCCGGTGCATCTGTCGGGTTACCGGATTGCGGGCCATAGTTCAGCACCAGGGGACGTGAGTGCAGGGGGTCACCCATGATATGGGCGCGGATCAGGGTTGATGTATCAAAGTCCTCATCGTCGACATCCAACCCCTTGGTCCAGTTGATCAGGGAATCGAGTTCAGTCGTCGTAACTGCCTGCATGAAGGTCATGAGCGCGGCTTCACTGCCAGCCTGCGTTACCAGATTGGCCTTGGTCAGCTGATCGAGGCGGTTCTGGGCATTGTTGATGACATAGAGACTGCGATTGCTTTTCCCCGCCAACATCTCTTGCGCCCCACCTTCGGCCACCTTGTTGCCATCACGGCCGGATGACCAGAACGTCTGGGCACTGTCGATGATGGTGCCATCAAACTTGATAGCAGGCAGTCCCCGGCTGTCAGCCACATAACCGTCAGGAGAAAAGATCAGTTTTTTCAGATTGCCCCGCCATCTGGGACCATCATCCGGCTCAAACATGGCGTAATAGATGTTGTTGAGACTGCGAGTCCGGTCAAAGTTGTTGCTGGCAATAGCGGGGGACACCAGCGAGGTATTGATCCGCAGGATCGCCAGCAGCGACGCCTTCAACGCATCACTCAGGGCAGAGGCGTTGGTTGCCGGATAATAAACGCCGCCACCACGACGGGCGGTTTCAGCAAGCAAATTACCGGCCCCGCTGATCGCCTCGTCACCAAACCCGACGGTAAAGGTCGTGACTGTCTGGGTACCAGGAGAAACGGCATTCACATCCTTGTGTTTCATATAGCCCGCCAATGCGGCCAGATAACTGCTGGACCTGTTCCCCGAACCATAAGAAACGGTAGTGCCATAAGCTGCTTTTTCATCGCTGGACAATGTATTTATCAATCCCTGGACAAAGGTATTGGCATCCCCGTCCTGAGTCGGCTCCCCATCGGTGATGTATATGACGTAACCGTTGTTTGAGCAGTTGTCATAGGGGGCTTGATAGGTACCTGTCGGGCTTTCGGCGGTCGTGTCTCTCGTGCCTCCTTGCAAGCCATAAACAACGCTTCGTCCCCCGAAGAAGCGATACGCCTCACTCAACGTCTCGCATAATGGAGTGTTGGTACTGGCTGTCAGGGCTTCGACCCGATCCAACAGATCCTGCTCTCCCGTCTTGCCATTTGCCAGTGTGACCTCACTGCCTAATATGTCTCTGACAATACGTCCGCCATTATTATCAGTGTCATCATTTCTATTAAATACTGCTAGGCCAAAGTCCACCCCAGGCGTGGATGAAATCAGGCCTTTCACCGCATCCTTGGCAATACGAAGTCTAGACTCCACTGAGTATCCTGTTGGACCATAATACCAACGTATATAGTTGGCAGAATAAATGGTCACAGCCGTATTACTGGCATTGACGGCATTATTTTTGTTTGCCGTATAAAACCACTCGCCGTTTCTAGTACTGTCTTTATCTACTGGATAACCAGCCCCGACCGTCCAGCTGCCACTGTAGGGATTAGCCGGGTTACTTGATGTAATATCCTGCTTGCAATCTACCAGATTGATATCGTTCTCTTGATCACCACTGAGCGAATTCCATTCCCCACGACCACGATTTGGTGGGCTACCATTCGTAACTTCATAGCTCCACATTTGCGACTGAAAATAGCCAATGTTCGACAATGATGCTTTTGAAGTCGCACAGGCATTTAGCCTATCAGAAAATCGCCTGCTGGTGTTGATCGCAGGAACGCTTCCATCTGTTGAAAAATAGATATAATTTTTGCTATTACTGGAATCCGGATCATTACTCAGAGCGGGATATACCGTGGCAGGATTATAGGCCTCTTTGATCTGCTCCATGGTATCTCTCATACTGCCGGAGTTATCAAATATCAGCAGCACTTTAGGTCTGAAATCACCGGCCTTATTAAAGTCGTATATAAAAAGCTCGGTGTCATCGGCTCGTGTTGACGTCATGCCAAAAACAAGACTGCACCAGCATAAAATTGAACCGAATCGTTGTAACCACATATCCTTCGCTCCTATTTTGTGAGCAGTGGCTGTTCCACACCCGCAGTCCAGGTCAGCGGGCGAGAATATTTTCCATAATTGACACCGGCCTGTAGCTCGACATATTTGCATACAGGAATCACATTGCTGCTGCTGGCATCCACCTTGCGTTTGCAGACAGTTTCCGTGCGATTCGTGAGGGCCACACTGGCTGAATTATTGCTGCTATTGACACTGATGGCAGCACTCGCCCCCAGCGCAGACCCCATGCCTGCAATCACCGTCGATATGTTATTGCTCTGTACCGCTGCTTCGATGATGCCTTCCAGTCTGTGTTCTGCCTGCCTGAAATTGGCCGCAGAGCCTGCCATCTTGAGATCCTGCCCGGAGGACTGCATCACCACCACGGCGATCAGCGTCAGAGGTACCAGGATGATCAGAGCGACGATCAGGGCAACGCCGTGCTGAGACCTCATGAACCACCTCCAGTCATGACCACCGGGTTGCGCAGCGACACGCTGCTCTCCAGCAGCAAACGACGAAATCCATCCCCATTGCCTGATACGCTGGTACTGCCTACCTGATAGATGTTGTTGTTCACATAGCTGCTGGATGCTTGCGACGACCGCACCAGAATAAAGACACGGGCAGCAACGACACGCCCTTCGCTCCATTCCTGCTCGGTCACGTTTGTAGATGCGACATAGCGATCAATGACCCCATCGGCAACAGGAGTGTCGTCAACACCAAACAGCACCGTCATGCGCTCAATCCCTTCCGCCATGGGGCCTCCGATCAGAACCGAGCCCCCATTGGCAGTCAGGTAACGCTTTCTCAGCTCCGGGTTGCCTGCGGCATTGGGAGCGAGATAATAGATAAAGTGCTGGTATTCCCAGAGCTGACGAGCCGGCATATTTGTCAACGTGGGCACTGTTTCTCCCCCTTTGAACATCAATGCCGCTTGCGTCGTAGTAGCAAGATAGAAGCGATTGCCAGTAGCTGCTGCATCGGCCAGGGGCTGCCCAATCAATCGCTTGATGCTGATGACATCCGTATTGGCAACACGTGACGTCACGGGAATACAGGCAAAAGCCCCCCCGTTAATCGCCCTGTTGTTGTCCACCCGAGCGACCCAGACACCCCGATTTGTTCCCACGCTGGGCGGCAAGCTGCCACGCCCCAAATTGTCCAGACAATCGTTCACCGAAAGCACCTCAGACCCGCTGCTGAGAGTCACGCCTTGCCCCGTTGCCATGGGGGAACCGGTGTAGTCCCCCCAAAAGCCCGCCCATTTCAGGTCCTGGGTCACCAGGCGCATCGCGATACGCCCGTTCTCCTGCAACTCGCTCTGATCGAAAGCATCCTCCGTTGTGGCACGGGAAGCCACGAAGATGCTCAAGCCGCCACCGACCAGAAATACGCCGATCAACATGGCAATCAGCCATTCAATCAGGGTGAAGCCACGGGCATTCATAGTGTGGTCGTCAGTACGAACTGACGCCTCTGTCTGTCTGCCGCATTGCCCAGCCCACAACTGTTGCGCACCGCGGCCACTGCACCGGCACCATCGGACAAAGACTCCCGCCCCTGCCAGAAGATCCCTATGGTCAAACTGTTGTTGGCGCCACGAATCACGCAGCCGACCGGAGATTGCAGAGGTGACGCGGCACCGGATACCGCGGTTCCCAGCAGGGACTGCTGCCAGTAGAAGAGGTCCAGTGCCTGCCGCTCTGTCCTGCTGCAATCCGACATGGTGCCATTGTTGTTGGCACAGCTCGGCATATCCAGGATCGCGTTGCCGGATACCACTGTCGTTCCCTGACCAGCCCAGCTGTCTTTGTTGATCCTGGCGCGTTCCACCAGATCATTGGCCAGCCAGTTGGCGATGGTGCGCTGACGCGCTTCGTAGCTGGAAAACTTGGCGGTGACCTGCATGGCAACCAATCCCAGCAAGCCGAAGGAGAGCACCACGGCCGCAATCATCACCTCCAGCAGGCTGAATCCCCTCGTGTGTCGATGGTGCAGTGGTTTCATCGCCTAGTCCCAGCAAGCATTGTTGACGGTATCCCCGAGCCGGGTGGCACTCCGGGTGCCATCCTGGTCGATGGAGAAAATGATGCAGTCGCTGTCTGACCCCTGCGCACCAGAGGCCGTGGCAAACAGGATGTATGTATTGACCCCGGCTGAGATGACCAGGTGATAGAAGCCGGATTCAGAGTTCTCCGGGATATTCAAATCGGCTGCGGATGAGGTATACCGATTGAAGTCCATAAAATAGGTTTCTTGTCTGTTGGCGGCGTCCAACAGCATTTTTTTGGCATCAATTCGGTGGCTGGACAGCAGGTAACGCTGATAGGAGGGATAGGCAATAGTGCCAAGAATCGCCACGATTGCGACGACAATCATCAATTCAATGAGAGAAAAGCCTCGATAGAACCCAATCATAACCCATCCTTGGTGACTGGCGGTTCATATAGTCTAATGCCGGATAGGTCGCAACGACAAATCCGGCATCAGGAACATAACTCTTTATTCTCAGGCCATCCTGGCCACATTCAAATAATTCTAAGCTCGGGCGGCACTTCAAACACCACATTCTCTTCCCGGCCAGGATGCTCGGTCACTATCTTGCCTCCCAGCTCGCGCAGACGGGCAATGACATTCTGAACAAGCACATCGGGGGCTGACGCACCCGCCGTGACACCGATACGGGCAACCCCGTCCAGCCATTGCGGCTCAATCATGGAGGCATCGTCGATGAGGTAGGCCTTGGCACCCACCTTCTCGGCCAGCTCCCGCAGACGGTTGGAGTTGGAAGAGTTGCGCGACCCCACCACCAGCATGGCGTCCACCAGCCCGGCCATCTCCCGCACCGCATCCTGGCGGTTCTGGGTGGCATAGCAGATGTCATCCTTGCGCGGCCCCTGGATCTTGGGGAAGTGCGCACGCAACGCATCGATGACATCCGAGGTCTCGTCCACGCTCAGGGTGGTCTGGGTGACGAAACAGAGATCGTCCGGGTTCTTCACTTTGAGTTTGGCCACATCTTCCGGCGTCTCCACCAGATACATGCCCCCCTCACTGTTCTCGTACTGTCCCATGGTGCCGATCACCTCGGGGTGGCCGGCATGGCCGATGAGCACGGCTTCGGAGCCCTTGCGACTGGCGCGATGGACCTCCATGTGCACCTTGGTCACCAGCGGACAGGTGGCATCGAACACCTTGAGGGCGCGGGATTTGGCCATCTCGCGCACAACCTTGGCGACACCGTGAGCGGAGAAGATGACGATGCTGTCATCCGGCACCTCGTCCAGCTCTTCGACGAAAACGGCGCCCGCCTCCTTGAGCTTGTTCACCACGTAGCGGTTGTGCACCACCTCATGACGGACATAGATCGGGGCACCGAACTTCTCCAGCGCGCTCTCGACAATGCTGATGGCCCGGTCGACACCGGCACAGAAGCCACGGGGGTTAGCCAGCAGAATATCCATCAGTTCACCTTCTCCTCGTCATCAACCCCCAGGATCTCCACCTCGAAGGTGACAGTGTGACCGGCCAGGGGGTGGTTGAAATCGACCGTGACCGACATCCCTTCCACCGCCCGGATGATTCCGGGCAGTTCGCTGCCGTTGGGCTGGTCGAACAGAATGATGGTACCCACCTTGGGCTCAACTTCGTTACCGAACTTGGCGCGATCGAGATGGTAGATGTTGTCGGGATTGGAGAGGCCGAACGCCTCTTCCGGCGCCAGGGTAAAGCTCTTGCTCTCCCCTTCGCGCAGCCCCAGCAGGCATTGCTCGAAGCTCGGCGTCAGGCTGCCGTCTCCCATCCGCAGGCGGGCAGGCTTGCCGTGCAGCGCCGTGCTGTCGGCCACCGAGCCATCTTCCAGTTTGATAGAGAAATGGAACAGCACACTGCTGTCCGCAGCAATCAGCTGGCTCATGAGATCGCGTCCTGTTTTTTCTCGCCACGGAAGCCGTCCAGCACGATCATGGCGGCACCGATGAAGATGAAGCTGTCGGCCAGATTGAACGCCGGCCAGTGGGCGCGCTGCCAGTAAAAGTCGAGGAAGTCGACCACATGGCCCAGCACCAGCCGGTCAAACACGTTGCCGAGCGCCCCGCCGATGATCAGGCTGTAGGCGATACCGCTCCAGCGCTGGGTGACCGACTGCTTGCGCAGCCAGTGGATCAGCAGGCCGCAGATGGCGAACGCCAGCACGGCGAAGAACCAGCGCTGCCAGCCCCCCTGATCTGCCAGGAAGCTGAAAGCAGCGCCCTTGTTGTAGACGTGGACCAGGTTGAAGAAGGGGGTGATCTCCACCCCCGGGTAGCCAAATGGCAGCAGTTTGACCACGGCGAGCTTGCTCGTCTGGTCCAGTACGAAGGCCAGCACCGCCAGCCACAGCCAACGCAGGCCGCTTTTATGTTGAGTCATGTTCATCAGGCAAATTGACGCGTTTCGCCGTCACCCTCGACGTTGGTGACGCAGCGGCCACAGATCTCTTCGTGACCCGCGATGGTACCCACGTCCTCTACATGGTGCCAGCAGCGGTCGCACTTGGCGGCGGCAGACTGGGCAACGCAGAGCCACAGGTCATCGCGCTCGGTCGCCACTGCCTCTGCCGGTGCAGCATCGACGCTGACCACCCTGGCCTTGGAGGTGAGCAGCACAAAGCGCAGCTCATCGGCCAATGCGTTCAGACGCGCGGCCAGCTCAGGCTTGGCGAACAGGGTCACTTCGGCCTGCAGAGAACCGCCGATGCGCTTCTCGCCACGGGCCACTTCCAGCGCCTTGTTCACTTCACCGCGCACGGTGAGGATCTCGGCCCAGAACTCGTCGTTCAGCACTTCGCCCTCTTCCAGCCCGAACAGGCCGTCGTACCACTCCTCGGTGAACACGAACTCGCCGCGCTCGCCCGGCAGCAGGGCCCAGATCTCGTCGGCAGTGAAGCTCATGATGGGCGCCATCCAACGCACCATGGCTTCGGCGATGTGATAGAGGGCGGTCTGGCAGGAGCGACGGGCCAGGCTGTCGGCCTTGGCTGTGTACTGACGATCCTTGATGACGTCCAGATAGAAGGAACCCATCTCGATGGAGCAGAACTGCATCAGCTTCTGGGTCACGCCGTGGAAGTTGTACTCATCGAACGCGGCCACGATCTCGGCCTGTACCGCTTTGGCACGGCCCACTGCCCAGCGATCCACCACCACCATGTCGGCAGGCGACACCATGTCGGTCGCCGGATTGAAACCGTTCAGGTTGGCCAGCAGGAAACGGGCAGTGTTGCGGATACGACGATAGGCGTCGGCGGAGCGCTTGAGGATCTCGTCAGAGACGGTCATCTCACCGGTGTAGTCAGTGCTCGCTACCCACAGACGCAGGATGTCGGCACCCAGCTTGTTCATTACATCTTGCGGGCTAACCACGTTGCCGATGGACTTGGACATCTTGCGGCCCTGACCATCCACGGTGAAGCCATGAGTCAGCACCTGGTTGTATGGAGCCTTGTCTTTCATCGCCACGCCGATCATGAGCGATGACATGAACCAGCCACGGTGCTGGTCAGAGCCTTCCAGATACATGTCGGCCGGCTTGCCGTTGAACTCGGGACGGGCGTCGACCACGGAGGCGTGGGTAGAACCGGAGTCAAACCAGACGTCCAGGGTGTCGGGCACCTTCTCATAGTTGTCGGCATCGGCGCCCAGCAGCTCGGCCTTGTCCAGATCCCACCAAGCCTGGATGCCGGACTGCTCGACCCGCTTGGCCACCTCTTCCATCAGGCGCACGGAATCCGGGTGCAGCGCCTGGGTATCCTTGTGAACGAACAGGGAGATGGGCACGCCCCAGGTACGCTGACGGGAGATACACCAGTCGGGACGGTTCTCGACCATCGCCTGAATGCGATTCTTGCCCCAGGCCGGGACCCAGCCGCTCTGGCCGTGTTCGGCAATGCCCTGAGTCTCGATACGCTCGATCTCTTCCAGAGCCCGCTTGCGCAGACCCTTCTGCTCCATGCTGATGAACCACTGGGGGGTGGCACGGAAGATGATCGGGGTCTTGTGACGCCAGCAATGCGGGTAGGAGTGGTTGAATACCTTGTGATGCAGCAGGGCGCCGCGCTCGGTCAGCACCTCGACCACGGCCGCATTGGCCTTGAACACGTGCTGGCCGGCAAACAGTTCGGTATCCGGCAGATATACGCCGTTGCTGCCAACCGGGTTGGCCACTTCCAGACCGTACTTCTGACCGACCACGAAGTCTTCCTGACCGTGGCCAGGGGCGGTGTGCACCGCGCCGGTACCGGCGTCCAGAGTGACGTGGTCACCCAGCACCACAGGCACGTCGAAGCTGTAGAAGGGGTGGTTGAAGCGCAGCAGCTCGAGTGCGGCACCCTTGGCGTAGCCCAGGTTGTGGAAGTGCTCGATGCCGGCGCGATCCATCACATCCTTCACCAGCTCGGCGGCCAGGATCAGACGCTCGGGATTGTCGCCCTCAACCTGCACCAGTGCGTAGTCGAGATCGGCATGCATGGCGATGGCGCGGTTGGCCGGCAGGGTCCACGGGGTGGTCGTCCAGATCACGGCAGAGAGCGCGCCCTTGCCGGTGTGGTCTTCGGCGCAATCAAACTTGGCGGCAACGGCAGCCTCGTCGACGGCCTTGAAGCGCACGTCGATGGAGGGGGAGTTCTTGTCGTAGTACTCCACTTCTGCTTCAGCCAGCGCGGAGCCGCAATCGGTACACCAGTGCACCGGCTTGGAGCCTTTGTGCAGGTGGCCGTTTTCAACGATCTTGGCCATGGAGCGGATGATGTTGGCTTCGGTGCCAAAATCCATGGTCAGGTAGGGGTGTTCCCAGTCACCCAGCACGCCCAGACGGATGAAGTCGGTCTTCTGCGCTTCGATCTGGGTTTTGGCGTATTTGCGGCACTCGGCGCGGAACTCGGCGGCGGAAACCTTCTCGCCCGGCTTGCCGACCATGCCTTCCACTTTCAGCTCGATGGGCAGACCGTGGCAATCCCAGCCCGGTACATAGGGGGAATCGAAGCCAGAGAGGCCTTTGGACTTGATGATGATGTCTTTGAGGATCTTGTTGACCGAGTGACCGATGTGAATGCTGCCGTTCGCATAGGGGGGGCCATCGTGCAGAATGAAAGAAGGCTTGCCCGCTTTGGCGCGGCGAATGGCGCCGTAAAGATCCTGATCGTACCAACGTTTCAACATGTTGGGTTCGCGTTTGGCCAGATCGCCACGCATCGGAAACTCGGTTTCCGGCAGATTCAGGGTGTGTTTATAGTCGCTCATCAGTCCTGGGTTCCCTTCTTTTCTAAAAGAGTGCTGGGTAAATGAAATTGTGGCAGCCCGAACCAGGCTCGGGCCGCCAGGGCATCTCGTTCGATCTGCTCTTTCAAGGCGGTGAAAGAGTCAAATTTCTGCTCTTCGCGCAGCTTGTGGCGAAGCAGCACCTTGACCTGCTGACCATATAGATCACCAGAAAAATCAAATAGATGTACTTCCAATCTGGCTTGTGTACCGCTCAAGGTCGGACGTACACCCACATTGGCGACACCGGGGAAAGTCTTGCCGGAACATATCACTTCCACCGCAAACACGCCACCGACCGGGACAACCTGGCGTTTGAGGGCCAGATTCGCGGTGGGAAAACCTATGGTGCGCCCCAGCTTGTCGCCATGGGCCACCCGGCCGCTGATGGCATAGGGGCGACCGAGCATCAACTCCACCTCCGCCATGCGGCCCGCTTTCAGGGCCTCGCGCACCAGCGTACTGCTGACCCGCTGGCGGGAAAGCTGGAAACTCTGGGTGCTGATCACCTCGAACCCGAAGCGCCGACCGGCCTCCTCCAGCAGGTGGAAGTCCCCTTCCCGCCCCTTGCCGAAGCGAAAATCGTCGCCGACCACCAGATAGTGCACACCGAGTTTCTCCACCAGCAGTTGCTCGATGAAGGTGCTGGCCGCCTGCTCGGCAAAACGATGGGTGAAACGCACGCAGAGCATGCGATCGATCTGCATTCCCTTGAGGGCTTCGTACTTCTCCCGCCAACGGCTGAGGCGGGCGGGCGCGGCACTGCCCGCAAACAGCTCCAGCGGCTGGGGTTCGAACAACATGACGCAGGCGGGCAGGCCAAGTTGGGCGGCCTTCTCCTGCAAACGGGCCAACACCGCGTGGTGCCCCTGATGAACCCCATCGAAGTTGCCTATGGTCAGTACACAGCCCCGGTGACGGGGCTTGATATTGTGAATGCCGCGAATAAGCTCCATCAGTGCCTTGTGCGTTGCTGCCATGGAAATCGGCGGATTATATATCAGGCAGCAGGCAGGGTCAGCCCTGCCGTTGAGCCGATTTAGCCATCCCGCCCACTTCTAGGACTCGGCCAGGAGCATCGCACCTCGTTGGCGGGCCAACTCGACAGCCCCTGAGACCGCTCCCCCATCTCCCCTGTACTGTCCCCCTCCCTTGCAGCTGGCTCCTTATTGCTGATCGGCTCTCAGGTGCCGTGGCCGGATCCCCAATGCCAAGAGGACAATGCCATACAGTGCTCCGCCCAGGCAGAGCAGCAGGGTCAACTCCAGGCTGGCCTTGCCCATGCTCCAGGCGCCCCACTGGGCGAGATCCGGTGACAAATAGGCCAGAAGCCCCCCCATCAAGACCGTTGCCGCCAAGAGCTTGAGGCAGAACAGCCCGGTGTTGCGGGAAGGGCGATAGACATCCTGCTGATAGAGCCCCTTGAACAGCAGTGCGGCGTTCAGGGTGCCGGAACAGGCGGTGGCGAGAGCCAGCCCCACGTAGCCGAGCGGATAGATGAAGATGAGGTTGCACACCATGTTGGCAACCATGGCCATGATGCCGATACGCACCGGCGTCCTGGTGTCCTGACGGGCGTAATAACCGGGGGCCAGCACCTTGATGAGCATCAAGGAGAGCAGCCCCGTAGTGGAGGCCAGCAGGCTGGCACTGGACATGCTCACCTCGTGCAGACCGAACTCACCGCGCATGAAAAGTACCCGCAGTATGGGCTCGCGCAGTACGGCGATTCCGACCATGGCTGGCAAGCCGAGCAGCATCACCATGCGCACCCCCCAATCCATGGTGCGAGAGAAATCAGCCGGATCCGCATCCACGTGTTTCCTGGCCAGGGCAGGCAGGATCACCGTGCTGATGGCCACCGCAAAGAGGCCGAGGGGAAACTCCAGCAACCTGTCAGAGTAGTAGAGATAGCTGATGGCACCGGTAGCCAGGAACGACGCCAGCATGGTGTTGATCAGCAGGTTGATCTGGCTGACCGAGACGCCGAACAGGGCCGGGATCATCAGGGTACGGATCTTCACCACCCCGGGATGGTGCCAACCCCACTTGGGCCAGACCAGCATGTTGAGCTGGCGCAGAAAAGGATACTGGAACAAAAACTGGACCAGACCGCCGAGGAAGACACCGATCGCCAGGGAGATTTCGGGGCGCTCCATCAAGGGCGCGATCCACCAGGCCGCCGCAATCATGGTGATGTTGAGGAATACCGGCGTGAAGGAGGACACGGCAAAACGGCCAAAGGTATTGAGAATGGCCCCCGCCATGGCGGTGAAGGTGATGAACCAGAGGTAGGGGAAGGTGATCTTGAGCATCAGACTGGCCAGCTCGAACTTCTCCGCCGCCGGTCCGCCATGCAGCCAGTCCCAGAACCAGCCCCAGCCAAAGAGGGCCGTCAGGACACCGGAACCCAGCACCCCGAGCAAGGTGACCACGGTGACGATACCACCCAGGGTGCCCGCCACCGCCGCCAGCAACTCGCGAACCGCCTGCTCGTCACCGTTTTTCTTGTACTCCGTCATCACGGGCACGAAGGCCTGGTTGAATGCCCCTTCGGCAAAGAGACGGCGCAAGAAGTTGGGAATGCGATTGGCGAAGAAGAAGACGTCTGCGGCCACCCCGGCACCGAGCAAATTGGCGATGACCACATCGCGCACCAAGCCCATCACACGGGATGCTAGCGTCATTCCGGACACTATCATGCCGGATTTGATCAATTTCTTACTCAAGACGAGGCCTCTGGAACTGTCGGAAAGAAAAGAATGCTGTTAGAATCGGCCGACAGTTTAACCGTCTCCCATCTGACACACCACCGGGGGGCGGTGTTTATTTGCACAAATCATTTGACAATATGTGGTTGGGAAGGCATATTTCCGGGCCTTTTCAATACACTCGCTAAGACAGTTTTAGGAGTTTTACCTTGGCTAACATCAAATCTGCTAAGAAGCGTGCTCTTCAGTCAGAGAAACGTCGTCAGCACAACGCCAGCCGTCGTTCCATGACCCGTACCTACCTGAAGAAAGTGATCGCTGCCATCGCCTCTGGTGACAAGGCTGCTGCCACTGCCGCTTTCGCTGTTGCTCAGCCGATCATGGATCGTATGGCGACCAAAGGCCTGATCCACAAGAACAAAGCTGCTCGTCACAAGAGCCGCCTGTCTGCCCAGATCAAAGCCATGGCTTAATCAGCATCCGCTGATGAAAGCTGAAAAAACCGGCCTAGTGCCGGTTTTTTATTTGGGGTCGCTACAGTACAGTCTGTGCAACAGTCCGATCATCTCACGCACTTCATGGCTGCGCAGGGAATAATAGACCGTCTGGGCTTCCTTCCTCGTCGCCACTAGCTCATCCCGGCGCAACACCGCCAGATGCTGCGACATGGCTGACTGGCTCAATCCCAATACCTCGTTCAGCTCGCCGACCGACAGCTCCCTATCCAGCAACTGGCACAAGATAAACAGCCGCCGTTCATTGGCCAATGCCTTGAGCAGGGTGACGGCACGCCCGGCATTCGCTTCCATTTCTTCCAATTGCATCTCACCCTCCTCTTCCAAGACAGGCATCATAGCGCCGTCACCGTCGATTTAAAACGAGAGGCTTGCCGGCTGAATGGCCGTGAAATCCTCCTGCCCGGCAAAGAGGAAGGAGAAATCACTCTCGCATACTCGCTTGACCGCAGGATGTTGGATCATCCGCTCGGCAAAGATGACGTAATACTCCTCCATCAGATCCTGGGTTTCACCTAGCAGCATCACCTCCTCCCCCTCCAGGATCTCTTCCCGATAGATGGTCGGAGCCATGAAGATGCCCTGATTGAAGAAGCCGAACGCCTTCATCAGCGCCGCATCATCGAATTCTCCCAGAATACTGGGGGAAATCCCCTGCTGCTCGAACCACTGGGTCAGTTGACGACCCATGGCGGTACGGCGGCCCGGGATGAGCAGCTTGCGCTCTTCCAGGCAAGCAGGGAAAGGCTGGGAGGGCAGAGGCGCCTTGCAGAAGAAACTGACGCCGCATCCCCCCAGACGCTTGGACAGCAACCCGGCATGCTGGCTGGAGTCCACCGGGCAATCAGAGAGGATCATGTCGAGCTTGTGCTCGCTCAACTGCTCCAGGAGCAGTTCATGGGTCGACTCGAAGCAGCGCAGGTGAATGGAACCATCATTGGGGATCACGGAGAGCAGTACCCGGCTGGCAAGACGCTTGGAGAGTGCATCGGCGATGCCCACGTCGAACAGGATCTGGCTCTCCTTGCGGTAGTTGACGATATCCAGCATCTCGTAGGAGAGGCTGAACATCTTGTCCGCATAGCGAAACACCAGTTGGCCAAGCTCGGTGGCCTCAAGGGAGCGCCCCTTTCTGATCAGCAACTTGCCGCCAAGACGCTGTTCGAGCAGCTTGATCTGACCGGTCACGGTCTGCGGAGTCAAAAAGAGGGCTTCCGCCGCCTGCGTGACGGAGCCCTTCTTCTGAGTCATCCAAAAATAGTAGAGATGGTTGTAGTTAAGGTGTGACATCCGATGGGGTTCCCGCGCCAGGCGGGCTCCGGTAGCAGCTGAGTTCAACCGCCAGAATGTCATACATGTCGCTGATCGAGTCAACCTTGTTCGCGTCGAACTGTGCCTGCAGATGGGCCTTGAGACGACCGGCATCCGGCATTCGCTCGGTGCAATAGCGCTTGTTGGACAGCTTGACTCGCTCGCCGGCACGACTGCTCAGTGCCCGTTCGGCGAAGGTCTCTCCGAACCGGGCTTTTACCTGTGAGTCCCCCAGCATGAGTGCGCTGTCGACCACCCCGTTGAGATAGGCAGAGCAACTTGCCGAGGTGGCATCCCGCTGACAATCGACCAGGCCATTTGCCCAGATTGCAGGGCTCGCCAGCATGACTAACCATCCTAGTTTTCTCATAACCCCTCCGTACTTTGATTCGCCTCCCGATTGGGCAGCGATATCCGCAGTGCGATGTAACCGATCACAGCCGCGAGCGTGGAACCTGCCAGGATCCCGAGGCGCGAGTAGCTGCCGTAGTCCAGTCCGCCATGCTCGAATGCCAGCGATGCGATAAACATCGACATGGTAAAGCCGATGCCACACAGAATGCTGACGGCAAAGATCTGTCTGAAGTTCACTCCTTGCGGCAGTTGGGCAATGCCTGATTTCACTGCCAGCCAGCTGATGGTGAAAATCCCGAGCGGCTTGCCGACGAAGAGCCCCAGGATGATCCCCATGGGGAGCGGATTGAGCAGAGCCGAGAAGTAGATCCCCTCCAGCGATACCCCGGCGTTGGCGAAAGCGAAAAGTGGCAGGATCAGGAAGGCGCTCCAGGGGTGCAGCACATGCTCCAGATGCTTGAGTGGCGATGCGTAACGCTTGCCGTTGAGGGGGATCATGAAGCCCACGATGACCCCCGCCAGGGTCGCATGGACACCGGACTTGAGCACGGCAACCCAGAGCACCAGGCCGACCAGCATATAGAGTCCAATCCTGTCCTCACCACGGCGATTCATCCAGAGCAAGGCCAGGGTGGCCACCACACCTATCGCCAGCGCAGTCAGCGACAGTTGCTGGGTGTAGAAGAGGGCAATGATGATGATGACCCCCAGATCGTCCATGATAGCCAGCGCCAGCAAGAAGACCTTGAGGCTGGTCGGTACCCGCTTGCCCAGCAGCGCCATGACCCCGAGAGCGAAGGCGATGTCGGTGGCGGCCGGAATCGCCCAGCCAGCACGGGTAGCCTCGTCTCCGTAGTTGAAGAAGCTATAGATGAGGGCCGGTGCCAACATACCCCCCACGGCAGCAATGGCCGGGAAGGTTGCCTGCACCCGGGAGGAAAGCGCTCCCTCCAGCATCTCTCGCTTCACCTCGAGACCCACCAGCAGGAAGAAGATCGCCATGAAGCCATCATTGATCCAGAGCAGCAGCGGCTTGTTGATGTCGAGGGCCGCGATGCGAACCTGCACCTCGGTATTGAGGAAGCTCTGATAGTGTTGCGCCAGCGCCGAATTGGCCAGGCCGATGGCAAGCAGGGCGGCCAGGATCAGAATGATCCCGGAAGCGGACTCCAGTTTGAGAAAACGCTTGAATACATCGCTCATATCTAACTACCCATAAAATTGCATCTTTTCAGTCTAGGGCTCGAGTAGCTCAATGAAAAATCGTTTCTTACGGCTGATAACAACGAAAAAACCGAAAGCAAAACAGATAATGCCTGCTATAAGCAGGTTATCTCCCCTTTTCAGGAGCCGCCTCCCAGCCCGAAAATTGCATATTAATTCACAAAAATGCAAAAAGGCGCCCGCAGGCGCCTCTAATAGCTGAGTGTCGATTCATCGTCACCTGAGAGACGGGGCTCGCCCCGTACTCATAACATACTCAAATGGCGACAGGCGCCTTGATCCCAGGATGGGGATCATAGCCCTGGATCTCGAAATCCTCGAATCTGTAATCGAAGATGGAGTCAGGTTTGCGCTTGATCACCAGTTGCGGCAAAGGGCGCGGCTCGCGGGTGAGTTGCAGTGCCGTCTGCTCCATGTGGTTGGAGTAGAGGTGCACGTCGCCGCCGGTCCAGACAAAGTCCCCCACTTCCAGATCGCACTGCTGCGCCATCATGTGGGTCAGCAGCGCATAGCTGGCAATGTTGAACGGCAGGCCAAGGAAGACATCACAACTGCGCTGGTAGAGCTGGCAGGAGAGCTTGCCATCCGCCACATAGAACTGGAAGAAGGCGTGGCAGGGTGCCAACGCCATTTTGTCCAGCTCGCCCACGTTCCAGGCGGAGACGATGATGCGGCGGGAATCCGGGTTGTGCTGGATGTCATCCACCGCCTTCTGGATCTGGTCGATGACAGACCCATCGGCCGCCGGCCAGGAGCGCCACTGGGCACCATAGACAGGCCCCAGATCACCGTGCTCGTCGGCCCACTCGTCCCAGATGCTGACACCGTGCTCTTTCAGATAGGCGGTGTTGGTATCGCCGTTGAGGAACCAGAGCAGCTCGTGAATGATGGAGCGCAGGTGGCACTTCTTGGTGGTCACCAGCGGGAATCCCTCGGCCAGGTTGAAGCGCATCTGATGACCGAACAGGGAGACGGTCCCGGTCCCGGTGCGATCGGATTTGACGGTCCCTTCATCCAGAATTTTCTGCATCAGGTCGAGATAGGCACGCATTACTTCGCCTCCTTGGGTGCATTGCCGAACAGACGGGGCTGCTTGTAGGCGGCCCAGACCATGAGCGCACCCGCCACTATCATCGGGGTAGAGAGGATCTGGCCCATGCTGATCTCATTGAAGTAGAGACCCAGCTGGCTGTCAGGCTGACGAACAAACTCCACCAGGAAGCGGAACAGACCGTAGAAGAGCAGGAACATCCCGGAAATGGCGCCACGTGGTGGGTGCTTGCGCCAGAACAGGTTCAGGATGATGAAGAGCACCACCCCTTCCAGCGCGAACTGATAGAGCTGGGACGGGTGACGCGGCTCGGGGCCAGCCTCGGGGAAGATGATTGCCCAGGGGACATCGGTCACCCGACCCCACAGCTCGCCGTTCATGAAGTTGCCGATGCGGCCAACACCGAGGCCGAACGGAATCAGCGGCGCCACGAAATCCGCCACGGTGAAGAAGTGGCGCTGGGTTTTGTGGGCAAACCAGATCATGGCGGTGATCACCCCGATGAGGCCACCGTGGAACGACATGCCACCGGTCCATATCTTGAACAGATAGGTCGGGTCGGCGAGGAAGAGATCGAAGTTATAGAACAGCACGTAACCGATGCGCCCTCCCAGGATCACCCCGAGAAAGCCGTAGAACAGCAGGTCGGATACCTCGTTGCGGGTCCAGCCGCTATTGGGTGCATCGGCGCGGCGACCTGCCAGCCACATGGCGAAGGCAAAACCGAACAGGTACATGAGACCATACCAGCGTACCGATAATGGTCCCAAACTGAATGCTACGGGATCAATCTGCGAGAAAACCCAATATCCGTCGTGCTGCATAGGCGGCCCCAATCATAAGAAAAGCCGCATTCTCCGATCATTCTTACGCAGTAACAAGGTGGAATATCAATCGGGCAGCCTGACCTTGTGCCCAGCCCGCAGCAATCCGCCCAGACCGTGCTCTTCCAGATATCGGGCAAACAGGCCCCGCAGCACGTGAGGATTGTCATGCTTGAGACCATCCGCCATCAGCGCCTTCAACTCGCCAAGGTCGGATTGCCGCAGCACGTATTTGATGCGGGAGATGTTGTGGGTATTCATGCTGAAACGACGATAGCCCATGGCCAGCAGCAGCAGCACTCCGACCGGATCGCCAGCCAGCTCGCCACAAACAGAGACCGGCTTGTGATAGCGCTGAGAGGCATCGACCAACAGTTGCAAAGCGCGGATCACCGCGGGATGGAAGGCATCGTAGATGCTGGCGACACGGGCATTGTTGCGATCCACCGCCAGCAGGTACTGGGTCAGGTCGTTGCTGCCCACCGACCAGAAGTCGATGAGCGGCGCCATCTCCGGCAGGATGTACAGCGCGGAGGGGACTTCGATCATCACCCCGAGACTGGGGTAGCGGATCACCGCATCGCGGCTGGCCGCTTCTTCCGACACCTCGCGCCACGCCTGATCCAGCAGACGACGGGAGGCCTTGATTTCACTGACGCTGCTGATCATCGGCAGCATGATGGCCAGATTGTCCAGCCCTTCGCTGGCCCGCAACATGGCCTTGAGCTGCACCAGGAAGAGTTCGGGGTGATCCAGGGTGAGCCGGATCCCCCGCCAACCAAGGAAGGGATTTTCCTCCACGATGGGGAAATAGGGCAGTTGCTTGTCCCCCCCCACGTCCAGAGTCCGCATGCAAACCGGGCGATCCCGATAGGTTTCCAGGATCCCGCGATAGCGGGCAGTCTGCTCCCACTCCGAAGGGAAGCTGTCCTGCAGCATGAAGGGGATCTCGGTGCGATAGAGCCCGACCCCGTCCGCCAGATGATTGAGGGAGATCTCGGTATCCGCACTCAGCCCTGCGTTGAGCAGCAGAGAGACCTTGGTGCCGTCGGCGGTCTCGGAGGGCTGGTTGTCGACGCTACGCACCAGGGTGTCGAGTGCCCGCTCCTCACTCAGCAGTTGCCGGTACTCGGTCAGGATCACTTGGTTGGGTTCGATGAAGAGATCGCCGCTGTAGCCATCGATGACCAGAGTGCGCCCGCCGATGTCACCGAGGGGCAGATCCACCCCCATGATGGCCGCCACCCCCATGGCACGGGCCAGGATGGCGGCATGGGAGTTGGTCCCGCCCTTGAGCGACACCACACCGTTCAGAAATTCCCTCGGGATCTCCGCAAGGATGGTGGCCGTCACTTCATCGGCGACCAGCACCACGGGTTCGCCGATGGTGAGCTGCTCGGGTTCGTCCTGCACCAGCCGGCTGATGAGCCGCTGGGCGATGTCTTTCACATCGGTGGAGCGCTCCCGCAGATAGGGATCCTTCATCCCCTTGAACTGCTCTATCAGCCGATCGCTGATGAGTTTGACCGCCGAGATCGCCGTCCAGTGTTCCTTGCTGACCTTGTTGCGGATGGGCTTGATGTAGCCGGGATCGTTTAGCAGGTGCAGATAGATGTCGAAGATGGCGACCGAGTCCTGGCTGTAGCTCTCGCGAAAACGCAGTGCCAGGCTCTCCAGATCGTGGCGCACTTCCTCCACCGCCAGCTCGAGACGGGCAAGCTGCTTGGCATGATCCTCGTCCTTGCGCGGCGTGATGGTATTGAGTGCCTTGCGCGGACGCCACACCCAGGCCTTGGCGATGGCGATGCCACTCGCCCCGGCAATACCGCGCAGCGGCTTGCTCCAGTCGGTCTTCTGCAGCCACCCCTTGGCCTGGGCCTGGGCGATGCGGGCAGCCAGCTGAGCCGCCAGGGTGACCATGAAGGACTCCTCCCCCTCATCGAAGAGGCGGCTCTCCTTTTGCTGCACGACCAGAATCCCCACTACCTGACGCTGATGCATGATGGGAGCGCCGAGGAAGGAGCGAAACGCCTCTTCCGCCACATCGGGCAGGAACTTGAAACTGGGGTGAGAGGGGGCATCGGCCAGGTTGATCAGCTCTTCACGCTGACCCACCAAGCCGACGATACCCTGCTCGAACGGCAGGGTGGCCTTGCCCACGGCCGATTCGGCCAGACCATCGGTCGCAGCCAGTCGATAGCGGCGCATGTCCGGCTCGGCCACGTAGACGGAGCAGCAGTCCACCGTCATGGCGAGCCGGGTCTGGCTCACCAATGCTTGCAAGGCCTGTTCGAGGGTGTTGGCCTCGGCCATGCTTTCCACGATGCGTCTGAGTTCCGTCAGCAACTAGTTGTGCTCCTTAACGCGAGCGGTTGCGCCGCCCATCTTTTCGGTTAGCCTGCACCACGGGGACTGGCATGGCCAGCGGGGCAAACTCCTTCATCACCCGGCGGTAAACCTCCCGCTTGAAGGAGACGACCTGACGAACCGGGTACCAGAAGCTGACCCAACGCCAATCATCAAATTCCGGGTGACCATGACAGCCAAACTGGATCCTGGACTCTTTGCCAGGATCGAGCTGCAACAAAAACCATTTCTGCTTCTGGCCAATACAGACCGGTGAACTGTCCCAGCGGACGAGTCGTTTGGGTAAGCGATACTTCAGCCAGTTGCGACTGGTCGCCAGTATGGTCACATCGTCCTGCTTGAGGCCTATCTCCTCATACAGCTCACGATACATGGCCTGTTCCGGCGATTCACCATCATCAACCCCCCCCTGCGGAAACTGCCAGGAGTGCTGCCCATAGCGCTTAGCCCACAATACTTGTCCGTCACGGTTACAGATCACGATGCCGACATTGGGACGAAATCCGTCACCATCTATCACGTGATCACCTTATAAAGGCTGAATCTATAACGAGATTGTTCCACATTCACCCCGTGGCGGCAAACAGGGACTGTCATCTTCCATTCATGAATAACTTGGCATTTCAAGCAAAGTTATAAACAAATTGAAGGTTCATGCTAGGCAAGTTGCCCACCCAGACTGTGCATAAACCTGTGATCAAGCAGGTATATACAGTAGTTTTATACTGTGGCATTGCACGGAAGCATATCATACCCGATTCACTTAAAAACAAAATATACATTTAAATACATAAGGTTATAGTTTAATTGCTGGATCAAGATCCATGTCTTTTGCCTAAGAGGATCCAGCCTGTTAATTGTGAACAAGTTCGACTGCTCAAAGATCCACCAAGACGGATTTATCCACAGATATGGCGCATTATCTGCACCGAAATGGCGCTGAAAATCGGCGTACTCTCACATTTATTTCTGGTGCCACGCTTCCTTTCACCACTTTACGCCAGTTATCCAAGATTTCTGTGGATAACTGTGTGCAACAGCTCGCACAAACCCTTGGACAACTCGTTTATGCGGGGATCCGGCGGGTCAACATACTGGATAAATAAAGTAAAATCCTTTAAAATCATTTAGATATGTTGAATTCTGTCACCCATGTCTCCCTGTGTATAGTCGGGCGAGGATCGGTTATAAAATCAGCGATACCATGCAAGGATCCGTATTGCGATGTCTATTATCTCCAGAGGAGCCCTCATGCCCGCCAATCCCCAGTCAGAACAAGAGCTGCTCAGTCGAGCCTACGCCATGGCTGGCTTCACTCTGGCCCAGCTTGCCGCAACGGCGGGCATCCCCGTACCGCGGGATCTCAGGCGTGACAAGGGCTGGACAGGGCAGTTGATCGAGTGGCAGCTGGGGGCCAGTGCAGGTAGCCGTCCCGAGCAGGATTTTCCGGATCTCGGTATCGAGCTCAAGACGATCCCCATCGATCCTCAAGGGCGCCCGCTGGAAACCACCTTTGTCTGCGTGGCCCCCCTCATCGGGGTCAGCGGCCAGCGCTGGGAGGAGTCGAACGTGCGCAACAAGCTGTCGCGGGTGCTCTGGATCCCGGTGGAAGGCAGCCGCGACATCCCTGTCGGCGACCGTCGCGTCGGCATGCCGCTGCTGTGGAGCCCGAATGAAGAGGAAGAAGGACTGCTGCGCCAGGACTGGGAAGAGCTGATGGACATGATAGTGCTGGGGGAAGTGGAGCAGATCAGCGCCCGCCACGGCCAGGTATTGCAGCTACGCCCCAAGGCGGCCAACAGCAAGGCGCTGACCCGCGCCATCGGCCGCAATGGCCAACCCATCATGACGCTACCACGGGGCTTCTACCTCAAGATCGAGTTCACCCATCAACTCCTGCAGCGCCATTTTGCCCTCCCCCTTTGATCCTGCTTATCAACATCCTTGTCATAGAGTGATATAAAAATAACCAGCGCTACTTTCTTCGCAGCCAGTGACAAGGAGTCCATATGCCGATCAACAAGCAATTCCTCAAATCCCGTCCCGAGGTCAAGGTGACCTTTGCCGTCGAAAAGGAGGCCGCCGGTGATGCCGAGCAGGTCTTGCTGCTGGGTGAATTCAGCCAGTGGCAGCCCATTGAACTGAAGAGGATGAAAAACGGGGAGTTCAAGGCGACACTCAACCTGCCGACCGATGGCCCCAGCCATTTCGAGTATTGCTATCAGCTAGTGCAACCCGATGGTGAAACCCTTTATGACAACGACTGGGAGGCGGACGACTATGTGCCTGGCCCCTTCGGGCGTGACAACTCGGTGGTGCGGGTCAGCCAGCCCGGTTGAGCCAATACCCCGCACACGGATACAAAAAAGGCTCGCCATTGGCGAGCCTTTTCACTACCTGTCGAGCTTTTCGCCGACATACCGACACCAATTCGAATCGAATTAGTTGAGCTTCTCTTTGATACGAGCAGCTTTGCCGGACAGGTTGCGCAGGTAGTACAGTTTGGCGCGGCGAACATCACCACGACGCTTCAGTTCTACACTGTGGATCAGCGGAGAGTGAGTCTGGAATACACGCTCAACACCTTCGCCGTTGGAGATCTTGCGAACGGTGAAAGCAGAGTGCAGACCGCGGTTACGCTTGGCAATCACGATGCCTTCGAAAGCCTGCAGACGCTCTTTACCACCTTCTTTAACACGAACTTGAACACGTACGGTGTCGCCCTGGGCAAAAGCCGGGATGTCGGTACGCAGTTGCTCTTGTTCAAGCTGCTGAATAATCTTGCTCATTGTCTTTCCTTACCTAGGATAAACTGAAAACTCTACTTAACGCTGTCACGCACTTCGCGGACATACTCGGCAAGAAGTGATTCTTGCTCGTCAGTCAGAGCTAGGTTGTTAATAAGTTCCGGCCTTCTCTGCCAGGTTCGTCCGAGCGATTGCTTGAGTCGCCAGCGCCGAATCACTTCGTGATTGCCGCTTGTCAGCGCCTCGGGCACCGCCAATCCATCCAACACCTCCGGCCGAGTATAGTGGGGATGATCCAGCAGCCCATCCGTGAAGGAGTCCTGCTCGGCACTGGCCTGATCACCCAAGACCCCCGGGACCAGACGCGAAACCGCATCGATCAGGGTCATGGCAGGCAACTCGCCACCACTTAACACGTAATCCCCGATAGACCACTCTTCGTCGACTTCGGTTTGTATCACGCGCTCATCGATACCTTCGTATCGACCGGCGACCAGAATCAGTTTCTGATTCGTCGCCAACTCGGTTACGCCCGCTTGAGTCAGCTTGCGTCCCTGAGGAGAGAGATAGATGACTTTCGCCCCGTCTCCCGCCGCTTGCTTGGCTGCATGAATGGCATCACGCAGCGGCTGAACCATCATCAACATGCCGGGCCCACCACCATAAGGACGATCATCGACCGTACGGTGTTTGTCGTGGGTGAAGTCCCGAGGGTTCCAGCACTCAATCTGCAGCAGGCCACTCTTGACGGCCCGACCCGTTACCCCGTGCTCGGTAATGGCTCGGAACATTTCCGGGAAGAGGCTAATGACCCCAATCCACATAAGAAACCTCCGGCACCCGTGTTAGCGCGGGAAACTAGAAACCAGGATCCCAATCAACTTCGATTGTTCGAGCAGTCAGATCAATATTCTTGATCACCTGCTCTTCCAGGAACGGTATCAACCGCTCCTTTGCACCAAAGGCATCTTTTACATTGGCCTCAACCACCAACACATCGTTGGAGCCGGTTTCCATCAATTCGGTCACCTTGCCCAGGTCGTATCCCTTGGTGGTTACCACGGTGCAACCAATGAGGTCACGCCAGTAGAACTCCCCTTCGGGCAACGCAGGCAACAGATCGGCGGGAACGCCAATCTCGACGTTGGTCAATGCCAGGGCATCCTCACGCACATCGATACCATCGAGTTTGCAGATCAGACCCTTGTTGTGACGTTTCCAGGATGACACCCGGATTTCACGCCACGCCCCGTTCTGATTGATCAGCCAGGGGTTGTAATCGAAAATCGCTTCGGCAACATCGGTGAAGGAGTTCACTTTAAGCCAGCCCTTGATTCCGTAAACGGTCCCCAGGGTGCCCAGAACTACAGGTTTTTCCACCTTAACTCCCTACCGTTTGGCTGATTAAGCAGCTTTGGCAGCGTCTTTGATCAGCTTGGCAACGCGGTCAGAAACAGCGGCACCAGTAGCAACCCAATGCTCGATACGAGCCAGGTCCAGGTTCAGCTTTTCAGCGTTACCAGCAGCAACCGGGTTGAAGAAACCGACGCGCTCGATGAAACGACCGTCACGGGCGTTACGGCTGTCAGCAACTACTACCTGGTAGAACGGACGCTTTTTCGCGCCACCACGTTGTAAACGAATGGTTACCATATCGTCCTCATAAACATCTAATGAACAAGGCCTGCAAATACGCAGACCCTAGCTTAAAATAAGCCGCGTAATTCTACTTGGATTCGTAATAATTGCAACCAAGCCAGCTATTTTTTGCGCAGGGATTGGCATGAAAAAGGCTCACCAGGGTGAGCCTTTCTACCTGACCAGCAGGAAAATCAGAACGGACCGCGACCGCCACCACCGAATCCGGGGGGCAGCATGTTCTTCATCTGGCCCATCATCTTGCGCATACCGCCCTTGCCGGACATTTTCTTCATCATGCGCTGCATCTCGGTGAACTGCTTGAGCAGCTTGTTCACATCCTGGACCTGCATGCCGGAGCCCGCAGCGATGCGGCGCTTGCGGGAGCCCTTGATGAGATCGGGATGGGCACGCTCTTTCGGCGTCATGGAGCTGATGATGGCCTCCATCCGCACGGTGAGCTTGTCATCCATCTGATCCTTGATGTTGTCCGGCAGGCCGGACATGCCGGGCAGCTTGTCGAGCATCCCCATCATGCCACCCATGTTGCGCATCTGGGCCAGCTGCTCACGGAAGTCTTCCAGGTCGAAGCCCTTGCCGCTCTTCACCTTGCTGGCCAGCTTGGCCGCCTTCTCTTTATCGACGTTGCGCTCCACCTCTTCGATGAGAGAGAGCACATCCCCCATGCCGAGGATGCGGGAGGCGAGACGATCCGGATGGAACGGCTCCAGCGCGTCAGTCTTCTCACCCATACCGATGAACTTGACCGGCTTGCCGGTGATATGGCGAACCGACAGTGCGGCACCACCGCGGGCATCACCGTCTGCCTTGGTAAGGATCACACCGGTGAGCGGCAGCGCTTCGTTGAAGGCCTTGGCGGTATTGGCAGCATCCTGGCCTGTCATGGCATCCACCACGAACAGGGTTTCGACAGGCTTGATGGTGGCGTGCAGATCCTGGATCTCCGCCATCATTTCGCCATCGACGTGCAGACGACCGGCAGTATCGACGATCACCACGTCATAGAACTTCTTGCGCGCCTGATCGATGGCGGCAGTGGCAATGGCGATCGGTTTCTGGCTGGCATCACTCGGGAAGAAGTCGACACCGATGTCGCCCGCAAGGGTCTCAAGCTGCTTGATCGCCGCCGGACGGTAGACGTCCGCACTGACCACCAGCACCTTTTTCTTGCTGCGCTCCTTGAGCAGTTTGGCCAGTTTGCCGACCGTAGTGGTCTTACCGGCCCCCTGAAGACCTGCCATCAGGATAATGGCCGGCGGCTGGGCAGCCAGGTTGAGCTGTTCGTTGGCCTCCCCCATTACGGTGACCAGTTCGCCATGGACGATCTTGATGAAGGCCTGGCCCGGGCTCAGGGATTTGGCCACTTCCTGGCCCACGGCACGTTCCTTAACGCGCGCCACGAAATCGCGCACCACCGGCAGGGCGACGTCCGCCTCGAGCAACGCCATGCGGACTTCGCGCAGGGTATCCTTGATATTCTCTTCGGTCAGACGGCCGCGGCCGCTGACGTTGCGCAGGGTGCGCGAGAGTCGTTCAGTCAAATTCTCAAACATGACGCTTTCCGGTTCTTGGCGTGACACTGGGGGCATTATACCCCGGTCAGCACTCTAGGGACGATTACTCGCCGCTTGCCGCGGCGGCCTGCCATCGAACGGGCAGGTCAACAAATGGAGGGCAGTATACCCCAGTCAACGCCGGAGGACGATTATTCGCCGCACGGTGACCATCAACGCCTACTTATATGTGGGCAGTTAGCCTCTGGCACAACTGGCGAGCATATCTTGTGCAAGGTATACTGCCCCTCTTATCCATAAAGCTTGTTTGACAACGACCTGGTTATGATCGTGATCTCTGTTCTGGCCCTGGCGTTTTACCTGCTGGCCATCATCGCCTCACTGCACCTGCTGCTCAGCGCCAAGCCCGTCGGGCAAGTATCGCTGTTCGCCTGTGTCGGCCTGGCCCTGACCGCCCATGGCATGGCGGTGGGCAGCGAAGTGCTGGCCACCCATTCCGGCCAGAATCTCAGCATGTTGAACGTGGCGTCCCTGGTCAGCCTTATCATCAGTTGCTTCATGACCTGCGTCACCCGACGCTTCAACGGCTGGATCCTGCTCCCCGTCGTCTACAGTTTTTCAGCCCTGCTGCTGGCAGCCAGCGCGCTCATTCCCGGGCGCTACATCACCCATCTGGAAGCACACCCCCAGTTACTGCTGCACATAGGCCTCGCGCTGATGGCCTATTCGGTACTGATGATCGCCTGCTTGTTTGCCCTCCAGCTTGCCTGCCTGGACAGGCAACTGAAATCCAGAAAGATCAGCCACCTGCCAGCCATGCCACCCCTGATGACGGTGGAGAAACGCCTGTTTCAGCTCATTTCCGCAGGTCTGCTGCTGCTGACCCTCTCCATCGCATCCGGCCTGTTCTTCCTGGAAGACATGTTTGCCCAGGGCAAGTCCCACAAGGCCATCCTCTCTATCCTGGCCTGGTGCGTCTACGCTCTGCTGCTCTGGGGTCACCATACCCGTGGCTGGCGCGGCCGCAAGGTCATCATGCTGAGCCTCATCGGCAGCTTCATCCTGACACTGGCCTATTTTGGCAGCCGCTTCGTCAAGGAAGTGCTGCTTAGCTGACGCACGAACATTCCCCAACCATCCTTACAGGAGCCCTTCTTGGACAGTATCTCAACGAGTACATTGCTGATTGTTCTCGTTATCTTGATCCTTTTGTCAGCCTTCTTCTCCAGTTCCGAAACCGGTCTGATGTCGCTCAACCGCTACAAGCTGCGGCATCTGGCCCAGACCAAGCACAAAGCTGCCCGCCGGGTCGAGAAGCTGCTGGCCAGGCCGGACCGCCTGCTTGGCCTCATTCTCATCGGCAACAATCTGGTCAACATCCTGGCCTCCGCCATCGCGACCATCGTCTGCATCCGGCTGTTCGGGGATCTCGGCGTCGCCATTGCCACCTTCGGGCTGACCCTGGTGGTACTGGTATTCGGGGAAGTCACCCCCAAGACACTGGCGGCCATGTTCCCCGAGCGGATAGCCTACCCTGCCTCCTGGATCCTCAAGGGGCTGATGGTGCCGTTCGCTCCCCTTGTCTGGCTCATCAACAGCATCACGAACCTGCTGCTGAAACTCTTGCGTCTAGAGCACAACAAGGATGACTCCCTCAATTCCGAAGAGCTGCGCACCATCGTCAACGAGGCGGGCAATCTCATTCCCAAGCACCACCAGGAGATGCTGATAAGCATCCTGGATCTCGACAAGATGACGGTGGAGAACATCATGGTCCCGCGCAGCGAGATCTCCGCCATCGACATCAATGACGACTGGAAGATCATACTGCGCCAGCTGGCCCACTGCGCCCACACCAAGATCCTGCTCTATCGCGACAACATCGATGACGTCGTCGGCTTCCTGCACTCACGGGACGCCCTGAGACTGGTCGCCCGGGATCAGTTCAGCAAGTCCAGCCTGCTGCGGGAAGTCGACCCCATCTATTTCATCCCCCAGGGGACCCCCCTCAACGTGCAGTTGGCCAAGTTCCAGCGCAACAAGGAGCGAATTGGCCTTATCGTCGACGAATATGGCGATATTCAGGGGCTGATCACCCTGGACGACATCCTGGAAGAGATTGTCGGTGACTTCACCACCTCCATGACACCGACCCCGAGTGACGAGATCCATCCCCAGCCGGACGGCTCCTTCCTGGTCGAAGGCTCCGCCAGCATCCGCGAGCTGAACAAGGAGATGGACTGGCACCTGCCCATGGACGGCCCACGGACCCTCAATGGCGCCATCCTGGAGTACCTTGAGGAGATCCCCCAACCCAACATCAGTGTCAGGCTGGCGGGCTACCCTATCGAGATTCTCGAAGTGGAGAACAACATGGTGAAGATGGCGAGGATCATGCCGCACCTGTACCGGGACGATTCAGGGTACGAGGATTGAAAAAAGGCTGCCGATGGCAGCCTTTTTGTTTCACTCGCTCTCGTCATCCGGCTCCAGCACCAGAGTGGGGATGAGCTCACCGAACACCTGCTGCAACTCGTCACGGTTTGCCAGCAAATCCTGCAGCGTATAGCCATCCATCACCGCGAGGAAGGCGTTCATCGCCTCCTTCAAGGCACTCTTGAGCAGACAGACGGAGACGATATGGCAGACCGGGGAGCTGCAGTCGATCCCGTCCAGATTGCCTTCCAATGCCCGGATCACTTGCCCGATATTGATCTCGTCGGGGGAGCGCGCCATGCGGATGCCACCATTCTTGCCGCGTTGTGACTGCAGATAGCCCAGTTTCACCAACTGGTTCACCACCTTCACCATGTGGTTGCGGGATACGTCGTACAAGGCGGATACCTTGGCCACGCTCGACAGTTCCCCCTCCGGCAGGGTGGCCAGATAGAGCAGGGCTCTCAATCCAAAATCGGTATAGCTCGTTAGTCTCATAGTGCCTGTAGCGCCTAGCGCGAAGAATTGATGATTGATCCAGATCAATTAAACATTTAGGATGCAACTTAATAAGTGACATTCCAGATGTTCAATTAGAAAGGACCTCCTATGTTAGACCAAGCCACCATCGCCGTCATCAAGAGCACCATTCCTTTGCTCGAATCGGCGGGCCCTGACCTCACACGGCACTTTTATCAGCGCATGTTCAGCCACAATCCCGAGTTGAAGGATGTCTTCAACCTGGCTCACCAGCGTAGCGGGGGACAGCCCTTGGCACTGTTCAGTGCGGTGGCGGCCTATGCCAGGAACATTGACAATCTGGGGGCCCTGGCCGGAGCCGTTGAACGCATCGCCCACAAACACACGGGTTTCCTGATCCAGCCGGAACAATATCACATTGTGGGTAGTCATCTCTTGGCCACGCTCAAAGAAATGGGTGGCAACGCTGTCACGGAGGAGGTCCTTACCGCCTGGGGCAAGGCGTACGGTGTGCTGGCCGACATCTTTATCGGCCGGGAGAGCGAGCTCTATCGGGAAAAGGCAAGCCAGGACGGTGGTTGGCAGGGAACCCGCCCTTTCATCATCAAGGAGAAGCGTCAGGAGAGTGAACTCATCACCTCTTTCGTCCTGGCCCCCCTCGATGGCAACCCCGTGTTGCGTTTCAAACCGGGGCAATATCTCAGTATCAAGCTGGTTCATCCCGCCCTCGAGCATCAGGAGATCCGCCAGTACTCCCTCTCGGACGCCCCCAATGGCCGCGACTACCGCATCAGCGTCAAGCGCGAACTCAGGGGTCAGGCCTCCAACCTGTTGCATGATCATCTTCACATCGGTGACACGGTCGACATCATGCCGCCGGCCGGCGACTTCTTCCTGCAAGAGGTGACAGACACGCCCGTGGTGCTGATCTCCGCCGGGGTCGGCCTCACCCCCATGCTGAGCATGCTCAACCACTTGCTGGCCGAGGGCCCGGATATGGATATTCGCTGGCTTCATGCCTGCGAACACGGCGCCCACCACGCGTTCAGGGACGAGATCCGGGCAAAGAGCAGGCACCACGGGAAACTGGAGAGCCGGGTCTGGTATCGGGAGCCGGGGGAGCAGGATGTCAAAGGAGAGGATTACGACTTCAGCGGCACTCTGGCACTGGAGCAGGTCACCGACCTCATTCCGGCCGACGCCCACTACTATTTCTGCGGCCCTGTCCCGTTCATGAAGGCAGTCAAAGCTCAGTTGGAGAATGTGGGCGTGCCTGCCGAGCGGATGCACTACGAGGTCTTCGGCCCCCATCAGGACCTCTGATCCCTCCCCTGACCGGGAAAATGCACAAGGCCCACAAGCACAGCTTCGTGGGCCTTGTAATATCAAAGCGGACTATCAGGACTCAGTGCATCGCCTTGGCACGGGCGATGGCATTGGCGGGCATCCGGTTGCCGAGCCGGCTGAGCAGGCTCGCCGCCTTCTGGTGCATGGCCTTGTCACCGATGACGGCGCCGTGCAGCCAGTGATACGCCTCCTCGTAATCCAGCGGACTTCCCATGCCCTGCAGCAACATCTCCACCCACTCCATCTGTGCCCGTAAGAAGCCGAGGCTCGCGGCTTCCCGCATCAGGGTCTCGGCCCGCACCAGATCCTTCTGAACCAGGATCCCCTTCCAGTAATAGCGGCCAAGCTGTTCCAGCGCCGGCGCCAGCCCCTGGTTGGCGGCCTCCCACATGTACTGCACTCCGATCTGGGCGTCCGGCTTGGTGCAAACCCCCCACGCCAGCATGTCCCCCCAGAGGAACTGATAGGCAGGGATCTTCATCACCGAGGCCCGCGCCTCGATATCCTGGGTGAGCTGGCACCTGTCCTGCTTCACCCGGGCCAGATGTCGCCCCTGCTCTATCCAGTTGAGCAGTTCGTCCTGGCGATAGAGCGGCACGGCCTGCAACTCTCCCGCAGCAGCGGATGCCTGTGTCGTCGCCCTGGGCAGCGGCGCAGCTGCCGGTGCGGACGGTACAGGTGCGGATGCGGATGGCGCCTGGGCTGGCGCTGCTGACACAGGGAGGGATGGCGTGGCGACAGAAGAGGCTGGCGTCAGGGCTGGCTGGGCCGATGATGAGGCCGGTGACAAGGGGGCAGACGCCGGGGATGGCGGCGCGGCTGCAACCGCCACCGCCTGGGTGGGCACGGCGGCCGAGGTGGACTCCGCCCCCTGCAAGGGGAAGCTGCACACACCGATAATGGCGATGAGGGTTCTTGGTTTTATCATAGGGATCTCCTGCTGCCTTCTGTTATCGGCAGCCAGGGCCATCTCCTTAGCCCGCTACACCCAGCCCCGAAAATGACAAAGGGGAGCCTGGGCTCCCCTTGCGGTCGACGTAGAGACTTACTTGACGAAGTCGACGCCCAGCTGGATGTCAGCCTTCAGGGTGGCCAGCATGCTGTCCATCGCTTCCTGCTCGAAGGCGCTCAGCTTGCCGTAGTCCAGCACGGTTTCGACACCGTTCTTGCCGAGCAGCACCGGCTGCGCGAAGAAGGTGGCGTGCTCACCGTTGCCTTCCACATAGGCACACTCGATGACATTGGCTTCCCCTTGCAGACCCTTGATGAGCGACAGACCGAAACGGCAGGCTGCCTGACCCATGGAGAGAGTGGCGGAACCACCACCGGCCTTGGCTTCCACCACTTCGGTACCGGCATTCTGGATGCGCTTGGTCATGGCAGCCACTTCCTCAGCGGTGAAGCTGGCGCCTTCAACCTGGGAGAGCAGCGGCAGAATGGTCACGCCACTGTGGCCGCCGATGACGTTGACACGTACCTTGTCAACGTTCAGGCCCTTGGCTTCGGCCACGAAGGTCTCGCCACGGATCACATCCAGGGTGGTCACGCCGAACAGGCGACGCTTGTCATAGACACCGGCTTTCTTCAGCACTTCGGCGGCGATGGCGACCGTGGTGTTGACCGGGTTGGTGATGATGCCGATCAGTGCTTTCGGGCAGGAAGCAGCACACTTTTCCACCAGGTTCTTGACGATACCGGCGTTGATGTTGAACAGGTCGGAACGGTCCATGCCGGGCTTGCGCGCCACGCCGGCAGAGATCAGCACGACATCGGCACCGACCAGAGCCGGGCTCGGATCTTCACCGCAGAAACCTTTTACTTTCACGTCAGTCGGGATGTGGCTCAGGTCCGCCGCCACGCCCGGAGTGACCGGGGCAATGTCATACAGGCTCAGTTCGGAACCGGCAGGCAGGCGGTTTTTCAACAGCAGAGCGAGGGCTTGGCCGATACCACCGGCGGCACCCAGAACGGCAACTTTCATGATCAACTCCATGTCTAAGCGTAGGTTTAAGGTTGTTTCTAGTTGGGTTAATGCTGATTCTTATTGTGCGCCTCACCTTAAAGGATCCCCTCCTAAAAAACAATCTGATAACAGTTGTAATCACGGGTTCTGTGAGCCAGGGAACAAGCGGCGATGAAAGCGGAGAGGAATATGCGATAAATGGGAGGAAAGACACAGATTTCCTGTGTCCTCCTCACCATTAAGAGGTAAATGTGACTGCTTCAGGACTGGAAAGCCAGTGCCCGACGCTCACACCAGCGGAAACCAATTGTTAACAATCCATTCATGGTCAGATAGAGCGCTCCGGCCACGGTGAACACCGCCAGAGTGTCATAGGTCTGGGCATTGAGACGCTGGGCCAGCCCCATGATGTCCATGATGGTGATGGTACTGGCGAGCGAACTCCCCTTGAGCACCAGGATCACCTCGTTGGAATAGGCGGGGACCAGCCGACGGGCGGCATGGCGGGTCTTCATCCACAGGGTCTGTCCGGCCGAGAAGCCGAGCGCACGGCAGGCCTCCACTTCACCGGCGGGGATGGCGTCGAGCGCTCCCTTGAACAGCCGGGTGGAGTAGGCTGCGGTATTGAAACCGAGCGCCAGCACGGCGCAGAACCAGGGTTGCTTGAGCAGCGGCCAGAGCGGCCCCGCCTTGAGCCATTCAAACTGGCCAGGCCCGTAGTAGATGAGGAAGATCTGGATGAGCAGCGGCGTACCGGTAAAGACCAGCACCCAGAGCTGCACCAGCTGGGTCGCCACCGGAATGCGACGCTCCAGCACCCAGGTCATGCCGGCCGCCATCAGCACGCCCAGCAGCAAGCTGAATGCGGTAAGCTGCAAGGTGATCGCCAGCCCTCCCAGCAGGGTCATCAGGTAATCCTGCATGGTCAGCCTCCGTAACGGCGGGTATAGCGGGACGCCTGCTTCAAGCCGAATTCACTCACCAGACTGATGGCCAGATAGATGAGGGCGGCAGCGGCGTACCAGGTGAAGGGTTGATAGGTGCTGGCCGAAGCCATCTGTGCCTGACGCATCATCTCGTTCACCCCGATGAGGGAGACCAGAGCGGTGTCTTTCAGCAGCACCAGCCACTGGTTGCCGAGCCCGGGCAGGGCGTGACGCCAGGCCTGGGGCAGCACGATGCGAAAGAAGGTGTGCCCCTTGCCCAGGCCGAGCGCCTGCGCCGCCAGCCGCTGCCCCGCGGGCACCGCATTGAGGGCGGCACGCAGGGTCTGGGTGGCGTAGCTCGCAAACAGCAGGGAGAGCGCCAGCACACCGCAGGCGAACGGGCTGAACTCCACATACTCCCCGGTGATGAGGAACAGCACCTGGGTCGAGCCGAAGTAGATGAAGAGC
Source organism: Aeromonas sp. FDAARGOS 1418 (assembly GCF_019048585.1). Classification (NCBI taxonomy): domain Bacteria; kingdom Pseudomonadati; phylum Pseudomonadota; class Gammaproteobacteria; order Aeromonadales; family Aeromonadaceae; genus Aeromonas; species Aeromonas sp. FDAARGOS 1418. The sequence continues at coordinate 1,394,298 of NZ_CP077387.1, read as the reverse complement.
ACCACCAGCAACTCGGGCAGACCACGGATCAAGGTGGTCAGGGTGGCCACGGGCCACACCAGCCAACGCTGCTTGCTCAACTCAGCCGCACTGAATGCCAGAGCCAGCACCATGCCACCGACCAGGGATGCCAAGGCCAGCCCGAGGGTCATCCAGGCTGCATCCAACAACAGGCTCAACATGGCTTACTGCGCGAAGTACTTGTCATAGATCTTCTGATAGGTGCCGTTGGCCTTGATCTCGGCCAGCCCCTTGTTCAGCTGGGTCAGCAGTTCCTGGTTGCCCTTGGCCACCGCGATGCCAAAACCGGTACCGAAGTACTTGGCGTCGGTCACCGGGGTACCGACCACGGCGTATTCCTTGTGCTGCTTGAGCCAGTCGGCGGCCACCGCCGTATCGGCAAACACGCCGTCAGTGCGGCCATTCATCATGTCCAGGAAGGCGCTCTGGTAGCTGGCGTAGGGCACGGTCAGCAGACCCTTGCTCACCCAGTTGTCCACCAGATAGGACTGGTGGGAGGTGCCGTTCTGCACGCCGACTGTCTTGTCCACCAGATCGTCCGGCCCCTTGAAGGTCTCTTTCTTGGCGACGAACACCGCGGAGTTCTCGTAATAGATATCGGAGAAGTCGACCTGGGCGGCCCGCTCCGGCGTCACGTCCATGGCGGCGATGACGGCATCATAGCGACGGAACTTGAGGCTGGGGATCAGGCTGTCGAAGGCCTGGTTGTGGAAGCTGCACTCCAGCTTGGCCTGCTCGCAGACCGCGCGGGCCAGATCGATGTCAAAGCCCTGGAACTCGTTCTTGTCATCCAGGTATTCGAACGGCGCATAGGTTGCCTCGGTGGCGAACTTGATTTCTTTGGCCAGCACAGAAGTGCTCAGCAGACCCATGGCGGCGATCAGCAACAGACTCTTTTTCATGACAGCTTCCTTATCGACTCAATATCAATGCATCAAGAATTCGGCAAACCGGCTGGTTTGCGGGGACTGGAAGATGGCGGCGGTGCCGGATTCGATGATCCGCCCCTTCTCCAGATAGATCACCTGACTGGCCACCTTGCGGGCGAACTCCACCTCGTGGGTCACCACCACCTGGGTGATGCCGGTCTGGCTCAGGGTGCGGATGATCTCCGCCACCTCTTTGGTAATTTCGGGATCCAGGGCAGCCGTCGGTTCGTCAAACAGCAGCACCTGAGGATCCATCATCAAGGTCCGGGCAATGGCGACCCGCTGCTGCTGGCCACCGGAAAGCCGTGCGGGCCAGGCGTCCCGTTTGTCGGCCAGTTGCAGCTGGGCCAGCAGATAGGCCCCTTTCTCGATGGCCGCCTCGCGGCTCATGCCGAGCACCTTGACGGGCGCTTCAATCAGATTCTCCATCACGGTGAGGTGCGGCCACAGATTGTACTGCTGGAACACCATGCCCACCTTGCGGCGCAGCGCCTGTGCCTGACGGTTGAATTCGGCAGTAGAGAGGCTGGACGGGAAAGAAAATTCACTGTCTGCGATGCGCAACACACCGGCATCCGGCGTGTCCAGCAAGTTCATCATGCGCAGCAGAGAGCTCTTGCCTGCCCCGCTCGGGCCCAGCAATACCAAGGTCTCGCCGGGAGCAGTCCGAAAGCTCACCTGCTGCAGTACCGGCACCTTGTGCCAGGATTTTTCGATGCCGATTAATTCGATACCCATACAGCCCAATTGAATAAGTTTTCAAAATTTCGTCCTGATTCTAGCGCCAGCATAAGTTGATGCAAGCTATATTTGAATCAATATGCAGAACAAGCGCCGCTTCCTTGCCAAAACAGGCATATGAATGCAAAATAGCAGCGCTGTTCGTATCTGCCGCCTGAGCGTGACAGGCGGTCACTCCCCTCATTCGTGAGTCCAAGATGAAACATAACGACAAGCAAGAAAAACTGGCCAAGGCCTTTAAAGCCTTGCTGAAAGAGGAGCGTTTCGGCTCCCAGGCAGAGATAGTGACTGCCCTGCAAGAGATGGGCTTCGAGAACATCAACCAGTCCAAGGTCTCGCGCATGCTGAGCCGCTTCGGCGCCGTTCGCACCCGCAATGCCAAGATGGAGATGGTCTACTGTCTGCCGGTGGAACTGGGCGTGCCCACCACCTCCAGCCCCCTCAAGAACCTGGTGCTGGATGTCGACCACAACGGCGCTCTGGTGGTGATCCACACCAGCCCCGGCGCAGCTCAGCTGATCGCCCGCCTGCTTGACTCCCTCGGCAAGGCCGAAGGGATCCTCGGCACCATCGCCGGTGATGACACCATCTTCATCACCCCGACCAGCGATACCGACATCGAGGAGCTCTACCTCTCCGCCCTCGAGCTGTTCGAGCAGACGCCCTGATCCGGTCGCCTTGGGCGATCCGCACAAAAATCCCGGCCTTGGCCGGGATTTTTTGTTTTGAGCGGTCGGCAGGCCGGGCTTATTTGCCCTCGGCTACCAGAAAATCGACGGAAGGGGCGAAGAAGGCCGCGCCGGTCACCGCCCGGGTGAAGCGCAGCAGGTGGTCGAAGTGACTACCTTCCCCTTTGTACATGCTGGCCAGCATGGCGTTGAAGTGCAGCGGCGTGCGGCAGCAGGAGATGAAGTAGAGCCCCTGCTCGCTCATGGTGCCCCAGGGCATGCTCTGGCGCAGGATCTCCATGGACTCTCCCTTCGGGGTCTTGAGGTTGACCCGCTTGATGTGGGAAGTGAGCGGCTTGTCGGCGGACTCGTATTCGATGTTGTCGACCTTGGTGCGACCTATGATGTCTTCCTGCTCCTTCAGGGCCAGCTTCTCCCAGTCGCTCATGGCGTGGACCCAGCGCTGCACGTGGATATAGGAGCCACCGGCGAACTCGCCGCCGTCCAGCAACGCCACCTCGGCGCGGTGCTCATCCTGCGGGTTCTCGGTGCCGTCGACGAAACCGGTCAGATCCCGGCAATCCTGGTTGCGAAAACCGCGGACTTCCTCGGCCAATTCAACAAGCCCGGCCAGCAGGGCCATGACGCGATGACCGGCATGATGCAGCACGTCCACCCGATCAGCACGCAATTGTACGAAGAGATCAAACGGGGTATTGGGGGCCTCCTGACCGTTGGCGGATTGCGCCATGAAACCGCGGAACTGGGGCGGCCGGGCAGCAGGATAGAGATCATCCCAGGCGTCGGCCCCGACGGCGACCAGACCGCTGAAGGCCGCATCGGGGAAGTCGGCACTCACCGCCTCCCAGAGTGCTGGCAGGCTCGCCAGGCGGGAGGTCAGGGCAGCGGCGTCACCGGTGCGATTGAACATCAGATAGAGGGCGTGCAGATTCGGCTCTGCGCAGATCCCGGCTTGGGCTTTCATGTCTCTCTCCAAGTGCGTTGGCTATGGGCGTGGCGCGATTATAAACCAGCGCGCTTCCAGTTCATTGATTTCACGACAATACCACGCACTCAGGGCAAGGGGTCAAACAACACCAGGGCATGAGGAGCCACGGTCACCCGCGCGCGCTCCCCTTCCAGGGGCTCACCGATGCTGGCTTCCAGTTGCTGGCCGCCACACTCCACCAGTACCCGGCAGTGATGGCCCAGGAACTGTTGCTCACGCACCCGGAGCTCACCGTCATCCGCCGCCGTCAGCGCCAACTGCTGGGGTCTGAGCATGAGCTGCAACCGCTCCCCCACCGCGCGGCCATGGGGCTCCTGACCGCAGATGGTTCCAAGGAGGGTCTGCACGCAGTGGCTGTCCACCACCTCGGCCGCCAGATAATTGACCCCGCCGAGAAACTCCGCCACGAAGCGGTTCCCGGGGCGGCGATAGAGCTGCTCCGGCTCCCCCACCTGCTCGATGCGACCGGCACGAAACAGGGCCAGCCGGTCGGCGAAGGCGAAGGCCTCTTCCTTGCTGTGGCTGACGAAGATGGCACCAATGCCCTGCTGTTTGAGCAGGGCGCGGATCTCGAGGATCAGCTTCATCCGCACCTGGGTGTCGATGTTGGAGAAGGGCTCGTCCAGCAGCATCAGGCGCGGCTTGCACACCAGGGCGCGGGCGATGGCCACCCGCTGCTGCTGGCCGCCGGAGAGCTGGTGGGGATAGCGCTCCCCCAACCCCTGCAGGTTGACCAGCGCCAGCGCCTCTTCCACCTGCTGCTGGCGGCTGCCGCGATCCTGCCCGGTCAGGCCGAAGCCGACGTTCTCGGCCACCGTCAGGTGAGGAAAGAGAGCGTAATCCTGGAAGATCATGCCGATATGGCGGGCCTCCGGCGGCACACTCACGCCGGGGGCATCGAGCAGGGTCTCTCCCAGCCGGATCTCCCCCTGGGCCAGGGGCAGCAGACCGGCCACCGCCTTGAGCAGCGTGGTCTTGCCACAGCCGCTGGCCCCCAGCAGACAGACAATCTCGTTGTCGGCCACCTGCAGGGAGAGCTGCTCCAGCACGGGGCGGCCATTGTAGTGACAGCTGACCTTCTCGATATTCAGGCAGGACAAGGTTCTTTTCCTCTCGCGTAGTGATGCCGGACGGGGCCGCTCAATGGCCTGGACCATCCAGGGTACGGTTGATCCACAGCAGGGGAATCAGCCCCACCAGCACGATGACGATGGCACCGAGCGCCCCCCGCTCCAGCATCTCGTCCGAGACGAACTGATAGACGTGGGTCGCCAGGGTTTCGAAGTTGAACGGCCGCAGCAGCAGGGCGGCGGGCAGCTCCTTCATGGATTCGATGAACACCAGCATGGCGCCGGCAAAGAGACCGCGCCGTACCAGCGGCAGGTGAATGCGACGCAGCATGCCGCCCGCCCCCTGCCCCAGAGAGCGGGCCGCCATGTCGAGGCTGGGGGAGATCTTGCTCATGCTGCTCTCCACCGACCCGATGGCGATGGCCACGAAGCGCACCAGATAGCCGAACACGATGGCGGTGAGGGTGCCGGTCAGGAGCAGACCGGGGCCCGGCATCCCGAGCCACTCGGCCAGATCGTTGATGCCAAAATCAAGGGCCGTGAGCGGCACCAGCACGCCGATGGCCAGCACGGTCCCCGGCATGGCATAGCCCATGGCGGCGAGGCGCAGGGGCAGCAGGCTGCGAGTCCCCCCATCGAGGCGACGGAAGAAGCCGAGCAGCAGGGCAATGGCCATGGCCAGCAGGGCGGTCAGGGCCGAGATGGCGAGGCTGTTGCCCGCAAAGCGCACGAATTCGGGCGTCCACGACAGCGCGAAGTAACGCACCCCGTAATCGAGCAGGATGACGAACGGCAGGGCGAACCCCGCCAGCACCAGGCCCCAGCACCAGAGCCCGGCCAGCACGCCCCTCAGGCCCCCGAGGGGGTAACGCAGGGGCTGCTCGAAGCCCATGGACTTCTGGAACACCTGCTGGCGCTGGCGGGAGCGGCGCTCCAGCGCGATGAGCAGCACCACCGCCAGCAGCATCAGACAGGAGAGCTTGGCGGCGGTCGCCAGGCTGCCGTAGCCGAGCCAGGTGTCGTAGATGGCGGTGGTCAGGGTGTTGATGGCAAAGAAGTGGACGGTGGCAAAGTCCGCCAGAGTTTCCATCGCGACCAGAGATGCCCCCACCATGATGGCCGGACGGGCCAGGGGGAGGCTCAAGCGGCGAAAGCTCTGCCAGGGGGTGCAGCCGAGCAGACGGCTGGAGTGAATGAGGCTGACCGACTGCTCCAGGAAGGAGGCCCGTGCCAGCAGATAGACATAGGGGAAGAGCACCAGCGCCAGCACCCAGGCCGCGCCCCCGAGGGAGCGAATGGCCGGGAACCAGTAGTCGGCCGGCCCCTGCCAGCCAAACAGGGCACGCAGCCCCGCCTGCAGCGGGCCCGAGTAGTCGAGCAGGTCGGTATAGACGTAGGCAACGATATAGGAGGGCATCGCCATGGGCAGCATCAGCGCCCATTGCAGGGCGCGGCGCCCCGGCACCTCGCACATGGCCACCAGCCAGGCGGTGGGCACTCCGAACAGCAGGCTGAGGCAGACCACCCCCAGCACCAGGCCGGACGTGTTTCGCAGATAGTCGGGCAGTACGGTATCGGCGAGGTGGGCAAACAGTTCCCCATCAGCCGAGAAGGCGGAGAAGACCAGGGCGAGTACCGGCAAACCCAGCAGCAGGGCGGTGACCCAGCTGCCGGCAATCCATCCAAAATGTTTCATGAGTCCACAGAAGTTGATGGGGCCGTTGGCCCCATCTGATTACAAGTCGAATTTCACTTCATCCAGCAGTTGCAAGGCGTCCTTGCGGTGCTTGGCATAATCGCTGACCGGCATGGGGTCAGACTTGAACGTGCCCCAGGATTTGACCATGGCAGAAGGCTCGACCCCCGCCTTGACCGGGTACTCGGCATTCACATCCGCATACATGTGCTGGGCGGTATCCCCGGAGAGGAACTCCATCAGCTTCTGTGCTGCGTCCTTGTTCTTGGCATACTTGGTCATGGCCACGCCGCTCACGTTGACGTGGGCACCGCGATCACCCTGGTTCGGGAAGTTGATTTCCACCGCGTCGGCCCAGGACTTCTGCGCCGGGTCCTTCAACATGGCACCCAGGTAGTAGCTGTTGCCCAGGGAGACATCACAGATGCCGTCCTTGATCGCCTTGACCTGATCACGGTCGTTGCCCTGGGGCTTGCGCGCCAGGTTGGCCTTGACCCCTTCCAGCCAGGTCTTGGTATCCACCATGCCGTGATGGGCAATCATGGACGAAACCAGCGCCACATTGTACTCGTGCTTGCCGCTACGGGTACAAATTTTTCCTTTGAATTCAGGCTTGACCAGATCTTCGTAGCGGATGGTGTCGAGCTTGCCAAGACGCTCCTTGCTGGAGTAGATGGCACGCACCCGGGTGGTCAGGGCGAACCAGCGGTTGTCCGGATCGCGATAGATGGAGGGGATGTTCTCCTGCAGCGTCTTGCTGTCCACCGGCTGCACCAGGTCCTTGTCCACCAGCTCGGTCAGACGGCTGATGTCCACGGTCAGCATCAGATCGGCCGGAGAGAGCTTGCCTTCCCGTTCCAGACGCTCGTTGAGCCCCTCTTTGGCAAACACCACATTGACCTTGATCCCGGTCTCCTTCTCGAACTGCTGGATGATGGGCTTGATCAGCTCATCCTGACGGTTCGAATAGACGTTTACCTCCTGGGCGGCGAACGCCGACTGGGCGACAAGCGTGGAGAAAGCCAGTGCCAACATCTTCATTTTCATCATCCGTTCCTTGTCTGCGTAAAGAGTGATAACCATTTTCGTTTGCATTCTGCATGAATCGGGAGGAGAGGATCAAGGCGGTTTGCTGGGTTGGAACGATCTATTTAATCAGCGGCCAAACAAAAAGACCGGATGGAATCCCATCCGGTCTTTCGACGACCACCCATTCACACTGTCGGCAGAACCTGCCCGGACCTTTGCCCGACCCGGCCGGGCAAAGGGGCGTACTCAGAGCGCCTCGTCGTCGCTCTCACCAGTACGAATACGCACCGCTTGCAGCAGGTCATAGACGAAAATCTTGCCGTCACCGATCTTGCCGGTATAGGCCGCCTTGCAGATGGCCTCGATCACCCCTTCGACGTTCTCGTCTGCGGTGGCGATCTCCAGCTTCACCTTCGGCAGAAAGTCGACCTGGTACTCGGCCCCCCGGTATAATTCGGTGTGCCCCTTCTGGCGACCAAAACCCTTCACTTCGGAGACGGTCAGGCCTTCCACCCCCAGGTTGGCGATGGCCTCGCGCACGTCGTCCAACTTGAAAGGTTTGATAATCGCAGTAATCAGCTTCATCTGGTTGCTCCCAATCCATGGTATGTCACGAATGGGTCATCAATTCTTGTGCCAAGTATTTTTATCGTTTATTTTCATATAGATAGATATGACACTCTGAGCCAGAAAGGCTCAGGATCACCAAGGAAGCGCATCTCGCCCCATAATGAGGCACCAAGCTGCACCAGACTCCCTTGATGCACCAAATGAGAGCATCACCCCATGTTAGTCATCTCCAACAGCGTGATCATCCCCTGGCATGAACTGCAATTCCAGACCATGCGGGCCCAGGGCAATGGCGGCCAGCACGTCAACAAGACCGACTCCGCCGTCTGGCTGCGCTTCGATTATCGCGACTCCCCCAGCCTGCCGCCGCTCTACAAGGAGGGACTGGAGCGGCTCAGCGACAGCCGGGTTCACGACGGCTTCATCCAGATCAGGGTCGAGACCCATCGCAGCCAGGACATGAATCGCAAGGAGGCCATGAGCCGCCTGACCGAGCTGCTGAAAAAAGCCGCGTGGCGCCCCAAGGCCCGCCACGCCACCAAGCCGACCCGCAGCTCCCAACGCAAGCGGGTCGATGCCAAGAAACGCAAGGGAGAGATCAAATCCACCCGCGGCAAGCCCGTGCTGGAGTGACCTGCCACATGCCCGAGGACAAGAGAATGCAGTACAGCTTTTGTGAATGTGCCAAGGGGCCCCTGCTCATCGCCATCGATGGGGCCGGGCTGCGCCACGTGGAATTCATGCAAGGGGAGCGCCCCGTCCTGCCGCAACCGGAGTGGCAGCGGGATGATGCCGCCCTGGCCCCCTTCGTCGAGCAGTTTGCCGCCTACTTTGCCGGCCGCCTGCGGCGCTTCGATCTCCCCCTGGCCGCCACGGGCACACCATTCCAGCAGGCCGTGTGGCAGGCGCTGTGCGACATCCCCTACGGCGAGACCGTCAGCTACCTCCAGATTGCAGAGGCCATCGGCAACCCCAGGGCGGTGCGGGCGGTGGGCGCCGCCAACGGCCGCAATCCCCTCAGCATCATAGTGCCCTGCCACAGGGTCATAGGGCGCAGCGGTGAACTGACCGGCTACGGAGGAGGCATCCCCATCAAGCGCTGGTTGCTGGCACTGGAGCAGGAGACCGCAGACCACTTCGCGCTGACCCCATGAAAGGGCGCGCCTCCCTGTCAAATGCGGGTTGCGGGTGCTGGCACCACAGACCGCAGGCCACTCGCGCGGATCCTCTGACGAGCGGCATCTCCATCACATGCGAGTTGCTGGTCCCAACAACAGATCGCAGGCGGCGTTGCACTGCCCATGACGGGCAACACCCCAATCACATGCTGGTTGCTTTCCATCTAGCAGCATGGTTGCGTGATGCGTTGAGCAGACATTGGGATAATATTTCGACGGATCCGCCCCATGGCAGGAGCATGCCCACCGCCCCGATTCATCTTTCTTTTGCGCCGCACAACAAAATAAATCGCTGATTATTTATTTTATTTCAGCATCAAACATTTAAAAATCACATTACAGCAGCATTTTGAAAATGAACACAGTATGAAGAATCGCCTCAGAAGCGCTTCAGAGAGCATCAGGCATCATGGCTTCACACTTGGATGGGACGGCTCATCCCTCATTCAGGTGGCACCCATGTGACGCTTCCAATCTGTCTTTTCCCCGCGCCTCCCCAGAGGCGCTTTTTTTTTGCCTGCAAGCGGGTGCAAAAAAGCCCGCCGAAGCGGGCAATGACCGGAAGGTGCTGACTTCCAGGGTCTATCAGAGGGCGAGAAACAAGCCTGCCAGGGAGGCGCTCATCAGGTTTGCCAGCACCCCCGCCAGGATGGCGCGCATGCCGTAGCGGGCGATGAAGGACTTGCGCTCCGGCACCATGGCCCCCAGGCCGCCGATGAGGATCGCCATGGAAGAGATGTTGGCGAAACCGCACAGGGCGAAGGTGACGATGGCCTTGCTCGACTCGTTCAAGGTCTGATCCTGCACCAGGGCAATGAAGGCGACGAACTCGTTGATGACGATCTTGGTGCCGATAAGCGCCCCAGCCGCCTGGGCCTGATCCCAGGGGACGCCGATGAGCCAGGAGACGGGGGCGAACAGCCAGCCCAGGATGATCTGGAAGCTCAGCTCCAGCCCCACCAGGTCGCCAGCCCAGCCCAGCAGGCCGTTGAGCAGGGCGATCACGCCGACGAAGGCCAGCAGGGTCGCCCCCACGGCGACGGCGATGTTGAGACCCGCCATGGCGCCATCGGCGGCCGCTTCAATGACGTTGGTGGCGCGGGGGATCTCCACGTCTTCGTGGTGATCTTCCTCTTGCGCGGCGGGCGGCACCAGGATCTTGGCCATGGCAAGCCCGGCAGGGGCGGACATGAAGGCCGCCGCAATCAGGTATTTCAGCTCGACCCCGATGCTGGCGTAGCCCACCAGGGTGCCGCCGGCTACCGAGGCCAGCCCGCAGCTCATCACCGCAAAGAACTGGGAATCGGACATCCTGGAGAGATAGGGTTTGACCACCAGCGGCGCTTCCACCATGCCGACGAAGATGTTGGCGGTGGCAGAGAGGCTCTCGGCGCGGCCGGTGCCCAGCAATTTCTGCAGGCCGCCGCCGAGCAGGGCGATCACTTTGGGCATCAGGCCGATGTGATAGAGGATGGCGATCAGCGCGGAGAAAAAGATGATCACCGGCAGCACGTTGAAGGCGAAGATGAAGCCCAGCTTGAACTTGGCCAGATCCCCGAACAGGAAGGCAATGCCCTCCTGGCCGTAGCCGATGACGCTGCTGACGCTCTCGCTGACACCGTTCAAGACCTGCTGACCGGCGGGCAGCCAGAGTACCAGGGCGGCGAAGAGCACTTGCAGGCAGAGGGCAAAGCCCACTGTTCGCAACGGGATACGACGACGATTATCAGAGCAGAGTGCGGCCAGGGCCAGGATGCTCAGGATACCAAGCAGGGCAATCATGGGGATTCCATCCAGTGAGGCTGAAGATGGGCGCGGATTCTGCTCCCCTTCCCTCACCGCCGCAACCCTGCCGGGTTACAACCCTGTTAGCAAAAACGTTTGCACGATATCGGTTGCGCCAACTGACTGATTTGACACAACTTTGAAACCGCACTCACGCCAGTGTTCTTGTATGGAAACGATTATTCCTCGGTGCCGGACAATTTCCCCCCGAGCCAGGGTGCGAGTCGCTGCGCCCAGTAGGGCCCGGGTCCGAAGCTCTCCTTGAGGAAGTCGATGAAGAGGCGGATCTTGGGATCCAGATGCTCTCGCCTGGCATAGACGGCGTGCACCGCCATCTTCTGGTTCGGTTGCCACTGGGGCAGCAGAGGGATGAGCTGACCAGATTGCAGCTCCTTGTCCAGCAGGTAGTTGGCCACATAGGCGATGCCGAGCCCGGCCAGGGCGGCGTCCCGCACCGCTTCCGCCAGATCCACCCGATAGTTGCCCGCCACCTGCACCGTCTGGCGCTCCTTGCCCTGGCGAAATGACCACTCGTGGTAGCGCCGCTCCCGGCTCTGGTAGGTGATGCAATTGTGATGGGCCAGATCCCTGGGGTGCAGTGGCGTGCCGTGACTCAGCAGATAATCCGGCGAGGCCACCAGCACGAAACCGATGTCTGCCAGTCGCTGCCCGACCAGGGACTCGGGTTTGTCCTCGTAGGTGGTGATCCAAAGATCCAGCCCCTCATCCACCAGATTGGTGCGGTGATCGAACAGGGACACCTCCAGCTCCAGATCCGGATAACGTGCTTGAAACGCCTTGAGGCGCGGGATCACGTGCAACCGCCCGAAGGATTGACCAACCCCCAGATGGAGCACGCCGCTCACCTTGCCACGGCGCTCCGCCACCATGGATTCCGCCTCCAGTGCCACCGCCACCAGAGCGCGGCAGTGGCGGGCATACTCCTGACCCAGTTCGGTGAGCCCGAAACGGCGGGTTGTGCGCTGTACCAGCTGGGCGCCGAGCGCGGTTTCCAGCAGGGCGAGTTGCTTGCTGATGTGGGATTTGGAGACCCCGAGGCGGCGCGCAGCCGCCGAGATGCCCTGTTCACGAACCAGGGCATCGAAGATCACCATTTGGGGAAGACGTTGCAGCACGGAGTCACCGGAGTGGATGGCGGGGCCGCATTATTCCAGAGCGGCCCGCCATGGGGTAGGGTCAGTGCCCCAGGGCATCGATGATCTGCTGTTTGAGAGGATCATCCGACGGATTCTGGTTGGCGCCATAGCTCGCAATCAGCTTGCCGTCCCGCCCGACCAGGTACTTGTGGAAGTTCCAGTTGGGCGCATCACCGTCGGCAGCCGCGGCCAGCCCCTTGAACAGCGGCACCGCATCCGAACCCCGCACCGCCACCCGGTTGAACATGGGGAAGGTCACCCCGTAGTCCCGGCGGCACACCTCGGCGGTTTTGTTCTCGTTGCCCGCCTCCTGCCAGAAATCGTTGGAGGGGAAGCCCAACACCATCAGTCCATTCTCCTTGTAGCCCTGATAGAGGGCTTCCAGATCCCGGAACTGACCGCTGTAACCGCAGTAGGAGGCGGTGTTGACCACCAGCACCACCTTGCCCTCGGTCAACTGGCAGAGGTTGTGGCGCTGGGTGCTGTTGAGCTCCCGCATCTCCACGTTGAAGTAATCGGGGCAGGCGGCGGAGACCGCGCCCGAACCGAGCATCAGCAGCAGGGTGAACCATTTCATCGACGTGACTCCCATTGTTTTGTCCATCATACGCAAGACCCCGGAATCTGGTTCAGGGATCAGTGCAGGGGGATCCCGGTCAGCCAGCCGTGTCCCCAGAAGATAAGCAGAGCCGTGAGCGCCAGCCCCGCCCCCAGACTGATCCCCGTCCCCTGCCAGGTGGCGGCGGCACGGGGGTGACGACCCCACTCCCGCATCGAAATCCAGACGATGCTGATGAGTGCCCAGAGACCGAGCCCGCCAAACAGCACCAGAGAACTCGCCTCGCTGTTCACCGCCAGATGGGCCCCCGACCAGAGCAGCACCCCGAGCAGCTGGGGATGCACCAGCCAACGACGGAAATGGTTCGCCCCCTGCCCCGCACACAGCAGGACAAGGGCGGTCGGCATGATCCCCATCACCAGGGTGGGCCCCCAGACAGGCAGAAAATAGAGGGGCATGGGGCTGGCACTGCGCCAACCTGCGAGGATGCAGCCGATGGCAACGAACACCAGCAGCGAGAAGAGCCCCTTGTAGCGGTTCTCCCCCAGCCGATCCCGCAGACGGGCGCGGTGCTGTGCCGCGAAACAGGGGTAAAGATGAGTCAGGGTGAACAACACCACCCCCAGGGTCAGCAGGATCATGACTCGCACCTCGCATATTGCCCCCCGGAATGGGAAGCCCTCCCTCAGGCGGGCCTTGTTTCTCGTGGCTCCCTCACTGTCGGGAGATCACTATGCCGCAAAGCCCCTTGTCAGAATACAAAAACCATATGAAAGACAGCAGGATAATAAAAAAAGCCGACCCAAGGATCGGCAAGTGCGTCAGAGGTGCCACGCCGGGCCGCTCACTCTGCTGCACGGGGCAAGGTCAGGCCGATGCACCGCATCGGCCAGGAGAGAGGGTCATTTGCGCAGCAGGTAGAGAGCCGCCACGTTGCGGGCCGTGAGCTGCAGGTTGGTGGTGGCGGTGGCCAGCGCCTCCGGCAGGGACATGGCCCGATTGACCACGGCGAACACCGCATCCAGTCCGTGCTCGTGCACCACGCCGCAGTCATCGGTGAGGCATCCGGCGATGCCGATCACCGGCTTGCCGAACTGCTTGGCACAACGAGCTACCCCGATGGGCGTCTTGCCATGGATGGTCTGGCTGTCGATGCGGCCCTCGCCGGTGATGACCAGATCCGCATCAGTCACCGCCTCGGCCAGGTTCAGCGCCTCGATGACGATCCGGATGCCGGGTTTGAGCTCGGCGCCAAGCAGCCCCACCAGGGCTGCCCCCATGCCGCCTGCGGCCCCCGTTCCCGGGATCTCCTTCACCTGCTTGCCAAGCGCCTGCTCGATGCAGTCCGCGTAACGGGCCAGATTGGCATCCAGTTCGGCCACCATCTCGGGAGTTGCCCCCTTCTGCGGACCGAACACGGCGGACGCCCCTTTCGGGCCGCACAGCGGATTGTCCACGTCGCAGGCCACCTCGATGGTGAGCCCGCTCAGACGGGGATCCAGCCCGCTCAGGTCGATGGTGGCCAGCTCGGCCAGACCGGCACCGCCCGGCGCAATGGGGGTACCATCTGCTTTCAGGAGCTTGCCGCCGAGTGCCTGGATCATGCCGGCACCGCCGTCATTGGTGGCGCTGCCGCCGATGCCGAGGATGAGGTGGTTCACCCCCATCTCCAACGCGGCCAGGATCAGCTCCCCGGTGCCGACACTGGAGGTGAGCCGTGGATTGCGCAGCTCGGGCGCCACCAGATGGAGGCCGGAGGCCGCCGCCATCTCGATGACGGCGCGCTTGCCATCCCCCAGCAGGCCCACGAAGCCCTGCACCCTGTTGCCGAGGGGGGCGGTCACCTCGACCGGCAGGATGCGACCACCGGTGGCATCCACCAGAGACTGCACCGTCCCCTCGCCGCCATCGGCCATGGGCAGCTTGACGTAGGTGGCATCCGGCAGCACCTGCTTGAAACCGGCCTCGATGGCATCGGCCACCGCCATGGCGCTCAGGCTCTCCTTGAATGAATCGGGGGCGATCACAATTTTCATATCAGTTCCTTAGGCGAGGCCAAACACGCCAAACATCAGGGTGGAGACAACGGCGATGGTCAGACCGACCGCGGTTTCGTAGGGGATGAGCTTGAGTCGCTCGCCGACGCCCATGTGGACGCTGCCGCCGGTGGCATGGAAGAAGGAGCCGTGGGGCATGTGGTCAAACACGGTGGCGCCGGCGTGGATCATGGCGGCCCCAGCCAGGCTGCTGATCCCCAGTTCAATCAGAGTGGCGCTGAACACGTTGGAGGCCACCACAGTCCCGGCCGTGGTCGAGGCGGTCGCCAGCGACATCAGGGCACCGGAGATGGGGGCCAGCAGATAGGAGGGCAGACCGGAAGCGGTCAGGCCGCTGATGAGCACATCTTTCAGGCCGGAGTTGGCGATGATGCCCGCCAGGGTACCCGTCCCCAGCAGCATGATGGCCACCGGCGCCATGCGGGCCAGGCCCGAGACGGCAAACTGGTTCACCTTGGTGAACTTGCCCATCATCAGGGCCCCCACCAGGCCGCCGAGGGGCAGCGCAATGAGCGGGTCCACCACGATGCCGGCGATGGGACGCAGAGCCAGCAGCAGGATGGCGACCAGGGGCGCACTGATGGCGGCGGCAAAGCCGGGCAACTTGGCACCGTCAAAGCTCACCACCTCGTCGGCGGCCACCTTGCTGCCCCGGTTATTGAGGCGCTTGGCGAGCCAGTAGGCCATCACCAGACCGAACAGGCCGGGAATGATGCCCGCCGCCATCACCGAGGTGAGAGGCAGGTGGAAGGCATCGGCTGCCGCGATGGCGTTGGGGTTGGGAGACATGACGTTGCCCGCCTTGCCACCGCCTATCATCGCCAGCAGGATGGCCGCCTTGGAGAGATCGGCACGGCGGGCGATGGCCAGCGCAATGGGGGCGACCGTGATGACGGCCACGTCCACGAAGACGCCGACCGCGGTCAGGATCAGGGTGGCCAGCGCCAGGGCCAGCAGGGCGCGGGTTTCGCCGAGTTTCTTGACGATGGTCTCGGCGATGGTGGTGGCGGCGCCCGATTCGATGAGCACCCCGGCCAGCACGCCCGCCGCCAGGATCCGCATCACTGCCGTGGTGATCCCCTGGGCGCCGCCGATCATCAGGGCGACGGTCTGGGTCAGATCGGCGCCACCGATCAGGCCACCGGCCAGGGCACCGACAATCATGCCGTAAGCGGGCGGCACCTTCTTCAGGATGAGGAAGATGGCGATGGAAAGCGCGGCGAGCGCGCCGAGCGCGGAGACTGGGATCATGACGGGCACCTTGTTGTTGTAATGAGTGGCGTCATTATGGGGATCCCCACCTGGAATGCTTTGGCCATAAAACCAAAAAAAGCATTTACCGGCCTTGTATTTTTGTTGGAAAAGACAAATCAGCTATCGAGACTGAGCCCGAGATAGAGCAGGAACTTGTCATCTAACTTGTTGAAATTCAAGCCGGTTATCTGCTCTATCCGGGTCAGTCGATAACGCAGGGTGTTAGGGTGAATGAACAGGGCTTCGGCACAGGGATGCAGATCACAATCCTGCAAGAAATATTGCCGCAGCGTCTTTTGCAGCGTTCCCTTTGTGTCCTCCTGCGCCAGCTTTTGCAGCGGAGCCCGTAGCTGATCCGCCTGCCAGGAGTCCGCCAGGGTGCCGAGCAGCACTGAAAGCCGGTAATCCTCGAAGAAATAGACCTGCTTGCGGGGCGACTGGCGCATGCCACGGCGCAAGGTGTCGCGCGCCGTCTGGTAGGAGAGCGCCAGCCCGGGGATGCCGGCGAAGTAATCACCCACACCGATGCGAACCTTGAAATGGGGAATACGAGAGAGCAGCTGCCGGATCCGGCTGCGCTCCTGCGCCGACTGCCAGACGCCGTCGCTGAGCTGGGCGGGTTTGAGCACCACTATCTCGTCCAGGCCGTTGATGGCCACCAGGTTGTCCCGCTCCGGGTTTTCCAGCAGGTGAACCAGCTCCCTCACCTGGGCGGGCTCGGCCTCCTCCAGCGCCAGCACGGCCACCACCCGGGGCTGGGCGAGATCCAGCTCGAGGAAGCGGGCCACCTGTTGCAGTTGATCGGCCCGCCCTTCGCCGCGAATGAGCTGCAACACCAGCTCCTCCTTGTGGCGCTTGTCCCACTGCAACTGCTCGGTGAGTGCCGCCTGTTCCAGGATGAGCTCGGCGGTCATGCGCACCAGCTCGGCGTAAGCACGCACGATGTCCGGATCCCCAGAGATGCCGATGACGCCGAGCAGCTCCCCCTGATAGGCGATGGGCAGGTTGATGCCGGGCCTCACTCCCTTGAGCTCCCGGGCGGTGGCCTCGCTTATCTCCACCACCCGGTTCTCGGTCAGGGCCAGCACAGCCCCCTCGTGGCGCTGGTGCAGCCGCTCCGGATTGCCGGACGCAATGATGAGTCCCCGCTCATCCATGACGTTGACCGAGAACGAGAGGATCTTCATCGCCCGGCTGACTATCTGATGCGCGAGCGCGTCGTTGAGCTGCATTGCCTCTCCATACCATTCGTTGACAGGGTCCCCGGCGTGCGCCATCACCGGGATCACCCGTTAAAGATCCCACATCATCAAGACAAGCGCGGGGGGGATCGCTAGAATAGGCCACTTTACGCTATCAGTGCCCCACCATGGATCAAGGATCCGGCATCATGCCGCTTTGCGCCGTGGTGGTTTCACCCTCCGATATGGACTCCGCTATGGATTATGAATTTCGCCGCGACCCGTTCGGTGGCTATCGCGCCCGGTTCTCCATGGGCCATGAAGCCATCGGCCAGTGGTTGATCGACGAGGTGGGCAAGGACGAGGAGAAGCTCGACGAGCTGTTCGCCATCATCGACCAGCTCTCCAGCCGGGCCCGCACCGAATACCGGCTGCTGGGGGGTGACTACTCCCTGCTGCTGACCCACGAGGAAGCCGAGGTGAAGGCCAATGTCCTCAATATCGAGCAGGATGAGGATCTCGACGATCTCGCCTACTACGATGATGAACAGCTGGCCATGTGCGGGCTGGAAGATTTTGCCCAGGTACTCGGCTCCTGGCGCGCCTTTATCCGCAACGAGGATATGGGCTGATTACCCCCATTCGGGCGAGCATGCCCCTTGCAACCCAACAGGATTGACTATGTCCATTTACGATTTTGATGACGAACTGCCGGAAGACGAGCTGGATCAACCGAAGAAACCCGCCCAGCCCAAGAAGAAGGGCAAGCAGGTGCTGAACACCCAGGTCAACCTGAGCCCGCGCGATGCCAGCCGCCTGAACGGCATGCACGTCGAGGCCATCACCACCCTGGATGACGTCAGTCTGCCGAAGAACGTCATCTTCAAGGCCGGTCTCATCGCCCTGGGCGAGCTGGAAGCCAGCAAACGCGCCGACATCATCGCCCGGGTCATCGCCGAGTCCGGTCGCTGATACGGGAAGGCCATCGCCTCTCTCGATGGCATCTTGCCGCCGCCCAAGCCGGAGCCCAGCTCCGGCTTTTCATTGCGCGTCTTCTGCCGGCCAGTCCCGGCCACCCCCTTTTCCTTGAACCAGACCACGGGGATCGTTAAGGTGCGCCCTTCATTCATACAAGGAGACTCGATGTTACCACTCCCCGATATCCTCATCTGGCTCGTCCTGGGGCTCGCCGTACTCTGCTGCCTCGCCCGCCGGACCAGGCCCGGCATGCTCCTGCTGGGACTAGCCCTGCTCACCGCCCTCTGGCTTGAGCGACTCGCGCCCCTCGCCGCTCTTGTCAGCCTCGCCGGTCTGCTGCTGGCCTGGCGTACCCCCACCCTGCCCCCACCCTGGCGCGGCGTCGCACTGACGCTGGTCCTGCTGTGGTCCCTCGCCCTGACGCTGCATCTGGTGCCCGGCTTTGACAATCTCAGGGTGCTCGACAAGGTACAGGCGGGCCCGGCCAGCATGCCCTTCACCCTCTACCTCAATCTGGACAAGCCGCTCATTTTCTTCGCCCTGCTGCTGGCCATCCCCGGCCTGCTCGGCCCGGGTGGAACGATGCGCTGGCGGCCGCTGGCCCTGCTCATCCTGCCGCTCGCGGCCCTGCTCATCACCGCCTGGCAACTGGGCGCCCTCAAACCCGAAGCGGGACTGCCCCACTGGTGGTGGCTGTTCGCGTTCAACAACCTGCTGTTCACCTGTGTGGCGGAAGAAGCGCTGTTCCGGGGATGCATCCAGCAAGGGGTGGCAAGCCGAAGCACGCCCTGGGCAGGTCTCCTGGTCGCCAGCCTGCTGTTCGGCGCAGCCCATCTTGCCGGTGGCCCGTTGCTGGTGTTGTTCGCCGCGCTGGCGGGGGCCTGCTATGGCCTGGCGTTCCAGCTGAGCGGGCGCCTCAGTATCGCCATCCTGCTCCACTTCCTGTTCAACTTCGCCCACCTGGCCCTGTTTACCTATCCCCTGGCCAGCCACTGACGTAGAGTACCGGTTCACCGGGCAAAAAAATGCCCCGCCCCCGTAGGGGCAGGGCATCTGCATTCACCCTGCAATCTAGTCGACGTAGAAGGTCTGCTGGAAGGTCAGCGTCTGCTGCTGCCCCTCCCCCATGATCTTCAGGGTGAACTGGTAGGTGTCCTCATTGCGATAGGGCAGCACTGCCAGGTAATAGATGGCATTCCCCTCTTTCACCTCCTGAAAATTCAGGGTGCGAAGGGTGCCGGTCAGATTGCGGGCTTCGCCGCTGATCCCCACCGCCTGTGCCACCCCCTGCTTGTTCTGCACCGCGATATTGACGATGCCGTTATAGCGGCTGCGCTCCAGGCCATAGGTCCTGGCTACCTCGGGGGTGAGGAAGCTGGAGTTGAACGCGCTGTAGTGCACTTTCCAGGGGCCCAGCTCCTGCATCTGCTCAGCCCGCAGCGGCAGCGTCATAAGGAGTGCCAGCAGGCAACTCATCCAGGCTGTTTTCATGATGTCATCCCTCTCGTATCAACCCTGATTATCGAGCAGAGCGGCAATCTCGGCGGGGATCTGCTTTGGCGCGTCGATGGCGACCGTCTTGTGCCGACCCAGCTCCCCCCGCAGGATGCGAACCTGCCCCTTGGCCACCTTGCACTGCTTGGCCAGGTACTTGATCAGGTGACTGTTGGCCTGACCATCCACCGGCGGTGCCGTGATGGCCACTTTCAACTCGTCACCGTGCAATCCGATGATCTGATCCCGGCTCGCCTTGGGCTGGATCATCAGATGCAACACCAACTCGTCCCCTTCCAGCAGGACGGCGGGCATCAGATCATCCACCACAACTGGCCGAACAGATCCCCCATCAGGTAGTTGATGGCCTGCAGCGCGATGAAGGCGACCAGCACGGAGAGATCCAGCCCGCCCAGTGCAGGCAGGATGCGGCGAATGGGGGCCAGGAAGGGTTCAGTGAGCTGGTGCATCACGTATTCAATGGGGTTGCGACCCTGGCTGACCCAGCTCAGGATGGCGCGGATCAGAAGGATCCAGAAGATCATGGAACCCGCCTTCTTCAGCACGGTGAGCGTCGCAAACAGACAGAGAGTGAGCCAGTCCGTCTGCAGCACATTCATGCTCTTGAGCAGGACCAATTTGCCAAAGGCGATCAGCAGCGCCAGCAGCACAGAGGCCATGTCCAGCCCGCCAAAACCCGGGATGACGCGGCGCAGGGGCACCACCAGCGGGTTGGTCAGCTTGACCACCATCTGGCTCATGGGGTTGTAGAAGTCGGCCCGCGCCCACTGCAGCCAGACCCGCAGCAGCACCACCATGAGGTAGAGATCAAAGACAGTGTTAATCAAAAAGTAAGCCGTGTTCATCCGGGCTCCTTGCTAAAAGGGATTCAGAAAAGGGTTTCCATTTCGCCGGCCCGGGTAACGGCCGCCTGCATGGCTCTTGCGGTCAGCGGCATCAGCCCCTGCTCCTGGAATGTCTTGACGGCCTCGGCCGTGGTCCCGCCCTTGCTGGTCACCTGCTCGCGCAGGGTCTGCAGCGACAGCTCGGGATTTTGTTCCACCATGGCGGCCGCCCCCAAGGCGGTTTGCTGCACCAGCAGGCGAGCCTGCTCCGGCGTAAAGCCCATGGCCTCGGCCTCCTCGGCAATCGCCTGCATGAACAGGAAGAAGTAGGCCGGGGCACTGCCCGCCGCCGCAATGACGCCGTTGATGCCGGCCTCCTGATCCACCCAGAGGGTCTTGCCCACGGATTGCATCATCTGTTCGGCCACCGCCCTATCGGCCTGCCCGATGGCGGGCGGTGCATAGAGCCCCGTCATCCCCAGCCCCAGCAAGGAGGGGGTGTTGGGCATGGTGCGAATGATGCGATCGTGACCGCCCGCCATCTCCTGCAAGCGTGCGACGCGAATGCCGGCGGCGATGGAGATGAGCAACTTGCCATCCAGCGAGCCAAGCTCGGCCACCAGCGCCGTCAGCATGCCCGCCATCAGCTGGGGCTTGACCGCCAGCACGATCACCTCGGCCTCACGGGCCGCCTCGGCGTTGTCCTGGGTGATACGGATGCCGAACTGGCTGGCCAGTTCGTCCAGCTTGGGGCGGCTGGGATTGGCGGCGATGATACGCTCTGCCGGGTAACCCGCCTGGATGAGGCCGGCAATGATACTGCGGCTCATGTTGCCTGCCCCGATGAAGGCGAGGGTTCTCTGCTGCATCAAACACTCCTGTTACTGACATCGCAGCGGATGCCGACCCAACCTGTGCGGGCTGACAGCATCACACGCGCCTGTTTACCTGAAAAAAAAAAAGCACGACCGGGGGTGTTTCTCGCCCCGGCTCTTGCTCATGAATAGTCACGGGCCCCGAAGATGGCGGTCCCGACCCGCACCATGGTGCTGCCATGGGCAATGGCAGGCTCAAGATCCTCGGTCATCCCCATCGAAAGGGTGTCGACGCTCGGGTATTGTTGCGCAAGCTCGGTGAACAGAGCCTGCATGCGCGCCATCTGGGCCGCCAGCACCCCCTCGTCGCGGGTATGCTCGGGGATGGCCATCAGGCCGCGCAACCGCAGTCGCTCGCTTTGGGCCACCAGGGAGGCCAGGCGGAAAATCTCTTGCTCCGACGTACCGGATTTGCTGCTCTCTCCGCTAATATTGATTTGCAGACAGATATTTAGCGGCGCGAGCCCTCCCGGTCTCTGGTTGTTGAGGCGTTCGATGAGCTTGTCGCGATCGACACTTTGAACCCAGTCGAACCGCTCCGCCACCAGCTTGGACTTGTTCGATTGCAGCGGGCCGATAAAGTGCCACTCTATGTCTGTACAGGCGTTCTGCTCGCGCAAGGCATCAATCTTGAGCGCGGCCTCCTGGGCGTAGGATTCGCCAAAGCGCCGCTGACCGGCGGCGTAGGCAGCCTGAATGTCCCCCAGCGGCTTGGTTTTGCTGACAGCAAGCAACTGGATGTGATCTGGGCTGCGGCCAACACGCCGGGCAGCCTCTACAATACGTTCCTTTACCTGAAGCAGGTGCTGGGCAATCTGGCTCATATTTCGTTCGTAATCTTGTGATGGGAGAATAACAAATCTATGGATATCACAGAGTTATTGGCATTCAGTGTAAAGCATAAGGCCTCGGATCTACACCTCTCGGCCGGGGTCCCCCCGATGATCAGGGTTGATGGGGAGGTTCGCAAGATCAATTTGCCCGCCCTGGATCACCGGGAAGTCCATGCTCTCATTTACGACATCATGAATGACCACCAGCGCAAGGAGCTGGAGGAGAACTTCGAGGTGGACTTCTCCTTCGAAGTGCCCGGCATGGCACGCTTTCGGGTCAACGCCTTCCAGCAGGCGCGCGGCTCGGGCGCCGTGTTTCGTACCATCCCGAGCACCGTTCTGACCCTGGACGATCTGGGGGCGCCGGAGATATTTCGCAAGATAGCGGAGTACCCTCGCGGCCTGGTGCTGGTGACTGGGCCCACCGGCTCGGGCAAATCCACCACCCTGGCCGCCATGGTCGATTACATCAATGACAACTTCCACCACCACATCCTCACCATCGAGGACCCCATCGAATTCGTGCACGAGAACAAGCGCTGCCTGGTGAACCAGCGGGAAGTACACCGCGACACCAAGAGCTTCAGCAACGCCCTGCGGTCGGCCCTGCGGGAAGACCCGGATATCATCCTGGTAGGTGAAATGCGGGACCTCGAAACCATCCGCCTCGCCATGACCGCCGCCGAAACCGGTCACCTGGTGTTTGGCACCCTGCACACCTCCTCGGCCGCCAAGACCATCGACCGTATCATCGACGTCTTCCCCGGCTCGGAGAAGGACATGGTGCGATCCATGCTCTCCGAATCCCTGCGGGCGGTCATCTCCCAGACCCTGCTCAAGCGTATCGGTGGCGGCCGGGTGGCGGCCCACGAGATCATGCTGGGGATCCCGGCGGTGCGAAACCTCATCCGGGAAGACAAGGTGGCCCAGCTCTATTCCGTCATCCAGACCGGGATGACCCACGGCATGCAGACCATGGACCAGAGCCTCAAGCAGCTGGTCAACCGGGGGGTCGTCGCCTCCCTCGATGCCAAGGCCAAGGCGGTCGATCCCAATACCATTTAAGCTTGCACACCCAAGGAGTCGCCATGAACATGGATGTTCTGCTCGCCGCACTGGTTGAACAAAAGGGCTCGGATCTCTTCATCACGGTCGATGCCCCCCCGACCCTCAAGGTCAACGGGCGTCTGGTGTCGCTCGGGCCGGCTCCCCTCGACAAGACGACGGCGCTGGCGCTGATCAGGGAGAGCCTGGACGAGACCCACTTCGAGCGCTTCCTGCACACCCGCGAGGCCAACTACGCCATCCAGCGAGGCTCGCTGGGGCGCTTTCGGGTCAGCGCCTTCTGGCAACAGGATATGCCGGGCATGGTGCTGCGCCGCATCGAGACCCGCATCCCCACCTTTGACGAGCTGGTGCTGCCTCCCATCCTGCAGGAGGTCGCCATGGCCAAACGCGGGCTGGTGCTCTTCGTCGGCGCCACTGGCGCCGGCAAGTCCACCACCCAGGCGGCCATGATCGGCTTTCGCAACCAGCACGGTGACGGCCACATCCTGACGGTGGAGGATCCGGTGGAGTTCGTCCATCAGCACGATCGCTGCCTGGTGACCCAGCGGGAGGTGGGGATCGACACCGCATCCTTCGATGTCGCCCTCAAAAACTCCCTGCGCCAGGCCCCGGATGTCATCCTCATCGGTGAAATCCGCTCCCAGGAGACCATGGAGTTCGCCATCCAGTTCGCCGAGACGGGGCACCTCTGCCTCGCCACCTTGCACGCCAACAATGCCAACCAGGCGCTGGATCGCATCCTGCATCTGGTCCCCCAGGAGAAGCACCGCCAGTTCCTGTTCGATCTCTCCTTCAACCTGCGCGCCATCGTCGCCCAGCAGCTGCTCCCCTCCGCTCATGGGCAGCGCCGGGTCGCCGCCTTCGAGATCCTGCTCAACACCCCGCTCGTCACCGACATCATCCGCAAGGGAGAGATGCACAGACTCAAGGAGGTGATGACCAAATCCGGCGAGCTCGGCATGCAGACCTTCGATCAGGCGCTGTTCACCCTGTTCTGCGCCGGCCAAATTGGCTACAGTGAGGCCCTTGCCCATGCCGACTCCGCCAACGACCTGCGACTGCTCATCAAGCTGTCGGGTCACGAGCAGCTGGGCGCAGGCACTCTCGACAACGTGACCCTGGATGATTGAGGGGCGTGCGTCACCGCTAATAAAGGACAGTTATGCTGATTGTGGTTTCCCCGGCCAAGACGCTGGATTACGAGTCACCCCTGGTGACCTCCCGTTTCACCCAACCCGAACTGCTGGACCACTCCGCAGCACTGATCACCCGGGCTCGTCAACTGAGCCCGGACCAGATCGCCAGCCTGATGAAGATCAGCGACAAGCTCGCCGGCCTCAACGCCGCCCGCTTTGCCGAGTGGCAGCCTGACTTCACGCCGGCCAACGCCCGCCAGGCGCTGCTGGCCTTCAAGGGGGACGTCTACACCGGTCTGGCCGTAGAAGATTTCAGCGAGGCCGACCTCGACTTCGCCCAGGCCCACCTGCGCATGCTCTCCGGCCTTTATGGCGTACTGCGGCCGCTTGACCTCATGATGCCCTACCGCCTGGAGATGGGGATTAGGCTTGAGAACCCGCGCGGCAAGGACCTCTACCAGTTCTGGGGCGACATCATCACAGCGCACCTGAACAAGGCGCTGGCGGCCCAGGGGGACGACGTGCTGATCAACCTCGCCTCCGACGAGTATTTCAAGTCGGTGCGCCCGAAAGCCCTGCAGGGGCGCATCATCACCCCGGTCTTCAAGGACGAGAAGAACGGCCAGTTCAAGATCATCAGCTTCTACGCCAAGAAGGCCCGCGGCATGATGGCACGCCACATCATCAAGCATCGGCTCACCCGGGTGGAACAGCTGACCGGTTTCAATGCCGACGGCTACTACTTTGTACCGGAAGAGTCCGACGCCAATACCCTGATGTTCAAGCGCGCTGAAAATTAATTACACATTCAAGGGAACCAAGTCGGAGATCCTCGGGTCTGACTCTGTGAATCCTCTGTTGTAAGCACTTTTTGTTGGCCGACGTCCTTGCGTCGGCTTTTTTCTGCGCCTCTCTCAGGCCACTCCCCAGGCAGCAGACAGCAAAACGGCCATCCTGGGATGGCCGTTTCAACTGTGCTCGGGGGCATTACTTCTTTTTCTTCTTTGCCGACTTCTTGGCATCCTTCGGCTTTTTCTTCTTCACCGGCACCCGCGCTTCCTTGTGTCTGGGGCGCAGCTCATCGATCACCCGGCGCTTGAGGCGCTCCTCGGTGTAGCGCTCGATCTTGGCGACCATGGCCATGTCGTGGGCTTCCACCAGGCTGATGGCGCAGCCACGGTTGCCGGCACGGCCGGTACGACCGATGCGGTGCACATAAACATCCGCGCCGTAGGGCATGTCGTAGTTGATGACATGGCTGACGTTCGGCAGGTCGATGCCGCGGGCGGCCACGTCGGTGGCGATGAGGAAGGGCACCTCCCCTTCGTGGAACTTGCGGATAGACTCGATGCGCTTGGCCTGCTCCATCTCGCCACGGATCCAGGCGCAGGGCACGCCTGCCGCCTGCAACTGGCCGGAAAGCTCCGCCAGTCGCTCACGGGTCTTGACGAAGATGATGGCCTTCTGGGTTTCCGGGTTTTTCAGGATGTGCACCAGCAGAGCCAGCTTGTGGGCGGCATCATCAGCCAGGTGGATCCACTGGGTGATGGGGCGGCGCTCGCTGCGGGGCGGCTCGGCGTGCAGCTCAACCGGGTCTTTGAGGATCTCGCTCGCAAACTTCTCGAGGCCGGCCCCTTCCAGGGTGGCAGAGAAGAGCATGGTGTGCTTGCGGTAACGCGCCTCTTCCACGATGCGGTTCACGTCCTTGATGAAGCCCATGTCCAGCATCCGGTCCGCTTCATCCAGCACCAGCACCTCGATGTCGTGGCTCTCGAACTCCTCTTTCTCGATGTACTCGAGCAGACGGCCCGGGGTGGCCACCACGATGTCGGTGGTCTTGGTCAGGGCAGGCAGCTGCTCTTCATGGCTGACGCCACCGATGATGGTCTCGATGCTGAGATGGGTGTGCACCGCCAGGGCCTTGGCGTGAGCACTCACCTGCAGCGCGAGCTCGCGGGTCGGAGTCAGGATCAGCATGCGGCACGGCCCCGGCTTGCGGCGCGGGAAGTCCAGCAGCTGCTGCATCGCGGGCAGCAGGAAGGCGGCGGTCTTGCCGGTTCCGGTCGGCGCAGAGGCCAGAATATCGCGGCCGTCCAGGGCTGGCTCCAGCACCATCTGCTGGATGGTGGTGGGGCGGGTGAAACCCATCTCGGCCAAGGCCCGACTGAGGGCTGGATTCAGGTCGAAATCATCAAAGGACTGGCTCATGGCAATACTCGGTCATTAAGGAAGCGGCAGATTATAGGCGATTATGCCGCCGGCTCCTATGGTGACTGTGGCTTAGCCGCTATAATCGCCGGCCATTTTCCACGGGCAGGCACAGGAGGAGGGCCGAATGGGGCGCAACAACGGTTTCACGTTCAAGCAATTTCACATCGATCACGACCGCTGCGCCATGAAGGTCGGTACGGACGGCATTCTGCTGGGAGCCTGGGCGCCGGTCGACAGCGCCCGCCGGGTGCTGGACATCGGCACCGGCAGCGGCCTCATCGCCCTGATGCTGGCCCAGCGCAGCACGAACGACTGCCACATAGACGGGGTGGAACTGGATATGGATGCAGCCATGCAGGCCAAGGAGAATGTGGCGGCCTCCCCCTGGCGTGAGCGGGTCACCATCATAGAGAGCGCCATTCAGGATCACCTCGCCCCCCCTTACGATCTCATCGTCTCCAACCCGCCCTATTTCCCGGCAGGCCAGACACTCCGCGATCCGGCCAGGGCTCTGGCCCGTCATACCGGGGGGCTCGACCCCAGGGGATTGCTGGCCGCCAGCGATCGCCTGCTGAGCCGTACCGGGCAACTGGCCCTGGTGCTGCCCACGGCGATGGCGGATGAAATTTTATGCATTTCGTCGAGTTATGATCTGTATGAGCGTTGTTATCTGGCTGTTACCACCAGAGAGGGGAAAGAGGCAAATCGTGTTTTATTGCTGCTTGGCAGAGGATTAAACAAGTGTGAGAGGGGTGAAATTGTGATCCATTCTGCCACAGGAGGCTATTCCGACAGATATATCCAACTAACCAGCCCCTTCTATTTGAAGATGTAAATTTTGCCTTGAACTATTTTTTCACATCATTATGCTGACTGCTAAATGAGCGCCCGCTCAAGACCAGTTCAAACCACTGGTCGCGATGAAAAAACCAGCGGGGCTCTTTTTTTTACCCCCGGAAAGTGCCGGTCACTGACAAATAAAAAACTATAACAAGCAATAGTTTACAAGACAGACGAGGTTGAACTTGACGAAATCACTCACATTGTCCGATGTACTCGGATTGGGCTTCATGACCTTTGCGTTCTATCTGGGCGCAGGCAACATCATCTTCCCGCCCCTGGCCGGCTTCATGGCGGGTGAGCACCTCTCCCTGGCCATGCTGGGCTTCCTGGTCACCGCCGTGGGCCTGCCCCTCATCACCATCATCGCCGTCGCCAAGGCTGGCAACGGCTGGGCCGGTATGACCAAGCTGCTGCCGGCCGGCGTGGCCACCGCACTGGCCGTCGCCATCTACATCATCATCGGCCCGGCCTTCGCCGCCCCCCGTACCGGCCTGGTGGCCTACGAGATGGGCCTCAAGCCCTTCCTTGGCGACATGGGACCATCCGGTCTGGCTGCCTACACAGTACTGTTCTTCGGCGTGGCCATCCTGGTCTCCCTGAACCAGGGCAAGCTGATGGATGCCATCGGCAAGTACCTGACCCCGCTGCTGATGCTGCTGCTGCTGACCCTGGCCATCGGTGTCTTCGTCGCACCGCAAGGAAGCATGCCTGCCGCATCCGGTGACTACCAGAGCACCCCCTTCGTGAAGGGCATTCTGGAAGGCTACAACACCATGGACACCCTGGCGTCCCTGATGTTCGGCGCCCTGATCGTCGACCTGCTGCGCCAGAAAGGCATCCATGACTACCAGAGCCAGTTCAAGTACCTGGCCATCGCGGGCATCATCTCCGCCATCGGTCTCTCCGTGGTCTATGTCTCCCTGTTCCAGCTGGGTAACACCGCTGCTGGCGTCGCCACCGACGTGAGCAACGGCGGTGCCATCGTCAACGCCTACGTGCTGAGCCTGTTCGGCCAACCGGGTCAGTTCATCCTGGCTGCCATCATCACCCTGGCCTGCTTCACCACGGCCGTCGGCCTCATCTCCGCCTGCTCCGACTTCTTCCACAACCTGACCGGCATGAGCTACAAGAAGCTGGTCGTGCTGCTGGGTGTCATCTGCGGCGTCGTGGCCAACGTGGGCCTGAGCCAGCTCATCAGCCTCTCCATTCCGGTGCTGGTCGCCATCTACCCGGTTGCCGTGGCGCTGGTACTGGTCACCTTCCTGAAGGGTTACTTCGGTCGCCCCCGCCTGGTGTTCCGCTCCGTGCTGCTGGTCGCCTTCCTGTTCGGCTGCCTGGACGGCCTGGGCGCCGCCGGCATGAAGATGGATGCGTTCGCCTTCCTGCCGCTGTTTGACAAGGGTCTGGCCTGGTTGCTGCCGACCCTGCTGGCCTGTGGCCTCGGTGTCATGGTGCGTGGCAATGGCAAGCTGGCAGCAGAAGCAGCCTGATAACAGATCTTGACCAAATAAAGAGGCCAGCATTCGCTGGCCTCTTTTTTGTTGGTGCAATCTGGTTCATCCGTTGTGGAGAGCGCTCCTCAGAGTACGGTTGCTGGCTTGGGTTTGCCTGCAAGACCGTACCAGTGATGCTCAAACCGGCCCGCATGCCAGCGCAGGGTGCCCCAGGGCTGGTCAGCCTGCCAACGCGGGAAGTTGATCTCCACGCGGTTGTCTTCGTACTTGTAGAGAGAGGTGCTGATCTCGATATCCGACAGGATAAGCAGCACCACCCCACCGATGACACTCCATTTCAGCATCTTCCACATGGCGATTACTCGAAGCAGATCTCGATGGTGGCACGGCCATACTCCGATTCGAACGGCATCATGATCTTGGCGCCGTCGGCCCGGTGAGTGATGGTGTGATTGGGACCGGAGACGATGACCGGGGTCGCCATGTCGAACTCATAGCCCTTCTCCCCCAGCATGCGTTTGGCGCCGCCCGTCACCATGTTGGTGATCTCGCCCACCATGTCGGTCACTTCCTCGTTGATGGTGGCCGGCGCCTCCCCCAGCATGCGACGCATGATCTCCAATGCCAGCCCCTTCTCGAAGCTGATGGAGAGGGAACCCCGGGTCTGCGGACCCACCATGCCAATCAGGCCGGAGACATCTCCCCGAGCCAGCTCGTCCGTCTTACGCTTGGGCGCGCCCGGTTTGAGTTCCAGCTGTGCCATGGTGGAGAGCACGTTGAGCAGGGAGAGCAGGAACGGGTTTACAAAATCAGCCTTCATCTTGACTTCCTACGGTAACGGAACAGCGGGCACATTGACCATGGGCTTCTATGGTCTTGTTGGTAATAGTAAAACCATGCTGATGAGCCTGCTCGGAAAAGGCGCCGTCGATGGCGGGATCGTGCAGCTCCACTACCTCACCGCAACGATCGCAGATCAGCAGTTGCATCGGGTGGGCATGGTCGAAGTGGCAGCAGAAGATGAAGGCGTTGAGCGACTCCACCTTGTGGGCAAAGCCCTGTTCGAGCAGGAAGTCGAGCGCCCGATAGACGGTAGGCGGTTTGGCATGAGCCTCGGTCTGCTGCAACTGGGCCAGCAAATCATAGGCACTGATGGCATTGCCGTGGGCGGCAAGCAGCCGGAACACCTGGCGCCGTGTCGGGGTGAAACGGATCCCTCGCTGCTCGCAGAGGCGTTCCGCTCGTTGTAGAAGTTGGTCTTGATTCATGTTCACGCAGATACCCTGTCAATTAGCCGGATACTATCACAGGGCCCCCAGTGCGCGGCGACAAAATTCATTTTCTGGGGCTGTCTCACGTTGTGATAGAATCCCGCCCCTTGTTTGGCCAACCCGGATGATTTTTATGCAGGCGCAGCGCTTTTCCATCGCCCCCATGCTGGACTGGACCGATCGGCATTGCCGTTATTTCCACCGTCTGATGACCCGCCAGACCCTGCTCTATACCGAGATGGTGACCACGGGCGCCATCATCCACGGCAAGGGCGACTATCTGGGCTACAGCGAGCAGGAACACCCTCTCTCCCTGCAACTGGGTGGCAGCAACCCGGCAGACCTGGCCCGCTGCGCCAGGCTCGCCGAGGAGCGCGGCTATGACGAGGTCAACCTCAACGTCGGCTGCCCTTCCGATCGGGTGCAAAACGGCCGCTTCGGCGCCTGCCTCATGGGCGAACCCGCGCTGGTGGCCGATTGCGTCAAGGCGATGCGCGACGTGGTCGACATTCCGGTCACCGTGAAGACCCGTATCGGCATCGACGAGCAAGACTCCTACGAGTTCTTGCAGGCCTTCATCGAGCAGGTTAGGGACGCCGGTTGCGATACCTTCATCGTCCATGCCCGCAAGGCCTGGCTGAGCGGCTTGAGTCCGAAAGAGAACCGCGAGATCCCGCCCCTCGATTATCCTCGCGTCTACCAGGTCAAGCAGGATTACCCGGATCTGACCATTGCCATCAACGGCGGGGTGACCAGTCTGGAACAGACTCTTGAACATCTGCAGCACCTCGACGGGGTCATGATGGGCCGCGAAGCCTACCAGAATCCCTACATTCTGGCCCAGGTGGACAATCTGGTGTTCGACGAGAACCGTGCCGTGCCAAGCCGCCACGAGGTGGTGCGGATGATGCTGCCCTACATCGAACAGGAGCTGGCCAAGGGCAACTACCTCTCCCACATGACCCGCCACATGCTGGGGTTGTTCCAGAACATGCAGGGGGCGCGCGCCTGGCGTCGCCATCTGAGCGAGAATGCCTGCAAGCCGGGGGCCGACATTCAAGTGGTGCTGGACGCCATGGCCAAGGTGCCGGAGTTCGCGCCGGCCGACGCGGTGGAGTGATCATGTACCGCTTCACCGGATCCTGGCTGCACAAGGCCCTGGTGCGTCTGTGCGCCGGCCTGCTCACCATTCTCGGCATCAAGCTCAGCGCCTTCTATTTCATCGGGCTGCTGGTCGTGCTGGGGCTGCACCGGGACCAGATCCTGGGCTAAGCGCCCCACGCTCCCGAACAAGAAAAAGCCGGCGCCCCTGCGCCGGCTTTTTTGTCACCACGGAGGCGACCCGACAGTCTGGCTTACTCCTCCTGAACCATGAACTGGAGTTCAGGGGGAGAAGAGGTCAGCACATCGGCGCAGTAATCCCAGGTCGAGATGCGGTAGTGCTGCAAATCTTCATCCAGGTGCAGTCCATCGGACTCCTGATGGAACCAGCTGGCGAAACGGGACGGGGTGATGAGCTGGATCTGCTCCTCGATGACGTGGCTGTCACGCCCCTCCGCCAGATCGCAATCCTCCATCACCCGCACCGCGAAGATGTGGCGAAAACTCACCCGGCACAGGGGCAACGGAGGCAGATCGATGCTGCGAGCACGCCCCAGCATGACGGTCAGGGTGTCGCTCCAGATATCCTGATGCAGTTCGGCCACGACCAGGCCGGGAGGGAGTTGACGAGAGGGAGCCCAGGGGACGGCTACCTGCCGAATGGCATTTTTCTGTTCCATATCCACCTCGCTACAGCGCATGCCATATCCTGAGTGTATCTGAAACAAATTTTGACGAAGATGGCAAGAAAAAACCCGGCACAAGCCGGGTTTCATTTGATTACAAGACGATCTTATTTGACGGCGTCTTTCAGCGCCTTGCCAGCCACGAAGGACGGCACATTGGCGGCTGCAATCTGGATCTCTTTACCGGTTTGCGGGTTGCGACCGGTACGGCCCGCGCGATGGTTGACCTTGAAGGTACCAAAACCCACCAACTGAACGGCATCGCCCTCTTTCAGGCTCTGGGTAATACCATTGATGATCTCTTCCAGAGCGACTTTGGCCTGAGCTTTGCTCAGGTCTGCTTTGGCGGCAATTGCATCGACAAGTTGAGCTTTGTTCATAACATTTCCTTTATGATCGGGCATTTAGCACCAGGCCACTCTATTCAAAAAAAAACACTCAGGCAAAGGCTTTATCAGCCGGATTGGCTTGAATGCTGGGGTTTTCATCAAGATCTGCGGAAATAGTCACATATATCGCCCCCTTGTCCCCTGGATGGGCGACAGGATGCGAAGCACCGGTGGGGAGAGGCATGCAAATCCCCGCCTGATGTAACAATATCCCTACACTCCTATTGACGGTCAACTGGATTTTCCCTAGTTATAGGAGTGTCGTCAGTCGATGAGAATGACCGGAGGCGTGCGACCCGAGTGCCGCATGCCATGCCCATGGAGGGACTATGTTAACTGAACTGGAAAAAACCAAGCGCGCGCTGGCAGGCAAGCACAGAGCAATAGATGACTGGCTGGATGCCAGACAGGCGTTGCTGGTCGAGTACATGCGACTGGCAGGCCTCATGCCCGCCAAGTGCAAGCAACGCACCCTCCCAAGCCATGTAGAACTGCAACGTTTTTGCGAACAACTGGTCGACTACGTCAGCGCAGGCCATTTCGAGATCTACAACCACGTCGTCACCGCCTTTGAGCAAGCCAGCGGCGACAAACTGGAGCTGGCCAAGCGCATCTACCCCCATATCCGTGCCTGTACCGAATTCGCGCTGGAGTTCAACGACAAGTACAGCAACGCCGACGAAGCCCAGTTGCTGCAACTGGACGAGGATCTGAACCAACTCGGCCCCGTGCTGGAGGACAGGTTCAAACAGGAGGATCGGCTGGTCAAGGCGCTGCAGGTGGTGGAATCCCTCAGCCATCAGCAGGTCTGATATTCAATATCGGAGCCAGTTCAATATCCTGGCGTGCCAGCTGGATTACACTCTGCAACATGAAGGATGAGCATCTTGCTCGCACGCAGACCGGAGACGACCATGGCCGAGCGCCGCCACTTTACTCGGATTTTCTATTTGACCGCCGCCAAGCTCACCCAGGGTGAACACCAGTGGCGCACCCAGCTGGTCGATGTCTCCCTGCAGGGAGCCCTGCTGCTCAGACCCGAGGATTGGGTCGCCAGCGAGGACAAGGAGTACGAAATCTGCTTCGTGCTCGGGGGCAGCGACATCGAGATCAAGATGCAGGTCGAGCTGACCCACGAAGCCAGCAAGAAGCTGGGGTTTTACTGCCACCACATCGACATCGACAGCGCCACTCACCTCAAGCGGATGATCGAGCTGAACATCGGAGAGGAACAACTGCTCCATCGCGAGCTGGAGCAGTTGCTGCAAGAGCACCGAGACCACGTCCCCCCCGAATCCTGAGCGGGCGGGCAGAAAAACAAAGGAGCGTCCATACGCTCCTTTTTCATGGTCGATTACAGGGCCTCGAGGGCATCGGAGAGTTTCTTCACCGGCACCACCTCCATCCCCTCGATGGGATGTTTGGGCGCATTGGCATGCGGGACGATGGCTCGGCGGAAACCGTGCTTGGCCGCCTCCTGCAGTCGCTCCTGACCCGAGGGCACGGGCCGTATCTCGCCGGAGAGCCCCACCTCACCAAAGACCACCAGATCCTTGGGCAGGGCCTGATCCCGGAAGCTCGACACCATGGCCAGCAGCAGCGCCAGATCCGCGCTGGTCTCCTCGACTTTGACGCCACCCACCACGTTGATGAACACATCCTGATCCGCCATCTGCAACCCGCCGTGACGATGCAGCACCGCCAGCAGCATGGCGAGACGGTTGTGGTCCATCCCCACCGCCACCCGGCGCGGATTGGAGAGCTGGGAGTAATCCACCAGCGCCTGCAACTCCACCAGCAGGGGGCGCGTGCCTTCCCAGATCACCATAACGATGGAGCCCGGAGCCTGCTCCTCCCCGCGGCTGAGGAAAATCGCGGAAGGGTTGCTCACTTCCTTCATTCCCTGCCCGGTCATGGCGAAGACCCCCAGTTCGTTGACCGCACCGAAGCGGTTCTTGTGGGAGCGCAGGGTGCGAAAACGCGAGTCGTGCCCGCCATCCAGCAGCACGGAGCAGTCGATGCAGTGCTCCAGCACCTTGGGACCCGCCAAAGTGCCGTCCTTGGTGACGTGGCCCACCATGAAGATGGCCACATGATTCTGCTTGGCATAGCGTGTCAGCAGCGCCGCCGACTCCCGCACCTGGGAGACGGACCCCGGCGCGGACTGCACATCCGCCACGTGCATCACCTGGATGGAGTCGATGACCATGATCTGAGGTTGCTCCTGCTGGGCGATGAGGCAGATCTGCTCGACACTGGTCTCGGACAACATGCGCAGCTTGTCCGTGGGCAGACCCAGCCGACCGGCCCGCATCGCCACCTGTTGCAGTGATTCCTCACCGGTCACATAGAGGGTCTTCATGCGCTGCGCCAGGCCGCACATGGTCTGCAGCAACAGGGTCGACTTGCCGGCCCCGGGGTTGCCGCCGATGAGAATGGCCGAACCAGGGACCACGCCGCCACCGAGTACGCGGTCCAGCTCCTTGAAGCCCGAGCTGAAACGGGGGATCTCCGTGGTGGCGATCTCTGCCAGGGTCTGCACCTGGCTGCCGACGGCGCCCGCATAACCGGTATAGCGAGCGCTCTTGCCGGGTGTCGTCACCCCCAGTCGCACCTCGGTGATGGTGTTCCATTCCTTGCACTCGCTGCACTGACCTTGCCAGCGGGTGAAGTCGGCTCCACATTCGGAACAAACATAGGCGGTTTTGTTTTTGGCCATGGATAACTCGGGGACAGGATGAATTCCTGCTTGATATACTTGTTTGCGACCGGCAGATCAAACCCAGAATCGGAAAAGTGACTTTCCGCGGCAGGAATACATGGATTCAGAACAACCACTACATCTGATAGAACAACTTGTCCCCCTGCTCCGGGAAAAGGACTTCGACGAAATCTTCAACCGTCTGACCCAGAACGAAAATACGAACAGCCGGTTCCTGCTGAAGATGGAACTCAAACGCAAGTGCACCCCCTGCCGGCGCGTCATCGACATGCGCAAAGAGCTGGGCGCCCTCTGTCAGGTGCATGAGTTCGACGGGGTGACCCACTTCATGCCCGCCGAGGCCATCGAGCTGTTTCAATCCCAGTGCTACCTATACCGGGACAGCTACACCCTGGGGGTCTACGAGGCGCTGCAAGCCTGGTACAAACTCAACCAGGGGCGCAGCGACAATCTGGCACTGCCCATCAGCCCGTTTCGTCCGTTCGATGTCAGTGCCATCCCCTTCGCCAGCCATTACGGGCGACAGGAAGAGCGCATGCACTTCAGCTCTCCCATGGTGCTCCAGCTCGCCAACGGCGAGAAGATCCTCGCCAAGAGCTCCGACATCTCCCTCGGCGGCATCCGGGTATCCGTGCCCTATCTGCCCGACTACCAGACAGGCGACCTGATAGCCGTCTTCTTCACCGGACTGGAACGCGATCATCCCCATCCCCTGCTGCGTGACCCGGTCAGCTACCAGATCCTGGGGGAGGAGAGAAAAGAGGACAAATTCTGGCTCAGGCTGCTCAAGAACGGCGAGCATCCGGTGTTTGACGAGTTCCTGCGCGACTTCATCGAGCGCAACCGCAGCCGCTATCGCGTCAGCGTCGACTACCTGCTCTCCGCCGCCGTCATCAAGGGGTATGAGCAGTTCTATCTGCCGCGCATGACCGGCATGCCCCTCTATTTCGGCAAGGGCAGCATCCCCGCCCTCGAGATCGCCCTGCGCACCGAGAACAACCAGCACATTCTCGAATACTGGCGCGACGCCAAGAACCGCGACATGCTCGCCAGCCTCTTCACTGCGGCCCGCATGCCCTCGTTGCTTCCAGGCAAAGAGGGGCTGCGCGAGACGCTGATCTACAGCTTTACCCATGCGGTACGCAGCCACCTCTACTTCTTCTCCGCGACCCGGGAGGAGCTGGAACAGAGCGGACTGACCGTGCTCTTCTTCCAGATCGGCGCCCGCCGCCCCAGCTGGCGGGTATACAAGTTCAGCATGGAAGCCTGCACCCTGCGGGAGGCCGACCTCGACAACCCCCAGGGCGGGGCGAGCCCGTTGCAGGACAGGCTGCTGCGCGAGCGCCTGGCCCAGCTCGGATACGTGGGCATGCTGCAGGAGATAAACCTGGACAACCAGCGCGACGAGTTCCAGCGAGAGACGGGTCAGGATCCGCTCAACGCCAACGCCTTGCAGCGCTTTGGTCATGACATCCATGCCGCCCCCTTCGAGATAGAGACGCTGCACTATGTGCAACTGCGCAAGGAGGCGCGCTACATGCACAAGACGGCCATCGTCTTGCATCACAAGGAGCGATCCTGGGTCGGCTGGACCCGAGACATCTCGGCCCACGGCATGCAAATCGAGCTGGAGGAACCGTTCGACGGGGAGAAGGGAGACATCATCACGGTGGCTCTGCCCCGTTTGCAGGAGCTCGCCAGGAACATGGACCTGCAACGCCTGCCCTATCGGCTGGTCAGCCTCAACCTGAGCAGAACCGTGCTGCATCTGTGCATCGAGGGGACGGCCGAGCGCCATACCGGCCACCAGTTCTTCAGCCTGCTTATCGAAAGCAACCAGAACAAGCTCAAGACCACCCGGGAGTTCAATCGCTATCGCGGCATGGCCAGGGCGCTGCGCAACCTCTACACCCACCACCTGTTCAACACCCCCGTCTATGTGAACAAACTCAAGGCCGCCCCGAAACTGGCCGCGGCCGGCCTCTCGCCACAACCACGCAGCCTTTCCCGTCTGCTGCGCATCTGTGCCGAGCAGGATCAGCAGTTGAACATGTATCCCCTGTTCCAGGGGGCGCTGCTCAAGGCCCTGTTGCTCAATCCCCTGCGCGCCATCGAGCGGGAAGACAAGCCGGAAGAGGAGGAGGTCTACATCGCCGCCCTCCACTCCCAGGGGGGAACACCCCTGTTTCGCAGCCACCTGGCCAGCAGCTTCAGCTCACCGGATCAAAAGCGCCGCTTCATCGAGCTGGCTCGGCAACAGGGAGAATTCTATTCAGTACTGGTGGGCATTTCGCGCACCGGCCGCCCGGACACCAGTTTCATCGCGGGTGAACTGGACTACATCGCCAAGTTCGCCATTCACAAGGCCAAGAAGCTGGAAGAGGAGCTCTGGAGTGTCGTGGGCGTGGGTGAACTGACCGATACCACCGAGGCGACCCTGTTCCGCCTTGGCATACCATCCGGGCCCCGCTAGCCAGCAGGGCCGGGAGACAACAAAAACGGGCACGCAAGTGCCCGTTTTTTGTCTATCAGGCAGCCTGGGGGTTGCGCAGCCAGGCGAGGATGTCGGGGAAGTGATCCTCCTGTGCCTGGGGCGCCGTCAGCATGTTGATGTGGTCGTAATCGAGCCGGTTGCCGTTGTCCCGCCCAAGGCGGGTGTGGCGGGCGGCCGAGCCCATCTCGTCGCTGAAGCGACGCACGTCGACGGGGTGGCCAAGTACCTTGTCCGCCTTGGCGGAGATCATCCAGAGCGGGGGCCAGTTGACCCGGCTCGCCGCCTCGTCATAGGCGAAACCATCAAAGGGATCCTGCCAGGGCCCGCACTTGACCCAGGGGATGGTCTCCTGCAGGTAGCGCAGGGGCTCATCATCGGCCCCTATCTTCAACCGGCGGGCGGCCAGAAATCCCCGGCGGCGCGCCAGCCAGGGGGCGAGCCGGTTCCAAATCAGATCCACCTTCAACCAGCGCTCCGGGTTCTGCACCGAGACCCCCCGCTTGGTGCCGAAGAACACCAGGCTGGCAACCTGCTCCGCCAGCTCGGGGAAGCGCACCAGGGTCGAGGCCATGATGACGCCGCCCCAGGAGTGGGCCATCCAGTGCACCCGGGCACCGGCATGGCGGGCCGATACCCAGCGCTGCAGTGCGGGCAGATCCTCGGTGATCAGCTCATGCTGACCGTGGCCGGCCCGCTCGGCGATGGTCGGAGTGCTCAGGCCCCGACCACGCAGATCCGCCACATAGACCTGATACCCGTGGCGAGCCAGAAAGCAGGCCAGCCCCTTGCCCGATTCGGTGTAGAAGATGCGGCCGTTCTCGATGGCCCCGTGCACCATCAGGATGGGGTCGGCATGCACCGCGACACCGGGCTGGATATGGCGCACATGGAGTCGATGCTCACCGCAGGGGACAAACAGGGATTGCTGTAACAGTTCCATCTCGTGATCGGCTCCTCCTTGAGCGGGATCAGCACCAGCGTCGGTCGCGATAAGCCAGGGCGCCGAGCAGGCAGAGCACCCCTTCCAGATCGTGGTGATTGAGGGTCGCCGCCGCCTGGGCACGAACCAGGGGTTTGGCATGAATGGCAATGCCCAGCCCCGCCACCCCCATCATCTTGAGATCGTTGGCCCCATCGCCGACCGCGACCGTCTGGGATGCAACCACCCCGTACTCCGAGGCCAGCTGTTGCAGTGCCTCGGCCTTGGCGGCGGCATCGACGATGGGGCCGCTCACCTTGCCGGTCAGCAAGCCCCCTTCCACCGCCAGCTCGTTGGCGAAAATGGCATCCAGACCCAGAGCACGCTGCAACTCGCCAGCAAAGCGGGTGAAGCCACCGGAGGCGATCGCCACCTTCCAGCCAGCCTGCTTGAGGGCATCGACCATGAGTGGCAGGCCCGGCATCCAGGGCATGTCGGCCGCCACCTCGTCGAGGATGGTGACCGGCGCCCCTTCCAGCAGCGCCACCCGGGCACGCAGACTGTCAGCAAACTCCAGCTTGCCCTGCATGGCTGCCGCGGTAACGGCCGCCACCTGCTCACCGACCCCGGCCAGCCGCGCGATTTCGTCGATGCACTCTATCCTGATCGCGGTGGAATCCATGTCCATCACCAGCAGACCGGGCTCACTCAGGGTGGGCAGGGCGGCCAGATGACACAGGTCGATGTCCCACTCCTGGGCTTTGAGCGCCTGCACCAGCTCGGGGGAGAAGCGGTTGGTGCCAAGCAGCAGCAGTGGAATACCTGCCTGCTCCCCTGCGGGATAGAGGCTGGCCTCGAGCCCCAGGGCATCCAGCTGCTGGGCCAGGCGGGCCAGATGACCGGCCTCCAGCCCCTTGCCAAACAGGACAATCCAGGCGCTGTCATGGGCGTTGGCCGCGGGCAGCAGGGCTTCGTTGGTAAGCTGCCAGCAGGGGGCACAGCTCAGGGCCCCGGACCAGTCGTGCAGGGAGCGGGGAAGTTGGGACAACAACATAAGAGAGACGCCTTCCTTGGAAATCATGGGGTTCATCATGCGGGCCCAGAGTAGCGTATTGCTTTTTGTACAGGCAAGCGCCAAGATCCCGCCTGCGGTGCGGGCAGACATAGAAACAGACCACCCTGTTTCCCGCTTCGCGGCACCGGGGCACCAGCCAGCCCCGCTCATCCATTACCAGAGGCCCGGTTCTGTGCGTCATCTTCCCATCAAACGTGTTGTCAGTCTGGCGGCGGGAGTCCTGCTCGGTCTCTGGGTGCTGGTGCTGCTCATCCACATGCAGGGAGAGAGCCAGGCCGCCCTGCACGCGGCGGCACGGGACAGGGCACAGGCGCTGGTCGCCTATGCCGCCCGGGACATGCGCCGCTGGATCAAGGAGGACAAGGAGAGCGAACTGGAGAGACTGGCGCAGGATCTGGCCGCCGAGCCTGACATTCTGGATGTCACCCTCTATGACGCCCGCGGCATTCCCCTCGCCCAGTCGGACAACGCCCTGCCGCTGGACAGCCTGCTGCCCATCGGCAGCGACAACAAATCCCTGCCGGAGCAGGGCAAGGGGCGCATCCAGTTCGTCCAGGAGATCCAGGACGGAAACCTGACCCTGGGCTATCTGAGGATCACCCTGGAAGAGCAGAAACTGCTGGCCGCACAGGATACCCATCTCAAGGTCAACCAGGAGAAACAGCGCCTGATGCTGCTGGTGATGCTGCTGGCCGGCCTGCTCATCTCCTACGGGGTGCGTCGCAACTACATGCGGGTGCGCAAGCACAAGAAACAGAGCAAACCCGCCGCTCCGCAATAAGCGGGAGTGGATCACATCCTCCGGCTTGTATATAACACTGGCAAGATCACTGGCAGGAGAGCCACATGATTGCCCCCCCCTTGCCGCGGGATGAACACAGTCGACTGGAACGACTGCGCATCCTCGGCCTGCTCGACCACGAGCCCATCGATCAGCTTGATCGCCTCACCCGGCTCATCACCCGGCATTTCGCACTCCCCATCGCCATGGTCTCCCTGACCGACGTGAACAGGCAGTGGTTTCTCGCCCGCACCGGGGTCGATATGTGCGAGATCAACCGGGAACACTCCTTCTGCGGTCATGCCATTTTGCGCCCCGACATCATGCAGGTGCCGGATGCCAGACGGGATCTCCGCTTTGCCGACAATCCGCTGGTGACCGATGATCCCGGCGTGGTCTTCTACGCCGGCCGACCCCTGCGCGCCCTCGATGGCGTGGTGCTCGGCACCCTCTGCCTGGTGGACCATGTGCCGCGCCATCTCGACGAAGATGCCTGCCGGGATCTCGACGACTTCGGCCGCCTGGTGGAGAACACCCTGCACGATCTGGAGCGACGCCACCAGGTGCGCACCCTCAACCAGGTGCTGGAAGACAAGGAGCATCTCTTCACCCTCACCTTCAACCAGTCGTCGGTGGGCATGGCCCTCTCCTCCCTCGAGGGGAAATGGCTGAGAGCCAACCCGGGGCTGGAGCGGCTGCTCGGTTACAGCGAGCACGAGATGCTGAGCCGGACCTGGCTCGCCATGACCCATCCCGAAGATCTGCAACGGGAGCAGCCCCTGTTCGATGCCCTGATCGCGGGGCAACGGCAGGATTACCGGCTGGAGAAGCGGATGATCCGGGCCGATGGCACCCAGTGCTGGGTCCAGCTCAGCGTGACCCTCTGCCAGAGCCGCACCATGGCCCCCCACATGATCGCCGTGTTTGCCGACCTCACCGAGCGCAAACAGGCCGAGGCCGAACTCGTGCGGCTGCAGCAAGGGCTCGAGCAGCAGGTGCAGTCACGGACCCGGGAGCTTTCCCGCACGGTGGAACAGCTGCATCAGGAGATGCGCGAGCGCGGCGCCATGCAGCAGCAGCTGTGGCAGGAGCAGCGCCGCTTGCAGCACATGCTGGAGCACACCAGCAATGCCTTCCTCGAGCTCGATGCCGATTTCATCATCACAGGCTGGAACCCGGCCTCCACCACCCTGCTCGGCTGGCACGCCGACGAGATGCTGGGCCGTCCCCTCTTCGGGCTGCTCGGCGCCGAGCATCCCCTGCTGAGCCTGTCAGGCAACCCGCAGAGTCCGCCACGGCGGCTGGAGTGCGACATCATCACCCGCACAGGCCGGCACATCCCGGTCGAGGTGATTGCCGAGCGTTACCAGTTCGACGGCAAGGTGCGCATCGCCCTGTTTTTGCACGACATCACAGCCCGCCGCCAGGTGCTCGCGGAGATCGAGCGTGGCCGTGCCCGACTGCGGGCCATCACCGATGGCCTGCCGGTCACCATCAGCATGGTGTCGCCCGAGGGGCGTTACCTGTTCGCCAACCAGGCCTATTGCCGCTACTTCGGGCTCGATACCGAACAGATGCGGGAAATGAGCGTGCGGGACGTCATCGGCGAGGAGGCCCACGGCAGGGCCATGGCCTATGTGGCAAAGGCCCTCGCCGGTGAGCAGGTGAGTTTCGAGCACCGTTTCGATCTCCCCATAGGCCGACGCGACCTCAGGATCACCATGATCCCGAGCAGGGGCGACGAGCCCGGGGTCTACATCCTCGGCAGCGACATCACCGAGTTCAAGGCGCTGCAAAGCCAGCTGGAACACGAGGCGGCTCACGACCCCCTCACCGGCCTGCCCAACCGGCGCGCCTTCACCCTGCGCCTCTCCCGGGAGCTGGAGCGGGTGCGCCAGAATGCCGAACCCCTGGGCCTGCTGTTCCTCGATCTCGACGGCTTCAAGGGGATCAACGACAGGCTGGGACACCACGTCGGCGATGCCCTGTTGCAACGCTTCGCCCAGGTGCTGAGTGCCGAGGTGCGCCCGGGGGACATGGTGGCGCGCCTGGCCGGCGACGAGTTCACCATCATACTGCCCGCCCTGCGCCAGCCGGAACTGGAGCTGCCCGCCCTGTGCGAGCGGCTGCTGGCGGCCATGGCGGTTCCTGGGGACGTGGCTGGTCACCGGCTGCCCCTTGCCGGCAGCATAGGAGGCGCCCTCTGCCACTCGGGCCAGTATTGTCACATCGACGATCTGCTGCACCGGGCCGATGCCGCCATGTACCGGGCCAAGCAGTCGGGCAAGGGGCGCTTCGCCCTCGATCTCTGACCGTGCTTCGCAAAAATGCAAAACGGCGGCCCGAGGGCCGCCGTTTTTTTATGCGCGAGGGGGATCAGTTGTCACCCAGCAGGACGGAGTCCAGCGCGATTTCGATCATGTCGTTGAAGGTCAGCTGACGCTCTTCGGAGGTGGTCTGCTCACCAGTACGGATATGGTCGGAGACGGTGCAGATGGTCAGCGCCTTGGCACCGTACTCGGCGGCCACGCCATAGATACCGGCGGCTTCCATCTCGACACCCAGGATGCCGTATTTTTCCATGACGTCGAACATGGAGGGGTCCGGGGTGTAGAACAGATCGGCGGAGAAGATGTTGCCCACGCGCACGGCCACACCCTTGTTCTTGGCGGCCTGAACGGCATTGGCCACCAGGTCGAAGTCGGCGATGGCGGCGAAGTCGTGATCCTTGAAGCGCAGACGGTTCACTTTGGAGTCGGTGCAGGCACCCATGCCGATCACCACGTCACGCAGTTTCACGTCTTCACGCACGGCACCGCAGGAGCCCACACGGATCAGGGTCTTCACGCCGTAATCGGTGATCAGCTCTTTTGCGTAGATGGAGCAGGACGGGATGCCCATGCCGTGACCCATGACGGAGATGCGACGACCCTTGTAGGTGCCGGTGAAACCGAACATGTTGCGCACGTCGCACACCTGCTCGACGTTCTCCAGGAAGGTTTCGGCGATGTACTTGGCACGCAGGGGGTCGCCCGGCATCAGCACGGTATCAGCAAAGGCGCCATCTTTCGCATTGATATGAGGAGTTGCCATTCTCTTTATTCCTTCACACTAGGTTGAGTTTTATTGTCTTTATGGATTGTCCGCTGCCTGCGCGGCGGCGGTACATTACAGGAAACCGGGGCCCTGTGGCACCCCGGGCAGGCGAACCGGCCCGGGGTCACCATCACAGGAAGCTGGTACCGTATTGCAGCTTGGGCAGGCCGTGGTAGGCCGCGATGCTCTGGCCGATGTCGGCGAAGGTCTCGCGACGACCGACGGAGCCCGCCTTGACCGGCTTGCCGTAGAACAGTACCGGAATGTATTCGCGGGTGTGGTCGGTACCGCTCCAGGTCGGGTCACAGCCGTGGTCGGCGGTCAGCACCACCACGTCGCCATCCTGCAGCAGGTCGAACAGCTCCGGCAGGCGGGAGTCGAAGTACTCCAGCGCATCGGCGTAGCCCTTGACGTCACGGCGGTGACCGTAGGAGGAGTCGAAGTCCACGAAGTTGGTGAAGACGATGGTCTGGTCACCGGCCGCTTTCACCTCTTCCAGAGTCCTGTCCCACAGCTCGGTCAGACCGGTCCCCTTCACCTGCTTGGTGATGCCCTGCTGGGCATAGATGTCGGCGATCTTGCCGATGGAGACCACCTGGCCACCCGCTTCCTTCATGTAGTCCAGCACGGTCGGCGCCGGCGGCAGCACGGAGTAGTCGTGGCGGTTGCCGGTGCGCTTAAAGTTGCCCTTGCCGCTGCCCACGAACGGACGCGCGATGACGCGGCCGATGTTGTAGGGCTCCAGCAGCTCGCGCACGATGTGGCACAGCTCATAGAGCTTCTCGAGGCCATAGGTCTCTTCGTGGCAGGCGATCTGGAACACGGAGTCGGCAGAGGTGTAG
Source organism: Aeromonas sp. FDAARGOS 1418 (assembly GCF_019048585.1). Lineage (NCBI taxonomy): Bacteria > Pseudomonadati > Pseudomonadota > Gammaproteobacteria > Aeromonadales > Aeromonadaceae > Aeromonas > Aeromonas sp. FDAARGOS 1418. Next base: position 1,350,281 of record NZ_CP077387.1, on the reverse strand, counting down.
AGGATCGGCTTGCCGGTGCGCATGTGCTCTTCGCCCAGATCGTCCAGCACCTGGGTGCCGGAGGCGTGGCAGTTGCCCAGATACCCGGGCAGACCGGCCTTCTCGACGATGGCATCCAGCAGCTCCTGCGGGAAGCTGTTGTGATGGTCGTGGAAATAACCCCACTCGAACAAGACGGGCACGCCGGCAATCTCCCAGTGACCGGACGGGGTGTCCTTGCCGGAGGAGAGCTCCTGGGCAAAGCCGTAGGCACCGATCACCTCGACATCCTTGTTCAGTCCGGCCGGGAAGGTGCCGCTGGCGAGTTCGCCCGCGTGGCCCAGACCCAGCTTGCTGAGGTTTGGCAGGTTGAGAGCGCCACGGCCCTCGATCTCACCGGCGGCGCACGCCTTGGCGATATGGCCAAGGGTATTGGCACCCACGTCGCCGAACTTGTCGGCATCGGCGGCAGCACCAATACCGAAAGAGTCCATCATCAGAATAAAGGTACGTTTCATGGGACTTCCCCTTGTTACAAATCAGCCAGACCAATGCGACGGTAAACCTCGGGCAGCGCCTCTGGTCGGGTGTCGCCGATCTTCACGGCAGCCTGCACCATGCGGGCAGCCTCGGCAAATTGAGCTTCTGTCTGAGCGTGGATCAGGGCGAGCGGCTTGTCAGCATCGACGCTCTGACCCAGGCGGATAAAGTCGGTCAGACCGACCGCATAATCGAGTTTGTCGGCGGCGGCGCGGCGACCGCCGCCCATGGCCACCACAGCCAGACCCAGTTCACGGGTGTCCATGGCGGTGACGAATCCGCTGTGGGCCGCGTAGACGGGGCGCACGATGGCTGCTTTGGGCAGGTAGGCGTCGTAGCGCTCCATGAAGTCGGCGGGACCACCGAGGCCGGTCACCATGCGCCCGAAGATCTCGGCTGCCTTGCCGTTGTCCAGCACCGCTTGCAGCTTGGTGCGGGCATCGCCGTCATCGCTGGCAAGACCGGCGGAGATCAGCATCTCGGCGCACAGGGCCATGGTCACTTCGTGGATGCGCGGGTTGCGATACTCACCGGTCAGATAGCGCACCGCTTCGCGCACTTCCACGGCGTTGCCGGCGCTGGAGGCCAGCACCTGGTTCATGTCGGTCAGGAGTGCAGAGGTGCGGCAGCCGGCCCCGTTGGCCACGGCGACGATGCTCTTGGCCAGTTCCTCGGAGGCTTCAAAGGTCGGCATGAAGGCGCCGGAGCCCACCTTCACGTCCATCACCAGGGCTTCGAGCCCGGAGGCAAGCTTCTTGGAGAGGATGGAGCCGGTGATCATGGCAATGGACTCGACGGTGGCGGTGATATCCCGTACCGCATAGATGCGCTTGTCCGCCGGGGCGAGATCGCCGGTCTGGCCGATGATGGCGACACCCGCCTCTTTCACCACTTTCAGGAAGCGGTCGTTGTCGACCGAGGTCTGGTAGCCGGGGATGGCATCCAGCTTGTCCAGGGTACCGCCGGTATGGCCGAGACCACGGCCGGAGATCATGGGCACGAAACCGCCACAGGCGGCGACCATGGGGCCCAGCATCAGGGAGACGACGTCACCCACGCCGCCGGTGGAGTGCTTGTCGACGATGGGGCCGCCCAGATTGAGGTGGTCCCAGGTCAGCACCATGCCGGAGTCGCGCATGGCGCAGGTCAGGGCGACCCGCTCATCCATGGTCATGTCCTTGAAGTAGACCGCCATCGCCAGGGCCGCGATCTGCCCCTCGCCGATGGTGTTGTTGGTTATGCCCTGGACGAAGAATTGAATCTCTTGGGTACTGAGCGCTTCACCGTTGCGCTTCTTGCGAATAATTTCTTGAGGCAAAAACATCTTTCATTCCCTCCGTGCATCACACACGAACACAGACCGAACCAGATCCGAAAGGGGGCGGCGCACCGCCCCCTGCCACCGCTTAGTAACCGCTGGTATTGGCAGGCTTGTCGCCATGCCCCAGGGTCGCCAGCAGGCTGGCCAGCAGGCTGGAGGCGCCGAAGCGGAAGGTGCGGGCGGATACCCAGTCCTTGCCCAGGATCTCTTCGGCCATGGCCAGGTACTGGCCCGCCACGGCGGCGTCTTTCACGCCACCGGCCGGCTTGAAGCCCACTTTCGGGTTCTTGGCCTTGATCACTTCCATCATGATGCGGGCAGCTTCCGGGGTCGCGTTCACCGGCACCTTGCCGGTGGAGGTCTTGATGAAATCGGCACCGGCGTCGATGGAGATCTCGGAGGCGCGACGGATCAGCGCCTCTTCCTTCAACTCGCCGGTCTCGATGATCACTTTCAGCAGTACCTTGGCGCCGCAGGCTTCCTTACATGCTTTGACCAGATCGAAGCCAACCTGTTCATTGCCGGCCATGAAGGCGCGGTACGGGAAGACCACGTCAACCTCGTCGGCACCGTAGGCCACGGCGGCACGGGTCTCGGCCACGGCGATCTCGATGTCGTCGTTGCCGTGGGGGAAGTTGGTCACGGTCGCGATGCGCACGTCGGCGGCGCCGATGTCACGCAGGGTCTTGCGCGCGATGGGGATGAAACGGGGGTAGATGCAGACGGCGGCGGTCAGGCCGGCCGGAGACTTGGCCTTGTGGCACAGGTCGATCACCTTCTGATCGGTGTCGTCATCGTTCAGGGTGGTCAGGTCCATCAGGTTCAGGGCGCGTTGGGCGGCCACTTTCAGATCAGTCATGCTATGTCTCCAAAGTCTTGTTAAGCCCCATCACCCGCGAGCGGCTTCACCGAACACCAAGGGTCGGCAGAGACGTTCCCGGAGCAACGGGATATGGAATTGCAGCGCAAATGCACAGGCAATACGGCTGCAAATAAGGCAAGAGCCCTGTCACTTTCTTACAAAAGTGCGGACTTGGTTCCATGAAGACTTGAGAAAGGCCGACTACGCAGACCCGACTTCCCAATCAATTCCATTTGACCGCCAACACCCGGATTCACCGGGCATTAGTCAATGCCAGCACCCTGCTGGCATCGCCTATTTCAGCCGAGATACCCCGTGTTTGCAAGCCGGATTTGCCAATTTCAGAGGTACCTCACACCCGGCAAATCCAGCACTGTAAGGTGCTTTAGGAGAAGAAGCGGGTCAGGATCCAGGAGTAGGCAATGCCCCCCAGATAGACCCCCACGATCCCCATGACGCCGGAGAGGACGGGCGGCGCCGGTATCGGCAACTTGAGGAAAGAAAACAACACCCCAACGATAAAGCCGGCCGCCATAGCCAGTAGCACTTCATTCATAGAACCTCCGATTTGACTCACTTTATTATTAGTCTTGACAGGAAAACGGTTGTCACCACCCCAAACGAGAACGCCACAGCAAATCGCTGTGGCGTTCGTCTTTATCCTGTCAGTCAGGCGATGTTACATGCCGGACAGCGCCAGGAAGAAGCCTGCGATGGTCGCAGACATCAGGTTGGACAAGGAACCTGCCAGCACGGCCTTCAGACCGAACTTGGCGATGGTGCCGCGACGGTTCGGTGCCATGGAGCCCAGACCACCCAGCAGGATGGCGACGGAGGACAGGTTGGCGAAGCCGCACAGGGCGAAGGAGATGATCGCCTTGGTGTGCTCGGACATGGCCACACCGTTGATCAGCACTTCATCCTTCAGGTAGGGGGCAAAGTTCAGGTAAGCCACGAACTCGTTGACCACCAGCTTCTGACCGATGAAGGAACCGGCCACGACCGCTTCGCTCCAGGGCACGCCGATCAGGAAGGCCAGCGGGGAGAACAGCCAGCCCAGCAGCAGCTCCAGGGAGAGTTGCGGGTAACCGAACCAGCCGCCCACACCGGAGAAGATGCCGTTGATCATGGCGATGAGGCCGATGAAGGCCAGCAGCATGGCACCCACGTTCAGGGCCAGTTGCAGACCGGCGGAGGCACCGGCGGCGGCAGCGTCGATCACGTTGGCCGGCTTGTCGTCCAGCTCACCTTCTGCGGTGTTCTCGTCGTAGCTCGGGGTCTCGGTTTCCGGTACCAGCAGCTTGGCGAACAGCAGACCACCCGGGGCAGCCATGAAGGAGGCGGCGATCAGGTATTCCATCTTGACACCCATGGAGGCGTAACCGGCCAGCACGGAGCCGGCAACGGAAGCCAGACCACCACACATGACGGCAAACAGCTCGGAGTCGGTCATCTTGGAGATGAAGGGACGTACCACCAGCGGGGCTTCGGTCTGACCGACGAAGATGTTGGCAGTGGCGGAGAGGGATTCGGTACGAGAGGTGCCCAGCACCTTCTGCAGACCGCCGCCCAGCAGCTTGATCACCCACTGCATGATGCCGAGGTAGTAGAGTACCGCGATCAGGGAAGAGAAGAAGATGATGACGGGCAGGACGCGGAAGGCGAAGACGAAGCCACCGCCACCGAATACTTCGAACATCTTGTTGCCAACCAGACCACCGAACAGGAATTCGATGCCGTTCTGGCCATAACCGATGACGCTGGAGACGGCGTCGGACACGCCCACCAGGATGTCACGACCGACCGGCACGTAGAGCACGAAGGCCCCCAGACCGGCCTGGATGGCAAAGGCGCCACCTACGGTACGAATTTTGATTGCCTTGCGGTTGCTGGAGAACAGCACCGCAATAAGGATGAGCGTCGCCATCCCTACCAGACCCATTATCAGATTCATTATTAACACTTCCTCTTTAGTAGCACCTGCCAGCTTGTTAACGATTTGTGTATTGAAGCCGCTAATCAAGGGTGCGCATTATACTAATTACGGTGCGACAAAATAGAATACTGGTCACATTTTATAAGCCACAAACGGCCTGAACATCGTTTAATTAGACCGCAAACGATTTTTATGGGCCCTGTTTTTTATCACTCGGTCATCATTTGATAATCAAATGTTAATTTCATGATTTCCTGGGGGGAACAGCCGCCGGGTGGAGTCATGTAACACCGAAATAACATCCTCCAGCGGTTGCTGCCGCAATTGTGCCAACAAGCGGGCTATGGTCGGCAGGCTGGCCGGCGTGTTCACCTCCCCCTGCTGGCCTTGCAGCGGCATGTCGGGAGCGTCGGTTTCCAGCAGCAAGGCCTCCAGCGGCATCTGGCGTATCGCCTCCCGGGTCTTGTTGGCCCGCTCATAGCTGATGACCCCCCCGATCCCCAACCTGAAACCCAGTTGCCAGAACACCTCCGCCTGATGCAGGGAGCCGCTGAAGGCGTGAATGACCCCCCCTTGTGGCGGAGTGAAGCGCCGCAGGATCTTGGCGACCGTGTCGTTGGCACGCACCGAGTGAACGATGAGGGGCAGCGCATGCGCCATGGCCAGCCGCACCTGCGCCTCGAACATCTCGACCTGCCCCTCCTGCGGCACATGGGAGCGCAGATCCAGCCCGCACTCCCCCACGGCCACCAGCCCACGGGGCCGACTCGCCAGCAGGGTCTCCAGCCGGGTCAGTGCATCCCGGGGCTGCTTGCCCACATACCAGGGATGGATCCCCAGGCCATAGCGGATGTCGTCATGGCGCCCGGCCAGCGCCATCATCCGCCCCCAGTTTTCCTCTCCCACGGCGGGGATGATATACTCGCCCACCCCCAGCTGGCGCCACCGGGTCAGCAGCGCCTCCCTATCGGCGTCAAAGACCGGAAAATCGAGGTGGCAGTGGGTGTCTATCAATTCCATGTCGCGCTTACCTGTCTGTCGTACTCAATGGGTTCATTCCATGCCAACACACGTTTCCCGAGGCTTTACCCTGATAGAACTGGTGCTGGTCATCATCGTGCTGGGGATCCTGGCCGTGACCGCCCTGCCCCGCTTCATCAACATCCAGGACGACGGGCTCAAGAGCAGCGTCTCGGCCACGGCGGGCAGCTTTGCCAGTGCCGCCCGGCTCGCCCACGCCGGCTGGGCGGTCAAGGTAAAGGGGGAGCCCCTGGCACTCTACAACTTTAGCGGCATGGGCAGGCAGGATCTCGACATCAACAGCCATGGCTGGCCGGTGGGCACCAAGGAGGACCAGGGAGGTCAGGGGCCCGATACCGTCTTCCCCGGTGGCGACAGCGATCAGATCTCCGTCAGCAGCCGGGACGACTGCGAGAGCCTGTTTGGCGCCCTGCTCGATACCGATCTGACGGTGGCCGATGAGTTGCACCAGGATTCAGACAGTGACTACATCTCCCGGCTCATCCCGGCAGACGCTCAGGCTGACGGCGCCCTTCGCCACGACAACTGCCGCTATACCCTGCGCAGCTCCGTTGGCCACTTCCCGGCATACCCCGACGGGCTCTCGTTCGACTACAACAGCGTCACTGGCGCCGTGACCCGCCAGTTCCAGTGAGGTCGTCGCCCTTCTCCGGGCGCTTCTCGTCTTCATCATGGCGTACCGGCGCGCAGCAGCGCCGGTTCTCCGGTGTGAGTCCCCACTCCTGGCACCAGGCATCGTAGCGAGCCAGCCAACGCAGCAATATCCCCTTCATGGGCGCCTCCTTGTCTCGATGGTTTCCCCACAAGCCTGCCCCAATCCAGCGCCCCAGACCAGCATCTCGGGGCCAGCGGCGTCATGGCCTGTCCAGCGGCAGCAACAGCCCCATGGAAATCTCGTCCACATAACCCTCGTCCAGCCGATAGGCCTGCCGTCTCACCCCCTCCTCCACGAACCCGCACTTGCGATACAAGGCGTGGGCCACCTCGTTGTGGGCCATCACTCCCAGCTCCAGCCGGTGGATACCGAGATCCCTCGCGGTCGCGATCAGGGTGCGCAGCAACCGTTCACCCCATCCCTGCCCGCGCGCCCCCGAACGCAGCCCCATCACCACCAGGGCGCAGTGGCGGTTGCGTGCCAGGCCGCCACCAAGGAGCGCGGCAAACCCTTGCACCTCCCCCGCCAGCTCCAGCAACCACATGGCCTGATTGGGGGCCGCGGCCATGGCCTCGAGCCGCCTGCGCTGCCCCGCGATGTCCGAGGGGCGCTCTCCCGCTTCATACAGCATGAAGCGGGTCTCCCTGTCCAGTTGCCCGAAGAAGCTGTCCAGCGCCGCCGCATCCTCCACCCCTGCCATACGAATCATCACGCCGACCTCCCTGCCTGGTGGTTCTGCCGACCACGACCATAAAAAAACGACTCCCTCAGGAGTCGTTTTTATCAGAGCCATCTGGCTAACGCCACGCCCTCGGCCCGATCAGGCTTTCGCTGACAGGCTCAGGCAGGCGACCGCTTCCACCTGCATCGCGCGAGGGGAAGATCCCGAGCGACGATCAGGCCTTGGCTGGCAGGCTCAGGCGAGCAACGGCTTCCACGTGCATGGAGTGCGGGAACATGTCTACCGGCTGCACCTCGTCCAACACGAAACCCTGCTTGACCAGCCAGGCGAGATCCCGGGCCAGGGTCTGGGGGTTGCAGGAGACATAGACCAGACGGCGCGGCGCCATGGCCACCAGGGTCTGCAATACCGCCTTGTCACAGCCCTTGCGGGGCGGATCCATCACCACCACGTCGGCACTCACCCCGTCGGCATACAGGGCAGGCATCAGCTGCTCCGCCTTGCCCACGTGGAACTCGGTCTGCTCGATGCCGTTGAGGGCCGCATTGCGACGGGCGTCGCTGATGGCGCTCTCCACCGACTCGATCCCCACCACCTTGGCGGCCTTGCCTGCCAGGAACAGGGAGATGGTGCCGATGCCGCAATAGATGTCGAACACCGTCTCGCTGCCGGTCAGCTCGCAATACTCCAGCGCCTTGGAGTAGAGCACGTCGGTCTGGCTCGGGTTGTTCTGGAAGAAGGAGAGGGGCGAGATCTCGAATTCGAGCTCGTGGATCTTGTCGCGGATCACCCCGCTGCCCAGCAGCACCCGGTTCTTGTCACCCAGGATGCGGTTGGTGCGCGCCTCGTTGATGTTCTGCACCAAAGTAGTGACCGGCAGATCCGCCAGGGCCGCCAGCAGCTCGGCTTCGAACGGCAGCGCTTCGCCCAGGGTCACCAGCACCACCATCAGCTCGCCGCTCTTGAAGCCCTTGCGGGTCATCAGGTTGCGCACGCAGCCGGTGTGGGCCACCTCGTCATAGGCCGCGATGTCGTGCTCGCGCATCCAGTTGCGTACCCGGGCATTGAGCTCCACGTGCAGCGAGTCCTGCACCGCGCAATCATCGGCGGTGATGAGGTCATGGGAGTGCTTGCGGTAGAAGCCGATCTCGGCGCCCGCCTCGCTGCCACGCACCGCGTACTGGGCCTTGTTGCGGTAGGCAAACGGCGTCTCCATGCCGAGGATGGGGTTGACCACGGCCTCACCCAGCCCGACCTGCTCCAGGGCGCTCTGCACCAGGCTCTGCTTGAGGGCAAGCTGGGCCGGATAGGCCAGCGGGCGCACCTGGCAGCCACCGCATTCGGTGTTGGGGCAGAAATCCGGCACCCTGTCGGCGGACGGCTGGGTCAACTCGACCAGCTTGCCGTGCAGGTAGTTCGGTTTGACCTCGGTCAACTCGACCAGCGCCTGCTCACCGGGCAGCAGACCCTCGACAAACAGGGGGCGATCGAACAGGCGACCCTTGCCATCCCCCTTGTCGGTCAGTTCCAGAATATCGATCTGATGTAGGTGTCCCACTAACGGCATGAGCGGCTCCGAAGGCATGAAAGAGAGGGTGACGACGGGGCAGACCCGGCGACCCCGAATAAAGGGTGGCAGAGTTTAGCGGAGATCCGCCCAAAATGCAGGCATAAAAGACCCCGCAAACACAAATAGCGACCCCGGCCACCAGCGGCCCGGTCCGGGCAGCCTGGCCACCTCGCCCCAATAAAAAAACCGCCGGACGGGGCCGGCGGTATGACATTCATGGCAGCAGGATCAATGGCTGTAGGCTTTCTCGCCATGGCTGGTCACGTCCAGCCCTTCGCGCTCGGCATCTTCCTTCACCCGCAGACCGATCAGCAGGTCCACCAGCTTGTAGGCCACGGCCGAGACCAGGGCGGTCCAGACCACGGTCACTCCCACGCCGATGACCTGTACCTTGACCTGGGCCAGGATGGAGTACCCCTCGGCCACCTGGTTGGTCACATAGTCCCACACCCCGGTGCCGCCCAGATCCGGGCTGGCGAACACCCCGGTCAGCACGGCACCCAGGATCCCGCACACCCCGTGCAGGCCGAACACGTCCAGGCTGTCATCGGCCCCCAGCAGACGCTTGAGACCGTGCACGCCCCACAGACCAGCCACACCGCTGAGCAGGCCGATGATGAGGGCGCCCCCCACACCGACGAAACCGGCGGCAGGGGTGATGGCGACCAGACCCGCCACCGCACCGGAGACAGCGCCAAGCAGGGAGGGACGGCCCTTCATCGCCCACTCGGCGAAGGTCCAGGAGAGGGCGGCAGCGGCCGGCGCGATCCAGGTGTTGGCGAAGGCCAGGGCCGCCGTGCCGTTGGCTTCGAGGGAGGAGCCGGCGTTGAAGCCGAACCAGCCGAACCACAGCAGGGCGGCACCGATCATGGTCATGGTCAGGCTGTGGGGGGTCATGGGGTCACGGCCATAGCCAACCCGTTTGCCCACCATGAAGGCCCCAACCAGACCGGCCACCGCGGCGTTGATGTGCACCACGGTGCCGCCAGCGAAGTCCAGAGCGCCGTGCTGGAACAGATAGCCTGCGGTGGCACCGGCCGCTTCGGCGGCGGCCGCATCCGTGTAGGCATCCGGACCCGCCCAGTACCACACCATGTGCGCCATCGGGATATAGGCGAACGTGAACCAGATCACCGCGAACAGCAGCACCGCCGAGAACTTCATCCGCTCGGCAAAGCCGCCGACGATGAGCCCGCAGGTGATGGCGGCAAAAGCGCCCTGGAACACCACGTAGATGAACTCGCTGATCCCGACCCCCTTGCTGAAGGTGGCGGCGATGGAATCCGGCGTCACCCCCATCAACAGCACCTTGTCGAAGGAGCCGTAGAAGGCGCCGCCCTCGGTGAAGGCCAGGGAGTAGCCGTAGACCACCCAGAGGACGGTGATGAGGCAGAACAAGGTGAACACCTGCATCAGCACGCTCAGCATGTTCTTGGCGCGCACCAGGCCGCCGTAAAAGAGGGCTAGGCCCGGCACGGACATCAGGATCACCAGGGCCGCTGCCACCATCAGCCAGGTATTGTCCCCCTTGTTGATGGTCACGGTCGCGGCCGCCTGTACCACATCGGCCTGCGCGGCCACCTCTTCGGCCCAGCCCGGGGCGGCCATGGTGGCGGCCAGCGCCAGCAGGCCAGTCATTACGAGTCTCTTGAACATACAGCCCTCTCCTTGTCGTCCCGGCATCCGGGTCCATTTCCTGATATGCATTTCCAACCTGGCCACCTGCCCACCGCACCTGTGTGGCTCACGGAGACATCATGGCGACATGACATGGGGAAAGCATAAAGCAGGCCAAGAAAAATAATCCTTTTATTTCATGGCGTTATGTTTTTATCACATTCAACACGCACCATCTTGGCGCACGATGCCCGGTTACAGGGGGAAAATCGCACTTTGGCTGTGCATTGCCGGGAAAATGCACCAGGATGACCCAATCGCCTCACAATGACGGGGCGAACCCGTGGTGATGTCACCCTGGCAGGCTTATCTATCCCGCTAAGGTATTTATGAAATAAATGAAATGGGCCATACCATGGTGAAATCAAATGAGGCTGTCGGCCAATATCCCCCCACCCAAGGGGCACAAGCACTTTAAGAGTGCAAACGCGCGCCATTCGTCTAGCCTGCCCCGAAATGCCCGGTCATACTGGCAAGCCATCTTCCCCTGTTCCCAGCGCAGCGAGGAGCCCATGCCCAATCTCAACGTGACCGAAATCAAGGCGTTCGTGCCTGCCCGGGATTTCCCGCTGTCAAAGCAGTTCTATCAGGATCTCGGCTTTACCCTGGCCTCCGATGGCGACGGCGTGGCCTACTTTCATCTCGGCAACGCAAGCTTCCTGCTGCAGGATGGCAACCCCCCGGGGCTGGCCGAGCAGCTCATGATGCACCTCCTGGTGGAGGACGTGGCCGCCTGGCAGGCCCAAGTGGAGGCGAGCCAGGTCGCCGCCCGCTACGGCGTCCGGGTCACGGAGCTCGTCACCCAGCCGTGGCGCATGAAGGAGTTCTATCTGTACGACCCCGCCGGCGTGCTGTGGCGTATCGCGCAGAATATCGACTGAGGGGATGGCAGTCCGAGAGGTTGATGGCCTGACAGCCTGTGGGTCTGAATGTCTGAGAGCCTGTGGGTCTGAGGGTACACCTCTTCGCACCGCCCGGAAAAACAAAAGGCCATCCGCGAGGATGGCCTTTTGTCATGGAATCTGATGGTGCCCGGGGTCGGACTCGAACCGACACGTATTGCTACGGCGGATTTTGAATCCGCTGCGTCTACCGATTTCGCCACCCGGGCAGCTGCGAGGGATTATACGAATGGCGCTTGGCCATGCAAGGTGTTTTTCTTGCCCCCACCGTTGTTTGCTCATTTATTCAACGCCTTGCCGATGCCAGGCCAGTTACATAGAATGCCCGCATCATATTAATGGAATAATCATCATGGCCAAGCGCAAGACCCCCCCCCCTCTCCAGCCTGCTCCCCGGCATCCGTCCGCCGGTCTGCTGCGCCGTCTCGGCGCCCTGCTCTATGACTATCTGGTGGTGATTGCCCTGCTGATCATCGCCGGCTTCATCGGCATGGGGGTGGCCCACCTGCTGCTGGCCACCGGCATGGCGCACGTTCCCGAGGGCAAGGATGCCGCCTGGCTGCTCACCAGCCCCCTCTACAGCGCCTGGCTGGCCTTCGTCATCTGCGGTTTCTACACCTGGTTCTGGGTCCGCGCCGGCCAGACCATCGGCATGCGGGCCTGGCGCCTGCGCATCCAGAACCTGGACGGCAGCAACATTCGCGTCACCCAGGCCCTGATCCGGCTCGCCACCTCGGCCTTTGGCCTGGGCAACCTGCTGTGTGTGTTCAATCGCGCCCGCCCCCGCGCCTTCCAGGACATCTGGGCCGAGTGCGAGGTGGTGGTGCTCGGCAAGGCGGAAAACCTGGAGCAGCTCAATCGCTGATCCCAAGGCGGCAACGAAAAAGGGCACCCCGAGGTGCCCTTTTTGTTGACCAGAACTGAGTGCTTGCAGCCCAGAACCTTGACGGAAACGGTGCATCGAGAGCAATGGCCGCCTTTTGTCAGCAGCCCGCCTCCTTCAGGCCGCTACTGCTTGCGGCTCAGGATATAGAAGGAGATGCCGCCAAACAGCAGGCTGGGTGCGATGGCCGCGAGGATGGGCGGGACCGCATAGACCAGGCTGACCGGGCCGAACACCCTGTCGCTAACATAGACCGCGAAGCCGGTCATGATCCCCATCAGCATCCGCGCCCCCATGCTCACCGAACGCAGCGGGCCGAAGATGAAGGAGGAGGCGAGCAGTATCATGGCCACCACGGAGAGCGGTGAGAGCAGCTTGCGCCACATCTCCAGCTTGTAGCGTCCGGCATCCTGCTTGTTGGCATCCAGATAACCGATGTAGTCCCGCAGCCCCGAGATGGGCAGGTTCTCGGGATCGATGCTGACCACCCCGAGCTGCTTGGGGGTCAGCTCGGATTGCCAGGCCATCTGGGCATGCTCTTCGTCCTGGATCCGGGTGGGATCGTCAAACCGGGTGATGTGCACCTGTTTCAGCAGCCAGTGGTGATCCTCGAACACCCCCTCCTTCGCCTGCACCACGTCGATCAGGTTGCGGGACGGAGTGAAGCGGTAGAGGGTGATGCCGGTCAGGGCGCCATCGTTGCGCACCCCGTTGATGTTGACGAAGTTGTTGCCATCCCGTGCCCAGACCCCGTAGGCCGAGACCGTAAGCCGCCCTTCCGACATGGCCCCCGCCTTGATGTCATCCGCCATCCGCTTGGCGGCCGGTGCGACGTACTCTCCCATCAGCCCCACCAGCAGCATCAGGGGAATGGCGGTCTTGAGCGCCGCCATGACGATGCTGATCTTGGAGCGTCCCGCCGCCTGCATCACCACCAGCTCGGAGCTGGTCGCGAGCTGGCCCAGACCGATGAGGCCACCGAGCAGGGCAGCCAGGGGGAAGAAGAGCACCGCCTCCTTGGGCATGGAGAGCAGCACGTAGTAGAGGGCGTTGAGCATGTCGTAGTTACCTTCCCCGACCGCCTTCAACTGCTCCACGTACTTGATGAGCGCGGCCAGCCCGACCAGGGTCAGCTCGCACAGCAGGATCGACATGAAGATGACCCTGCCTATGTATCTATCGAGAATGCCGAACATCAGCAGAGACTCCCAGGTTGCAGCATCATGCTGACTTTCTCTTGAAAAATTGCCCTTTGACCCCGTTCCACCAGCTGGTGCCCTGCAGGTTGAGAGGCAACCCTATCAGCAGCAGATAGACCAGGGGCACCAGGAACATCCCGGGCCAGTGGGGCAGACGCCCGCTGTCGATGGCCGACCGGGCGGCACTGAGCAGCAGGAAATAGGAGAGATAGAGCAGGATGGCCGGCAGCAGCTTGGCGTAACGCCCCTGACGGGGATTGACCCGCGCCATCGGCACCACCAGGAAGGTGAGCACCAGGATGGAGAGGGGCAGCGACAGGCGCCACTGCAATTCGGCCATCAGTTGGTTGTCCTGGGTGCCGAGCAATGCCAGGGTCGGCTTGGCCGCCGCCTTGCGGTTGGATCGCTCCATCTCCTGCTGGCGGATCACCAGGCTGTATTCACGGAACTCCGAGACCTGGAATTGCTTGCCGGTGAAATGCCCCTCGTAGCGCGAGCCATCGGTCAGGGTCAGCCACTGCAAGCCGTTGCTGTCGGCGGTCACCTGCCCCTCGTTGGCCACCACCACTGACGGGGGTGAGCCACCCTCGGCCCGTTGCAGCACGAAGATTTTCTGCAACTCCGACCCCTTGTCGTTCAGATCCTGGATGTAGGCCACCAGGCGCCCCTTGTCGAGCTCCATGAAGCGGCCGGCCTGCAGGAAAGAGATACCGGGATCGGCCTTGAACTCGTCGATCACCTGGTACTCCCGCTCCTTGGCCTGGGGGGCGACCCAGCCGGTGTTGAACGCCGCGACGGCGGCGGTCAGCAAGGCCAGCACCAGGGCGCTGCCCATGATGAAACGGTGACTGAAACCCACCGCGTGCATCACCGTCATCTCGCTTTCCGCGTACAAACGGCCGTGAGCAAACAGAATGGCTAAAAACAGACTGATAGGCAGCATCAACAACGCCATATTCGGCAGGTTGAGCAGCAGGAGGGTGGATACCAGGCGCGTCGGCACCTCACCATCGGCGGCATCGCCAATGATCTGGATAAATTGCTGGCTGACGAAGATAAGCAGCAGCACGAACAGCACCGCCAGCTGGGTTTTCAGGGTCTCCCTGAACAAATATCGGAAAACGATCACAGTCATTCCCAAGTAAACTTGTGTTTTTAGTCGAATGCCTGAAAAATAGGGCCCTATATTGGATTTTTACCAGTTTGAACTGCGGAGCCTGTGACTGTTCGCTCCGCCTCTGATACCCCAACAAGCACCGCATTATTCAATAAATGGTGCCTTTTGTCTTTAGGATGTAGGAGATTCCATGGAGTTCAGTGTAAAGAGTGGCAGTCCTGAGAAGCAACGCAGTGCCTGCGTCGTTGTCGGCGTTTTTGAGCCCCGCCGCCTCTCTCCGGTTGCCGAACAGCTGGACAAGATCAGCGACGGCTACCTCAGCTCGCTGCTGCGCCGTGGCGACCTGGAAGGGAAACCGGGCCAGATGCTGCTGCTGCATCAAGTTCCGGGCGTGCTCAGCGAGCGCGTACTGCTGGTCGGGTGCGGCAAGGAGCGCGAACTCGACGAGCGCCAGTACAAGCAGATCATCAACAAGACCATCACCACCCTGAACGAAACCGGCTCCATGGAAGCGGTCTGCTTCCTGACCGAGCTGCACGTCAAGGGTCGGGATACCTACTGGAAGGTGCGTCAGGCGGTTGAAACCACCAAGGCGGGCCTCTACAGCTTCGATCAGTTCAAGACCAACAAGGCCGAACCGCGCCGTCCATTGCGCAAGCTGGTCTTCAACGTGCCGACGCGTCGGGAACTGACCATAGGCGAGCGCGCCATCAATCACGGCCTGGCCGTGGCGAAAGGGGTGCGCATCTGCCGCGACGTGGCGAACATGCCGCCCAACGTCTGCAATCCCGCCTACCTCGCCTCCCAGGCCCGCCGTCTGGCGGATGCCTATGACAACATCACCACCAGGGTGGTGGGGGAGCAGGAGATGGCTGAGCTCGGCATGAACTCCTACCTGGCAGTGGCCCGCGGCTCCGAGAACGAAGCCATGATGGCCATCATCGAGTACAAGGGCAACGCCGACGCCAAGCCCATCGTGCTGGTGGGCAAGGGGCTGACCTTCGACTCCGGCGGCATCTCCATCAAGCCGGCAGACGGAATGGACGAGATGAAGTACGACATGGGTGGCGCCGCCTCTGTGCTCGGCACCATGCACGCCCTGGCCCAGTTGCAGCTGCCCATCAACGTCATCGGCGTGCTGGCGGGCTGCGAGAACATGCCGGGGGGCAACGCCTACCGCCCCGGTGACATCCTCACTACCATGTCCGGCCAGACCGTCGAGGTGCTCAACACCGACGCCGAAGGCCGCCTGGTGTTGTGCGATGCCCTCACCTATGTGGACCGCTACGATCCCGAGACCGTGATCGATGTGGCGACCCTGACCGGTGCCTGCATCATCGCCCTGGGCCACCATACCTCTGGCCTCTTGGCGAACCACAACCCCCTGGCCCACGAGCTGCTCAACGCCTCCGAACAGGCCGGCGATCGCGCCTGGCGCCTGCCCCTGTTCGACGAGTATCAGGAGCAGCTGGAAAGCCCGTTCGCGGACATGGCCAACATCGGTGGCCGTCCGGCCGGTACCATCACCGCCGCTGCCTTCCTGTCGCGCTTCACCAAGAAATACAACTGGGCCCACCTGGATATCGCAGGGACCGCCTGGAAGAGCGGAAAGGAGAAGGGTTCCACCGGCCGTCCTGTGCCCCTGCTGACCCAGTTCCTGCTCAACCGGGCCGGCGTGGCGGACGTCGAAGACAAGGAGTGATTCCCTTATCCATCGACTCGAAGAGCGATGCGAGAAGGCGTTACCCTGTATCACAAGGAAGAGGCCTGCCTCTTCCTTGTTTCATTGAGAGAATCCGGGAAGTCCGTGCCAGACGCGGCTCCCGAAGACGGCCAATCGCTGTCCGTCACAGCCAAACGGGACCGACCTGATGAGCCAAGTGACCTTTTACCTGATGAGCCAGCCCGATGATGCGGATGCCTCCGCCGTCGAGCGCCTCGCCTGCCAGCTTGCGGCCGATGGCTGGAGCGCAGGCCACCTCTATCTGCTGTGCGAGGACGAGGCCCAGGCCCTGCGTCTGGACGAGCTGTTGTGGCAGTTGCCGCCCGATCGCTTCGTGCCGCACCAGTTGCAGGGGGAGAGCGGTCAGGCTCCAGTGGAGATAGGCCATCAGCCGCCACGGCGGCGCTATGCCTGCCTCATCAACCTGGCCCGGCAGACACCTTTGTTTGCAGGACACTTCGCTCAAGTGGTAGATTTTGTCCCCACTGACGAAACGCAAAAGCAGCAAGCCCGCGAGCGCTACAAGCACTATCGCCAGGCGGGCCATACCCTCGAGATGAGGGATCAGCCCGTCCTTGCCGCACCGGATCCGGCGCAGCCCTGACTGTGCCACCCTCGATCCACGACGAATCAACACCAGAATCCATCCATCCAGAATACGGCGAGACCATGGAAAAGACTTTTAATCACAACGCCATCGAACAGGCGCTCTACCAGCACTGGGAAGCCCAGGGCTACTTCAAGCCCCACGGCGACACCAGCAAAGATTCCTTCTGCATCATGATCCCGCCGCCGAACGTCACCGGCAGCCTGCACATGGGTCACGCCTTCCAGCAAACCCTGATGGATACCTTGATCCGCTACAACCGCATGCAGGGCAAGAACACCCTGTGGCAGGCAGGTACCGACCACGCCGGTATCGCCACCCAGATGGTGGTTGAGCGCAAGATCGCCGCAGAAGAGGGCAAGACCCGCCACGATTACGGCCGGGAAGCCTTCATCGACAAGATCTGGCAGTGGAAGGAAGAGTCCGGCGGCACCATCACCCGTCAGATGCGCCGTCTGGGTGACTCCGTGGACTGGGAGCGCGAGCGCTTCACCATGGATGAGGGCCTCTCCGCCGCCGTCCAGGAAGTGTTCGTGCGCCTGTACGAAGACGGCCTGATGTACCGCGGCAAGCGTCTGGTGAACTGGGATCCCAAGCTCAACACCGCCATCTCCGACCTGGAAGTGGAAAACCGCGAGATCAAGGGCCACATGTGGCACCTTCGCTACCCGCTGGCCAACGGCGCCAAGACCGCCGAAGGCAAGGATTACCTGATCGTCGCCACCACCCGTCCGGAAACCATGCTGGGCGATACCGCCGTCGCGGTAAACCCGGAAGACCCCCGCTACAAGGCGCTGATCGGCCAGCACATCCTGCTGCCGCTGGTGAACCGTCTGATCCCCATCGTTGCCGACGAACACGCCGACATGGAGAAGGGCACCGGCTGCGTGAAGATCACCCCGGCCCACGACTTCAACGACAACGAAGTGGGCAAGCGCCACAACCTGCCGATGATCAACATCTTCACCCTGGACGCCCACGTGCGTGCCGAGGCCGAAGTGGTCGATACCAATGGCAACCCGAGCACCGCCTATGACGCCGCCCTGCCGACCGAGTTCGCCGGGATGGAGCGCTTCGCCGCCCGCAAGGCCATCGTCGCCAAGCTGGACGAGCTGGGCCTCCTGGCCGAGATCAAGGATCACGTGCTGCAACAGCCTTACGGCGATCGCGGCGGCGTGCCCATCGAGCCCATGCTGACCGACCAGTGGTACGTCCACGTGGCCCCCATGGCCAAGACCGCCATCGAGGCGGTGGAAGATGGCCGCATCCAGTTCGTGCCGAAGCAGTACGAAAACATGTACTTCTCCTGGATGCGCGACATTCAGGACTGGTGCGTCTCCCGTCAGCTGTGGTGGGGTCACCGCATCCCGGCCTGGTATGACGATGCCGGCAACGTCTACGTGGGCCGCAACGAAGAGGAAGTGCGCGCCAAGCACAGCATCCCGTCCGTGACCGTGCTGCGCCAGGACGAAGACGTGCTCGACACCTGGTTCAGCTCCGCCCTGTGGACCTTCTCCACCCTGGGCTGGCCGAACAACACCGAGGCGCTCAAGACCTTCCACCCGACCGACGTGCTGATGAGCGGCTTCGACATCATCTTCTTCTGGATTGCCCGGATGATCATGATGACCATGCACTTCATCAAGGACGAGAACGGCCAGCCGCAAGTCCCGTTCAAGACCGTCTATATCACTGGCCTCATCCGTGACGAAGAAGGCCAGAAGATGTCCAAGTCCAAGGGCAACGTGCTGGACCCCCTCGACATGATCGACGGCATCTCCCTGGAAGACCTGCTGGAGAAGCGCACCGGCAACATGATGCAGCCGCAGATGGCCGAGAAGATCGCCAAGCGCACCGCCAAGCAGTTCCCGGAAGGGATCAATGCCCACGGTACCGACGCCCTGCGCTTCACCCTGGCGGCGCTGGCCTCTACCGGTCGTGACATCAACTGGGACATGAAGCGCCTGGATGGCTACAACAACTTCTGCAACAAGCTGTGGAACGCCTCCCGCTATGTGCTGATGAACACCGAAGATCAGGATTGCGGCTTTGCCTGTGGCGAGATGCAGTTCAGCCTGGCGGATCGCTGGATCCAGTCCCAGCTGCAAGTGGCCATCCGTGACTTCCGTACCGCCCTCGATACCTACCGCTTCGATATCGCGGCAGGCGTGTTGTACGAATTTATCTGGAACCAGTTCTGTGACTGGTATCTGGAGCTGACCAAGCCGGTGCTGACCAAGGGTTCCGAGGCCGAGCAGCGCGCTGCCCGCCACACCCTGGTGACCGTGCTGGAAACCCTGCTGCGCCTGGCTCACCCGATCATCCCGTTCATCACCGAGACCATCTGGAAATCGGTCGCCCCGCTGGCTGGCGTACACGCCGACACCATCATGATTCAGGCTTTCCCGGAATTCGACGCCGCCAAGGTGGACGACGCCGCGATGGCGGATCAGGAGTGGGTGAAGGAGTTCATCGTCAGCATCCGCAACATCCGCGCCGAGATGAACGTGGCCCCGAGCGTGCCCCTCAACGTGCTGCTCCAGTGCGATGCCAAGGATGCCCAGCGCGCCGCTGACAACGAGGCCTTCCTCAAGTCGCTGGCCCGTCTGGAATCCATTCGCGTACTGGCGGCCGGTGAAACCGCCCCGCTGTCGGTCAAGAAATTGATCGGTGCCACCGAGCTGATGATCCCGATGGCCGGTCTCATCGACAAGGAAGCCGAACTGGCCCGTCTGGCCAAAGAGGTGGCCCGTCTGGTGGGCGAGTGCGGCCGCATCGAAGGCAAGCTCGGCAACGAGGCCTTCGTCGCCAAGGCGCCGGAAGCGGTCATCATCAAGGAGCGCGAGAAGCTGGAAGATTACCGTCTCCAGCTGACCAAGCTGGAAGCCCAGCAGGCCGAGATCGCCGCGCTCTAAGCCACAGCGCAACATGACAAGCCCCCGTTTATCGGGGGCTTTTTCATGTCATGGGTTCAGTTCTCCCTCTCCTGCCCCGCAGTTTTATCCCTCCCGCCGGGGCGATATTCAAAAATTCACGAGCCAAATCACCTCCTTTCACAAGCGCAGAGCCCGCAAATTCATTACACTGCCAGCGGTCTTTTCTATCGGGAGTGCTGCTGCAGTATGGAAATATTGATCCTGTTTGGATTGATTTTGCTCAATGGCGTCTTCGCCATGTCGGAAATCGCCATCGTGACGGCACGCAAGGCACGCCTCGCCAAAATGGCGAGCGAAGGGAGCCGCTCCGCCGCCATCGCCCTCAAGCTCGGGGAAGATCCGACCCATTTCCTCTCCGCCGTGCAGATCGGCATCACCAGCATCGGCCTGCTCAACGGTATCTATGGCGAGTCCCTGCTGGCCCAGCCCTTCGCCCTCTGGCTGCAGGAGTGGGGGCTCTCCCCCAAGAGCAGCAGCCTGCTCGCCACCGTCATCGTGGTCGTGCTGGTCACCTATCTCTCCATCGTGGTAGGGGAGCTCGTGCCCAAACGCCTCGGACAGCTCAGCGCCGAGCGCATTGCCTGTCTGGTAGCCCGCCCCATGCTCTGGCTGGCGACCCTGACCCGTCCCTTCGTCTGGTTGCTCTCCGCCTCCACCAACGCCAGCCTGCGGCTGCTGCGGGTCGATCAGCGCAGCAGCAACAACGTCACTCAGGAGGAGATCCACGCCATGCTGGTGGAGGGCTCCGAAGCGGGGGTGATCGAGGACCATGAGCACACTATGTTGCGCAACGTGTTCCGCCTCGACGAACGCAGCCTGGCCTCCCTGATGGTGCCGCGCAGCGACATCCGCTATCTGGACCTGTCACTGCCGCTGGAAGTGAACCTCCAACGTCTGGTGGAGTATCGCCACAGCTTCTTCCCTGTCTGTGACGGCAGCCTGTCGGATCTCGTCGGCATCCTCAACGTCAGCAAGGTGCTGCACGCCTACATCAAGGGAGAGCCCATCGATCTGGCGGCGCTGACCCAGGACGGCAGCCTGCTGCCGGAGACCCTCAACGGCCTGGAGCTGCTCAACCACTTCCGTACCCACTCCGAGCACATGGTGCTGGTGGTGGACGAATATGGCGAGCTGCAGGGGCTGGTCACCCAGCAGGATCTGCTGGAAACCCTGGCCGGCGACTTCCAGCAGGAAGATGGGGAGGACAACTGGGCCTTCCAGCGCGCCGACGGCAGCTGGCTGCTCGACGGCCTCATTCCACTGCCAGAATTGAAGGACTGTCTGGAGCTGGTTCGTCTGCCGGAAGAAGAAAAACATCACTATCACACCCTTGGAGGGCTTATCATGCTGCTCCTTGGCCGCCTTCCCCAGACCGGAGACCTGGTCACCCTGGAACAGTGGCAACTGGAAATCGTGGATATGGACGGCCTGCGCATCGACAAGGTACTTGCCATGCCCTTGACCGACCAACCCAGCTAACCTGCGGAGTTTGCATGTATGGAGCAGTTTTACCACCTGGCTCACGCCTTTATGCATCAGGATCTGGCGACACTCTCTGATCCCAAGATGGTCTTCATGGTCTATGTCGTCCTGCTGACCTTCCTGGTGCTCGAGAATGGCTTTATCCCCACCGCCTTCCTGCCAGGGGATACCCTGCTGATCCTGACCGGCGTGCTGATCTATCAGGGGGTGTTGCCGATGGCGGTGGTCCCGCTGCTGATCATGGCGACCTTCGTCGGTACCTGGCTTGGCTACATGCAGGGGCGTTTCCTCGGCCACACCCGGATGTATCACAGGCTGATGTCCCACCTCGATGACAAGCACAAGGAGAAGGTGCACTACCTGCTCAACAAGTACGGCATCATCACCCTGATCACCGCCCGCTACATCGCCTTCGTGCGTACCGCCTACCCCTATATCGTCGGCGCCAACGAGATCCCCCAGGGGCGCTTCCTCGTGGTCAACCTGATCAGCTCCATCATGTGGATCTGCCCCCTGGTCGGGCTGGGTTACTACCTGAGCCACACCAAGCTGGCCGCGCAGTAT
The DNA here is from genome assembly GCF_019048585.1 of Aeromonas sp. FDAARGOS 1418. Classification (NCBI taxonomy): domain Bacteria; kingdom Pseudomonadati; phylum Pseudomonadota; class Gammaproteobacteria; order Aeromonadales; family Aeromonadaceae; genus Aeromonas; species Aeromonas sp. FDAARGOS 1418. Next base: position 1,328,605 of record NZ_CP077387.1, on the reverse strand, counting down.
GAGTCCCAGTTTCTCAGCGTCATTCTCTACCTGCCGGTCGTGCTGCTGGTGGGCGGCCTCATCGCTCTGGTCTGGCGCTGGTGGAGCAGACGCAAGCCCGGCGTCTCCAGAGAGTGAGACAAACCACAGGGTCGCCCACAGGCGGCCCTTTTTTATGGAAAATAGTGGCGAATTCCCCCAGCTCGCTCTTGTAAAGCAGGGGCAAAAATGAGTGAATCTAGCGCCTTTTTTCGCTGTGGATGGAGTTGGTTGTATGGGGTGTTGGATTCGCGCAATCGCGCTGGTAGGTGGATTGATGGGACTGCTGGGTTCGCAGACAGCCCTGGCGACCCCCGACCCGGCCAAGCTGCAGCTCAAGTCGGGCAGTGCCCTGGTGATGGACGTCAACACCGGCAAGACCCTGTATCAGAAAAACCCCACCCGGGTGCGCCCCATCGCCTCCCTCACCAAGCTGATGACGGCGCTGGTGGTGCTGGATGCACGCCAGAACCTCAATCAGACCCTGACCATCGATCAGAACGACAGGGACAACATCAAGCACACCTATTCACGGGTGCGCATGGGCACCCAGGTCAGCCGCCGCGACGCCCTGCATCTGGCGCTGATGTCCTCCGAGAACCGCATGGCATCGGCGCTTGCCCGCCACTACCCGGGGGGTCGCCAAGCCTTCATCCGCGCCATGAACAACAAGGCCAGACAGCTCGGCATGCGCAACACCCGCTACTATGACTCCACCGGTCTCTCCACCCGCAACGTCTCCACCGCCCAGGATCTGGCCAAGCTCCTCTCTGCGGCCTATCGACAGCCGCTGATCCGTGAATTCACCCAGGACACCAGCAGGGAGATGCGCTTTCGCAAGCCGGCCTACAGCCTGATGTTCAACAATACCAACCCCCTGGTGAAGAACCCGGACTGGGATGTACGCCTCTCCAAGACAGGCTATACCGACGAAGCGGGTCGCTGCCTGCTGATGCGTGCCAAACCGGATCGTCAGGAGCTCGCCATCGTACTGCTCAACTCGGTGGGCAAACGCACCCCTGTCGGGGATGCCAACCGCATCCGCAAGTGGCTGAAAAGCTGATTCTCTCCACGAAGACATGAAAGGATGCCGCGGCATCCTTTTTTATTGCCAGCCAAACGCCTTAGCAGGCCGCCAGAGGGCGCCAGCCCCGTACAGCATAGATGCGCATGGTTCGGGCCCCCAGGTCGCCACAGGCACGGCCACGGGATGCGTCAGCAGCCTGCCAGGCAAGACACGTGGAGAGTGGTGACCCGGGGGCACGTGCAGCAAGGGGGAACCGTCCCCCGTGGGAGCGTCAGGGAGAAGGACACGAGAGAGGCAACCCCATGATGGGGAGGAGGATATCGCCCATAAAAAAACAGCCCCGACTGACGTCGAGGCTGTCTGTATGGTGCGCCCGAGAGGATTCGAACCTCTGACCACCTGGTTCGTAGCCAGGTACTCTATCCAGCTGAGCTACGGGCGCTCACAACTTGTTGCACTGCTTGAAATATGGTGCGCCCGAGAGGATTCGAACCTCTGACCACCTGGTTCGTAGCCAGGTACTCTATCCAGCTGAGCTACGGGCGCTCATAAATTGTTGCACTGCTTTAAACATGGTGCGCCCGAGAGGATTCGAACCTCTGACCACCTGGTTCGTAGCCAGGTACTCTATCCAGCTGAGCTACGGGCGCTCATAAATCATTGTATTGCTTGAAATGGTGCGCCCGAGAGGATTCGAACCTCTGACCACCTGGTTCGTAGCCAGGTACTCTATCCAGCTGAGCTACGGGCGCCCTGTTTTCAAACGATAAAAAAAGCTTACTCAACAGTAAGCCTTCTTTAGTGTCGACTTGCTGATGGTCAACACATGACTCCAAGAGTCAAATATGGTGCGCCCGAGAGGATTCGAACCTCTGACCACCTGGTTCGTAGCCAGGTACTCTATCCAGCTGAGCTACGGGCGCAAAATGGCGGAGAAGGGGGGATTCGAACCCCCGATGCGGGTATAAGCCGCATACTCCCTTAGCAGGGGAGCGCCTTCAGCCTCTCGGCCACCTCTCCGTTTGCGGGGCTGATAATACTTCACAGGGATTTTTAGTCAAACACTTTTTTGGAGAAAACAGAGCGTTCGCTCAGCATTTGGCCAAAGAGTGGAATATTCAAGCAATATCGACACTTACCCAGTAGTTTCGGGCTCTGCAGGCCGATTTGCTGGCCCCTGAAAAACAAAAGGCGACATCCGGGATGTCGCCTTCAGGCAGCCATGAAATGGCTTAGAAATTCGGTTGGCCCGGGACTTTCTCGGCCTGTATCCGCATGTAGATCTCTTCGCGGTGTACGGAAACCTCTTTCGGTGCATTCACACCGATACGAACCTGGTTCCCTTTTACGCCCAGTACGGTAACGGTTACTTCGTCACCAATCATCAGGGTTTCCCCTACACGACGAGTCAAAATAAGCATTCGCTTGCTCCTGTATCCTGTTTTGTATTTATATCGATATGCGCCATTATCTTACAAAGATACCGATATGGTAAATGGTTGAAACTAAATCAATCAGGGATTGTTTCCCAAGGGCTGCTCATTAGGCTCTTGATCCAACCCGAACGCCGAGTGCAACGAACGCACGGCCAGCTCCAGGTACTTCTCGTCAATCACCACGGATATCTTGATTTCAGAGGTGGAGATCAGCTGCATGTTGATCCCTTCCTCACCCAATACCTTGAACATGGTGCGCGCTACACCAGGATGATTCCACATGCCGACCCCGACGATGGAGACCTTGGCGATCTCTCCGTTGCCCTGCACGCAGGCGGCCCCCAGCTCGCTGGCGGTCTCCTCCAGCAAGGCGCGGGCCCGGCGATAATCATCGCGATTCACCGTGAAGGTGAAATCGGCGGTGCCATCCCCCATGGTGTTCTGCACTATCATGTCGACATCTATGTTGGCGTCGCTGATCGGATTCAGGATCTGCGCGGCCACGGTCGGCCTGTCCGGCACACCCAGAATGGTCAGGCTGGCCTCGTTGCGATTGAACGCAATGCCGGATACCAGGGGTGCTTCCATCCTCTCACCTCCATATGTGATTAAGGTTCCCTCTCCGTCGACGAAACTCGACAGCACCCTTAGCGGCACGCGGTACTTGCCCGCGAACTCGACCGAACGGATCTGCAACACCTTGGCTCCGAGACTCGCCATCTCGAGCATCTCCTCGAAGGTGATGGTATCGAGGCGACGCGCCTTGGGCTCGATGCGCGGATCCGTGGTATAGACCCCATCCACATCGGTAAAGATCTGGCATTCATCGGCCTTGATGGCTGCCGCCACGGCAACCGCCGTGGTGTCCGACCCGCCCCGTCCCAGGGTAGTGATGGCATTGTGCTCATCACGGCCCTGGAAGCCGGCGATCACCACCACCCTGCCCGCACCCAGCTCGGCCTGAACCTGCTCGGTGTCGATGTGGGTGATGCGCGCCTTGCCATGGGCGGAATCGGTGTGGATGCGAACCTGATCACCGGTCATCGAGACCGCCGGACAACCGCGCTTGTTGAGCGCAATCGCCAGCAGTGCAATGGTGACCTGCTCACCGGTGGAGACCAGCACATCCATCTCGCGCCGGTTGGCATCCGGATCCAGCTGCTGGGCCATGCCCAGCAACCGGTTGGTTTCGCCCGACATGGCAGAGACCACCACCACCACGTCATGTCCCTGGGCACGGGTCAGTTGAACCCGCTCAGCAACTGCCTCGATCCGCTCCAGCGTGCCGACCGAGGTGCCACCGTACTTCTGTACATAGAGTGCCACAGATCACCTCGCCCGCTTACAGGCGCTCTTCCAGCCAGGAGTGAACGGATTGCAGCGCCGCCGGCACCGCCTCAGGCTGGGTACCACCCGCCTGTGCCATGTCGGGACGACCACCGCCCTTGCCACCCACCTGCTGGGCCACCAGATTGACTAGCTCACCAGCTTTGACCTTGCCTGTCAGGTCATTGGTCACGCCCGCGATCAGGTTGACCTTGCCATCACTGCTGGTTGCCAGCAGCACGACACCGGATTTCATCTGGTTCTTCAGCTCGTCCAGCATACCGCGCAGGGATTTGGGGTCGACCCCTTCCAGGGCGGCAACCAGCACCTTCTGGCCATTGATGTCGATGACCTGGCTCAGCAGGTCGTTACCCGCCTGCGCCGCCAACTTGGCCTTGAGCTGTTCCAGCTCGCGCTCCATCATCTTGGCCTTGTCCAGTACCTGGCGAACCTTGTCGGCGATGGAGAACTGATCGCCCTTCACCAGCGCGGCGGCCTCTTCGATCTGTTCACCCAGCTGGTGCATCAGATCGATGGCGCTCTTGCCGGTGACCGCTTCGATACGGCGCACGCCAGCCGCGATGCCGCTCTCGGCAATGATCTTGAAGAAGCCGATGTCACCGGTGCGCTTGGCGTGAGTACCGCCGCACAGCTCGGTGGAGTAGTCGCCCATGCGTACCACGCGCACATCGTCTTCATATTTCTCGCCAAACAGCGCCATGGCACCGGCTGACTTGGCCTCTTCCAGCCCCATCAGCTGGGTGGCCACCTCGTGGTTGGCACGGATCTGGGCGTTGACGAGCTCCTCGATCCGGCGAATGGTCGCCATGGTCAGCCCTTCGAAGTGGGAGAAGTCGAAGCGCATGCGCTCGGCGCCCACCAGGGATCCTTTCTGGGTCACGTGCTCACCCAGCGCCTGGCGCAAGGCCGCGTGCAGCAGGTGAGTCACGGAGTGGTTAAGGGCGATGGCCTGACGACGGTCGCCATCGACCACGGCCTCGACCTCGGCTCCCTTCTCCAGGGTACCCAGTTCCAGATAGCCCTTGTGGATGATCGCCTGGCCCGCTTTCTGGGTGTCGGTGACGGCGAAGATGCCGTCATCCACCTTGAGGATTCCGCTGTCACCCACCTGACCGCCGGACTCCGCATAGAAGGGGGTCTCCGCCAGCACGATCACTGCCTCTTCACCGGCGATGAGGCCATTGACCTCGACACCATCCTTGTAGATACCGACCACCTGGGTGTTCTGGCTCAGTTGCTTGTAACCGGTAAAGGGGGTCTCGAAATCGAGCTTCAGCACGTCGTTGTAGTTCACGCCGAAACTGGAAGCCTCTTTCGCACGGGCGCGCTGCTTCTCCATCTCAGCCTTGAAGCCCTCTTCGTCGATGCCGATCTCGCGCTCGCGCACCACGTCGGCGGTCAGGTCGGCCGGGAAGCCGTATGTGTCATAGAGCTTGAACACCACTTCACCTGGGATCACCTTGGCATCACCGAGGTTGGCCAGGGCGTCTTCCAGCAGCAGCAGACCTCTGTCCAGCGTGCGGACGAACTGCTCCTCCTCGATGCGCAACACTCGCTCGACCAGCGGCAGCTGGGCGATCAGTTCCGCCGCCACATCCTTCATCTGTACGGCCAGCTCGGCAGCCAGCTTATAGAAGAAGACGTCGGTAGCACCCAGCTTGCGGCCGTGACGCACGGCGCGGCGGATGATGCGGCGCAGCACGTAGCCGCGACCTTCATTGGAGGGCATGACACCGTCAGCCACCAGGAAGGCGCAGGAACGGATGTGGTCCGCAATGACGCGCAGGGACTGGTTGCTCAGATCCGTGGTGCCGACAATCTCGGCCGCCTTCTTGATCAACGCCTGGAAGATATCGATCTCATAGTTGGAGTGCACCCCCTGCATGATGGCGGAGATACGCTCCAGACCCATGCCGGTATCCACGGACGGACGGGGCAGCGGCTCCATGGTGCCGTCAGCCTGACGGTTGAACTGCATGAAGACCACGTTCCAGATCTCGATGAAGCGGTCGCCATCCTCTTCCGGTGAACCGGGAGGGCCACCCCAGATGTGATCGCCGTGGTCGTAGAAGATCTCGGTGCAGGGACCGCATGGGCCGGTATCGCCCATGGCCCAGAAGTTGTCGGATGCATAAGGAGCACCCTTGTTGTCACCGATGCGCACGATGCGATCGGCCGGCACGCCGACCTCTTTTTCCCAGATGTCGAAGGCTTCGTCATCAGTCGCGTAGACGGTCACCAGCAGGCGCTCTTTGGGCAGCTTGAGGGTACCGGTCAGGAATTCCCATGCAAACCGGATAGCGTCCTGTTTGAAGTAGTCACCGAAGCTGAAGTTGCCCAGCATCTCGAAGAAGGTATGGTGACGGGCGGTATAGCCGACGTTTTCCAGGTCATTGTGCTTGCCGCCAGCCCGCACGCAACGCTGGGCCGTGGTGGCACGGTGATAGGCACGCTTGTCGGCGCCAAGGAACACGTCCTTGAACTGGTTCATCCCTGCGTTGGTGAACAGCAGGGTCGGATCGTTGTGCGGTACCAGCGAGCTGGAAGAGACAACCTGGTGTCCCTGGGTGCGGAAATACTCGAGAAACGCAGCGCGAATCTCTGACGTGGACATGTACATGGAAAATCCTGCTTGATTCGAATACGGACTTTTAACCGCATTAATGTAAGTTTTCTGCAGGGTAAAGTAAAACGTGGGGACCCTTGGCGGGTGAAATAGCCCCCAAGGGGCCAGCGTTTGGCAGCAGCACCCGCAAGCACGTCGCAACAGGGGGGCTTCGGGATGCCTCGCTCGACCACAGGGCCACCATTGACAGACCCGGCGAAGGGCTGATATTCCCCACCAGCCGCACCGCACACCAAGGGAACTCCTGCCCATAGGTCCAGCCTCGGCGCGCCACTATTGCTCACCTTGCATGGCTGAGAGGGCGTAACGGGCTTGCTCCTGGGTAAAACCACGCCCCATCAGATATTTGAGCCACTTCATGCGCAGTTTGAAGTCGGCAAAGTCGGTCGCCTTTGCCCGACGCGATAACAACGCAAGCGCCAGTTCGAACCAGTCGAGCTCGGGTTGATCGAGGGCCGCCTCGATCTGGGTGTCATCCAGCCCCTTGCGACGCAGGTCGAAGCGGATCCTGAGCGGACCATGGCCTTTGGCCGCACCGGCCCGCACCGCCATGGCACCGTAACGATCGTCATTGACCCAGTCATAGCCACGGCAATGGTCGAGTACAACGGCGACCACCTCCTCCTCGAATCCCTTCTGACGCAGGCGTCTGGCCAGCTCGGATTCCGCACTTTCGCGGCGGGCAAGACTGCGCATGGCAAAGGTGCGGGCGGCGGCGACCTGCTCTTCAAAGGTCAATTCGACGGGCTCGCCCGGCTCGTTCACTGATTCATCCACCATAAACAACAAGGCCGGGTATCAACCCGGCCTTTCCTCATTCCTTATTCGAACTCTTGTTCGTTTTCGGCTTCAAACTCGGCGTATTCGGCAGCCGTGGCCTTCTCCTCCACCGGCGCGGCGCCGGAGAGCAGCAGCTCGCGCAGCTTCACTTCCACCTCGGCAGCCAGTGCCTTGTTTTCGGAGAAGAGCTTCATCACGTTGGCTTTACCCTGGCCGATCTTCTCGCCGTTGTAGCTGTACCAGGCACCCGCCTTGTCGATCAGCTTGTGCTTGACGCCGAGATCCACCAGCTCGCCCTCCTTGGAGATACCGGCACCATAGAAGATCTGGAACTCAGCCTGCTTGAAGGGTGGCGCCACCTTGTTCTTGACGACCTTGACGCGGGTCTCGTTACCGACCACTTCGTCACCCTCCTTGATGGCGCCGGTACGACGGATGTCCAGGCGCACGGAAGCGTAGAACTTCAAAGCGTTACCACCGGTGGTGGTCTCCGGGCTGCCGAACATGACGCCAATCTTCATCCGGATCTGGTTGATGAAGATGCACAGGCAGTTGGCGTTCTTGATGTTGGCGGTCAATTTACGCAGCGCCTGGGACATCAGACGAGCCTGCAGGCCGACGTGGGAGTCGCCCATCTCCCCTTCGATCTCCGCTTTCGGGGTCAGGGCCGCCACGGAGTCGACGATGATGACGTCGACGGCATTGGAGCGCACCAGCATGTCGCAAATCTCCAGTGCCTGTTCACCGGTATCCGGCTGGGAGATGAGCAGGTCGTCAACGTTGACGCCCAGCTTGGCGGCATAGATAGGATCCAGTGCGTGCTCCGCATCGACGAAGGCACAGGTTTTGCCCTTCTTCTGGGCTTCGGCGATCACCTGCAGGGTCAGCGTAGTTTTACCGGACGATTCCGGACCGTAGATCTCGACGATACGACCGCACGGCAGACCACCGATCCCCAGCGCCACGTCCAGAGAGAGAGAGCCGGTGGAGATGGCTTCGATATCCATGGTCTTGCTGTCGCCCAGACGCATGATGGAGCCTTTGCCAAACTGCTTTTCGATCTGGCCCAGCGCAGCCGCCAGTGCCTTCTGTTTGTTCTGATCCATGCCAATCTCCGCTGGGAATCGTGAGTAAGAAGTGAAGTTGGGCTAAGTATACTGTTTATGCATACAGTATCAAGCCCAATTTATTTGAGCAGTGCCAGGAGTCCGGACAAGGCCTGTCTGACCGCCTGCTGGCGCACCTGATGGCGATCCCCATCGAAACGGGCAAGCAGGGAGTGGTGACGACCGGTACGATCTGCCCAGGCAAACCAGACAGTGCCGACCGGTTTCTCCTCGCTGCCACCACCAGGCCCGGCGATACCGCTGATGGCCACGCAGATACCCGCATCGGAGCGAGCCAGGCAGCCCCGGGTCATCTCCAGCACCACGGGTTCGCTGACGGCGCCGTGGCGCAACAGGCTGTCGATGCTGACACCGAGCATCTGCTGTTTGGCTTCGTTGGTGTAGGTCACGAAACCGCGATCGAACCAGGCCGAGCTGCCGGCAGTATCCGTGATGGCAGTGGCAACCCCGCCGCCGGTGCAGGATTCCGCCGTGGCGGCAAGCCAGCCTCTGACCAGCAGTGCCTCGCCCAGTTCCCGGGATAAGCGGGAGATCTCTGCTTCAAGTCCCATCATCGCGTCCTCTTCCGGCCTCTTCCAGGCGAAATATGGCGCTCATTATGCAGTTGCCCCGCTCCTCGGGCAACCGACCCCGGGGCCACTGCGTCAGCAAGTTGTCGTCGCTTAAGCTCCAGTACATGGCTGCTCGTTATCATGTTCCAACACCGCCATGCATGCGGTTTCCATCCCATCAGACCAAGGAGAAAGCCGGATGAAGCATCCGTTCAACGTCGCCATGACCGCCCTCGCAATGTGTATCGCCACCCATGCCTTTGCCACCGAGGGTACCGCCGAGCTGCAGAGCGAGACCACCCTGGCCCAGGAGCTGAACCTCTCCAGCGCGCAGGTGGAGCAGATCAAGGGGCTGCGCGAGCAGGCCACCAGGGAGCTGGGCTCAATCAAGCTCGACGCAATCGGCCAGGACGTCATCGTCAACATGATCAAGTCCGGCAAATGGGATGAAGTGGCGGCGAGAAAGCAGTTGCAGACCATCAGCGACGTACAGGCCGAGGCCCGCTACCATCGCGCCCACTACCTGTTCGAGGTGAGCCGGGTGCTGACACCCGAGCAGAAAGCCAAGCTGCACGAGATGCTGAGCGGCGACGAAGCCATGTACTGAGGGCGACACTCTCCCCGCTCTCCCATCCCCGCATCCGTGCGGGGATGCTATTTCTCCTCCCCCATGCCTCTTCTGGGCCAGGCTCCCCTCAGGCCACTCTGATCAGCATCATCCGGATGCACAGATCTGCGACGGGATGCCGGCTTTGCCCCCAAGACGGAGATTCCTCCTCACCATCTTGCCTCGAGCATGTAGAATGGCCCCCAGATTCAGACCCATGACGGCAGACGTTTGCCCGCAAGAGCACCTTCTGGAATAGCACATGACAGCACAATACCAAGCGCCAGGCGCCAACTTGAGCGCCCACACCCCCATGATGCATGGGTGTATTTTCATTGATAAATATAAAGTTTTTCACAATTAAAATAAAAACCCACAATTAAACCTACACTACCATACCCCTCCCCCAATCTCATCTCCCCCTTTCATGATTGGTATTCTCTTGAGACACTATGTCTCACCACTGCTTTGCATCTTCACTCCGAACCTTTAAGCCAGAAGCAACAAATGGAGGCTCGCTGGCCCCCTAGCACACATAGTTCCCCTCCTTAATAGGCCGCAATCCCCGTGAGCGGCAGCTTGCGAGGCGCTATTCGTAGTAGAACTTCACGGTCGCGCCATCTTCCTTGACCTGCTGCATGCCATTGACGTGGATGTAGACACCAAAAACGGCGCGGGTGTCACGGTCTTCACTCGATACCGGTGTACCCGGTAAGGGCACAAAGGTGGCCTTGGATAGGAGCTCGCGCATCACCCGTGTGGCAAAGCAGGTTATGGTGATGCTCTTACCACTGCCTGGGGATGCCACACCACGCCCCCGTTCTGACAACCACTAGGACGAGAGGCATTGACATTGGCAACCGGCCCGATGACAGAACACACCGCATGGAACTGATGATAACCAGCGATCTTCTTTGCCAGCGGACCATCGCCGTCAAAGAGCTCGAAGAAAGGCAGGTACAGACTTTTCCGCCTGTTTACGTTCAACCTGCGGGCTAGTTGCATCCAATGTGATCAACTCGATTCGTAGCGATGACCAGTAGAAACCGACCCAAAGCCGCCGTAGTAACAGGCAGATACCGGCCAAGGTGAATATCCAAAGGGATCAGGTAGCGGTATGCTGACTACGCCAATCATCGATTGACGTTGAGCAAAGCTCAATTACCCCCCATACCGCAAGGTCAGCATCTCGTGTCAGTGAAAACGGGGATTTTTATTAGAAGCCAGTCGTCGGGAACTCTGCAAGTAGCCATTCAACGTCCACTACGCCAAGACTCAGCAGCGCGTTCAGTACATTAATATTCTTGCTTTTTATGTACTTCATATCTCCAATTAAATAGACGGCATCACGTGCGCGAGATATGGCCACATTCATTCTGCGTGGATCAGCATAGAAGGTCGCTGGCCCTGTTGTGCGTACGAATGAGAAGAAAACTATGTCAGCTTGGCGTCCTTGAAATGCATCAACCGTATCCACTTCGACGGCCAAGCACTCTCGGATGTCTAGCTTGTTTATCGCTTCTCTTAGAGCCCGACACTGTGCCCGATAAGGCGTAATCACAGCAACGCTGAGTTTACGTTGCTTGGATTTAGCTATCTTGAGTTTACGGCGGGAACATATCTCGACTAAGCAGTGCGTGATGATCTCGATTTCGCGTTGATTTTCAAGCACGCCGCCATACTCGATGGGTACTCGATAGCCGCGAGAATCGTATGTTAACCAGCCAAAGTGCGTGAAATCGTGATCGGTATCCTCACGGTGGTTTCTGAGGTTTCCGTTGTAGAAGTTTTTTGAAATGAAAGAGCCGATGTGGGGCAACATGCGGTACTGTTTGCTCAGTTGGCCTTTCATGTTGGGCGGAAAGTGCTCGAAGATCTTGTCGATCACTCCATCCTTGATTAGCCGAGCTTTTGCCTCAGCCAGGGTATCCAGCGCGTCACTCTCTTCTTCGCAGAACGTCGGAGGCAGTTGCTTGTGATCTCCAACTAAGATGCACTTGCGGCCAACAGACATGGCCATGATCCACTCAGGCAAGGTTGCTTTGGAACATTCGTCAACAATGACCAAATCAAAGTCTTCGCTATCCTCATCGAGCAGGTGATCGATCTGGTTGCAAGTGACGCCAATGACCTGATGGTTGTCAGCTAGGTTCTTGAACTGCCAGCGCGGGACTTTCATCACACCGTTCTCGATCTCACCTTGCTCGAGGACATTGAAGAGCACATTAGTGAGCTGGGGAGCAAACTGCAATGCCTGATTCCACACTTCGTTTGCGCGGATCTCAGCTGCCGTACCAGCCGTGTGCTTCGATTCGTACTCAGTGATGGCGTAGCGCGGATAGCGTATTGTCTTCGAGTGAATAGACTCGTCCCCGATGAGGCACAGGCGGTCCAGTGCATTATCGACAGCCACGTGCGTCTCCGAAGCAACCAGAATGCGCGCATTCGGTTTCGCTTTGAGTGTCTGCAGAATCATCTCCACGATCGCGGTGGTCTTGCCCGTTCCCGGCGGGCCCTGCAGGAAGTACAGATCCTCAGTGGACATAGCGCTATTGATGATCTCGAAAGCATTGTCACGGGCATCGTTGTAGTCTTTCTGAATGGGCGCACCGATCTTCAGTGCCATATCGTCGAGAGCCATAAACTGATTGGCTTCGGCAATGAGCTCTTTGACCTTATACTCGGCCTCTTTGCTCGGCTGGGAGCGCTGGCGGCTAGAATCGGTCCCATTAAATCCAATGTTTTCCTCCCCCCCCAAGCTCTTATTGCTGTAGTAGTGATGTAGCAGCCGGTTGTGGTTGATATTGCTGTTGACACCCTGTCGGAAGCGGATCAGATACTTGATCTGACGCTCGTACTTGACGCACGTCCGCCGGTCATCTTTAGACAGCTCCAAGACTTTGGTTAGGTACTCCAGCCAGTCATCAAGGTGGTCAATGAAGTCGAAGACGCGGCCTTCTGGCATGGATTGGAACTGCTTGTTGTTGTTCTTGTGATCCATATCAGTTAACCGTAGCCTTTAGGAGTGTTTCTACTCCAGCTGGATTGTTCAAACCAAGGTTTATAATGATGCTGCGTATCAGCTTGGTTTTGTCCTCATCTTCCGCTACTAGGATAGGAAGTACGATGGGCTTGCCGATGAGCTCTTCTACAATAGCCATATCTGAGTTGATGCAGAGCATACCCATATTCAAGTCAATCATGTTGGCTGAGAACAGCGCATCAAGGGCCAGCAAAATTCTGGATTTGGAGAACTGAGGCAGCGCGCGAAGGAGTTGGTCACGTGAGGTGTAACCAAGGCGCACCGCGTAGCAAACAGCCAAGATCGGCTCTTTGATATTGCGTTTGCGCCAATCAAAAGTGATTTCGGTTTTCATATGGAGGCTTATCTGTTCTTGTTATTGAGCTGATAGTGCTTGCGGCGGTCTTCTAGAGTACTAACCCCGATGGCGCGGTGCACGTCGAAGTCCTGGCCCATGCGAAAGATCTCTACGATGCGGCGAATGCTCTCGTCCGGCTGCAATGAGGCGAACTTATCCAGCATGTCTTTAACTTCATTGACTCGTGCATAGAGCACTTTGCGGGCACTGGTGATTTCAATGCGTCTCTTACCAACTTCTTGGCGCTTGTGGAATAGCTTATCCCGCGTAACCTTGTCTTCATTGAAGGTAGAGTAATCACCACGCTTACGGCATTCATCAATTTTGGTACGAATGTCCTGGAAGTCTTTTGAAAGTTCATTGAACACGTCTTGGACTTCTTTCTGAATATCTGCAGTGCGTTTGTGCACAGTGATCAGCTTTGGAATGGTTACCGTGCCTTCAATTTCGGCGATCCAAGTGTTGGCCAGCCAACTTTCTGTAGTGGCAGAACCAAAGTGATCACTGAACCTATCTTTGATCTGACCAAAGATTTCACTGCACTTTTTGTAATGGTCGTTGAGCTCGGCCTTTTGGAATTTGTGCTTATCAATGAGCTCTCGTAAAGAATGAGTCAACTTGTCACGTTCGTGGCGCCACTCCTTGATCTCCATGCGTAGCGTCGTTGCATGGCTCTTCAAACGTTTTAGATCGTAACTGATAGATTCGCTGCGGCTCTTTTGACTGTTGCTCACCTGGCGTACAGTGCGCTCAATGAAGGTGGAAATAACAGGGATGGGGCGATCATTGATCATATGTCGCCACTCATTCCGTTCATTGCGCTGGGTAAGCTTGTTCAGCTCCAACTGTAAGGCAGTAATGTAGTCCAGCATATGGCGCTTAGTCGTGATTCGTTCGGAGAGCAGTTGAATCTTCTGCTCAACAATAGATATGTTCATCCAAGAATCAAAGCAGACAAACATCTTGTCTTGGAAGTCACCCAGATGGGGCACATAGGATTCCGCCAAACCCAGTTGCTTATTCATGAGCGCAATGAATTCCTTGAGCTCGGTATCGCGCTTTTTCTTGTACGCAGCGACTTGAGCCCGGTAATCATCTGACTGAGCCTTCAGGCGCTCTATTGCAGCCTTCTCGTGTTGATCTACTTTACGGATCAGTGCGTTTGTCTTTGCCGTTTCTTTTTCTAGCGAGCGACCGCAGAAAAAATGCATTATTTTCTTAAAAATCATAGTGATTACGCCTGCAGCAAGAACTCGAATGCCTGGTCGAATCCAGTGATAGCGGGAAGAATCAAGTCCACCCGATCTTTCAGCGCGCCATCGAGCTGCTGCTTGAGCTGAAGATCCTCAGCACTGTTGGACAATCCTTGATCAACCATCGCATTCAGGTGTTCAATCTCCTTCATGTAGGAGTCGATGCGGACACGATCCTGTTCTAACTTCTGCTTTTCGGCGGTTATCAAGTTGGTCTCGTCTTGATACTGTTTGATCACAGGAGTGAACAACAGGTAGTTCAGCTCCAGATGCTTGTCTAGACTGGTGCGCATCTCGCCAAATTTTTCAGTTGCTTGGGTGATAACTTCGCGCTTCACTTGCTCATACTGCAGATCCATTGCGTGGATCTGGTGCTTGAACTGCTCCATCATTTCTTCCATCTGCCTGCGCTCTGCCTGATCGATCTGATCGAAGCGACTGTACATGTCCGCTTGGATGGATCTGAGCTGGCCCTTTCGAGTGCTGTACTCGGAAAGCACCGAGATCGCACCGGCGAATGGGATGCAATCGGTCCAAGCGAACTTGTTTTCTGACAAGGTGCCAACCGAAGTCGCGTACTGGGTCAGGGTAATTTGCCCAGATTCAAGCTTAGAAGCAGCTTCCGAGATGTCCTTAATCGCGAACTTGGACCCAACGCTCTGGAAGTGGCCAACAAACGATCCAATCGCAAGCGAGAACCCGATGGCGAACACAGCGCCGAGAGCAATAGGTCCTAGAGCGCCCAGCGTGGTTCCCAGTACCGCCGTCGATGACACACTGGAAGCAATAAACTGCCCAAGGAACGCTGAGGCTGGCGCCGCCAGTCCGGTAGCGCACGTAGTGCCCACAATTTGGATGGTGCTACCAATGGAAAAAGATGCGAACTCGATGCTGTCGATTTCGCTATTGCAGAATTTGTAGAGGTTTTCACCAAGCGAGAGCGCGATGGCCACGGTTGCTGCTGCCACATTTCCTTTAGTCAATTGCTGGCCAATGCTCCCCCCCATAGACGAAGCACCGGCCTTAACAGCAGCACCACCTGCTGTTTTTGCAGCGGCCTTAGAGGCTGCTTGTGTCGCGGCATCAGCCATCATCTGGCCAAGATGCTGCACACCGGTTACAGCTACAGCACGGCCAGCCCCTTTGAGTGCACTGAACACAATGTTCTGTGCCACCTCCATGCAACGTTCTTTGGTCATCGGCTCGTTGCTGCTCAAAATGCCGTACAGCTCGCCTGCTGCGGCAAATGTGGCTCCCGACAATGCGCCAGACTTAGCAGCATTACGGTACTGCATGCCATTGAACTCGGCCCTGACCCGTGTAGTTTCCTTGTAGTCAGGCCCCTCCCCCTCTTCTTTTGCGTCCTTGGCCAGCTCTTCAGCGCTGCCCGCGCCCTTACGATTAAGCCCTGTGCTTTGAATATTCTGATCGTCGTTGGAAGAAATCCTATCGGTAGCCTTGTCTGCCGTGTCTTTATAGCTATCCGCGACTTCAGGACGGTTCCCCTCCGCCTTGGCTGCGCGCTTGGATGCTGCATCTTTAACATCCTTAACCTGATCCTTGGGGACAACCTTGCCAACGGAGTCGTACTTCTTTGGGGACAGAGCTGCAGCTGTAGAGTCCCCATCCTTGTAAAACTTCACCTGATAGTCGTGGCTACCGTTTGGAGTGTTTACACGAATATCGGCCACAGGGTCATTGACCTGGCCTACATCGAGCGTAGCGTTGTAGTTGAGCTGCCCCTTGGCGGCTGCTTCAACGTTGAATGAGCCCACATGGTGAGCTTCAGCAGTGAACCCCTGCTGCACATCTAGAGATTGATTTCTCAAGTCACCACTTTTGGCAGTGACAGATTTCATAATTCCAGTCTTGTAATCAGCGAGTGCCTTATTAAGTGCATCGCCCTGAAGCTGGTTAAAGCCGCCAAGAGCAAAGGTGTAGCCAAAATCTATACTCTCCGACTTTCGCTTGGAGTTTTTATCTTTTGAGGGAGACATAAATCTCTTCAATATGGTTGTTTGAAGGAGTGACTCGGATGCGATTTAGCATTTGAACTAACTGTGCACGAATAGAGAGGGCGAGAACAGTCGACCAACTAAATCTAGCAGAATAGGCTGGTATTTTGATAGTGGCAAGCACTTGGCAGTGGGCCCGTATTGCCCCCGTTTAAAGAGCAACAGCAAAGAACATGAGCAAAAAGAACGGGGGGCTCATTGCCCCCCGTGTTTAGGTCACTCTTCGTCCTCATCATCGGGACGTTCGTCATATCCCCGGCTCTGCCAGTAAGCATCATGCTCGGGGTTTAACTGACGTGAATGGTTATCGTCGTCATCTTTTTTGGACATCACAGGCTCCATGCCGTTATGGTCAACCAAGCCATGGCAATGCACTTCCGCATGCCAAGGCAGAAATGCTGTTACTTACGATTCGGGTTCATTTCCTTGCCACGATTCCCCTGATTCTGGTCGTACTGACGATTGGTCCCAGGTGAGCCAGCATTTTTATTCTGCATGTTGGCGGCATTATCTGCGGGTTTGATGGGGGATAGCTTTGACATAGAAGACTCCTTGAACGTTGATGGCCGTCAGTGCAACGTTGTACTGACAAGACTCATCATCAATCAGTGCAATGCACTAAAAAGCCCTCCCAAATAAAAAATCGACAGTTTCGGAGAATTCTTTTGCGACGCCATATTCCGCATCGATATGCAGAGCAAGTTTAACCAGTTCACTTGGTTCTTTTTCAGCAGCCAAGATGATGTGAAGTGCATGCCGTGCTGCAACATCCAACTCGCCATCCAAGTAGCTACGTAGCATGAGGTCTGACCGAGAAAGGCTGGCACTACGAGCAACGTTACAGCTCAATAGCTCCACATTCCCCTCCAATAAGGCCTGTGGTAACACCTCAAATGGGTTATCCAATTTGTTTTTTCGGAGGTCTATATCAGGTGTCGCAAGCACATTGACGAAGGTTGCTGCATTCACGTTCAAATGGACAAGCTCCAACAACGATTGTCGATTCATCACGATTAGGTCAGCAAATGTTGCTGCTTTTCTCCGTGCCTCTGCATTAACAAAGATCGATTTAACCATGGCTGGATCAGGGAAAATCGCTAGCAACAACGTTGCATTAAACAAAGTTGTTAGCTCGCACTCTGGTAGACTTCTGCGGTTTCGATGGGATATACGCTCGGCATCAACATGAATCAATCCATTGCGAACCAAGCTGTTCAACTGATCTTTAAGCTTGGGGAAGTCTCCCAACTTTAGTCCAAACAGGTCTCTGACTGCACCTGCCAAGGTGTATGGGCTCATGATTGACAAGCACCTCGTAACAGTGACTCCGTGGATGGAGGCAAGCTCTTCTCATCTTTGTAACCTGCAACGTATCGCGCCCGCTTTAACCAATCCCCCTCGCAATCATGACTCCGGTCATATTCATCGATCACGCCCTTGCAATAGCCAGCCCTTAATGCTTCAGACAGTGACGTCATCAAGGCGGCTTTGAACGTGTACTGCTGATTGTTCTCATATAGCTGAATAGCTTCGAAGCAACCTTCAATCAAAGCTGTTCGATTAGTCTCAGCCATCACCAACTTGGGTAACACCAGAATGAGTAATATTGGAACATAACGTAGCATCATCGTGGTTGCTCAACAGTGGAGGTAGAACGAAAGTGTTGAAAGCGAGGAGCTGCCAGATAGAGTGCCATCAGAAATAACAAACAGTCTAAGTGTTCATAGACTGCATCGTCGTGATACTCCCTTACATCGCCTACAAGCAACGTTGCATCAGCAACAAATATGATGCCTACAGTTGCAAGTTCGATCACGAATACCCACCCCCAATATTGCAATGGTCGCAACAGCCTTTGCCAATAGGGCGTTAAGCAATACTGGCAGTACCGCCAATAGCGCCAAAGCAGAAAAATCAGTAGCAGCAACGTTCCCTTTTCAACCATGTCCATATCAGCCACTCCCTCTCCATATTCGAAGATGGCCGCAAAGACCGTCCAAACATAGCCACCTCCAAGGCTCAACAACAGAAGCTGCCCAAACCAATGGCACAACCGCTGACACAAGCCCATAAGCTGGTTATCACAACGTTGTAGCAACGAAGGCAAACCGGCTGGTAACGCATCGCTATGTGGTGTCTGGGCCGATTCTGCGTGCAGAGTATTCATATGAGAGGGTCATCCTTGAACTGCATAACATTTCCAAATGGGCCGTTTTTTTGCTAAAAAACCGTTCGAGCAACTTGTGCGTCTTCACCACTGATGATCAGCTTATCAAAGCCCTGCCACATCAATGATGTGCGAAGGCTGGCCACCGCCTATAGCCATTCTTTTTCTTCAGACCCACGCCTCACACAGCGCCTCGGCTTGGGCCAGCACCAGTTGGGTGGCCTCCTCCTGGCTGTCGGGCGGATACTTGTACTTGCGCAGAATACGCCTGACCAACAGCCTCAACTTGGCCCGCACGCTCTCCCGGTTGTTCCAGTCCACTGTCACGCTGCTGCGCAGACTTGCCGTCAGCTCGTGGGCAATCTTGGCCAGGATCTCATCCCCAAGCGCCCTGACCGACGCCTCGTTGTTAGCCAGCGCATCGTAGAACGCCAGCTCGTCATCGTTGAGGCCGAGCTGCAGCCCGCGCTCACTGGCGCTGGAGAACTTCTTGGCCATCTCGATCAGCTCCTCGATAACCTGGGCAGTCTCGATGGAACGGTTCTGATAACGCTGGATCACCTTGGTCAACATCTCGGAGAACTTCTTCTCCTGCGTAAGATTGGTGGCGAACTTGGCTTTGATCTCCCCCTCCAGCAGCCTCTCAAGTAGCTCCACCGCTAGGTTGCGTTCCGGCAGATTGCGCACCTCGGCAAGGAAGTCGTCATCGAGCAGCCCGATGTTGGGCTTGTCGAGCCCCACAGCCTGGAACACATCCACCACCTCGCCCGACACCACGGCGTTGCCGATGATCTGCCGAATGGCCAGCTCCCGCTCCTCGTCGCTCTTCTTTTTGGCAGAGATCTCTTTCTTGGTCAGCAGCACCTTGACCGCCTGCAAGAAGGCCACCTCGTCGCGCACAGCTCTGGCCTCATCCAGAGTGCAGCAGAGACTGAACGCCTTGCTCATGGCCAGGGCGTTGTCAGCGAAGCGCTTCTTGCCATCCTCCAGTCCCAGCACATGGTTAGCCGCCCCGGCCAACATCTTGTGACCGCCGGTCAGGTAGTCGCCATAATCGAAACCGTGCAGCAGGGCCCGCAACACATCGAGCTTCTCCTCTAGCACCGCGTAGGCTTCGTGGGCATCCACCGTTGGCCGCCCACGTCCCTTGCTGCTGGTGTACTCCTTGATGGCTACCTTGAGCTCGCTGGCGATGCCGATGTAGTCCACCACCAGCCCACCCTGCTTGTCACGAAACACTCGGTTGACCCGAGCAATCGCCTGCATCAGGTTGTGGCCCTTCATCGGTTTGTCAACGTAGAGGGTGTGCATGCAGGGGGCATCGAAGCCGGTCAGCCACATGTCGCGAACGATCACCAGCTTGAGCGGATCGGCCGGGTCCTTGAAACGCGCTTCTAGCCGCTTCTTGACCTTGCCCGGATAGATATGGGGGCGCAGCAGCTGTTTGTCCGAGGCGCTGCCAGTCATCACGATCTTGATGGCCCCCTTTTCTGGGTCGGGATCGTGCCAGTCAGGGCGCAGCGCCACGATGGCATCATAGAGATGGGCGCAGATCTCGCGGCTCATCGCTACCATCATCCCCTTGCCGTCCTGCGCCTGACAGCGCTCCTCGAAATGGGCGACCAGATCGGCGGCCACCTGCCTGATGCGGGGCGTGCTGCCAACCACCTTCTCCAACGCCGCCCAACGCGACTTGAGCTTGGCCTGCTCGCTCTCTTCCTCGTCTTCGGCCAACTCCTCCACCTCATCGTCGATGTGGGGCAGCTCCTCCTGCTTGAGGGAGAGCTTGACCAACCGCGACTCGTAATAGATGGCGACGGTCGCCCCGTCCTCCTTGGCCTGCTGCATGTCGTAGATGTGGATGTAGTCGCCAAACACTGCACGGGTGTCGCGATCTTCGCCTGAGACCGGCGTACCGGTAAAGGCCACGAAGGTGGCATTGGGCAGCGCATCTCGCAGGTGCTGGGCATAACCCACCTGATACCGTGACGCACCTTCTGCCACGCCCGACTGGGCCACCTTGAGGGTGGCACCGAAGCCGTACTGGGTACGATGCGCCTCGTCGGCGATCACCACGATGTTGTGGCGCTCGGACAGCACCGGGAACAGATCCTCGTCCTCTCCCGGCATGAACTTCTGAATGGTGGTGAAGACAATGCCGCCGGAGGGCCGGTTGCCCAGCTTGGCCCGCAGATCACCGCGTGTGCCGACCTGCACCGGCTCCTCGCGCAGCAAGTCTTGGGATAGCGAGAAGACCCCGAACAGTTGGCCATCGAGGTCGTTTCGGTCGGTGATGACGACGATGGTCGGGTTATCCATCGCAGTCTCCTGCATGACCCGCGCCGCGAAGCAGGTCATGGTGATGCTCTTGCCGCTGCCCTGGGTGTGCCACACCACCCCCCCCTTGCGGGAGCCTTCGGGGCGCGATGCCAGCACCACCTGGGAGATGGCCAAGCACACGGCGTGGTACTGGTGATAACCCGCGATCTTCTTGACCAGGGCGCCGTCCTCTTCGAACAGCACGAAGTAGCGTAGGTAGTCGAGCAGCAGGGCCGGGGGCAGGATGCCGCGCACCAGTGTCTCCAGCTCACCGAACGGGCCAAAAGGATCGAGGGTGACCCCATCCACCGTGCGCCACTGCATGAAGCGCTCCGCATTGGCCGACAGCGACCCCATGCGCGCTTCGCTGCCATCGGAGATGACCAGGATCTCGTTGTACTGGAACAGGTCCGGGATCTGCGCCTTGTAGGTTTGCAACTGCTCGAACGCCTTCCAGATGTCTGCCTGCTCATCGGCGGGGTTCTTGAGCTCCAGCACCACCAGCGGCAGGCCATTGAGAAACAGAATGATGTCGGGGCGGCGGGTATGGTGGGGCCCCTTGATGGAGAACTGGTTGATGGCCAGCCACACATTGGCCATCGGATTGGCGAAGTCGGCGAGCCGCACATAGTCGCCCACTGTCTCTCCGCCCCGTTGGTACTCGACTTTCACCCCGTTCACCAGCAGGCGATGGAAGAGGCGGTTAGCCAGCAGTTGAGCCGGGGTATCTAGGTTGAGCACCTGGCGCACCGCGTCCTCGCGCGCCTGCGCTGGCACCTTGGGATTGAGCCGTTGCACCGCCTCACGCAGCACATCTTCCAGCACCACCTGGCGAAAGTCGCTGCGCCAGGGGTTATCCGAATCCGGGGCCACGTCGTAGCCGCAGACGGTGCGATAGCCCACCTCGGCCAGCCACCCCATCACCTCTTGTTCTAATTGGTCTTCGGTCATGTTCCATCACTCTGGTTCGTTAAGCGCACGGCCCGTTCTGTCACGCGCGTGACACCAGGCTGGCCATCAACTTGGTGCGCAGTGGCAGCGCCAATCCTGAAACGCCATCTCCCGCAGGCCACTCGGGCAACAACAGTCGATGCGTTGCCTGCGCGCCCAGCTCGAACGGAAGTACCCACAGCCTGAGCCGGTTATGGTTATCAAAACAAAACGGGGCGAGCGGAACCTTGAAACGCTGCCATGCCGGGTAGATCAACACCAGATCCCCCTGCCCGCCCAAGTACTTGTGGCCATAAGCAAACAGCTGGTAGAGGTCGCTCTGGCTGAGGCCATATTTGTCATCTCGGTCACCGCTATCGAGCCGCTTCCACTTGGCATCAAGCACCCACCGCTGTTTGCCATGGCTCAGCAGCAGGTCGGGCTGAAGCTGAAACATCGGCTTGCCCTGATGGGTACATAGATACTCACTGGATGCCTGCCTACTTAGCTCGGCCCCCGGCAGCAACTGTCGACGCAGGCACGCCTCCACATACCGCTCGAACAGCCGCTCCATGGGAAACAGCATGCTGATGCCGCGCCACTCCCCTCGCAGTGCCAGCGGCATGATGCGATGGAGGATCAACTCGCACCAGGGGCGCACATCCCGGTAGTGCGCCATCAAACGGTCATCGCGCCACTGTCTAAAGTCCCCCGTCACGTCGCGGCTCGCGGGCACCTCCACCAGAAGCTGCCGCAGCTCCTGAGCCAGGCGCCAGCTTTCCGGCTGCTGGGTGGCCTGCGCGACCTGCTCCAGCGCCAGCTTGAGCAGCCGGTTCTCGGCACGATCGGGCAGATAGAGGTCGTAGCGCAGCGCGAAGTGGTGCGCCCGACCCGGCGGCTGGCGCATCTGACGCGCCACATCGAGTTGGCCGCGCAAGAAGCGCTCTTCCCCCTCGATACGCTGGTAGTCGGAGCGGACCCCGCGCTTGATCATCTGCTGCAACGTCGCTAGGAAACGGGCCATCACCCACTCGCTGAGCGGGGCATCGAAGCGCTGTAGCGCCGCCTCCGGCATGGTGCGGGCAGGCAGGTCCAGGGCACACTCCAGCATCTGGCGCAGCAGCTGACGCCCCTGCTCGATGCTGTCCCCATCGCTGACCGTCTTGGGCAGGATCTCGATGAGTTGACCACTCGGGAGCTCGATGACCCCCACGTAGTTATCAAGCCGCAAGCACCGTAGGTCGAGCACCTCAACCAGCGGCGCCTCATTGGACGGAGCACCATCCTCCCCCTCTACCGCCAACACCCCGTCAGTGACCCGAAAACGGCGGCTCTGTTGGCACAGCCAATCGAAGTCATCGGCGCTGATATGGGCGCGCGCCAAGGTTGGTCTCGACACCGGCAGGGTGGTCAGACTGGCATATTCCCGAACAGTGATGGGCGCCGTCACTGTGTCACCTGTTCTTCCTCAAACACAGGTTCGGGAGCCGCCGCCCTCGGCCCCTCGGCACGCCCGCCCTTGGCCACCACCTCGATGATCCCGGCGTAGGCCCCGATGCGCGCGAAGGCACCCTCATTGAGGGTCCAGCGCTGCCGATGACTCCCCACCTTCACCTGGTCGCCAAACAGCGCAGCAACATCGCCTTGGGGGGCCTGCAAGAATTGGTCAGCTTTCTGCTTGCGATGGTCGTTGAGCACCCAGGCGATACGTTGCCAGTCCTCAAAGAAGTACTCCTGCAACAGCGGTAGGATCTGGGTCTTGAAGACAGTGCCGAGCTGCGCCAGGGTTGGCGTTGAGTTGCCTTTGAGCGGTATAAAGTAGGCGTGGCCGAGGCAGTGGTCGCGATCCAAGAGCAACTCGATACGTTCGTTCATGACGGCCAGCAGCCGCGCCACATCGACGCGCACACCATCCGTTTCAACCACCACGCCGTTGAGTAGGCTGGGGTTGGGGAGCATCTCCTCAAATACAAAGCGGCGACGCAGGGCGATGTCGAGCCCGGCCAGTGAACGGTCGGCGGTGTTCATGGTGCCGATAAGGTAGAGGTTGTCCGGCACGCTAAAGGGGCGCTTGGAGTAAGGCAGGGTCGTGCTCAGCGCCTCGGCGGCCCCGGCCCGCTTGGAAGGCTCTATCAAGGTTATCAACTCGCCAAAGATGCGTGACACGTTGCCCCGGTTGATTTCGTCGATTATCAGTACGCGTTTGTTTGATGGAGTGACTCCACGAGCAATCTCCTCCCCCTCTTGCGATGAAGTGACATTGACCAGAGCAAGCAGCTTCTCTGGGATCAAGGTTGGCGCCTTCAACTCATAGAGCGTCATTTGGCTAAAGCGGCCGTTGATCAGCTCACTACTCGGGAGAGAGGGTGTGTACTGGCAAAGCCACTTAACTGGGCGAACCTGAGCATAACTATTACCGTACTCGGGGTGCGGCTTGCATTGGTAGTCTCCAATGATTTCGCCAATGGCTCGGAACTTCAGATTGCCATCGGTGACCACTACCAAATCGCCCCGTTTCATGCGAGTGACCAAGGTGACCACACTGGTCACTGTGTAGTCATATGCGTTGTCTATCTTGCCAGCCGATTGCTCCAGCAGAGCCTGAACATCTTCACGGCTCTTACACTTGCTGTAATCATGTTTGCCACCATACCCCAGACGGATCAGGCCCTCTTCGATGCAATCATCGAAGATATGGGCATCATCCCCCTTGGTATTGCCAAGTGACATTTTCCAGACCCGCCGCCCATCCAGCGTCATCTCCTCATGGTGGTCACTGCGAGTGACCCTGGCTGCGGCCACCTCACAGAGGCGCTTGAACACCCCATCAACCACTTCGTAGGTCAGTTGGCCACTCTCTGCATCACTTTCGGCCCGGATCCCCTCAACAAAGTCCTCGTAGCTGAAGCTCTGGTGGAAGGTGACAAAATCGATACGCCCCTCCTTCACCAGCTCATCAAAACGCGCCTTCAAGGCTTGGCGATCCGTCTCGTGCTCCGCCAGCCAAGCGGGGTCGAGAATCGCCAGCGCCTTGTTGATGGTGTGGTAGGTCTTGCCGGTGCCCGGAGGGCCAAACAGAATCTGGTTGAGGGGGGATCGTACGAGTTGTGGCATAGGAGCGTCCTGCTGCGATGCGGATGGGGTGGGAGGGGTCATAACCGAGCCCTTCGGAATATGGGTAAGTTGGTAGCGATAGGGGTCAGAGCCTATCCGTGTCAACTGAAGCTGATCGCCTGAACGCACGGACAACTGCTTGAACACGGAGCCAAGGCGTTTCTGCAGGCGACCAAACTTGCTCAATACACAGGTAGTAACCTGCTCACCGGTCGGCAGCAGCAGCGTAATGGCCGCATGAGCCTCACCTTGTTCATTAGCCACCGCATCCGCCGGAAAGAAGGCAAATTGCCCACGCCCGATGCTGATATAGCCATTATCAATGGCGCCCTGGGTCAAAGTGACGACAAGTGCTGTAGAGGATGGGTCTGATGCGAGCGTCATTCCTGCACCTCCCGAACCATAGCCTCGGCCTCAGGCAAGCGCTGCTGGCCGGAGATCAGGCGGGGCAGCAGGGTGTCGCGCAGGGTGGCAAGTTGGGCGATTTGGGTCAGATGAGAACGGTCAATCATCGATCGCACTATTTCTGCAAACGACTTCAATACATCATCCGTTGGCACCGCTACCAGTTCAGTTTCTAGAAAATGCGTGGTCTGAAAATTGGCGATGCCCGTACTTTGGTTCTGATACTGCCATGTCTTTCCATCTGCATAGATGTAAGTCATATGCTGCGACAGAAGCACACCTACGTCATGGCTGGCGGGCCGGAGCAACCGGCAGAAACTCGCAGGCTCTACCGGACAGTCAAATTGTTCCAGCAGGCCATTAGTCATATATAACGACCTACCGGTAGGTTGCTCCTTGCTGCCGCCGGACACCTCCAGAACTAGATCACCGTCCTGTAGCTTGCGAGAGGCCAGCTTTTTCTGTGAGGTGTAACGAACAGGAACCCGACCGGTCATCCCACTTTGCAAATCAGGCATGTCCGTGCCGCGAATGATCGCAACCTGTGTATCGTTCTTATCGTTCTGTGCTTCGTCTCCCCAATCCCCACCGATTGTGTGGCTCAGTAACTCACCGAAAGGCACCAGTTTCCAACCATTCGGCACCATACCGAGCTCGGACTCTTCAAAGCTATCGGGGAACAGGGCTGCGACCTCGGGGGCGAGACCGGCGGGTTCTTCGCCACGGGCGCGGGCATGAACCGGGTCGAAGTCGACAAACCACGACTTGAACAGCGCCTGGGCGATGGCCTCCAGCGTGGTATTGGTCTCGCGCAACAGGGCGATGCGGTCGTCATAGGCAGCCAGAACATCAACGATCTCTTTCTGCTTGGCAAGGCTGGGCAATGGTAGCAATTGAGCCCCAAACACATCGCGAGAAAGTGATGGATTCGATGTTCCGTCTTTGAGATGGTTAAGCCCCACATATTTCGTAAGGTGGTAGATGTATTTCAGGTCCACATCTGGCCTAAGTGTGCTAACAAAGTAAGCCGTATCGATAACCCAGAAGTCTTCTTTGCACCACTCAACTCCAAGCGGTCCTTGACCTTTACGGCCGAGAATCAGGCCTGGCCCCTTTGCAAGTGGGGTGTCATGCCAACCGCACTGGCCATTAGTGCCATAAACCGGCACATTGCCAAGTCTTCGAACATCCGCTTTCAGCGCCCGCCCATAGTTGAGTCTTACAAGACTTCGAGCAGGAACCAACGACCACTGCCAATCTGTTTTAAGTGAAAAACCACGTGGGTAAATAGTGGCCAAATCAGCTTGATGTGCTTCAGAACTCATACCCCAGCCCCCCCAGCTTCTGGCGGATCAGCTGATCCAGCTCGGCGCCCTTGCTCATCTGCTCGCCAAGCAATTGGGTCAGGCGCTGCATCTTGTCGGCAAACGCCTCATCGTCCTCCTCCACCTCCTCTGCGCCCACATAGCGGCCCGGGGTCAGCACATGGCCGTGCTCGGCAATCTCGGCCAGCGGCACGCTGCGGCAGAAGCCCGGCACGTCCTCATAGGGCTGCGCGGTCTCGCCGTCTGACTTCCAGGCATGGAAGGTATCGGCAATCTTGGCGATGGCGGCCTCATCCAGCTCGCACTGCACCCGGCTCACCATGGTGCCGAGCTTGCGGGCGTCGATAAACAGCACCTCGCCGGGGCGGCGGGTCTTGTTCTTGGCGAGGAACCAGAGGCAGGCGGGGATCTGGGTGTTGAAGAACAGCTGGCCCGGAAGGGCCACCATGCACTCCACCACGTCTGCCTCCACCATGCGGGCACGGATCTCCCCCTCGCCGCTCTGGCTCGAGCTCATGGAGCCGTTGGCCAGCACGATACCGGCGCGGCCACCGGGCTTGAGGTGGTAGAGCATGTGCTGCAACCAGGCGTAGTTGGCGTTGCCTGCGGGCGGGGTGCCATAGACCCAGCGCGGGTCGCCATCGAGGCTGCCGTGCCACCAGTCGCTGATATTGAACGGAGGGTTGGCGAGCACGAAGTCGGCGCGCAGGTCCGGGTGCTGGTTGCGGGTGAAGGTATCGCCGGGTTCGCGGCCCAAGTTGTAGTCCATGCCGCGAATGGCCAGGTTCATGGCCGCCAGGCGCCAGGTGGTGGGGTTGGACTCCTGACCGTAGATGGAGACATCCCCCAGCTTGCCGCCATGGGACTCGATAAACCGTTCGCTCTGCACAAACATGCCCCCCGAGCCGCAGCAGGGGTCGTAGACCTGGCCGTGGTGCGGGGCGAGCACCGCCACCAGGGTCTGCACGATGCTGGCGGGGGTGTAGAACTGGCCCCCCTTCTTGCCCTCGGCGTTGGCAAACTCGCCGAGGAAGTATTCGTAGACCTGGCCCAGCACGTCGCGGGCCGCCCCCGGCTCGTCGCCGAAGCCGATGGTGGAGACCAGGTCCACCAGCTCGCCGAGCTTGCCATCGGGTAACTGGGCGCGGGCGAAGCGCTTGTCGAGGATGCCCTTGAGGCGCGGGTTCTCCTGCTCGATCAGTACCAGGGCATCGTCGATGCGCTTGCCTATATCAGCCTGCTTGGCATTGGCCCGCAGCACTTCCCAGCGCGCCCCTTCCGGCACCCAGAACACATTGACCTCGCTGTAGTAGTCGCGCTCCTCCAGCTCCTCGGCCAGAAACTCGGCATCCGCGTCGTGCAGGTAGTAGTCGTCGCGCTCATCGGTGAAGCGGCGCTCAAGCTCGCTCCGACGCGCCTGGAAGGTGTCGGAGACGTACTTGATGAAGATGAGCCCCAGCACGATGTGCTTGTACTCGGCGGCGTCCATGTTGGCGCGCAGCTTGTCGGCCGAGGCCCAGAGGGTACGCTTGATGGCGTCGATGCCGGTCTCTGCCGGGGCAGCCTCCTGCGCCTGCTTGCCCCGCTTCCCCTTGGCCGCAGGTTGCGCTGCGGGTTTGGTCTCGGGCGCCTTGTTCTCGGTATTCAAACCCACGCCATCCGCACGCAGCACAGAGCCGCCGCGCCCCCGCCCCTTGCGCAGTTGCCCCGCCTCGATCAGTGCATCACGGGCCGCCATAAACTGCGCTTCGGTCAGCCCGGCGAACTGCGTCTTGAGTTGGTCCTGCAAGGCTTGGTTGCCGATGCTGCTACCATCCTCGGGAACGGCGGCCAGCAGGGCGGTGGAAAGGGTCTGGGGGTCTAGCATGAACTACTCCGACAATGGCTGCACCCGATGGGCACAGACAACGAAACAGGTGGATGGGCGATGCATAGAAGAGCACCGAAACGGCAACGTTGTGGCCCATCGCTAACAGGGTATTGAGTCTATACAAATCAACCTGATAGTAACATGGAGTGAGTCACATCAGGGCATTACAGTAACAGGCTCGTACTGCGCACTCTGAACTGTTAGTGGGCATTTGTAATGACCCCAACAGTTAGTGCATGGTATCAACTGGCTACGCGGGCTGCATACAGATAGGTAAGAACCATGCAAGGAACCAAGATCCCCTTCGGTGAACGTGACGATGTTCTGCTGCGTGCCTTCGAGGTTGCAAACGGGCTCGCATGCAACTGTATCTGTCCTGGATGCCGGAAACCGTTGGTTGCCGCCAACGGGGGATTGAAGGTTATCCCTCACTTCCGGCATGCCCAAGCCGAAGATTGTTCCCGAGGCTATAAGGAAGGTGTGCGACGCGCAGCAGTCGCTCTGATTGCAACCCAACAACGCCTTACACTCCCGGCTTACTACCACCAGATCAACGCCACGACCCACTCCGGATCCACCTTGCGAAGCGATGTCACCTTCCCCTCAGAGGTCATCCTCGCCGACAACGTTGTACGGTTCGTGGATCTCGGGACGGTAAGGGCACATGCGGTGGTTACCAAGGCAGAGCGTCAACTGCTGGTATGGATAAAGGTATCATCTCGTACCCAACATGAACGGTACCAGCACCTTGCCAGCATTGGGGCCTCAGCGATAGAGATCGATCTCAGTCGACTGACACTTGAGCTGCTCAATGACCCAGCAACATTCGAGTATGCGGTCCTATCCAATCCCGACAACAGATCCTGGATCCGTTCTCTGCGAGGGGAGAGGTTAGGGGAACGAGCAGCAGAGAAGATGGCCGCTGAAGTTGCAACCGACAATGCCCGATGGGAGCAGGAAAGGGCTCGCCATCGGGCGCTGGAAGAGGCCCGACGAGCAGAACACGAGGCCAAGTTTGTAGCAGCCGCCAAAGCACTTTCGGCGCAAAGGAAGCTACAGTCGGCGGCTGTTGAGGCCCAACGTGCAATGAACCAAGATGCATGCCTGCAACGTTCAGAACTCATCGTGAGTCAGGTACTTCGTGCGGCCCGTGAGTGGGGAGGCAACGCTGTCGAGTGCACCGCATGTTACCTACTTAGCCCACCAGACACACAATCCTGTCCCTACTGTGCAAGCAACGCCAGTTCGATGCTGCTATTCACGGTATCGGCTGAGTATGCGGCTACGATCCACCATCGAATGCGCAGTTCACCCAAACCGAATCGGTCTGTGAAAGCAGCGCCGATCCTGAGAACCCAGCCTGAGCTGCCTGATGACTAGTGTTGGCCAACTAATAAGGTGAATAGACAGTTCCATAGCACTGTATGGTCAATCCAAGCACTGAATCGCCCCCAGTTCCCTAGACACCTCACAGCCTTAAAATGAGGCAACTATTGGAGGTGTTATGACCCGTCAGCGTTATCCAGAAACATTCAAAATAGAAGCCGTTAAACAAATCACCGAGCGCGGGCGGCCGGTGGCTGACGTTGCACGTGCCATCGGGGTATCCAGCCACAGCCTGTATGCATGGCTCAAGCAGTACGGTAAGCCTGCTGACCAGCAGATAGAAGAGTCTGCCTTGCAAGCCGAGATCCGCCGCCTGAAAACTGAACTGCGCCAGGTCACCGAGGAGCGCAATATTCTAAAGGAGGCCGCCGCGTACTTTGCCAGCGAGTCAAGGAAAGGTACGCGTTCATAACCTCCCGACTCGACCGGTACAGTGTCGTTACCCTGTGCCAGACCCTGGGGGTTCACCGAAGTGGCTTCTACGCGTGGTTGAAACAGCCCACATCGCCACGACAGCAGGAGGACGAACGACTGACCGGATTGGTCAAGCAATCCTGGCTGGAAAGTGGTGCTGTCTACGGTTATCGCAAGATCCATCGCGACCTTCGTGACGCAGGGGAAGCCTGCGGCAAGCACCGTGTGGCCAAATTAATGAAGCGGGAGGGACTGCGTTCGCAAACGGGCTATCAACGCCGCAAGGGGCATTATGGAGGCAAGAGCACGCAAGCTGCCCCAAACACGCTGGCACGTCAGTTTAAGGTGCCAGCCCCCAACATCACCTGGGTGACTGACATTACCTACATTCGCACTCAAGAAGGGTGGCTGTACCTGGCGGTGGTGCTCGACCTGTTCTCTCGCCAGATCGTCGGCTGGGCGATGAAGTCACGCATGACGGCAGACTTGGCGGTTGATGCGTTATTGATGGCCGTCTGGCGGCGCAAACCCAAGCAGCCGGTACTGGTGCATTCGGATCAGGGCAGCCAGTTTACCGGTGGTGAATGGCAAGACTTTCTGAAGGCCCACAACCTGAGTTGCAGTATGAGCCGACGGGGTAACTGTCACGACAACGCGGTCGCCGAGAGCTTCTTTCAGTTGCTCAAACGGGAGCGGATCAAGCGCAGGATTTACGCGACAAGAGACGAAGCCCGCAGCGATGTGTTTGATTATATCGAGATGTTTTACAACCCAATCAGGCGTCATGGTTCCAATGATGGGCTGTCGCCGGTAGAGTTTGAAAGGCAGTTTATTTTTCAGCAACAAAGTGTCTAGAAAACCAGGGGCGCTTCAGGTCATCAACACAGTTACAGCCGTATCGACAAGCCTGTATGATGAACACCATTATCAGTACATGAGACCAACCGGTAGCTTGATACCAGATCTCATTCACTACGATGTAGTCACTAACGTATCCAGATGGTCAGCCCAGCGCTGTAACCATTCTCGGCTTTGCTCGGTGTATCGATGAAGATCATAAGTGCCAACCAAACCTTTCTTGGTATGTCCGAGAATGGCTTCTGCTACTTCAGAAGGACATTGCAGACGAGACAGTCCTGTTCTAACCGTTCGACGGAGATCGTGGGGAGTCCATCGAGGAATATCTAACATCAAGTCTGCTTCTCTCATTACCCAAGCACTTTCAGTTAACTGTTTCTGTTTAATTGGCTTTCCCGTCCTCTGGGATGGGAACAAGTAAACTTCATTTCCTATCTTATTTATTCTGAGAAAATGGATGCATTGACGAGGGAGTTGAATCTCTCTTGCGACACCAGTCTTTGACTCTCTGATATGGAACACTCCCTCATTAAGGTCTATGTTTCGCCAAGTAGCCTCACATATCTCACCTGTCCGGCATCCTGTCCATAACGTCATTCGAAATATGTTCTTTTGCACTTCAGTGAATTTTGAGCTAGGCAACCAAGCGAGAAACAGCTTAATTTCATCGTCATTCAAAAAGCGACTACCTTTTTTTGATGTCAGCTTCACCTTTGTTCGAACCAAACTCACTTTTGCTTGAAGCGCAGGGTTGATAAATTGATCGTCAAACTTTCCCATCCCCATTGAATAATCGTAAGCGGCTAGAATTTCGCGCAATACATTTCCAGCCTGAACATTAGCGCCTCGATTCACGATGGACATAACAAGATCAATAATATCTTGTCTACTCACATCACAAGCCAATCGCTCACCAAGCATTGGAACCGCATCGCCATACAGAGTGCGCCTAGCCTCAGCCTGACCTTTCTTTTTCCTTGCCCCACTCTTTATCGTACCATTAGGTAAACGTTGATCTTCTATATGGTTTTGTAGATAAAGCTCGATCATCGCTTGAAGGGTGAACATCCCGAGTTCGCTTTCATTCTTGATTTGCTGTTTAAGCTCAAGCGCGGCAGCTCTCGCCTCGGTAGCCGGACATCGGCCTTGTTGCCTGATGAGCTTAAGCTCCCTTAGCTTTATACGGGCCTGCTCTAAGGATACGGCTGGAAATACGCCAAGTGAGATCTGAATTAACTTATTTGTTACTGGGCTCGTATAACGATAGAAAAATGTCTTTTTACCTGTCTTCCCGCAAGTAACACGAAGCCCTCTGTTGACCCCATTGTCAGCCTTATCGCTATCCGTTGGCTTCATGACTTCAATTGCTCTAAAGGACAGTGCTTTGTTACCCTTGTCCGCTGACATAACCGGCCTCCTATGGCTGATGCATACGTGCTCCTAGCCTAGCCGCATGCATAGGGCTCAATGTCACTGTAGGCTACAAAACAAAAACCTACATTTCAACCTACACTTTCGCCTGCGATTGGGTGAGATCGAGTGAGACTCTCAGAGCAAACAAGATACCATGCAATCAACGTAACATCCTGTTAGATAGGCATTTACAGCGAGATAACTGCATGCCAGCAATAGAAAATCTCCATAATCACACACCAATGATGCAGCAGTATCTGACCCTCAAGGCCGAGAACCCGGATATCCTGCTGTTTTATCGCATGGGTGACTTCTACGAGCTCTTCTACGACGACGCCCGCAAGGCCTCCCAGCTGCTCGACATCTCCCTGACCAAGCGCGGCCAGTCGGCCGGCAGCCCCATCCCGATGGCCGGGGTGCCCTATCACGCCATCGAGGGGTATCTCGCCAAGCTGGTACAGCTCGGCGAATCGGCCGCCATCTGCGAGCAGGTGGGGGATCCCGCCACCAGCAAGGGGCCGGTGGAGCGCAAGGTCATTCGCATCATCACCCCGGGCACCGTCTCCGACGAGGCGCTGCTCAGCGAGCGCCAGGACAACCTGATCGCCGCCGTCTACCACGATGGCCGCTGCTTCGGTTACGGCACCATGGACATCGGCTCCGGACGCTTCTTCATCAACCAGTTCGAGAAAGAAGAGACCCTGCTGGCGGAGCTGCAACGCACCAATCCGGCGGAGCTGCTCTACCCCGAATCGTTCGCCTTCCTGCACCATGTCGAGGGTCGCCGCGGTCTGCGCCGCCGCCCGGAGTGGGAGTTCGAGCTGGGCACTGCCCGCAAGCTCTTGTGCCAACAGTTCGGCACCCAGGATCTGGTGGGCTTTGGGGTTGAGCAGAGCGAGACCGCCCTGTGCGCCGCCGGCTGCCTGATGCAGTACGTGAAAGACACCCAGCGCACCGCCCTGCCCCACATTCGCAGCGTGCGCCTGGAGCAGCCCGATCATGCGGTCATCATGGATGCCGCCACCCGCCGCAATCTGGAGCTGACCCAGAATCTGGCCGGCGGTCACGACAACACCCTCTCCGCCGTGCTCGATTGCACCGCCACGCCGATGGGCAGCCGTCTGCTCAAGCGCTGGATCCACCAGCCGATCCGCGATCGGGTGATCCTCAAAGGTCGCCAGAGCACCATCAAGGAGCTCATCGAGCAGAACCTCTATGACGAGCTGGGGAGCCTGCTGCGCCAGGTCGGCGACGTGGAGCGGGTGCTGGCGCGCCTCGCCCTGCGCTCGGCCCGCCCGCGCGATCTGACCCGGCTGCGGCAGGCTTTTGCTCAGCTGCCCGAGTTGCAGCGTCTGCTGGCGGAAAGCGAGCACGAGGCGGTGCAGCAGCTGCGCGAGCGGGCGAGCACCTTCCCCGAGCTGTTCGACCTGCTGGAGCGTGCCGTGATGGAGGTGCCGCCGGTGCTCATCCGCGATGGCGGCGTCATCCGTGAAGGGTTCAATCAGGAGCTGGACGAGCTGCGGGATCTGGCCAATGGCGCCACCGCCAGCCTGGCCCGCATTGAGGAGCGGGAGAAGGCGCTCACCGGCATCAACACCCTCAAGGTGGGCTACAACAAGGTGCACGGCTTCTATATCGAGGTGAGCCGTGCCAACAGCCACCTGGTGCCGACCCACTACATCCGCCGCCAGACGCTGAAAAACAACGAGCGCTACATCATCGATGAGCTGAAGAAGTACGAGGACAAGGTGCTCACCGCCCAGGCCCAGGCACTGGCGCTGGAAAAACGTCTCTACGAAGAGCTGCTCGACGCCCTGCTGCCCCACCTCGGTGATCTGCAAGAGTCTGCTGCCGCACTGGCGGAGCTGGACGTGCTGGCCAACCTGGCCGAGCGGGCAGAGACCCTCGACTATCGCTGCCCCACCCTCATCGACGAGGATCAGATCCTCATCGAGGCGGGCCGCCATCCGGTGGTGGAGCAGGTGATGACCGACCCCTTTATCGCCAACCCGATACGGCTGGAGCGGGAGCGGCGGATGCTGATCATCACCGGCCCCAACATGGGCGGTAAATCCACCTACATGCGCCAGACCGCGCTCATCGTTCTGCTGGCCCATATCGGCGCCTTCGTGCCCGCCGACAGCGCCCGCATCGGCCCCATCGACCGCATCTTCACCCGCATCGGGGCGTCGGATGATCTCGCCTCCGGCCGCTCCACCTTTATGGTGGAGATGACCGAAACCGCCAATATCCTCAACAACGCCACCGCCCGCAGTCTGGTGCTGATGGACGAGATTGGCCGTGGCACCAGCACCTACGACGGCCTCTCGCTGGCCTGGGCCTGCGCCGAGCAGCTGGCAAGCAAGATTGGCGCCTACACCCTGTTCGCCACCCACTACTTCGAGCTGACCCGCCTGCCCGAGCTGATGAGCGGGCTGGCCAATGTCCACCTGGATGCGGTGGAGCACGGCGACACCATCGCCTTTATGCACGCGGTGCAGGAAGGCGCGGCCAGCCGCTCCTACGGCCTGCAGGTAGCGGCGCTGGCCGGGGTGCCGAAATCGGTGATCCACCAGGCCCGCCACAAACTGCACGAGCTGGAGAGTGCCACTCCGGTGGCCGCCGGCGAAAGCCGTCCGGCTCCGGTCACTCTCGCCCCGCAACCCCATCCTGTGGTGGAGGAGCTGGCAGCAGTTCGCCCGGACGAGCTGACCCCGCGACAGGCCCTTGACCTGCTCTATCGACTCAAGCAGATGCTGTAGCTACCGACCGCCGAACAGGCATGAAAAAGGGGAACCGCGAGGTTCCCCTTTCGTTTGATCGAACCTGTCATCAGCCCGGACCGATGCGATCCATCAGGCTCAGATTGACCGACCCCGGATGGCGCTTGAGCTTCTGCCTGTATTCGAACTGGTGCTGGCTCTCCTGTTTGAGCCCCTGCATCAGGGAGTAGCACATGGCCAGCATGATGACCGAGAAGGGCAGTGCGGCGATGATGCTGGCGGCCTGCAGGGCGGCCAGCCCGCCGGAGACCAGCAGAATGGCCGCGACCAGCCCCTGCCCCAGCCCCCAGATGGCGCGGTGCAGCACCGGGGGATCCTGATCGCCGATGGAGAGCAGCGTCGTAATCACGAGCGTGCCCGAATCGCTGGAGGTGATGAAGTAGGTGCAGATAAGCAGGGTCAGCACCCCCTTGGCAATCCAGCCGAAGGTCTCCCAGTGCAGCAGTTCCACCGTCTTGTAGAGCGCCATGGTGACATCCTGATTGACCGCTTCCACTACGCCGCCGCCACCGAACAGCTCCAGGTTCATGGCAGTCCCGCCGAACACGGTGAGCCAGAACATGCCGAGCAGGGAGGGCACCAGCAGAACACCGAGCACGAATTCACGGATCGTGCGGCCCTTGGAGATGCGGGCGATGAACATGCCGACAAAGGGGGCCCACGCAATCCACCAGCCCCAGTAGAACGCGGTCCAGCTAGACTGCCAGGCCGAGGTGCCGTTGGCTTCGGTATTGGTCCAGAAGCTCAGCTTGACGATGTTCTGCAGATAATCACCGATGTTCTGCACATAGGCGTTGAGGATATAGGTGGTTGGCCCCAGCACCAGGAAGAGGCCCAGCACGAACACGCTCAGCCAGATATTGAGTTCGGAGAGGATCTTCACCCCGCGCCCGACGCCGGAGATGGCCGACAGGGTGGCAATCAGGCTGATGCCACCGATGAGCCAGAGCTGGTTCGCTTGTGACACGCCCATGCCGAACATCTGGTTGAGGCCGGTGTTCATCTGGGAGACGCCCAGCCCAAGGGAGGTCGCCACCCCGAACACGGTACCGAACACCGCCAGCACGTCGGCGGCATGGCCCCAGAAGCCGTAGATGCGATCGCCAAGAATGGGATAGAGCACGGAGCGGATGGCCAGCGGCAACTTGCGCCGGTAGCTGAAGAAGGCCAGCGACAGGCCGACGATCACATAGATGGCCCAGGGGTGCAGACCCCAGTGGAAGAAGGTGAGGCGCATGGCGATCTGGGCCGCTTCCGGCGTCATGCCTTCGGTGATGAAGGGGTTGCCCTGCAGGTGATACATGGGCTCGGCGATGCTCCAGAACACCAGGCCTATGCCCATGCCTGCGCTGAACAGCATGGAGAACCAGGCAAAGTAGCCAAACTCCGGTACCTGGTCGTCGTCGCCCAGCCGGATGCTGCCAAAGCGGCTGAACATCAAGTAGACGGCGAAGAACAGGAACAGGGCGACCACCAAGATGTAATACCACTTGAAGCCAGCAATGATGGTGTCCTTGGCCCCGGTAAACCAGGTGCCTGCGGTATCCGGATCAAAGACGCCGAACAGCAGGAAGAGGGTCACGACGGTGAGGGCCGTCATGGCCATGGTGGGATTGAGGCCTTTCAAAAGCCCTTTGGTTGCTCGCATCGGGCCTCCTTAGTCGTTGTTGAAAAAGTCTTCACCCACGTGATCGCCGGCACCGCCGATGGCGCGATAGGCCAGACGACCTGCCACCTGCTCACGGTGATCCACCAGGGTCACCGACGGCTGGCCGTTCACTGCGTGGCGTTTGCCGAGGAAGATAGCCATGGGCACCCCCAGATTGGAGACACCGCTGGTGATCCAGAGGCGGTTGAAGTCATAGGAGCCACCGATGAACTCCAGCTGTGCCAGTCCATTGTCCAGACCCGCCAGATAAAAGTTCATGGCACTCTCGTCGGGGAAGAGGTGAACCAGCACATAGGCATAGCGCAACTCATTGACCAACTCCTTTAGACTAAAAGAACCTGTGTTGCTGCAAGAGAGCGGCAGCTCGCCATCGTAGTGGTGTACCTTGAGGTTGTTGGGGTCCTCGTCATAAGCAGGTTGATAACGCACAAATGCCGCGGTATCCGGCAGTTCATAGCGAACTCTGACCACACGCAGGTCGGCAACCAGGGACTTGATATCCAGGTCGTCATGCATGATTTCACTCCTCAAATATCGGGTTGGAATGGGGCAATTGTCCGATAACCTAACACAATATTCATTAGAGCTAAAACCATTACATCAAAAACCATATTGACCTTGTTATGGATTAGGCGGAGAATTTCGCGCCTCTCCACAGCCCTGCGATGACCCAGACCCCATGGAAAAACATGATGAAGTGCTGATCGCCCTGCGCCAAATCATCCGTGCCATCGACATGCACTCCAAGCGCTTGATCAAGGAGGCCGGCCTGACCTCGCCTCAGCTCCTGCTGCTCAAGGGGATCGACGAGCTTGGCCAGATCTCCATGCGCCAGCTGGCGGATCACACCAACATGAGCCAGGCCACCGCCACCACCATCATGGACCGGCTGGAGAGCCGCCAGCTGGTGCAGCGCATTCGCAGCGAAACCGACAAACGCAAGGTGCATGCGACGCTCACTGACGCGGGACGCGCCCTGCTTGCCCAGGCTCCGACCCCCTTGCAGGAGAGTTTCATTCAACGCTTTCAGGCGCTGGAGAACTGGGAGCAGGGGTTGTTGCTCTCATCCCTGCAACGCATCTCCGCCATGATGAATGCCGACGGCATCGATGCCGCCCCCGTGCTGAGTGTCAGCCCCCTGACCGAAGAGCGGGCCTGAAATCCTGAAGTCCGTTTACATGTTTTCAGTTAACTTCTGGCACTCAGAACCCGATGTACCGCATCGGGGATTCTGCATTGCGAGGCCTAATGCGATCATTCTAGGTTATAACTACCCACCACCTTATGCACCATCTTCCTCGTCTACACCAGGTCCTACGGGCTTTGCTACAGCAACTCTCCTTTCAGTATCCCGTTCACCCGCTCTGCCGGCGCATTCTGATAACAGTCATACCCATCAGTCATCGAGTACTGTACTCCGTACCGTTCATACAGCGTCTGATTCAAGCCTGAGCAATACTGCACCCTGCCGTCCGAGTGATGGATAAACTCCCCGCTGCCACGCCGTTGCTTCAGTGCTCTGCGCCATCACAACCAACTCAGCATGCATCCCCTCGTGCGCGTGATTCCCCGCTATCTTACGCGAGAAGGCATCCGTCACCAGGCTCAGGTAGAGTGGCCCGCTCTTTGCCGGCAGGTAAGTGATGTCGGCAACCAAGACCTGCCCTGGCGCCACCGCAGTGATTTTCACCGGGCCGGGTTTGAGTAAGTTGGGATGGCGATAGAAACGCTGAAAACTGTGTAGCGTCTTGTGATAGGCCCGTTTGGGCTGCACCAACAGACGGTGCTCGGCCAATATCCTAAACAGTCTGTCCCACCAGACCGTCAGCCCAGCATCGTCTTGGCCCTGCAGCAGATAATGCTACTTGTGGATGCCCACCCGTAGTGAACTTTGCGCACAAAGCTCACCACCTGCTGCCCTTGTGCATGACGCAGGTCGGCGACCCGATTGCGATTGTAGTCAGCCTAACGGTTTATTCCGAGGAACCAGCAAGCACTGAAGATGGTCAGCTTTTCGACATACCGCTGCGAGAGAGCTTACCAGGTCGTTTATTACGATTGAGGCGCCTTCAAAGAACTGAGCCTCCAGGCTCATCAGCGCCAGCTACTCGAGCTCCTTGATACGCTGTTCAGACATTTGGTTGTCGGGATCAGGCATGATGTGATCCTGCCAGCTCTAATCGATGCTCCCTGGCTCCAACCCTGCAGACCATGCTTATGCAACCATACCAGAATGGTCGAATTGCCCTGAATGCCATATTGGAATTGTGTCTACTGGTAGGTGAGTTCACCTTTTTCAATCTGCTCGACCAGGGACAATTTAAACCTCAGTGAGTAATCGCGCTGTGTGCGTTTCACACCTTGTCCCATCGAGATCTCCATCTATTCGGGGAAGAAGGTATAAGCCATATTCAGGACGGGGACAATGGGAAAAGAAAAAGCCCAGCATTGCTGCTGGGCTTTTTATTTGGCTCCTCCTGCTGGGCTCGAACCAGCGACCTGCGGATTAACAGTCCGTCGCTCTACCGACTGAGCTAAGGAGGAATTATTCGTGGTGCCCAGAGACGGAATCGAACCGCCGACACGGGG
This sequence comes from Aeromonas sp. FDAARGOS 1418, assembly GCF_019048585.1. NCBI lineage: Bacteria > Pseudomonadati > Pseudomonadota > Gammaproteobacteria > Aeromonadales > Aeromonadaceae > Aeromonas > Aeromonas sp. FDAARGOS 1418. The sequence continues at coordinate 1,289,196 of NZ_CP077387.1, read as the reverse complement.
ATTTTCAATCCCCTGCTCTACCGACTGAGCTATCTGGGCAAATGGTGCCGGCTACCGGAATCGAACTGGTGACCTACTGATTACAAGTCAGTTGCTCTACCTACTGAGCTAAGCCGGCACACTTCAAACCATTGTGCATGAACACGTTTTTATTTCATGGCACCAAAATATGGTGCCCAGAGACGGAATCGAACCGCCGACACGGGGATTTTCAATCCCCTGCTCTACCGACTGAGCTATCTGGGCGTGGGCGCTATTAAACGGATTTTAGGGCAGGTGGTCAACGGGAAATTTCACTTTTCGTCTCGTTCGTCTCTTTTTTGCGCAGCATCATCCATTTTCATCACTTCTGCTGGCGGGACCGCTCCCCGGCGCCCCCAGAGGCGGGACTCCTCCCCCTTGAGCAGGCGGGTAATGTTCTCGTGATGACGGATCAGGATGAGACAGGAGAGCAGGGAGACCGGCAACGTGTATTCCGGTTTGAGCAGATAGGTAAAGAGCGGAGTCAGCAACACGGTCACGATGGACGCCAGTGACGAATAGCCGCTCACCAGCAGCACCAGCAGCCAGGTGGTGATGACGGCGCCCCCCATGGCAAAGCCGATGGGCAGCATGGTACCGAGGGCGGTGGCGACGCCCTTGCCGCCACGGAAGTGGAAGAAGAGGGGGTACATGTGGCCCAGACAGGCGGCCACCCCGATAAAGCCGAGGTAGACGGGCTTGATCTGCAGATACCAGGCGAGGTAGACGGGGGACATCCCCTTGAGCACGTCGAGAAGCAGTACGATCAGCGCCGCCATCCGGCCGCCGAGGCGCAACACATTGGTCGCCCCCGGGTTGTGGGAACCATGGTCACGGGGATCCGGCAGACCCGTGATGCGGGAAACCAGCACGGCACTGGACAGCGAGCCGCCCAGATAGGCCAGAATAATCATCAAAATCGTCAGGGCCGTCATCTTGGTCGTTTTTACCACGATATGAATGGGGTATGATGCGGGCCACATTCCCAGGCCCGGGCTTGCCCGAAAGCGTGTCGCCCAAACCGGCCGCCAGCGGCAATCTGCTTGCCGGGCCTGCATCCCTGCGCTGTTTTCACAGCCCATCAAGAGTAAAGAAGAAGTACTGTCATGGACAAGGTGTTTATTCGCGGACTCGAGGTTTTGACCACCATAGGGGTATATGAGTGGGAGAAGGGCATTCGCCAGAAGCTCTGTTTCGACCTCGAGATGGGGTTTGACAATCGCCCAGCCGCCGCAACCGACGATATCAATCTGGCGCTGGATTACGCCACCCTCTCTCGCAAGATCTGTGATCACGCCCAGGGCAAGATAGTGGAGCTGGTCGAGACCATGGCCGAGCAGGTCGCCGCTCTGGTGCTGGAAGACGAGCGGGTACAGTGGGTCAAGGTGACCCTGACCAAACCGGGTGCCGTGCCCAATGCGGCAGGCGTCGGGGTCGAGATCCTGCGCCATCGCACGCCGGCTGCGAGCGCCAGCTGATGACCCGCATCTATATCAGTCTGGGATCCAACATCGATCGGGAACGCCATATCCGCGCCGGCCTCGATGCCCTGCACGCCGAATTCGGCGAGTTGCAGGTCTCCAGGGTATTCGAAAGCGAGGCGGTGGGCTTCAACGGCCGCCCCTTCTACAACCTGGTGGTGGGTGCGGATACCGAGCTGCCCCTGGCGACCCTGTGCCAGCGGCTGCGCGCCATGGAGTTCGCTCACGGCCGCGAGCCGGATGCCAAGAAGTTCGCCCCGCGCACCCTGGATCTCGATCTGCTGCTCTACGGCGAGCTGGTCTGCGAGACGCCGCTGGTGCTGCCGCGCGGCGAGATCCTCACCAACGCCTTCGTGCTCTGGCCGCTGGCGGAGCTGGCCCCCACATTCCGCCACCCCATCGATGGTCGCACCATCGGTGAGCTGTGGGCAGGTTACGACAAAGCCTCCCAGCGCCTTGACCCCATTCCCTTCCACTGGAAAGCGGGCGAATTGCAGCATCACTGAACGACAAGGGTACCCTCGGGTGCCCTTGTTGATGACTCCGCTGATGACGGATAAGAAACAGTGATTGGGCCTGCGCCGGTGCAAGTGGCAGGATGACCGCCATCACAGGAGAACCCCATGCCACTCGATGCCATTCACGACTTCAACCGTCAGTTGCTCACCGACCTGCCCCACCAGCGCTTCGAGCACGAACCCATCTTCGATTACGCCACCGACGAGCGGGTCAAGGCTCGCCTCGGCTGGCAGGCCGAGTTCAGCAAGACCCTTTTCCTCAAATTCAAGGATGGTCGCTTCGCCCTGCTGCTGACCCACAGGGACGGCCGGCTCGACAGCAAGGCGGTCAAGGCGGCGCTCGGTGCCAAACCCTCCATCTGCACCGCCGACGAGATGCAGACCGAGATTGGCTGCCTGCCGGGAGCCGTCTGCCCCTTCCTGCCCCGCGCCGACATCCCCCTGCTGGTGGATCCCGTGCTCATGAATCACCACGCCTTTACCTGGACGCCGGGCCACCCCGAGCAGACTTTCCTGCTGGAGACCATCCACCTGGCCGGACTGCTGGCCCGATTGCCCTGCGACGTGAGCTACCTGCCCGCCCCCTGAGCCTGGGACTCAGCGCTTTTCCCGCGCCAGCTGGGCGAAGATCAGCGCCGCCAGCATGGACATCAGACCGATGCACAGATAGGTGAGGTGGAACCCCTCCAGCCAGCGGCCACTCTCCTCGGGCTGGCCGATGGAGAAGAGCCCCAGCAGGCTGGCGGCGATGGCCACCCCCAGGCTCATGGAGAGCTGCATCACCACCGACAGCAGACCGTTGCCGCTGCTGGCGTGCTCGCTGCTGAGATCCTGCAGGGTCAGGGTGTTCATGGCGGAAAATTGCAGGGAGTTGATGGCGCCAAAGACCGCCAGCCACACCAGCAGTACGCCGTGGGGCACCTGGTTGTCGATGAAATAGAAGCTCGCGATCATGGCCCCGAGCGCCAGGGTGTTGCCGATGAGGATGCGGCGATAACCGATGCGCGGAATGAGCTTGTTCACCAGCGTCTTGGTCAGCATGGCGCCGATCACCGTGGGGATCATGGTCATCCCCGCCTTGCTCGGGGAGAAGCCGAGCCCCAGTTGCAGGAAGAGCGGGGTGAGAAACGGCATGGCGCCGCTGCCGAGGCGGGCAAACAGATTGCCCCAGATACCGATGGCGAAGGTGGACGTCTTGAACAGCGCCAGACTGAACAGGGGCTGCTCCGCCGTGGCGGCATAGAGCCAGTAGCTCGCCATGGCGGCCAGACCGAACAATACCGCAAACAGGGCCCAGCCGGTGGAGATGCTGTGCTCCCCCAGGCCTTGCAGACCGACGGATACCAGCACCATGCCGACACTGAACAGCACAAACCCCTGCCAGTCAAACCTGGCGGTGTGCTGGCGCAGGTCGGGCATGAAGTGCCAGCTCGCCACGAAGCCGAGCAGGCCCACCGGCAGGTTGATGAGGAAGACCCAGTGCCAGCTCGCCACCTCCACCAGCCAGCCCCCCAGGGCCGGGCCGATGAGGGGGCCGAGCAGACCGGGGATGGTGACGAACGACATCACCCTCAGCAGCTCATGCTTGCTGTAGACCCGCAGCACCGCCAGACGCCCGATAGGCATCAGCAAGGCCCCCCCGACCCCTTGCAACACACGGGCGATCACCAGCATGGGCAGGGTGTTGGCGATGGCACAGGCCAGGGAACCCAGGGTAAACAGCAGGATGGCGACCAGATAGACCCGGCGGGTGCCGAATCTGTCCGCCAGCCAGCCGGAGGCAGGAATGAGCAGGGCCACCGTCAACATGTAGGCGATGATGACGGACTGCATCTGCAGCGGACTCTCGCCCAGGGCATCGGCCATGCTGGGCAGGGCGGTGTTGAGGATGGTGCCATCCAGAGTCTGCATGAAAAAACCGACCGCCGTCAGCCAGGGCAGCCATTTGCGCTGGGCGGGCGTCACCATCGGGGAGCTGTCAGGCATGGTTCTGTCTCTCCTCATCACATAAGAAAAGACCCGCACGAGCGCGGGTCATATCAGCATATCAGGCATCCGGCTGGCCGAGCATGGCCTTGAGGTGCTCTTCCAGGCTGGGTTCGGGGGCCTTGAGGGTCGAGAGGAACAACTGCTCTATGCCAGCCCTGTCCTGGCTCTTCACGATGAACACCAGCCGGGACTGGGCCTTGCCTTCGGGCCACTCCCCCAGCGCCTGCAACGGATAGAGCTGGCCGTGCACGCCGTGGATCACCACGGGCTGGCTCTCCCCTTCCAGTTGCAATATCCCCTTGAGACGCAGCAGGGCATCGCCGTATTGCGCCTGCACCGCATCGATGGCGGCCAGCAGGCGGGAAGGCTTGAGCGGCTCGCCGATGCGCAGGGAGAAACTTTCTATATTGCCGTGCTCGAAGCGGGTGGGCGCGGCCGTCCCCACCTTGGCGGCAAACGGCGTCATCTTCGGCTGCATGGGCGAAGCCAGCCCCTGTTTCGGGGATTCGGTACGCAGCCAGGCCAGCAACTGGCGCACGTCGCGCCCCGCCGCCTCGTTGTAGGCGCCGAGCTTCTCCAGCACTGCGGGTGAGAGCACGCCATTGCTGACCCGCTGGATGGGAGCTGCCGGATTGAGGGTCGCCAGTTGGGCTTCCACCCGAGCAAGGGTCTCTTCATCCACCAGATCGCCCTTGCTCACCACCAGCAGATCCGCCAGCGCCACCTGTTTGACCGCCTCATATTGAGCGGCAAGCTGCTGCTCGATATGGCCGGCATCCACCACGGTGACGGTGCCATCGAAGCGGTAGCGCTGGGCGATAAAGCCCTCTTCCCTCAACGTGAACAGCACGGGGGCCGGATCAGCCAGACCCGTGGTCTCGATGATCAGCCGTTTGAAGGGTTTGATTTTGCGCTGGATGGCCTTCATGAAAAGCCCCTGCAGCGCCTCCACCAGGGAGCCCTGCACCGAGCAGCAGATGCAACCGGAATCGAGCAGCACCACCTGCTCGTCCACCTGCTGTACCAGATGGTGATCCAGCCCCACGGAGCCGAACTCGTTGATGAGCACGGCGCACTCCCCGAGCTCGGGCTGCTTGACCCAGTGGTTGAGCAAGGTGGTCTTGCCGCTGCCGAGAAAACCGGTCAGCAGGGTCACGGGGATGCGAGTGTCTTGCATGTCTGTCATCGGGTTGCCCCCCCTCTGATCGGCAGGAGGATGAGTAAGCGAGTGTCTTGCATATCGGTCATGTCAGATCCTTACCGGTTGGCGAACAGGTCACCGAGCCAGCGGTTTTCGAAACGGCCATGGGGGTCAAGCTCCCGCTTCAGGGCCAGGAAGTCGTGCCAGCGCGGCAACAGGTCCGGGAAGTCGTAGAGGTCCATCGCCAGGTGCTTGCCGAAATGGGGAATACCGCCGAGGGGCACCAGCAGTTGCTGCAACTCGCGCATCTGCTCCATGGAGCCCCCGACGAAGGTCCCGTCTGCCGCCAGATAGACCAGAAAACCTATCCAGCACACCGACTTGTCATGGGCGGCACTGAGCCAGGCCACGGAGGGACCGGTGCAGCGCAGGATGAAGGGGTAGTGCAGCACGCCGGGGTTCGCCTCCTGCCATGCCTGCAGGATTGAAAGGGCCTCCCCCATGCGTTCGAGGGGCACGGCCACCTCGCAGTTGATCTGGGGCGCCGGGATCCCCTTGCAGAGGATCTGGTAGACGTTGCCCACCAGATCCGAGGCGTCCTTGAAGCGGCGCACCGTCTCGAAGTGCTCGCCTGCCCTGGCCTCGTCCTTGGTGTCTCTGGCCATCTTCTGCAGGGTCGCGTCTATGGTGGCATTGAGCGCCAGGTTCATGCGCTCGTCCATGTCTCCCTCCAGCACCAGCGGCTCGCTGCCCCCAGCGCGGTAGCGGGCCACCTCGTCATCGGAGGCGGGATCCACCAGCCAGATGTGGCTCTCGCCGGTCCAGGCGAACCACCAGCTCTTCACGAAGGCGTGCTCCCGGTTGAGGCGCTCGTTGTGTTCCAGCAGGAAGGGGTAGTCGGTGGTGAACTTGGTGCAACGCATGATGCGGTTGGGCACGGTGTTGAGGGTCACATCCAGCAGGATGCCGAGCATCCCCATGCCCATCACGAAGGCGCCGAAGCGCGGATCGGTGCGATCCACACGGATGATGTCGCCGCTCGCCAGCATCACGGTCAGGGCAGCCACCGCATCGCACAGGGCGGACTGGTGCAGTCCCTGCCCATGGGTGCCGGTACTGAGCGCACCGCCCAGGGTCTGGATACCGATGACGCCGGGGGACGCCGGCAGCATGCGATCCATGGCGATGAGATCGGCATAGACGGTATCAAGCGGCGTCCCCGCCAGGTAGGTCACCGTATCGGCAGTCTTGTCCAGCTGGCCGCGCAGGTGGTGCAGGTCCACCAGCAGCGCCTGGCTGCCTTCCGCGTAGACGCTGTGGATGGGTTCGAAAGAGAGGCCGGAGCCGATGAGCCGCAGCTTGCGCTCGGGGTATTCCCGCAGCAATTGCTGCAGCTCGTCACGGGTCGTCGGGCGCCACACCTGATCAAGGGCGCCGAGGGGGTTGGTTCTGGACCAGTTGAACAGCACCTCCCGATTGCCAATCGCCTTGATGCTGTGAAATGCCTGGAACCTGACCGTCATACCGCGCCTCATCTGACTTCAAAATGAGTGCCAATTCTACCGAAAAGTGGCTGCCAAGGCATGAAAAACAAGACCCTACAGTCGGGGGTGGATAGGGGGAGCGCCCCTCCCCGCCTCAGCGCGTCTGCTGGGTCAATGCCAGCAACATGCCGAATCCCACCAGCAGGCCCCCGAACACCCGATCGATCCAGTGGCGTACCGCCAGCAGTCGGTCCCGCACCGCAGGGGTGGAGAAGAAGAGCGCCACCGCACCAAACCAGAGGGCGTGCGCCAGCGCGATGAAGGCGCCATAGCCGATCTGGACCGCCAGCGGCGTCTGCGGCTGCACCACCTGCATGAAGAGGCTGACGATGAAGATGGTGGTCTTGGGATTGAGCACATTGGTCAAAAATCCGGTGCGCAGCGCCCCCAGGCTGGAGAGGGCAGGCTGACAGATGCTCTCTTCATCGGCAGCCGGTTTGGCCCGCAGCATCTTGATGCCGAGGAAGATGAGATAGGCGGCCCCCGCCAGCTTGATGAGGTTGAACAGCCAGAGGGATTGCTGGATCAGCAGGCCCACCCCCAGCAGAGTGTAGGCCACGTGCACGCAGACCCCGGCCGCGATGCCGATCGCCGTCAGCACGCCGGTGCGGCGCGAGAGCAGCAGGCTGTTGCGCGACACCATGGCAAAGTCGGGCCCGGGGCTGATGACGGCAAAGAGAGTAATGGCGACAACGGCTAACAGTTCGGTCATGAAAATAGTCCTGATTAGAGGGGATATCGGCTATTTTATTTGCCAATAACACCAATAACGAACGATGATTTCTGACATGAATGGTGAAAAAAACTCACAAAAAGCCCTCTCGCTTCCCTCCCTCACCGCCCTGCGCTGTTTCGAGGTGGCTGCCCGCACCGAACATTTCGGCCGCGCCGCCGATGAACTGCATCTCACCCATGGCGCCATCAGCCGGGCGGTACGACTGCTCGAGGAGGATCTGGGGGTCATGCTGTTCGAGCGGCGCCAGCGCCGGGTCTTTCTGACCGACGCGGGTGAACGGTTCTATCAGGCGGTCAGGGAGGGGTTGGGCAGCATCCGCCAGACGGCGCAGGCCCTGCGCCAGCAGAGCCGTCCCCAGTCGCTGGTGCTCTCCTGCGAACCCACCCTCCTGATGCGCTGGCTGATCCCGCGCTGGCCCGCCTTCCAGGCTCTGCACCCGGAGCTGGACGTACACCTGATGGCGGGCGGCGGCGCCCTCAGCTTTGGCAGCGGCATCGATCTCGCCATCCGGCGCAACGACTTTCACTGGCCTGCCGAGCTCTACAGCCAGTTGCTGTTCGAGGAGCGGACCGGCCCTGTCTGTCCGCCAGGCAAGGTGGCGCACTTTTTTGAATCCAGGGGGGATGTGCAGGCCCTCAAGCCAACGGCCCCCCGTCTGCACACCAAGACCCGTCCGGGCGCCTGGTTGGAGTGGCAGCAGCACGCAGGCATGTCCGCCGACGAGGAGGTGCCGGGTCAGACCTTCGAGCACTTCTATTTCAGCCTGCAGGCGGCAGTCGCCGGGCTGGGAGTCGCCATCGGCCCCTACCGCCAGGTGTGCGACGATATCGAGGCCGGTCTGCTGGTGGCACCGCTCGGCTTCGTCCCCGACGGCACCGGCTATCACCTGCTCGCCCCCGCGCCACCCGAACCCGGCAGCCCCCACGACATCCTGGTGAACTGGCTGCACAGCCTGGTGGGCGCGGCCTAGCCCTGGGCGGTGCGCCCGGCGGCGACCTGTATCTCTCCCGCCGTCAGCTCCCGGCAGAACTGGCGTATCGGCATGGGGCGGGCAAACAGGTATCCCTGCAGATACTGGACCCCCTTGCCTCTCAGATAGGCGGCCTGCTGCTCCGTCTCCACCCCTTCGGCCACCAGGGACAAACCCAGCCGTCCCCCAAGGTCGATGACGTTGTCCACGATGTGCTCGGAGAGGGACTCCGTCCCGATACGGCCGATGAAGGAGCGGTCGATCTTGAGATAGTCCACGTGGAATTGCTGCAGATAGATGAGGCTGGAGTGGCCGGTGCCAAAGTCATCGATGGCGAGCTGCACCCCCATCTCGTCGAGCTGGCGAAACAGGGAGAGGGTCTGCGGGCTGGTCACCAGCAGCTCCCGCTCCGTGAGCTCCAGCACCAGCACCACCCGTCCCGGCACGAAGTGGCCGAGGAAGTCGCGGCACTCCGTCACCAGGGAGAGGTCCCGGCAGTGGATGGCACTGATGTTGAAGCTGATGTGAAACGCCTCGGGCAACTGCTCCTGTACCGGGTGGAGTGTCTTGGCCACCGTCTTCATCAGGTTGACCGTCATGGGCACGATCAGGCCAGACTCTTCCGCCTGGGGGATGAAGAGATCGGGGCGGATCAGCCCCTCGGTGGCATGTTGCCAGCGCATCAGTACCTCGGCTCCCACCATCTTGCCGCCCTTGCTGGCGATCAGCGGTTGCAGATAGGGGACAAATTCCCTGGCTCGCAGCCCGCGTCTCAGCTCGTCCGTCAGGGCCCCCGGCCGCCCAAGCAGCCACCACACCAGCAGTGAGAGCACCAGCGAACTGGCTCCCAGCCAGATCAGTTGCAGATGGCGAGCCTCCCACAGGGCACGCCAGTAGATCGGCATGGCATAACCGGCGTGGATGGTGAAGGGGTAACGCTGGGAGGCGAGTATCAGGGCAAACTTGCTGTGCAGTTTCGGCGGATCGCTTTGGAAGTGGCCGGACTCATCGAGCCAGGCGGACCCCACCTGCAAGAAGAGCTCGCTGGGATCGCTGCTCAGGGTGAGCATGAAACTGAGCTGGCTGCTGTCAATGGCACTCAGTGCCGCATCACGCCCCCGCTCCTGACGCACCACCAGCAAGGGGTGATTCTTGCGCACCAGGTTGCCGCTCATCAGCAGCAACTTGCGATCCGTGTAGCGGGAGCCGTCATCCACTTCCCTGGCAGGCCCGAACAGCGAGGTGCAGTTGATGATCCCCTGTCGCACCAGATTGATGGAACGCAGGAAAGGCTCCAGCGCCACCCGCTTGCGCAGCAGCAACAGGTTGTCGCTGCAAGGTCGACCGGCCAGCGGCAATACCTCGAGGTTGGCCCGCTCGGCCTGATCCAGCATGCGCTCCAGCAAGGTTCTGGCCTTGCTGGCTGACGCGCTGGCATCGTTCTTCAGCTCCTGCTCGTAGCTGTCGTGCACCATCCACCCTCCCACCACCAGGGGCAGGGCCAACACCAGCAGGGCACAACCAAGGCGCCACTTCATGCGGGCCAGATCAATCCGGAACAGAAACATAGCAACCACGCCGCAATGCGCGGGCCCGCTTCGCAGGTACCGCGGTATAAAAGTGCCCACCAGGAAACGGTGGGGCCATCATGGCCAGACAACGAAAGCGCAACGCGCGTACCAGGCAAATCGACGACGCCGTTGCTGGGCATGGCGGGTCATTATCGCGCAGCCCCCTGAAATGGAAAATGCCGCGTCGAGACGCGGCATTGTTATTTTCAGTGGTCAGACCGACGAGTCTCAGACCGCTTGCTGCAGGATCACCGCATCGGCCTTCTTGGTGTAGGAGGCGATCTCGTTGAAGTTCAGGTAGCGGTAGGTGTCGGCCGCAGTGGCGTCCAGCGCCTTGGCATACTGCAGATACTCTTCCACGGTCGGGATCTTGCCGATGATGGCGGCAACCGCAGCCAGCTCGGCAGAGGCCAGATAGACGTTGGCCCCCTTGCCCAGACGGTTCGGGAAGTTGCGGGTGGAGGTGGAGACCACGGAAGCCCCTTCCGCTACCCGCGCCTGGTTGCCCATGCAGAGGGAACAGCCGGGGATCTCGATGCGGGCACCGACGCGACCAAAGATGCCGTAGTAGCCCTCTTCGGTCAGCTGATCCTTGTCCATCTTGGTGGGGGGGGCGATCCACATGCGGGTCGGCAGCTCGCCCTGATACTTCTCGAGCAGTTTGCCGGCGGCGCGGAAGTGGCCGATGTTGGTCATGCAGGAACCGATGAACACCTCGTCGATCTTGTCACCTGCCACGTCGCTCAGCAGACGGGCATCGTCCGGATCGTTCGGCGCGCACAGGATCGGCTCCTTGATGGTGGCCAGATCGATCTCGATGATTTCGGCGTACTCGGCGTCCTTGTCCGCTTCCATCAGTACCGGGTTGGCCAGCCACTCTTCCATCCCCTTGATGCGGCGGGTGATGGTGCGCACGTCGCCGTAGCCTTCGGAGAGCATCCACTTCAGCATCACGATGTTGGACTTCAGGTACTCGATGATCGGCTCTTTATCCAGCTTGATGGTGCAACCGGCGGCGGAACGCTCGGCGCTGGCGTCCGCCAGCTCGAACGCCTGCTCTACCTTCAGGGTCGGCAGACCTTCGATCTCGAGGATGCGGCCGGAGAAGATGTTCTTCTTGCCCGCTTTCTCGACGGTCAGCAGCCCTTTCTGGATGGCGGCATAGGGGATGGCATGGACCAGGTCACGCAGGGTGATGCCCGGCTGCAGCTCGCCCTTGAAGCGCACCAGCACGGATTCCGGCATGTCCAGCGGCATCACGCCGGTGGCGGCGGCGAAGGCCACGAGGCCGGAGCCCGCCGGGAAGGAGATACCGATGGGGAAACGGGTGTGGGAGTCACCACCTGTACCCACGGTATCCGGCAGCAGCATGCGGTTCAGCCAGGAGTGGATGACGCCGTCGCCTGGACGCAAGCTCACACCGCCGCGGTTCATGATGAAGTCCGGCAGGGTGTGGTGGGTCTGCACGTCGATGGGCTTGGGATAAGCGGCGGTGTGGCAGAAGGACTGCATGGTCAGATCGGCGGAGAAGCCGAGGCAGGCGAGATCTTTGAGCTCGTCGCGGGTCATGGGGCCCGTGGTGTCCTGGGAGCCGACCGTGGTCATCTTGGGCTCGCAGTAGGTGCCTGGGCGAATGCCCTTCACGCCGCACGCCTTGCCCACCATCTTCTGGGCCAGGGTGAAGCCCTTGCCGGTGTCGGCAACAGGCTGCGGACGACGGAACACGGTGGAGAACGGCAGACCCAGCGCTTCGCGGGCCTTGTCGGTCAGGCCGCGGCCGATGATCAGCGGAATGCGGCCACCGGCGCGCACTTCGTCGATCAGCACGTCGGTTTTCAGTTCAAACTGGGCCAGCACCTGATCGGTGCCGTGCTTGCAGATCTTGCCCTGGTACGGGTAGATGTCGATGACATCGCCCATCTCCAGTTTGGAGACGTCCACTTCGATGGGCAGGGCGCCGGCATCTTCCATGGTGTTGAAGAAGATGGGGGCAATCTTGCCGCCGAGGCAAACGCCGCCGGCACGCTTGTTCGGCACGAACGGAATGTCGTCGCCCATGAACCAGAGCACGGAGTTGGTGGCGGATTTACGGGAAGAGCCGGTACCGACCACGTCACCCACGTAAGCCAGCGGGAAACCTTTCTCTTTCAGGGCATCGATGGTCTTGATGGGGCCGATGACGCCATCCTTGTCCGGGGTGATGCCGGGACGAGCGTTCTTCAGCATCGCCAGGGCGTGCAGCGGAATGTCCGGGCGGGACCAGGCGTCCGGCGCCGGCGACAGATCGTCGGTGTTGGTTTCGCCGGTCACCTTGAACACGGTGACGGTGATCTTCTCGGCCAAGGCCGGGCGGTTCAGGAACCACTCGGCGTCGGCCCAGGATTGCAGCACCTGCTTGGCGTGGGCATTGCCCGCCTTGGCCTTCTCTTCCACGTCGTGGAAGGAGTCGAACATCAGCAGGGTGTGGGAGAGGCCCTTGGCGGCAAGAGGAGCCAGGGTCGCATCGTCCAGCAGGTCGATCAGCGGCTGAATGTTGTAACCACCCTGCATGGTACCGAGCAGCTCGACGGCTTCGGCGGCAGTCAGGATGGGAGAATGGGCCTCGCCCTTGGCGACGGCGGTGAGGAAGCCGGCTTTCACATAGGCCGCTTCATCAACACCCGGGGGAATGCGGGAGGACAACAGTTCTTTCAGAAAGTCCTGTTCGCCGGCGGGCGGATTCTTGATCAGCTCAACCAGGGCGGCGACCTGCTCTGCGTCCAGAGGTTTGGCAACCACGCCTTCGGCGGCACGTTCTGCGACGTGTTTACGGTATGTTTCAAGCACGACTAATTCCTCTTTGGTCTTTTTTTTGGGGTTCGCCCAAGCTCGCGGCGATCGTCCTTGCGGGACACCCGTAGGGTGCCCCCCACTATATAAGTTTTAACGACTAATTAAAATCCAAACCCTGTGCAGTTATTCATCAAACCAGCATAACCATATAAACCCATTAGGTTTTTTTAGAGTGACAAGCCGCCCGCCCAAGGTGAGTTAACAAAAAGGCAGCATTTCGCCCTTATTGGAACGTAGTGCCCAATTGCAGATAGAACATGTCGTGTCCCCCCTCCGCCACGCCATAGCCGAGGAAGATGGGACCGAGGAAACTCTCCACCCCCATATAGAGGGAACCCGAGGTATAGGAGGATTCGATGCTGATGTCCTCTCCCTTGTCCCAGACCCCCCCTTGCTCGAGGGAGCCCCCGAGGAACAGGGGCGCCTTGAAGGCACCGAAGTCGTTGTCCGCCACCCGGTAGATGTAGCGCAATCCGCCAAACAGGCTGTAGCGACCGCTCAACTGGTAATGCTGGAAGCCGGACATGCGGAACAGCCCCCCCAGATCCTGCACGAACAGCGGTACCGTCTCCTGGGAGCTTGAGCCGCCCCCTTCCAGCATCAGGTTGAGGCTGTGCCTGTCCCAGGACCAGGGCTTGATCATCACCAGCCGGTAATTCACCCCCTCGGCCTGCTCGGAGGGGCCGTCCGAGGGATCGAGATCGACGTAGGAGTAGCCCCCCTTGATGTCCCAGTAGACCCCTTGATAGGGGAAGTAGCGGCTGTCGAGGGTGTCGTGCTCGAAGCGGATGTAGGGTCCCCAGGCGGAGGCATCGGCATCCGCGTTGGTGAGGTTCTGGATCTCCACGCTGCCGATCTTGCCCTCCAGTCCAAGGGAGAAGCGGCTCCAGGGCTGGCGATTCCAGCCGACGGCGAGATCCACGCTGGTGAAGCTGTACTCGGAGTCCAGATAGCTGACCCCGGACGACGACCTGCTCTCTTCCGGGAAGAAGACCCGTCGCTGGGTCTTGTCGTAGGCCAGGCTCGTCTCGCCGAAGTAGGTCTGGGAGGGCTCCAGCGGGGTGTAGAAGTCGGTCTTGAGGTGCTTGGCGGTCCCGAGGGACGCCTCGGTCAGCCACTCGCCTCCCCAGTCGTTGACGTTGGTGAGGGTGTAGGACATGCCGACGTTGTAGTTGGAGCTGCTCTCGAAGTCATCGGAGAAACCGAGCTGGAAGTTGAGATAACCCGGCCCCCAGTTCTTCTCGCTGGCGTCCACCACCAGCACGTTCTCCCCGTCCCGCTCCTCCACCTCGTAGGTGATGCGATCGAATGACTCCAGGGCGTAGAGGCGACGGATCCCCGCCTCCAGGCTCTCGTAGGTCTGCACCTTGTCCGGACGCACGTTCAGCATGGCCCGCACCGTGTCGTCGGAGAGGCGCGACTTGTTGATGATCTCCACCTTGTCGATGTAGTAGGCGGGCTGGCCGCTGCGCTCGGCGCGCCGGCTCAGCTTGCCGTTGCGATAGTCGGCGTAGGCGGCGGGCGAGAGAGAGAGCGCATCGAGCCGGGCCGCTGCACTGTTGGCGACCGCCTCCCCGATCTTGATCCCCTCCGGCATCAGGGCGAAGTCGGCGATCCCCATGTTGCCGAACTCGGGGGTCAGCAGGATGTCCCCGGGGCCCAGCAGCGCCTTCTGCTTTTCGGTCCCCACCTGGGTCATGTAGGTGGTGAGCTGATCGATCATGGCCAATCCCGACTTGAGGGACTCCCGGGTACGCAGCTTGGCGCTGATGTCCACCGCGATCACCACGTCGGCCCCCATGGCCTTGGCCACGTCCACCGGCATGTTGTTGACCGTGCCACCATCGGCCAGGATGCGGCCGTCCCAGTCCACCGGCTTGAGGGCACCGGGAATGGACATGGAGGCCTGCATCGCCTTGGCGAGGCTGCCGTGATCCAGCACGAAGGGGGTCACCGTCTCCATGTCGGTCGCCACCGCGCGATAGGGGATAGGCAGGTTGTCGAAGCTCTTTTGCGCCGGCAGGTTAGAGGTGGCGTGGCGCAGCAGGCTGGCCATGGACTGCCCCTGGAAGAAGCCGTCCGGCAACTGGGTCTGGTCACCGTTGACCCCGATGTCGGTGCGCAGCTGGTACTTCTCGGTCTGCTGCTTCTTGCGCAGGGAGAGCTCGTCGCGCCCCACCTTGTCCTGATAGCCCTTGTTCCAGTCGATGGCCAGCGTCGTGCGCTCCACCTCCTCGGCGCTGAGCCCCATGGCATACATGCCCGCCACATAGGAGCCCATGCTGGTCCCGACGATGATGTCCACCGGGATGTGCTTTGCCTCCAGCACCTTGAGCACCCCGATATGGGCCGACCCCTTGGCCCCGCCGCCGCTCAGTACCAGGGCGATCTTCGGACGATCCATCTTGGTTGCCCCCGGGTTTCTGGCCGAAGGCGCGGGATCATTGGCTCCGGCCGCCGCCATGAACGGCAGGGTCGCCAGCAGGAGCACGAGCAGGTGGGTCCATCCCCGATGAAAGATGCGCATATGAGAGTCCATAAATCCGGTGCGAGTCGAGCGGGCAGGCCGCCAGCCAGGTGCAGCCTACTATAAGTGCAAGCACTTTAACCGCAAGCCGGGGCGCTGGCGAGGGGTCGCCCCGCTTGCGACGATGTCTCGGCAAAATCGGGCGCCAATCCAGTCCAATCCGGGTGTGAGCGCAAACGTTAATCGACAATAAAGGCCCCCGCCGCCTCAAGAGCGCGCCAAATCAGCCGCTATTATGAGTTCAACCCTGGTTCACACTTCCGAGTCACCCCTATGTTCGCAAGCCTGACACTGAAACAGAAAATTCTGGCCACCGTCATCCTCGCCGTGGCCCTCTCCTGCCTGCTGGTGGGCTATTTCAGCCAGCGTTCTGCCCAGCAGCTGATCGAGGACCGCATGTTCGAGCAGGAGCTGCCCAACCTGACCCAGCGCATCGGCAAGGAGATCGAGAAGGATCTCACCTCGGTCGCCAATGCCGCCAGACAGCTTGCCAACGACCGCTTCGTGCTGGACTGGGTCGAGCGCGGCATGCCAAAAGAGCAGGAGTCCATCCTCATCAACCAGCTCAAGGACATGACGAGCCAGTATGGCCTGGTCACAGCCTCCTTCGCCGATCGCCAGAGTGCCGCCTACTACAACCAGGACGGTTTTCTGCGCATTCTTAATCACGAGCAGGACAACTGGTTCTATGACTACACCAAGAGCCGCCAGGATCTGATGCTCAGCATCTTTCGGGAGAGCAATGGCGAGGTAAAACTGTTCGTCAACTTCCAGCAGCTCGACGGACGCGGCCTCGCCGGCCTCGCCAAATCCCTCGACAGCATGGTCAGCATGCTCGCCAACTTCCGCATCGGCGACAGCGGCTTCGTCTTCATGACAGACGGCAGCGGCAAGGTGAAGCTGCACCCCGACGCCGCCCGCATCGATCGGGACAACCTGACCCAGCTGGCCAGCGGCAGCAGCACCAACCTGCTCAACAAGCAGCCCTTTGCCGCCACCCGTGCCGAGGTCGACGGCCAGCCCGTAATCCTGGCCAGCAGCTACATCCCCCTGCTCGACTGGTATCTGGTGGCCCAGGTGCCGGAGGCCGAGATTTATGCCGAACTGGACAGAGCACGCCTGCACATGGTGCTGGTCAGCTTGGCCATCGCCGTCGGCATGGGGCTGCTCGGCGTCCTCCTGGCCGGCTCCGTGAGCCGCCCCCTCAACGAACTGGCCCGCCTGTTCCGCGAACTCGGCAGCGGTGATGGCGACCTCACCCATCGCCTCAAGGTCGATGGCCGTGACGAACTGGCCCAGGTGGCGACCGGCTTCAACAACTTTGTCGCCAAGATCCACGGCTCCATCGAGCAGGTGGCGAGCAACTCCCGCCAGCTCGCCGCCACCGCCAACGAGGTGGCCGCCAAGGCCCAGCTCACCCAGCATAACTGCACCGCCCAGCGGGATCGCACCGTCCAGGTCGCTACTGCCATCCACGAGATGGGGGCCACCGTCAGCGAGATCGCCGGCAATGCATCCCTGGCAGCCGACGTCGCCAAGCAGGCCAACGAGCAGGCCGATGCGGGGGCCCAGGTCGTCGCCCAGGCCCGTCACGGCATCGTCGGCCTCTCCGGTGAGATCGAGCAGGTGGCCGGGGTCATCGAGTCTCTGGCGAGCCAGACCGACTCCATCGGCAGCATCCTCGACACCATCCGCAGCATCTCGGAGCAGACCAACCTGCTGGCCCTCAACGCCGCCATCGAGGCCGCCCGCGCCGGCGAACAGGGCCGTGGCTTCGCGGTGGTGGCCGACGAGGTGCGCAACCTCGCCAGCCGCTCCGCCGCCTCCACCGCCGAGATCCAGGGCATGATCAACAGCCTCCAGGAGCAGAGCGCCCGCGCCGTCAGCGCCATGGCCCAGGGGCGCAACCAGAGCCTGCGGGTGGTGACCCAGGCCGACGAGGCCAACGGCGCCCTCGACCAGATCACCGGGCACATCACCCAGATCAGCGACATGAACATCCAGGTCGCCACCGCCACCGAAGAGCAGTCCAGCGTGGTCGGGGAGATCAACCGCAACGTGGAGGATATCAACCAGCTCACCATGGAGACCGCCGACATCGCCCACCAGTTGACCGAGTCCAGCCGCAGCCTGCAACAGCTCTCCGGCGAGCTCGACAAGCTGGTCGGCAACTTCCGGTTATAAGATGAAAGGGCGCTGCGGCGCCCTTTTTTCACCGGGTCGACAGGGAATACCGACCCCCATGACGGCGAACCGTCATGACAAGCCGCTACAGTAGCGACACAGCAACACACCAAGGAGTCAACATGCTGGCAGGCAACCTCACCATAAAAACCCAACTGATCCTGGCCGTCACCGTGCCCTGTCTCGCCCTGTTGCTGGTTGGCGCCGCCAGTCTGCGCAGCATGGACAACATCAGGCAGCAGGCCGAAGAGCTGTTCCAGAATACCGCCACCCCCATGCGGGCCATGGCGGAAGTGGCCTCCCGCATCCCGCGCATGCGCGTCGGCATCGACATGATGCTGCTGCAGGACACCTCCCTGCGCGACGAAAAGGGGGTGCTGACCCGGGTCAAGGAGACCCGCGAGGAAGACATTCCCGAGATGCGCCAGGCCATGGAGCAGGCCGTCAAGGCCCAGGTCGATCCGGACGCCCGGGCCAGGGCCCAGACCCTGCTCGATCAATTCACCCGGGTGGAGCGGGAGGAGCTGACCCCCATGTTGCAGGCGCTCTCTGACAACAAGATGGACGAGGCACGCGCCATCTACCGGGATCGCTACAGCCAGAGCTACGGGGTCATGCGCAAGGGCGCCAATGAGCTGCTCGACGGGTTGATAGGTCAGGCCCAGCATCGCAACGACCTGAGCGAAAACAGCTATGACAGCGGTCGTACCCAGATGATCGCCATCATCGTCATCGCCATCGCCATCTCGCTGCTCGTCTCGACCCTCATCCTCATCGGGCTGCGCCGCCGGGTCTCCTTCCTGCAATCCCATATTGGCGAGGTGGCCCGCCACCTCGCCCTCGACAGCCGCGCCAGTCTCACCGGCAAGGACGAGCTGGCCGAGATTGCCCACAGCTTCAACCAGTTCGTGACCCGGATCCACGGGGCCATCGTGCAGGTGGCGAGCAACTCCCGCCAGGTAGCCGCCACCGCCAGCGAGGTGGCCGCCAAGGCCCAGCTCACCCAGCACAACTGCACCGCCCAGCGGGATCGCACCGTCCAGGTCGCCACCGCCATCCACGAGATGGGGGCCACCGTCACCGAGATCGCCGGCAATGCATCCCTGGCAGCCGACGTCGCCAAGCAGGCCAACGAGCAGGCCGATGCGGGGGCCCAGGTCGTCGCCCAGGCCCGTCACGGCATCGTCGGCCTCTCCGGTGAAATCGAACAGGTCGCCGGGGTCATCGAGTCCCTGGCGAGCCAGACCGACTCCATCGGCAGCATCCTCGACACCATCCGCAGCATCTCGGAGCAGACCAACCTGCTGGCCCTCAACGCCGCCATCGAGGCCGCCCGCGCCGGCGAGCAGGGCCGTGGCTTCGCCGTGGTGGCCGACGAGGTGCGCAACCTCGCCAGCCGCTCCGCCGCCTCCACCGCCGAGATCCAGGGCATGATCAACAGCCTCCAGGAGCAGAGCGCCCGCGCCGTCAGCGCCATGGCCCAGGGCCGCAACCAGAGCCTGCGGGTGGTGACCCAGGCCGACGAGGCCAACGGCGCCCTCGACCAGATCACCGGACACATCACCCAGATCAGCGACATGAACATCCAGGTCGCCACCGCCACCGAAGAGCAGTCGAGCGTGGTGGGGGAGCTCAACCGCAACGTGGAGGACATCAACCAGCTCACCATGGAGACCGCCGATATCGCTCATCACCTGACCGAGTCAAGCCGCAACCTGCAGCACCTCTCCGGTGAGCTCGACAAGCTGGTCGGCAACTTCCGCCTCTGAGCGTCCGGCACCTCTTCCTGACCCGCACCAGGGCGCTTCGGCGCCCTTCTTCATGACCACGGCAAGCCGTGACGCACGGGGGATACGCCGTCTCCCACCGCCCTGCCACATGCCTCATAATCAGGAAAACGCGAGGAGGTATGATGGGCAAGCTGGTCGTGATGATAGTGCTGGGGGGGCTGCTCAGTGCCTGCAGCAGCGGGCCCGTGCGGGTGCACGGGGCCGATGTGAGCGTGGACGATACCCGGATCCGGGTCAGTGACGGGGATCGCGGAGGTGACGGTACCTTCTGCCCACCGGGACAGGCCAAGAAGGGGCGCTGCTGACCGCAGGGTGCCGAAAGACAGACAACAAAAAGCCGCTCCATGGAGCGGCTTTTCTTATGAAACGGGCAGAAGATTATTTTTTCTTCTTGGCCTTGGCGTTCGGCAAGTCGGTGATGGAGCCTTCGAACACTTCGGCAGCCAGACCCACGGACTCGTGCAGAGTCGGGTGAGCGTGGATGGTCAGCGCGATGTCTTCGGCGTCGGCACCCATCTCGATGGCCAGACCGATTTCACCCAGCAGTTCACCGCCGTTGGTACCCACGATGGCACCACCGATGACGCGGCCGCTCTCCTTGTCGAAGATCAGCTTGGTCATGCCGTCGGAGCAGTCGGACGCGATGGCGCGACCGGAAGCAGCCCACGGGAAGGTGGCGACTTCGAAGTTCAGACCCTGTTGCTTGGCTTCCTTCTCGGTCAGACCCACCCAGGCCATCTCTGGCTCGGTATAGGCGATGGACGGGATCACTTTCGGGTCGAAGTAGTGCTTCTTGCCGGCGATGACTTCGGCCGCCACGTGGCCTTCGTGTACACCCTTGTGGGCCAGCATGGGCTGACCGACGATGTCGCCGATGGCGTGGATGTGGGCCACGTTGGTACGCAGCTGCTTGTCCACCTCGATGAAACCGCGCTCGTTGACGGCAACACCGGCCTTCTCGGCATCCAGCATCTTGCCGTTCGGCACACGGCCTACGGCAACCAGCACGTTGTCGTAGCGAACCGGCTCGGCCGGGGCGTGCTTGCCTTCGTAGGAGACGTACAGACCGTCTTCACGGGCTTCAACGGCGGTGACCTTGGTCTCCAGCATGATGTTGAATTTCTTGGCGACGCGCTTGGTGTAGATCTTGACGATGTCTTTGTCGGCAGCCGGTACCAGCTGGTCGGCAAATTCCACCACGTCGATCTCGGAACCCAGGGAGGAATACACGGTACCCATCTCCAGACCGATGATGCCGCCACCGATGACCAGCAGCTTGCCAGGAACGGTCGTCAGTTCCAGCGCATCGGTAGAGTCCCATACACGGGGGTCGTCATGGGGGATGAACGGCAGCTTCACCGGTCGGGAACCGGCAGCGATGATGGCGTTGTCGAAGGTGACGGTGGTCTTGCCGTCGGCACCTTCCACTTCCAGGGTGTTCGGACCGGTGAACTTGCCGAAACCGTTAACAACCTGGACTTTACGCATCTTGGCCATGCCAGCCAGACCGCCGGTCAGCTGGTTGATGACCTTCTCTTTCCACAGACGCACCTTGTCGATGTCGGTCTGCGGGGCACCGAAGACGATGCCGTGCTCGGCCAGCGCCTTGGCTTCTTCAATGACTTTGGCGACGTGCAGCAGTGCCTTGGACGGGATGCAACCCACGTTCAGACAGACGCCACCCAGGGTGGAGTAACGCTCGACGATAATGGTATCCAGACCCAAGTCAGCCGCACGGAAGGCAGCGGAATAACCGGCAGGGCCAGCACCCAGTACTACGACCTGGGTTTTGATTTCTTTACTCATCATGACCTCTTTGTCGTTCTTATATCCCCGGACAGCACAGTCTTATGCCAAACAAGGCCGCTGCAGCCGTGAAAAAAACGGGGCAAGTTTACAATCCTGTTAACGAAATGAGAAGCAAAAAGGGCGGGCTCTGGGCCCGCCCTCTCACTTACAGGACCAGTCGACGAATGTCGGACAACACACCACTCAGGGTGGTGATGAAGCGGGCACCGTCGGCGCCATCGATGACGCGGTGGTCGTAGCTCAGAGCCAGCGGCAGCATCAGGCGCGGCACGAACTCTTTACCGTTCCACTTCGGCTTCATCTCGGACTTGGAGACGCCCAGGATGGCCACTTCCGGCGCGTTGACGATCGGGGTAAAGCTGGTACCGCCGATGCCACCCAGGCTGGAGATGGTGAAGCAACCGCCCTGCATGTCGGCAGCGGTCAGCTTGCCGGCACGGGCCTTCTTGGAGATCTCGGCCAGATCGCGGGACAGCTCGTGGATGCCCTTCTTGTTGACGTCGCGCACCACCGGAACCACCAGACCGTTGGGGGTATCCACCGCCACACCGATGTGGATGTACTTCTTCATGATCAGCTTGCTGCCGTCTTCGGACAGGGCGCTGCAGAAGCGCGGATGGGCTTCCAGGGCCTTGGCGGCCGCCTTCAGGATGAACACCAGCGGGGTGATCTTCACGTCCAGCTTCTGCTTCTCGGCCAGGATGTTCTGCTCTTTGCGGAACGCTTCCAGATCCGTGGTATCGGCTTCGTCGAACTGGGTGACGTGGGGGATCATGGCCCAGTTGCGGTGCAGGGCAGGACCGGAGATCTTCTGGATACGGGTCAGTTCCAGCTCTTCGACAGGGCCGAACTTGCTGAAATCAACCTTCGGCCAGGCCACGACGCTCATGCCGTTGCCAGTGCCGGTGCCGGCAGCCGGAGCGGACTCGGCGCGCTTGACCGCATCCTTCACGTAAGCCTGCACGTCTTCTTTGACGATGCGACCCTTGCGACCGGAGGCTTTCACCTTGGCCAGGTTGACGCCGAACTCGCGCGCCAGACGGCGTACTGCCGGGGAGGCGTGGACATAGGCGTCGTTGGCGACGAAATCGGAAGCGGCAGCAGCCTGGGCAACCGGCGCAGGAGCGGCGGCAGCCGGTGCGGCAGCAACGGGCGCTGCGGCAGGAGCCGGAGCAGCCACGGCAGCCGGAGCGGCACCCGCCACTTCGAATACCATGATCAGGGAACCGGTGGAGACCTTGTCACCCGCCTTCACCTTGATCTCCTTGACCACACCGGCGAACGGCGCAGGCACTTCCATGGAGGCCTTGTCGCCTTCCACGGTGATCAGGGACTGGTCGGCTTCAACCTTGTCACCCACGGCGACCATGATTTCGGTCACTTCCACTTCGTCACCGCCGATGTCCGGCACGTTGACGTCCTTGGCACCGGCGGCAACCGGAGCAGCGGCAGCCACGGGGGCAGCAGGAGCCGACGCGGCAACAGCGGCCGGGGCAGCGCCCGCCACTTCGAAGACCATCACCAGGGAGCCGGTGGAAACCTTGGCGCCGGCGGCGACCTTGATCTCGACCACGC
Source organism: Aeromonas sp. FDAARGOS 1418 (assembly GCF_019048585.1). Classification (NCBI taxonomy): domain Bacteria; kingdom Pseudomonadati; phylum Pseudomonadota; class Gammaproteobacteria; order Aeromonadales; family Aeromonadaceae; genus Aeromonas; species Aeromonas sp. FDAARGOS 1418. The sequence goes on along the minus strand of NZ_CP077387.1, from coordinate 1,266,508 downwards.
GGCCGGCGAACGGTGCCGGTACTTCCATGGAGGCCTTGTCACCTTCCACGGCGATGATGGACTGGTCGGCTTCAACCATGTCGCCCACGGCAACCATGATCTCAGTCACTTCGACTTCGTCACCACCGATGTCCGGCACGTTGACGTCCTGGCGAGCGGCAGCGGCAGGAGCGGCGGCCGGCGCGGCAGCAACCGGGGCAGCAGCCTGGACCGGAGCCGGTGCGGCAGCACCCTCGGATTCGAAGACCATGATCTGGGAACCGGTGGCAACCTTGTCGCCCACCTTGATCAGGATCTCTTTGACGATACCGGCGGCCGGAGCCGGGACTTCCATGGAGGCCTTGTCACCTTCCACGGCGATCAGGGACTGGTCCAGTTCGACCTTGTCACCTACGGCCACCATGATCTCGGTGACTTCAACTTCATCAGCACCGATATCCGGCACCATAATCTGTTTGGACATTGCGCTTTATCCTCTTGCGTGCATCCGCGTGGCAGCCTGAGCATCACCACGCGCATCCCGCGTTATCCGTTTAAACCCAGGCAAGGTCGCGCCGGATACCCGGCGCGACACTCAATCCTCTTACGCGTACAGCGGGTTGACCTTGTCGGCATCGATGCCGTACTTGGCGATGGCTTCGGCCACCACCTGCTTGTCTACCTCGCCGCGCTTGGCCAGTTCGGTCAGGGCAGCAACCACTACGTAGAACTCGTTCACTTCGAAGTGACGACGCAGGTTGGCACGGCTGTCGGAACGGCCGTAACCGTCGGTACCCAGTACACGGTAGTTCTCGGTCGGAACGAAGGCACGCACCTGATCGGCGAAGGACTTCATGTAGTCGGTCGCGGCGATGGTGGCTTCGCTGCCCAGCACCTGAGCGATGTAGGGCACACGCGCTTCGGCGGTCGGGTGCAGCATGTTCCAGCGATCCGCGTCCTGACCGTCACGAGCCAGTTCGTTGAAGGAAGTGACGCTGAACACGTCGGAACCCACGCCGTACTCGCTGGCCAGGATCTGGGCGGCAGTGCGCACGTGACCCAGGATGGAACCACAACCCAGCAGCTGTACCTTGGCCTTGGTGCCGGCCACGGTTTCCAGCTTGTAGATACCCTTGCGGATGCCTTCCTCGGCGCCTTCCGGCATGGCCGGCATGGCATAGTTCTCGTTCAGGGTAGTGATGTAGTAGAACACGTTCTCCGGGTTCTCACCGTACATGCGGCGCAGGCCGTCCTGTACGATCACCGCCACTTCATAGGCGTAGGACGGATCGTAGGAGATGCAGTTCGGGATGGTGTTGGCCAAGATGTGGCTGTGACCATCTTCGTGCTGCAAGCCCTCTCCGTTAAGAGTGGTACGACCGGAGGTCGCGCCCAGCAGGAAGCCACGGGCTTGCTGGTCACCGGCTGCCCACGCCATGTCGCCGATCCGCTGGAAGCCGAACATGGAGTAGTAGATGTAGAACGGGATCATCGGGCAGTCGTTGGTGCTGTAAGAGGTCGCAGCAGCCAGCCAGGAGGACATGGCGCCCAGCTCGTTGATACCGTCTTGCAGAACCTGACCCTGCTTGTCTTCCTTGTAGTAGGAGACGATGTCGCGGTCTTGCGGGGTGTACTGCTGACCGTGCGGGCTGTAGATACCGATCTGGCGGAACAGGCCTTCCATACCGAAGGTACGGGCTTCGTCAGCCAGGATCGGGACGATGCGCTTGCCGATGGACTTGTCTTTCAGCATCACGTTCAGGGAACGCACGAACGCCATGGTGGTGGAGATTTCGCGCGCCTGTTCACCCAGCAGCGGACCGAAGGCATCCAGCGCCGGGATTTCCAGCTTGGTGGTGCTCTCGCGCAGACGGGTCGGTACATAGCCCTTCAGTGCGGCACGGCGAGCGTGCAGGTACTTGTGCTCTTCGGTACCCTCTTCGATCTTCAGGTACGGCAGGTTTTCCAGCTGCTCGTCGGTGACCGGCAGGTTGAAACGATCGCGCAGGTGACGCACGGAGCCCAGATCCATCTTCTTGACCTGGTGAGCGATGTTCTTGCCTTCGGCCGCTTCGCCCATGCCATAGCCCTTGATGGTCTTGGCCAGGATCACGGTCGGCTTGCCCTTGGTCTGTGCTGCTTTGGAGAAGGCGGCGAACAGTTTGCGGGGGTCGTGACCACCGCGGTTCAGGGCGAAGATCTCCTCGTCGGTCATGTCTTTGACCAGCGCGGCGGTTTCCGGGTAACGGTTGAAGAAGTGCTCGCGCACGTAGGCACCGTCACGGGACTTCATGGTCTGGTAGTCACCATCCACGGTCTCGTTCATCAGCTGGATCAGCTTGCCGGAAGTGTCTTTCTTCAGCAGCTCATCCCACTTGCGACCCCAGATGACCTTGGTCACGTCCCAGCCAGCGCCAGCGAACAGACCTTCCAGCTCGTTGATGACCTTGCCGTTGCCGACGACCGGACCATCCAGACGCTGCAGGTTGCAGTTGACCACGAACACCAGGTTGTCGAGCTTTTCACGCACGGCAACGGTCAGGGCACCCTTGGCTTCCGGCTCGTCCATCTCGCCATCACCCAGGAAGGCGTAAACGGTCTGCTCGGAGCAATCCTTGATGCCACGGTCGGTCAGGTACTTCAGGAAACGCGCCTGATAGATGGCGGCGATGGGGCCAAGACCCATGGAAACGGTCGGGAACTGCCAGAATTCCGGCATCAGTTTCGGGTGCGGGTAGGAAGGGATACCCTTGCCATCCACTTCCTGACGGAAGTTGTCCAGCTGCTCTTCGGTCAGGCGACCTTCGGCGAATGCACGGGCGTAGATGCCCGGGGAGATGTGACCCTGGAAGTAGACCAGATCGCCACCGTCCTTCTCGTTGCGGGCACGGAAGAAGTGGTTGTAGCAGACTTCGTAGATGGTCGCGGAAGAAGCGAAGGAAGACATGTGACCACCCAGGTCCAGGTCTTTCTTGGAGGCGCGCAGCACGATCATCATGGCGTTCCAGCGGATGATGGCGCGAATGCGGCGTTCCATTTCCAGGTCGCCCGGGTAAGCCGGCTCGTCGCTGGACGGGATGGTGTTGATGTAGTCGCGGTTTGCCTTGGCAGCCACGTCCACACCGCTTGCGCGGGCTTTCTCGGCCAACTGTTCAAGGATGAACTGAGCGCGTTGCGGACCCTCTTCACGCAGCAGGGATTCCAGAGAGGCAAGCCACTCCAGCGTTTCTATCGGGTCCACATCGTTCTTCAGGATATCAGACATGGCTGGTTCCTATGTTGTTGTGATTGCACGGCATTGCACGGCGAAGGGCGCAAGCATTCGACAATTAAGAAAGCCTTGTGGGATTAGTTTTCCTGCTGACGGATCCGACGCATGGATCGCTGGATCCGGCTGTCTTCCCTCTGCATATCCAACAAGGTGTCCTCGATAAAGGCCAGGTGCTCATGACAAGCAGCCCTGGCCCGCTCCGGAGCCCCCGACAGGATAGCCTCGATCAGGCTCGCACGATGGCGACGGATCTTGGCGACCACTCCCGGACGGCGATTCAAAATTTCGTTATTGCGTAAAATGTTCTGCTCGAGCATGGGGCCCATGGCCCGCAACAGGTGCAGCAGCACCACGTTGTGGGAGGCCTCGGCCACGGCCAGATAGAACTGGGTCACGGCGGCCGATTCGACCACCAGCGACCCTTGCTGACCGGCTTCTTCGATGGCGGCTTGCGCCAGGCGAATCCGTTCGAAATCAGCCTCGGTGCCCCGCAGCGCCGCATAGTAGGCACAGATGCCTTCCAGCGCGTGGCGAAACTCCAGCAGGTCGTACTGGGCTTCCGGGTGAGTGCTGAGCAGTTCGAACAGAGGGTCGGCGATCCCCTTGCTCAGGGCATTTTGTACGTAAGTGCCACCGCCCTGACGACGATACAAGAGTCCTCTCGCTTCCAGGCGCTGGATGGCTTCGCGCAAGGAAGGGCGCGACACCTGAAACTGGATGGCGAGTTCCCGCTCGGGCGGCAACTTCTGGCCCGGCTGCAGGCTGCCTTCCAGAATCATGCTTTCCAGCTCGGCGACGATGGCGTCGGCCAGCTTGGGCTGAGTTATCTTGATATAGGGCATGAGGCTACTTTGTTAAATTGGTATTACCAATTTTATGGTTGGGGCGAAAATTAGCAGAGGGCTTGAAAAAAGTCCACCCAAAAGATGATCTGAATCAAGAAGCTAGGCTGCCACTTTGGGGGTAAAAACGCGGAATCATGATATAGCTCATAGAAAATGGTCTGACCAATATTTGTGAGCTTGCTCACCGATAACATTTGTTCAACAGCATGAAAAATGGCTTGCTAGACAAGGCAAGCCATTGATTCTAAAAACACAAAATAATTTTTAGATTTTTCACTCAAAGTGAAGCTTTTCCCGATAGCGAGGCCATTCGAAACTGTCACCCGGATCCGTCTTGCGGCCCGGCGCGATGTCGCAGTGGCCGACGATACGGTCCGCCGTGATGGCGGGATAACGGTGAACAATCGCCCGGCTGAGGTCCGACAGCACCTCATATTGCTTGTCGCTGTAGGGAAGCTCGTCGGTCCCTTCCAGTTCGATCCCGATGGAAAAATCGTTGCACGCCTCCCTCCCCTCCCAGATCGAGACTCCCGCATGCCATGCCCTGGCGCCAAAAGGCACGTACTGTACCAGTTCCCCATCGCGGCGGATCAGGCAGTGGGCCGAGACCCTCAGTTGGTGAATACCGGCGAAATAGGGGTGAGCACCGGGATCGAGGCGCCCCAGAAACAGATCGTCGATAAAGGGGCCACCAAACTGCCCGGGGGGCAGACTGATGCCGTGTATCACCAGCAAGGAGACATCCTCCGGGCTGAGCCTCTCATTGTGATGGGGGGAAGGCACCTTGCGGGCCTGCTCGCACCATCCTTCTCGATCGATGGAAAACAGGGTTGTGGGTTGTGTCATCGTCTGCTCGACTCACAAATGGAAGCGATGTGCCTCTGGCGGGATGGGAAAACTGGGAACAAGTCTCTGAATTCATGGATAACGCTATGTTAGGCTGAGCCATTCACTCGCGCGATATGGGACACACTATGCACCCGATGGCACGCCGTCTCTGGCTGCTCGCCTGGCTCTCGCTGCTGGGTCTGCTGACCCTCTACTTTCATGGTCGTGAACAACCGTCGGTGACCGCCAGCGGCGATCTGCTACTCAAGGCCGATGCCAGCGGCCATTATCGTCTGGAGGGTGCCATCAACGACCAGCCGGTGCAACTGCTGCTGGACACAGGAGCAACCCGGGTGACCATACCGAGCCAGGTGGCCGCCCGGCTCGGCCTCGTCGCCACGGGCCGCAGCCGTGTCAACACGGCAGCCGGAGAGATCCAGGTCGAAACCGGCCGGATCGAAAGTCTGGCGATGGGTCCGCTGACCCTGTACGATTTGTCCGTCTTTATCAATCCGGCTGCCGACGGGGAGGAGATCCTGGTGGGCATGAATGCCCTGGGCAGGCTGGAATTGCGCCAGAAAGACAGGCAATTGCTTCTCAGACCCTTGCAGGAATAAGGCATGTTACAACAGGACATCCGCCGCGCCGTGCGCGCCGCACTTCTCGAAGACTTGGGCGATGCCCTCACCGCGCTGGATCAACCGGATGCCAGCGCCGACATCACGGCACAGCTGATCCCGGCCGATCGCATCTCGACCGCGCGAGTCATCACCCGCGAGGCGGGCGTCTTCTGCGGCCAGCCCTGGGTCGACGAGGTGTTTGCCCAGCTCGGTGGCGAAGTGAAGGTCGAGTGGAAAGTGCAAGATGGTGAACGCCTTGCCCCCAATCAGGAGCTGTTCCGCCTCCATGGCCCCGCCCGCGTGCTGCTGACCGGCGAGCGCAATGCGCTGAACTTCGTGCAGACCCTTTCCGGGGTCGCCACCCTGACCGCCCGTTATGTAGCCGAGCTGGAAGGCACTGACTGCCGCCTGCTCGATACCCGCAAGACCCTGCCCGGCCTGCGCAGCGCCCAGAAGTATGCGGTCACCTGCGGCGGCGGCAAAAACCACCGTATCGGTCTGTTTGATGCCTACCTCATCAAGGAGAACCACATTCTCGCCTGCGGCGGCATCGCTGAAGCAATCAGCGAAGCGCGCCGTCTCAATCCGGACAAACCGGTGGAAGTCGAGGTCGAATCCCTGGCCGAGCTGGAGCAGGCCCTGGCCGCACGGGCCGACATCGTGATGCTGGACAACTTCGACATCCCCATGATGCAGGAAGCCGTTCGCCTCAATCAAGGCAGAGCCAAGCTGGAAGTCTCCGGCAACGTCACCCTCGATACCCTTGCCGGATACGCCGCGACCGGGATCGACTTCATCTCGGTGGGAGCGCTGACCAAGCATGTGCGGGCACTGGATCTCTCCATGCGCTTTGTCGAGGCTTGAGCAAGCCCCATCCGTTGCTCGTGCCCAAAAATATTACAGGGCTCGAAACTTGCAAAAGGCGCCATCGGCGCCTTTTCTTTATGCAGGATCCCACGACATAAGGAGTGTGAAGATGGGCCCTCCCGCCTCATGACAAGTGCCAATGGAAGCCATTTAATCTTTGATTTTTCTACACATTTCACTAAATGACATAAAAGTGGCTAACAAGGTCTCCGCCTCTGTTGCCAACCCGAAGCGCTCGGATAAGATACCAGCGTGGATAGCATTCCACCGGTGCTTATCAGGAAACATGGAAAAAAGGATATTTGACATGAAAAGACAGTCAGGGTTTACGCTAATCGAATTGATGATCGTCGTTGCGATCGTCGCCATCCTCGCCGCCATCGCCTTGCCGGCGTATCAGACATACACCCTCAGAGCTAAATATTCTGAAGTCGTTGCAGCAGCAGGGCCTGCAAAAACGGCCTTCGAAGTCTGTGCCCAAGGTTTGGATGTCCCTTCAGCATCTATCGATACAGCATCTCCGAATGTAGGTGGACAATGTGTAGACGCGGCAACCGCAGCCTTGAAAGCCGCGATTGCGGATGCTAATCCCAGCCGTATAGACACTAGTGATACGGCAACACTAGCAGCAGCAAGTGCAGCCAGTGGCACTGCTGGGGCAACCGATGGTTCTATTCCCGTAGCCCCGGCTAGTGCTGATGCAGGGATAGATATCACTATCACAAGCGGAACCGATTTTGATAATCTAGATGTTCCAAACCCTACGTTCGTTTTGCATGGTGAAATTGCACCATCCAAGCAAGTAAACTGGACAAGGAATTCGGGGACTTGTGCTGCTGCTGGTATGTGTTAACGCATGACCTCTAGCCTCAATAGCGGCCTGGCCACCAGCCTGGCCGCTTCTTCCCTCCTCAGTGAGCCAGACTCACAGCGCTATCTGAGCCAGGCCAAGGCGCAGCGCAAGCCCTTTGTCACCTTCCTGATTGAAAACGACATCCTCGACAGCAAAGCCCTCGCTGATTTCTGCGAGCTGGAATATGGGGTACCTCTGCTGGATCTGGCGGCCTTTGATCTCGCCGAGATCCCGCAGAAATACCTCAATCAAAAGCTGATTGAAAAGCACCATGTCCTGCCCATCTACACCCAGGGGCATACCCTCTATATCGCCATGTCCGATCCGACCAATGTGTCGGCTCTGGAGGATTTTGGCTTCAGCTTCGGCCTGCATACGGAAGCCCTGCTGGTTGAAGAGAGCAAGCTGACCGCCGCCATCGGCAAGCTGATGGAGAGCGAGCAGGATACCCTGGGCATGGATCATATCGACGAGGCCGAGATCTCCGAACTCGAGGTCTCCGACGAGAGTTCCCGCCTCGACGAGAGCGTCAACACCGCGGACGATGATGCCCCCATCGTCAAATACATCCACAAGATCATGATGGATGCCATCAAGCGCCGGGCCTCCGACCTGCATTTCGAACCCTACGAGACCAAGTACCGGATCCGCTTTCGGGTAGACGGCATACTGCACGAAGTCGCCACGCCGCCGGTCAACCTGGCCAACCGCTTCGCGGCTCGCCTCAAGGTGATGGCGCGGCTCGATATTGCCGAACGGCGCCTGCCCCAGGATGGCCGCATCAAGCTCAAGATCTCACGCAACAGATCCATGGACATGCGGGTCAACACCCTGCCCACCATGTGGGGCGAAAAGATCGTGATCCGGTTGCTGGACTCCTCGGCCGCCCGGCTCAATATCGATCAACTCGGCTTTGACGACCGGCAGAAGACGCAATACCTGCACGCCCTCTCCAAACCTCAGGGCATGATCCTGGTGACCGGCCCGACGGGGTCAGGCAAGACGGTCTCACTCTATACCGGCCTCAACATCCTGAACACCAGCGAGGTCAATATCTCCACCGCCGAAGATCCGGTCGAGATAAACCTGCCCGGCGTCAACCAGGTGCAGATCAATCCCAAGGCGGGGCTCACCTTCGCCAGCACCCTGCGCTCCTTCCTGCGCCAGGATCCCGACATCGTCATGGTGGGGGAGATACGGGATTTGGAAACCGCCGAGATTGCTATCAAGGCCGCCCAGACCGGTCACCTGGTGCTCTCCACCCTGCACACCAACTCGGCGGCAGAAACGCTCACCCGGATGATGAACATGGGGGTGCCGGCCTTCAACATCGCCTCTTCGGTCACCCTCATCATGGCCCAGCGCCTTGCCCGCAAACTCTGCGATCACTGCAAGGCGCCGGAAGTGGTGCCGGAAGCCGAGTTGCTGGAGCTGGGCTTCACCCAGCAGCAACTGGCCGCCGGGTTGCGGCTGTTCAAGCCCGTGGGATGCAAGGAGTGCTCGGGAGGCTACAGAGGCCGGGTCGGCATCTATGAGATCATGCTGATGTCCGACAACATCGCCAAACTCATCATGCAGGGAGCCAACTCGCTGCAGATTGCCGCAATAGCCCAAAAGGAAGGGATGCGCACCCTGCGCACATCCGGCCTCGAGAAAGCGCGTCTTGGCGTCACCAGTCTGGCCGAAATCAACAGGATCACCACCAACTGAGTTCGCAGTGCCCGAGTCATCTCGCCGGGTGAAGCCGCTGTAATCACCCCGATGACCTTCTTCAAGCCAAGATGAGCCGGACAGGCAGCAGCATCCGGCCACCGTCGCCCAATTGCAGGATGCAGTGATGGCCACATTAGCTCAAAAACGCAACGCACCGAAAAAAGTCTTCTCCTACCGCTGGCACGGCGTCAACCGCAAGGGACAGAAGGTCTCCGGCGAGCTGCAAGCCGACAGCATCACCACCGTCAAGGCCGAGCTGCGCAAGCAGGGCGTCAACGTCACCAGGGTCAGCAAGCAGAGCCAGGGGCTCTTCTCCAAGGGCGGCGCCAAGATCAAGCCGATGGACATCGCCGTCATCTCCCGCCAGATCACTACCATGCTCTCCGCCGGCGTGCCTCTGGTGCAGAGTCTTCAGATCATTGCTCGCGGCCACGAGAAAGCGGCGGTGCGCGAGCTCATCGGCCAGATCGCCGCCGATGTGGAAACAGGCACCCCGCTCTCGGAGGCGTTGCGCCGCCATCCTCGCCACTTCGACGACCTCTATTGCGACCTGGTCGAAGCCGGGGAGCAATCCGGTGCCCTGGAGACCATCTACGACCGTATCGCCATCTACCGCGAGAAGAACGAAGCCCTCAAATCCAAGATCAAGAAGGCCATGTTCTATCCGTCCATGGTCATTCTGGTGGCCATCGTCGTCACCTCCATCCTGCTGCTCTTCGTCATTCCCCAGTTCGAGGATATCTTCAAGAGCTTCGGTGCCGAGCTGCCCGCCTTTACCCGGTTCGTCATCGCCATCTCCCGCTTTATGCAGGAGTGGTGGTACGCCATCTTTGGCGGCGCTGCTCTCGCCGTCTTCCTCTATGTGCGGGCCTGGCGAAAATCCCAGAAGGTCAGGGACAACACGGACAAGTTCATCCTCACCATTCCCGTGGTGGGCAACATACTGCACAAGGCTGCCATGGCCCGTTTTGCCCGCACCCTCTCCACCACCTTCTCCGCCGGTATCCCACTGGTGGATGCCCTGGTCTCAGCGGCCGGAGCATCGGGCAACTATGTCTATCGCACTGCGACCATGGCCATTCGCAACGAGGTGGTGGCCGGCATGCAGATCAACGTCGCCATGCGCACCGTGGATCTTTTCCCCGACATGGTGACCCAGATGGTGATGATCGGTGAGGAATCCGGCGCCATCGACGACATGCTCTCCAAGGTCGCCGCCATTTTCGAACAGGAAGTGGACGACATGGTCGACGGCCTCACCAGCCTGCTCGAACCCATCATAATGGTGGTGCTCGGGGTGCTGGTCGGCGGCATGGTCGTGGCCATGTACCTCCCCATCTTCAAGCTGGGCTCTGTGATACACTGACCCCCTCGACAGAGGGCCGGGCGGTGCATTTCCCCCGGCCATCTGTCATCCCCGTTCCCGACACAAGCGATTGATTTATGGTGCCTTTGATCGAACTGGCCCAGGGCTTGCCCTGGCTCTATCTCTCCTTGATTTTCCTTTTCTCCCTGATGGTGGGCAGCTTCCTGAACGTGGTGATCCATCGCCTGCCCATCATGATGGAGCGGGCCTGGCATGCCGAATACAGCGACTATTTCGGTGACGGTGAAGAGACTCCTCCTGCAACCGGACGATACAACCTCATGGTGCCTCGCTCCCGCTGCCCCCACTGCGACCACCCCATAGGGGCGTTGGAGAACATTCCCCTGCTGAGCTGGCTATGGCTCAGGGGGCGCTGCCGCAACTGCCACGCCCCCATTTCGGCTCGCTATCCCCTGGTTGAGCTGCTCACCGCCCTGCTGTCGGTCTCGGTAGCAGCCGCGCTTGCCCCCGGCTGGGGCACCCTTGCCGCTCTGTTGCTCACCTGGACATTGGTCGCACTGACCTTCATCGACCTGGACAAGATGCTCTTGCCGGATCAGCTCACCCTGCCCCTGCTCTGGGGTGGCCTGCTGTTCAATCTGGCGGGCGGTTTCGTGCCCCTGGCCGATGGGGTGGTCGGCGCCATGGCTGGCTATCTGGTGCTCTGGAGCCTCTACTGGGCCTTCAAGCTGCTGACCGGCAAGGAAGGGATGGGCTATGGCGACTTCAAACTGCTGGCGGCACTGGGCGCCTGGCTCGGCTGGCAAGCCTTGCCCATCGTGCTGCTGCTCTCTTCGCTGGCGGGCGCCATCATCGGCATCGGTCTCATCCTGCTGCGCAACCACCACCAGGGCAAACCCATTCCCTTTGGCCCCTATCTCGCCATCGCGGGCTGGATAACGCTGCTGTGGGGCGATAGCATCACCCGCTGGTATCTTGATGTCGTGCTCTAGCAAAAGGATCTCTGACCCATGTATGTAGTCGCAATCACTGGGGGAATCGGCAGCGGCAAGACCACGGTTGCCAACCGCTTTGCCGAGCTGGGCATCGAGGTGGTGGATGCGGACATCATAGCCCGCGAGGTGGTGGAGCCCGGCACCCCTGCTCTGGCTGCCATCGCCGCCCATTTTGGCCCGGATGTCGTTGCCCCCGATGGCCAGCTCGATCGCCGCCGGCTGCGAGAGCGGATCTTCACCGACTCGCAGGCCAAGGAGTGGCTCAATGCCCTGCTCCATCCCCTCATCCGCAGCGAGATGCTGCGTCAGTGTGAGGCAACCCGCTCCCCCTACTGCCTGCTGGTCGTCCCCTTGCTGGTGGAAAACAGGCTCACTTCCCTCGCCGATCGGGTACTGGTGATCGATGTGGACGAAGCGACACAAATCGAGCGTACCTGCCGCCGCGATGGCGTCACTCGGGAACAGGCCCAGGCGATACTGGCGTCCCAGGCGAGCCGCAGCGAACGCCTGGCGATGGCCGACGACGTCCTGGACAACCAGAGTGGTACGAGTGAGACCATCGGGCAGCGAATTTTCGCCCTGCACCAGACATATCTGGCATTTGCCTCTCAACAAGCCCACCAACTGTGAGTACACTAGGCCGGTTTATGGCTGGCCAGGATTAGGCATGATTTACGATTTTCCCCTCAATGAAAAAAGCCGGACCTATCTTCGTCTGGAGTCTCTGTTTTCCCAGATCCGCGACAATCTGGAGAGTGACCAGTCCTGGGCACATATCGCCTTCTTCAAGGGGTTGTTCGATTTGCAGGAGTTGCTGGAGCGTGGTGACCTGCGAGCCGATCTCATCAAGGATCTGGAGCGCCTCGGCCAACGCCTGAGCCACTGGGCCAGTCTGCCTGACGTCGATCTCGAGCAGATCCAGCGGATGCAGCAGGAGAGTACCCAGCTCTCCCGCAACCTGCTGAACTCCCCGCGCCCCGGCGCCCGTCTGAAAGAGGATCGCCTGCTCGGCTCCATTCGTCAGCGCTTCTCCATTCCGGGTGGTCTGTGCGCCTTCGATGTGCCGCAACTGCACCACTGGCTGGCGACCCCGGCCGTCACCCGCCACCAGCAGATGCAGCAATGGCTGAGTGACATCACCCTGCTGATGAACGCCATCTCCCTGTTGCTGCGCCTGTGGCGCGAGTCGGGCAACTTCAGCGACCAGGTGGCCACCAACGGCTTCTTCCAGGATACCGCCGAAGGGGCTGAACTGATCCGCATCCGTCTGGCGGGCACCCAGCCCTGCTATCCGACCCTGAGCGGCCACAAGAACCGCTTCGCCCTGCGCTTCCTGCCGACGACGGAACAGCAGATAGGCGACGTTTCCTTCCAGCTCGCCTGTTGTTGAGGAGCGCCCCATGGTGACCAAGGTAAAGTGCCCGACCTGTCAGAGCGAGATCGAATGGGGCCCGCAGAGCCCGTTTCGCCCCTTCTGCAGCAAGCGCTGCCAGTTGATCGACCTCGGCGAGTGGGCGGATGAACAGAAGCGCATCCCGGGCGAGATCAACCCGGATCTGCTGCCCGACCCGGAACAGGGCGATCCCTGGCAATAAACACTTCACGATCAAAAAAGGGCCCTCAGGCCCTTTTTCGTTGGTATCGATTCCCTTTCAGGCTAGCGAGGCCTGCAACCGCGCGACGATGGGGCCGTTGGCATCCGGGAAGCGGTATTCGTGCAGCGAGGCCAGTGGCACCCAGCGACACTCCTGCCCCTCCTTGCCAAAGGGCTCGCCGTGGAAGCGGGTCACCTTCCAGATATCCAGCAAGACCTGCTTGTCGGGGTAGTCGTGGTGCAGCTCCATGAAGGGGGCACAATCCTGCACCCGGATCCCGATCTCTTCCCATAATTCCCTGTCCAGCGCGGTGAGCAGATCCTCCCCCGACTCCACCTTGCCACCGGGAAACTCCCAGCGATCCCCCTGATGGCGATCGGCTGAGCGTTTGGCGATGAAGATATCGCCCCGTTCGTTCTCGATGACGCCCACCGCCACCCAGATCCGTTTCTTCTGTTCCATCATTGTCCTCAGCGTAAACACGGCAAACGGGCGATCCAGGGGGCAAGCCGAATGGCCTGCTGATCCCCCCGGGCCCTGAAGAGATCCTGCCCGACATGCTCATTACCCGGCGGCGCAACCTGCGGCCAGGGCACCGCACCGGGCGGAGTGAAACAACGATCGTGTACCCGCGCGCTCTGGCGCAGATAGCGCCATAAACAGTCTCGCAAGAACCACTGGTCGATGTTCGGTGTTTCCATGGTACTAGGCTGATAGCTCGCCATCAGCGGCGCAAGGGGAGGCAGCACACCGGCCACACCGCCCCACATGCCGGCCAGCACCAGATCGGTGTGGCTCCACCAGTCACGCATGATATGGAACCAGCGCCCCGATGCAAGCCAGTCATCGACCGCCAGCCGCTCCCGCAGATTCAGCACGGAGTCCGCATCGCGCACAAGAAAGCGCCCAACTCCGGGATCATTGGCGACCTGGAAGCGCCAGCAGAGGCGCTGACGCTGGGATTGACCATCGGGCTGCACCTTTATCTCGGCGCCATGTTCCTGCAGGCAGGCCAGAAACCCCTGAGGGACACTGCCATCCACATAGAAGCGCACCCGCCAGCCCGGATAGAGGTAAGCTGCGGCCAGCACATTGTCGAGTGCTCCCCGCAAATAGCGGGGCTGTGCTCCCCACAAGGAGAAGGCGATGACTGCCTGCTTTTCCCCCTGCTCCGCGAGCCAGACATCCGGCCCCTCTGTCGGCAGCACCCACCCCGCGACAGGCTGCGAGACGGCCTCATCCTTGAGAGTCAGGGCACAGGTTCCCGCTTGTGCCGCTTCTTCATGGCGTCCTAGCTTGGCAAGGGAAGTGCAAAGCCCGTCATGGACCAGATAATCATCCGGCTCGCGCCGCACCAGTTCGGCCAGGTGCGTCACGGCCCGCTCATGTTGATCGGAGCGCGAGAGGCAGACACAGAGATTGCGCAGCACCTCAGTGTTATCGGGCGCGGACCGGTACGCCAGCGTCAGCACCTGGGCCGCCGAGGCGGGATCGCCGGACAAAAAGAGGTAATAGGCAAACTGCAGTTGCAGGGGAACAGATTTGTTCGTCTCTGCGTTCAGCCTGCTCAGCACACAACGGATCGCCTCCTGGCGTCTCTCCTGCAGCCAGTGCCCATGTGCCTCCCCATCCCATCCCGCCGGCAATCTGCTCATCGTCCCCTCCTTGGTCCGAAAATGAATACACCGCCCGGAGGCGGTGTATTCATCATGGCAGGGTGTCAGGTCAGCTGACCGTGACAGTGCTTGTATTTTTTACCCGAACCACAGGGGCAGGGATCATTGCGCCCGATCTTCTGCTCGTCGCGCACGAAGGTGGTATGGCCCTCGGCCCCACCCGTATCCTCGTCAGCCAGCTGGTTTTCGGCCGTGGCATGGGTGTAGGTACGGGGAGCGGCTTCGGCCTGCTGGCGCTGCTGCTCTTCCATCGCCTCCACATCCCGCTCCTGCACCTGTACCCGGCTCAGGATGCTGACCACGTCGCGCTTGAGGGTTTCCAGCATCTGGGTGAACAGATCGAAGGATTCGCGCTTGTACTCCTGCTTGGGATTCTTCTGGGCGTAGCCGCGCAGATGGATGCCCTGACGCAGGTGATCCATGGCCGCCAGGTGCTCCTTCCACAGGCCGTCCAGGGTTTGCAGCATCACCGCCTTCTCGAAGTTGCGCAGCACCTCCTTGCCGACCAGCTCTTCCTTGTGGGCATAGAGCTTGGTGGCTTCATCCAGGATGCGTTCGCGCAGCTTCTCTTCATACAGCTTGTCGTCTTCCGCCAGCCACTGCTGCAGCGGCAGATCCAGGGCGAAATCGGACTTCAGACGCGCTTCCAGACCCGGCACGTCCCACATTTCTTCCAGGGACTGGGGCGGGATGTACTCGTCGATGATGGCGCCGTAGACGTCGTCACGGATGACGTGAATGGTCTCGGAGATGTCGTTGGTGTCCAGCAGTTCGTTGCGCTGCTCGTAGACCACCTTGCGCTGATCGTTGGCCACGTCGTCGAACTCGAGCAAGTTTTTACGGATGTCGAAGTTGCGACCTTCCACCTTGCGCTGGGCATTCTCGATGGCCTTGGTTACCCAGGGATGCTCGATGGCCTCGCCCTCTTCCATGCCCAGCTTCTTCATCATGCCGGTCACGCGGTCGGAGGCGAAGATCCGCATCAGGGTATCTTCCATGGAGAGGTAGAAGCGGGAGGAACCCGGATCACCCTGACGACCGGAACGGCCGCGCAGCTGGTTATCGATACGACGGGATTCGTGACGCTCGGTACCGATGATGTGCAGGCCACCGGCCGCCAGCACTTCGTCATGACGCACCTGCCAGGCCGCTTTCAGCTCGGCAATCTGCTCGCTTGACGGGTTTTCCAGCTGGGCGATCTCCGCCTGCCAGTTGCCGCCCAGCACGATGTCGGTACCACGACCGGCCATGTTGGTGGCGATGGTGACGGCGCCGGTCTGGCCGGCCTGGGCGACGATCTCCGCTTCCATGGCATGGAACTTGGCGTTCAGTACCTTGTGCGGGATATTTTCCTTGGTCAGGATGCCGGAGAGCAGCTCGGAGTTCTCGATGGAGACGGTACCGACCAGCACGGGCTGGCCGCGTTTCACGCACTCGCGGATGTCCTGCACGATGGCCGCGTATTTCTCCTGGGCGGTCAGGTAGACGAGATCGCCCATGTCCTTGCGCACCATCGGCTTGTTGGTCGGGATGACCACGGTATCCAGGCCATAGATCTGCTGGAATTCAAAGGCTTCGGTATCCGCAGTACCGGTCATGCCCGCCAGCTTGTCGTACAGACGGAAGTAGTTCTGGAAGGTGATGGAGGCCAGGGTCTGGTTCTCGTTCTGGATCTTGACCCCTTCCTTCGCCTCGACCGCCTGGTGCAGACCGTCTGACCAGCGACGACCCGGCATGGTGCGGCCGGTGTGCTCGTCGACGATGACGATCTCGTCTTTCTGGACGATATAGTCGACGTTGCGCTCGAACAGGGTGTGCGCACGCAGGCCTGCATTGACGTGATGCAGCAGGCTGATGTTGGTGGCGGAGAACAGGGAGTCATCCTCGGCCAGCAGTCCCTCTTTCTTGAGCAGCTCTTCCACGAAGATCTGGCCGTTCTCGGTCAGCAGCGCCTGGCGGTTCTTCTCGTCCACCGTGTAGTGGCCGTCGCCGGTGTACTCCTCGGAGTCTTCCTTGTCCTGCTTGACCAGCAGCGGGATCAACTTGTTGATCTGGGTGTACATGGCTGAGCTGTCTTCCGCCGGACCGGAGATGATGAGCGGGGTGCGGGCTTCATCGATGAGCACCGAGTCCACCTCATCCACCAGCGCGTAGTTGAGCGGACGCTGTACGCGCTGCTCCGGCGAGAATGCCATGTTGTCGCGCAGGTAGTCGAAACCGAATTCGTTGTTGGTACCGTAGGTAATGTCGGCAGCGTAGGCATCGCGCTTCTGGGACGCATCCATACCGGGCACGTTGCAGTCCACCGTCATGCCGAGGAAGGCGAACAGCGGGCGGTTCGCTTCCGCATCACGCTTGGCCAGATAGTCGTTCACCGTCACGACGTGCACACCGCGGCCGGTCAGGGCGTTCAGGTAGGCCGGCAGCGTGGCCGTCAGGGTTTTACCTTCACCTGTCTTCATTTCGGCGATGCGGTTGGAGTTCAGCACCATGCCGCCGATCAGCTGGACGTCGAAGTGACGCATGCCGAACACACGGCGGGAGGCTTCACGGACGGTGGCGAACGCTTCCGGCAGCAACTGCTCCAGTGTTTCGCCCTGCTCCAGACGCTGACGGTACTCGGCGGTCTTCGCCTGCAGCTCGCTGTCGGACAGTGCCTCGAATTGAGGCTCCATCGCATTGATTTGTTTTACAATTTTGCGCAAAGCCTTGAGCGTTCTGTCGTTCCGGCTGCCGATAATCTTGGTGAGCAGTGTGCTAATCATGGGTACCAACTGTTTTGGTTATATAAGCGTTCCGTCACTGGAACCTGAAGAAAAAACCTAACCCCGTCTGGCATTCAGAAAGCGCGCGGGGTTGACCTGACGACCATCTTTCAACACTTCGTAATGCAAATGAACTCCGGTTGCACGACCGGTTCGCCCCATCAGGGCAATCTTCTGGCCCTCATCGACCAGGGTGCCCACATCCACCAGCAACTTGGAATTGTGGGCATAGCGGGTGACCAGACCATTGCCATGGTCAATCTCCACCATGTTGCCAAACTCCGGATGCCGCCCTGCCCAGCTGACAATCCCCTTGCCTGTCGCCAGGATGGGGGTGCCGGGCCTGCCGCGGAAATCCACTCCTTTGTGCATCTTGGCGCGACCGTTGAACGGATCGACCCGCCCACCGAAACCGGAGGAGATCCAGACACGCTCTTGCTTGACCGGTGAGCCGGGGATGAAACCCGCATCGGTGATATGGTGGTTCATGATGAAGGATTCAAGTACCGACAGCTGTTCTTCGCGGCTGCTGAGCTGACGGCTGAGGTGTTCCATGGAATCTTGCAGTTCACCCAGGCTGACTTCCAGGTCTGCATCGTAGGAAGGGCCGCCCATGGGGGGCAGTTCCTTGAAGTTGAACTCCTCGGGATCGAGGTCCGCCTTCTCGGTCAGGCGCTCGCCGAGGGCGTTGAGGCGACCAAGTTGTCCCTGCATGGTGCCCACCTGGGCGGCCAGCATGGCAAGCTGTTCGCGGGCTTCATCGGCCCCTTGCGTGGATTTTTGCTGTTCGGCCAGGGTCAGCGCCACTTCCAGCGCCTCCATTTTCTGCTGCCAGCTCTGCCAGAGCCAGCCGCCCCCCAAGGCCAATACAGTGAAGAGAATACCGCCGACCCAAGCCAGACGTTGTTTGGGTAAGTGCAACCTGCGGCGCTGCTTACCGTGGAGGATCAGGGTAATGCTCATAGAAATCTGTCTTCTCGGTCAGGTGAGGCCAAGGGCCTGCACGGGCAATAAAACCGGGAGATAATCGGTATTAAAGGATGGAATAAACAAATGACAGGACGTCGGTGCGGAGAGATGACCGACGTCCTGTTGCACAGCTATCAGGCCAGAACCAGACCGTTGTCGTAGTAAGCGATGGGTGCTTTGTCGCCCTCACCCTCGAAGGTCACCAGTTCCCAGGCCTCCTGCTGGGCCAGCAGGGCACGCAGCAGCTTGTTGTTCAGGGCATGGCCCGTCTTGTAGGCACGGAATTCACCGATGATGCTGCGATTGCACATGTACAGATCGCCGATGGCATCCAGCATCTTGTGCTTCACGAACTCGTCTTCGTAGCGCAGACCGTCTTCGTTCAGCACCCGGTAGTCATCCAGCACCACGGCGTTTTCCAGGCTGCCGCCCAGTGCCAGGTTCTGGGAACGCAGGTACTCGATATCACGCATGAAGCCGAAGGTACGGGCACGGCTGATCTCTTTCACGAAGGAGCTGCCGGAGAAGTCCAGCACGCAACGCTGGTTGCGGCCTTCAAACACCGGATGCTGGAAATCGATCTCGAGATCCATCTTGAAGCCGTTGCGATAGGGGTGGAATTCCGCCCACTTGTCGCCGTCTTCAACCCGGATGCTCTGCTTGATCCGCACGAACTGCTTGGGCGCGTTCTGTTCACGAATACCCACTTCCTGCAGCAGATAGATGAACGGATGCGCACTGCCGTCCATTACCGGGATCTCGGGGGCATCAACCTCGACATAGAGGTTGTCGATGCCCATCCCGGCCAGAGCGGCAGACAGATGTTCGATGGTCGACACGCGAACACCGGCTTCGTTCACCAGAGCGGTACAAAGCACAGTATCACGCACCTGATCGGCGTTGGCTGGCAGCGCGACCACAGGATTCAGATCGGTACGCAAGTAAACGATCCCTGTGTTAACAGGCGCCGGACGGAACGTCATAGTGACTTTCCGGCCCGAATGCAGGCCCACACCGGTGGCCTGGACACTCGTTTTCAAGGTTCTTTGTCTAATCATGGGCGTATCCGCTTTAACAGCTCAAATTCCTGACCAGATGGTCGTTGCCGGGCCATCTTAGCACAATCCTTAAGCAACAAACAAACCAGAGCCATCAGAGGCTTAGTCCGCCTGCTTGCGCAGGAACGCAGGAATATCGAGATAATCCGGTTCGCGACGAGCTTGCGGCTCGGCGTTCACCACCTTGGCCGGGGCCTCTTCCATCACGCGAGACTGCAGGGCTTCGCTGATCAGGGGCTGACGGGCCGGACGCTCTTGAACCATGTTGTTCTTGACCAGGGTGATGTCGGGCTTACGCTCGGCACCGATACCGGTCGCCACTACGGTAACGCGCAGTTCGTCGTGCATTTCCGGGTCGATTACGGTACCCACCACCACGGTAGCGTTCTCGGACGCGAAGGCCTTGACCGCGTTACCCACGGTCTCGAACTCTTCGATGGTCATGTCCATGCCAGCAGTGATGTTGACCAGGATGCCGCGGGCACCGGCCAGATCCACGTCTTCCAGCAGCGGGCTGGAGATGGCCTTCTCGGCCGCTTCTTCGGCACGGTCGTCACCGGAGGCGGAGCCGGTACCCATCATGGCGGTACCCATCTCGCGCATCACGGTACGTACGTCCGCGAAGTCGACGTTGATGAGGCCCGGGCGGGTGATCAGCTCGGCGATGCCCTGTACTGCACCCAGCAGCACGTCGTTGGCCGCCTTGAAGGCGTCCAGCAGGGAGATGCCGCGACCCAGTACCTTCAGCAACTTGTCGTTGGGGATGGTGATCAGGGAGTCGACGTTCTTGGAGAGCTCTTCGATGCCGTGAGCGGCGAAGCCCATCCGCTTCTTCCCTTCGAAGGAGAACGGCTTGGTCACGACGGCAACGGTCAGGATACCCATCTCGCGGGCCACTTCGGCCACGATCGGGGCAGCACCTGTACCAGTACCACCACCCATGCCGGCAGCGATGAACACCATGTCGGAACCGGTCAGCAGCTCGCGCAGCGCTTCCCTGTCTTCCATGGCGGCGTCACGACCCACTTCCGGGTTGGCCCCGGCACCCAGACCCTTGGTGATGCCACCGCCGATCTGCAAGGTGGTATTGGCACTGGAGTTGCGCAGTGCCTGGGCGTCGGTGTTCACGGTGATGAACTCGACACCCTCGATGTTTTGACGAACCATGTGCTCGACTGCGTTGCCGCCGCCGCCACCCACACCTATCACCTTGATGACGGCTTCGTCAGTGTGGCTATCCATAAATTCAAACATGTTGTCTCTCCGCTTTATTTGCCTGACTCAGCAAAATCTTTAGAACTCGCCACGCAACCAGTTGCTGACCCGTTTGACCAGCCCACCTACGCTTGCCTTGGCGGCATATTCCTTGTTACTGCCGGTGGATTGGTTGGTGCGGCCGTACTGCAACAACCCGACCGCAGTCGAGTACACCGGTGCCTGTACGTAGTCACTCAATCCCCGGATATTCATGGGCTCGCCCACCCGGACCTGGCTCTGGAAGATCTGCTCTGCGCACTCCACAATGCCTTCGATCTGGGCCGCGCCACCGGTCAAGACCACACCGGCGGCCAGCTGATGCTTGACCCCCTGTGCCTTCAATTCGCTCTGCACCCGCACCAGCTCGTCATTCACCATGGAGAGCAACTCGGTGTAACGGGGTTCAATCACTTCTGCCAGTGTCTGCCGTTGCAGGCTGCGCGCCGGGCGACCGCCGACACTGGGCACTTCGATATTGTCTTCCTTGCTGACCAGGCGGCCGAGGGCGCAGCCGTAGCGCACCTTGATCGCCTCCGCATCCAGCGGCGGCGTGCCGAAGGCATAGGCGATGTCGCTGGTCACCGTGCTGCCGGCATAGGGAATCACCTTGGTGTGACGCAAGGCGCCGCCGGTAAAGAGCGACATGTCCATGGTGCCGCCACCGATGTCCACCACGCAGACACCCAGCTCCTTCTCGTCTTCGGTCAGCACGGCGTAGCTGGAGGCCAGGGCGGAGAAGATCAGCTGATCCACCCGCAGACCCACCTTCTCTACACACTTCTCGATATTGCGCGCCATGTCGTTGTGGCAGGTGATGAGATGCACCTTGGCTGCCATCCGCACGCCGGAGAGACCGACCGGGTTCTTGATCCCTTCCTGATAGTCGATGGCGAACTCCTGGGGCAGCACGTGCAGCACCCGGAGCTCGTCAGACAACCGCACCGACTTGGCGGTGTGGATGACGTTGTCCACATCCTCCTGGGTCACCTCTTCGTCGGAGATGGGCACCATGCCGGTCTCGTTGCGGCAATCGATGTGCTTGCCGGACAGCCCCAGATAGACGGAACTGATCTGGCAGTCTGCCATCATCTCGGCCTCTTCCACCGCGCGGCGCAGGGACTTGACCACGGAGTCGAGGTCATTGACCCCGCCCTTCTCCATCCCGCGAGAAGCGTGGCTGCCCATGCCGATGACATTGAGTTCGCCATCAGGCAATACTTCGCCAACCAGTACCGCCACCTTGGTCGTGCCGATATCCAGTCCGACAATCAAATTTCTATCTGCGGTGTTGGTCATTCACTTTCTCTTCGCTTTTCTTCCAGCCAACTGCCATCCCGGTGTCGTATCGAAGATCCACGTAAGCAACCCGCTCACGGGGCTCGATGACCGGAAAGGCATCGATAAACCGCTGCAGACGAAGCGCGATATCCGAGCGCCCCACAAACAGCTGAATGTTGCCATCCAGGGTCAATTCCCAGGCATGGCGGGGGGTCAGATTCACCCCCAGCAACTTGTATCCCTTGGCCGCCAGCAGCGTTTCGTACTGATGGCTGGCTTCCAGCACCTTGGCGGCCTGATCATCGGGCCCGGACAACTGCATCAGGGGCTTCTTCACCCTGTCCGGGGCACTGAATACCTCACCCTTGGTGTTGACGAAGCGGTTACCGTTCCAGCGAGCCGCCACATCCTGTTCCGTGAGATAGACCTTGATCTTGTTCGGCCACTTCTTTCGTACCGAGACCTGGGCCACCCAGGGCAGAGCGTTCAGACGCGCCTGCAATTCGTTCACATCCAGCTCGAAGAAGTTGCGAAGTTCGGCACCATCCAGCACGGCAGCACGCAACTCATCGGCCTTCAAATATTCGTGTTGCCCCTGCAGCAACAGCTCGCTCATGGGCAACCGACTGGCATCCGTCAGCCAGTCTTTAACATCCAGCGCAGTCTGGTAGAGCCCCCACATGACCAGGATGAAAAATGCCACCCCGGCGATGAAGCCCCCCTTGGTGCGCCCTTGTGCCCTTGCCTCCACCCGATCGATCCCCGTAAAACGCGCCATGCCGGCCACTTGCAGACCGGTTCGCCATTATATAGGCCTCGGCTTGGCGGTCAAAATACTCATTGGGCCCTCAGGCACCGGATTTCATGCTATCCACGCTCAATTTCATCTCACCGAGACGACGGGCCAGCGCACCGACGTTACCCGCCCCCTGGGTCAATACCAGATCCCCCTCGCCAATCAGGTCGGCCAGCACCGCGGGCACATCATCCGGCGTTGCGACAAAGATGGGCTCCAGGGTGCCGCGGGAGCGGATGGAACGGCACAAGGCACGGCCATCGGCACCGGGAATGGGCTCCTCACCGGCGGCATAGACCTCCAGCATCACCAGCACGTCCACCTTGGAAAGCACATCCGCGAAATCTTCGTAGAGATCCCGGGTCCGGCTGTAGCGGTGCGGCTGGAACACCATCACCAGCCGCTTCTCGGGCCAGCCGGCACGAGCGGCGTTGATGGTCACCTTCACTTCGCTCGGGTGATGACCGTAATCGTCCACCAGCATGGCCTTGCCACGGCCGGTTTCAAACTCGCCATATTGCTGGAAGCGGCGCCCCACCCCTTCAAACTTGGAAAGTGCCTGGATGATGGCCTCGTCGCCGATGCCGTCTTCGGTTGCCACCGCGATGGCGGCGGCGGCGTTGAGGGCGTTGTGGATGCCCGGCAGATTCAGGGTCACCTCCAGCTCACCCGCCCCTGCACGGCGCACCCGGAAGCGGCTGCGATTGCTGGTCTGCACGAAGTCCAGCACCTGCACATCGGCATCATCGCTCAGACCGTAGGTGAGGGTAGGACGGGCGATCTCCGGCAGCATGCCGCGGATCACGGGGTCATCCACGCACACCACGGCCAGACCGTAGAACGGCAGGTTGTGCAGGAAATCGATGAAGGTGGCCTTCAACCTGGAGAAATCGCCACCATAGGTGTCCATGTGATCCGCTTCGATATTGGTCACGATGGAAACCATGGGTTGCAGATGCAGGAAGGAGGCGTCGCTCTCGTCCGCCTCGGCAATCAGATAACGGCTGCTGCCCAGGCGGGCATTGGTGCCGGCGCTGTTGAGCAGACCGCCGATGACGAAGGTGGGGTCGCGATCCGCCTCGGCATAGATGCTCGCCACCAGACTGGTGGTGGTGGTCTTGCCGTGGGTCCCGGCGATGGCGATACCGTGACGGAAGCGCATCAGTTCCGCCAGCATTTCGGCGCGGCGCACCACGGGAATACGCAGCTCGCGGGCAGCCAGCAGCTCGGGGTTGTCCTGCTTGATGGCGGTGGAAACCACCACTACGCTGGCACCGTCCACATGCTCGGCACTGTGACCGACAAAAATGTGTGCGCCCAAAGAGGCCAGGCGTTCGGTCACCCCGTTGCGGGCCAGATCCGAGCCGGTCACCTGATACCCTTCATTGGCAAGCACTTCCGCAATACCGCCCATACCGGCGCCACCGATGCCGATGAAGTGGATGCGACGCACGCGGCGCATTTCGGGGATAACGGTACGCAGTTTTGCCAGTTCAACCTTGGTCATAGTTCTTTCTCAATTCGCGGCCACAGGCCATTTTCATTCGGCGACATTCATCAGTTCGAAGACAGAAGCGGGGCCTTGGCGGCACATCTTGGCCTTCCATCTCGTTTGGCTCAGCCGGTGGCGAGCCGCTTGCACTCATCGGCAACCCGTTCGGCGGCATCGATGATGGCGACCCGGCGCGCGGCCTGGGCCATGTTCAACAGGGTTTCCCTGCGCCCGGCGAGCCAGGAGAGGCGCGACGCCAGCGCGGCCGGCGTCAGCTCGGACTGGGGCAGGAACTCGGCCGCACCGCCGTCGACCAGGGTCAGGGCGTTGCGGGTCTGGTGATCGTCCACCGCATGGGGCAGGGGCACGAAGATGGCGGCCACACCGGCAGCGGCCACTTCGGAGACGGTCAATGCGCCGGCGCGGCACACTACCAGGTCCGCCCAGGCATAGGCATCCGCCATGTCCTTGATAAATTCACTCACCTCGGCCTCGACCCCCAGCCCGGCATAGGAGGCAGCCACGGCCTCCCCATTGCCCTTGCCGCACTGGTGACGCACCTCGATGGGCACACCGGCAGCTGCAACCGCAGGAGGCACCTGCTCGTTGAGGACCCGGGCCCCCAGGCTGCCACCGACCACAAGCAGGCGCAGAGGATCGCTGCTGCTGCGCAGTTGGGGATCCGGCAGCGCCACCACCTCGGGGCGCACCGGGTTGCCCACCACGGCGGTGCGGGCATTGGGGGCGAAGGCACCGGGGAAGGCCATCAGTACCCGCCTGGCGATACGGGCCAGCAGCTTGTTGGTCAGGCCGGCGGCGGCATTCTGCTCGTGCAGCAGCAGCGGAATGCCGGACAGCCAGGCGGCCACGCCACCCGGGCCGGAGGCGAAGCCCCCCATGCCCAGCACCACATCGGGCTGGATGGTCTTGAGCACCTGGCGGGCCTGCAGCACGGATTTGACGATGCGATAGGGGGCCGCCAGCAGCCGCTTGATGCCATTGCCACGCACCCCCTGGATATCGATGAAGGAGATGGGATAACCATGGGCAGGCACCAGCTCCGCCTCCATCCGGTCGGCAGTGCCGAGCCAGTGGATGGTCCAGCCCTGGGCCTTGAGGCGATCGGCGACGGCCAGGCCGGGGAACACATGGCCCCCGGTACCACCCGCCATCACCAGTAACGTCTTGCTCACGCAACCTCCCGCACACGCGCCTGGGCACTCGCCTGGCGCAACTCAAAATCGATACGAATCAACATGCTCACCGCCACCATCATGATGATGAGACTGGAGCCGCCATAACTGACCAGCGGCAGGGTCAGCCCCTTGGTAGGCATCATGCCGCTGGCGGCACCGACGTTGACGAAAGTCTGGAAGCTGAACCAGATGCCGATGCCGATGGCCAGATAACCTTCATAGAGCCGCTCGGCCACCAGCGCCTGGTGACCCAGCTTGAGCGCCTTCACCGCCAGCGCAAAAATCAGGAAGAGTGCGCCAAGCACCCCCACGTAGCCCAGCTCTTCGCCCAGAATGGCGAACACGAAGTCGGTGTGGGCCTCCGGCAGGTACTCCATCTTCTGGATGGAGTTGCCAAGCCCCTCGCCAAACCAGCTCCCCCGACCAAAAGCCATCAGGGACTGGGTCAGCTGATAGCCGCTGCCAAAGGGATCGGCCCAGGGGTCGAGGAAGGAGGTCACCCGCCGCATCCGGTAGGGCTCCGCGATGATCAGGGTCACCACTGCGCTCACCCCCACCAGGATGAGACCGATGAACTGCACCAGCCGGGCACCGGCCAGGAACAGCATCCCGAGGGAGGTGACGAACATCACCACCACTGACCCGAGATCCGGCTGGGCCAGCAGCAGGATGGCCACCACGAACAGCACCGCCATGGGTTTCATGAAACCGATGAAGCGCTCGCGCACCTCGCTCTGGCGGCGCACCAGATAGCCTGCCAGATAGACGAACAGCGCCAGCTTGCCGAACTCGGCCGGCTGCAGGTTGAAGGGGCCCAGCGGCAGCCAGCGTACCGAGCCGTTGACGCTGCGCCCCACCAGCAACACCATCACCAGCAGCACGATGGCCAGCAGCAACATGGGGCCGTTGTAGTGCTGCCAGCGTGCCATGGGCACCTGCAACACGAACCAGGAGATACCCAGCGCCATCACGAGGAACATGCCGTGGCGCTTCACGAACATGAAGGGATCGTTGTTGATGGCGATCCCCTCAGGAATGGAAGCGGACGCCACTATTACCAGCCCGACGCCCATCAGGGCGAGTGCCAGCACCACCAGCTGCCGATCGTAGAGACCGGCGGGGCGCGCCGGTAGCAACCAGCGCTGCAAGAATCCTGCGACGGCGCGAAGGGCGTTCATAGTGCCAGCACCAGTTCGGTGAAGCGATCGCCGCGCGCTTCGAAGGATTTGAACTGGTCCAGGCTCGCGCAGGCCGGTGCCAGCAGCACCCAGTCACCGGGCCTGGCATCGGTCGCCGCCTTGGCGACCGCGGCATCGAGATCGGCAACCCGCTCGGTCTGTTCGCCCAGGGCCAGCAGCACCTCGGCATCCTGACCAAAGCAGTACATGTGATCGATCTGGCTGCCGAGCAGCGCCTGCACCGGGCCGAAGTCCTGCCCCTTGCCCTGGCCACCGGCCAGCAGCAGCAGGCGGCCTTTGACCGCTTCACGCACCCCGGCCACGGCGGCCAGGGTCGCCCCCACGTTGGTGGCCTTGGAGTCGTTGATCCAGCGCACCCCATTTACCTCCCGCACGAAGCGGGCACGGTGAGGCAGGCCTTCAAAGCGGCGCAGCACGGCAAGTTGTGCCTCGCGGGGAATGCCCACCGCATCGCACAGGGCCATGGCCGCTAGGGCATTGGCCTGGTTGTGGGCACCCACTATCTTCATCTCGTCCACCGCCAGGAGCGGCTCGCCGTGCAAAGTCAGCCAGTGACGGCCCTCCAGCTCGCAGCGACCGTAGCCGTTGCAGTCGAGGCCGAAACTCTGCCAAACCTGACCCACATCGGGCAGGGTCTGGGGATCGTCGCGATTGATCAGGATGTGCTGGGAGTGCTGATGGATCTCCATCTTGGCGGCGCGGTAATCCGCCATGCCGGCATAGCGATCCATATGATCTTCACTGAGGTTCAAGACCACGGAGGCGGCGGCCCGCAGGCTGTAGGTGGTCTCGAGCTGGAAGCTGGAGAGCTCCAGCACGCAGAGATCCATGGGCTGCTTGAGGAGTGACAGCGCCGGGGTGCCGATATTGCCCCCCACACCGACCTTGAGTCCCGCCTCGGCGATCATCTCACCCACCAGAGTGGTGACCGTGCTCTTGCCGTTGGAGCCGGTGATGGCGATGACGGGCGTCTGGGTTTCACGCACGAACAGTTCGATGTCACCGACGATGCGCACCCCGAACTCGGCGGCGGCCTTCAACTCCGGAGTCGCCAGGGCGATGCCCGGGCTCGCCACTATCATGTGCGCCTGCTTGAGCCGCTCAGCGTCCAACCCGTGGATGAGCTCAACCTCGGGGGGAAGCTCGTCCTTGCCCGGCGGATTGGCACGGGTGTCCATCACCAGCGGCGTGACGCCGCGGTCGAGGAAGTAATCGACGCAGGAGAGTCCGGTTTTGCCGAGTCCGATGATGATGACCATGGCTTACCTCACCTTCAGGGTGGCGAGGCCAAGCAGCACCAGCATGAGGGTGATGATCCAGAAGCGCACGATGACGCGCGGCTCCGGCCAGCCCTTCTTCTCATAGTGGTGATGGATGGGGGCCATGCGGAAGATCCGCACGCCGCGCAGTTTGTAGGATCCGACCTGCAGGATCACCGAGACGGTCTCCATCACGAAGACGCCCCCCATGATCACCAGCAGGAACTCCTGGCGCACCAGCACCGCGATGGTACCGAGCGCGCCGCCCAGGGCAAGGGAACCCACGTCCCCCATGAAGACCTGGGCCGGGTAGGTGTTGAACCAGAGGAAGCCCAGGCCCGCGCCCACGATGGCGGTACAGACGATCACCAGTTCGGAGGTGTAGGGCACGTAGGGAATGTGCAGGTAGTTCGCGAAGTTGACGTTGCCGGTCGCCCAGGCGATCAGGGCGAAGCCTCCCGCCACCATCACGGTGGGCATGATGGCGAGGCCATCCAGGCCATCGGTCAGGTTGACCGCATTGGAGGTACCGACGATGACGAAGTAGGTCAGCAGGATGAACATCAGGCCGAGCTGGGGCATCACATCCTTGAGGAAGGGCACCACCAGCTGGGTCTGACCATCGTGGGTGGCCGTGGCGTAGAGGAACACCGCCACACCCAGCGCGACCGCGGACTGCCAGAAGTACTTCCAGCGGGCGATGAGGCCGTCGGTGTTCTTGCGCACCACCTTGAGATAGTCATCGGCAAAACCGATGGCGCCATAGGCCCCCAGCACGAACAGCACCAGCCAGACATAGGGGTTGTCGAGGCGGCACCAGAGCAGCACAGAAGTGAAGATGGCGGCAATGATCATCAGGCCGCCCATGGTCGGGGTGCCCTTCTTGCTGAGGTGGGATTCGGGACCGTCGTTGCGGATCACCTGGCCGAACTTCATGATCTGCAGGCGACGGATGAGGCGCGGCCCCATCCAGAGCGCCACCACCAGACCGGTGATGATCGACAGGATGGCGCGAAACGTCAGGTAGGAGAAGACGTTGAAGAAGGTGAAGTGCGGGGTGAGCAGTTCCGCCAGCCAGACTAGCATGTGGCTGACTCCTGATGGCCCTTGACCATCTCGACGATATCTTCCATGCGGGAGCCACGGGCGCCCTTGACCAGAATCGAAATTTCCTGATGTGTCTTTATCATTTGCGCAAGCACTTCAAACAACGACGCCTTGTTATCGAAATGTCGGCCAGCCGCGGCATCTGCGGTGTGGCGACTCTGTTCCCCTACGGTCAGCACGGCATCGAGGCCCTGCTCACGGGCGTGGTGTCCGACCCGGGCATGCTGCGCGGCGGACTCCTCACCCAACTCTTTCATGTCACCGAATACCAGCACCTTGTAGCCGTTCATGGCGGTCAGGGCATCGATACCCGCCAGCACGGACTCCACGCTGGCGTTGTAGGTGTCATCCACCAGGGTGAGGCCACCCCAGCGTTGCACGCAGAAACGGCCCTTGACCGGCGCCATCTGCTCCAGCCCCGCCTTGACGGACGCAAGCGATGCGCCCAGGGCCAGGGTCCCGGCGGCAGCAGCCAGGGCGTTGGCCACGTTGTGGCGGCCCGGAATGGCCAGGGTCAGGTTCACCTCTCCCTGGGGCGTCACCATCACGAACCCGGCACAACCCTGCTCGTTGAGCACGATGTCGCGGGCGTGGAACGGCTGACGCTGAGCCTCGAGGGAGAAGGCGCACTGGATGCCCTTTTCACGCCACTTCGGCCAGAACTCGTTGTCTGCATTGACGATGGCGGTGCCGCTCTCGCCTAGCCCTTCGAAGATTTCGCTCTTGGCATGGAACACCCCTTCCAGGGAGCCAAAGCCTTCCAGGTGCGCGGAAGCGACGTTGTTGATGATGGCGGCGTCGGGTCTGGCGAGCGACGTGGTCCAGGCGATCTCGCCCGGGTGGTTGGCTCCCAGCTCCATCACCGCGAACTGGTGTTGCGGCTCGAGGCGCAGCAGGGTCAGCGGCACCCCCACCTCGTTGTTGAAGTTGCCGGCGGTGGCCAGCACCTCCCCTTCACAACGCAGGATGGCCGTCGCCATCTCCTTCACCGTGGTTTTGCCACAGCTGCCGGTGATGGCGAGCACTTTCGGATTAATGCGCTCGCGCACCAGCCTGCCCAGACGCCCAAGCCCCTTGAGGGTGTCGCCCACCACCAGTTGTGGAATGGCCAGCGGCAATTCGCGCTCCACCAGCAAGGCACTGGCGCCGGCGGCAACCGCCTGGTCGCAGAAATCGTGGGCGTCGAAACGCTCGCCGCGCAGGGCCACGAACAGCGCCCCCGCGCCCAGGGTACGGGTGTCGGTGCTGACCGCCGTGATCTCATGGTCGTCCCCGATCAGACGGGCATCGAGCACCTGCGCCAGGTCGGCAAGCCTGAGGGTCATCATTTGAATGACTCCATTAATGTGTGCAAGGCGGCTGCGACGGTTTCCCGATCGCTGTAGTGCCGCTTGTCGGTTCCAATGATCTGATAATCCTCGTGGCCTTTGCCAGCCACCAGGATGATGTCCTCTTTGCTCGCTTGACTCAGTGCCAGCTGGATTGCCTTGGTCCTGTCGTGTTCGATCTGCACGGCGCCGGGATCGCGAAGACCCGCCACCATGTCGGCCATGATCCGGGCCGGCTCCTCGGTACGGGGATTGTCGTCGGTCAGGATCACGCAGTCAGCATGCTGCTCCGCCATGGCAGCCATCATGGGACGCTTGCCGCGATCCCTGTCGCCGCCGCATCCCACCAAGCACCAGAGCCGGCCGTGACAGTGCACCCGCAGGGCCTGCAATGCCTTCTCCAGCGCATCCGGGGTGTGGGCGTAATCGACCACGGCGAGCGGCGCATCGCCACCGCCGAAGCACTCCATGCGACCGGTCACCGGTTGCAGTCTGGGGGCCGTCGCCAGCAGGTCATCGAAGTCGTAGCCGAGCACCAGCATGGCGCCCATGGCGCCCAGCACGTTGCTGACGTTGAAGCGGCCGAGCAAGGGGGCGGATAATACACCATTCCCCCAGCTGGAGTTAATGCGCGTATCAAAACCTTGTTGGTGGAAGTGGGGATCCTGCGCCGTCAGTTGTCGTCCGGCATGGTTTTCAATCGGACCATGAACCCCGAAGGCCACCGCACCGGGATAGGTCGCCAGCCATTGCCGTCCCAAATGGTCATCGGCGTTGATAACGGCGCAAGGCTCATCCACCAGCTTCAGCAGCTCCTCCTTGGCGGCGGCATAGGCCTCCATGGTGCCGTGATAGTCCAGATGATCCCGGCTCAGGTTGGTGAAGACTGCCGAGGCAAACGGCAGGGCCGCTACGCGATGCTGCACCAGACCGTGGCTGGAGACCTCCATCGCCACCAGATCGGCCCCCTTCTGCTGCAAGGCGGCCAGATTGGCCTGCACCTGGACCGCGCTGCCCGTGGTGTTCTCTGCTTCGATGAGCTCGCCAAACAGACCGTTGCCTATGGTGCCCATGACCCCGGCCTTGCCCCCCAGCAAGGTGCGCCAGTTGGCTACCAGCAGGGCCGTGGTGCTTTTGCCGTTGGTGCCCGTGATGCCCACCAGTTGCAACTTTTGCGCAGGGTGACCGTAGAAATGACCGGCCAGCTCGGAGAGACGAGCGGGAAGATCCCTCATGCCGATGCAGGGGATCTGGGTCGCCGGAGGGACGAATTCTCCGTCCTCCTCAAACAGCACGGCGGTCGCTCCCTGAGCCACCGCCTGTTCGATGAAGCGCCTGCCATCCATCTGATGGCCACGAATCGCCACGAAGAGCGAGCCGGGACCGACCCGCCGGCTGTCGAGCTGGAGATCGGTGAGGGAAAGCGCCGGGGCGTCGATGCCGAAGCGGCTCATCAGTTGATCAAGTGTGCGGGGCGGCATGGGAAGCCTCCGAAAATGCGGGAATGCGGGCGCTCGTACACGCCATGGAAAACGCCCCGGCAGCAGCGGGGCCGATGGAAAAAACCGGATGCCCGTCAAGTACGCGGTGCGCCATTGTTGGCCTCCGTGCGGGCAAGCTTGGCGGGTACCTCGGGCGGGATCGCATCGGGACGGATGTTGAAGAGCTGCAACACGCCTCCCATGGCCTCCGCAAAGGGCGGGGTCGCCACGGCACCGCCGTAGTAGGCATCCCCCTTGGGCTCGTTGATCACCACCACCATGACGAAACGGGGATTGCTGGCCGGCGCGAAACCGGCAAACCAGGCCATGTAGTCCTTGCCATAGCCCCCAGCCACGGCCACCTTGGCGGTACCACTCTTGCCACCGACCCGATAACCGGGGATCTGGGCCTTGGGAATGGCATTGCTGACCACGTACTCCAGCGCCTGCAACATGGCGGCGGCGTTGTTGTGATCGATGACCTGCTCACCCTTGGGCGGCTTGGTCACCTTGATGATGGAGAGCGGTACCCGCTTGCCCTTGTTGGCCAGGGTGGCGTAGGCGGAGGCCAGCTGCAGCGGGGTCACTCGCAGACCATAACCGAACGACAGGGTGGCTCGCTCGATGTCGGACCAGCGGCGACGCTGGGGCAGCATGCCGCTGCTCTCCCCCATCAGGCCGCTGCCGGTGTCCATGCCGAAGCCCACCATGCTCAGGGTGTTGATCATCTCCTGGGCCGGCATCCGCAGCGCGATGCGCGACATACCGATGTTGGAGGAGTAGCGCAGGATGTCGTACAGGTTGGTCGCCTTGTGGATACTCACGTCACGGATCTGCTTGGCCCCGATGAAGAGGGGGCCGCCCGGGATGAAGTCCTTCCAGCTGGTGACACCGGCTTGCAAGGCACTAAGCAAAATCAATGGCTTGACCGTGGAGCCCGGCTCATAGGTATCGGTCACCACCCGGTTTCGCACCCGGAAACTCTGGTACTGGCCGCGGTTGTTCGGGTTGTAGGAGGGGGTGTTGACCATGGCGAGCACCTCGCCGGTCTTCACATCCAGCATCACCATGGAGCCGGAGGTGGCCTTGTTCTCGTCGGTAGCCCGTTTGAGGGCGCGATAGGCCAGCGCCTGCACCCGCTGATCGATGCTCAGTTGCAGATCGTTGGCGTGCTTGCCCTCTTTCACCAGGCCCAAGCGCTCGATGACGCGGCCCTGCCTGTCCTTGCGCACCCGCATCTCGCCAGGGGTCGCGGTCAGCCACTCGTTGTAGCTGCGCTCAATCCCCTCGATGCCGCTGCCATCGATGTTGGTCACCCCCACCAGATGGGAGCTTATCTCGCCGGTCGGGTAGAAACGGCGCGCCTCGGGGCGCAGATAGATGCCTCCCAGCTTCAACCCCTTGATGTACTCGGCCACCGCAGGCGTCACCTGACGCTGCAGATAGACGAAGCGCTTGCTCGGGTTGGCGATGCGATGCTTGAGGGTGTTGATGTCGAGCTTGAGCACGGCAGAGAGTGCCAGCCAGGCACGCTCGTTGTGGATGGCACCGGACTCGTGCACCGTCTTGGGATCGGCCCAGACCGCTTCGACCGGCACGGATACCGCCAGCTGCTCGCCATTGCGGTCCGTGATCATGCCGCGCACCGCCTGGGTGGAGGTGGTGCGCAGGGAGCGCATGTCCCCCTCCTGGCGCAGTCTGTCCGGATCGATCACCTGGATCCAGGCCAGCCGCAGGATCAGCCCCGCAAACGCGATGCCGATGAAGAAAACCAGGGTACGAAAGCGCCACGGGTAGAGTGAGGGTGCTTTCGCCTTGGCTTTGTCCTTTGCCGGAGCCTTGGTGGCGGCCTTGCGTGTCATGGTTGTGTAATTACCTTTTCAGTGGTCACCAGGGGGCGAGCCATCTGCAACTTGTCCATGGCCAGACTCGCCACCCGGGAGTGCTCAGCCAGTGTGCCCTGTTCCAGCAAGAGGTGGCGCCACTCGATGTTGAGCCTGTCCTCCTCCGCCATCAGATCGTTCTGCTTGGCCGTCAGACCCCGGGTCATGTTGGTCACCAGGATCACCGCAAAGGCGGTGACCAGCACTGCGACGGTCAACAGGACCTGCAACTTGTGGCGCCAGAGATCCGCAACGATCTCCCTGGCGAGGTGAACGCGCACGTCGCTCATCGCTTACTCCGCAAGACGCTCTGCGACCCGCAGCACCGAGCTGCGGGACCGGGTGTTTTCATTGACCTCGTGGTCGGAAGGCTTGAGTGCCTTGCCGATCGACTTCAGCTTGCGACCACCGGCCAGCTGGGCTTCGGTCAGAGGGATCCCGTGGGGTACTTCCGGACCTTTCTCATGCTTGCGAATAAAATGCTTCACCAGCCGATCTTCCAGAGAGTGGAAGCTGATGACGGAGAGACGACCGTGAGGAGCCAGCACGTCCAGCGCGCCGTTGAGGGCGGTTTCAATTTCGTCCAGCTCGCTGTTGATATAGATGCGGATGGCCTGGAAGCTGCGGGTCGCCGCGTGCTTGCCCTTCTCCTTGCTCGGGTTGACCCGGGCAATCATCTCCGCCAGCTGGCGGGTGCGCACATAGGGCTCTGTCACCCGATCGTGCACGATGGCGCGAGCAATCTTCTTGGCGAAGCGCTCCTCACCGAAGGTTTTCAGCACCCAGGCGATGTCGTCCACATCGGCACGGGCCAGCCACTCGGCGGCGCTCTGACCGGAGGTGGGATCCATCCTCATGTCGAGCGGGCCGTCCTTCATGAAGCTGAAGCCACGTTCGGCATCGTCAAGCTGGGGGGAGGAGACACCGAGATCCAGCAGGAAGCCATCGACCTTGCCCAGCAGGCCGCGCTCGGTCAGATAGCGGGTGATGCCGGAGAAGGGACCGTGCACGATCTCGAAACGGGGATCCTGGATCTTGGCCGCCTCGGCAATGGCCTGGGGATCCCGGTCGATGGCGATCAGACGGCCATTGGGGCCCAGATGCTGGAGAATGAGACGAGAGTGACCACCCCGGCCAAAGGTACCGTCGACGTAGATACCGTCCGGCTTGATGGCCAGCCCTTCGACGGCTTCGTGCAACAGCACTGTGATGTGTTCAGCGGCTTGGGTCATTTATAAAGAAAAATCCTGTAGTCGTGGTGAACTTGCCCAGTCGTCCTCGGGCAGGCCCAGGATGTCGTCGTTGATCTGTTGTTGCCAGCGGGCTTCATCCCACAGCTCGAATTTGTTGAGCTGGCCCACCAGCATGACTTTCTTGTCCAGCCCGGCATGGCTGCGCAGCGGCTGGCTAAGCAGCAGACGGCCATTGCCATCCAGTTCGCATTCGGCCGCGTGGCCGAGCAGCAGACGCTGCAGGCGGCGTTCCGCCGGGTTGGTGCTGGAAAGGGTCTTCAGCTTGCGCTCCACCTCTTCCCATTCATTCAGGGGATAAAGCAGCAGACAGGGATGGGCGATGTCGATGGTGCAGACCAGCTGGCCGTCGCATTCGTCGCGCAGCCAATCACGAAATTTGGTCGGAATCGCCAACCGCCCCTTGCTGTCCAGGCTGATGGCGTGAGCGCCACGCAACAAATTGCAGTCCCCGAAAGGTGAGTTATGGGGGCTAGATGCCCAATAAAACCACTTTGATCCACTTTTCTCCACCATGAAGTTTAAGGACGAGCAGGGGGCTTTTCAAGCAAGGATCTCGGGCATGGGGAACATATTGACGCAGCGTGATGGGACTACCGATTAAATGAATTGATTTTCCACAAGTTATTTGTGTTACCCGCAACTCGATTAATTTTCAGCAATTAAAAAACTGACAAATTGCACGAATAAACATCAGCCATGCAGGCCGCGCTTCTCCAGCGCCATCACGATATTCAGAACATGGAAAAATTCCACATAACAGATTGATATAAAATACATTTGTTAAACATAGCTAGCCCAACAGTAAATATCACGAGTCAACCGAGGCAGTACTTTATGGTTAATAAAAAGAGCCTTGCGATAAATCGCAAGGCTCTTCAGGAAAGAGGTCGGAGTCGGCCTGTAAGCCGGGTTCTGTACCGGGTTGCCCCGGGTAGCAATCATTCCTCTAGGCCAGCAATCGCTCGCTGGCTCAAGCAACCTACCCGCCCCCAACGCGGGCCGCGCCAATAGGGGCCTATTTGGTCTTGCTTCGGGTGGAGTTTACCGTGCCACGAACTGTTGCCAGTCGCGCGGTGCGCTCTTACCGCACCCTTTCACCCTTACCTGATCCCTTGCGGGCCATCGGCGGTCTGCTCTCTGTTGCACTGGTCGTAGGCTCGCGCCCCCCAGGCGTTACCTGGCACCCTGCCCTGTGAAGCCCGGACTTTCCTCCCCTCCGCCCGTCTGTCCCGAGGGACACAACGACGAAGCAGCGATTGCCCAGCCAACTCCGAGGCGCGGATTATAGCCTCGCGAGACGGACGGGGTAAACCGTCAATTCCGGTTTACGGCAATTAATAGTGCTCGAGACCGTATTTGTAGAGGGCATTCTTCTTCACCCCGTGGATCTCGGCGGTGAGGGCTGCAGCCTTCTTGAGGGGCAGCTCGCTGACCAGCAGGCCCAGGGTGCGGATCGCCTCCGCAGGCAACTCGTCATCCACCTTGCTGGCACCGGCGACCACCAGCACGATCTCCCCGCGGCAACGGTTATCGTCCTCTCCGAGCCAGGCCAGCATCTCGGAGGCGGGCAGACCGTGGATGGACTCGAAGGTCTTGGTCAGCTCGCGGCACACCACCACCTGGCGCTCACCAAGGATGCGAGCGATCGCTTCCACCGTCTCCTGCACCCGGCGCGGCGATTCGTAGAACACCAGAGAGCGGGTGTCTTCGATGACGGCTTGCAGGCGATCATCCCGCCCCTTGGCCTTGGCCGGCAGGAAACCCTCGAAGGCGAAGCGGTCGGTGGGCAGCCCGGCGGCGGACAGCGCCGTGATGGCAGCGCAGGGACCGGGCAGCGGCACCACCTTGACCCCGGCTTCGCGACAACGGGTGACCAGGTGATAACCGGGGTCGCTGATGAGCGGCGTCCCCGCATCGGAGACCAGGGCCACGCTCTTGCCCTCCTTGATGCGGGCGATCAGCACATCCGCCTTTTGCTGCTCGTTGTGATCGTGCAGGGCAAAGGTCGGTACCGAGATCTGGTAGTGGCTGAGCAGGATCCCGGTATGCCGGGTATCCTCGGCGGCCACCAGATCGACGCTGCGCAGCACGTCCAGTGCTCGCTGGGTGATGTCGGCCAGATTGCCGATCGGAGTGGGGACTATATACAGGGTTGGGATGTCACTCATGGGAGCTCCGAGTGTCCCGACAATTGTGTCGCCATATTGGCCCGTTTACACTATGGAGAATTTCAACACTGGTCGGGGAATGAACTTGAACCGGGTTATAAAGCAGCTAAGTGTATCACGACTCTTCGGCATCCTACTCGCGGCAGTCCTGCTCGCCGCCTGTGCGTCGGAGCCCAATCAATCTTCCGGACAACCCGGCATGCCGTCAGCCTTCTCGGATCTGACCAAGAATGCCCAGTGGTATCTGGAGCAGGTGGATCCCGCCAAACCGGCAGAGGCCTTCGTGTGGCAGATGATGGCGGCGCGCAGCTATCTGGCGCTCGGCCAGGCGAAACCGGCTGCCGCCCTGTATCAGCAGTTGCAGAAGCAGGCGAAGAGCCCGGAGCAGCAGGCGCAGTTGCAACTGCTGCAGGCACACCTGCTGCTCGCCCAGGGCAACGCCAACCAGGCGCTGATCCTGCTGGAAGGTAAGCCGGATGTGGTGCTGGATGCCGATACCCAGAAGGACTGGTACCGCCAGCGCGTGGTGCTGCAGCTCGACATCAACAACAAGTTTGGTGCGGCCAAGTCGCTGATCCTGCTGGAACCTTATCTGGCCAAGAATGAGCTGGCCACCAATCACCAGCAGATCTGGTCACTGCTGAAAAGCATGACCCCCTCCACCCTGCAGGCGCTCGAAGAGGAGCCAGCTCCCGATGTCACCACCGGCTGGCTGCGTCTTGCGGCGCTGGTGAATGAGTTCGGGGCACAGCCGAGCCAGCTGGCCCGCCAGCTTGCCGGCTGGAAGCAGAGCTTCCCTAACCACCCTGCCCAGAGCGACATGCCGGCCGGCCTTGGGGATCTCGCTACTACGGACAACGGTTCGCTTCAGCAGATCGCCGTCTTCCTGCCGCTCTCCGGCAACCTGGAAGCCCAGGGCGCCGCCATCCGCAACGGCATGCTGATGTCCTACAAGGAAAATCAGAGCCAGTTCACCCTGAACTTCTATGATACCCAGGGCAAGGCGATGGGGGACCTCTACAAGCAGGCGATTCAGGAAGGGGCCAACATGATCATCGGCCCCCTGCTCAAGGATCAGGTGGAGGAGCTGCTCAAGTCGAGTCCGACCGTGCCGGTGCTGGCGCTCAACGAGCTGGACAAGCCGATCGTCAACGACAACACCTTCTATTTCTCGCTCTCCGCCGCTGCCGATGCAAGCCAGGCGGCCCAATACCTCTATGGTCAGGGCTACCGCAAGCCGCTGCTGATCGCGGCACAAGGCCGGATTGGCTACAGCAGTATCAAGGCGTTTGAACAGGCCTGGGCCGGCGTCAGCCAGGAGAAGCCCGTGGTTGCCACCTTCGGGGCGCGTAACGAAGTGCAGGGCATGGTCAAGAACGCTCTGAGCGGCCGTTCCACCGCACGAGCCGGGGAGATTGTCCAGCTGTCCGATGCCGCGCCGCGCAGCATCGACGCCGTCTATGTGGTGGCCAACAGCCTGGAGACCCGGATGATCAAGCCCTATGTGGACATCTCGGTCAATCCCATGGGCAGCCTGCCCATCTACAGCAGCTCGCGGGGATACGACGGCGGGACGACCGAGGTGGCATCCGAGCTCAACGGTATGCATATCTCCGACATGCCGCTGCTGCTGGGTGGCTTCGAGACGCAGCGTGAACAGATTGCCCTGCTCTGGCCCCAGACCCAGGGCGACCTGCTGCGCCTGTTCGCCCTCGGTTACGATGCCGTCAGCCTGGCAGGCAACCTGCCGCAAATGCGCAAGGTCAATGCCATGCAGCAACCCGGCATGAGTGGCCAGCTGAGCGTGGATCCCCAGGGCAACATAGTGCGCATGCTGGACTGGGCCACCTACCAGAATGGCAAGCTGGTCAGCGACAGCGCCGCCCCCCAGCTGGAGGATGCGACTCATGAAGAGGCTACTGACACAACTTCACCAGCAGTGGTTGAACCTGTTGCCGTCGGCAGCGACGAGCAAGGGACAACACTTTGAGCAAATAGCGGAACGCTGGTTGCAGGCCCGCGGCCTGCAACCCGTGACCCGCAACTACCGCTGCCGTGGCGGCGAGATCGATCTCATCATGCGCCAGGGAGAGACCCTGGTGTTCGTTGAAGTGAGATATCGCGCCAACGCCACCCATGGCGGTGCAGCCAGCTCGGTCACCCGGCGCAAACAGCACAAGATCGTGCTGGCCGCGCGCCACTATTTCAAGCAACATGCCATCAATGAGGCCAACCAGGCCTGTCGATTCGATGTGATCGCGTTCGAGGGCGACCAGCCGGACTGGATCCAGAACGCGTTTTAAGAGGACCCCATGACTGATCCCATCAAAGAGAATTACACCGAAAGCATCCAGACCAAGATAGCTGCCGCCGAAGCACTGCCGGATGCCATCCATACGGCAGCCCAGATGCTGACCATCTGCCTGCTCAATGGCCACAAGGTGATGGCATGTGGCAATGGTCCTTCCTCGGCATTGGCACAGCTGTTCATTTCCGAACTGGTGAACTGCTATGAAACTCCTCGCCCCTCCCTGCCCGGTCTCGCCCTGACGCCCGACATGGCGACCATCAGCGCCATCGCCACGGATCACGGTTTCGAAGAGGTCTATGCCAAACAGATACGTGCTCTGGGACAACCAGGCGACATCCTGGTGGTCATCACCACGACAGGCAACAGCCGCAGCCTCATCAAGGCTGCGGAGGCCGCCCTCTCACGCGACATGACCATCATTGTTCTCGGTGGCGGAGACGGGGGAGAGATCGCCGGTCTGCTGGGCCCCAATGACGTGGAGATCCGCGTTCCTTCCGCTCGCCGTCCTCGTATTCTGGAAGTGAACCTGTTGACCCTGCACTGTCTCTGTGATCTCATCGACCAGACACTTTTCCCGCAACAGGAAGACTGAAACCATGAAGAAGCCTATTCTCGCTCTTGCCCTGCTGACCGGCGTCCTGCTGCTGCAAGGCTGTGCTGCCGTGGTGGTCGGTGGCGCGGCTGGCACCGCCAAAGCGAGCGGCGATCGCCGCACCCTGGGTGCCCAGTGGGACGATCAGACCATAGAGCTGAAAGCCGCCAACCTGTTGGCCGACAACAAGCCCCTGAGCGCCGCCAGCAAGATCAGTGTCTACAGCAACAACGGCCGTGTGCTGCTGGTGGGTCAGACACCCTCTGACACTTACAAACAGGAAGCGGGCAGAATCGTGAGCCGGATTGAAGGGGTTCGCCATGTCTACAACGAGCTGCGCCTTGGCAAACCAGTCAGTATCGGCGTGCGCAGCAATGACACCTGGATCACCTCCAAGGTGCGGGCCGACATGCTGGGCACCAAGAACTTCGATAGCGCCAAGGTGAAGGTTGTCACCGAGAATGGCGAGGTGTTCCTCATTGGGTTGGTCACCCGCCAGGAAGGGGATCAGGCCGTGGAAATCGCCCGCCACGTCAGTGGCGTTAAGCAGGTGATCAAAGCCTTCGAGTTTGCCCAGAATTGACCATCTGGCAGGATGAAAAAACGCAGCCTTCAGGCTGCGTTTTTTATTTGATGACTTTCAGAGTCGGGCGACCGCTCGGGCGCGGTGGTTCCGGCTCGGGGTCAACCGACGTGGGTGTCTGTGCCTGTTCCAGCCAGAGGTCATACCCGGGCTCCGGCGGGAACAGGGTCCCCACTCCATTCTCCCTGGCATGGATGGCCAGTACGGCCGCCATGGGGATATAGACCTGCTGCGATACGCCACCGAAACGGGCGCTGAAGCTGACAGCGTCATTGTCCATGTGGAACTGGCCCACGGCCCGGGGGGCGATGTTCAGAACAATCTGGCCATCCTGCACGAACTGCATCGGTACCATCACATGGGGAATGTTGGCATTGACCACAAGATGGGGAGTCAGATCGTTATCCAGCAACCAGTCAAAAAACGCCCGCAGCAGATACGGGCGACTGGGTGTCATTGTCGGTTCCATGCTCATACGCCGGCACGGATCTCGCGCTCGGCCTCGGTCAGGGAAGCCTGGAAGGATTCACGCTCGAACAGGCGAACCATGTAAGCCTTCAGCTCTTTGGCGCCACGGCCGGTGAAATCGATGCCCAGGCTCGGCAGACGCCACAGCAACGGCGCCATGTAGCAGTCGACCAGACCGAACTCTTCGCTCATGAAATAGGGCATCTCGCCGAAGATGGGGGCGATGGCCAGCAGGTTGTCACGCAATTCGGCACGGGCGGCTTCGGTATCGGTGCCCGCCATGATCTTGTCGGCCAGAGAGTACCAGTCCAGCTCGATGCGGTGCATCATCAGACGGCTGTTGCCGCGCGCGACCGGATAAACCGGCATCAGGGGCGGATGCGGGAAACGCTCATCCAGATACTCCATGATGATGCGCGAGGTGTACAACGCCAGCTCGCGATCCACCAGAGTCGGTACAGTGTTGTACGGGTTCAGCTCGGCCAGCTCATCCGGCAGGTTGGCAGGATCAACCTGGCAGATATCCACGCTAACACCCTTCTCCGCCAGGACAATACGCACCTGATGGCTGAACATATCGTTGGCACCGGAAAACAGCGTCATTACCGAACGCTTATTGGCAGCTACAGCCATTGAACCCTCCCGTCATTAAAAAGCAGAAACGGCAATGAAGCATGTCTGTCTTCATTGCCGTGCGTCATATTACTCCGATCTGGTCGCTTAGTGAACGTCGCGCCAGAATTCCTTCTTCAACAGCACAGTGAAGATGAAGAAGATAGCGATGAATCCGAGTACCCAGAAGCCCATGCGTTCGCGCTCCTGCTGCACCGGCTCAGCCGAGTAGACCAAGAAGTTTACCAGATCCAGTACCGTCTGATCATATTCTTCGTTGTTCATTTCACCGTTGCCGTCAGATTTGATGCTGACGACTTGCTGCATCTCAACGCCATCCAGGGTGTGCGTCTTGAACTCGGCGCGGGGCGTCCCCTGCAACGGCTCCAGCACATGGGGCATACCCACGGACGGGAAGACGGCGTTGTTCACCCCGAATGGACGGGTCTCGTCCACGTAGAAGGAACGCAG
Organism: Aeromonas sp. FDAARGOS 1418; assembly: GCF_019048585.1. Classification (NCBI taxonomy): domain Bacteria; kingdom Pseudomonadati; phylum Pseudomonadota; class Gammaproteobacteria; order Aeromonadales; family Aeromonadaceae; genus Aeromonas; species Aeromonas sp. FDAARGOS 1418. The sequence continues at coordinate 1,224,413 of NZ_CP077387.1, read as the reverse complement.
ATAGGTGTAGATCCAGTCTGCACCACGCACCCGGGCAACCAGGGTCAGGTCGGGGGGCGGCGCGCCGAACCAGCGCGCAGCATCCTTCTCGGACATGGCACTCTTCATCAGATCGCCGATCTTGGCGCCGGTGAAGACCAGGTTCTCCTTCATCAGATCGTCCGGAATACCGATGTCGGCCGCCACCCGGTTATAACGCTGATACTGGGTGGAGTGACAGCCGGCACAGTAGTTCATGAAGGTGGCGGCCCCCCGTTGCAGGGATGCCTTGTCACTCAGATCGTACTCCGCCTTGTCGAGGGGGAAGCCACCGCCAGAGGCCAACACCAGACCTGGCAGCAGGGCCAGCACTGCAAAAATTATTCTTTTCATTTGAATGTCACCCTCTCCGGCAGCGGCTTGGTGTTCTCATTCTTGCTGTAGAAGAACAACAGGACGAAGAATCCGAAATAACCCAGAGTACAGAGCTGTGCAATCAGCGTCAGGGTCGGGGTTGATGGCAGCACGCCCAGCACCCCCAGGATAATGAAGCAGACCACGAACTGGGCGATGTTCAGCTTGTGCAGGGTGCTGCGGTAACGCACCGAGCGCACCTTGCAGCGATCCAGCCAGGGCAACAGGAACAGCACCACGATGGAGAGGCCCATCATGATGACCCCCAGCAGCTTGTCAGGCACCGCACGCAGGATGGCGTAGAAGGGGGTGAAGTACCAGACCGGAGCGATATGCGCCGGTGTCTTCAGGCCATTGGCCACCTCAAAGTTCGGTTTCTCGAGGAAATAGCCCCACATGTCCGGCTTGAAGAAGATGATGGCACAGAAGAAGAACAAGAAACCGGCTACCCCGATCATGTCCTTCACGGTGAAGTAGGGGTGGAATGCGACCGCATCCAGTGGCCAGCCGTTCTCGTCCTTGTGCTTCTTGATGTCGATGCCATCGGGGTTGTTGGAGCCCACCTCGTGCAGCGCCAGGATATGCATGGCCACCAGCATCACCAGCACCAGCGGCAGAGCGATGACGTGCAGCGCAAAGAAGCGGTTCAGGGTCGCACCCGAGATGACATAGTCCCCCCGGATCCACAGGGTCAGATCGTCACCGATAACGGGGATGGCACCGAACAGCGAGATGATGACCTGGGCCCCCCAGAACGACATCTGCCCCCAGGGCAGCAGGTAACCCATGAAGGCCTCGGCCATCAGCACCAGGAAGATCAGCATGCCGAAGATCCACAGCAGTTCCCGTGGCTTCTGGTAAGAGCCGTAGATCATACCGCGGAACATGTGCAGGTAGACCACGATGAAGAAGGCGGATGCCCCGGTTGAGTGCATGTAACGCAGCAGCCAGCCGTAATCCACATCCCGCATGATGTATTCCACGGAAGCGAAGGCACCTTCCGCCGAGGGGTTGTAGTTCATGGTCAGCCAGATGCCGGTGATGATCTGGTTGACCAGCACCAACATGGCAAGAGAGCCGAAGAAGTACCAGAAGTTCAGGTTCTTGGGCGCCGGATACTTGGCCATATGGTCGTTGTACATGGCCGTGAGCGGGAAACGATCATCGATCCAGCCCATGAGTTTGGCAAACATGGTCAGGCCTCCTTGCCATCGGCACCGACCAGAATGGTGGTGTCGCTAAGAAATTGGTATGGCGGAATGACCAGGTTCAGCGGTGCGGGGACGCCCTGGAACACTCGACCAGCCATGTCGAATTTGGAGCCATGGCAGGGGCAGAAGAAGCCGGAAGTTACCCCTTGAACCTGCTCGCCGAAGCTGTCGGGCAGATAGGAGGGGGAGCATCCCAGATGAGTGCAGATGCCAACGGCCACGAAGATTTCCGGTTTGATGGATCTGTAGCCATTGTGGGCATAGTCCGGTTGCTGTGGCTCGTCTGACGCAGGATCCCGCAGCTTGTCATCGTGTGCAGCCAGAGCATCCAGCGTCTGCTTGGTGCGCTTCACCACCCAGACCGGTTTACCACGCCACTCGACGCGGATTAGCTGACCCGGCTCCAGCTTGCTGATATCCACTTCAACCGGGGCGCCTGCCGCCTTGGCTTTGGCACTCGGATTCCATGACTTAATAAACGGCACTGCGGTAAAAGCAGCTCCTACACCGCCAACGGCAACCGTTGACCAGGTAAGAAATCTGCGGCGACCGGTATCAACTGGCGCATTGCTCATCCAAAAACTCTCCCATGTGGACTCCGCTCATTCTTATAGTGTCCCTGTTTACTTCTCCTCTCCCTCTGACAACTGCGATGGAAGCGGAGTGGCAATTGACACAGAAAGACCATGGAAATTTTAAAGAAAAGATAACAATTTGACAAGAAAGGGAGTCGATGGGCAAAAACAATAAATACACAATTTTTTGTCTTTTGTGACGTATGCTTAGCATTGTCACATGTAACATTACCAATAAAAAAAGCCTGGCAAATTGCCAGGCTTTTTTGACACTCCTGAGAGTGCGTACCAAAAGCGAATTAACGCTTGGAGTACTGCGGACGCTTACGCGCTTTGTGCAGACCGACTTTCTTACGCTCAACCTTACGGGCATCACGAGTAACAAAGCCAGCTTTACGCAGTTCGGAACGCAGGGTCTCGTCGTACTGCATCAGAGCACGAGTGATACCGTGGCGGATCGCACCAGCTTGACCGGAGATGCCACCACCGTTAACGGTGATGTACAGATCCAGTTTCTCGGTCATCTCGACCAGTTCCAGCGGCTGACGAACTACCATGCGGGCAGTCGGACGGCCGAAGTATTGCTCCAGGGAGCGCTGGTTGATTACGATTTTACCGCTACCCGCTTTGATGAATACGCGAGCAGTGGAGCTTTTGCGACGGCCGGTACCGTAGTATTGATTTTCTGCCATGTTGCCAGTTCCCGTTAGATATCCAGTACTTGAGGTTGCTGAGCAGCATGAGCGTGCTCTGCGCCTGCGTAAACTTTCAGCTTACGGAACATGGCACGGCCCAGCGGACCCTTCGGCAGCATGCCCTTGACGGCAGCTTCGATTACCATTTCCGGCTTACGCTGAATCAGCTTGTCGAAGCTGATGGACTTGATACCACCCGGGAAACCGGAGTGAGCGTGGTACATTTTGTCGGTAAATTTCTTACCGGTTACGTGTACCTTCTCAGCGTTTACAACGATGATGTAGTCACCGGTGTCAACGTGCGGAGTGTACTCGGCTTTGTGCTTACCACGCAGACGAGCAGCGATCTCGGTTGCGATACGACCCAGAGTTTTACCTTCTGCGTCCACAATGTACCAGTCACGTTTTACGGTTTCTGGCTTGGCAACGAAAGTTTTCATTAAGTTAAACCCAATTACCTGTTACAGACCCAATTGCTTATGGGGGCTCTCCCACAAACAACAAACGATGGCCTACCTGTACCCCTTCGAATACAAGTAAAGCTTAAAGTGTTGCTGTCTTATCGACAGCTGTAACGTGGGCCGGGCGATTATAAGTGAAGTTGCCTTAAATATCACCTGCTAATTTCACTGCCATGAAGCTAGCAAATGTCGCCCGGCCCTACCTGCCGCAGATGCCCATCCGACTGGCAGGCGCGGTATTGTGACTAAGGAAGGTGCACTCTGGCAAGGTATTCGTGCGATTGCATCTCCTGAAGCCGTGAAAGGCAACGCTTGAATTCGAAATTCAGCAAGCCTTCGCCATAGAGCCCGGTCATGGGGACCGCCGCCGATATGATGAGCTTGACGTGCCGTTCATAAAACTCGTCCACCATGGCGATGAAGCGGCGGGCCGCGTCATCCGTGCCGCTGCCCATGGGTTGCACATTGGCCAGCAGGACAGTGTGGAACTCACGGGCCAGTTCGATGTAGTCGCCCTGGGAGCGTGGAGTACAGCACAGCTGTTCAAATTCCATATAAAGCACCCCTTCCCCCACGCCCAGTGCACTCAGTTGGCGATGGTTGATTTCCAGTGCGGCGGCAGTCACCGGCCCAATCCCGGTCAACTGGCTGAAATAACGATCCAGGTTGCTCCTGGCCTGTTCATCCAGCGGGAAGTGATAGATCTCTGCCTGTTCAAGGGTTCGCAGCCGGTAATCGACACCGCCATCGACATTGATCACCTCGCAGTGACGCTCGATAAGCGCGATGGCCGGCAGGAAGCGAGCACGCTGCAACCCGTTGCGGTAGAGACCCTGAGGGGGGATGTTGGATGTGGCCACCAGCACCACGCCATGGCCAAAGAGTTCCTGGAACAGAGTGCCGAGCAGCATGGCATCCGTGATATCCGAGACGAAAAACTCGTCGAAGCAGATGACGTCGGTCTCGTCGGCCAGCTTGCGGGCGATTAGCTTGAGCGGATCGGACTGACCGGTCAGCCCTTTGAGCTCGTCGTGCACCCGGTGCATGAAACGGTGGAAGTGGATGCGCAGTTTGCGCCCCCCCGGCAGGCTCTCAAAAAAAGTATCCATCAGCCAGGTCTTGCCTCTGCCCACACCGCCCCACATATATAACCCCTGGACGGGGTCACGGGTTTTCGGCTTTTGCAGCCAACCTAGCAGGCCACGGGATCTGGTCGGAGTCGGGCTTGCGCACAGATCCTGATAGAGTCGCTCCAGGCGGGCGACTGCCATGGCCTGGGCCGGATCGGCCACAAAGCCGGGGCGCTGCAAATCCTGCTGATATTTTTGCTGCGGGGTCATCCTGTAAACCGCCTCCAAGTCCCTGAATGAGGGACAAAATAGTATCACGCTCTCAGGGGGCACGGTATAGTGCCAACGAGGCGTTGCGGTCCATCCGACCGCTTCAAATTCATCGTGTTAGCTGTAACAAGGAGCTTCTATGACTCTGTTTAACGGGATCCTGCTGGCGATCGCCGCCCTGATCATCGGCGTGCTGATCGGCCGCTTCTCTGTCCGTAGCCGGGATGCCGGACGCCTGGAACAGGAGCTGAAAAAAGCCCACAAGGAGCTGGAAAGCTACCAGGGGCAGATCACCACCCACTTCGCCGACAGCGCCGCCCTGATGGAGCAACTGGCCGAACAGTACCAGACCCTTTATCGCCACATGGCGGAACAGAGCAAGTTCCTGGCCAAGGTACAGGAACCACTGTTCCGCGAACCCGAAGTGGAAGAAACAGGCGATGCCGCCAACAGCGAGGAGCCGGGCCTTCCTCCCCGCGATTACGCCGGTGCGTCCGGCCTGCTCAAGCAGCCGGGCTGATCGTCGGTTGAACTAATTACGCTTTATCGTGGTCAGACCTTGACGATTGCACTGCAACTTTTTCTGGGAGCTGTTTCTCATATGCGTAAATCTCTTTCTGTATTCAGTGTCTTAGCCCTCAGTGTCGGTATCGCCATGTCCTCAGCACCGGCGCAGGCCGCACTGCCCCTGATGGCGAACAACCAGGAGATGCCGAGCCTGGCCCCCGTCCTCGAGCAGGTGACCCCTGCCGTGGTCAACATCTCCGTCTCTGGCAAGAAGATCACCCGCCAGCGCCTGCCGGAACAATTCCGCTTCTTCTTCGGCCCCAACATGCCTGACGAGCAGGTGAGCGAGCAGCCCTTCCAGGCGCTTGGTTCCGGCGTCATCATCGATGCCAAGAAAGGCTACGTGATCACCAACGCCCACGTGGTCCACGAGGCGGACGAGATCAAGGTCAACCTGAAGGATGGCCGTGAGTATGCGGCCAAGAAAATAGGGGAAGACAAACAGTCGGATATCGCCCTGCTGCAAATCAAGGCCGAGGATCTGGTGCAGATCAAGTTCGCCGACTCCGACGAGCTGAGAGTCGGTGACTACGCGCTGGCCATCGGCAACCCGTTCGGCCTGGGCCAGACCGTCACCTCCGGCATTGTCAGCGCCCTGGGTCGCAGCGGCCTCAACATCGAAAATCTGGAGAACTTCATCCAGACCGATGCGGCCATCAACTCCGGCAACTCGGGCGGCGCCCTGCTCAACCTGCGCGGGGAGCTGATCGGCATCAACACCGCCATCCTGGGCCCCAACGGCGGCAACATCGGCATCGGCTTTGCCATCCCGTCCAACATGGTGCGCGATCTCTCCGAGCAGATCGTGAAATACGGCGAAGTGCGCCGTGGCCAGCTGGGGATTACCGGCACCGAGCTCACCAGCGAAATCGCCAAGACCTTCGGCTACAACAAGAAGGACGGCGCCTTCGTCAACCAGGTCATGCCTGACTCCGCCGCCGCCAAGGCAGGCATCAAGGCAGGCGACATCATCATCAGCATCGATGGCAAGCCCATCCGCTCCTTCGGCGAGCTGCGTGCCAAGATCGCCACCATGGGGGCCGACAAGCAGGTCTCGCTCGGCCTCATCCGTGACGGCAAGGAGCAGACCGTCAAGGTCACCCTGAAGAAAGCGGATGACAGCGAGATCCTGGCCAGCGCCCTGCATCCGGCACTGGAAGGGGCCAAGCTGAGCACAACCACGGACCCCGTGACCGGCGTGGCCGTCTCCGACATCGATCCCCGCTCACCGGCAGCCGCCTCCGGCCTGCAAAAGGGCGACATCATCATCGGGGTCAACCGCCAGCGCATCAACTCCATGGGTGAACTGACCAAGGTGTTGAAAAACAAGCCGGAAGTCCTGGCGCTGAACATCCAGCGCGGTGACTCCTCGCTCTATTTGGTGATCCGTTAAGCCCCTCACACCCGCGGCAACCGCCGCGGGTGATTTTTATCCATCGATAATGTTATTCTCTGCCCGCAGCCTGTACGGACGAGAAAGACATGAAAATCCCACCTCTGATCAGCTACTTGGGCAAGTCCGTCGGCTTTGGCCTCGCCATGGCTGCGCTTTTGTTGCTGGTGTTCCCCAATTTTCGTGGCGGCGCCCCCCTGCCGGGCCTCATCACCAATGCCCGCGAGCTGAGCTTCTCCTACGCAGCCCATCGCGCCGGCCCTGCCGTCGTCAACATCTACACCCGCAGCTTCGCCGGTAATCGCGGTGAAAAAGCCGAACTCAGACCCCAGGGGCTGGGGTCCGGCGTCATCATGAACCAGCGCGGTCACGTGCTCACCAACTATCACGTCATCGCCGATGCGGACCAGATCATCGTCGCCCTGCAAGATGGTCGGGTATTCAGTGCAGAGCTGGTCGGCACCGACAAACTGACCGATCTGGCGGTGCTCTACATCGAATCGGACAACCTGCCGGTGATCCCTCAGGACCCGGATCGTCTGCCGGACGTGGGAGACGTGGTGCTCGCCATCGGTAACCCCTACAACGTCGGCCAGACCATCACCCAGGGCATCATCAGCGCCACCGGGCGTATCGGCCTCTCCAGCATGGGGCCGGACAGCAATGGCAGACAGGATCTGCTGCAAACCGATGCCGCCATCAACGAGGGCAACTCCGGAGGCGCCCTGGTCAATGGCCGTGGCGATCTGGTGGGTATCAATACCGCCGCCTACCACCTCAACGGCAATCAGGAGAGCTATGGCATCAGTTTTGCCATCCCCTACAAGCTGGCCAAGCGCATCATGGACGAGCTGATCGCCAACGGCCGGGTCATCCGCGGCTACCTAGGCATCTCCAGCGTCGAGATCAATCCCATCGTCGCGCGCATGCTGAACCTGGGGGACTTGCAGGGGTTGGTGGTGGAGAGCCTGGATCCCAATGGCCCAGCCACCAAGGCCGGTCTCAAACGTGGGGATGTGCTGCTCAAGATCAACGGAGAGGCCATCACCGGCGTGCGTCCCGTCATGGACAAGATCGTCGAGAGCCGCCCCGGCACCAAGCTCACCATCTCGGTAATCCGCAACGGCAAGCCGCTGGACGTCGATGTCATCATCGAAGAGGACCTGCGCTACCAGAATCAGACCCTGCCGACCAGCAGTGCGGCACCCGCCACCTGAGAGGCGGATCCTCGCAGGGCCCGACAGGGCCCTTTTTCGTGCCCGCTTTCCTCCGGCCCCGCTTGTGCGTGAGACAGCTCACATATTGCGCCAATAAACGATCGGGCGAAGGTGCCGTCAAAACGCGCCACCGATCACACTCCCTTGCCGCCAGTCCGCTCCTTTCCTCTTCTTGATCGCCAAAAGGGCTTCTTTTGATGCCTTTCCCTCCGGATTTCCACTTCGAATCGGAAAAAACCTGCCTCCTCCCGCACTCTCCTCCGCTTTATGGTGATCCCATCCTTTCTGCCAGCCTGGAGAGCAGACCTTGAACACCGACACCCATGACGCCCCCCTGACCCCGGACAGCCCGGCACTGCTGCGCAAGACCGACCTGACCCTGGCCCGCATTCACAACCTGCTGGCGGATCAGGGCATACGCCCCAACGACGTGCAGCAGCAGATGCTGGCCTCCCACGTCAAGGCCATGGTGTGGCGCTCCTACAGCGGGGAATCCCTGCCGGAGGTCGACCTCAGCCTGTTCGAGGAGATCTCCCCCCTTTCCCTGCGCCTGGCCGAACAGGCCGTCGCCTGGCTCGACCGCCTCGCCTACGAGGAGGCGCACCTCTTGTCCGTCCATTTTGAAGTGGCCAAAGAAAACGAACTCAGCTCAGTAAAAGGAGAACGCTAAATGACTGCCATCAAACTCGTGATTGGAGATCGTCTCGGCAAGGGTCAGAAAGTGGGGGCAGGCGCAGAAGCCGCCGGCGCCACCGTGACCGTCATCCCCGGCATGGCCGCCGACATGAAGCTCGGTGATGTGATGAACAAGGAGCAGGCCGACCTTGGCATCTCCTTCTGCGGCAGCGGTGGCGCGGGCGCCATCACGGCCCAGACCAAGTACGGCTACAAGTGCCGCTACGGCATGCGATCCATCGAAGAGGGTGTCACCGCCATCAACGAGGGGTGCGTGGTACTGGGCTTCGGCTTCATGGACAAGGAAGAGCTGGGCCAGAAGCTGATCGAAGCCTTCGCCAAGAAACACGGGCGCACCTGATGAAAGAGCACTTCACCACCCGGATCACGGTCAACGGCAAGGGGGCGACTCGCCAGCAGGCGTTCGCCGCCGCCCTCAGCCAGGTGCAACCCAGCCTGCTCAAGGAGAGCCCCAAGGTGATGCTGCGCATCGAACCCCTCGAGGTCGAGGTGCTCGAGGCCGAGGAGTCGGTACGGGTGGAGAAGTTCCTGTTCTTCTTCCTGCCACGCCAGCGCCACGAGTTCCGGGTCCGGCTGGCGATCACCGTCAAGGTCACCAGCCTGGATGTCGACAAGGTGGATTTCACCCGGGCCTGACCCCACAACCAAAAGGACAAGTTGGATGTTTCTAATCATTTTGATGAAGTCACTCATCATCGGCGGCCTGGTAGGCGTCGGGGTGGGGGCTGGCGCGGCGCGGATGTTCCACGCCCCGACCGTGCAGGGGATGGGCGCGTTCCGTACCCTGGGCGAGCTCAACTCCTGCGAAGGGGACCCCGCCTCCCACTTCTCGTTCGGTCTTGGCTTCTTCTTCAACGCCTGGGCCTCCACGGTCGCGGCCGGCGCCTTCACCCAGGACGTGGATCACCGCATCCTGCCAAACTGGGGCGCGGCAGCCCTCATGATCAAGAACCGGGATCTCGCCACCACCCTGCATGACCCGAAGAAGATGGCCATCGCCTGCGGCATCATTGGTGCCATCGTCGTCGCCTTCCTCAACAGCACGGCCGCCGCCGTGCCAGCCGCCCTGCAGGTCACCGCGGTCAAGGTACTGGTGCCCGCCGCCAACCTGCTGGTCAATACCGTCATGCCGGTGATCTTCTGGCTGGCCGCCATCGAGGCAGGCAAGAAGTCCGGCTTCTGGGCCACCATCTTCGGCGGTCTGGCCCAGCTCATCATGGGCAACGCGGTACCGGGCCTGGTGCTTGGCATCCTGATCGGCAAGGGGGTGGAAGAGAGCGGCTGGAACCACGTCACCAAGGTGATGATGAGTGCCATCGTCCTGCTGTTCGTGCTGAGCGGCTTCTTCCGCGGCTTTGACATGAAACTCATTGAATCCTTCCACCTGGGCGTTCCCCTGTGGCTGGAAAACGTCCACAACCTCATGAGCGGCAAATAAGGAAGCACACCATGGATGAGAAACTGAGAAACAACTTCTGGTATGCCGACTGGTCCTTCCCCATCTTTGTCGGTCTGCTCTCTTCCGGCGTCTTCGCCGGTACCCACATGTTCTACCTCTACGGGGTCGGCGCCTTCAACGAGGTGGCCTTCGTCGCCATGCTGAAAGCCGGCATGGACACGGGAGCCTATGGTGCAGTCGCCGCCTTCGGTGCCAGCTTCCTGTTCGCCCGCATCATCGAGGGCTCCCTGGTGGGGATCCTCGACATCGGCGGCGCCATCCAGACCGGAGTCGGCCTCGGGGTGCCCGCCCTGCTGCTGGGGGCCGGCATCGTCTATCCGGTGGAAAATTTCACCGCTTCCCTGATCACCGGCATGGGGATTGGGATGGCCATCGGCTACGTGATCATCCTGGCGCGCAAGTTCACCATCAACCAGAGCAACTCCACCTACGGCGCAGACGTCATGATGGGGGCTGGCAACAGCTCGGGCCGCTTCCTCGGTCCCCTCATCATCCTCTCCGCCATGGGCGCCTCCATTCCCATCGGGATAGGCTCCCTGCTGGGTGCGCTGCTGTTCTACATCTGGGAGAAGCCCATCACGGGCGGCGCCATTCTGGGGGCCATGCTGTTCGGGACCGTCTTCCCCATCGCCCTGGCTTAATCCAAGGCCGTCTCTTGGACGGCATTCAAGAACCTGTTTGCGATCTGTCGCGAGAGGTCGTCAGCAAGGTGAAGAGCAGCACATGAGCCTTGGAAGCGGTCTCGCAGTAAGAGCGCAAGCAGGTTACAAGAGGGATATCAGCATGTACGACATGATCATCAGGGCGGGACGCCTGGGAAACGGGCAGCTTGTCGACGTCGCCATCAAGCATGGCAAGATAGCGGCGCTGGGTTCGCTGCCAGAAAGCTCGGAGGCGAAGCAAACCCTCACTCTGGGCGGGCAGGTCCATGTGAGCGCCGGCTGGATTGACGGCCACACCCACTGCTACCCCGCCTCCCCCCTCTATCACGATGAGCCGGACAAGGTGGGGGTGGCGTCCGGCGTCACCACCGTCATCGACGCCGGCAGTACCGGGGCCGACGACGTGGACGACTTCCAGCGTCTCGCCGCCGGCTGCAAGACCCGGGTGCACGCCCTGCTCAACATCTCCCGCATCGGCCTGCTGCGCCAGAACGAACTGGCGGATCCGGCAGACATCGATCCCGCCCTCGCCCAGGCGGCCATCCGGCGCCATCCCGGCTTCATCGTCGGCATCAAGGCGCGTATGAGCGGCAGCGTGGTGGGTGAAAGCGGTCTGCACCCCCTGCGCATGGCCAAGCAGATCCAGCAGGCCAATGGCAACCTGCCACTGATGGTGCACGTGGGCAACACGCCGCCGGATCTGGACGAGATCGTCGCCCTGCTGGGGGAGGGCGATCTGCTGACCCACTGCTTCAACGGCAAGCCCAACCGCATCCTGACCCCGGCGGGTGAGCTGCGCCAGGCGGTGCGCGAGGCGATGCGGCGGGGACTCTTGCTCGACATCGGCCATGGCGGTGCCAGCTTCAGCTTCGAGGTGGCGGAGCTGGCCATTGCCCAGGGCATCCTGCCCCACACCATCAGTTCAGACATCTACTGCAAGAACCGCATCAAGGGGCCCGTCTACAGCCTTGCCCACGTGATGTCGAAGTTCTTCGCCATCGGCATGACCCTGGAGCAGGTGCTCGCCTGCGTCACTCACCAGGCCGCCGATGCCCTGCGCCTGCCCGGCAAGGGGCGGCTCGAGGTGGGCGCCGATGCAGACATCACCCTGTTCGAGGTGAGCTGCGGCCCCGCTCTCTTTACCGATACCGAGGCCGGCACCCGCAACGGTGACCGGCAACTGCTCCCTCTCGCCGCCCTGGTGGGCGGCGAACTGGTTCTGACTCACTACGGGAAATCACACCATGCCTTCTGTGTATGAGAAATACCGGCTCAAACCGGTGATCAACGCCTCCGGGCGCATGACCATCCTCGGCGTCTCCACCCCCGAGCAGGAGGTGGTCGATGCGGTCAACTTCGGCCTCGGCCACTACTTCGAGGTGAAGGATCTGGTCAACAAGACCGGCGCCTACCTGGCCGATCTGCTGGGCGTTGAAGATGCGGTTGTGGTCTCCTGCGCCAGCGCCGGCATCGCCCAGTCGGTGGCCGCCGTGATCGTGCGCGGCGACCCCTATCGCCTCGAGCAGTTGCATGCTCATGCCCACGACGTGCCGAGCGACATCGTGCTGCCCAAGGGCCACAACGTGAACTTTGGTGCCCCCGTCGGCACCATGGTCAACCTGGGGGGCGGCAGGGTGGTGGAGGCAGGCTACGCCAACGAGTGCTCACCCGCCCAGCTGGCCGCCGCCATCCATGCCAATACCGCCGCCATCCTCTACATCAAGTCCCACCACTGCGTACAGAAGAGCATTCTGTCGGTGACCGAGGCGGCCGAGGTGGCCAAGGCCCACGGGATCCCGCTCATCGTCGATGCAGCGGCCGAAGAGGATCTGCGTCTCTACTACAACCAGGGTGCGGATCTGGTCATCTACAGCGGCGCCAAGGCCATCGAAGGGCCCACCAGCGGCCTGGTACTCGGCAGACGTCAGTATGTGGAGTGGGTCAAGCAGCAGGCTGGCGGCATAGGCCGTGCCATGAAGGTGGGCAAGGAGGGGATCCTCGGCCTGACCCACGCCATCGAGCGCTACCTGGCCAAAGAGAAGGAGAGCGGCACCGCCATGGTCGCCAAGATGACCCCCTTCATCGAGCGCCTCAACCAGCTGCCCGGCGTCACCGCCAAGGTGGTGTGGGACAGCGCGGGGCGCGACATCGCCCGCACCGACATCGCCTTCGACCACCAGCAGATCGGCATGACCACGGTGGAAGTGGTCTCCCGTCTGCAACAGGGTACCCCCGCCATCTACTGCCGCGGCTACAAGGCCAACGAGGGGCACATCGAGATAGACGTGCGCAGCGTCACCCTGCCCCAGCTCGACCAGATCCACTCCGCCATTGCCCACCTCGTTCAGGAGAACAACTGATGTCTCTTACCCCCAATTACTACAGCGATCGGGTCTGCCTCAACGTGCTGGCAGGTTCCAAAGAGAATGCCGTCGACATTTATGAGGCTGCCGAGGGCCACGTCCTGGTCGGTGTGCTCTCCAAGAACTACCCGGACATTCCCTCTGCCGTCGCCGACATGGAGGCCTACGCCAAGCTTATCGACAACGCCCTCTCCATCGGGCTGGGAGCCGGTGATCCGCGCCAGTCCGCCATGGTGGCCGAGCTGGCCCGCCAGTTGCAGCCCCAGCACGTCAATCAGGTGTTCACCGGGGTCGGGGCCAGCCGGGCGCTGCTCGGTCAAGCTGACACCCTGGTCAATGGCCTTGTCTCCCCCACCGGCACCCCCGGCATGGTGAAGATCTCCACTGGCCCCCTCAGTAGTCAGCAGCCCGATGGCATCGTCCCCATCGATACCGCCATTGCCCTGCTCAAGGACATGGGGGGCAGCTCGGTCAAGTTCTTCCCCATGGGGGGACTCGCCTGCCGCGCCGAGTATCAGGCTGTGGCCGAGGCCTGTGCCCGCCACGGTTTCTGGCTGGAGCCCACCGGCGGTATCGATCTTGAGAACTTCGAGGAGATAGTGCGGATCGCGCTGGAGGCAGGAGTCGAGAAGGTGATCCCCCATGTCTACAGCTCCATCATCGACAGCGAGAGCGGCCAGACCCGGCCGGAGGATGTGCGTACCCTCCTCGCCATGGTGAAGGCACTGCTGGCATAACAACCCCACAGGCACCGGTCCGATCACTGGGCGGTGCCTGGCTTGTTAATGACCCCCTTGTTAACATCGACCCACCATGCACGACAGGAGTCCCCACCCCCTCATGACCAAGCTGCCCCACCCCAGACTCCAGCAACTGCTCGCCCTGCTTCACGCGGAGCCCCTGCCACAGGAGGAGCTGGCCCGCCGTCTCAATGTTTCCACCCGCACGGTGCGCACCGACGTGGCGACCCTGAACGAGCTCATCGCCACCCGGGGCGCCCACCTGATCCATCAGCGGGGCAGCGGTTACCAGCTCAAGATTTACAATCAGGGACTGTTCGATGCGCTGCTGGCCGCCCAGGGGCAGGAGAGCCCTCTGCCTCGCACCAGCCGCGAGCGGGTGCTGCACCTCCAGGTCTTGCTGCTGACGGCGGAACAGGGGATCAAGCTCGACGAGCTGGCGGATACCTGGTATCTGAGCCGGGCGGCTTTGCAAGGGGACATGACGGAGGTGCGGGAGCGGCTCGCCCACTTCGGGCTCACCATCGACAGCAAACCCAGAGTGGGGATGCGCATTGCGGGAAGCGAGCTGGCGATCCGCGCCTGCCTCACCCAACTGCTCTGCCAGGAGCTGCTGCACCAGCATCCGCTCCAGAGCCTGTTGCCCACCCTCTGCCCCAGCAAGACGCTGGAGGTAGTGGGCAACCACATTCACGAGCAACTCGGTCGCCATCAGCTGCGCCTGGCCGACGAGAGCCTGCAGCAAGTCACCGTCTACTGTGCCGTCGCACTGCTTCGCCAGGCGTCTGGCCACGAGTTGCGCCAGTTTGCCTGCGACGACATCACCCCGCCCCTGGCAGTGGTGGCCCGCGACATCTATGCCGAGCTGCCGACCCTGACTTCACCGAGGCAGGAAGAGATCGCCTGTCTCGCCATCCAGATCCAGGCTCGCCTCACTGCAGAGACGCCCCTGCTCAGCCCGGCCATGGCGGCCGAGAGCGAGCAGCTGACGGCGCACCTGCTGGGTTACATCCACCAGCACTACCCCTATGACCTGCGCGGCGACCCGCAATTGCGAGCCGACCTGCAGACCCACATCGGCGCCATGCTGCTGCGGGTCAAATACCAGATTGGTAGCCACAATCCCCTGGCGGACCACATCAAGCAGTATTACCCCCTCGCCTACGACATCACCCTGGCGGCCATCTCTGAGTGGATCAGGCACACCCCCTACCGATTGACCCACCACGAGATCGGCTACCTGGTGATCCACATCGGAGTCGGCCTGGAGCGCCACTACGACATCGGTTACGCCCGGCGCCCCCAGGCGCTGCTGCTGTGCGATGCGGGCAACGCCACCTTCCGGGTGCTGGAAGCACGCATCCGGCGGGAATACCCCCAACTGCAGCTGACCACGCTGGAGTCGGTGCGGGACTATGAAGGACTGGTGCGAGTCGAGCAGGATTTCGTCATCAGCACCCTCAAGGTGAGCGAGAAGAATGCTCCCGTGGTACAGGTCTCCCCCTTCCCGACTCAGTACCAGCTGGAGCAGCTCGGCAAGCTGGTGCTCGTCGATCGCACCCGTCCCTATCTGCTCGACAAGTATTTCGATGCCGACCACTTCATGGTGCTTGATGAACCCATCAGCCAGGGGGTGCTGTTTGATCGCATCTGCAGCCAGCTTGAGGCGGAGGATCTGGTGGAGAGCGGATTCCGGGGATCCTTGCAGGAGCGGGAGCGGATCGTCTCCACCCTGCTGGGGGACGGCATCGCTCTGCCCCACTCCCTCGGCCTGCTGGCGCGCCGCACCCTGGTCTATACCGTGCTGGCCCCCCAGGGGATCGACTGGGGCAACGGCGAGAGCGCTACCCTCATCTTCGTGCTGGCCATCGCCAAGGCGGATTATGAGGAAGCCATGGGACTTTATGATCTGTTTCTGGCACTGATGAACGAAAAAGCCAGCAGAAGTCTGCTGGCTTGTCGGGATTTTGCCGCTTTCAAGGCGCTGGCTCGCAGCGCACCTTGAGCACGCCGAGGCGTATTACTCCTCATTGAAGCCCGAGGTGAACAGCGCCACCACGGCGGCCAGGGCCTCCACCTCTTCGGGGCCCTCCACCTGCACCTCCACCTGTTTGCCCTGGGCGGAGTCCAACATCAGCAGGCCGATCACGCTGTCCGCGTCGGCCTCGACCCCCTCTTCGTTGCGCAGCAACACGTGGGCATCGAACCCCTGCACCAGCTCGAACAGCATCATGGCCGGTCGGGCGTGAATGCCTAACTTGTTTTTGACTTCTACCGAGGCGGAAACGGTCATCTGAGCATCCTGTGGATCTGTCAGGCGGGGTTTGAACGCTTGTCCAACGTGCGATGGCGGATCTGCACGTTCTTGCCAAGCAACCGGAATGCGCTGGCCAGCCGCTCGGCGATGAACACCGAGCGGTGTTGTCCGCCGGTACAGCCGATCCCGACGGTCACATAGCTGCGATTGTTGCGCTCCAGGTGGGGCAACCAGGTCCCCAGCATATTCTCGATCTGCTGGATGAACAGCATGACATCCGGCTGGCTGGAGAGGTAGTTGGCCACGGGCTCATCCTTGCCGGTGAAGGGCTTGAGCTCCGGGATCCAGTGCGGGTTGGGCAGGAAACGGGCGTCGAACACGAAGTCCGCATCCTTGGGAATGCCGTACTTGAAGCCGAATGACTCGAACACCAGCACCAGCTCGTTCTCTTTCTTGCCGAGCACCCGGGTTTTGATGAGCTCGCTGAGATCGTGAATGCTGAGGTTGGTGGTGTCGATGCGCAGGTCGGCGGTCGAGGAGAGCGGTGCCAGCAGGTGGGTCTCTTCCCGGATCGCCTCGTCCAGCGAAAGCTTGTTGCGGGACAGAGGGTGCAGACGGCGGCTCTCACCGTAGCGTTTGAGCAGGGTCGCGTTGTCCGCATCGAAGAAGAAGCTCGAGAACTTGACTCGCCCCTCGTTGCGCACCTGGCTCAGCAGGTTCTCCAGCCTGTCTGCCTGGGCAGGAAGGTTGCGCACGTCGATGCTGACAGCCAGCTTGTCATACTGGCTCTCCACCGACACGATCAACTGGGGCAGCAGGTTGACCGGCAGGTTGTCCACGCAGTAGTACCCGAGATCCTCGAGCACCCTCAGGGCCACCGTCTTGCCGGAGCCCGAACGACCGCTTACTACTATTAACTGCATCTTGTCCCCTCACGCCAACGTGGCTGTGTCAGACCCGGCCTCAGGCCGACGTCATGATCTGATAGAGTTCTTCGTCGCTGGTCGCCTGGCGCAGCTGGCGGCAGACGGCCTTGTCACCCAGTTTGGATGCCATCAGGGAAAGAGTCTTGAGGTGCTGCTTGCACTCGCTTTCCGGCACCAGCAATGCAAAGAGCAGGTCAACCGGTTGATTGTCGATAGAATCGAAAGGGATGGGCTCGGAGAAGGTCATCAACACGGCGGTCGGCGCGAAGGCGTCGTCAATCCGGCCGTGGGGGATGGCGATACCGGCTCCGATCCCGGTACTACCCATCTTTTCTCGCGCCAGCAGACTTTCAAACAGGACCTGGCGGGAAGCGCCGAGGCGCTCTGCGGCCAGTTCACTGATGATCTCGAGCGCGCGTTTCTTGCTGGTACAAGGGACCGCACTCTTGGTGCAGTCCCGACTCAGTATGTGTTCAAGTTGCATAGTTATTTTTGATTTAACTTATCTTTGTGCTTGATGATCTGCCGATCCAGTTTATCCAGCAGGGTATCAATCGCCGCATACATGTCGGCATGCTGCGAATTGGCGAACACCTCTCCCCCGCTGACATGCAGCTTGGCTTCGGCGATCTGGTTCAGTTTTTCGACGCTCAACACCACGTGTACGTTGTTGATATGGTCAAAGTGACGCTCGAGTTTGGCAAATTTGTTGTTCACATAATCACGCAGAGCTTCGGTAATCTCGACATGGTGTCCGGTCAGGTTAATTTGCATAACGTCTTCCTTTTGTTTGCCTAAACCAGGCGTTTGCGCTGATTGGATGGCGGGATCAACAAGGATTCACGGTACTTTGCGATCGTGCGTCTCGCCACCATAATACCCTGTTCGGCCAGCAAATCCGCGATCTTGCTATCACTAAGCGGCTTGGCGGGGTTTTCCGCCGTCACCAGCTTCTTGATCAGGGCGCGAATAGCGGTCGATGAGCACTCTCCTCCTCCCTCCGTATTGACGTGACTGGAGAAAAAAAACTTCAGTTCAAAAATGCCGCGGGGCGTATGCATGTACTTCTGGGTCGTGACCCGTGAAATGGTCGACTCATGCATCTCCACCGCTTCCGCGATGTCGTTGAGTACCATGGGTTTCATGGCCTCTTCGCCGTACTCGAAAAAGCCCTGCTGCTGCTCGACGATGCAGCTGGCCACCTTGAGCAGGGTGTCGTTACGACTCTCCAGGCTCTTGATGAACCACTTGGCCTCCTGCAAATGAGAACGGATGAACTGGGTATCCGTGCTGCTGCGAGCATTGCGCGCCATGGCCGCATAGGCCTCGTTGACACGGATGCGCGGAGCAGAATCCGGATTGAGTTCAACCACCCACTTGCTGCCCTTCTTGACCACGGACACATCCGGGATCACGTACTGGGATTCACTCTGGATGATGCCGTTGCCGGGTCTGGGCTCCAGTTGCTGGATGAGATCCAGCACCTCCTTGAGATCGCTCTCCTTGAGGCGGGTCTTGCGAGCCAGGGTGCGGTAGTCGCGATTGCCGAGCAGGTCCATGTGTTCGCGGATCACCTCTCTGGCTTCGTCGAGCCAGGGCAGGTCCGGCGAATACTGGCCGAGCTGGATCAGCAGACACTCTTGCACCGAACGGGCGGCGATGCCGACCGGATCGAAATGCTGCACCCGCTTGAGCACGGCTTCGATCTCATCCAGTTCGACTTCTACCTCCTCGCTGCTGACTGCAGCCTGAATATCCTCGAGGGTGGCAGTCAGATACCCGGATTCGTCGATGGCATCGATGATGGCAAGCGCGATGGCAGCATCCACATCACTGAACGGGGTGAGCCGCATCTGCCACAGCAGGTAGTCCTGCAGGTTCTCGGTGGTCTCCCCCTGATAGACGCTGTCTTCCCCGTCATGGATGGGGCCTGCGCTCTGGGCCGTACCGGCCGAGTAGACCTCGTCCCAGGTGGTGTCCACCGGCAGTTCATCCGGCATGCTCTCCTGGGCCATGGCATCGCTGGAGTCGAGTTGACTGGCGTCCTGTGTCTCTGTCTGACTGGTTTCCTGCGCCTCGTTCTCCTCTTGCTCCAGCAAGGGGTTGTTGTCGAGCGCTTGCTGAATTTCCTGCTGGAGTTCCAGGGTGGAGAGCTGGAGCAGACGAATCGCTTGTTGTAATTGTGGCGTCATGGTCAGGGACTGACCGAGACGCAACTGTAATGTCGGCTTCATCTACGTCGGGATATCCTTATGTTCAGCGAGGCAGTCACCTAACAAAAATGAGGGGTGCCCCCTTACTATAGACTGAATTGATCGCCCAAATAGACGCGCTTGACCTGCTCATCGGCGAGGATATCAGCCGGCGCGCCCTCGGCAATCATCTTGCCGTGGCTGACGATGTAGGCCTTCTCGCACACATCCAGCGTCTCTCTGACGTTGTGGTCCGTTATCAGCACACCCAACCCGCGTTCTTTCAGATGCTGGATGATCTTTTTGATATCGATGACTGAAATAGGATCAACACCTGCGAAAGGCTCATCGAGCAGAATGAATCTCGGCTCTGCCGCCAGCGCCCGGGCGATTTCCACCCGGCGCCGCTCCCCACCCGAGAGGCTCTGGCCCAGGCTGTCACGGATATGGGTGATATTGAACTCTTCCAGCAACTGTTCGACCTTATCCTCACGCTCTTCGCGGCTCAACCCCTTGCGGGTCTGCATGACCCCCATCAAGTTGTCGAACACCGACAGGCGCCGGAAGATGGAGGCCTCCTGAGGCAGATAGCCGATGCCATTGCGGGCACGGATATGCATGGGCTGCAGGCTGATGTCCTGCTCGTCGATGGTGATGAGGCCGGCATCCCGCTGCACCAGGCCCACGATCATGTAGAAGGAGGTCGTCTTGCCCGCGCCGTTCGGGCCGAGCAGGCCCACGATCTGGCCCGTTCCCACCTCCAGGCTCACATCGCTGACCACCATGCGGCGCTTGTAGCTCTTTTGCAGACCCGTTGCTTTTAACACTGCCATGGCTGTTGTTTCCTACTTCTTCTGATCGGCGGGTTTGTCAAAGTTCTCCACCTGATCCGGCAGGAACACCGTCTTGACGCGCTGGGTGGGCCCCTTGCTCTCGGCAATCATCTTCTGCTTGACGATGTCGTAGCGAATGAGATCGCCGGTCACCTGGCTGTCTTCCTGCTTGAGCTGGCCATTGCCGGTGATGGTTACCAGTCGGTTCTTAAGCTCGTAGCGGATGCTGTTGCCATGGGCATTGACCGGTTTGCCGTTGTCCAGCACCTGGAAGAAGGTGGCTGGGTTGCCATACGCGGTCATCACCTCGGCGCCCTTGTCGCCGGAGCGGATCACCACCACCTTGTCGGCCTTAATCTTGATGGTGCCCTGGGTGATGATGACATCCTCGCTGAAGGTGATGCGGTTGTCCTGCATCTCGGCCACCTGCTTGACCGCATCCACATAGACCTTCTCGGCAAAGTCGGACTCTTTGGCATTCAGAGAACCGCACAGCAACAGGGCCGTGAGGGCCAGATTAACGTTTTTCATTGAAATAAGTGGCATGGCCTTTATCCAGTAACTCGAAATATTTACGTTCCAGGTGACCCTTGAGGCCAACGCCCTCGGTCTGGAACTCCTGGCCCACAATGCTGATGTGCTGGTTGCTTCTCATCCCCTGCGTCACCAGATCCAGCTCCAGATAGGAGGTATCCAGTGTGGAGATGAAGGAGGCGGGAAGCAGACCGTCCAGATGCACCTTGTCACGGAGGATCACATTGTCATCGGTGTTGAGCACCCCGGTTTCGGCCGTCAGCTTCCATTCGGCCGCGCCCTTGTCATCGAACATGTAGACCACCGGCTTGGTGAAAGTGGCCTGCTCGAGCACCTGGTAGTACTCCGCATATTCGGATTCCAGCCGCTCGGTGCGCTTGCCCTGCTCGTTGAAGCGGGTCGTCACCAACTCTCTGGCGGTGAAGTCCGGTTGAAAATTTTCCGTCTTGGTGGTCGGCTCGGGGACCAGCTCGATCTCCCCCAGCTGCCAGGCCGCCAGCGCAGCCAGAAACAGCAGGCCGAACAGCACAGTCTGTTTGTTCATCGCGACGCCTCGGGTTGATAGTCAGCCAATCCCTGGGCCTGCAAGATCAGGTCGCACACCTCGCGCACGGCCCCGACGCCACCGCCAAGCCGCGTCACCAGATCCGCCTTCGCCAGCACAAGCGGATGGGCGTCGGCAACGGCGATACCCAGGCCGCAAGCCTGCATCACCGGCAGATCGATGGTGTCATCTCCCATATAGGCGGCTTGCGATGCATCCAGCCCGAGCTTGGTCAGCAAGGCCTCGAAGTGGGGCAGCTTTTTGTCTGCACCCTGCACCAGGTGCTGAACTCCCAGACTCTTCATGCGATCGCTGACGATGCGGGAGTTTCGCCCCGTGATGATGGCAATCTCGATGCCCGCATTGAGCAGGGCACGCATGCCGGCACCGTCACGGGTGCAGAAGGTCTTCAGCTCTTCGCCGTTATTGCCCATATAGATGAAGCCGTTGGAGAGCACCCCATCCACATCGCACACCAGCAGGCGGATCTGCGCCGCCTTCTCGTACTGGCTGCGCGTCACCGGACCATAGAGGGTCGGTACGTCTTGCATCAAATTACTCCGGCTTTCAGCAGGTCATGCATGTTGAAGGCACCCAGCGGGTGTCTCTCTCCATCCACAACCAACAACCCGTTGATTTTCCTGGTTTCCATCAGCTTGACGGCCTCGGCCGCCATCATCTCAGGCCCTACGGTAACACAGTTCACCGTCATGACGCGGCTGATGGGGGTGTGATGGATGTCCACCTGCAGGTCCAGAATGCGGCGCAGGTCACCATCGGTGAACAGACCGGCAAGCAGCCCTTGATCGTCCACCACCGCCGTCATGCCGAGCCCCTTGCGGCTCACTTCCAGCAGCGCCTGGCTGATGGTGGCATCTATCCCCACCTTGGGCAACAGCTCGCCGCTGTGCATCAGATCGCCCACTCGCAACAGCAACCGCTTGCCGAGGGACCCGCCCGGATGCGACAGCGCAAAGTCATCGGCGGTGAAGCCACGGGCCTCCAGCAGGGCCACGGCCAGCGCGTCCCCCATCACCAGGGTGGCTGTAGTGCTGGATGTCGGGGCCAGACCGAGGGGGCAGGCCTCTTTCTCCACCTTGATGCACAGGTGCACGTTGGCCTCTTTCGCCATGGTGGAAGCCGGATTGCCTGTCATGCAGATGAGTGGAATACCGCGGCGCTTGAGCACCGGCAGCAGGGCCAGGATCTCGTCGCTCTCGCCGGAGTTGGAAATGGCGATGATGAGATCCCCGGCTGAGATCATGCCGAGATCCCCGTGGCTCGCCTCGCCCGGGTGCAGGAAGAAGGCGGGCGTTCCCGTGCTGGCCAGGGTTGCGGCAATCTTGTTGCCGATATGACCCGACTTGCCCATGCCGGTCACCACTATCTTGCCGCCACAGCGCAGCACCATCTCGCAGGCGCGCTCGAACGCCTCGTCAAGGTACTGGTAGAGTCCATCAATGGCTTGTTTTTCTATGTCCAGCACCGCTCGGGCGCTGCGACGGAAATCGAACAATTCAGACACTTTTTCAGGCTTTACAGACATAAAGGCACAGCTCCGGGCCGAAATTTGCTGCGGGATTATAAAAAAGTCTGCCGAGATAAGCGAATCGGATGCGGAATGGGCGGTCATTGACGCAGGTTGTTACATAAAACTGTCGCGTACTTGGGGGGGAAACCCGCTCAATAGTTGTTCCTCGCTGTTGCTTAGACCTAGACTAGCCCATAAAATTCGCTCTTCATTTATACCGGATGGACAATTGTTTGAACGATGACCTGATCACCATCTCCGACCTGACCTTCAGTCACGGGGATCGGCTGCTGTACGACAGGATCAACCTGACCATTCCCCGTGGCAAGGTCACCGCCGTCATGGGTCCGAGCGGGATCGGCAAGACCACCTTGCTTCGCCTGATCGGGGGCCAGCTCAAGCCTGAGTCCGGTCACATTCTGTTTGACGGGGAAGACGTTCCCACGCTCTCCCGTTCACGCCTGTATGAAGTGCGGAAACGGATGAGCATGCTGTTCCAGAGTGGCGCATTGTTCACCGGCATGACCGTCTTCGACAACGTGGCCTTCCCGCTGCGGGAGCACTCCG
Source organism: Aeromonas sp. FDAARGOS 1418 (assembly GCF_019048585.1). Lineage (NCBI taxonomy): Bacteria > Pseudomonadati > Pseudomonadota > Gammaproteobacteria > Aeromonadales > Aeromonadaceae > Aeromonas > Aeromonas sp. FDAARGOS 1418. The sequence goes on along the minus strand of NZ_CP077387.1, from coordinate 1,201,257 downwards.
GCCTGCCGGAAGAGCTGATCCGCACCATCGTCATGATGAAACTGCAGGCTGTCGGTCTGCGCGGGGCGGCCAAGCTGATGCCGTCCGAGCTCTCCGGTGGCATGGCGCGTCGCGCGGCCCTGGCGAGATCCATCGCGCTGGATCCGGATCTTATCATGTATGACGAGCCCTTCGTAGGGCAGGACCCCATCACCATGGCGGTGCTGGTGAAGCTCATCAAGGAGCTCAACGATGCCCTCGGCATCACCTCCGTCATCGTCACCCACGACGTGAAGGAGGTGCTGAGCATCGCCGACTACGCCTACATCATCGCCAACCGCAAGGTAGTGGCACACGGCACACCGGAGCAGCTGCGCGAGGAGCACAATCCCGAAGTCGAGCAGTTCCTCAAGGGATTGCCCGACGGTCCTGTTCCGTTTCATTTTCCGGCAGGTGACCTGCTACAGGATCTGTGATGTTGACAAGTCAGATAAGCAAGCTGGGCCGCAGCGGTGTGCGTTTCATCAACGCCGTCGGCCGGGCAACCATCATGCTGTTTCATGCACTGGCAGGACGGCCCCAGCCACGCAAGCACTTCCCGCTGCTGGTGCAGCAACTGTATGTGGTGGGAGTGCAATCCGTCGCCATCATACTGGTGTCCGGCCTCTTCATCGGCATGGTGCTCTCCCTGCAGGGTTACAACGTATTGAAGGATTTCGGCGCAGAGCAGAGCCTGGGGCCTCTGGTTTCCCTCTCCCTGCTCCGTGAGCTGGGCCCTGTGGTCACAGCCCTGCTGTTCGCCGGTCGTGCGGGCTCCGCCCTCACCGCCGAGATCGGCCTGATGAAGGCCACCGAGCAGCTCTCCAGCCTGGAGATGATGGCGGTCGATCCGCTGCGTCGGGTCGTGGCGCCCCGCTTCTGGGCCGGGGTCATCAGCATGCCGCTGCTGGCCTTCATGTTCAGCCTGATCGGCATCTTTGGCGGCAAGCTGGTTGGTGTCGACTGGCTGGGGGTGGACGAAGGCAGTTTCTGGTCCGCCATGCAGGCCTCCGTCGACTGGCAGGACGACATCATGCAGGGCGCCATCAAGAGCCTGATCTTCGCCCTGGTGGTGACCTGGATAGCGCTCTTCAACGGCTATGATGCCAAACCGACCTCGGCCGGGATCAGTCAGGCGACGACCCGTACCGTGGTTCACTCATCCCTGGCCGTGCTCGGTCTGGATTTTATACTCACCGCAGTCATGTTTGGATAAGGGAAAGATGAAGTTCAGCAAAGTAGAATTTCTGGTTGGCGCCTTCATGCTGGCTGGCATCGCGGCCATTCTGGCATTGGCACTGCAAGTGGCGGGATTGAGTTTCAAACCGGAAGGAGAAACCTATACCCTGCGCGCCCATTTCGATAATATCGGCGGCCTGAAAGTACGCTCGCCGGTCAAGGTCGGCGGCGTCGTCGTCGGTCGTGTCAGCGACATCACCCTGGATCCCAAGAGCCAGGTCCCCATCGTTTCCCTGCAGATGCAGAAGAGTGCCGGCGAGTTCTCCGAGACCAGCACCCTCTCCATCCTGACTTCTGGCCTGCTCGGTGAGCAGTACATCGGTCTGGCACCGGGGTTCAGCGATGAGGAGATGGGCACCAGCATGCTCAAGGATGGCGACATGATCGAAGACACCAAGTCCGCCATCGTGCTGGAAGATCTGATTGGCAAGTTCCTCTACAGCCAGTCCTCTCCGGCCAACACACCCGCAACCAAGGAGTAACCATGTTCAAGAAGATCGCCCTGATGCTGGGTCTGATGACCAGCATGCTGTTCTCCCTCGTCGCCCGTGCGGATGTCAATACTTCGGACCCCTATGCCCTCGTGGATCAGGCCGCCCAGCAGACCTTTGCCCGCCTGAAAGCCGATCAGGCCCAGGTGAAGAGCAACCCCGATCACCTGCGCGTCATCATCCGCGAGGAGCTGCTGCCCTACGTGGACAACCGCTTCGCCGCCTACAAGGTGCTCGGCAACCAGATCAAACAGACGACCCCTGCCCAGCGTGACGCCTTTGTGGACGTCTTCACCGAGTACATGGTGAGCTCCTACGCGGACGCACTGGCCCACTTTGACAAGCAGACCGTCAAGGTCCAGCCCGGCAAAGCCGCCGAGAGCAACATCACCGCCGTCAACGTCAGCGTGAAAGAGGCCGGCAAGCCGGACATCTTCCTCGAGTTCAAGCTGCGCAAGAACAACAAGACCGGCGAGTGGAAAGCCTTCGACATGGTTGCCGAAGGGATCAGCCTGCTCTCTGCCAAGCAGAACGAGCTGGGCGGCCTTATTCGCCAGAACGGCATCGATGCGGTGATCGCCCAGCTGCGTGAACACAACGCCAAGCCGCTGGTGATCAAGTCATGATCCTGAGCGGTGACTTGCAGGCCCCGCAGGTCAACGATCTGTGGCAACGCCGCGCCGACTGGTGGCAGGACGATCGGCTCGAACTCGGTGCCGTCACTACCCTGGATTCCGCCGGCCTTGCCCTGCTGGTCAAGTGGGCCAAGGCGGCACTGGCACGGGGTGCCACTCCGACACTGGTGGGTGCCTCCAACGATTTCCATACGCTGGCCAACCTCTACGGGGTGGCCAGCCTCTTTCATTCAACCCCGCTCACAACTGAGGACTCATAATGCAAGTCTCTGAAATTGAAGCGATACTCCTCGAGGCTTTGCCATTGTCCGAAGTCCATGTCAAAGGGGACGGCAGTCACTACCAGGTGATCGCCGTCGGCGACATGTTTGACGGCATGAGCCGGGTCAAGAAACAACAGGCCATCTATGCCCCGCTGATGGACAAGATCGCCACCAATGAGATCCACGCTCTCTCCATCAAGGCCTATACCGACGCCGAGTGGAAACGCGAGCGTAAATTCCAGCTGCCCTCCTGATTTGGTAAAGAAGTAAACCATGGACAAATTCAAGATCACCGGCCCCTGCACCCTCTCCGGTGAAGTGACCATCTCCGGCGCCAAGAATGCCGCCCTGCCCATCCTGTTTGCCACCCTGCTGTGTGACGAAGAGGTTCAACTCTCCAACGTACCGCGCCTGAAAGACGTGGGTACCACCCTCAAGCTGCTGGAGATGCTGGGCGCCACCACCAAGGTCAACGGCAATGTGACCGTGCTGACCGGTGCGGTAAACAATCATGTCGCCCCCTACGAGCTGGTGAAGACCATGCGAGCCTCCATCCTGGCCCTGGGCCCGCTGGCAGCCCGCTTCGGTGCAGCAGACGTCTCCCTGCCCGGCGGCTGTGCCATCGGTGCCCGCCCGGTCAACCTGCATGTCCACGGCCTGGAGCTGATGGGCGCGAAGATCGTCATCGAAGAGGGCTACATCAAAGCCCGCGTCGACGGCCGCCTGAAAGGTGCCCACATCCTGATGGACATGGTTTCCGTGACCGGTACCGAGAACCTGATGATGGCCGCCACCCTGGCTGACGGTCGCACCGTGATCGAAAACGCCGCCCGTGAGCCCGAGGTGGTCGATCTGGCCAACTTCCTCAACGCGCTGGGCGCCAAGATCCAGGGCGCCGGCACCGATACCCTGACCATCGACGGCGTAGAACGTCTGCACGGTGGCAGCTACAGCGTGCAGCCCGATCGCATCGAGACCGGCACCTTCCTGGTGGGCGCCGCCGTGACCGGTGGCAAGATCACCTGCCGCAACACCGACCCCAGCCTGCTGGAAGCCGTACTGGTCAAATTGGAAGAGGCTGGCGCCCTGATTGAAAAGGGTGACGACTGGATCACCCTCGACATGACAGGTCGCACCCTGAAACCTGTCACCATCAAGACCGCCCCCTACCCGGCGTTCCCGACCGACATGCAGGCACAGTTCACCGTGCTGAACGCGGTCGCCCAGGGCACCGGCATGGTCACCGAGACCATCTTCGAGAACCGCTTCATGCACGTGCCCGAGCTGGTTCGGATGGGTGCCGACATCGAACTGCAGGGCAATGTGGCCATCTGCCGCGACACCCAGCAGCTCAAGGGTGCCCAGGTGATGGCGACCGATCTGCGCGCCTCCGCCAGCCTGGTGCTGGCCGGCTTCGTGGCCGAAGGGGCCACCATCGTCGATCGCATCTATCACATCGACCGTGGCTACGAAGACATCGAGCACAAGCTGCAAGGCCTGGGTGGTCGCATCGAGCGCATCAAGGAATAAGCTGGCTTCACCATGAGCCGACGATAAAAAGGCCCCCTCGCAAAGCGAGGGGGCCTTTTTCATGACTCCGAATGGCGGCACCCCCTTCTCCTTTTGCGGGAGAAGGGGCGGGGATGAGGAGGACAAGCAGACACCCTTTCCCCGAGGGAGAGGGTCAAGGGCTCAGGCGGTCAGCCGCTCCAGCTCGCCGATAAGCCAGATGGCCTCCTGGCGATGGGAGCCGCACACGTCCGCCATGGGGCGAAAGCCGCCGCACACCGCCGGGCGCTCCGGCTGGCCGAAGATCTTGCACCCCAGGTGCGCATCGAGCTGCACACAGGGCACACCGGCGGGCTTGCCATCCGGCATGCCGGGAATGGCACTGCTGATGCTGGGGGCGATGCAGCAGGCACCGCATCCCTGACGACATTCCATGTGATTTTTCCTCTGTGGGGCACCGCAGTTTAGCAAGGAGTCCGGTTTCTCCTAAGCCTTATCCCTGCCTGGGCACCCTGGCGACCTGCAGAGCGCAAAAAGCCCGGCAGTGCCGGGCTTTTTGCTGCGGGAGTCAGCACATCACAGGATGATGTCGCGTACCACACTGTCTTTGCGATCCAGGAAGTGGATCGACTTGATACGACGGCATGAAAGTTCGCGACTTGCCGCCACCCCCATCCTCCTGCTTACAGGATGATGTCGCATACCATGCTGTCCTTGCGATCCAGGAAGTGGATCGACTTGATACGACGGCATGAGAGTTCGTGACTTGCCGCCACCGCCATCCTCCTGCTTACAGTATGATGTCGCGTACCACGCTGTCCTTGCGATCCAGGAAGTGGATCGACTTGATGCGACGGATGGTGCGCGATTTGCCGCGGATCAGCAGGGTCTCGGTGGTCGCCATGACGCCGTCGCTGGTGATCCCTTCCAGCAGATCACCCTTGGTGATGCCGGTGGCCGAGAAGATGACGTTGTCATTCTTGGCCAAATCTTCGAGCTTGAGCACCTTGCTCACGTCGATGCCCAGCTCCTCGCAGCGCGCGATCTCCTGTTCACCCAGGGCGCGAACCTCGGGGCTGTCACCCTTGACCTGGTGGCGGGGGATCAGGCGAGCCTGCATGTCGCCGTCCAGGGCGCGGATCACCGCGGCGGAGATCACCCCTTCCGGTGCGCCACCGATGCCGTAGAGCATGTCCACTTCGCTGTCCGGCAGACAGGTGAGGATGGAAGCGGCCACGTCGCCGTCGGGAATGGCGAACACCCGCACTCCCAGACCCTGCATCTCCTTGATCGCCTTGTCATGACGCGGCTTGGCCAGGGTGATGACGGTCAGACGGGAGAGGGGCTTGCCGAGCGCCTTGGCCACGGCCTTGAGGTTCAGCTCCAGGGCCTGATCAAGATCGATGGCGCCTCTCGCCTTGGGGCCCACGATCAGCTTTTCCATGTACATGTCGGGGGCCTTGAGGAAGGATCCCTTGTCGCCCACCGCCAGCACGGCCAGGGCATTGGCCTGACCCATGGCAGTCATACGGGTCCCCTCGATGGGGTCGACCGCGATGTCCACGGCGTCGCCCTGACCCGTGCCCACCTTCTCGCCGATGTAAAGCATGGGGGCTTCGTCGATCTCCCCTTCGCCGATCACAATCTCGCCATCGATCTGGATCTGATTGAGGATGTGACGCATGGCCGCCACGGCCGCGCCATCGGCGATATTCTTGTCACCACGTCCGAGCCACTTGTAGCCAGCCAGTGCAGCCGCTTCCGTCACTCGGGAAAATTCGATTGCCAGTTCACGTCTCATCGCATATCCAACCTTAGGAGCTCGAAAACGGGCGGCATTCTACCACAAGGGCAAACCTTTGCGCGTAAAAGTGGCGACCAGCCACATAAATCCCGGTTTTCATCCCGCTGACATGGAACCGACACGGTTTGTTCATTGCACGGTCACCCGACTGTCATCTGTCACTTCTAGCATGGCCCCGTCTTTTAAAACAAAAGCTTGCAACACAAGGGATCATGATGAAAAAGCTGACAGTAGTAGCATTGGCTCTTACCGCCGCCTTCCAGGCTCAAGCCGTTGAAGTGTACAAAAACGAGAGCACCCTGCTCGACCTCTACGGCCGCATCTACGCCGGCCAGTTCTTCGGCGAGAAGAAAGAGCTGGACGCCAACGGTGACATCCAGAACGAATACAGCGACAAGCAGGGGGCCAACCAGTTTGTCCGTCTGGGCGCCAAGGTAGAGAGCGAGATCAACCCGGGTCTCAAGGCGCTGGCCCAGTACGAACTGCAGATGTACATCAACGACAGCGAGAAGACCGTCAGCGAGAACTCCGACAACCTGCGTACCCGTCTGGCGTTCGCCGGTGTCGGCGCCAACTGGGGAACCGTCACCTTCGGTCGCCAGAAGGGGGCTCCTGGCTTCCTGGCGGACTGGACTGATGTCTCCCTCTCCGATGGTTACGGCAACGAGGCACTGGGCGCAAAGACCGACACCTTCGCCACCAACCGCGCCGGCTCCGTGCTGAAGTACTCCGGCCTGTTCAACGGTTTCCAGGTAGATACCAGCTACAAGTTCGATGGCGGTGACACCGAAGAGACCTCCAGCAAGGACAGCGATGCCGCCTACGGTGCCGCCGTGGCCTACACCTTCCCGTTCAACCTCTCCCTGGGGACCGCCTACAACGTGGGCATCCGCGACAAGAGCGGTGAAGAGGATGCCAAGCTGTGGCTGCTCTCCGCCAAGTACGACAACAAGGCCCTCTACGCCGCCCTGAGCTATGCCGACGGCAGCGACTTCCTGGCCACCGGCAAGGATCACACCGGCTGGGAAGGGGCGCTGGGTTACAACTTCGAGAGCGGCTTCGGCCTGATGGCCCTGTGGAACAAGCAGAAGGTGGAACAGGCTGGCAAGTCTGACTACGACTCCATCGACTACTACACCCTGGGCGCCCAGTACAAGTTCAACAAGAACCTGCGCGTCATCGGCGAGTACCGCATCAACAACCTCGACAGCCATGACAGCGGCAAGCTCAACACCAAGGATGACTTCCAGCTGGCGGCCCGCTACGACTTCTAAGTCGGCAACCACCTGACAACACGGCGCGCAGAGCACTCTGCGCGCCGTTTTTTATTGCGTCAGGCCAGGGGTTTGTACGCCGACACCAGCAACAGCATGGGGCGCTCCGCCTCCTCCGCCAGGGCCGGGTTGGCCGCAATCTGCGCCGCCGTCGGCCCCCACTCCTCCACGCGGCGGATCTGGAACCCGGCGGCGACAAGGGCATTGAGGTAGGTGCCCAGGGTGCGGTGATACTTGACTACCCCCTCCGCCAGCCAGTTGCTGACCCGCTTGCCCTCGGCCTGGTAGCCGTTGACGGGCCAGGAGCGGCGTCCCTCTGCATCCACCAGCCAGCCCTGCAGCTGCGGGCAGGTGAAGATGGGGTGCTCCACCGAGAACACCAGGCTGCCGCCAGCCACCAGCGCACGGTGGATCTACGCAAACAGCGGCGCCACCTCGGGCAGGTAGTGCAGCGCCAGGGAACTGTAGATGAGACCGAAAGGCTCATCGGACAGCGCAAGACCGTCCAGATCCCCCTGCCGATAGCGGATGGCCTCATCCCGGGTCAGCTCGGCGGCACGGGCCAGCATCTTCGCGGAGAGATCGATACCGACCACATCGGCAGCCCCGAGATCTCTGGCTGCCCGGCAGAACCAGCCATAACCGCAGCCCAGATCCAGCACCCGCTTGCCGGCAAGCTCCGGCAGCATGGCGTACAGCGCCGGCCACTCCGGCGCCCCCGCCAGCCCGTGAAGGGAGCGTGGCAGTTGGGCATAGCCCTCAAAAAACCCTGGTTCGTCATAGATATTTTGTGACATTGCACTGTTTCCTCTTGAAGATGGTCAGCCTCTCTGGCCGACGACCCGGCCCTTGCCAAGCATACCCGTCGGTCATGACAGACCATAAAAAAAGCAGAGACCCGGGCGGGCCTCTGCTCTGTCTCGCACCCGCAGCTTGGCTGCGGGGCAACAAAAAAGGCCATAGACGAGGCAACGTCTATGGCCTTGGTTCAGTCGTGCGGCAAGGTCACGGCTCCCGCGAGGTAGCGAGATCCGGTCGTCACTGCACGATGAATGGATGGGAGGTCTGGGCCTCCACCGGCTCCGGACAATGCTTCATCGTGCGCATCTGTACGGAGTTCATTCGGGTCACTCGCTGATCCGAAGCATAATGGGTCATGTCACTCACCCGGCCGGGCCGGTTCCATCAACACATTGAAAAATCTGGTGCCACTCTAGGGGACAGGAGTCTCAGAGGCAAGCCCGGCAGATCATGTTGCCGACTCTCTCACCTCAGCTTCTTCTGCCAGAACATGGCCCGGCCCACCTCGGGATCCAGCTCATAACCCGCAAAGCCGCTGGCACGATAGGCAGCCTGGGCCACCTTGTTCCCCTCCAGCACCTCTAGGGTCAGCTTGCAGCAACCGAGCTCCCGGGCGAGCCGCTCCGCCTCCGCCAACAGCTGCTTGCCGATGCCCTGGCCGCGATGGGCAGGGTGCACCGCCACGTCGTGGATATTGAGCAGCGGCTGACAGGCGAAGGTCGAAAAACCCTCGAAGCAGGTGGCAACGCCAGCGGGCTCCCCATCGACCCAGGCCAGCAGCACATGGGCACCGGGTCGCGCGGCCAGGGCTTCGGCCAGATTCGCCTTCACCTCGTCCGCCAGTGCACTGCCGCCCCCCATCTCATCCCTGGCGTATTCGTCCAGCATCGCGATCAGCGCCTCGCCGTGGCGAGGGTTGTGCAGATCCGCCCTGATGATCTCAACCATGTTTCTCTCCCTGTGTGTGCCGGATGGTGCGCCAAGGCGCGAGGCCACCATGGTAGCGTCCCCTCCGAACCGAACCAAGGTTCCCCCGGCCTTTTCCCCGAGGTTCCAGCCCCCTCAGTGCCTGCCGCCAATGATCTCTTTTTCTTGCATCTTCTCCTTGCAAGGCAAATGAAAATCAATATCATTAGCAACCTCTCGCGATGAGAGAAATCAATAATTACAAATAAATCAACAAGTTCAGGCCAATTGGTCGACAAAGAGTCACACCCAGATGAACCATTCCAACCCCCCGCGCGCCTTGCTGGGCGTCGCCTTGCTGGCGGTTTGCACCAGCCCCCGTGCCGAAGACGAAACCCTGACCGTGGTCGGCAAACGCAGCCAACATGAAGAGGTCGCCACTGCGACCCGTACTAACACCCCGGCCAAGTTGGTGCCGCAGGCCATCGACAGCGTCAAGGCGAGCGAGCTGACCGCCTTCGGCCAGCCCACCCTGAGCGAGGCCCTGACCGGCATCCCCGGCGTCAACGCCAGCGGTGACACCCGCTTCGACGGGGTCAACATCCGCGGCTTCAGCGCCAGCAACGACTTCTATCTGGACGGTTTTCGCGACGACATGCAGTACACCCGCGACCTTGGCAACACCGAGCGGGTCGAAGTGCTCAAGGGGCCGGCGGCGGTGCTCTACGGCCGTGGCAGCACAGGCGGCATCGTCAACCGGGTCAGCAAGAAGCCGCAGAAAGGGCTGGAGTCCAGCGTCAGCGCCCAGGTCGGCAGCTTCGACAGCCGCCGACTGGCTGCCGATCTCAACGGCGAAGCGGGTGAGCAGGTGCAGGTGCGCCTCAACCTGGCTCAGGAAGACAAGGAGAGCTTTCGCAACGGCGTGACCAGCAAACGCACCCTGCTGGCCCCCTCCGTCAACTGGGAGATCAACGACAAGCTGAACTGGCTGCTGCAGTACGAGCGCAACGAGCACGACCGTACCCCGGATCGCGGCATCCCCGGCGTCAACGGCCGGCCGGCCGACGTGCCGAAGGAATATGTCTACAGCGATACCCGCCGCGACTTCATCGACGATGTGGCCCAGTCCACCCGTTCGCGCCTCAGCTGGGACATCAACGATCAGTGGCAACTGCGCCAGCAGCTGGGCTACACCAGCCTCGACAGCCAGTTCGACAACACCTATGTCACCAGCGTCAAGGGTGACAAGGTGACCCGCGCCCGCTGGCAGCAGGATCTCAAGGCCAGCAGCCTCACCAGCAACACCGAGGTCGAAGGCCAGCTGCAGACCGGCCCCGTCGAGCACCGTCTGCTGGTGGGCTTCGAGCAGAACTGGCAGGAGCGCACCCCCAAGCTCTACCAGAACGCCACCGCGATCCCGGCCGGCAACCTCTATGATCCGGACTCCCTGCCCACCTACGACGGCGCCATGAAGCTCTCCAGCGACGCCAACCACAAGGTGCGCGGCTATGGCCTCTATGTGCAGGATCAGCTCAGCCTGGGCGACTGGCACCTGCTGGCGGGTCTGCGCCGCGACGACTTCACCGTCACCAGCCGCCGCAACGACCTCAACAAGGAGGAGACCGTCTCGGTCACCAGCCTGAGCCCGCGCCTGGGCCTGGTGTGGAACCCGATCGAGGAGCACGCCTTCTACGCCTCCTACAGCAAGACCTTCACCCCGGTGGGTGGCGAGCTTATTGGCATCACCCCGGGCGACAAGAACAACAACCTGGATCCCCAGCACACCCGGCTGTACGAGGGCGGCGTGAAGAGCGACTGGCTGGATGGCCGCCTCGCCACCACCCTCTCCCTCTACCGGCTGGAGATGTACAACAAGCGCAACAAGGATCCGCTGGATCCCACCAAGGTGATCCTCACCGGCCTGCAGCGCACCGAGGGGATCGAGCTGAGTGCCCGTGCCCAGCTGACCGACGAGCTCTACCTGCGCGGCGGCATCGCCATCCAGGATGCCGAGCAGGTCAAGGCGGACGCCGATCTGCAGGGCAAGCGGCCGATGAACGTCTCTCGCCAGAACGGCGAGCTGTTCGCCGGCTATCAGAGCGGCAAGCAGGGCTGGTTCGGCGAGACCGGGGTGACCGCGGTGGGCGATCGCTTCGCCGACAACGCCAACACCACCACCCTGCCCGGTTACGCCCGCTTCGACGCCCGTGCCGGCTACCGCTGGCAGCAGTGGGAAACCCAGCTGAGCGTGGAGAACCTGACCGATCACGACTACTTCGTCAGCGCCACCAGCGCCTCCCAGATCATGCCGGGCACACCCCGTCAGCTGCATCTGAGCGCCGCCTACCGCTTCTGATCCCTCCCTTTTCCCGATCCCTCTGGCCAGCTCCTGCTGGCCAGATTTTTATGAAGCACCGAGCAATGAGACGCAGAAAACTCCCCCTGCACAACAACAAGTGGGTGCGCCGCATCCACGCCTGGGCCGGCTTTGCCACCCTCACCCTGATGCTGCTCTACGGCCTCACCGGCCTCTGGCTGCAACACAGGGCCGTGCTGCCGCTGCCCGGCCCCCATACCGATAAATCCAGCGAAGAGATAGTACTGAGCGCGCCGCTGACCAGCCCGGATGAGCTGAAAAGCCTGCTGCAACAACGCTATGCAGCAGGGTTCGAGGAGGGGCGCGTCCAGCTCACCCCGCCCCAGACCCTGCCCACCCCCGACGGCCCGCTCACTCTGCCGGCCCGCTGGGAGATGCGCGGCGTCACCCTGAGCGAAAGCGTGGCCGCCAGCTATGTGGAAGGCACATTGCTGGTGCGCACCGAACTGCAGCAAGCCAACTTCGCCGCCAGCCTCAACCGGCTGCACCGTGGCATGGGCACCGGCCTGCCGTGGCAGCTGGTGGGGGATCTGGCGGCGCTGGCCATGCTGCTGCTGGCCCTCACCAGCCTGCTGATGTGGAACAAGCTGCACGGCCCGGCCGCTCGCGGCATCGCCCTGCTGCTGCTGGGCGCCCTGGTCACCGTGCTGGTGGCCCTGCTCTAGCGCATTTACCGACGACAAAACGGGATCTGTCTCTCGGCGGCGGTAACCTTGCCCACACCTCGGGTAACAAAGGGTAACCGGCCGCCGATGGGGCTCACAGTTGCCGGCCTGGCGGCTGGATAGGGAGCACCTGCGGCTGATAGGGTGCGCCCTCAATCCCAGCGGCAAGAGGCAGCATGCGCATCTCCAGCATCGAATGTGGGCGAGTGGTGGCCATCTTGGCGGTGATGACCATTCACCTCTCCCCCTTCAGCAACCCCTTCGCCCCCACCCTGTGGGACGGCACGCCCTACCCTCTGGTCGGGGCCGTCATCAACCAGCTCTGCCGCTTCGCGGTGCCGCTGTTCTTCCTGTGCGCCGGTTACTTCTTGCAACCCGCCCTCGCCGCGGGCCACCCGCTGACGGTCGCACTGCGCTACTGCCGACCCCTGCTGGGGCTCTGGCTGGCGTGGAGCCTGCTCTACGTGCTGATACCGTTCAACCCGCTCGCGGCGGTGAGCGAGGGCTACCTGCCCGCCATGGCAGGCCAGTGGCAGATGCAGCTCGGGGATCATCTCAACGTCTGGTGGGTGGGCGGCATGATCCACCTCTGGTTCCTGCCCGCCCTGATGGTGGCGGTGCTGATCCTGGGGCTCTGCCAGCAGGTCCGCCTGCCGAGGCTGGCCCTGCTGCTGGGGGCCCTGCTCTACGCCCTGGCCCTGCTCGGCGGCTCCTATGGCCCGCTGCTGCCGGGGGGCGAGTGGGCCCTGCTGACCCGCAACGGCCCCTTCTTCTCCTTGCTGTTCGTGGCGCTTGGCGCCGAGCTGCGCCTGCGTGCCTGGCAGCCGGACGCCAGGCGCTGCGCCCTGATGATGATGGCGGGGATGGGGCTCTACGCCCTGGAGGCCGCAGGTCTGCTGCGCGTTGCCGCCGTCCCCCTCGCTCGTCACGATTTCCTGCTGGGTTCGCTCCCCTGGGCACTGGGGCTGTTCGGCCTGCTGCTGGCCAACCCGGCATGGGGCAAGGGCAGCTGGCTGGAGCGCCAGGCCCCCAAGGTGCTCGGCCTCTACTGTCTGCACATGATGCTGGTGGTGTGGCTGATGATCTTCGGCCCCCAGGGCAAGCAGGTGTGGTGGGAGCTGCTGAAGGTGCCGGCGCTGCTGGCGCTCACTCTGCTCGGCTACCGACTGCTGGCGGCCACCGCCCTCAGCCGCTGGTTGCTGCGGGCTCGCTAGAAACAGGACCCTGACCAGCCAGCAGATCAACGTGGTTCAGCGCAAAATCGTGCATCTGCTGAAGCAGGGGGATCAGGGCGACGCCAAGGGGGCTCAGGCTGTACTCCACCCTGGGCGGTACGTCGGGGTAGAGGGTGCGGATGATGACACCGTCGCTCTCCAGCTCCTTGAGCTGGGCGGTGAGCACCTTCTGGCTCACCTCGGGCAGGCAGCGGCGCAAGTCGCCAAAGCGCAGGGTCTGTTCGCGCAGATGAAACAGAATGGCCGGCTTCCATTTGCCGGTCAGCAGGCGCAATACCTGATAGGCGGGACAGGGCAGTGAGGGCACGGTATGGCTCGCGAGTGGTTACTTTGCGGTAACTATGCCACGAAAATGTGCCTTCTTGCAGCCAAGATGCCGGCTTCCTATGATGCGGATTCCGTCAATCAACGCCCACGAGAGGTTTATCATGCCCAGCCTGCTGCAGATCCATTTCAACTTCCCCGCCCAGATGATGGGACCGGCCCTCACTGCTGCGGCCATGCCGCTGGCCGACTCCATCACCCGGGAGCCGGGCTTCATCTCCAAGATCTGGACCGAGAACCCGCGCACCGGCGAGGCGGGCGGCATCTATCTGTTCGAGGATGAGGGGAGCGCCCTCGCCTACGCCACCATGCACGAGCAGCGGGTGCTCGCCATGGGCGCCAGCGCGGTGCAGTACAAGGTGTTCGACGTCAACGAGCCCCTCAGCCGCGTCACCAAGGGCATCGCCTAGTCCGAGCGGGGCTCAGAACCTCAGGGTCAAGCCGATACTGGCCTGCCACTGGGTGATCAGCTCCCCTCGCACCCGAAAGGCGCAGATCTCGGGGTTGCAGAGAAACTGGCTGTCGTCGTTGACCAGGGCACCATAACCGCGCACCTCGGCCCGCACGGCCAGATGTTCGGTCAGGCGCGGCTGCACCCCGAGGGCCAGGGACATGGAAGGGGCCGTCTCGCTGTCGTAGGCATCGAAGCGGGTGACCCCGATCCCGGCGCCGATATAGGGGGCCATCAGGTTGTCCGAGAGAGTCAGGGCCCCGGCAAAGTGCAGGGTGTCCACCGTCAGCCTGTCGGGCAGTTCGGGGGACACCCGGGTCGACTGGTGGCTGTAGAGCAGCTCCACCATGCCGGGGTCATCCACCTCCCTGCTGATGAAGAGCCCCCAGCTGCCGGAGCGCTCCCCTTGCAGGGTGTCGAGGTCGCTCCCGTGCGGCGTGGGGGCCGGCTCGTCCATGGCCCGAAAGTCGATGGTCGAGCTGTATCCCGCAAAGGGAGTCAGCTGCCAGCCCGTCGCCGGGGGCTCGGCTGCCCAGCCCGCCAGGGGCAGCAGCAGCCCAGGCACCATCCCCATCGCTCCTCTCATGTGCTCATCCTATGGTGAAAAGACCTGCGCAAAGCATATCAGAGCGCCCGTCTCCCACACTGGACGGGGGCTGTACCAGCCCCATTGCCCCGCTCCCGATGGAAATATCTCTGCTCCCCGGGGTTATTCATCCGGGATTAACCTCACCCCCGTAAGCTGGCGGCGCCACAGCGGTGGCATCAACAGACGAGGATCTCAGGAATGGTTGCCGCGCAACTCAACGACCCCCAAAGCACGCTCTCCGATACCCTGAGGGCCACCGCCCACGCCATCGAGGAGAGCCACATCAGCCTGCGCCAGATGCTGGCCCTGGTGGGCGAGCAGGGCATGCTGCTGTTTTGCGTGCTGCTCACGGTTCCCTTCCTGCTGCCGGTTTCCATTCCCGGCGTCAGCACCCCCTTTGGCCTGCTGATCCTCTTCATCGGCATCGGCATTACCCTCAACCGGGTGCCCTGGCTGCCCGCCTTCCTGATGGAGCGCCGCTTCGCCGCCGAGCACCTCAAGCCGACCCTGCACAAGGGGGCGGATCTGCTGGCCCGCATCGACCGCTTCATCCGCCCGCGCCTGCTCATCCTGACCGGCAGCGTGACCATCAACCGCTGCAACGGCCTGCTCATCATGCTGGCCGCCCTGCTGCTGATGCTGCCGCTCGGCGCCATTCCCTTCACCAACGCCATGCCCGCCTGGGCCATCCTGCTGCTGGCCATCGGCATGTTGCAGCGGGACGGTCTCTTCGTCGCCCTCGGCTATGCTCTGGTCGCCGCCACCCTGGTCTGGTTCAGCGCCCTGGCCATCGGCCTGCTGATGGCGGGGCAGAATATCTCGACCCTGTTCGGCTGATCTGGCCCGGCCAAATGAAAGAGGGCGACCCCGGGTCGCCCTCTTTCCTGTTCACTGCGCCCCTCAGGACGCCCCATCGTGGGCCACCCGGTTGCGCCCGCCCCGCTTGGCCCGATAGAGCCACTCGTCCGCCCGGGCCAGCACGGTGCCAAGATCCTCTCCCGGCCGGATCAGGGTGGTGCCCAGGCTCACGGTCACGGGGGCGGGATCCGGCGCCATGGCCGCCACTGCGGCGCGGATCCGCTCCGCCACCTTCAGCAATATCCCCTCGTCTATCTGCGGCAGCAGGATCAGAAACTCCTCGCCACCGCTGCGCACGAAGAGATCCTCCCCCCGCAACTGGGCGGAGACGCACTCGCAGACCCGGCACAGGACCTTGTCACCGGTCTGGTGGCCGAAGCGATCGTTGATCTGCTTGAAGTGATCGAGATCCAGCATGATGAGGCCGGTGAGATGCTGCCCCTGCACCCTGTGGTGATACTGGTCGAAGAAGAAGTGGCGGTTGTAGAGGCCGGTGAGCTGATCCGTCTCCCCGAGCCGCTTGAGCCGCTGTTGCAGCTCGTGCTGGCGAGTGATGCTGCGGGTCATCCAGGCCACCGCCCGCTTCCCCTCATATAAAGAGGGCAAGGGCGCTATCTTGCCCTCGAAACGCTGCATTCCCTGGGGCCCGGCGTCGGCGTCGATGCCGTCCACCTCGGCGGGGGAAAGGTCATACTCCACCACCTGCACCTGGCCGCTGGCGAGGGCCTGAGCCACCTGCGCCATCACCCACTGCGCCTTGTCCTCGGGCAGCACATCCAGCAGTTGTCTGCCGATCAGCGGGTTGCCGTTCTGGTAGGACTGCTGCTCCATCCCGCCGATGTACTCGATGTAGTAGCCATCTTCGCTGAGGATGAAAACGGGATCCGGCAACTGGGCCATCACTTCGTAGAGTTGTGCCACTGAGAGCGCCATCCGAGCTCCTTGCTATCCATGGGAGTGGGTCCCTGTACTCCTGTTATACAAGACTCATGGAGTATCGCACAGGGGCAGAAAGCTGCCTGCCGGGCGGGAAGGATGCGATCGGTGACGTGTTCACCGGACAAGCCTCCGGCAAAGTGAATGGTAGCAATCGGGGATGCTGTCAGAACCAGAATCGTCAGACAGTCAGGTAGGTTTTTTTGCCTTCAGGCAGTGCGACATGCCAACAAATATGACGCCAGGGGCGCCACAGGGGTATTCCCGCCCCCGGACAAGGGGGGCAAGGCCGGATCCCGGTCAAGCGGGATCCGGCGAGCCGACATCAGCGGGCAGCGGGCAGCAGATCGACTGGCGTTCCAGAGCAGTTCGCCGCTCTTGAGATCCATCAGGCTCATGGCGAGCCGGCATCAACGGGCAGCGGATCGACTGGCATTCCAGAGCAGTTCGCCGCTCTTGAGATCCATCAGGCTCATGGCGAGCCGGTAGCGGCCCCCTTCAGAGAGGAGATCCCCGTAGAGCATGTAACCCGCCCCGGTCTGGCGACCCAGACGCACCAGGGAAGCGGGGTTCATGCCCCCCTGCTGGTATTCGAGCTGACCCGTGATGGCCGCCACCTGGCCCGGGTCTGCGAAACGAAAGCCGCTATTGGCCTGAATGCGCTGGATCATGGCCACCGCCAGGGGCTGGGTGCTGAAGGGCTCACCTGTACCGTTCTGGGGCGCCATCAGCAGCAGTACCGGGCTGCTGCCCGCCAGTGCCTGCACATCGGCGGCCTTCAGGAAGTCATCGGCCAGGGCAACCGCCAGCCCCGTCGGTGCCACGGGTTTGGGAGCAGGCACCGGCTCGGCCTTGTCAGGCTCGGCCACGGGTTTCTCTGGTTTGGTCACCGGCTTGTCCGGCTCGCCGACCGGCGCAGGCGTCCCCCCATAGGGATTGACCGCACATCCGCCCAGCAGCAGGGCACCCACCATCAACAAGGAACGCAGCTTCATCTTTTCTCTCCGCCAGAAGTGTGCAAGGCGCACTTCGTCCATCATCCACTTTGACGGAGCCAGACTCCGCCGCCCCTCCATGCTAGAGACAAACCCGCCCCGGGTCGATGCGCACATGGGCAGGGGGCGACAGAGACTGGCGAAGCGGAGGGCACAAAAGGGTGGCAAGGCTCCACCCGATTCCGTTAGGGTAGCCTGAGCCCAGATCCCAGAGGAGTCCCCCATGCACGGACCCGATCCCGCCAACCCCCACCCCATGAACGGCTTCCCCCAGGTGTGCTTTATCAAGAACACCATCAAGGGGCCCAATATCGAGGTGGGTGATTACACCTATTACGACGATCCGGAGGATGCGGCGGGCTTCGAGCGCAACGTCCTCTACCACTTCCCCTTCATCGGCGACAAGCTCATCATCGGCAAGTTCTGCGCCATCGCCCGCGGGGTGAAGTTCATCATGAACGGCGCCAACCACCAGACCTCCGGCTTCTCCACCTACCCCTTCTTTATCTTCGGCAACGGCTGGGAGAGCGCCGCCCCCGCCCCTGGCAGCCTCCCCTACAAGGGCGATACCGTCATTGGCAACGATGTCTGGATTGGCTATGACGCCCTGATCATGCCAGGGGTCCAAGTCGGCAACGGCGCCATCATCGCCGCCCGCTCCGTGGTCGCCGGTGACGTGCCCGCCTATGCCGTGGTCGGCGGCAATCCCGCCAAGGTGATCCGCTACCGCTTCGACGACGACACCATCGCCCGTCTCAACGCCATCGCCTGGTGGGACTGGCCGGTGGAGCGGATAAGCCAAAATTTGAAATTGATTACCAGTAGAGATATCGCCGATTTGGAAATATGAATTATAAAAATACAGTGATGGAAGGTTTGATTACTATTTCATAGTATTTCGCATTTCTAGCCTAAAAGATTTTAGGTAGAACCCAGAGAGAAGTACTCTGATTTACAGCTTACGATGGGAACCTCGACATATTTATAAGGAGTTTTTTGTGAATCTAGATAGCTTAATTACAGTTGCGGGTTTATTTGTCGCAGTTTATGCAATAATCCCTAGAGTAAGACGGCTAGAATTATCTCTTAGGTTTGGAAAGTTCGGCTGGGCGATACTATGCGTGTCATTTTTGACCATATTATACATGCAGTTTTATAAAACATTTATAATTCTGGGTTTAACACCTGGCTTAAACCTGTCAAGATGGTCAATCAATACATCGAATGCATCATTTATCACTTTACTACTAATGACGCTGACTTTGTTAATCTACATTAGTATCAAGGGTGTGTCAAAATCAAATATTGTTAAATTTAGAGAATATGTTTTCGAGCTTTCACGTGAGAAAAAATATTCTGAATTATTTTCTCTAATTGAAGGTAATCTTATTAAAATCGCGCGCGTATATAATGGCCACTATTTATTTTCTAGGTTTCGAGATTACCTTTACGATCATTCAAAAGATCAGGCGGATTTTCTTTCCTTAATTAAAGGCCAAAATGCGACTAATCAAGAGACAAAACCAAAACTTCGAAAAAAAGCCTGTAATCTTTGGATAAAAACCCTAAAGATATTCGCCAATTCACTTCCAACTTATGACAAAGAAAAAGATGTCGCTAAAGAAATAATACATGAAGTTTTGATAAACAGGTATACTGTAAAAGCAATGGCGGAGATCAGGCCCTATTTCGCGTTAAAAATTCTTTCTACAGATTTCTATGAGAATAATCAATTTGTAGACACATACCTAAGATGCTTGGCTGAAGACACCAAAAGCATTCTGTACCATGAAATTCGAAATAATCAGAATTTAACGCGTAACTATGAGTATGCACTGCCAAGTAAAAACAGACTACTTAATTATTTATTCAAAGACTGTAATCTTGCTGAAAAACATGGGGCATATAAACCCATTGGTGAATTTGTTATAGCCCACCTGGATCATCTATACAGCCACTCACAGCCTGACCCATATAATGAACCAATGGGTGAGTTTTATGAGGAAGGTCAATGGGACTCAAAGCTTCTTGTAGGAATAAAATTTTTCGACATCATGGTCACTAGTGCTTTATATCAAAATATACAATGGCACATGTGGCTTTACTATTTTCCATATTTCGTTGAACGCATAGAGAGAAATTTAGCCCCTAACGAAAAGCTTGTTGACTTAAATGATGAATGGCCGACTAAATATCATTACGCATTGTATGAAATAACATCTTGCCTTTGTAAGTGGATCACTGCTGTCGATCATATTCCTTTAAATCAAGAAAATATCGCATTAGAAACGACATCGGCAGCTCATGAGAATGGAAATATACCGAAAAGTAGCATGCTAGCACTTGGGCAAATAGTGAAACTAATCCTAACAAGTAATAGAGTATCTTGTAGATTCAAAAAATATATAACTGATATGATATATAGGCGATATTTTGAACTCATGAAAAAAACTGAAACCGCATCTTACGCAAAGGCATTGATAAACTCTGTACTTTGTGGAGGTTCTAGCATGAATAATATTTCTCATGAGTATGTTCAATGTCTTTTAGATACGTTTGAAAGATTTGATCGCATTCCATATAACACTCACCATGTTGATGAGCTACGAAATATATTGAAAAGAGAATACAATTCAATCTGAGACGTCTGAGGCATAACAAGATGCTTGCGTTGGATACATTTCTGCTACATCCCAATTTTTCGCAGAGTGCAGATCCCATTTGCTCAGTACCGAGTGCCATGGGGTGTAATGAACGAAGTGAATTTCACCTCGCTTCATAACAGTGGTGCAATGCGCTCGGCTTACTGCACCCTACGATTCCCCTGAGGTAATGGCGGGCACGGTTTTGGTTCCCCCTCCAATCCGCCGAGGGGAAGGGGCAAGGTAAGGAGCGCCATCAGGGATGATGGCGCAGACGCAGCCGGCACAGGGATGTGCCGTCTGCGGCGGTCCGTCCGACCTTGCACCTGACCCGAGGGAAACCGCGTAGCGGTCGGATTGGCGGGGGTGGCCGCTCGATTGGTGACTTTGCTTTGGCCACGCAAAGAAAAGTTACTCGCCCAAGCCCGAAGGGCGGGCGAAAACCCTTCGAGGCCAGCGGCCTCGCGTCCTGCACGGCAAAGCCGTGCCACCACACAACGGCTCCTTCCGCCAACACCATGCCTTGGAACGGACGATTACGCCTGACGGCTCATCGACCCTACGATGGCAATGAAATATCGCATCAAGACCCCTCCCCAGCCCTCCCCTTTGCAGGGGAGGGAGCCAAAGCGTCGCCACCAGCAAGGTGTGTGGCCGAACACCGCCCAACCATGCCGGATGCCACCGGCAAAGGGGGGCGTGGCCGCCCCTATCGGCCCAGGAAGGGTTCCCAGTCCTTGAACACCGGCTGCAACCCTGCCTGCCGCACGGCGGCGGCCACTTCCCCCACCGGGCGGTCGTCGTGGATGGCGAACTGCTCCAGCTCCTCTTTATCCCCCTCGGCATAGCCACCCGGCTGGGTGCGCGACTCGGCCGACATCTGGGTGATGCCAAGGCGCACCGCGCCGTTGCGAAAGGTGGCTGACTCTCGGGTGGAGAGGGACAAATCCAGGGTGGGCGAGAAGAGGCGCCAGGCGCAGATAAGCTGGGCCAGCTGGCGATCCGACATGACCACGGCAGGCTCCAGCCCACCGGTGCAGGGGCGCAGGCGCGGGAAGGAGAGCGAGTAGCGGCTCTGCCAGTGGTGGCGCTCAAGCCAGGCGAGGTGCTCGGCGACGAAGTAGCTGTCGGCACGCCAGTCCGCAGAGAGACCGATGAGCGCCCCCAGCCCTATCTTGTCGATACCGGCGCGGCCGAGCCGATCCGGCGTGGCGAGCCGCCATGCGATGTCCTGCTTGTTGCCGCGCAGGTGATGGCGGGCATAGGTGGGGGCGTGGTAGGTCTCCTGATAGACCATGACCGAATCGAGGCCGAGGGTCTTGAGCTCGGCGTACTCGGCTTGCGAGAGGGGCTGCACCTCCATCCCCACCGTGCTGAAGTGACGGCGGATGATGGGCAACACCTGCCGAAAATAGGCGAGCCCCACCTTGTGCTCGTGCTCGCCGGTCAC
Source organism: Aeromonas sp. FDAARGOS 1418 (assembly GCF_019048585.1). NCBI lineage: Bacteria > Pseudomonadati > Pseudomonadota > Gammaproteobacteria > Aeromonadales > Aeromonadaceae > Aeromonas > Aeromonas sp. FDAARGOS 1418. Next base: position 1,179,795 of record NZ_CP077387.1, on the reverse strand, counting down.
CAGCAGCACGCTGTCAAAACCGCGCGCCTTGATGGCCAGACACTCGCGCTCAATCTCCTCGCTATTCAAAGTCTTTCGCTTGAGGCGGTTGCTCATGGAGAAGCCGCAGTAGGTGCAGTCGTTGGCACAGAGGTTCGACAGATAGAGCGGCACATAGAAGCCGATGGTGTTGCCAAAGCGCTGGCGGGTCAGGCGCTCGGCTTCGGCTGCCATCTGCGGCAAATACGCCTCGGCGGCTGGCGAGATCAGCGCCATAAAGTCGGCCAGGGTGCGGCGGGAGGTAGTCAGCGCCCGCTCTACATCGGCGGCGGTCTTGGCGCGGATCTGCATGCCGATATCGTCCCACTCCAGCTCCTGCCATCTATCGAGAAAACTCTCCGACTTTCTCTCAACCCCCTCCCGGCCTCCCCCTTCACAAGGGGGAGGTGTTAATCCGCCCCCCCGATCTCCTACTTCACAAGAGGGCGAAGTCGACACTCCCTCCCCTGGCAAGGGGAGGGTCGGGGTGGGGTCATTGGCATGCTGACTCATAACGCCCCCAGAAAATCGGTAAGCGGGCTGGAGGCTTGGGCCTGCAGGGCGCGGGCGCCGAGACCGGCTTCATAGGCGCTGCGCCCGGCAGTGCAGGCCAGCGCAAAGGCGCGGCCCATGGCGACCGGGTCGCCGCTCACCGCGATGGCGGTGTTGACCAGCACGGCATCGGCCCCCAGTTCAAAGGCGGCGGCCGCATGGCTCGGCGCACCGATCCCCGCATCCACCACCACGGGCACATTGGCCTGCTCGATGATGATGGAGAGAAACTCCCGGGTCACCAGCCCCTGATTGGAACCGATGGGGGCGCCCAGCGGCATCACGGCGGCGCAACCCACCTCTTCGAGCCGTTTGCACAGCACGGGGTCGGCACCGCAGTAGGGCAGCACCACAAAGCCCTCTTTCACCAGCTGCTCGGCGGCTTTGAGCGTCTCGATGGGGTCTGGCAGCAGGTAGCGGGGATCGGGGTGGATCTCCAGCTTCAGCCAGTTCGTCCCCAGCGCCTCGCGGGCGAGGTGGGCGGCAAATACCGCCTCGGCGGCGGTCTTGGCCCCCGAGGTGTTGGGCAGCAGCTTGACCCCGAGTTTCCGAAGGGGCGTGAGGATATCGTCGTGGGCCTTGCCCGGTTCGAGCCGCTTGATGGCCATGGTGACCAGCTGGGAGCCGCTCGCCTCGATGGCGGCGGCCATCAGTTCCGGGCGGGCAAACTTGCCGGTGCCGGTAAAGAGGCGCGATGAGAAGGTGTGATCGGCAATCTTGAGCATGTCAGCCTCCCGCCACAGTGGTAAGAAGAGATGAAGTGCCGCCGCAAGGCAGAACACGCGAAGATGGGACTGCGAGCATCATGGGTCAGCCTCCGGCAATGGCGGTGAAGAGGTGGAGTTCGTCCCCGTCATTGAGACGGGTCTCGGCCCAGCGGCCACGGGGCAGCACGGCGCCGTTGAGGGCCACCGCTACCCCCTGAGGGGGAATCTCCTGCACCGCCAGCAGCTCAGTCAGGCGCTGGCCGGTGGGCAGCGTCAGCTCGATATCGTTCAATCGGATCTTCATGGTTAATTCTCCTGAGCCGGGTGGGTGCTGCCGCAGACCGGGCAATCGGGGTCGGGAGCCAGAGTGAGGGTCTGCCACTGATGGGTCAACGCATCGAACCGGCGCAATGTGCCCGCCACCGGGCTGGGGCGCCCGAGCAGCAGTTTCAGTGCCTCCAGCGCCTGCAAAGAGCCCATCACCCCCACCAGCGGGCCGGTGACGCCGCTGGTCTCGCAGCTCTGGCTCACCTTGGTATCCAGCGGATAGAGGCAGGCGTAGCAGGCGTGATCGCTGCTGGTGCGCACCATCAGCTGCCCCTGCCAGCCCACTGCGGCGGCACAGACCCAGGGCTTGCCCTGGGCCACGCAGGCGGCGTTGATGGCCTGGCGGGTGGCGAGGTTGTCGCAGCAGTCGATCACCAGATCCACCTCGGTCACAAACTCCGGCAGGCTGGCGGCATCGAGCCGCTGGTTGATGGCAATCAGCTCCACCAGCGGGTTGTGGGCCGCCAATCGCTCGCGGGCCAGCTCCGCCTTGGAGTGGTTGACCGCCTCGCTATCGAACAGGATCTGGCGCGGCAGATTGCTGGAATCCACCGTGTCGCCATCGGCCAGCCACAAGTTGCCCACCCCGGCCCCCGCCAGATAGAGGGCCAGCGGCGAGCCGAGCCCGCCCAAGCCCACGATCAGCACAGACTTATCTTTCAGCCGCGCCTGACCGGCTTCCCCCACTTCCGCCAGCATCAGCTGGCGGCCGTATCTCAGATACTCTTTGTCACTAAGAGAAGCGGCATCAGAGCGCATGTTCTGCCTCCCGTATCACGCAGGCCGAGCGCGGTTCATCCCCCGCCCCCACGGCAGCGAGCAGCCGCTCGGTCGCGCCCTGCCAGTCATCGCTCGCCGTGATGGCCGAGACCAGCGCAATGCTGCCGACCCCGCTTGCCTTGACCGCCGCCACCCGCTCCTCGCTGATGCCACCGATGGCCACCGTGGGCCACTGCGCCATCAGGGCGCGGTAGTGGTGCAGCCGCGCCAGCCCCTGGGGGCGCGAAGGCATCGCTTTGGTGTTGGTCGGGAAGATATGGCCGAGCGCGATATAGGAGGGGGCCAGCTCGCGGGCCCGCATCAGCTCGAAGTAGCCGTGGGTGGAGATGCCAAGGCGCAGCCCCGCCGCCTGAATGGCGGCGAGATCGGCGGTCTCCATATCCTCCTGCCCCAGATGCACGCCCCAGGCCCCCGCCTCGATGGCCTGCTGCCAATGGTCGTTGATAAAGAGCCGCGCCCCATGGCGGCGACCGAGCGCGACCGCATCACGAATGGCCGGCGCCACCTCTGTGGCGGGCAGATTCTTGATCCGTAGCTGGATGGTCTTGACCCCGGCCCCCAGCAGACGCTTGAGCCACTTGACCGAATCCACCACCGGATAGAGACCGAGGTGGTGTTCGGTCGGCGCGAAGGGGCCCTGCGGCAGACGGGCGCTGCTCGCGTCATAAAGTCCGAAGCGGCGATCGAGCGGCGATCCCGCCAGCACGGCACGGGGGAAGTGGGCAAGATCAGCAGGCCAGCCGAGATGGGCGATGGGGCCGGGGCCGGCCCCCACCCCTTGCGCCGCCGCCAAGCCCTGTTGCAGGTAGGCCCGCGCCAGGGTGATGGCGTCCTCCACCGGATAGTCCTGCGCCACCACGGCGGCGATGGCGCTGGCGTAAGCGCAGCCGGTGCCGTGACCGTGGCGGGTATCGAGGCGCGGCGCGGCGAGCCAGAATTCGCGGGTCTCGTCCTGGTAGTAGTCGAGGCAGAGATCCCCGCCCCATTCAAGGTGGCCCCCCTTGACCAGCACGGCGCGGGCGCCGAGTTCGCGCAGCCGCCGGGCGGCGAGGCGCACCAGCTCGGGACTGGTGGCGGGCAGGCCGGTCAGGGCTTCCAGCTCGGGACCGTTGGGGGTGATGAGCGACAGACGTGGCAGCAGGTGCTCGCGCACCGCCACCAGCATGCCGGGCTCCGCCATGGGGGTGCCGGTGCTGGCGATGGCCACCGGGTCGTAGACCACGAAGGGAGCCTCGACGGTCGACAACCTGCGTGCCAGCACCTCCACGTGCAGCCGGGTCGGCAGCAGGCCTATCTTGATGGCAGCGGGTGGCAGATCCAGCCCCAGGGCATCGATCTGGGCGGCGAAGGTCTGCATCAGCACGGGGTCGACCATCTTCACCGCCACCGAGTTCTGGGCCGTGATGGCGGAGATGACGGAGCAGCCGTGCACGCCGAGGTCATGCATTGTGTGCAAGTCGGCCTGAATGCCGGCCCCGCCGCCGGAGTCAGACCCGGCGATGGTCCAGACCACGGGGCGGGCCTGCGTCACGGCGGACAGGTCGGCGGGGCTGACAGCCCCGCGCTCGCTGCTCACGCCTCCTCCCCTGCGGCCTGCTTCAGGGTCGCCGCCTGATGGTAAATCTCGCCGCCGGTCTCCTTGAAGGTCTCGGCCATCCGCGCCATGCCGCTCTCAACGTCGGCCTGCTTGAAGGTCTCCGTCTCCTTACGGGCCATGCCGCTCTCCACCTCGGCCACCACCCGCTCCTGCTGACCGTCCATGCCGACCAGCTTTATCTCTACGGCTTCCAGCTTGGCGGCGTAGTCGCGCACGTCCTGGGTGATCTTCATGGAGCAGAACTTGGGCCCGCACATGGAGCAGAAGTGTGCCACTTTGCCGGACTCCTGAGGCAGGGTCTCGTCGTGGTAGGCGCGGGCGGTGTCGGGATCCAGGGCCAGGTTGAACTGATCCTCCCAGCGGAACTCGAAGCGCGCCTTGGACATGGCGTTGTCGCGGATCTGGGCGCCCGGGTGACCCTTGGCCAGATCGGCGGCGTGGGCGGCGATCTTGTAGGTGATGAGCCCCTGCTTCACATCCTCCTTGTTAGGCAGGCCCAGGTGTTCCTTGGGGGTCACGTAGCAGAGCATGGCGCAGCCGTACCAGCCGATGAGCGCGGCGCCGATGCCGGAGGTGAAGTGATCGTACCCCGGTGCAATGTCGGTGGTGAGCGGGCCCAGGGTATAGAAGGGCGCCTCGTGGCAGTGCTCCAGCTGCTCGGTCATGTTGCGCTCGATCATGTGCATGGGTACGTGGCCGGGGCCCTCGATCATCACCTGCACGTCGTACTCCCACGCAATCTTGGTGAGCTCGCCCAGGGTGCGCAGCTCGGCGAACTGGGCCTCGTCGTTGGCGTCGTAGACGGAGCCCGGACGCAGACCGTCACCCAGCGACAAGCTCACGTCGTAGGCGGCGCAGATCTCGCAGATCTCGCGGAAGTGCTCGTAGAGGAAGTTCTCCTTGTGGTGCGACAGGCACCACTTGGCCATGATGCTGCCACCGCGCGAAACGATGCCGGTGAGGCGCTTGGCGGTCATCGGCACGAAGCGCAGCAAGACGCCGGCGTGGATGGTGAAGTAGTCCACCCCCTGCTCGGCCTGCTCCAGCAGGGTGTCGCGGAACAGCTCCCAGGTGAGGTCTTCGGCGATGCCGTTGGTCTTCTCCAGCGCCTGATAGATGGGCACGGTACCGATGGGCACCGGGCTGTTGCGCAGGATCCACTCGCGGGTCTCGTGGATGTAGCGGCCGGTGGAGAGATCCATCACGGTGTCGGCGCCCCAGCGGGTGGACCACACCAGCTTCTCCACTTCCTCTTCGATGCTGGAGGTGACCGCCGAGTTGCCGATGTTGGCGTTGATCTTCACCAGGAAGTTGCGGCCGATGATCATCGGCTCCGCTTCCGGGTGGTTGATGTTGCTGGGGATGATGGCGCGGCCGGCGGCCACCTCATCGCGCACGAACTCGGGGGTGATGTTCTGGGGCAGTCTGGCGCCAAAGCCCTGACCCGGATGCTGGGTGCGCAGTAGCTCGGAGCGCACCCGCTCGCGACCCATGTTCTCGCGAATGGCGATAAATTCCATCTCGGGAGTGACGATGCCTTGGCGGGCATAGTGCAGCTGGGTGACCCGGCGGCCCGGCTTGGCACGGCGCGGCTTTGGCAGATGCTCGAAGCGCAGGTGATCCAGCCCCTCGTCCGCCAGCCGCTCCTGAGTGAAGGTGGAGCTCAGCCCGTCCAGCGCGTCGGTGTCAGCACGCTCCAGCACCCAGGCTTCGCGCAGGCGCGGCAGACCGCGGCGCACGTCGATGGGGGCGGCCTCTTCCCCATAGGGGCCCGAGGTATCGTAAACCGGCACCGGCTCGTTGGGCTCGAACTGGGGAGCTTCCTTGGTGCCGCCGACGAAGGTGTCGGCCAGCTGGATTTCACGCAGCGGCACCCGGATATCGGCGCGGGAGCCTTCGATAAAGATGCGGCGGGAGTTGGGGTGAGCCATCCCCTTGAGGTTGTCGATAAAGGTCTGGGCGCTGGAGCGCTGCTCGCGGCGGCTGGATTTGGTGGTATCAGATACATTGGTAGACATAGCAAAACTCACATTAACTGGTTGAAGTTATGGGTGTTTGCTTGTCTGGAGTTCGAGGAGAAGATGAACTTGCGGCGGGGTGTGCTCGGGGGAGTGAGTCGGGCATGGATCTTCCCTGCTCTGTCGTCCCGGTGTTTCCCTAGTCTGGAAACCCGGCGCCCTATGGACAACCGGACGGGACAGCCTCCCCCTCTGTGCGCCTGAGCCATCGCGGGCGGTGCCCTTGATGGGTGGGGCTCTGCTCCTGGTGAGCGAGGGTTTGCCCCGGCGCGGTAACCCGCAAGTTACCCTTGTTTCCCTTCGCAGGTCTTAACCTGATCAGGTTCCACGGATCCCGAATTAACGGTCTCAGCTTAGCGTCGTTCGACGGTCAGCACTCCGACAAGATGTGCGCCAGTATAAGTGGGGAAATTTAAAGTACAAGCCATTAACAAGGGGAAAGGGAGAGAGGTCTCACTCTTCGGCGTCGAGGGGATCCTCGGGGTCGGGAATGAGGATGTCGGTGAGGCGGCCCTCTTCATCCCGGCTCAGCACCAGGCGGCGACCCGGTTGCAGATCGGCGGCGCTGCCGTTGATCCAGCGAGTGTTAGCATCAAACACCAGCACGCCGAGATCCTGTAGCAGCAATGCCTGCTGATTATGGGTGAGCAGTCGATCCTCCGCCCGCCGCCAGCTGGCCCCGAGCGCCGGATCCGGCGCCCCGTCGAGCACCCGGATCGTCTCGGCGACGCCGTAGCGGCTCTGGATCGCGAGGTGCATGCCGGGCACGAGCCCGTCCGGCTGCGCCACGCCGTGCAGTTCGGCACTGCCGAGCTCCAGCTCAGCCCCCTGGAATTGCAGGCGCACCCCGTCGTTGTGCTCCAGCTCCACCAGCCAGAGCTCGGCGTCGTCGGCAAGGGTGCAGAAGGGCAACAACAGCAGGCAGAGTGCGGTTCGGGTCATGGCAGGCGGTCCGGGGTCACGGGGTGAGGTTTAACTATGGCCCCGGACGGGCAATTTTTCCCGGTCCACCCTGACCGGTCAGTCATCCTCCCGGCACTGGCTCAGGCGCATGCCGTCAAACTTGCACTCCAGCTCCAGCCAGCGTCCCTCGAACGGGGAGAGGCTCCCATCCGAGGTGACATAGCCCCAGATCCGTCCCCCTTCCACCGGCCCTTCCAGTTCCATCTCGTCCTCCTCCTCCAGCGCCTCCACCTCGCGAACGAGCCGCCGCGCCCCTGCCGCCGTCTCCTGCACGACCCCTTCCAGATCGACCCAGGTCCCGCCGAGATCGTCCTCATCCAGGCCATCCTTGAAGCGGGTGCGCTCATCGATCACGAAGGGAATGCCATTGACCATCAACTGGCCAAGCTGCCAGGTGGTGCGGCCCGTGAGCTTGAACTCGGCCGCCTGCACCAGACCAAAAGGCAATAGAATCAATAACCAGAAGGCGCGGAGAGACTTCTTCATCGGGGATCCTCGGGGTTACACTGGCACACAGGATGACCCATCCGGTGTGAAATGGCCGTGAAATAGCGGCACAGACCAGGAGATCAGAGCATGAAAATACTGGTGGTGGAAGACAGTCCCCAGGTGGCGGAGACCATCATGGACTATCTGGCGCTGGCCGGGCACAGGGTGGACTGCGCCTATCATGGCCAGGCCGCGCTGCAACTGCTGGCCCAGGAGCGCTTCGACGTCATCATCATGGACGTCATGATGCCGCGCCTAGACGGCCTGCGTACCGTGGAGCGGCTGCGTGCGGACGGCATCGCGACCCCGGTGCTCTTTCTCACCGCCCGTGACAGCCTGGAGGACAAGCTGGCAGGCTTTCGGGCGGGGGGCGACGACTATCTGGTCAAGCCGTTCGCCATGGAGGAGCTGGAGGTGCGCCTGGAGGCCCTCAGCCTGCGTGGCCCCAGAGGGGACATGGGCGTGCTCTGCTTTGGCGATCTGACGGTGGATCCCGCCAGCGGCCGCGCCACCCGCGCCGGGGTCGAGCTCAAACTCGGCAAGATCCCGTTCCAGATCCTCACCATGCTGGTGAAGCGCGCGCCCCAGCTGGTGACGCGCCAGGAGGTGCTCGACACCGTCTGGGGCGACGAGGAGCCCGACTCCGACGCCCTGCGCAGCCACATCTATGCCCTGCGCAATGTACTCGACAAGCCCTTCCCCACCCCCATGCTGGAGACCCTGCACGGCCAGGGCTACCGGCTGGTGACCCCATGACGAACCCGACGCCGCCCCTTGCCTCCGGCCTGCCGAGCCTGCGCCGGCGCCTGGTGCTGGCGCTGGGAGGGGCCGGTCTGCTGCTGCTGGTCATCATCAGCCTGCTGATGGTGGTGGCAGAGAACAAGATGGAGGAGCTGAGCCTGCGCCACTGGCTGGAGGCGGAGGCAACCCGCTATGACGACGACTGGTTGCGCCTCGGGATGGCGGCCCCCGCCCCCAGCCCGCGCCAGTTCTCCAGCTACTGGACAGAGGCGGGCCGCCTGCCCGCCTGGCTCAAGGCCTACCAGAACCCAGGCTTCTTCGAGCATCAGCTGGGCCGGGAGGACAAGCACTTCCTGGTACGCGCCCACCCCTCGGGTCAGGGGCTGCTCTATCTGGTGTTCAACGACGATGCGGACGACTACCTGGACCCTTACGAAGCCAAGCTGCATCTGGTGACCCGCCTCATCGGCCTGGCCCTGCTGCTGGGGAGCCTCGCCTTCGGCATCTGGCTGGTGCGTCACATCACCAGGCCGCTGGAGCGGCTGCGCCAGCGGGTCGCCCACCTGACCCCGGATCAGGGGGACTTCGTACCCGATGCCCCCTGGCAGGAGCTGCGAGAGATAGAGCAGGCGCTGCTGGCGGGCAAGCACGAGGTAGCCGCCGTGTTTGCCCGTGAACAGGAGTTCAGCCGCTTTGCCAGCCACGAGCTGCGCACCCCCAACATGGTGATCCAGGGATCCGCGGCCCTGCTCGGCAAGGTGAATGACCTGCCCGCCCCGGCAGCCCGCGCCGTCAGCCGCATCCGCGCCGCCGCCGACGAGATGGCCCTGCTCACCGAAACCTTCCTGCTGCTGGGACGCAAGGAGGCCGTGGAACGCCCGCCCCAGCAGGTGGCGCCGCTCATTCGCCGGGAACTGACCCGCCTCGCCCCCCTGCTGCAACGGGAGACGCTGGACATTCGCCTGCAACTGGACGAGGAGAGCGAGGTGCAGGCCCCCCTCTCCCTGCTCGCCATCGCCCTCGGCAACCTCTTGAAAAACGCCCTGAGCTACGCCGAGGGGCACATCGAGATCACCCTGCACGAGCAAGTGCTCACCATCAGCAACCCCACCGCCGCCGCGCCGGATCAGATCCTGGGCTACGGCTGCGGTCTCACCATCATCCAGCGCATCTGCGAGAAGCTGGGCTGGCAGATTGAGACCCACCTGGTGGATGGGGTCTTCAGCGCCCGGCTGGTGATGATCCCCGGCGCCCCCGGGGCGGCATAGCCCCCTCATTCCCGGCCCTTCTTCCCGGCTGTTCAACACAGTGGGAGAAGGGAGACACTTCCCGGCAAGCCCGCTGCCTTCCAGCCCACCCCCCAGATAGCAACAAGGCGCCCGAGGGCGCCCTGTGTTTACCTGTCTGATACTCGTTTGGAACTCATTCCGCCGGCTTGTGCTTGCGGCTCGCCTTGAGCTCGAGGAACTCGATGATCTTGCCCGCCACGTCCTTGCCGGAGGCGGCTTCCACCCCCTGCAGGCCGGGGGAGGAGTTCACTTCCAGCACCAGCGGGCCGCGGGCGCTTCGCAGGATGTCCACCCCGGCCACGTCCAGCCCCATGATCTTGGCGGCCTGCACGGCGGTGGCACGCTCTTCCGGCGTGATCTTGATGGCTTCGGCGGTGCCACCCCGGTGCAGGTTGGAGCGAAACTCCCCCGGCTGGGCCTGGCGGCGCATGGCGGCCACCACCTTGCCGTTGACCACCAGGCAGCGGATATCGGCGCCGTTGGCCTCGCGGATGTACTCCTGCACCAGGATGTTGTTGTTGGTCTGGATAAAGGCCTCGATGACGCTCTCGGCGGCCTTCTGGGTTTCGCACAGCACCACGCCAATCCCCTGGGTACCCTCCAGCAGCTTCACCACCAGGGGGGCGCCCCCCACCATGGTGATGAGATCCGGTACGTCGTGAGTGCTGTGGGCATAGCCGGTCACCGGCAGGCCGATGCCGTGACGGGAGAGCAGCTGCATGGCGCGCAGCTTGTCCCGGGAGCGGGAGATGGCCACCGAGCTGTTGAGGGCCATGGTGCTCATCATCTCGAACTGGCGCAGCACGGCGGTGCCATAGAAGGTGATGCTGGCACCGATGCGCGGGATCACGGCGTCATAGCTCTCCAGCTCCCGTCCTTCGTAATGGATGGAGGGGCTGTGGGAGGCGATGTTCATGTAGCAGCGCAGGGTGTCGAGCACCTCGACCTGGTGCCCACGGGCCCGGGCCACCTCGACCAGACGGCGGGTGGAGTAGTTGTTGGGCTCACGGGATAAAATGGCAATATTCATGGAAATGGCAGACCTGATAATCGGACTGGAGAGTATAAGGTGCCATGAACGACTGGCAACGCCAATCCTTTCCCCTCACCATGCGCGGTTCTGCAAGACAGCGCCAGCCACCAGCCCTCATGCCGGATGGCGCCAGCGACGTCAATGGGGGCCGCGCAGCCCTTGCTGCAACTCAAGCAGCAGGGCGACCTCCTGCAAACGGCGCGCCGTGGTGTCGGCCCAGCCTCCCAAAGGCACGGGGGCCAGCAGGGTCTGGGCGATGCAGTGGCGATAGAGGGGCCCCTCATGTTGCCAGCCCCGCATCCCGTCGACATCGTGATGGTGCAGCCACTCCAGATTGCCGCGGCGAAGCAGTTCGATGCGCCGCCCGTCTTTGAAGTGCAGGCAAAGCCCCTTCTTCTCCACCCCCGGACCGGCATACTTGTCGAGCCAGAGGGTCAGAGGCACCCCTGCCGCCTCGCCGCGCAGGCAGGCCCGCCCCTCGGCAGTCTCCAGATCCCCGCGCCGGATGGGCTGCCCCAGCCGGTCGCAGACGCCCTCCGCGATCAGGTGCAGACGGTCGTCCCCACCCAGGGCCACCAGCAGTTCCCGGATCATCGCCAGCAGATGGGTGCCGATGTCGAGGATGACACCGTCCGGGTGGCGCAACAGCCGCCGATCCGGCTCGCCGGTGGCGAAGTTGAGGGCATAGGGATGCCCCGCCTCGTCCAGGCCGCAGGGTTCCAGCAAAAAGCCCTCCACCGCGCTGATATCGGCGAGGGTGGCCAGCCCGACCCCGGCGCAGCCTGGTTCCCGAGGCTGCCAGCCTTCATCCAGTTTGCCGCTCAGCAGCAACTGCTGGACGGCATTGCGGGCCATCCAGTGATCCAGCGCCAGCACCCTGGCCACGACCTCGGGGTCCGCCAGCAGGGCGTGCAGGCGATCGTGCTGGGCCAGGGTGGCCACCACGGGTTTCTCCACCAGGATGAGGGGAATGGCGCTGGCCAGTGCCTGTTCCAGCACGGGCAGATGCAGCAGGGAAGGCGTGGCGATCACCAGCCGATCCAGGGGTTCGGCCAGCAGAGCTTCCAGGGTCGAGGCAGACATGACGCCGGGCAGGGTGATGGCGGGATCAAAACCCCATATCTCGGGATTTTCCGCCAGTGCGGCGAGTGCAGGCAGATAGGCTGTCTGCACCACGGCCCCCAGACCGACAAATCCAATCTTCATGGCAACCTCGATATGGCGTGCGTACCCGGCGTCTGCCCCGCACCGCGTGAGGCGGGGCAGACGGGGATCAATGCAGGTTGGGCCCCAGCCAGCGTTCGGCCTCTGCCAGGGTCATCCCCTTGCGCATGGCGTAGTCTTCCACCTGATCCTGCTGGATCTGGGCCACGGCGAAATACTTGCTCTCGGGGTGGGAGAAGTACCAGCCCGACACCGCTGCCCCCGGCCACATGGCGTAGGACTCGGTGAGCTGCATGCCGATGGCCTGCTCCACGTCCAGCAACTCCCAGATGATCCCCTTCTCGGTGTGCTCCGGGCAGGCCGGGTAGCCCGGCGCCGGGCGTATTCCCTGGTAATTTTCACGAATAAGCTCTTCGTTGCTGAGCGCCTCGTCCGGGGCATAGCCCCAGTGCACTTTGCGCACCTGCTCGTGGAGGTATTCGGCAAAGGCCTCGGCGAGGCGATCGCACACCGCCTGGATGAGAATGGCGTTGTAGTCGTCGTGGTCCGCCTTGTAGGCCTTGGCGATGGCCTCCTCGCCGATGCCGCCGGTCACCGCGAAGGCGCCGATCCAGTCGGGCTTGCCGCTCTCTTTCGGCGCCACATAATCCGCAAGACAGTAGTTGGGGAAGCCCTGCTTCTCGCTCTGCTGGCGCAGGTGGTGCAGCACCTTGCGCACCTGGGTGCGGGTCTCGTCGGTGTAGACCTCGATGCTGTCCCCCACGGCGTTGGCGGGGAACAGGCCGACGATGCCGGCACAGCGCACGCTCTGATCCTTCTCCAGCTGATCCAGCATGGCGTTGGCGTCGGCGTAGAGGCGCGTCGCCTCCTCCCCCACGACTTCATCCTCCAGAATGCGGGGGAACTTGCCCGCCAGCTCCCAGCTCAGGAAGAACGGCGTCCAGTCGATGTAGGGGCGCAGCACCGAGATGGGCACGTTTTCGAAGGTCTGCACGCCGGGCTCCCGGGGCGCCGGGGGCTCATAGCCCACCCAGTCCAGCTGATGGCGATTGGCCCGGGCATGGGCCAGGCTGACCGGCTTGGAGCGCGGCTGCTTGCGGGCATGCTGATCCCGGGCAATCTCGTACTCCTTGTCGATGCGGGCGACGAAGGCGGGCTTGAGCTCCGGGCTCAGCAGACTCTGGGCCACCCCCACGGCGCGGGAGGCGTTGGAGACATAGACAACGGGCTCGGAGTAGTTCTGCTCTATCTTCACCGCGGTGTGGGCCTTGGAAGTGGTGGCTCCGCCGATGAGCAGCGGCAGCTTGAACCCCTGACGCTCCATCTCTTTGGCCACGTGCACCATCTCGTCCAGGGACGGAGTGATGAGGCCCGACAGGCCGATGATGTCGGCGTTCACTTCCCGGGCCGTCTTGAGGATGGTCTCGCAGGAGACCATGACCCCGAGATCCACGATCTCGAAGTTGTTGCACTGGAGCACCACCCCGACGATGTTCTTGCCGATGTCGTGCACGTCGCCCTTGACGGTGGCCAGCACGATTTTGCCGTTGCTGGAGCCGCCGGACTTCTCCGCCTCGATGTAGGGTTGCAGGTAGGCCACCGCCCGCTTCATCACCCGGGCCGACTTCACCACCTGGGGCAGGAACATCTTGCCGGCGCCGAACAAATCGCCCACCACATTCATGCCATCCATCAGCGGCCCCTCGATGACGTGCAGCGGCTTCTCGGCCTGGGCGCGTGCCTCCTCGGTATCCTCCTCGATGAAATCAGTGATCCCCTTGACCAGGGCGTGTTCGAGCCGCTTGCCCACCGGCCAGCTGCGCCACTCCTGATCCCGCGGATCCTCCGCCTGGGCACCCGCGCCGCGATACTTCTCGGCGATGGCCAGCAGCGCCTCGGTGGCGTTGTCGTTGAGGTTCAGCACCACCGCCTCGACCTTCTCTTTGAGCTCGGCCGGGATGTCTTCGTAGATGGCAAGCTGGCCCGCGTTGACGATCCCCATGTCCATGCCGTTCCTGATGGCGTGGTAGAGGAAGACAGCGTGGATGGCTTCGCGCACCGGCTCGTTGCCACGGAAGGAGAAGGAGACGTTGGAGACGCCGCCGGAGATCATGGCGTGGGGCAGGTGCTCCTTGATGTCCTTCACCGCCTCGATGAAGTCCACCGCGTAGTTGTTGTGCTCGTCGATGCCGGTCGCCACCGCGAAGATGTTGGGGTCGAAGATGATGTCTTCCGGCGGGAAGCCGACGCGGTCCACCAGAATGCGGTAGGCGCGCTGGCAGATCTCGAACTTGCGGGCCCGGGTATCGGCCTGGCCCACCTCGTCGAACGCCATGACGATGACGGCGGCGCCGTAGCGGCGCAGCAGTTTCGCCTGCTCGATGAATTTGTCCTCCCCCTCCTTCATGGAGATGGAGTTGACCACCGGCTTGCCCTGCACGCACTTGAGGCCCGCCTCCAGCACCTCCCACTTGGAGGAGTCGATCATCACCGGCACCCGGGCGATGTCCGGTTCCCCGGCGATGAGGTTCAGGAAGCGCACCATGGCCGCCTCGGCGTCCAGCATCCCCTCATCCATGTTGATGTCGATGATCTGGGCGCCGTTTTCCACCTGCTGCTTGGCCACGTCCAGGGCCTCGTCGTAGAGCCCTTCTTTTATCAAGCGCTTGAACTTGGCCGAACCGGTGACGTTGGTCCGCTCACCCACGTTCACGAACATGGAGTCCGCCGTGATGATGAGAGGCTCCAGGCCCGACAACCGACAGGCCACCGGCAGATCCGGCAGGGCGCGGGGCTTGATGCCCACCACGGCGTCCGCCATGGCGCGGATGTGGGTCGGGGTGGTGCCGCAGCAGCCGCCCACCAGGTTGAGAAAGCCGCTCGAAGCCCACTCGCGGATATGCTCCGCCATCTCGACCGCGTCCAGATCGTACTCGCCAAACGCATTGGGCAGACCGGCGTTGGGGTGGGCGCTGACATGGGTCTCGCTGATGCGGGACAGCTCCTCCACGTACTGGCGCAGCTCGTCCGGCCCCAGCGCACAGTTGAGGCCGAAGGAGACCGGTTTGACGTGACGAAGGGAGTGGTAGAAGGCCTCGGTGGTCTGGCCCGAGAGGGTACGACCGGAGGCGTCCGTGATGGTGCCGGAGATCATCACCGGCAGGCTGTAACCCAGCTCCTCGAACACCAGGTCCACCGCGAAGGCGGCCGCCTTGGCGTTGAGGGTGTCGAAGATGGTCTCGATCAGGATGATGTCGGCACCGCCCTCGATCAGGGCGTGGGTCGATTCGGTGTAGGCGGCCACCAGCTCGTCATAGGTGACGTTGCGCTTGCCCGGATCGTTCACGTCCGGCGAGATGGAGGCGGTACGGTTGGTGGGGCCCAGAACCCCTGCCACAAAGCGCGGTTTCGCCGGGTCCTTGGCGGTCCACTCGTCCGCCACGGCGCGGGCCAGGCGGGCCGCCTCCCGGTTTATCTCGGCCGAGAGCGCTTCCATCTCGTAGTCCGCCATGGCGATGCGGGTGGCGTTGAAGGTGTTGGTCTCGAGGATGTCGGCCCCGGCGGCACAATACTGGTCGTGGATCTCGCGAATGACGGCTGGACGGCTCAACACCAGCAGGTCGTTGTTGCCCTTGATGTCGGTATGCCAGTCGGCAAACCGCTCCCCCCGATAGTCCGCCTCACCGAGTTTGTAACCCTGGATCATGGTGCCCATGGCCCCGTCGATGATCAGGATCCGCTCCTTGAGACAGGCTTCCAGCCTGGTTGTGACATCCGCTTTCTTGTTCGACTCTCTGCTCGACACCGCTCGTACCCCTTACATCCATGCAACTGCGTGATGCCCATCCTAGCAGCAATCAAATTAAATGGAAATCTAGCCGTCTATCTGTCCGTGATGACGATTAAATATAACCATAAATAGGTAATGAGCATGATCTAACCCGGGAGTACCCTATGCCCGTCCTCAAGAGGGATACGTGCTTGCTGTTTACCAAAGAGAAAAATAACTATGAGCGTCTACTACACACTCTGCTTCCTGGCAGCGTTGGCGATCTTCATCGCCTTTGCCAACCAGTATGTTGTGAAGATCCAGACCACCATCGCCATCACTGCGGGCTCCATGCTGATCTCCGCGCTGCTGGTGCTGTTTGGCAAACTGGGTTGGTTCAATCTGGAGCCTCTCGCCATCAAGACCATGGAGAGCATCGACTTCCAGAACTTCCTGTTGAAGGGGATCCTGGGCTTCCTGCTGTTCGCCGGCGGGCTTGGCATCAACCTCAAGGCGTTGCGTAGCCAGAAGTGGGAAATCACCATTCTGGCCATAGCCGCCACCCTGCTCTCCACCTTCCTCATCGGCTACGGCTTCTGGTTCATCGCCAAGCTGCTGGGCTGGGACCTGCCGCTGGTCTACTGCATGCTGTTCGGCGCGCTGATCTCCCCCACTGACCCGATTGCCGTACTGGCCATCGTCAAGAAGATGAAGGCGCCACCCCAGATCGCCATCCAGATCGAAGGGGAATCCCTGTTCAACGACGGTGTTGGCCTCGTCATCTTCGCTACCGTGTTTGCCGTGGCCTTTGGCGGCGTGGAGCCCACCTTCGGCAGCGTGGCCGGTCTGTTCCTGCACGAAGCCCTCGGCGGCATCCTGTTCGGTGCCGTGCTGGGCCTCATCGCCCACGTGATGATCAGCGCCACCGACGACGGCTCATTGGAGCTGCTGCTGACCCTCTGCATCCCGACCGCGGGCTTCGCCTTCGCCAACATGATCGGCGTCTCCGGCGCCCTGGCCATGGTGGTGACCGGCATCATGATCGGCAACTGGACCCGTCATTCCGGCTTCTCCGAGCAGAGCCAGCACCACCTGGATCACTTCTGGGAGTTGATGGATCAGTTCCTCAACGCCCTGCTGTTCCTGCTGATCGGTCTGGCACTGGTGCTGCTGGATCTGGCCTGGCGCGACTGGATCCTGCTGGTCATCGCGGTGCCGCTCTGCCTGGCCGCCCGCTTCATCAGCGTCTCCCTGCCCTATGTGACGTTCCGCAAGTTCCGCAGCTACAACACCTTCTCGGTGCGCATCCTCACCTGGGGCGGCCTGCGTGGCGGTCTGGCCATGGCCATGGCCCTGGCACTGCCATCCGGTGTCATGATGATCCCGGAGCACAACGTCGATCTGCGCCAGGTGATCCTGGTGATGACCTACTCGGTGGTGATGTTCTCCATCGTGGTACAGGGCATGACCATTACCCCCATGATCACCGCCGCCAAGAAGGCCTGCGGCGACGCCTGAGCCCGTCCCTGACCGGCAATGAAAAGGGCTCCCTCGGGAGCCCTTTTGCCGTCCCCGTGGCCGTGAAAAACAGGGAATGACTGGGTGAACGCACAATTAGTGTTTGCTTTTTACACATTTCGAGGAGAGAATGCGCGCCGGCTAGTTAATCAGCCCTGATTATGTTCGCAATGCTTCACCTCACGATGAATCCTGCCAGTACCCGCATAACCTTCTTCTGATTTACTCGCCTTGAGAACCGTTCAGGCTGTCTGCCTGCGTTGCCCGGCTCTCACGGTGCAGACCCGATCTGCCCACTCCCAAGTAGCATCATGCATCCGCATGGTCCTTGGCGCCTTCCTTGAAAGTGCAGACGCCCCTGAACCGGGCTGGGTATTCCTGCGCGCTCGTCCGCCATCGTGCTGACCGCGCCCATTGACCTGACATTTGCCAATACAAGGAGCAAACACTTAATTTATATAGAGAAATACCATGATGAAACACGTACAGATCCGCAAACCCCTGCGTCGCAGCAAACCCATCAACCTGCCCGTGCAAGAGCACGACGACGATGCGTTCCTGATCCAGTTCAGCACCCGCTTCAGCGGCGGCTTCGCCATCTCCTGTGATGGTATCGCCGGCGAGTTCTCCATCGAAGAGCTCAACTGACTTTGCCTACCCAGGCAGCACCCGATGCAGACAGGCCGCAACTCACGGCGGCCTCCTTGCCTGACGTCATAGTCTGCATGGCCCCGCTCCCCGAGCGGTGGCTAGACCCCGCAAGTCTCCTTGTCCGGCGCCTCCAGCAGCAGGCACTCCTCCTCGCCGGCCCCCAACCTGACCCGTTTGCCCTGACTCAGCCCCAGCTTGGCGAGTAGCCGGACCGAACGCTCATTGCCCGGAGTGACGATGGCGACCACCCGCTCGATCCCGAGCCGTTCGCGGCCATCTGCCATGGCCGCCCGCGCGGCTTCGATGGCATAGCCCTGACCACGCCAGGCGGGCAGGAAAGCATAGCCGATGTCTTCACAGGGCAGGGTATCGCGCTTGATCAGACCGCAGATGCCGAGCCTGGCCCCGTCTTCCCGCCGCACCACCAGATAGAGTCCGTGACCGTGGCGGGCATAACTGACCGCAGGCCCCTGCTGGATGTAGTTTTCGGCATCCGCCAGGGTACGCACCCCGCGATCGCCGATGTAGCGGTGAAAATCACCATCGTTGAGCAGTTCGAGAATGAAGGGGGCATCGACAACGGTCAGTTCGCGCAGTTCCAGGCGCTCGGAGAGGATCATGGCATGGGCTCGTTCGGCAGAGAGAGTGTCCAAGACTGCTCTCGCCCCGTCCCCTTGGCAAGACCCGAACGATATTTTCGCCCCCGGGAGCCGCGTCCCCGCTATACTGCCCACCCCATGGAACAGGCAGGAGAACGGCCATGACCGATACCCCCGAATTTTTTGATGAAGAGACACTGCTGGAGATGGTGGAGAACCAGCTCGCCGACGGCCAGCCCCTCCAGGTGAAAGCCACCCTGATGCGCCTGGTGATGAAGGGCACCCCGCGGGAAGAGGCGCTGCAATACATCGCCTGCGCCCTGGGCGCCGAACTCATGGCCATGGAAGCCGAACAGGGCCCCTTCAACCTCGTCCGTTACGGCGAGTTCCTCGACAGCCTGCCCGAGATGCCCTGGGCCGAGTGACCCGGGCCGATTAGGCAAGCCCCGGCGCCAGCCATTATCATTACTGCCACCATCAATGACGGGAGTATGGGGATATGCGCTGGCAAGATCGCCGTGAGAGCAACAATGTGGAAGACCGGCGCCAGCAAGGCGGCGGCAACGGGGGCGGCGGCCTGCCCATCGGTGGCAAGGGGCGCCTGATCCTGCTGGTGGTGGTCATGGTGGCGGGGTACTACGGCGTGGACCTCGGCCCCCTGCTGCAGGATCCGGCCCCGCAGAGCCAGCCCCAGCGTCAGAACTCGTCCCAGGCTGCCAACGATCCCCTCGCCCGCTTCACCTCGGTGATGCTCGCCTCCACGGAGGACGCCTGGGGCGAGATGTTCCAGCAAAGCGGCAACCGCTATCAGGCCCCCAGACTGGTGCTCTATCGCGGTGCGACCCGCACCGGCTGCGGCCAGGGGCAGTCGGTGATGGGGCCCTTCTACTGTCCGGCCGACAGCACCGTCTACATCGATCTCTCCTTCTATCAGGACATGCGCGACAAGCTGGGGGCCGACGGCGACTTCGCCCAGGGCTATGTGATCGCCCACGAGGTGGGCCACCACGTGCAGAACCTGCTCGGTATCTCCACCAAGGTGCGCCAGCAGCAACAGGGGCTGAGCCAGGTCGCCCAGAACCGGTTGTCGGTCAAGCTCGAACTGCAGGCGGACTGCTTCGCCGGGGTCTGGGGCCACTACATGGAAAAAGAGCAGGTGCTGGAGCGCGGCGATCTGGAAGAGGCGCTCAACGCCGCCCAGGCCATCGGCGACGACAGGTTGCAGCAGCAGGGTCAGGGCCGGGTCGTTCCCGACAGCTTCACCCACGGTACCTCGGCCCAGCGCCTCGCCTGGTTCAAACGCGGTTTTGACAGCGGCAAGCCCGCCAGTTGCGACACCTTCGCCGCCCGCTGAAGGGGGCAAACGCAAAGGGGCCGATTCCTCACGGAGCCGGCCCCTTTCCTTTCTCACCCGAGGGGGTCTTCCCTCATTCGGGACCCTCCGCCAGCAGATCGGTGAAGACGAAGCCGTCTCGCAGCACCGTTTCCCCCACCCGGATGGGCAGGGGATGCAGGAACATGGGGCCGTCCCAGGCCAGGGTGTGAAACTCCCCGTTCTCGCCGCAGGGATCCACCCCGGCGGGCAGGGCAGCCAGGAAGGCCGGGCCAAATTCATGACCACCTAACCCGGCGTCCAGCTTGCCCGGCTCCAGGGTGCAGACCCTGGCCTTGAGCCCGGCGTCGATCATCGCCTGCGCCAGCTCGGTCGTGTCGCTGCCCCAGAGCGGGAAGAGCGGCGTGATGCCGGTCCCCGCCAGTTGCCGCTCCCGATAGGCGCGCACATCCTCAAGAAAGAGATCCCCGAACGCCATGTGGTAAATGTCCTTGACCTGCACATCGGCGATGAAGCCCGTCATGATGCGTCCATACTCCTCGTTGCTGCAGGGCCAGGGCAGGTCGATGGTGATCAGCGGCAAGCCCACGCACTCAGCCTGTGCCAACAGCAACTGCTTGCGCACCCCGTGCATAGCCACCCGCTCGAACGCCTGGTTGAGTGTGGTGAACAGCCCCACCACCTCGATGGCCGGATCCTGGCGCAGGCGATGCAAGGCCCAGGCGCTGTCTTTTCCGCTGCTCCAGGAGAGCAGTACCTTTTTCTTCGTCATGATCTCTCCAGCTTCTTGCCGCACCGTGCTGCAAGACAGTGTTGCGAATTGTGCGATTTACATTGCGGGACACAAAAGCATACCCTCGTGGGTGAGCGTATCCCCGCAGCACACCGGGGAGAATAACTAAAAAAACGATGGGAAACATAAGGATATGAGTAAAGTCAGCACATCGCACGACCACGGTCGCCCCCTCAATCGACAGGATTACAAGACCCTGAGCCTGGCGGCGCTGGGCGGCGCCCTCGAATTCTACGACTTCATCATCTTCGTCTTCTTCGCCGTGGTCATCGGCGAGCTCTTCTTCCCGGCCGACATTCCCGAGTGGCTGCGCCAGTTCCAGACCTTCGGCATCTTCGCCGCCGGCTACCTGGCCCGCCCCCTGGGGGGCATCATCATGGCCCACTTTGGCGATCTCATCGGCCGCAAGCGGATGTTCACCCTCAGCATCATCCTGATGGCCTTGCCGACCTTGCTGATCGGCCTGCTGCCCACCTACGCCGTGCTCGGCATCGCCGCCCCCCTGCTGTTGCTGCTGCTGCGGATCCTGCAAGGGGCCGCCATCGGCGGGGAAGTCCCCGGTGCCTGGGTCTTCGTGGCCGAGCACGTGCCCGCCCGCCGGGTCGGTGTCGCCTGCGGCACCCTCACCGCGGGGTTGACGGCCGGCATCCTGCTCGGCTCCCTGGTGGCGACCGCCATCAACCGTGGCATGAGCCCGGGCGATGTGAGCGACTGGGGCTGGCGTCTGGCCTTCGTGCTCGGCGGCGTGTTCGGCATCGTCGCCATGTACCTGCGCCGCTGGCTGCATGAGACCCCGGTCTTCGCCGAGATGCAGGCCAACAAGTCCCTGGCCGAGGAGCTGCCGCTCAAGACGGTGCTGCGTGAACACAAGGGCAGCGTCGTCGTCTCCATGCTGCTGACCTGGCTGCTCTCCGCCGGCATAGTAGTGGTGATCCTGATGACCCCGACCTATCTGCAGAAGGTCCACGGCATCAGCCCGGCCGATGCCCTGACCGCCAACTCCCTAGCCATCGTCGCCCTCACCCTGGGCTGCATCGTCTATGGTCGCCTGATCGATGCCATCGGCAGCGGTCCTACCTTCATCCTGGGCTCCCTGCTGCTGGCCGGCGCCACTTATACCTTCTACCACAGCCTGGCAGCCGGCACGGATCAGCTGGTGCCCCTCTACATGCTGGCGGGCTTTGCGGTGGGGATCGTCGGCGCCGTGCCCTACGTCATGGTCAATGCCTTCCCGCCGGTGGTGCGCTTCTCCGGGCTGTCGTTCTCCTACAACGTGGCCTACGCCATCTTCGGCGGCCTCACCCCCATGCTGGTCACCCTCTGGATGAAGGAGGACGTGCTGGCCCCCTCCCACTATGTGGTCAGCCTGGCCGCCCTCGGTTTCGTGCTCGGCATCTGGCTCTGGCTGCGCCAGCGCGGCCAACGCCAGGCCACCCCGCAGGCCGCCTGATCCTTCCCAAGCAAGCCCCGCACTGTCGGGGCTTGTTCTTTGCGGATATCATCGACCGGGTGGCGGTCCGCTGCGGACCTGCCAGCTCACCCCAATCCGTCCATCTGCCCGAGGTCCACTATGTTCTTCCAGGTCGTCTTTCTCGCCTTGCTGGCCCTGCTGCCCATGGTCAACCCGCCCACCACGGCCACCCTGCTGCTGGGACTGAGCAAGGGCATGTCCCGCGAGCACATTCGCCGCCAGATCAACATGGCCGCCCTCTATCTGTTCGCCACCCTGTGCGTCAGCTTCTTCATCGGATCCTCCATCCTGGATCTGTTCGGGATCTCCATTCCCGGCCTGCGCCTGGCCGGTGGCCTCATCATCGCCTTCATCGGCTTTCGCATGCTGTTCCCCTCGCCAAACCAGTCTGCCGGGGTCGAGGCCAACCAGAATATCGCCTTCGTGCCCCTCACCATGCCCAGCATGTGCGGACCCGGCACCATGGCGCTGGTGATCAGCGGCGCGGCCCAGATCGCCGAGCTGCCGGCCGAGGCCGATCGCGTCGTCATCTATGCCGCCATGGTCACCGCCTTCGCCCTGATGAGCCTGATCAGCTGGGGTGTGCTCAAGCTGGCAGATCCCGTGTGCAAGATCCTGGGAGCCACCGGCATCGACGCCATGACCCGCATCATGGGTTTCCTGCTGGTGTGCATGGGTATGCAGTTCTGCATCAACGGCGTCAAGGAGGTGGCTCAGGATCCCGTCTTCCATGGCCAGGTGATGGAACAACCCGCTGCCGCCTTGCCGACCCATGCCGGATCTACCGCCCTCGATCATCTCGCCGTGCCGCGCCAGCCCTGATTGAAAACGGTGTCATTTTTCGTGCAAATCCCTCGTGATCTTGCGCCTGATCATATTGCCTTCATCTTGATGGGGTAGTCTGGTTTTTGTACAGGCAGGGTTCAGAAGGTTGCCGCTAGCGTGGCATGTGCTGACCCCATCACTTGAGGAGATATGCAAATGGAAAAGATGCTGACCGAGATTGGAAGCTACAGCCTGTTTCATGAGTATCTGAACGTGGTCGGTGCCGCCAGCCCCGCGCTGACCCGGATCAAGACAGGATGGGAGTTCAAGCGAAAGGATCGCCTGCTCGCCCAGATAAGGGTGGATGACCACGGCCACGCCCGCTTCTTCATCGACGCCCGCGCCATTTCGGTCAACTGACCCGACCCCTTTCCCAGCCCCGGCGCCTGCCGGGGCTTTTTATTGCTTGCGCGTTCCAATAAAAACCCCGGCGCCGGGCCGGGGTTTACAAAGGTGTGTGACCTTACTGGGTGCCGCCCACGGTGAGCTGATCCAGCTTGAGGGTGGGCTGGCCGACGCCGACCGGCACGCTCTGCCCCTCCTTGCCACAGACCCCGACTCCGCGATCCAGCGCGAGATCACGGCCCACCATGGAAACCTGGCTCATCGCCTCGGGGCCGTTGCCGATCAGGGTCGCCCCCTTGATGGGCGCAGTGATCCTGCCATCCTCGATGAGGTAGGCCTCGGAGGCGGAGAAGACGAACTTGCCGGAGGTGATGTCCACCTGGCCGCCACCGAAGTTGGGGGCGTAAATGCCCTTCTTCACCGAGGCGATGATCTCGGCCGGATCGTACTGACCCGCCAGCATGTAGGTGTTGGTCATGCGCGGCATCGGCAGGGCGGCGTAGGATTCGCGGCGGCCATTGCCGGTGAGCGACACCCCCATCAGGCGGGCATTCTGCTTGTCCTGCAGGTAACCCTTGAGGATGCCGTTCTCGATCAGCACGTTGTAACCCCCCGGCGTCCCCTCGTCGTCGATGGAGACGGAGCCGCGCCGACCCGGCAGGGTGCCGTCATCGACGATGGTGCAGTGTTTGGAAGCCACCTGCTCGCCGATGCGTCCGGCAAAGGCGGAGGAGCCCTTGCGGTTGAAGTCCCCCTCCAGACCGTGACCCACCGCCTCGTGCAGCAGCACACCGGGCCAGCCGGCACCGAGCACCACCGGCATGGTGCCGGCCGGGGCGTCGATGGCCTCCAGGTTGACCAGCGCCTGGCGCACCGCTTCGCGCACATAGCCAAACGCCCGGCTCTCGAGCCCGTCCAGCTCGAGGAAATGGTCGTAACCGAAGCGGCCACCGCCCCCCGCGCTGCCGCGCTCACGGCGATCCCCCTTCTCGGCGATGACGGTCACCGAGAGGCGCACCAGCGGACGCACGTCGGCGGCCAGGGTGCCATCGGTGGCGGCCACCAGGATCTCTTCATAGACCCCGCTGATGGAAGCCATCACCTGATTGATGGCGGGATCCAGACTTCTGGCGAACTTGTCCATCCGCTCCAGCAAGGCAATTTTTTGCTGCTTGTCGAGGGTCTGCAGGGGATCCAGCGCCGGGTAGAGCAGGTTTGCTTCGGTGCGAGCCCATGCTTTTACCTTGCCGTGAGCACCGGCGGCGGCGATGCCGCGAGCGGCAGTCACCGACTGTTGCAGCGCCAGCAGGCTCAGCTCGTCCGAGTAGGCGAAACCGGTCTTCTCGCCGCTGACGGCGCGCACCCCCACCCCCTGATCGATGTTGTAGCTGCCATCCTTGACGATGCCGTCCTCCAGCATCCAGGACTCGTGCCAGCTGCGCTGGAAATAGAGGTCGCCGAACTCCACCTGATGGCTCATCAGGCTGCCGAGCAGCTGTTGCAGCCGCCCTTCGTCGAGATCGTTCGGGGCCAACAGGGAGGCACTAACCTGGCTCAATAGACTCAAATCTTTCTCTCCACTCTCATGCGAGATGTCGTAACGGTTAAATCCACGGCCGCGGGCTCACAGCAGGCGGGCGTGTTGCAGCACCGGCATGGTGCGTTTCAATTCATCGATCAGGGCCCCATCCAGCGGCGCCAGCACAGTGCCCTGCCCCGACGCCCGACAGGCCAGCACCCGGCCCCAGGGGTCGATCACCATGCTGTGGCCCCAGGTCTGGCGCCCCGTCTCGTGGGTGCCCCCCTGGTTGGCGGCCACCACGTAGCACTGGTTCTCGATGGCACGGGCCCGCAGCAGGGGCTCCCAGTGCGCCTCGCCGGTGACGGCGGTAAAGGCGGCAGGCACCAGCAGCACCCGGGCACCGGCCCGGGCCAGCTGGCGGTACAGCTCGGGAAAGCGCAGATCATAACAGATAGAGAGGCCGAGGGGACCAAAGGGGGAGTCCACCAGCACAGGCTGATCACCCGGGCTGAAGATCTCCGACTCCCGGTAGCGGCCGTGATTGTCCGCCACGTCCACGTCAAACAGGTGGATCTTGTGGTAGTGCCCCTTGAGCTCGCCGTCGGGATCGAACACCAGGGTGCTGGTGTGGATGTGGTCGGCACCGGCGATGGCGGTGGGCATGGCCCCGGCCACCAGCCAGATGCCGTGGGATTTGGCCCAATCAGAGAGTTGCTGCTGGATTGGGCCATTTCCCAATGGCTCTGCCCCGTCCAGATACCCCTGCCGCTCGCCAAAGAGGGCGAAGTTTTCCGGCAGCAGCACCAGCAAGGGGCGCTCCCCGGGCAGACTCGCCAGCTCGGCGGCGATCCGCTCCCGGTTATCCTGCCAGGTACGACCCGATATCAACTGCATGGCGGCTAGCCACATGACGCGCTCCTTCTGTTGGGCGAGCCGGTGACCGGTGACAGAAGGCCTTCTCGGCTCGCGGGGCAATATCTGCACTATGAGGGGTTTGACGACTGGGGGAAAGTCCCCCAGTCCGGCGCTGGCCCTCAGCGCTGACCCGAGCCCTGATGCTTGGGATTGAGCAGGAAGGGGGTGACCTCCTTGGCGGGCAGGCCGGGCGCCACCGCATCCACCGCCTCCTTCTGGTGCTGGTTGAGCTTGATGCGGGCGCGATCCCGCCCCGCCTCCACCAGCCTGGGGGCGTCCAGCGGGCCGGAGACCCGAAAATCGATACGGGTCACCACGTCCACCACGGGCTCCAGCAGCTTGGAGAGGGCCAGCACATAGAGCCCGGTGATGGGAGTCAGGGAGAAGGCCGCCACCACGGGCAGGGTGCCCCCCAGGTTCGGGGAGAAGCTCAGATCAAAGTCGAGCCGCCAGCGCACCAGATCCGCGATGCCCTTGCCCCGCAGGTTGCCCGCCGCCCCTTTCATGTAGAAGTCGTTGTTCTCCACCACCCCCTGATTGACCTTGGCGGAGGCGGACATGGACTCGAAATAGAAGCCCTTGTCGAAGACGTCGCGAAAATCGAGGCGCAGCTTGCGCATCAGGGAATCGAGGCTCAGCAGGGAGAGCAGCCGGGCCCCCTTGTCGTTGACCTCTCGCAGGGTCCCCCCCTCCAGCTGGTAGTCGGCGCTGCCCGCCAGGGTCGGCAGGCTCAGGCGGTAGGGCACGTCACGCCAGTTCAGATCCAGCGCCAGCTTGCCCGGGGCATCCCCGATGGGCGAGGTGTAGCCGAGCCGCTTGAGCAGCAGCTCGCTGTTGCGGGTCTCGAGGTTCACCCTGGCACGGGTCTGCATCTGGCTGCCACGGGCCAGCCACTCGGCGCTGCCGCGCAGGGTGCTGCCCGCCAGGCGCATCTCCAGTCCCTTGAGATCCAGCCGGTTGGCCCCGGGCAGCAGCTCCCCCTTCACCTCACCCAGGGGCAGCTCGCCGAAGCGGCAATCCACGCAACTGAAGGTGAGCCAGGGAATGGCATTCATGATGGCCCTGTCCTGGCGCTCATCGGGATCCGGGCTGAGATCGGTCCCCTTGCCGGACCAGTAGATGCGGGCAAACTTGGCATCGATGGGGCGCCCATCGGCCACCGGCACCCGCACCACCCCCATCACGTCGGGGCTGTCGATCATCACCTCGGTGGCCTGGTTCACCGGCCCCAGGGTGAAGTGCACCGCCTTGAGGCTGGCACTGCCGATGTCGGCACGGGCCAACTGGCCATCCACCCACCACTCCTGGGGCAAGAACGCGGGGCCCACCACCGCATTGCCCTGCGTCGCCTGCGCCTTGGCCGGCAGCCACTGCTTGAGACGGGCCAGCCAGCCGGCCACGTCCGCCTGCTGCTGATTGATGGCGAGCAGCATGGGCTTGTCCTGCATCACCCGCGCCCCGGGCTGGCCGATATTGACCCGCACCCGGCTGAGGTAGGGCACGCCGTCGCCGTACACCAGGCGGCTCTGCATGTCGATGTCCGCCCCCAGCACGGCGCGGATGTCGGCGCTGCCATCCCGCCCACGGGCCGTCACCTTGAGGGGCAGCCGGGTACCCGCCGCCTTGGTCAGGGGCACGGGCAGATCCAGCCCCATGCCCTGCAGGTTGGAGTCCAGCGCCAGCTGGAAGCTGAACGCCTTGTTCTCGGGCAGGGTCAGCCCCAGGGTACCGGACCAGTTGCTGCGCCCCTGGAGCATCTCGAGGGCCGGTATATCCCGGCGCTGGCGGCGGCTGTCCCACTGCCCCTGGAACTTGAGATCGGCCTGATAGCCGTGGGGCAGTTGCCGCCCCTGATAATCCAGGGTCAGCGGCTGGTTCCACAGGCTGGCCTTGAGGTTGTGAATGCGCGTCTGCTCGTTGTCATACTCGAGCGTCCCTGCCACCCCGTCGAGTGGCAGGTCCAGGGAGGCGATCCTCACCTTGTTGTCCTTGAAGCTGGCTTCCCCGCTGGCCTTGACCTCCCCCTCGCCATCCAGCGGTATGTCGAGCTTCACCGTGCCCTTCATGGGGCCGCGGATCTCCACCTCCCGCAGCGCCTGACCGACGGATCCCCCCAGCGGCGAGTCCTGCAAATAGTCGCTGATGGCCTTGCCCTCACCCTCAACCTTGGCATCCACGTAGAGGTGAGCCCCCGGATAGAGGTCCGGGATCCAGGCGTGCACCGAGTCGGAGCTGGCCTTGCCGAGCTGGGTGGCGCGGCTGTTCATGTCGAGGCTGGCGTTCTGGAACAGCAGATCGATCTGCAGGTCGGTCAGCGGCTGCCAGCCCGGGAAAAACTCGTAGGTGGCCTGTTGCAGCGGCACCGCCACCTGGAAGACGCCCTTGCCGTTGTCGTAGGGGAAGTCACGGAATTCGCCGTACCAGAGCAGGTCGGCCCCCTTGGCCTTGCCCCCCTTGATGGCGCCGCTCAGGTAGCTCACCAGCCCCTCATCCATCACCGCCAGGGGGTAGTAGCGATCCGCATGGGCCGCGTTCTTGACGTCGATGCGCCCGGTCAGGGCGAGGAAGGGGTGCTCGAACAGCTCGAGGCGAAACCGGCTGGCGAGGCGCAGATCCGGGTTGTCCAGGGCAATGTCCTGACCATAGAGCACCCAGCCTTGCGGCGCCCGCCACCAGTCGAGGGCCGCACTCAGGCTGTCCACCGGGATGGGTTCCTTGAAGTGGCGGGCCGGATCCACCTTGCCTTTGCCCAGGGTCAGGCGGGCACGCCCCCCGTTCGGGGTCAGCCAGAAGTCACCGTCCAGCTTTTGCAGACCGGGCACATCGTGCCAGGCCCGGGTCCCGAAGCCGCGCAGTTGCCCCTGCAAAGAGAGCCCCTGCCAGTCCCCGTCGGCTTGCAGGACCAGCTCCTGCAACTGGCCCCTTGGCCGGGTGCGCTTGAGGGTCTCGGTCAGCTCGGGATAGAGGCCGGAGACCAGCTGGCTCAGGTTGGCAATCTGGTCGAGATCGATGGCGGGCACATAGCCCTGGATGCGCGAGCCGATGCGCTCGAGCTGCAGGCGGCTGTGCAGCCAGGTGGCGCCATCGAGCTTGAAGGTGACGTCGTGGCTGGCGAGCTGCCACGCCTCGCCGTCCCGGCGCAGCTGGATCTTGCCCCCCTGCAGGTCGAGGCGGTGCGGCTCCCCCTTGATCTCGTCCTTCCAGATCAGGTGGTTGTTGCCAAAGGCCAGCAGGGAGTTGCCGAGCCTGCCCTTCTCGAACTCGCTCCAGAGCTGGAAGTCGAGCTGGCCGCTCACCGGCGGCGCGCCGGCGTGGATCCTGGCCAGCATGGGGCTGATGTCCAGCTCCCGGGCCCCCAGATAGAGCTGGCCCTTGAGGCGGTCGAGCCGCACCTCGGGGGCATCCACATCGATGATGAGGTCCAGGGTGCTCTCCCCCACCCCGTTGATGAGATAGGCCTTGCCGACCCCCTGATGCCGCTTGCCGCGGTTCTGCCAGCGCAACTGGGCGATGTCGAGGGCGCGCACCTCCCCCAGTGCCGTGGTGAGGCTCAGGCGAGTGTCGTGAATGTCGAAGGTGGAGAGCTGGGTCAGCAGGAAGCGCAGCAGGGCCTCCTGCTGGTTCGCGCTCTTCCCGCTGACGGGGGTGGCGGGCTGGGTCATGTCCAGCGCGATGTTGCCGTCACTCAGGATCAACTGGCCAAACACCGGTCTGAGTTCGTTGAGGGAGCGCCAGAAGTCGAGGTGGGCCCACACCTTGCCAAGGCGCAGGGAGAAACGCCCCGAATCGGGGGCGATGGCCAGCCCTTCCAGCCCGATGGCCGGGCCGCGGGGAGTCCACTCCAGCCCGACGTGATCCACGCTCACCTCGAGCTGACTCTCCCCGAGCAGGGTCCCTATCACGGCCGCCCGGTGCTGGTTGAGCAAAGGGCCGCCCAGTCGTACCACGCTGACCAGAACGGCCAGCAGCACGAAGAAGACTCCGAGGGCCAACCAGCCCCGACTCAGCCAGCGATAGACCAATTACATCATCACCACATCGAACTGTTCCTGCCCACAGAGCGGCTCGGAGACCACCCTGACCTGCTTGCCGATGAAGACTTCCAGCTCCGCCAGACTGTGGGACTCCTCCCCCCGCAGGTAATCGGCCACCGAGGGGGCCGCATAGACGGTGAACTGATCCGCGTCGTAGGCGCGGTTGACCCGGATGATCTCCCGCAGGATCTCGAAGCAGACCGACTCCACCGTCTTGACCCGGCCGCGCCCCTTGCACTCGGGGCACTCGGCGCAGAGCACGTGCTCCAGGCTCTCCCGGGTGCGCTTGCGGGTCATCTCCACCAGCCCGAGCTGGGAGAAACCGTTGACGTTGGTCTTGGCCCTGTCCTTGGCCAGCGCCAGCTCCAGGCTGTGCAGCACCCGGCGACGGTGATCCTCGGACTGCATGTCGATGAAGTCGATGATGATGATGCCGCCGAGGTTGCGCAGGCGCAGGTGACGGGCGATGGCGGCGGTGGCCTCGACGTTGGTGTTGAAGATGGTCTCTTCCAGATTGCGATGGCCGACGAAGGCCCCGGTGTTGATGTCCACCGTGGTCATGGCTTCGGTCTGATCGATGATGAGGTAGCCGCCGGATTTCAGCTCCACCTTGCGCTCCAGCGCCCGCTGGATCTCGTTCTCCACGTCGTAGAGATCGAAGATCGGCGACTCGCCGGTGTAGTACTCCAGCTTGTTGGCCAGCTCGGGCACGTACTCCTCGGTGAAGCGCTTGAGCTGATCGAAGCTCTGGCGCGAGTCGACCCGGATCTTGTCGAGCTCGGCACCGACGAAGTCACGCACCACCCTGAATGCCAGGCTGGGATCCTCGTAGAGGATCTTGCAGGGGGGGTACTTCTGCTTGCGCTCGAGGATCTTGCGCCACAGGCGCTTCAAGAAGGCGGCGTCCTGCTCCAGCTCCTGCTCCCCCACCCCTTCGGCGGCGGTGCGGATGATGTAGCCGCCCAGTTCGTCCACATAGCCGGCCACGGTGCGCTTGAGGCGCTCGCGCTCCGCCTCGGATTCGATGCGCTGGGAGACCCCCACGTGGGCACTGCCCGGCATGAAGACCAGATAACGGGATGGCAGGGTGATGTCGGTGGTGAGGCGGGCCCCCTTGGTACCGAGCGGGTCTTTGACCACCTGTACCATGATGTCCTGCCCCTGGCGCACCAGTTCGGCGATGTTGCCGGCCTGGAACTGCTCCTTCTCCTTGATCGCCACGCACTCGGTATGGGGGACGATGTCGGAGGCGTGCAGGAAGGCGGCCTTGTCCATGCCGATGTCGACGAAGGCGGCCTGCATGCCGGGCAGCACGCGGCTGATCTTGCCCTTGTAGATGTTGCCCACGATGCCGCGCTTTGCCTGACGCTCCACATGCACTTCCTGCAGCAGACCGTTCTCGACCAGGGCGACCCGGGTTTCGGAGGGGGTGACGTTTACCAGCAGTTCTACCGACATAAGTTACCTTGCCTTTCTAGTTTTGAATTCTGGCACGACGAACAACGGGTAACTCAGCAGCGCACTGCTGACGAGAGGATTACCGGGTCTGCTCGAGGTGCTGCTTGATCAACAGGTCCGTCTCCAGCAGGGGCAGGCCGACCACGGCACTGTAGCTCCCCTCGAGACGACTGACGAATTTGCCGGCAATGCCCTGGATAGCATAAGCGCCCGCCTTGTCGCACGGCTCGCCGGTGCGCCAGTAGGCTTCGATCTCGGCCTCGTCCAGCTTGCGAAACGCCACGTTGGTGGTGACCAGTCGCACATCGCACCGCTCCGGGGTGGCCAGGGCCACCGCCGTCATCACCTGATGTACCCGCCCGGAGAGGGCTTCCAGCATGTCCTTGGCGTCCAGCAGGTCGGAGGGTTTCTCCAGCACCCGCTCCCCCAGCACCACTATGGTGTCAGCCCCCAGCACCGGCAGCGCCGTGGGCGCCGCGGCCACACCGGCCATGGCCTTGTCGCGGGCCAGCCGGCAGACGTAATCCTGGGGCTTCTCACCGTCGTTGCGCAGCTCCGGCACATCCAGCTTGAGGACCTCGAAACGATAGCCCAGGCGGGTCAGAAGCTCGTGCCGGCGGGGGGAGCCCGAGGCGAGATAGAGTTGCAGTTCGTTGTGCTTGTTCATACTTCACTCAATGAGACGATGCGCAGTTACAATGCGTTGTTTTTATTCACATTCACTTGATATTGAAGCGACGCCGCACCTTGCGCAAGACCATAAAAATCCAGGGCCATATTAACATCGTCGTCAACGTCGACCAAAAGTAGGCGAAGTTGAGGCTGGCCCGGCTGAACAGATGCTCCGCCCAGAACACGGTGATCTTCCCCACCAGGGAGAGCAGACCGATGATCAGCGCCTGCTGCCAGAGGGAGAAGTTGCGGATCTTCTGGAACTGGAAGGCCGCCAGGTAGGTGGTGATGGCCATGGCCATGGCCCGCACGCCGAGGGTGCTGCCGAGCAGCACGTCCAGCAGCAGGCCCGCCACCCAGGCGGTGCCGACGTTGGTCCGGTGCGGCAGCGCCAGCGCCCAGTAGATGAGCACCATGGCGAGCCAGTCCGGACGGAAGGGTTCGAATTGAAAGGGAAGCGGCAGGATGGAGAGGCACAGGGCCAGCAGGATCGAACACCAGATCCAGATCCTGCCGCTGGCGGGTTGCAGCATCAGCGCGTCGCCCCCGCCGCCGAGGTTGCCGTGGCCGCCGAGGCGCTCGCCGCAGGCTCAAGGGCATCCTTGTCGTGTACTTCCGGTTTCTTGTCGGTCCACAGCAGCAGCAGGTAGCGCAGACGGTCCAGCGCCACCAGGGGCTTGGCCTCGATCTGGGCGAAGGGCTTGCCCTCCACGTAGTCGGAGCGGGTCACGGTCGCCACCGGATAACCTTCCGGGAAGCGGCCGCCCAGGCCCGAGGTGACCAGCAGATCGCCGACCTGGACGTCGGTGTTGCGGGGCAGGTTGCGCAGCTCCAGCTTGTCCAGCTCGCCGCTGCCGGAGGCGATGGCGCGCAAGTCGTTGCGCAGCACCCGCACCGGGATGCCGTGGCTGGAGTCGGTGATGAGCAGGACGCGACTGGTGGTGGAGCCCACGTGGAGCACCTGACCGACCACCCCCTGATCGTTGATCACCGGCTGGCCGTTGTAGACGCCATCCAGCGCCCCCTTGTTGATCAGCACCTGATGGCTGAAGGGGTCGGAATCCACCGACAGCAGCTCGGCCACCATCTTGCGGGACTCCTTGTGTACAGGCGACCCCAGCAGCTCGCGCAGACGCTGGTTCTCGTGCTCCAGCTGATCCATCTTGAGCAGGCGCGAGCGCAGGGTGAACAGTTGCTGCTCCTGCTGCTTGGTCTGCTCGATGAGATCGGCGCGGGTCTGCACCTGGGTCGACATGGTGTCGAGCAGGGTGCCGGGGGCGTTGGCGATGTATTGCAGCGGGCTCACCAGGGAGCTCAGATAAACGCGGACATGGCTGAACACACCGAAGCGGGAATCCGCGACGATGGCAGCGACGGAGATGATGACGGCGAGAAACAACCGTAACTGAAGCGAAGGGCCTCTACCGAAGATGGGTTTCATGAGTCGTCAAAAAAGAGCCGGCGCTCGGCCGGCTTTGGGTCTTATTCGTAGTGGAACAGATCGCCACCGTGCATATCGATCAGCTCCAGCGCCTTGCCACCGCCACGGGCGACACAGGTGAGGGGATCTTCAGCCACGACGACCGGGATGCCGGTCTCTTCCATCAGCAGACGGTCGATGTCCTTGAGCAGGGCACCACCACCGGTCAGCACCATGCCGCGCTCGGAGATGTCGGACGCCAGCTCGGGCGGGGATTGCTCCAGGGCCACCATGACGGCGGAGACGATGCCGGAGAGCGGCTCTTGCAGCGCTTCCAGGATCTCGTTGGAGTTCAGGGTGAAGCTGCGGGGCACCCCCTCGGCCAGGTTGCGACCGCGCACTTCGATCTCGCGCACCTCTTCGCCCGGATAGGCGGAGCCGATCTCGTGCTTGATGCGCTCGGCGGTGGCTTCCCCGATCAGGCTGCCGTAGTTGCGACGGACGTAGCTGATGATGGCTTCGTCGAACTTGTCGCCACCGATACGGACGGACTGGGAGTAGACCACGCCGTTCAGGGAGATGATGGCCACTTCGGTGGTACCGCCACCGATGTCCACCACCATGGAACCGGTCGCTTCGGAGACCGGCAGGCCGGCACCGATGGCGGCAGCCATGGGTTCATCGATCAGGTAAACCTCGCGGGCGCCGGCGCCCAGAGCGGATTCCTTGATGGCGCGACGTTCCACCTGGGTGGAGCCGCAGGGCACGCACACCAGCACGCGCGGGCTGGGGCGGAAATAGTTGTTGTCGTGAACCTGTTTGATGAAGTGCTGCAGCATCTTCTCGGTCACGTAGAAATCGGCGATCACGCCGTCTTTCATCGGGCGAATGGCGGAGATGTTACCCGGGGTACGACCCAGCATCTGCTTGGCGGCATGACCGACAGCAGCGACCGATTTGGCGTTCCCGCGCTCTTGGCGAATGGCGACAACTGAGGGTTCGTTAAGGACGATCCCTTGATCTTTTACATAGATCAGGGTGTTGGCAGTTCCCAAGTCGATCGACAGATCGTTGGAAAAGACGCCTCTGAGCTTTTTGAACATGGCTACGGGAAATCCTAAGAATTTGGAGGTGCAGAAAACCGGCTAACTTTACCAATGCCCACCCCAATGGGCAAGCGCTCAAACTGTCGCCAATCAATCAGGCGCGACAAAAATGCGAGTCATCACTCACCCGCTCAGGCCGACAAACACTACGAAACAAGGAGATAAGACGCCACTGTACAGCAATGCGTCTATCTCCCCGTGTCAGCCCGGGTGTCAGGGCATCACTTCGCGGCGATAAATAATTCTGTCATTACCCCGATCCCGGCCGAAAATGGCCATGCCCTCCAGACTGTCTGGGTCAGACAACCAGAGCGGACGCCGTCCAGGTTGCTGCTCTGACTCCGGTTGCTTGCTCAGATCGATCTTGAACGGAATGCGCACCGCCCTGTCCGGGGCAGCGAACTGTATGGAGATGACACCATCCTTCGCGCTCGCCACCATGGCGCCAGGGGCAACCGGGCCAAGACCGAGCCGGATCCGGGTGTTGTCATCCAATATCAGATCGCCACTTCCCTGATCGAAACGCTGGCTGCCATCGGTGAACTCGATGCCCCCATCTTGCAGGGAAAGGCGGGTACATTGATCAGCTCCCATGGCATGCCAGGCGCCCGCCTCGTGATATTGCAGTTGCAGCGGCACCGCCAGCCCGGCCGTTGCCACCCCTTGGCGGGTACCTGCCTGCACCCGGCCGAAGTACGCCTCCATGGGCACGTCATCGATCAGCCTGGCATTGCAGCCAGCGCCACTGCATGACCCCGGCTGCCCGTCGTTGAAGTCGGGATTGGCGATCAGTGTCTGCTCACCATCGTTGTCCTTCATATAAAGGCCAAACGACAGGGCCCGGTAGGGGCCATCTGGCTTGCCATCGGAGCGGCGAGCAAACTCGGTCGGCCCGTTGAAGTCGGCCTCCCCTGCCACCCAGGGCAGCGGTCCCAGGCTGCGTAACCGGGCGGAGAGCGACACCCCGTCCTTGTTGTTGGCCGCGCTCAGGTAGGCATCCCCCTTGGCAAACGCCTCCCTGTAGTTCAGGGTGGTCTCGCCAAACTGATTGCGGGCCTGGATCTGCAACTCCGCCAGGAAGGGTTGTCCCATATAGGAAAACGCCTCGCAGGCGGGGACTATGTTGCCACTCACCAGATTGAAGTCCACCGGGATGAAACGCCCCACAGGCACGCTGCTGGCGGCGGGTATGGTGTAGCCAAAGTAACCCAAGGTCGGTGGCGTCGCCGTCATCCGGAACACCCCGACTTCGTTGACCGACTGGCCGACGGAGTTGAGGTTGCTGTCCTTCTGGTTGGAGTGGTCGTAGCTGGACGTGCCGACCACCGCCCCTTCCCCTGGTTTGGGCGCCACCAGCTCGCTGCCGAGCGCAATATTGGCCAGCGTGAAGTTGGGGGTCGCCAGGTTGCCGCTGCACAGGTCCTTGTCATCATCCGCTTGCCAAGCCACCCCTTTGATATTCAGCTGGAACGCCTCACCGGTCTTCTTGAACACCGGACAACTGGCATCCCCTGCCGCGCAGGTCCCCTCGGTAGGCGTGATGCAGAGCCCGGCCGGGCGGCTGACGAACAGATCCGACCCCGTCATCACCAGCCCTGCGGTATCCCCGCTGCCATCGTGGCGGGCATTAAGCCGCATCTGGCCTGCATCCGGATAGCGAACACTCTTCAACGTCGCCTTGCCTTGACCATCGAAGGTCAAATTGAGGGTTGTCGCCGCTGGCGAGACTACATTGGCGGCATAAGTCGAAATCGTCTTGCCATCTATCGCCATCTGACTCCCGACAGAATTGTCATTCGGGGTGACATACGTTCCCCAGAAGCCGACCGAACGCTCACCGGTAAAACCGGGGACACACTGCTGGGTCGCATTGTCCTTTTTGACGGCACTGATCACTACATCTTGGGGCCTGTTGGCCAGGGTATCCGGCACATTGAACACGAAGCCGCTGTCGGCGAAGCTCAAGGTACAGGCGGCGGCGCTCAGGGCACCACTGCCGGCGCGGCACAGGGTGGTGCTCAGGGGTTTGGTGGACGGCGTCGAGCCGCTCACCCCCACTGTGATGGCCGTCGCCAGATTGTTGCGTAGCTGCAAGGTGGTCGTGCCGCCGCTGAAATTGACGGTGGCCGTGTTGCCGCTGTAGCTCACCTGGCTGCCGGCTATCCAGCCGTTGCTGCCATTCTTCAGGGGGGTCAGGACGGCGCTCACCGGGTCCGTGAACAGTTGGCTGCAACTGGCGTTGGCGCAGGCCCGGATGGTGAGGGTCTCGGGATTGCAGGTCAGGGCCTGACCGGAGTGATCGAACTCGAAGTGATCGATCTGGGCCCCCACCGGATTGGATTTGAGGGCGCAGATCCGGACGTTGTCGAGCTCATGGTAGTTCGTCACAGAACCGGTGGAGCCGGTGAGCGACAGCAGGAAGTTGGCGGGCACCGCCGCCTGCCCCGTCTGGTTCACCATATTGATGGGCCCCACCAGCATGGTGTAACCCGAGCCCGTGTTCCGCTCAACCGACGCAAGTGAACTGCCGGCAGTGCGCGAGTCAATGGTGATGCGGTAACGATGGGGGCGGTTGCCATTGGTTCCGCTGTCCACTGCCGGGCTCAGGTTGCTCGCCGTTCCCGCCAGATAGCGATAGCCCGAGGTCCCCGAACTGGCACCGGAGCCACGAATGGAAACGGCCTGAGGACGAGACCCGGGATTATAGGAGCCCCCCTCGTTGGCATAGTTGCCGTATTCGTCGATACCGACACCCATCCAGCCACCGGCAAAACCGCTGATCCCGGTCTTGAAGCCATAGCCCAGCGGGCCACCGAAGGCGCCTGGCTGGGGCGTGATCGTCGCATCGGAGAGCACCACCGCCATCCCGTCCGCCCCGCTCGAGCCGGAGGTCTTGTAGGCATACTGATCAAACTCGATAGTCACCAGATTGCTGGCCCCCGGGAAGAGGCGCTGGAAGGTCGCAGAGGTGGCCTGGTTGGTCGTATTCTGGGTCAGCCGCAGGCGACCGTTTTGCAAAGAGGGCAAGGTGCTGCCATTGCGTTGAGCCACCACCCAGTCGCTGCCAAGGGTGCTGGCGGAGAAGTCGTCGCTGAAACAGGTCAGTGGGTCTTCACACATGCCCGGCCAGTCGCCGTTGAAGGGCTCGTGGATCACCTTGCTGTTGTTGGTCATGGAGACGTTCACCGCCGACACGGCACCGGTCAGCACGGCCTGGCCACTCATGGCCAGATCCCCGGCGTTCACATAGAGAATGGCGTTGAGTTTGGTATTGCCGCTCATGGTGACCTTGCCGAAGTGATACATCATCAGGTCGTTGGCCTTGCCCCCGGCATTGACCTCCATCTGGTCGCTCAGGGCCAGATCGCTCTTGATGTACAACCTCGCGGCACTGCCGCTGTCAAAGATCAGCTTGTCGTTCTGGCCGAGCTCCATCTTGTCTATCCAGTGGTTGCCGCCACGAAAGTAGAAATTGATGTTGGAGGTGCTCTGGTGTTTGAACGTCTTGAGGTAGCGGGCCTGCAGATACCCGTTGAGGGTGCCGTTGCCGCTCACCTCCAGGGTCTGGTGAAGCAGAAGCGTCAGATCGCTGCGACTCCCCGCAGCGGAGATCCGGCTCTCGCTTTCCATCTTGAGTTCATAGACGGCCAGTGAGCTCTGCCCCTGGAAGGTCATGGCACTGTTGCTCTTCATCCCCAGGCTTTTGATGAACCAGTCCCCTGCCCCCATGAGCACGCTCTGGCCACTGGCTGAGACCTCCATGGTGACCTTGTCCAGGTAGTGCGGCTGGAAGACGGCAGTCCCGGTATTGCCATTGCCCGAGACCTCAAGGGTGCTGTAGACGGTGACCCTGGCGTCATTGAGCTTGCCCTGACTCGTCACGGTCAGATCGTTCACATGAAGGTCTCCCGACCCGGTGACGCCACTGTTGTATTCATTCTTGATGGTCATCTTCTGGGCATAGACGGTCGCCCCGTTGAGGTTGAGCATCGCCCCTTGGCTGATAGACAAGGTATCGAAGCGATAGGTCTGGCCCGATTTCAGGGTCGCCACGCAGCTGCTGCCCCCCCACGAGGCGCTCTTGTAGTCACCGGCAGCAGGGAAGATGGCCCCGTCGCAAGCGAGATCCTTTTTCCCGCTGTAGGAGGGGAAGCCCCCCGGGTTGGCCGGAAATGCGTCGGGGTCGCTGATGAAGGTCACATCCTTGAGCGGACTGGCAAGGGCGCCGCTGACGTTGCAATTGGAGACCCAGGTGTCGTTGTTCCAGAAGCCACCGTTGTTGCAGTTGGCGTTGGGCTGGATTTTTTGGGTCAGGAAGGGGTAACTGGCCCCCACTGTGGTGCTGATGATCTTGCTTTCATTGTTCATGCTCAGCACGCCGGGGGAGGCGTGGCTCTGCACCGGGAAAAGGAAGGCTTCTGTACACTGGCTGGCGGCCTGCACCGAGGTGGATCCCAGCAAGATCCACAACAGGGCGCCGCGAAGAGGCTGGCTGGACTTCATGGGGTCTGGCTCCTTGGCAGGGGGCTCATGGCGTCGCTCCATCAAAGGCTTCCGCCACCAGGGTGCGGCTGACGGCAAAATCGGGGTTCGGGCCGCTGCCGGCATCGGGCTGGCCACAGCGCCCTTCGCTGCTGAATCGGTATCCGGTCTGGGTCCCTCCGGCCGCACTCACCGTCACCCTGTTGCAGGTGATGCTGGCCTGACACCCGGCAAGCCCGGGCTCGGTGAAGTCGAGCGCTATGGGGACACACCGGCTGGCCTGCCCCTGCCACTCCCCATTGGGATAGAGCCGGTACAGTGCAACTTCGAGCCCGCTCTGGGCCGCCATCAGGGCACGCACGCCGCGCACCTCCACCGTGTGCTTCTCGCTGCTGTCCACCAGGAAACGCCCCATGGCCGCCGCCAGCAGGGCCATGATGACGATGACAAAGAGCGCGACCATGATGGCGCTGCCGCGCTGGTGCACCAGCCTGCGGGGGGGCCTAGGGAACATTGAGCGTCTCCAGCTTGTGGTTGAAGAGGACGCGCTCGCCGCGCTGCTCGAGATCCATCCGCAGTCCCACCT
Organism: Aeromonas sp. FDAARGOS 1418; assembly: GCF_019048585.1. NCBI lineage: Bacteria > Pseudomonadati > Pseudomonadota > Gammaproteobacteria > Aeromonadales > Aeromonadaceae > Aeromonas > Aeromonas sp. FDAARGOS 1418. The sequence goes on along the minus strand of NZ_CP077387.1, from coordinate 1,140,618 downwards.
CGCTCTGGCTGAAGGCGGCGGGCTCCCGGTAGAAGTAATAGGACGCGGGGCGGATATGCTCGGCCATCAACCGGGTGGTCTCGCTGCTGCTCAGGGTGTCGTCCAGGGACTTGGCCATGCGCCAGAGGTTGCCCCCTCTCACGCAATAGAGCACCTGCTGGTTGGCAAAATAGATGCGCTGGCCCGGCGAGTCCTTGGCGAGCGCACCAGCCAGGGTCAGCGGCACGGCCCCGGAGACGGGAGTTCCTACCTCGGTCACTCTGGCAGTGCAACGCCCCTGCACACACCCCTTGTCCAGCGTGATGGTACTGCCAGAGGTCGTGTCAGGCAGCGGATAGATGATGGCCGTATCTTCCTTTGCCGGCATGGTGACAGGCTCGACGATGCGAAGCACTGTGCTGCTCGCCGTCTCCAGGTAGCGGCCAGCGGTGGCGATGGGCCAGAACCGCAGACAGACCCCCTGCTCCTGGGCACCGCCCCCTTCATCCTCGACCCGCACCGAACCGGGGACGGCGTCACGCACCTCACGATTGAGCCGCTCCAGGGCGAAACGGGCATCGCTCATCAGTTGCTCGCGGCGGCTGGCATCCCCGTAAATCTGGGTGCCGATGCCGATAAACTGGCTGGAAAATGTCGCCATCACCCCGAGCAGCAGGATCACCATCACCAGCTCCACCAGGGTGAAGCCCCCCTCACGCCCGGGTCGAACGCGGTAACAGGCGAGTCTGGCACATGGGTGTTCCCACGCGGCATCACGGGAATGTGGCTTGCCCATCAGTAGTTCCCCCGATAGAGGCCGAAGACCAGCTCGCTCCCGTCCGGCAGGCGCACGGTCAGGGTGATGCGCTTGCCGATGGACTCGACCCCCTCCCCCGCGCTGCCAAAGAGGGTGTCCGGCACCACCGCGATCTTCACCTGGTAACGCCGATACTCCTCCTCGCTGCTCGCGGCCGAGGCCTGGGTAAAGTAGCTGGCGTCCACCCAGCGGCCTGCCGTGTCGAAATCGTCCACGTCGTTGAACCCGTAGGGGCGGGTCTCGCCACCATCGGGGCCATAGTCGGCGCTCGCCGTGCAGGGGGGATAGACCACGGGAGGCGTGCCGGCGGTCTCACCGCAGCGAAAACGGCCGCCATTGTGATCCGAGTGCTCATCGAAGGATTTTTGCAGTACCTCGCTTAAGATCCGCTGGGCCAGCTGGGCGGCACGTACCTGCTGCACCGGGTCCACCGCCTGGGGAGCCTGATTGATAAGCAGCCCCAGGATGCCGGTCAGGGCGATGGCCAGCAGCACGATGCCGACCACGAACTCGACCAGGGTGAAGCCGCGGCGCGCCTTAGGGGATCGCATGGATATAGCCTTCCGGCTCGATGCGCAGCCGGGCACTCTCCTGGCCGCTGCTCACCGCCAGATTGCAGCCATTGACGCAGGTTGAGGGTGAAAGCGGACGGCCGCTGCGCTTGTCGAAATGGAATGTCCCCTGGGGGGAGAATTGCAGGTTGCCGGATGCCTGCACCAGGCGCCCGCGACTCTGCTCATTCCCACTCCAGCCCGAAATGGGGGCAGGCGCACAGCTCGCCCCGGTCAGATGGCCAAAACGCCCCGCCTCCACCACCAGCTGGGTGCAGCGCGCGTCCCCTTCCTGCATGTTCATGGTCTGCACCAGCCGCAGCCGGGCCACCAGCTCGTCACGCAGGGTATGGGTTTCAAAGCCGCCTTTGCCCAGCCACTTGGGCACGGCAAAGGCGGCCAGAATCCCGAGCAACAGGATCACGATCACCAGTTCAATCAGGGTGAAACCATCACTTCGTGCCGCCATGACACAGCACTCCTTGGGAGGAAGATGGAGAGAGACCCTCTCTCCATCTTGATTGAAATTGACCTTACTTACAGGCTGTCACTTCAGAGGTCGGCAGGGATACCGAAGTAGCCTGGGTATAAGTGACGAAGCAATCGGTCGCGGTGGAGGAAGAAATAGCGGCCGGGAAGATCAGAATGCTGCTTGCACCGGAAGTTTTATAGCTCCAGTCACCAGAGCTCAGCTCGAGCACTTTGGAAAGATCATCCTGGGTTGCCTTGGGGTAACCAAACGCGATCCCCACGTTGACACCATTGCCTATGTCCAGCGTTTCGGATTCGGCAGCGTCTTTACCTGCAATGACGGCTTTGCTGTACACCATGGCGCCAGCAGAATTCAGGGAGCCCTCAACGCCTTTCAGGGTAGAAGTGCGCGCATCATCCTGCAGATTCAGGAACTTGGGTGCGGCGGTGACCGCCAGAATGCCCAGAATGATGATCACGATGACCAGTTCGATCAGGGTAAAACCCGATTGCTTTTTCATTACGTCTTTCCTCGGTTTATCAATTGATATTGGTGGTCACCTGGCCGGAGGCCGGGCGATAACTGAAACTCATGAACGCATCCGTGCTCCCTTGCGGGTCCTGATAACGTCCATCACTTCCCTTGCTCAGGCTGTTGACCAGATAGTAACGGCAGACCGAATCCAGTCCATTGTTGCTCACCGTGGCATAGAACTTCAGGTCATTGCCGCTACCGCGCACCTCGTCAAAGCGGGCAGTAGCCTTGGGAGGATTCTGCAACAACCCCTCCCAAATATTGAGGCAGCGGGCCGCCGTCAGACTGGCCGGATCCACATCGGGCGTGCCGCTTGCTGCCGTGTCCATGGGATACCCGGGAGAGAGCTCGCCATTGCTGACCTGACTGTCGGTCGGCGTGGTCAGATAGAAACGCGAGCCGTCATAGAGCACGGTGTTGAGTCCATCCTGCCTGGCACGCCCTTCGGCCTCCCACTGGGCCCGCACCAGGGACACTCCGGTGGCGAAACCACCGGACACCCCTTCCACGCTCGCCTTCTTCGCCTCGTCGGTCACATCGAGAAAACGGGGCAAGGCGGTGACGGCCAGGATCCCCAGGATCACGATGACGATCACCAGCTCAATCAGGGAAAAACCGGCCATCCGGCCAAGCGCCCGAACGGGTCTCACTCTCTTTGCTGCCATGCTGCCTCCGTAATGGTCCGCATTATTTCATGCGGATAGAAAAAAATCATGTCAATGAAATACTTGAAGCACCCAATCAGGGGCGGGCCACCACCCGGCCATCGGTGAAGCTGTAGTGCAGCCAGTGCCCTTCCTGGCCGAATTCACACCCGCCACCCCCTTCGCTGGCAAGGGCCTGCCAGGATGAGAGCCCCTCATCGTGCCCCAGCAGGGCGAGCCAGAGCTGACGGCAATCGGCCGATGGCGACTGGCGCGGCAACACCGCCAGAGGCCAGCCCCGCTCATCGAACTGCCAGGCTGTGCCCTCGGCATGGAGCACCGACGGACGCCGCTCGTCGAGCCAGCGTCCGTGCAGGCGCTGGGCCCGCTGTGCGAACTGCTCACCGAGCAGGCTGGCGCTGATGGCCAGCGCCTCTTCCCTGTGGCTGCGATAGCTCATGACCAGGGCCGTGACGATGACCGCCAGCAGGATAAAGACGACGACCCGCCGATATCCCCCCAGCCAGTGCTCATCCTGCTCGGACTGTCTGCTCATGCTCTTTCATACCCTGTTCTCTGTGCCCGGCACGGGCGGCATCCGGATGACCGTGAAGATACTGCCTACTGGCCGCGAACAGCTCTCATCATGTCCCACATGGGAGTGAAGATACCCAGGGCCAGCACCAGTACCATGACCGCCACTATGCCGATGAGGATGGGTTCGATGCGGGCGGTGAGGCTCTTGAGGTCATAATCCACCTCACGCTCGTAATACTCGGCCGCTTCGTGCAGCAGCTCGTCCACCTGACCGGTCTCCTCCCCCACCGCGATCATCTGCATCACCAGAGGGGTGAAGAGGCCGCTGGCCCCGGCGGTGCGCAACAGGCTCTCCCCCCGCTCGATGCCGCCCCGCATGTCGCGGATCTGCCCCGCCATCCAGGCGTTGTCCACCGCATCGGCCACCAGGGTCAGCGCCGTGTTGAGCGGCACGCCGGCCTTGAGCATCATGGAGAAGCTGCGGGCAAAACGGGCAAGCAGGGAGCGCTCTATGATGGAGCCGACGATGGGCAGCCGCAGCTGCCATCTGTGCCAGGCCAGCCTGCCTTTGGTGGTGGCGACCCAGCGTCGCCAGCCGACGACGGCGCCCACCAGGATGGCGAGCAGCAGCCACCAGTAGTGAACGAAGAAGTGGGAGGTGGCCAGCAGGATCCGGGTCGCCAGCGGCAGCTCCACCCCGAACTTGGCAAACATCCCGGCAAAGACGGGGATCACCATGATGTTGAGGATCACCATGGCGACGGCGATGGCAATCAGCACGAAGGTGGGGTAGCGCATGGCGGTCTTGATCCGCTTGCGGGTCTCCAGCTCCAGATCGAAATAGTTGGCGAGCTGCAGGAAGGCCTCCTCCAGCTGACCCGTGTTCTCCCCCACGTGGATGATGGCCACGAAGAGGCTGCTGAACACCTTCGGGTGCGACTGCATCGCGCTCGACAGCGGCCGGCCGTTGGCCAGATCCTCCCCCAGGGCGTGAAGCGCCCGCTTGAGGGGCTTGCTGTGGGCGCTCTCCTCCAGCCCCGCGATGGCGCGCAGGATAGGGATGCCTGCACGGGTCAGGGCATACATCTGGCGGCTGAAGACCACCAGCTCCTCCAGCTTGACGCTCCCTTCCAGCAGCAGCGACCAGTCGATGCTGGCAGACCTGACCTTGCCGGCCTTCAGCTCGGTGGGCATCACCCCGCGGCGCATCAGCTGCTCGGCGGCGGCCAGCTCGCTGACCGCTTCCACCACGCCGCTGACGGCCTGGCCCTGGCTGTCACGCCCCTTGTAGGCAAAACGATTCATGGGCGACCCCGGCAGAGTGATTCAGTACGATCCAGATGCCTCATGCGTTACCCCAGGTCCTCGGCCAGCCGAAGCACCTCGTCCACCGAGGTGATCCCCTCGCGGGCATAGTCGAGCGCCGTCAGGGCCAGGGGGCGGTAGTGCTCGTGCGCCCGTGCCGCCCGGGCAAACCCCTCGGCATCGTTGCGGCGCAGGGCATCCATCATGGATTGATCCAGCTCCAGCAGCTCGTAGACCCCGATCCGGCCCGCATAGCCGGTGAAGTTGCAGCTCTGGCAGCCTCGTCCCTTGCGATAGCGATGCTGCCCCGGCGCTTCACCGGAGAGCACGGATAGCCAGGTGGCCTGTCCCTCGTCCGGCGCCGTCTCGCAGGCGCAGTGTTCACACACCCGCCGCACCAGGCGCTGGGCCACCACGGCCCGCAGGGCGCTCGCCACCAGATAGCCGGGCGCCCCCATGTCGATGAGACGCAGGGCGCTGGTCACGGCGTCGTTGGTGTGCAAGGTGGTCAGCACCAGGTGACCCGTGATGGCGCCACGCAGGCCGATCTCCACCGTCTCGTTGTCCCGCATCTCCCCCACCAGCAGGATGTCCGGATCCTGGCGCAGGGTGGAGCGCAGCACCTGGGAGAAGGTGAGCCCTATCTTGGGATTGACCTGCACCTGGCTGATGCGGGGCAGACGGTACTCCACCGGGTCTTCCACCGTGATGATCTTGTGGCTGGCCTGGTTGAGCTCGGAGAGGGCGCCGTAGAGCGTCGTGGTCTTGCCGCTACCGGTCGGCCCCGTCACCAGGATCATGCCGTGAGGGCGTTTGAGCTGACGACGGAAGCGGGTCAGGATGGCGGGGGGCATCCCGGTCTCGGCGAGCGACAAGATGCCGGAGGATTGATCCAGCAGCCGCATCACCACGGATTCCCCGTACTGCACCGGCATGGTGGACATCCGCACATCCACGTCGCGGCCGCGCACCTTCATATTAAAGCGGCCATCCTGGGGCAGACGCTTCTCGGAGATGTCGAGCCCGGCCACCAGCTTGAGGCGCAGCACCAGCGCCTGGGCGATGCGCACCTCGTTGAGGATGTTCTCGTGCAGCACGCCGTCGATACGCTGGCGAATGCGCAGCACCTTCTCGTCCGGTTCGATATGGATGTCGGAGGCCCCCACCTGTACCGCGTCCTCGAACAGAGAGCGCAGCAGCTTGGCCACCGTCGCCTCCCCCTCGTCGGCTGCGGCATTGAGGCTGCCGGCCCCCAGCTCGAAGCCGGTCTCCTGGTGCTCTTCGTGCAGTTGCACCGCGAAGTTCTCTATCTCCCGGGTGCGGCGATAGAGGCGGTCGAAATACTCCAGCAGCTGGCCTTCACGGGCCACGGCCAGCACCAGCTCCCGCGGGCTGAGCAGGGCAGCGATGGCGTCGAGGGCGCTCAGATCCGCCGGATCCGACATCACCACGGTGACCTTGTCATCGCTCAGGTTGACGGCCAGCGCCCGGTAGCGGCGCGCCTGCACCTCGGGCAACAGCGCCACGGCCGAGACGTCGATGGTGAGGTTGTTGAGATCGAAGAAGGGCACATCCAGCTGACGGGCGAGGAAGGTCAGCAGTTGCACCTCGCTGATGAAGCCGAGATCGATGAGGGTGGTCCCCAGCTTGCGGCCGGTCTGGCGCTGCTGCTGCAGGGCGAGCTGCAGCTGATCATCCGAGATGATCTGTTCCTGTACCAGCAGGTCGCCTAGGCGCATTTTCAGTCTGGGTTGTGCCATTGTTGCTCCGATCTCTGTTGCTTCACGCCCGCTGCCTTGTCCGATGGCATGGGCTCATCGAACAGCCGTTCTATCAATGGGTCAGTTGGCCAATTCGTTGTTCGAGCCATTGGGTGGAGGCCTCCCCCAGATTGCCGTGCAACTGGGCATTGCGATAGGCATCCAGTGCCCGCTGACGGTGTCCCTGACCATCCTCCGCCACCCCCAGTCCCAGCCACCAGCGCCCCTGATCCGGCTGCTGGCGCAGCAGCCTGACGTACATCTCGGACGCCTGGACAGGCTGCCCCAGCTCCTGGGCAAGGCCGGCCCAGGTGGCGTAATAATCCAGATTGCTGGCAATATCGGGCTGATAGCCGGTGAGCCAGTCCAACGCCTTCTGCCGATCCCCGCCGCTGATGGCCACACGGGCCAGCAGCAGACGCAGGTCCGCCTGCGCGGGATCCAGCCTCAGCCCCTCTTCCAGCACCTGGGCGGCCTCGGTCAGCCGTCCGGCGCCATAGAGCAGGCCCGCCAGCTGTTCCCGCGCCCCCTGGTTGTGGGGATCGTGAGCCAGCACTTCGTAGTAGCCATCCTGCGCCTCCTGCATCCGTCCCTTGGCCATGGCCGTGGTCGCCTTGCGCTCGGCCAGGGTGGCCAGCTCGGCGTCGGAGAGTTCCACCGTCTCGATCTTCAGGATCCCGGGTTTGCGCGGCGCGGCGGGTGCAGGCGCCTCTTCGGCGCCCTGCTCCGCGGCCAGCTCGGCATAAAGGTCCGGTTGCAGCTCCTCGTCGCTCGGGATCGTCTCGTCCCCCAGCGCTTCATCCGGATTGCCCTCATCGGCGAGCACGGCCTCATCGGCCGGAGCCTGCTCGGCTGCGGAGGGGGCCACTCTCGTGGCGGTCGACTCGGCACTGGCGGCGGGCACCTTTGCCACTGGCGCGGCAGAGGAGACCGCCTGCGTGGTGGCCACCACCGCCAGGGGCGCGGATGGCGCCGCCGCAGGGGCAGTGCGGGGGGCCTCGACCTGCGCCGCTGGCAGGGAGGCTCGCTGGCTCTGCTGCCAGAAGATCCAGGTGCGCCAGCCGAGGATCCCCAGGGCCAGGGTACACAGCAGGGTCAGCACCAGCATCCACCAGCCTTGCTGGCGCACCGGCGCCACATAGACGGCGGCGCCCTCGGCCTCTTGCTGACGCCTATCCAGATCTTTCAGCATCTGATTGATCACGCTCATGACCAGACTCCATACGCCAGGGCAGTGCCCAGCAACAACAACAGGGGCCACCAGAGGGTGAGACGGCCACGGCGGGCATCATCGGTATCCCGGATGGCGAGCCGGACCAGGGCACTGTCGATCCGCCGCACACCGCGACCATAGGCCAGCATCAGGCACTTCTGCGCCAGTATGTTGATGAGGCGGGGAATGCCGCGGGATGCGCGCCACAGCCTGCGCAGGGCACGGCCATCGAACAGGGCGGCCCCGCGATAACCGGACACCTGCAGCCGGTACTCCAGATAGGCCCGGGTCTCGTCGAGCCGCAGCGGCCGCAGGCGGTAGGAAAAACCGATGCGCTGGCGCAACTGGCGAAGACGGGGCTGCCCGAGCCTGGCATCCAGCTCGGGCTGGCCGAACAACACGATTTGCAGCAGCTTGCTGGATTCGGTTTCCAGGTTGCCAAACAGCCGGATCGCCTCCAGGGTCTCGTCCGGCAGGGCTTGCGCCTCGTCGATCAGCACCACCACCCGGCTCCCCTGCCGATGCAGGGAGATCAGATGGCGGTGAATACGATCCGTGAGCTCCAGCTCGCTCTCCCCCGCCAGCGTCAACCCCAGCTCCAGGGCCAGGGCCGTGCGCAGCTCCCCCGGAGTGAGATGGGGGTTGGGCAGCCAGGCCAGGCGCACCGGGCAGGCCTCGGAGCCGAGCTCGCTCAGCAGTTTGCGACAGAGCAGGGTCTTGCCGGTGCCGACCTCGCCGGTCACCTTGATGAACCCCTCCCCCTGGGAGAGCGCCCAGTTGAGCACCTGCATGGCCTCCTCGTGGGGGGGCAGGCCGTAATAGAAACCGGTGTTCGGGGTCAGGCCGAAGGGGGCCTCCCGCAGTCCGAAGTGACTCAGATACATGCACCCTCCCGGCCAGAGTCCCGGGCGCGCAGCCGCAGACAGCCCCGGATCAGCGACATGGCGCCACCGCCGTCGGGCAGGGCAGAGTGGCGGCAGCCGGGAGGCGCCGCCACATGGGAGAAGGAGTGCTCAACAGGCGCGTCATCCCGGATCAGCCCTTGGGGGGATACCATTTGTCGAGCAGTTCGGAGGAGCGTTGCAGCTCTTTCTGCCAGGTGTCTTTTTCCACCACGGTGGGCTTGAGCAGGATCACCAGCTCCACCTTGCGGTTGCTCTCCCGGCGGTTGGTGAAGGCCTCGCCGACCCAGGGGATGTCACCCAGCAGGGGCACCTTGCTGACAATCTCCTGCCTGTCGGTCTTCATCAGACCACCGATGACGATGATGTCCCCATTGTTGGCCTGCACCACGGTATCGGACTCGCGGATGGAGCTCTTGGCCAGCGGCAACACCAGGGGATCGGCGGTGCCGACGCTGATGGTCTTGCTCTGCTCCTCGGTGTCGATGACGGAGGGGTGGATATGCAGCAATACCTTGCCCTGCTCGTCGATCTGGGGCGTCACGTCCAGGGCTATCCCCGAGAAGAAGGGGGTCAGCTCCACGTTCGGGGTGACGATGGGGGCCGAAGTCCCCGAGGTGGTGGTGGTGGTCGAGGCGTTGGTGACGAAGTATTCGTCCGTCCCCACCTTGATCACCGCTTTCTGGTTGTTGGTGGCCGTCACGCGCGGGCTGGAGAGGGTGTTCACGTCCCCCTGGGTCTTGAGCAGGCTGACCGCGACGTTGAAGTTGCCATCGGAGATGGTGAAACCGGCGCCGCCCCCCAGAGCCCGGAAGATCTGGTTGGGGGTCGAAGCGATGGGGCTGTCCATGAGGGAGCCGCCCCCCGTGATGCCCTTGCCGCCGTCCCAGCTTGCGGAGAGGCCGCTCCAGTCCACCCCCTGCTCGTAACCCTCGTTGAGGGACACTTCCAGGATCCGCGCCTCCAGCACCACCTGGCGCTTGAGGTGTTCGCCGGACTGGTCCAGGAACTCGCGCACCGCCTTGAGCTCTTTGGGATAGGCACGCACCGTGACCAGGCCCGCCTGGGGACTGGTGATGACGGCCCGCCCTTCCCCTGTGCCGATCAGGGTCTGCAGGGAATCCCGCAGATCGGTCCAGTAGTCGTTGTTGCTGTCCGTCTCGATGCGGGTGCCGTTGCTGTTGGTGTTGTTGTCACCGCTGGCGGTGTTGCCCTGGCTGTTGTTGTTGCCGCTGTTGTTCAGGCCGTTGTCGAAGTTGTTGTTATTGCCATTGTTGTTGTCGTTGGCCGTCACCCCGCCTGTGCTCACCGAGGTACGGGAGAGACCGCGCCGGGCCATCATCAGGTAGTTGACCGGAATGGTCTCGGTGCGCAGACCGGCGGGATAGACGTGGAACACGTTGCCCTTGCGCTGTACGTCGAAGCCGTACATGTCGCCGACGGTCGCCAGCGCCTCCTGCAGGGTCACGTCCTTGAGCTCTACCGAAATGACGCCCGCCACACCGGGATGGACCGCCACGCTGTAGCGGGAGCCCTTGAACAGGGAGCCGAAGAACTCCACCGCGTCCACGTCATGGGCCGCGATGCGCATCCGCTTCTCGGGAATGGTCATCGGCTGCTGGGGACGATTGAGCTGCAACAGCTCGCTCTGCACCGAGGGCGGCAGGGAAGTCAGGGGGGCGGTCGGGCTCTGCTCGCTCATCGCCTGCTTGAGTGCATCTTTGGCCTGTACCGGCTCGGGGTGACGATAGGTAGTGCAACCCGCCACCGCCAGCGCGAGGGGAAGCAGACAAAAAGGGTGTTTTTTCATGTTATTCGTGCACCTGACTCGCTATGAAACTCGACAAACCTGGCCCGCACCATCCCGTGCGACACCCACTTCACATCCGGATCTTGCTGCCAAACAGGGTCAGTGTCTGGCGTTTGCCCGCTTTTTCCAGCACCACGCTGTCGGCGCTGATCCCCACCAGCCGGAATCCGTTGACCTGCTGGCCGACCCGGTAGCTTTGACCGTCGAGCACCGCCAGGGCGGGCCCGCTCCCCAGGATGACGCTCTGCAACCTGGGCAGACCGGCCTCCTTGGCGACACTCGCCGCCGAGCCGGATCCCGCCAGGGGCATGGTGGGATCCTGCAGCACCTCGGCCTGGGCCTGCAGCGCGAGCAGGCTCCCCCACAGGGCCAGCCAGCGCCAGGATGGGAAGGCAAAAATGCGGGATCCCGTCCCGCCGACATGCCGCTTAACCACGGATGAACTCCTTGCTGGTGCTGAGGGTGTAGATCTCCATCGCTACCGCCGCCTTGGGATGCTCGACCACCCGGTAGTCAAAGCCCTTCCAGTAGAAGTGGCGAGGCAGGGCTTCGAGCGCTTTCAGGTACTGGTAGACATCGAAATAGCCGCCCTCCAGCTGAAGCCGGATGCCGTGCCTGAACAGGTTCACCTTCTGCTCCCCGGCCATCAGCGGCTCGGGCTTGAGGGAGGTGAGCGCCAGCATATGCAGGTTGGCGGAGCGGGACAACAGAGCTTCCAGCACCGCGGGCATTTCGTGGGCGGGGATCAGATCCACCGTCTGAGCCAGCAGCTCGGCATCCATCTGGCGCAGAGTGGTCTCGACACCGGCGAGCTGCTCGCGTACCTGGGCATCGGGATCCCGCCCCAGCCTGGCCTGCTTGCCCTGGTTTTCCAGGGTCAGGATCTCCAGATCCCGCTGCGCCGCAGCCAGGGCCTGCCGATCCTGGCCCAGTCGGGTGTCGGCGTCATCCAGCCAGCCATAGATGCCCATCGCCCCGAGCAGCACGACCCCGGTCAACAGAATGAGGATCCGCTCGCGCAGGCTGAGGGCTGCGATCTGCTGCGCCCATCCCTGCCATTGTGCCTTCATGTCCATCAGGGGGTCTCCCGCGCTATGCCACTGAGCTGGAAGGCAAGTTGGCCCTCCTTGTCCCGACTCAGGGTGAGCTCGCCAAACTGCTTGCCCGCCAGGGAGGGGGTCTGTTTGAAGCGGTTCACCCAGGCGGGCACGTCCTGACTGCGTTCGGCCACGCCCGCGAGGTTGATGCGCCCGTCGCTTATTTCGATCCGTTGCAGGGAGAGACGGGGATCCCGCAGGCGGGCAAGGTCCGCCATCACCCCTGCATAGCCCTGGGATTTTTGCAGGGAGAGGTGGCCAAGCTGCTGCATCAGCGCCTGTTTGGCCCCCAGCTCTTCCCGCTTGTCGGCCAGTTGCCGCTGCAAGTCTGCATTCGCCAGATGGCGCGCCAGCTCCGCATCGAGACGCCTGGCCTCGCCGCGCTGCACGTCGAGCTGTGCCCGCACGCCAGCCAATTCACGATCGAGGCCCTGCTGTTGCCAGCCATAGAAGAGGGTGGCCCCCAGCAGCAGCACCAGGACGCCGCCCCAGACCAATGCCATCTGGGGCAGGCTGGCCCACAGGCGTCTTGGCCGGAATTCGGCGCCATAGAGGTTGATATGGTGTTTCATTAGTCGCTCCTGCCCAGGGCCGCGCCATAGGCACTGAGGTATTCGACTCCTGCCAGTACGGCCTTGTTTGCCATGGCCGACACCGGGAAACCGAACGTCTGTTCTAGGTGACGCACCAGTACCCCCATGGCGGAGGAGGCGATGGCCAGGTGCAACTGGCCGGGCTCGGGCAGCTTGAGATGGCCGGCCAGATAATCGATGGATCGCTGGATCTCCAGCGCCAGCGCGTCGAGCTGGTCGGCATCTGGCTCATGGCTGCCGGTGAGGCTCGCAAATCCGCGCAACTGGCGGGAGAAGCAGAGTCCGCCCCGATGGAAGACCAGCAGTTGCAGCTCCTGCCCCCGGGGTTGCCAGAGCAGCATGCGCACCATCTGGTCCGCCTCGTAGAGGGCCGTCATGGCCAGCTCGTCACTGACGATCGCCTCCAGGGTCGCCGCGCCGTTGACCGCATCCGCCACCTGCTGCACCCGGCTCTTGGGCATGCAGACAACGTTGATGCGCGGACGCCCGGCAGGGGGCGTCGGCAGGTCCACATAATCCATGGCGAGCTGCAACACCGGCTCGTTGACGAAATCCTTGATGGCCCAGGGCAGGGCCCCCGCCATCTCGGCATCGGGGACGGCGGGCTTGTCGATCTGGATCTGCTGATAAAGGCTGGCCGCGAGGGCCACCCGCACCTTAGACTTGGCCAGACCGTGCCGGGAAAACAGCTCGGCCAGGGCCTTGGACCAGTCGTGGGGGCCGTTGACAGGCTGGCTGGCAAACACGGGAACGGGGTCCACGCAGGCCAGCAGAATGCGATCGCTGGCCAGCAGGATCCCGACCTGATGGCTGGAGGGAGAACGCCTGAACAGTGACTTCATCTGGATCTTCACCTGGCCGCGTAAAACGGACTAAACCTTAACATAAACAGGCTATTAGCCTCCAACTTTATGACAAACGACGCATCGACGGCCACGCTGGCACCCACGGGAGACGATCCCATGGCCCCCCTTCAGCTCCCCTCCCCCCTGCACCGGATCCGGCATCCTCTGCTGGCAGCCCATGACGTCACGCTCTGGTGCAAGCGGGACGATCTGATCCACCCGACCCTCTCCGGCAACAAGTGGCGAAAGCTCAAATACCATCTGCAACAGGCACAGATGCTGGACAAGGGACACATCCTCTCCTTTGGCGGCGCCTACTCCAATCACATCCACGCCCTGGCCGCAGCAGGACTCAGACTGGGACTGCGCACCACGGGCATCATACGCGGTGAAGGGGATACCGTCAGCAATCCCACCCTGAAAGCGGCGAAAGGCTGGGGCATGGATCTCGTTTTTGTCGACCGGCAGGACTATCGCCGGCGCCAGGATCCCGAATGGCTTGCCCGGTTCGAGGATGACGACACCCTGCTGGTACCGGAAGGAGGCAGCAGCCCGCTGGCCATCCCCGGGGTGGCCGAGCTGGTCGACGAGGTGCCCTTCTCGCCGGATCTCTGGGTGCTGCCCTGCGCCAGCGGCGGCACCCTGGCGGGGCTCATCGCGGGCAAGCGGGCGCAGGAGCAGATCCTGGCCATCGCCGTGCTCAAGGGGGCCGATTTCATCACCGGCGAGGTATGCCGGTTGCATCCGGCGGCGGCCACCACCCCGGGCTGGCGCATCGCGCTGGATCACCACGACGGCGGCTATGCCAGGTTCAGTCCGGCACTCTGGCAATGGGTGCAGGCATTCAGTGCCGAAACCGGCTTGCCGCTGGAACCCATCTACAGTGGCAAGGCGATGTGGGGGCTGTTTCGCGAACTGGCGGCAGGCCGCATTGCGCGCGGCAGCAAGATCGTCTTCATCCACACCGGTGGCTTGCAGGGGCTGGCGGGCCTGGAGGAGCAGGGCCGCCTGTCACCCCGGCCGGGACGCTAGTCAGGCAGGTTGAGGGGCTCGGGGTCGGCAAACCAGGGACCTTGACCGGCATGCACGCCCAGGTGTCGCAACATCTTCCACTCGTCGCCACTCTCCACCCCCACCGCGATGACCCGGGCCTGGGTATTGGCACAGCCCCCCACCAGACTGCGTACCGCCATCTGGTTGACCTGGCGCAGGTGGATCTCCCGCACCAGACTGGGGTGCAGCTTGAGGAAGTGGATCTCGAACTCCTTGATGTACTGGGTGCTTACCACGTCCTGGCCCGCATGATCGATGGCCAGCCTGCACCCCAGCATGCGCATCGCCCGAAGCGGTCGCTTGAGGGCCTCGTAGTGGCGGGTCACCTGGGACTCCGACAACTGCAGGATCAACCCCTCGTTGGTACTGCGCGGCAACTGGAACAGCTCGAAGAAGAGCTCGCGCTGGAACTCGCGGGTGAGCAGGTTCTGGGCGCACAGAGAGAGGCTGATGGGGCAGCTCGATGCCGGTCGCTGGCGCAGCAGTCGCAAGGCTCGGGCCACCACCAGCCTGTCCAGCGGCAGCAGCAGACCGGCCTTCTCCGCCATGGGCATGAAGACCCCCGCCTGCAGCTCCCGGCCCTGCTCGTCGTGAAGGCGGATGATCAGCTCCTGCAGCAACACCACCTGATCCCGCTCCTGTTGCACAGGCTGGACGTAGAAGTCGATGCCCTGCTCCTCGATGCGACGGCTGATCAGGGTGCGCCAGCGCACCGTTCCCTTGCTGCTCGCCTCCTCGTTGAGGGATTTCTCGAACAGGAACCAGCCGCTGTGTCCTTGCAGGCGCGCGCTCTTGAGCGCCAGCTCCGCCTCTTCCTGCACCTTGAGCAGGGAATCCTGTGCTTGATAGCAGACCGCACCGAGATAGACGGCGGTGTCGGCATTGACCGCTTCGGGCCAGTGCAGCCGCTGCAGACTCTTGAGCAACTGGCTGGCACCGTCCACCATCTCGCTCTCTGACATGTTCGGCAGCAGCACGGCAAAGACCTGACCGGCATAGCGCGCCTGCAGGGCTCCGCTGTGCTTTCGCACGAAGGCGGCGATGGTGGCGCTCGCCTCCATCAGGAGTTCCTGGCTCGGGCGCCCGCTCAGCTCGGGATCCAGCTCTTCCAGACCGGCCAGCTCGATCAGCAACACGCCGCCGCTGATCACGCTTGCCTCCATGATGGCGCTCTCCAGCCGGTTGTCGAAGAAGAGGCGATTGCCAATGCCCGTCGTCTTGTCGACGAAGGCGTTGCTGCGGATGAAGTTGTCGAAGCGGCTGCGCTCCTTGCGGGCGTCGGCCAGCTCGGTCAGCAGATGGGTGAGGGCCTGACTGGCCGAGACAGGCCACTCTTCGGCAGGATCATGGGCCAGCTTGGTCAACTTGCCATCCAGGATCAGCTGGGCACGCTCCGCCAGCAGCTCGGCACCGCGCAACTGCTGGCGGAGCCAGCGGATGGAGTACCAGAGCCCGAACACCACGATGAAGATACCCAGAGAGATGCCGAACATCGCCTTCATGGAGTACTCGAACTCCTTGAACGGCCTGTCCAGCTTGAAGTCGGCCCGCATCCCGGCCTGATTGGGGATCGCCTCGCTGTAGGCGATCAGCAGACTCTCGTCCGTCTGCTGCTGCACATCGCGAAACCAGTAGACTCGCTGCTTGTCCTGACGGATCTCCAGCTCCACCACATGGGAGGCCCGCAACAGGGAGGGCAGCCAGCGGGCAAGGGCTTGCTGGTCATCGGTCACCCCGAGCTGCTTGTCGATGATCTCTACCAGGGAGTCGACCCGGTTCTGCTGCAGCTCCATTCCCATCTGGCGGAAACTGAAGACCCCGCCGAGCATCACCATGGCCATGGCCGAGATCACGCACAGCGTAATAAAAGAGACGAGTTGAGTGGTCAGTTTCATGTGCCTTTCCGTAGCCGACAGCATCCATAGGGCATCATGGTATCAGCCCAGACCAAACGCCGCCTATGGATGAAGATCCCGCTTCTGCAAATAAGCGGGCGGATGCGTCATGCGGCGCCGTTGTGCGGGCCGCAAAACAGGCATCAAGGGAGAGAACGAGGGGACACAGGCTGAGGAGCGGACAGAAAAATGGTCCCACAACGGGGACCAAAAGAAACACTCATATCAAAACTAACACTCTGTGCTACTGACAAAAATAGATACAGGAGTATTGAACACACGGTGAGTCAAACCGCACCGCTACTTTAGCCACTTCAGATAAGCTGGACAATTGTCATTTATGACAGGTCAGCGATTGAATCTTGTTCGGGTGTGTAGCCATATCCTTTATTTATCAATTAATTATCGTTTTTGTTCCAAGTGTGACCAACTTGGCTCAAATCGATGCAGCTAATGCTATGATGCTTGAGTCTCAATCGGGTTTTTTCATTTCATGGAAGAAGGATGCCCACCATGTCTGCACGATCTCCGTTATGGATTCCTCTGGGCCTCTTCTGTTTGCCCCCGCTGCTGATGCTGTTGCTCACCCCCCTGTTGAGCGACAAGCTGGCTCACCACCTGTTGCAGACAAAGGAAAGGGCTCTGCTCGACTACCAGCAGGAGCGCAACCAGCTCCTGGATCACGATGTCCCCGCTCAACTCGCCCACTTTGCCTTCGATTGCGGCCCCAAAGACATGGCGCTGCTGCGCTCACCCCAGTATTACAACCGCCATATTCGCCTGGCCGGCCTGCAGCTTGCCAACGGGAGCGGCTGCTCCACCCTGGGCCCCGCCCTCCCCCAGCTTGCCGACGCCGGCATACCGGTCTCCCCCGACTTTCATATATCCAGCACGGCCCCCATGTTCGATACCGAACGCGAAACCCTGGTCTATGCGAGGCGCAACGGCAATCTGGCCTATTGGGTACTCGACAGCAGCTGGAGCCATGAGCTGCTGCGCACCCCCTGCAACGACTGTTTCTACCTGGAGTTCAACCACAAGCACCCGACCCAGTCCGGGCTCTTTTTCCCCCGTGGCAACAAGCACATTCGAGAAGAGGCACACCCGATGCGGCTGCTCAGTTTCGATCCCCAGCATCAGGTGGAACAGACCCTCTGGGCTGGCGAGGCACTGAAACGCTACGCCCGCTCACAGATACACCGTGATGGCCTCTGGTCGGCCGGGGCGCTGGGGGCGCTGCTGGCGGCCCTCTACTGGAGCCTTAGAAACTACCGGCGCTCCCTCAAAGGATTGCTGCAAAGAGGGCTGGCTCGGCGGGAGTTCATCCCCTTCTATCAGCCCATAGTGGACAGCAGAAACCGAAGGGTGGTGGGATTCGAGGCCTTGCTGCGCTGGCAGCGAGGACGGGATCTGGTGTCGCCAGGCACCTTCATCGCCTATGCGGAGGAGCAGGGGCTGATCCTGCCGATGACGGATCAACTGCTGGAGCGCATCCTGGCGGATCTCCCCGTCCTGGCCCCGCACCAGTGGGTCAGCGTCAATCTGGTGGCGGGCCATATCGAGCAGCCTCGTCTGCGCACCCAGTTGCAGCGCCATGGCTGGCCCTCGCCGGCCCGCCTCACCTTCGAACTCACCGAGCGGGATCCCATCAAGCACATCCAGGGGGCCATGGCGGAGATCGCAGCCCTGCAGGAGAGGGGCTATCACTTCAAGCTGGATGACTTCGGCACCGGTTATGGCGGCTTTGCCTACTTGCAACGGCTCGGCATTCGCCAGATCAAGATCGACAAGATGTTCGTGGATACCATAGGCACGGACGACCTCAAGCGCAGCGTGCTGGATGCCACCATCGCCTTCGGCCTCAAATCGGGCATGGAGATGATCGCCGAAGGGGTCGAAACCCAGGAGCAGGTGGAATACCTGCATCGCCACGGAGTCCACCTGATCCAGGGCTACGTCTATGCCAAGCCCATGCCCCTGAGCAAACTGAAGATCTGGCTGATGGCATGGCAAGAGGGCGAGACAACCAGCCCCTCCGACCCGCACTGAGGCGGTATCTGCCCCGTCTCTCACCCTTTGCAACAAAATGATGCTCCGCATGAGGAGCATCTCCCCTTATCATGGGTCTGTGCACCTTGGGTGCACCAAGTCGCTCCATACCCCGTCGGCCGAGGCCGCCCCGAGATGAGAACCACTGCCTATGAAGTCTTTTATCCGACAAGAGATTGCTCTGCCTGCCGGTCTGCTGACCCTGCTCTTCTTCAAAACCTTGGGGAGCGACCTGCTGGCAGAGACAACCCCCCTTGCGGTCTATCTGCCGGTGTCGCTGGCCCTGCTTGCCATCGTGACCTGGGCCATCTTCTCCGTCGTGCGTCACTCTGACGCCCTCGCCATCAAGCTCGGAGAACCCTTCGGTACCCTGATCCTGACCCTCTCGGTCATCTCCCTGGAAGTGGTGATGATCTCCTCCGTCATGCTGACCGGCGATCCCAATCCCACCATGGCCCGGGACACCATGTTCGCGGTGGTGATGCTGGTCACCAACGGTCTGGTGGGCTTCACCCTGCTGTTTGGCGGCTGGCGCTATCACACCCAGAACTTCAATCTGGACGGGGTCAAATCCTATCTGGTGGCCATCATTCCCCTGGCACTGCTCTGTCTGGTCCTGCCGAACTTCACCCAGGGCGGCACCCTGGGCAGCCTCTCCAAGGCCATGTCATGGATGCTGATCATCATCTCCATCCTGCTCTATGGTGTCTTCCTGCTGATCCAGACCCGCAGCCACAGCCACTTCTTCGTCGACAGCGATCACGAGGATCTCGAGGATCACCACGGCCCGCTGCAGAGCAACGTCTATCACACCCTCTTGCTGCTCGCCTACCTGGTGGTAGTGATCCTGCTGGCCAAGACCCTGGCCATCCCCATCAACTACGGGGTGCACGTGATGGAAGCCCCGATGGCGCTGGGTGGTTTCATCGTCGCCTGTATCGTGCTGGCTCCCGAAGCGGTCGGTGCCATCAAGGCGGCCTTCAACAACCAGTTGCAGCGGGCCATGAATCTCTACTTCGGCTCCGTGCTGGCCACCATCGCCCTCACAGTACCCTCCGTGCTTTTCATCGGCTCCCTGATGGGGCAGGAAGTGCGCCTGGGCCTCTCCCCTGCCGACATGGTGCTGCTCATCACCACCCTCATGGTCTGTAAAGTGACCTTCAGCAGCGGCCGCACCCACGCCCTGCACGGCGCCACCCATCTTGTGCTGTTTGTCGTTTACCTGTTCCTGATGTTTGAACACGGATAAGGCTGCCAGCACTCACCCCAGTGCTGTTCGTGGTTTATCTGTTCCGGATGTTTGAACACGGATAAAGCCGCCGCCTCTGTCTGCTGCCACTCTGCGCTGCCCGCTTCCGATGGCCCCGACGCGGAGCGCAAGAGACGGAAATGAAAAGACCGCCCCATGGGCGGTCTTATTTATGGTTGCTCAGACTCCGGGTCTCAGAGGCTGGGCAGGGTCCCGGCCGGGATCAGGTCGTTGTAGCTGGCACGGCCCAGCAGGGCGGCCGCCGCCTCGATGTCCGGTGCAAAGTACCTGTCCTTGTCATAGAAGCTGACCTCTTCCCGCAGACGGCCCTTGGCCAGCTCGATGAGCTCGGTGGAGCGCAGGGGTGCGCGGAAGTCGAGCCCCTGGGCCGCTGCCAGCAGTTCCACCGCCAGGATGCCACGGGTGTTCTCGGCCATGTCCGCCAGCCGGCGACCGGCGAAGGTGGCCATGGAGACGTGGTCCTCCTGGTTGGCCGAGGTGGGCAGGCTGTCCACCGAGGCCGGGTGGGCCAGGGTCTTGTTCTCGGAGGCCAGGGCCGCCGAAGTAACCTGGGCGATCATGAAACCGGAGTTCACCCCGCCGTTGTTCACCAGGAAGGCCGGCAGGCCGGACATGCGCGAGTCGATGAGCAGCGCCATGCGCCGCTCGGACAGCGACCCGATCTCGGCGATGGCCAGGGCCAGGTTGTCGGCTGCAAAGGCCACGGGTTCTGCGTGGAAGTTGCCGCCGGAGATGATCTCCTCATCCTCGGCAAACACCAGGGGGTTGTCGGAGACCGCGTTGGCCTCGCACACCAGCACCTCGGCGGCCTGACGGATCTGGGTCAGGCAGGCCCCCATCACCTGGGGCTGACAGCGCAGGGAGTAAGGATCCTGCACCTTCTCGCAGTTGTGGTGGGACATGCCGATCTCGCTGCCGTCCACCAGCAGGTGGCGGTAGCAGGCGGCCGCATCGATCTGGCCGCGCTGGCCGCGCACCTCGTGAATGCGGGCATCAAACGGACGGCGGCTGCCGAGGGCCGCTTCAACGCTCATGGCACCGATGGTGATGGCACCGGCGTAGAGATCCTCGGCATGGAACAGCCCTTCCAGCGCGAAGGCGGTGCTCGCCTGGGTGCCGTTGAGCAGGGCCAGCCCCTCTTTCGGCGCCAGGGCAATGGGCTCCAGTCCTGCAATCTTCAGGGCCGTGGCGGCGTCGATCAGCTCGCCCTTGTGACGGGCCTTGCCTTCACCGATCAGCAGGCAGCTCATGTGGGCCAGGGGCGCCAGATCGCCGGAAGCGCCGACGGAGCCCTTCTTCGGCACCACGGGGTAGACCTCGGCGTTGATAAGGGTCATCAGGGCCTCGAGCACCGTCAGCCGGATGCCGGAGAAGCCACGGGCGAGCGAGTTGACCTTGAGCACCATCATCAACCGCACGGTGGCGTCATCCATGTACTCGCCAATCCCTGCCGCATGAGAGAGCACGATGGAGCGTTGCAGCTCGTCCAGCTGCTCCACCGGAATGCGGGTGTTGGCCAGCAGGCCAAAGCCGGTGTTGATGCCGTAGACCACCCGGTTTTGCTCGATCACCTTGGTGACCACGGCGGCGGAGGCGTGGATCCCCGCCAGGGCAGCCGGATCCAGGCTGACGTGTACCGGCTCACGGCTGACACGGCGCAGGGTGGCGAGGCAGAGTTTGCCCGGTTGCAGATTGAGTTCGAACATCTTATTTCACCCCTTTGCCGGTGGCGTCGATCATCGGCAGATCCAGTTTCGCATCAACGGCACAGTTGATGGCAATCTCGTAGCCGGCGTCGGCGTGACGCATCACCCCGGTGGCCGGGTCGTTGCGCAGCACGCGGCCGACCCGCTTGGCGGCATCGTCGGTGCCGTCACAGACGATCACCACGCCGGAGTGCTGGGAGAAGCCCATGCCGACCCCGCCACCGTGGTGCAGGGAGACCCAGGTCGCACCGCCGGCGGTGTTGAGCAGGGCATTGAGCAGCGGCCAGTCGGAAACGGCGTCGGAGCCATCCATCATGGATTCGGTCTCGCGGTTCGGGCTCGCCACCGAGCCGGAGTCAAGGTGGTCACGGCCGATGACGACCGGAGCCTTCAGCTCGCCATTCTTCACCATCTCGTTGAAGGCCAGGCCCAGGCGCACCCGATCCTTGACGCCAACCCAGCAGATCCGCGCCGGCAGGCCCTGGAAGGCGATGCGCTCGCGGGCCATGTCGAGCCAGTTGTGCAGGTGGGGGTCGTCCGGGATCAGCTCTTTTACCTTCTGGTCGGTCTTGTAGATGTCTTCCGGGTCGCCGGAGAGCGCCACCCAGCGGAACGGGCCAATGCCCTCGCAGAACAGCGGGCGGATGTAGGCCGGCACGAAGCCCGGGAAGTCGAAGGCATTCTTGACGTCCTCTTCCAGCGCCATCTGGCGGATGTTGTTGCCGTAATCGAGCGTGGCGGCGCCGCGGGATTGCAGGGTCAGCATGGCTTCGACCTGACGGGCCATGGAGCGGCGAGCCGCCACGTTGACCTCGTCCGGTGCGCTCTTTTGCAGATCGCGCCATTGGGCCACGCTCCAGCCCTGGGGCAGGTAGCCGTGTACCGGGTCATGGGCGGAGGTCTGGTCGGTCACCACGTCCGGCGTGATGCCGCGAGCCACCAGCTCGGCGAAGACGTCGGCGGCGTTACCGAGCAGGCCGACGGAGACGGCGGTGCCGCTGCGTTTGGCCTCCTCGATCATGGCCAGCGCCTCATCCAGGCTGTGGGCCTTCTTGTCGACGTAGCGGGTACGCAGACGGAAATCGATACGGGTCTCGTCGCACTCCACGGCGATCATGGAGAAACCGGCCATGGTGGCGGCAAGGGGCTGGGCACCGCCCATGCCACCCAGGCCCCCGGTCAGGATCCAGCGGCCTTTGGGCTCGCCATTGAAGTGCTGGTTCGCCACCGCGAAGAAGGTCTCGTAGGTGCCCTGCACGATCCCCTGGGTACCGATGTAGATCCAGGAGCCAGCGGTCATCTGGCCGTACATCATCAAACCCTTTTTATCGAGCTCGTTGAAGTGCTCCCAGTTGGCCCAGTGGGGCACCAGGTTGGAGTTGGCGATGAGCACCCGCGGCGCATCCTTGTGGGTCTGGAACACCCCGACCGGCTTGCCGGATTGCACCAGCAGGGTCTGATCGTCCTCGAGCCGGGTCAGCACCTCGACGATCTTGTCATAGCAGGCCCAGTTGCGGGCGGCGCGGCCGATGCCGCCGTACACCACCAGGGACTGGGGATGCTCGGCAACATCCGGATCCAGATTGTTCATCAGCATCCGCAGTGGCGCTTCGGTGAGCCAGCTCTTGGCGGTCAGCTGGGTGCCGCGGGGAGCACGGATCACGCGGCTCGGATCGTGGCGGGGATCCTGGTGTTGTACAGACATAGACACTCCTTGTTTAGCGATGCAGTCAGGCGGCGCGGTGCGCCACTACTTGGTCAACTGGTGAACCAGGCGCGCGGCCACGCGGGCACTGCGGTTGTCCTGATCCAGGTTCGGGTTGTACTCGGCCAGATCGGCGAGCCTGAGCTTGCCGCTGGCCCGGATATGGGCGATGAGCGGTTCGATGACCGCCAGCTCCACGCCGCGAGCGGCGGGAGCGCTCACTCCCGGCATCACCGCCGCCGGCAGCACGTCGAGATCGATGGTGAGATAGAGGTGGTCGCAACGGGCGATAAAGGCATCCAGCCCGCCTAGCAAGGCTGGCAGTTCGGTCGGCGTCATCGCTTCGTCCAGCACGTGCCAGACTCCCAGCGCCTCGGCGCGGGCAAAGAGCGCCGCGGTATTGGCGGTTTCGGCCACTCCGAGACAGGCATAGTGAAAGGGGGTGCCCTGGGCAGCACACTGCTCGGCAATCTGGAAGAAGGGGGTGCCCGAGCTCGCCTGCTCCTGTTTCATGCGCAGATCGAAGTGGGCGTCGAAATTGATGATCCCGACCCGCCCTTCGCCGCCAAGATGACGGTTCAGGCCGCTCCAGCTGCCAAACGCCACCTCGTGGCCGCCTCCCAGCACCAGGGGGAAGTGCCCCTGATCCAGCGCACTCGCGACCCGCTCGGCCAAGCGCCCGTGGGCGGCATCGAGATCGCCGTCCTCACAGGCCAGATCCCCGCCGTCATAGACGGGGGCGCCCAGATGCCAGGCCGTGTTGGCCAGCAGCTTGCGCACCGCCAGCGGTGCACCGGCCGCGCCTACTCGTCCCTTGTTGCGGCGGACCCCTTCGTCACAGGCAAAGCCGAGCAGCACCACGCCGGGTTCGCGATTCTCCTGCCAGGGTTGCACCCTATCGTGCCAGCGCAGGGCCAACTCACCGTCTTCGGGATCCTGACGCCCCTGCCAGACCGACATGTCGATCCCGTTGAACTTATCCATGAAGGGTCTCCTCCCCGTTGACCACACGGCTCACCAGCTGATCGACACCGATGAGGTAGCTGAGCTCGGCCGGATGGCCGCAGTTCCAGACAAGGAAATCCGCCAGCATGCCGACCTTGAGCTGCCCCAGCCGTTCCTGCTCGCCAAGCGCCCTGGCGGCGTGGCGGGTCACCCCGGCCATGGCCTCCACCGGGGTCAGGCCAAACAGGGTGCAGGCCATGTTCATGGCCATGCGCAGGGAAACGATGGGAGCCGTGCCCGGGTTGATGTCGGAGGAGACAGCCATGGGTACCCCCGCCTTGCGCAAGGCGGCGATCGGGGGCAGCTTGGTCTCCTTGAGGAAATAGAAAGCGGTGGGCAGCAGGGTGGCGACCACGCCACGGTGGGCCAGCGCCTGGATCCCGTCCTGATCCAGATATTCCAGATGATCCACCGAGAGGGCGCCGAAGTGGGCGGCGAGCGTGCTGCCCCCCAGGTTGGAGAGCTGATCCATGTGCCCTTTCACCGCGAGGTTGTACTGATCCGCCGCCAGATAGACTTGCTCGGTCTGGGCAAGGGAGAAGCCGATGTGTTCGCAGAAGACATCCACCGCATCCGCGAGACCTGCCTCGGCCGCCGCCGGGATGATCTCCTGGCAGATGGTCTCGACCCAGGAGTCTGGATCGTCGCGATACTCCGGCGGCACCGCATGGGCCGCCAGCAGCGTGGTCTTGACCCGGATGGGCTGCGTCTCTCCCAGACGACGGGCCACCCGCAACATCTTGAGCTCGTCTTCCAGGGTGAGGCCGTAGCCGGACTTGATTTCGACTGTGGTGACCCCTTCCCGGATCAGGGACTTGATCCGCGGCAACGCCAGCTCATAGAGCCGCTCCTCGCTGGCTGCCCGGGTGGCGCGCACCGTGCTGATGATACCGCCCCCCTTGCGGGCGATCTCCGCATAGGGGACTCCCTTCTGGCGAAGTTCGAACTCTTCGGCGCGGCTGCCGGCGAAGATGAGGTGGGTGTGGCAATCGATGAGACCGGGGGTGACCAGCTTCCCCTTCATGTCCTGCCAGGAGGCGGCATAGGGGCCCTTGAGATCCTGCATGGGGACAAGAGCGTGGATCTTGCCATCCCGCACGCCAAGGGCATGGGGCTCCAGCAGGCCGTAGTCCGCCAGATCGGGGCGCAGGGTGGCGGGTGTCACGTTGAGCCAGACCCGCTCGCAGTTCAACAGTTCCTTGTTCATACCGACCTCTAAATGTATATACAATAATTTATAGCCGATCTCTGAAAAGAAAGAAAGGATCAAGTTCACATCTTGATAACAGCGGCTTTATTAGAGTGTAAGCACAAAAAAGCCCACCGAGAGGTGGGCTTTTAAATGCTTAATATGTATATACAATTATGCGAGACGCGTCTTGGAGCTCAGCTTGTAGCGGGAACCCGGCGACAACAATCTGGCATAGGAGACCAGAAAGCCGTCTGACCAGGTTCGCCGGTGCAGCAGCAGGCAGGGGGTGTCGACCCTCACTTGCAGCAGTCCGGCTTCACCAGCACTCGGCAACACGGCTTCTACCACGTGCTCCATCTCGGAGAGGGGGCAGATCTCCATCAGATAGCTGTTTGGCGTCTGCTGGGTGAAATCCTGCTCGCCATAGCCGGGCAGTCGCTCGGCATCGACGAAGCGCTCCTCCAGTTGCAGCGGCTCCCCATCGGCCTGATGGACGATGAGGCTGTGAAAGGTGGGCGCCCCGACCCGCAGGCCCAGACGCACCGCTACTTTCTCGTCGGCGGCCTGACGTTGCAGCCGGATCACCCGCGCGCTGTACTCGCTGCCCCGCTCGGCGATCTCGTCTGCAATATTGCGAATCGCCAGGAGCGGCGACTCGGTACGCCTGTCGGCCACGAAACTGCCGGATCCGGCGGTGCGCACCAGCCAGCCTTCGGCCACCAGTTCACGCAGCGCCTTGTTCACCGTCATGCGGCTCACGGCAAACTGCTCGCACAGGGCGGCCTCGGTCGGGATCCGGTCGCCCGCCTGATAGTGGCGTTCGCGGATCCCGTCCAGGATGTGCTGCTTTATCTGAAGGTAGAGCGCAGGAGCCACCAGCTGGTCCTCAGCGGCGACGATGGGGCGGACGCATGTCCGGCCAGGCGCGATAGACGTCCGGGATCTGGTCAGGGCCGCTGATGCAGAGATCGAGATCGTGCAGCAGGCCATCCTTGATGCCGTAGATCCAGCCGTGCACCGCCAGCTCCTGCCCCTTGCGCCAGGCATTCTGGATGATGGTGGTGTGACAGACGTTGGCGACCTGCTCGGCCACGTTCAGCTCGCACAGGTAGTCGAAGCGCTCGTGCTCATCCTCGATGGCTTCGAGCTGTTCGCCGTATTTGAAGTAGACGTCCTTGATGTTGCGCAGCCAGTTGTCGATGAGACCCAGCTCCTGGTTCTGCATCGCAGCCTTGACCCCACCGCAGCCATAGTGGCCGCAGACGATGATGTGCTTCACCTTGAGCACCTCCACCGCGTATTGCAGCACCGAGAGGCAGTTGAAGTCGGTGTGCACCACCAGGTTGGCGACGTTGCGGTGGACAAAGACGTCCCCCGGCAAGAGCCCCATCAGCTGGTTGGCGGGAACCCGGCTGTCGGAACAGCCGATCCAGAGGTACTCGGGTGCCTGCTGGGCGGACAGGGTAGCGAAGAAATTGGGATCCTCGGCCTTGATCCGTTCCGCCCACTCACGGTTGTTGGTAAACAAGTCGTTCAACAGTTTCACTTCTGCTCTCCCTACTGTGGCAGTGGCGGCAACATACCATACACAAGGGTAACCAAGGCAAGGCCGACCAGATCCCCGCAAAACAAAAACAGGGCCATCAGGCCCTGCTTCTTACCGGAGGAGGCCGTCAGGCATCCATGGCATCTTTCAGCTTCTTGAGCGCGTTTTTCTCAAGCTGGCGCACCCGCTCGGCCGAGACGCCGTAAGTATCGGCCAGCTCCTGCAGGGTGGTCTTGCTCTCGTCATCGAGCCAGCGGGCACGGATGATGTGCTGGCTGCGCTCGTCCAGGGTCGCCATGGCCGCACTCAGACGACGGGTGGCATGGCTGTCCCAGTTGTCGTTCTCGATGTTCGCGGCGAGATCGGAAGATTTGTCTTCCAGATAGTGCACCGGCGCGAAGCCACCCTCGTCTTCATCGTCACCGACCAGGTCGAAGGCCTGATCGTAATTGCTCATGCGCGCTTCCATCTCGGTGACGTCGGCAGCGGATACCCCGAGGTCGGCAGCCACGGCCTGTACCTCTTCGTGGTTCAGCCAGCCCAGACGCTTCTTGGATTTACGCAGGTTGAAGAACAGCTTGCGCTGGGCCTTGGTGGTCGCCACCTTGACCATGCGCCAGTTGCGCAACACATATTCGTGGATTTCGGCCTTGATCCAGTGCACGGCGAAGGAGACCAGACGCACGCCCACGCTCGGGTCGAAGCGTTTGACGGCTTTCATCAGGCCGATGTTGCCTTCCTGCACCAGATCGGCCTGAGGCAGGCCATAGCCGGAGTAGCTCTTGGCCACGTGAACGACAAAACGCAGGTGCGACATAACGAGCTGGCGTGCAGCTTCGAGATCACCATCCTGCTGCAGACGCATCGCCAGTTCGCGCTCTTCCTCTGCGCTCAGCACAGGGATCGAGTTGACGGCCTGGATATAGCCTTCCAGACTACCTTGCGGAATCAGAGCCATAGTGCGTTGCAATGAAGTTCCCATGTTCTACCTCTTACTTTTCAATCGAATCAGTCTAACACCCTGAGAAGACGTGTCTACCGACCAGGTATCATTCTGCGTGCTGCATCATACATCACCCCAGCATGAACCCGGCCTATCTTAGGCTGACGGCATGAATCATAAATGAACAGTCAAAAAAAAGGGGTCACAGTAAAGGACCCCTGAAAAGTAGCATGCTAAGTCCATTGTTGCGGAGCTCGCAACCTTCACATGCTTGCCAAGTCAGACGAGCAAGGCATAGGGGCCATACCCGTATTCATTCTGCTGCAGTCAATAGACCATTGATAAATCAAAAGGTTCAGAGGATCCACATATGATCCTCGGCGCAGACACCATTCAGATTACTCTGAGAAAGTGGCCCGTGCCAGAAACGGGCCACTCTTTTACTTGATCCAGTTCGCAAAATCCAGCGCTTTAAAATGCTGACAAATTAATCAGGACGGTTCTATGTCGCGAATGTGCCTGTGTACCGAGAACCAGGAGGCGATCAACCCCAGCAGGGCGCCCAGCAGTATGAGATTGAAGCCGTCGAACGCCCCCATCCCCACCAGACGGAAGTTGCTGTTGTAGAGCCCCGCCAGCTCCTTCACCACCCCCTCGCTCCAGATCACCATCACCTCGGTCAGCCACCAGGCCAGCATGCCGCCGATGACCCCGAACCAGATACCCGTATAGAGGAAGGGACGGTGGATGAAGGCATCGGTCGCGCCCACCAGCTTGAGCACTTCAATCTCGGAACGCTGGTTGAGGATATTCAGGCGCAGGGTGTTGCCCACGATCAGCAACACGGCGGAGAGCAGCAACACCGCGATACCTGTGATGGTGTGGCGCAGCAGGTTCATGATCCCCTGCAACCGGGTCAACCACTGCAGATCCAGCTTGCCCTGCTCGATACCGGGCTCGTTCTCCAGCTTGGCGAGCAGCTCGGCGGCCCCTTCGGGATTCTGCCACCGAGGATCCGGGATCACGCTCAGCACCGGCGGCAGCGGGTTGCTGTCCAGATAATCCAGGGCATCACCGAAGCCGGAGATCTCCCGAAATTCCCTGAGCGCCTCGTCACGGTTCATATAAGTGACGGACTCCACTTCCGGATAGAGCAGGATCCGCTGCTTCATGTCGAGGATGCTCTGCTCCGGCAGATCCTTGCGCAAATAGAGGGAGATCTGGGAGCTGGTCTGCCAGCTCCCCTCTACCACTTCGGCATTCTTCAGCAATACGTGGAAACAGGAAGGCAGCGCCAGACTCACGCCAAGTACCGCCAGGGTCATCAGGGAGGCGAGCGGGTTGCGCCACAGCTCACCCAGGCTGGCAAAGGCCTGGCGCACGTGATCCACGCCATACATCATCAAGCGACGCAACGGCGGCTGTTTATGACGAACAATAGCCATCAGCGATCCTCCCCGGACGAATACATGCGACCCGCCTTGAGGGTCAGGGTGCGGTAGCGCATCCGGGCGATCAGCCCCAGATCGTGAGTGGCAATCAGCACGGAGACGCCGAAGCGGTTGAACTCCTCGAACAGACGCATGATGTCCATGGAAAGCTGGGGATCCAGGTTGCCGGTCGGTTCGTCCGCCAGCAGCAGGGGCGGCTTGTTGACGATGGCGCGGGCGATGCCGACACGTTGCTGCTCACCACCGGAGAGCATGCGAGGCTGGTAGCGCTCCTTGCCGAGCAGCCCGACCTTGTCGAGCGCCGCCGCCACCCGCTTGTTGATGTCCCCATGGCTGTAGCCATCGATCACCAGGGGCAGGGCGACGTTGTCGAACACGGTACGATCCATCAGCAGGCGGTGATCCTGGAAGATCATGCCGATCTGGCGGCGCACGTAGGGGATCTGACTGCGCTGGATGTGGCTGACGTCATCGCCGTGGAAGAATACGCGGCCGTCGGTCGGTCGTTCCATCACGCTGATGAGCTTGAGGAGGGTACTCTTGCCCGCCCCCGAATGGCCGGTCAGGAAGGCCATCTCCCCCTTGCGCAGGTGAAAACTGACCTTTTGCAGCGCTTGATGACCGCCACTGTAGACCTTGCTGACCTTGTCAAAACGAATCATAACGGTTCCCTGAGATTGACAAACCCCGACCGGGATAAAGCAAGGGGCGCTCACTCGCCCGTACCGGCACAACACCTGGATGACAACACCGGTCACAAGCATGCCGCGTGTCATCCTTGCCCGGATGAGCAATACCTGCGCCCTCATAGTGACATACCCCGACCGGAGTCGGGGTATGGAACACATGCTTGTCACGGCCGGGCCGACTCATGTCAGCCGGATTTATTCTTCGCGGCTGAAGAGCGCCTCGATAAAATCGTTGGCGACGAACGGGCGCAGATCGTCGATCCCCTCGCCCACCCCGATGTAGCGGATCGGGATCTGGAACTTGTCGGCCACCGCGAAGATGACACCCCCCTTGGCAGTGCCGTCCAGCTTGGTGAGGGTGATGCCGGTCAGGCCCACCGCCTCGCTGAACAGCTTGGCCTGACTCAATGCGTTCTGGCCGGTGCCTGCGTCCAGGGTAAGCATGACCTCGTGGGGCGCCGCATCGTCCAGCTTCTTCATCACCCGCACCACCTTCTTGAGCTCCTCCATCAGGTTGCTCTTGTTCTGCAGGCGGCCGGCGGTATCGGCGATCAGCACGTCAGCCCCGCGGGAGCGGGCTGCCTCGATGGCGTCATAGATGACGGAGGCGGAGTCGGCACCGGTGTGCTGGGCAATCACCGGAATGTTGTTGCGCTGACCCCACACCTGCAGCTGCTCGACCGCAGCGGCACGGAAGGTATCGCCAGCGGCCAGCATCACGCTCTTGCCCTCGGCCTGGAACTGTTTGGCCAGTTTGCCGATGGTGGTGGTCTTGCCGACGCCGTTCACGCCAACCATCAGGATGACATAAGGCTTCTTGCTGGTGTCGATCACCAGGGGCTGCTCGACCTTGGCCAGCATCTCGCCCATATCCTGTTTGAGCAGACCGTAGAGCGCCTCGGCGTCCTTGAGCTGCTTGCGGTCCGCGTGCAGTACCAGCCCCTCGATGATACGGGTGGTGGTGTCGACGCCAAGATCGGCGGTCAGCAGCTGGGTCTCCAGCTCTTCGAACAGATCGTCATCGATCTTCTTGCCGCTGAACAGGCCGAAGAAACCGGAACCGATATTCTCCCTGGTACGCACCAGGCTGCGCTTGAGGCGGGCAAAGAAGCCCTCCCGCTGCGGCTTCTCCTGAGTGTCGTCGTCCACCTTGGCGGCAAGTGGCAGAGCGGCCAGCGCGGCGGCCTCAGCCTCCATCGCGGCGACCAGACGCAAATCTTCCGCTCGCTGGGCCTCTTTGGCGACACGGGCTTCCTCGGCAGCCTGAGCTTCGGCGGCAATACGGGCTTCTTCTGCGGCGCGAGCCTCGGCGGCAATACGGGCTTCTTCCGCGGCAAGGGCTTCGGCAGCGATGCGAGCCTCTTCCGCAGCGCGGGCTTCGGCGGCCACACGGGCTTCTTCTGCGGCGCGGGCTTCGGCGGCAAGACGAGCTTCTTCCGCAGCGCGAGCTTCGGCGGCAATACGGGCCTCTTCCGCAGCGCGGGCCTCGGCGGCAATACGGGCTTCTTCTGCGGCACGAGCCTCGGCGGCAATACGGGCTTCTTCTGCGGCGCGAGCTTCGGCGGCAATACGGGCTTCTTCTGCGGCACGAGCCTCGGCGGCAATACGGGCTTCTTCTGCGGCGCGATCCTCGGCGGCAACACGGGCTTCTTCTGCGGCGCGAGCCTCGGCGGCAATGCGAGCCTCTTCCGCAGCGCGGGTTTTGGCGGCAAAAATGGCGTCGTCTGCGACCTGAGCTTCGGTTGAGATCAAAGCCTCATTGACGATGACGGGCTCAAGCTCGCCCTCCGGCTCTTCCACAACCAGGGGGCCTTCGTCAGGGCCGCTCAGCGGCGCTTCGGGCTTGGCGGCGGGGGCATCAGCCGGGGCAACATCGGCGACAGGCGCGGGAACAGCGGCGGCCTGCGACTCGACGACCGCCGGGGTAGCGTCGGGCGCCTGCGATGGAACGGCCTCAGCCTCTTCTTTCTTGCGGCCGAAACCCAGCCAGGAAAACAAACCTTTTGCCATCTAAAAATACTCACATCAAAGGCTGACTGCTAAGATAGCCGTCCCTAGGCGGGTCGGCATAAAAATGAACCGCCTTATACTATCACTTTATTTTCTGACGACGAAACGCGATGCCCAGAGTGAAATCCAGCCGTAACAGCCCGAGCAAGAGCCCGGCCCCCCAGGGGCGAGCGGGCGTGGTACGAATCATCAGCGGCCAATGGAAGGGGCGCAAACTCCCCGTCAGGGATGTGGAAGGGCTCAGACCCACCACGGATCGTGTCAAGGAGACCATCTTCAACTGGCTGGCTCCCCACGTGCGCGGTACCCGCTGCCTGGATCTCTTCGCCGGCAGCGGCGGGCTGGGGCTGGAAGCCTTGTCCCGCTATGCCGAACAGGTCACCCTGATCGAGATGGACAGAGGCGCCGCGGACCAGCTCAAGAAGAACCTGACGACCCTGGGCAGCAGCCAGGGGCAGGTGATCCAGGCCGATGCCGTGAGCTGGCTGCAAGGCACCGCCACCCCCTTCGATCTGGTCTTTCTGGACCCACCGTTTCGTCGCGAGCTGCTGCCCCAGGTGTGCGAGCTGCTCGAGCAGCGCGGCTGGCTGGCATCCGATGCCCTCATCTATCTGGAGCGGGAAAAAGAGATGGCCGATCTGACGCTGCCTGCCAGCTGGAAACTACTCAAGGACAAGCAGGCGGGTCAGGTCTGCTATCAGCTCTATCTGCGGGACACCAAGCATGACGCTGCTGTTTAAAGGGGAGATGGGCACAGTCCCCTTCTCCGTCAATTTGGACAACGGCTCAAGGACAAGCAGGTCGATCACATCAGGCCTGCTATCAACTCTATGTACGGGAGGTAAACGATGAAGCGGGTGTTTAATCTGTTGGCGATGGGGGTGCTGCTGTTCTTCTGGTTCGGTGTGGCACTCGCCCTGCTGGGCACCCTGCCGGGCAAACTGAACGGCTTTCTGCCGGTGTGCGGCGTCATCGTGATATTGATGCACTGGGTACAGGCCAGCATGATCAAGGCGGCCTGCAAACCCTACTTCGCGGTCACTCGTCTCGAATTCACCCAGGTGCTGATCTTCGGGGTGTTCGGCATGATGGATATCCGCACCAAGCTGCAGGCCATCATAGACGCCAGGAAGAAGGGAGAGACTCCCCCCAGGGCCGACTAGGCCACCCCCGGCCCGACCAGAAGGAGTGATTCGTCACTCCTTTTGCGTTTTTCCGAGGCTGATTCCCAGCTTGATGGAGAGAGCGGCGAGCAGCAGCAGCATGGCAATGAGGGAGAAGAAGTTGCTGCCAAGCTCGGGGTACTGCACCTTGACCAGGGCAGAATGGCCGAACACGCCGATAAAGAAGCAGAGCAGGATGCAGCTGGGTGTGTTGCCCACCATGGGCTCATGGCGATAGTGCTGATAGAGCTGGCTGGCCGCCAGCAACAGGGCGATGAGGGGGTAGAAGGAGAAGGGGACGACCGACTCCGTCAAGGCCGACAGGAAGGCATCGCCACAGATACCGATCAGCAGGGCCAGCACCAGGGGCTTCTTCGGAATCGCGTTCGGTTCATGCATGAGGCTGTCCATCCTTGCGTTATGTGAGAGATTCGTGGCGCTTGCGGTTCTGCACCTCGGCGCCCATGGCGATCATCCGCAACTGGCTGATGGTGCGCTCCGACAGTGCCTTGCACTCTTCCGGAGTCATGTCGAGGGCGTCTGCACCGGCGCTGAAGACGATGGTCACCATGGCCTCGGCCTGGATATAGGCCTCTTCCCGTGGCGCCTGCGTGGTGGCTTCCAGATAATCGGTCAGCTCGGCGATGAAGTGCTGGATCTCCCGGGCCACCGCCTGACGGAATGCAGCCGAGGTGCCGGAGCGCTCGCGCAGCAGCAGCCGGAAGATGTTCGGGTTGTTTTCGACGAATTCCATGAAGGTCTGCACCGAGGTGCTGATGACGCTGCCACCACCGGCAATGCGCTGGCGCGCCTGGCGCATCAGTTGGCGCAGGGTCAGCCCTCCCTCGTCCACCAGCGTCAGCCCCAGCTCTTCCATGTCCCGAAAGTGGCGATAGAAGGAGGTCGGCGCTATGCCCGCCTCTCTGGCCACTTCCCGCAGGCTGAGGTTGGAGAAACTGCGGTTGGCGCAGAGTTGACTGAACGCCGCCTCGATCAGCGTACGCCGGGTTTTTTCTTTTTGTTGCGCGCGAATACCCACGAAAACAGTCACCTTGAGATTAGCGAGGCCAGATGATAACCCGAAGGCGGGGCCGGGATCAGGTTTGTCTCCGACTTTTTTACCATTGACCCGCATTCCGGCTCAATGGAGAATAGTGAACATCTGTTCGCTGAAAGGAGCCGAGTGAAATGGACCGCCCCCCGATCATCATGACCAACACCCTGCTGTTCGCCCTCTCCGGGCTGACGGCACTGATAGCGGTCCCCTGGTATGGACTGAGCCAGGGCTACGACCTCTGGCAGTGGCTCTGCTTCCTGCTGCTGTTCTGCTATTGCGGCATCTCCATCACCGCCGGCTACCACAGGCTCTGGTCCCACAAGGCCTACAAGGCACACCCGGCCCTGCAATGGACCTTCGCCATCGGAGGCGCGCTCGCCCTGCAGAACTCGGCGCTGCACTGGTCCTCGGATCATCGCCGCCACCACCGCCACGTGGATGACAACCAGAAGGATCCCTACAGTGCGGGTCGCGGCTTCTGGTACTCCCACATCGGCTGGATGCTGCGGGAATACCAGCGCGATACCTACCACGACTACAGCAATGTGCGCGACCTGCAAAACAACCCCGTGGTCGCCTTCCAGCACAGGCACTATCTGGCCCTGGCCCTGGTCACCAACATCGGCATTCCGCTGCTGCTCGGCCTCTTGCACGGGGATCTGCTCGGCATGATGCTGCTGGCCGGGGTGCTGCGCATGGTGATGACCCATCACACCACCTTCTTCATCAACTCCCTGGCCCACATCTGGGGCAGCCAACCGTTCACGGATCGCAACAGCGCCCGGGACAACGGTATCCTGGCCTTCTTCACCTTTGGCGAGGGCTATCACAACTTCCATCACCTGTTCGAGAACGACTACCGCAACGGCATTCAGTGGTGGCAGTTCGACCCCACCAAGTGGCTGATCCGCACAGCCGCCTGGTGCGGGCTCGCCAAAGACCTGAGATCCTGCCCGGAGGAACGCATCGAACAGGCCAGGCTGGAGATGCAGCTCAAGCGCGCCCAGGCCAGAGTGCACAAGCAGGACGACAGGGAACGCTGGCAGGCACTGCTGCAGGAGGAGTACGACAAGCTGAGCCTGCAGATCCAGCACTACTATGCCAGCCGCAAGTCACTGCTGGAGCAGCGCAAGCGCACAGCCCTCGCACGCTACGACAGGCTCAGGCTGCAACTGGAGTACCGCACGTTGCGAGACGGTTTCCTCGTTGCCAAGCGCAACTGGAGTCGTCTGCTGGCGGGCCTCGCCTGATCGCCGAGACATCACGCAAAAGACCGCCAGCAGGCGGTCTTTTTGATTGGGCAAGTGGACGGCGGGCATAAAAAAAATGGGGCAACATTCGCATGTCACCCCCTCGCAAATAGCATGTTCCATATTGGGCTCCCGCAACCACGGGGGTCTGTCTGGCATCACGGGTTTCCGCTCCCGATCCGCCTCGCCTGCCGGAGCAATCCGGTTGGCCGATTTCCCCTGTTGCCGTCACCCACACGGCAGACCAGCCGCCGTGTATGTCCTTGCACTCGAGATACTACGCAGTTAAATAAAATAAAAAACCGTTCTACACGCACCTCTATGCAGTCGAGGAACCTGGATTGTTACTCCGCTCTTAATATAAATCGATTAAAAACAATACTATACAATCCAGTCCCGTCTTTGGATGGCAAACGTTATCCTCGAAGGCGCACAAGGCTTTGCGAGATCTCGCACAAGGCGGATCCCACTCACAACCAACGATGCAAAGGTAACCAATCGCTCAACTGCGCCAGCAGGCGCCGCCATGCAGAGGGGGACGCCGCCACCGGGTGCACGGCCTGCTGCAACCAGCCATCGATGAGTTGCTGCAACTCGTCGCACAGCGTCGGGCTATGGAGGTGCAGCATCAACTCGGTGTTGAGCATCAGGGAGCGGGGATCCAGGTTGAAACTGCCGAGCAGCGCCTCCTCCTTCCCCATCAGGATCAGCTTGGCATGCAGACTGAACGCCACCGTCGTCAGCTCGAACAGGGTGATCCCCTGACGCTCGAGCCAGGGGCGGTGACGTCGATAGGCGCCATAGACCAGGGGCACATCCGTGCTGGCCAGGGAGTTGGTCAGGATCTCGATGTCGACCCCCTGCCGTCGCTGCCCCTTGAGCCGGCGACGCAGCCCCCGTGTCAGGATCAGGTAAGGGCTCACCAACCTCAGGGCCCCCTGATTGCTCGCCAGCGTGCGTCCCAGCAGGGGCGCCGTGGTCGGCCGGGCGACCAGCCCCTTGCCGGGGCGATCGAACCAGCACAGCCCTCGCCCGGGATGCCAGCAAAGGGGAACGGGGCACTCATCAAACAGAGTGGCCGGCAGATCATAGGCGGCCGCCATGGCGGGGTCGGTCAGGGTCAGCAGGAAGTCGTTCAGGGCCCGGGTTTCGGCTGGCAGCAAGGGGCGTCTCAACAGGCGACGGACCGGGTGGCTCCAGCGACTGTGCCAGAACAGCGCGAACCCCTGCTCGGCCTGCTGACAGAGGGGGCCGCGGCAGAGCAGATCCAGGTCGATGAAGTGAGGCGACATCCCCAGCCCGAAGTAACGATCACCGATGTTGCGCCCGCCGATCACCGCCTGGCTGCCATCCACCAGCAGCAGCTTGTTGTGCATCCGGTGGTTGATGCGGCGAAAGCTCAGCACCCCTTCCAGCAGCAAGGTAAGGGGACGCCAGCCCCGCAGCCAGAAGGGGTTGAACAGGCGCACCTCGATGCCCGGTTCCGCCGCCACCGCCTCCAGAAAGCGGTTCTCCCCGCCGTAGAGATCGTCGATGAGCAGTTGCACCACCACTCCGCGCCGGGCCGCCCGCACCAGCTCCGCCAGCAGCAGCTTGCCGCTGCCGTCCTCTTCCCAGCTGTAATACTG
Source organism: Aeromonas sp. FDAARGOS 1418 (assembly GCF_019048585.1). Lineage (NCBI taxonomy): Bacteria > Pseudomonadati > Pseudomonadota > Gammaproteobacteria > Aeromonadales > Aeromonadaceae > Aeromonas > Aeromonas sp. FDAARGOS 1418. The sequence continues at coordinate 1,103,947 of NZ_CP077387.1, read as the reverse complement.
GGCGAGGATCCGGTGGCGAGCCTGGCGGATCAACTGGCATCGGGCTTTCAGGGCGGCGCCGGGATCGGCGAGCAAGGCAAACTCGGCGGGGATCAAGGGTCATCTCCCTGTCATCTGGTGGTGGCATAACCCAGACAACCGCCCCGATAGCCCAGTGTCAAGGAGCCGATGATGGAACTGCGCGACCACCCCTCCCTCAGTCAGAGACCTCATGCCAGCCAACCGGATCCCACCCCGGCCAGGCTGTTGATGCCCTGGTACCAGCAGCACCGGGATCTGGGCTGGGAACCCCTTGCGCAGCATCACGAGGATCCCCTCCCCGGCCAGCATTGACAGGCTCAGGGCTGCACCGCCTCGATGGCCTCTGACTTGCCCTCCAGCTGGGGCAGGCTGAAACGGTAGGCCACGTAGTATTTGTAGATGGTGCCAACGTAGTTGATGGGCCCCTGGCCCACGTCGTTGGCCACCAGCTGCTCCACGTTGCCGAACCAGACGTTCGGATCCAGCCCCTTATCGGCCGCCTTGGCCTGCAATGCCTGGACACGGTTCGGACCCGCATTGTAGGCGGCCAGGGCGAACAGATGGCGATTGAGCCTGTCCATCCCGGGATCATTGAAGTAGGTGTCCAGGATGAGCCGCATGTAGCGACAGGCCGCCTCCACATTGCCCTCCAGACTGGTGAGTCTGGCGCCTCGGATCCCCACCTCCTTGCCGGTACTCGGCAGCAGTTGCATGATGCCGACGGCCCCCCGGTGAGAGCCGACATTGGGATTGAGCCCCGACTCCTTGTAAGCCAGCGCGGCCAGCATCAGCCAGTCCAGCTGATACTTGTCCGCCTGGGCCTCCAGTACCTTGCGAATGGTCGACAGGCGCCCCAGCGGGTCCGGCGCCAGTATGTTGCTCATGCGGTCGCTTTGCGCCAGCAGGCGGCGCAATGTCATGTCACTGTAGAGGGTCCGCTTGCTCGACTCCGAGATGTAGGCGTTCACCGCCTTGAGCAGCTCCGGGCTGTTGTTGCGCAGGGCCCAGGCGCTTCGCCCCTTGTCCCGCAGCGGAATCAGCCTGTGGGCCTTGAGGCCGCCAATCATGTCGAGCCAGATCCGCCCCTTGAAGCTGTCGGTGACCGTCAGCGGAATGATCCCGGCTGACACCATCTCCAGCAGGTCCCCGTCCTGCAGGTATTCGGGAACCGTCTCGATGTAGACCGGGGGCAACCCCAGCTCCCGAAACAGCCAGTTGAGCTGGTGCAGGCTCTCGAAATAACTGGAGCTGGCTCGCACCCAGATCCGCCGGCCGGACAGCTGGGTGATGCGATTGAAGGCAGGGAGCTCCCGCTGGCTCACCACCCACTCCTCGATGGGGGCGATCAGCGGCTGGGAGAAGGTCACCTGTTCGCGCCGGGTGGGGGTGACCGTCAGGTTGGCGGCCACCAGATCCCCGCGCCCCTCGGCCAGATAGTCCAGCAGCTTGTCCTGGCGCACCGGGATATAAATGATCTTGAGCTTGAGCTTCTCCTTGGCCAGGTAGGTCTGGTTCAACCAGCGCTCGAATCCCTGAAGCTGATTGACCAGGATGCCGTACTGGGCTCCCTTGTCGAAAAAGAAAAACCCCCGCTCATAGACCACCAGGGCCCTGAGCTCTTTTTTTTGCAGGATGTGTTCGAGATCACCGGCCTGGGGCAGCAACTGCGGCTTGAGATCCGCCGCCAGCAGAGGGAGAGAACAGAGAGCCAGCAGGGCCCAGATCCATCGCCGCATCATGATTTAACCACCTCGCTGTGGGCCGGTGCGCACCGTCGGGTCTGTCAGAGAAGGCGCCTGCGCCAAGTCATGGGGCGTCGCGGGATCTTCTGCCGATCGGCGCATGCCGGACGGAAAACGGATCGTCCGTGGGATAACTCACTATACAACGCAAAGAGAGGGAAAAGGCGAGGGGCAAAGCAATACGGCAGGCAAGCCTGCCGTCTCATCGGGGGGCTCAGATAGAGCGGGCACGCATCTCGAAAATCAACTTCTCGGCGGTGCAGGTGAATTGCAGGCGGGCCTTCAGGATCACGCCGTTGGCGCCCTGGGTCAGTTCGCTGTCGATCACGGCTTCGGCAGTCACCTGCTTGGCCAGCGCCTCATAGGCTGCGAGTTTGGCGCGGGCGTCGGCTTCTGCCGCGGCCTCGATCGCCAGCTCCATCACATCGTCGCCTTCACCGATGATGGTGCCAATTTCGGCGAAACAGCCGCAACTGTCACAGGTCTCGTTCAGTTCCACTTTCTCGTCTACAGACATACGTTCACTCCTACTTATTCCGGATATTGTCATCGTCGCGCAAGGCGTTGCGAAAATCCCTGATGGCAGTGCCCAGATCCTCACCGGCGCCAGCCAGGCGTTTGCTGCCAAACACCACGACGACGACCACGAGCAGGATCAGCAGATGCCAGATATGAATGCCACCCAGTCCCATAGGGAGACTCCTGACTGTTAGATACCTGGAGGTTGTATCAAAAGAAAGCGTATCGATTGTTGGGCAAAATCAAGGCAGGTGCAAGTTGGCGAAAAAATCGCGCAAAAACGGCGACGAGGCGCAAAAAAATACGGCGACCATGGCCGCCGTATGAGTCGGTGCTACTTGTCCCCTCAACCGCTACATCCTGTACCAGCCGCCACCAGGGCGAGAGACCCGTCGAGCATAGGATCGCCAAGATATGAAAACAAATGGTATATATTCATCTAGGAATTGAAGAGGATTCATATCATGTTGCTGGAACAGCTCGGGCGCATAGACCTTAATCTGTTGATAATCCTGCAAGTCTTGCTGGAAGAGCGCAACGGCAGCCGGGCTGCACGCCGCTTGCACCTGAGCCAGTCCGCCGTCAGCAAGGCCCTCGGACGGTTGCGGGAGACCTTTGACGATCCCCTGTTCGTGCGCTCGGCCTACGGGATGGATCCCACTCCCCGCGCCCTGGATCTCCAGCAGCAACTGCAGCCCATACTGCTCTCCCTGGACAACCTGATCCAGCCGCCGGACTTCGATCCCGCCAGCACGGAGCGGGAGTTCGTCATCGCCAGCATGGACAGCGCCTTCACCCTGTTTGCCCCCCTCTACCTGAGCGAACTGAAGCGTCAGGCCCCCGGCATCCGCCTGCGCTACGAGGAGTGGACCGAGCACAGCCTGACCGAGATGAGCCAGGGCCAGGTGGATATCGCCTTCACGGTGCGGGAGAACTGCATCAATTCGGATTTTCGCCTCGACACCCTGCCCAACGCCATCTGCCAGCGGTTGCTCACCATCGACGATCTCACCTGCCTGGTGCAACGGGATCACCCTGCCTTGCAGGAGCCCGAGTGGGATCTCGCCCGCTACCTCGCCTACCCCCATGTGCAGACCTACTGCGAGGGGCGGGATCGCTGGATGCTGGATCACAAGCTGGCGGAGCAGGATCTCTATCGCCGGATCGAGGCGACCGTGCCCTCCTTCGAGGCGGCCCTGCGCATGGGCATGCACTCGGACATGATAGTGACCCTCTCCAGGCTCTATGCCCGCCACGCCACCCAGGTCTATCCCCTGGTGCCGCTGCCGCTGCCCATCGCCCTGGACAGCATCTCCCACCTGCTCATCTGGCATCAGCGCCACGAGGAGGATCCGGGCCATCGCTGGCTGCGGGAGACCCTGCTCACCCTCATCATGGGCAAGCTGGAAACCTCGGCGGATGGCCCGGCCGCTGCCGCCTGACGCGCAAAAAAAACGGGGCTCAAGAAGCCCCGTTTCACGTTGACATCAGCATTCGCCCCGTCAGTTCTGACCCGTCACCGCCAGATAGTGGTGTACCCCGTCCAGCAGCATCTGCACCGAGATCATCACCAGCAGCATGCCCATCAGCCGCTCCACCGCGGTGAGTCCTCGCTCACCCAGCAGCTTGTTGAACAGCTCGTAGAACATCAGGATCACGGCGCTGGCCCCCCAGGCCATCAGCAGGGCCAATGACCAGTCCACCATCCGGGTCGGCTCCTGGTTGGCCAGAAGCAGCAGGGAAGCCAGGATGGAAGGGCCCGCAATCATGGGGATGGCCATGGGCACCAGGAAGGGCTCCTCCCCCGCCGCCAGCCCGGTCACACCACCGGGGCTCGGGAAGATCATCTTGATGGCGATGAGGAAGAGGATGATGCCCCCCGCGATGCTGACCGCCTCCTGACGCAGGTTGAGGAAGCTCAGGATCTGCTGACCGGCGAACAGGAAGCCCATCATGATCACCAGTGAAAACAACAGCTCCCGCAGCATTACCTTGCGTCGACGCTTGGGGTCGACATGGCGCAGGATGGAGAGGAAGACCGGCAGGTTGCCCAGCGGATCCATGATCAGAAACAGCATGACGGCAGCGGAGAATGTGTCCATAGAGCGCCCGGGCAGAACCTTTCAACAAGAGGGGAAGGAGGGCGAAATATAACAAAGGTGGCGGGATTCGGCGAGCGCCCCACCGCGCTCACCACTGGCGATCATCCGTGGTTGCAGATCTTGTCAGCGCGGGTCTGGAACCCTGACTCCGAGTCGATGAACTTGCCGCGCCTGGCCAGGAAGTCGATCAGGGCGTCAGCGTCCATCTCGCTGGCGCTGCAGGTGTGGAACCGGGCCTCGGCACCGAAGCGCGAGGCGATCGCCGCCCTGAGGCTGGCCCGGGTAAACGGACTCTCCTGCTCCAGCATCATCTCCATCACTTCGTGACCGTGTATCGATTGGGACATCTCGAACCTCTTTAATCATCATGTCAGATGACAATTAAAGCACGAAGCCCGGAGAGGGTTCTTGATATAGGCCAACAAAACGCCTTTTTTAACGCCAGCGGGCTGGTCGTGAGCGCCGCTTTGTCGATAATGTGGCAACCTGACGGGGGGATGGCTACACTGTCGCCCCTTTTTGCCACCGCAGACAGAAAATAAGGACATTGGCGTCATGCTGTTCCATGGATTGGTCTTCAAACCCTGGCGGATCTGGACCCGTCGCCCGCTCTGGTTGAAGACTCTGCTCGGCATGCTGACCGGGATAGGTCTGGGGCTCTGCTTCAGCGAGCAGGCCCTGCTGCTCAAGCCCATCGGCGTCCTGTTCGTCAACACCATCCAGATGCTGATGGTGCCCCTCATCTTCTGTTCCGTCCTGGCAGGCCTCACCGCCCTGCTCAAGGGCAAGCGGCTCGACCGCATCGCCGGCAAGGCCATCGGCTTCTATCTCTGCTCCACCGCCGTCGCCATCTGCATCGGCCTGATGATGGGCTGGCTGCTGGAACCGGGCATGGGCGCCAATATGGGTCCTTATGAACGGGGCGCCATGGCGCAGCAACCTACCCTGGCCAGCGTGCTGAGCCACCTGGTGCCGCGCAACCCGGTGCAGGCCATGGGCGATGGCAAGATATTGCAGGTGATCGTGTTCGCCGTGGCCCTCGCTCTCGCCCTCAACGCCACCGGGCGACGCGGCCGCCCCGCCATCCTGTTCTTTACCTCTCTGGCGGAGGGAATGTTCAAGCTGACCCAGATGGTGATGGCCCTGGCCCCCTATGGCGTCTGCGCCCTGATGGCCTGGATGACCGGCAAGTACGGCGTCAGCCTGCTGTTGCCGCTGCTCAAGGTGATCGGCGCCGTCTACCTCGGCTGCCTGCTGCACGTGCTCGGCGTCTACAGCAGCCTGCTGCTCCTGATGGCGCGCCTCAACCCGTTGCACTACTTCAAGAGCATCGTCGATGCCCAGGCGGTGGCCTTCACCAGCAGTTCAAGCAGCAGCACCCTGCCCATCAGCCTGGCCTGCGCCGAACGCCGGCTCGGGGTCTCCCCCGCCATCACCGCCAAGGTGCTGCCCATCGGCGCCACCATCAACATGGATGGCACCGCCCTCTATCAGGGGGTCACCGCCCTGTTCGTGGCCCAGGCCTTCGGGGTGGATCTGCATCTGGTGGACTACCTGACCATCATCAGCATCGTCACACTGGCCAGCATCGGCACGGCGGGCACACCCGGTACCGGGCTGATGCTGCTGACACTGACCCTCACTGCAGTGGGACTGCCGCTGGAAGGGGTGGCGCTCATCGCCGGCATAGACCGGATCCTCGACATGGCGCGCACCACGGTCAACGTCTCCGGCGACATCCTGGTCTCCGTGCTCATCGCCCGCAGCGAGAAGGAGCTGGATCTCGCCACCTACCACGACGCCCATGCGGGGGATGACATCGACTTCACCCTGCGCTGAGGGCGCGAGGGGCGTTCAATGATCCTGGGGATCGTGATGGCAGCGCCAGCAGATATCGAAGTTGGCGCCGTTCTCCTCCCCGCACTGGCCGCACAGCCAGCCGTTGCCCTGGCGCTGCTGGTAGCGCTCGATGATCCGGCCCGCCCGCTGACGATCCCGCTCGTTCACCATCAGGGTCACTTGCAGCAGATCCACCGGCAGCTCCCCGAGCGCACCGGAGAGCCCTTCGCCGCTGAGGCGCACCCTGACTCCCTCTACCTCCAAGGCCCCTTTCAGGGCATGCGCCTCCAGGGAGTGAGAGGCGCGATACAAGTTAATCCACTGATCCATACGTTGTCCTCGAAACCCTTGCCAGTGCCATCATCACCAGCACTACCATCATTTCAGGGCGAGCATCTTCCGGGAGTGAGATGCCCGATACAGATTCATCCACCGCTCCATACGTTGTCCTCGAAACCCTTGCCAGTGCCGTCATCACCAGCACTACCATCATTCCAGGGCGAGCATCTTCCGGGAGCGAGATGCCCGATACAGATTCATCCACCGCTCCATACGTTGTCCTCGAAACCCTTACAGCAGCTTGTCGATACCGTAAGCCGGGCCGTTGGCCACCAGAAAATCGATGAATGCCCTCAGCTTGCGCGGCATCAGGCGCCGCTCGGGAAACAGCAGGTAGATGGGTACCCTGGGTTGCTGCCACTCCGGCAGCAAGGAGACCAGCGTCCCGTTCGCCAGCTCATCATGGCACAGCATGGCGGGCAGGGAAGCCAGCCCCAGCCCCGCCTTCGCCGCCTCCCTGGCACAGGTGATGTTGTTGACCTGGAAGCGGGACGGGGGATCCACCAGCACTTCGCGATCATCCAGCTCGAAACACCAGTGCGAGGCGAGGAACCCCGTGCTGACCGCGATCCGCTCGTGATGCACCAGATCGGCGGGCCTCTGGATCACCGGGTGGCGCGCCAGATAGTCCGGGCTGGCGCACAGCAGCCGCTCGGTGCTCCAGAGACGCCGCGCCGCCAGGTTGGAGTCGCTCATGTCGCCGACCCGCACGATGGCATCCAGCCCTTCGCTGATGGGATCCACGATGCGGTTGGTCAGCTCCAGCTCCACCTTCATGCCCGGATAGGCTTGCAGGAAGTTCGCCACCAGCCTGCCCACCACCAGCTGTCCAGTCTCGATGGGCACCGCCAGCTTGAGGGTCCCCGTCACCTCCTGCTGGCTGGCACTGAGCATCAGTTCGGCCTGGGCCAGCTCCTCCACCGCCTTGCTGCAGCGTAGATAATATTGTTCACCGGCTTCCGTCAGGGTGAGCTGCCGGGTGGAGCGATAGAGCAGCCGCGCGCCGAGACGCTGCTCCAGCTCGGCGATGCGGCGGCTCACCGTCGCCTTGGTCATGCCCAGCTCCTGGGCAGCGGCGGTAAAGGAGCCCTTGTCGACGATACGAACGAGGATTAAGGCAGCATTCAGGTCCATTGTTTCACCAGTGAAACTGTATATCTCATGAATGGATACTAATCGAAACAGTTGCACGATGTTAGCCTGCCCGCCACAGTTCAGGAAAACCCATATCATGAGTCAACACAAGAAGATCCCCCTGCTGGCCGCCCTGGTGCTGGCCCTGCTCGGCCTGCTGTTTGCCGGTTACTGGTATCTGCATGGCCGCTACTTCGAGAGCACCGACAACGCCTACCTGCAAAGCGAGGTGACCGGCATCGGCTCCAAGCTCTCCGGCTACATCAGCGAAGTGCTGGTGACCGACAACCAGGCGGTGAAGGCCGGCCAGCTCATCGCCCGGCTCGACGACCGCGAATACAGGACCAAGGTGGCGGAGGCCGAGGCCGATCTGCACCTCAACCAGGCGACGGCGGATAACCTCGCCGCCACCCGTATCCAGCAGTTGAGCCTCATCCGCCAGGCCGAGGCAAAAGTCAGCTCGGCCAATGCCGAGCAGGTCCGGGCCCAGCAGCAGGTGCGCCGGGTCAGCCAGCTCAATGAGCGTCACTACAGCTCCCAGGACAGCCTGGACGAGGTGCGCGCCGGCTTGCAGGTCAACCAGGCCCAGGCACTGGAGGCCAAAGCCGCCTTGCAGGCCGCCCGCGAGCGGCTGTTGGTGCTGGATGCCGAAGCCAAGCAGAACCAGGCCAGGCTGGCATTGAGCGAAGCCCAGCTTGAACAAGCCAGGCTGGAACTCGGCTACACCGAGCTGCGAGCCCCGGCTGACGGCATCATCGGCAAGCGCAGCCTGCGGGAAGGGCTCTACGTCCAGTCCGGTATGCAGGTGGCCAGCCTGGTGCCCCTGAGCCAGGTGTGGGTCGAGGCCAACTTCAAGGAGACCCAGTTGCAGCACATGCAGCCGGGCCAGAAGGTGGAGGTGATCCTGGATGCCTATCCGGATCAACCGGTCGAGGGGATCATCGACAGCCTCTCTCCGGCCACCGGCGCCAAGTTCGCCCTGCTGCCGCCGGAGAACGCCACCGGCAACTTCACCAAAATCGTGCAGCGGGTGCCGGTCAAGATCCGCATCCCGGATCCGGGCGCCCTGGCGGGCAAGCTGCTGCCCGGCCTCTCCACCGAGGTGATCGTCGACACCCGCATCCCTGATACCGTGGTGGCCGCCCACTGATGGACGCCATACCACGCCGCAACTGGATCGCGGTCATGGGGGGCCTCATCGGCGCCTTCATGGCCATCCTCGACATCCAGATCACCAACGCCTCCCTGAAAGACATTCAGGGGGCACTCTCGGCCACCCTGAGCGAGAGCTCCTGGATCTCCACCTCCTATCTGGTGGCGGAGATGATCGCCATTCCGCTGAGCGGCTGGCTGAGCCGGGGACTGAGCGTGCGGCGCTACCTGCTGTGGACCACGGGCGCCTTCATCGTCGCCTCCGTGCTCTGCTCGTTCAGCTGGAACCTCACCAGCATGATCGTCTTTCGGGCGCTGCAGGGCTTCACCGGCGGGGCCCTGATCCCCATGGCCTTCTCCCTCATCGTCAGCCTGCTGCCGCTGCACAAGCGAGCCACCGGCATGGCGCTGTTCGGCCTGTGCGCCACCTTCGCCCCCGCCATCGGCCCGACCCTGGGGGGCTGGCTGACGGAGCAGATGTCCTGGCACTACATCTTCTATCTGAACGTGCCGCCCGGCCTGCTGGTGATGGCCATGCTGGCCCACGGACTGGACAGGAAGCCGGTGGACTGGGAGGTGATCAAGCGGGTGGATCTCATCGGCATCCTCACCATGGCGGTGGGTCTCGGCCTCCTGGAGGTGGTGCTGGAAGAGGGCAACCGGGAGGACTGGTTCGGCTCGAGCTTCATCGTGCGGCTCACCGTCATCTCGGTGGTGGCCCTGGTGTTCTTCGTCATCAGCCAGTTGCTGCGCCGCCACCCCCTGGTCAACCTGCGGCTGCTGCACAACCCGCGCTTCGCCCTGGCCTGCTTCGCCTATCTAGTGCTCGGTATGGGGTTGATGGGATCCATCTATGTGCTGCCCCTCTACATGACCCAGATCCACAATTACAACGCCCTGGAAATCGGTGAGGTGCTGATGTGGATGGGGTTGCCCCAGTTGCTGGTGCTCCCCCTGGTGCCCAAGCTGACCCACAAGATAGATCCGCGCTATCTGGTGAGCTTCGGCTTTCTGGTCTTCGCCATCAGCTGCTTCATGAACGTGAACATGAACGCCGACTACGCCGGGCCCCAGCTGATCCAGTCCCTCATCGTGCGAGCCCTGGGGCAGCCCTTCATCATGGTGCCCCTCTCCCTGGTGGCGACCGCCAGCCTGACGCCGGACGAGCTCCCCTCTTCCTCGACCCTGCTCAACGTGCTGCGCAACCTGGGGGGCGCCTTCGGCATCGCCATCATCGCCACCCTGATCGACAACGACACCCGGACTCATGTCAGCCAGATCGGCAGCACCCTGGCCGCCACCAGCATCGAGGGGCAGGCCTATCTGATGCAGCTGGCCCAGAACATGATGGCCCAGGGAGCCGGGCCGGAGCAGGCCCAGTTGCAGGCCCGGGCCATGCTGTCGAACACCATCAGCCGCGAGGCGGCCATCATGGCCTACAACCAGGTGTTCTACGTGATGGGTATCTTCCTGCTGATCGCCAGCGCCCTGATGCTGCTGCTCAAGCAGCCGGCCCCGAGGGACCCTGACGCAGAACCGGTCGAGGCGTGAAAGGTGGGGATCACATAGCAAAACGGGCCAGAAGGCCCGTTTTTCATGGCTGCCCGCCGGTCAGCCCGCCAGGGAGGCGGCGATCAGGAACTGTGCCGCAAAGTAGCTGCTCATGATCCAGGCGGTGGCATGGGGGAAGGGGCGGCGGAATCTGTCCAGTGCCAGCATGCTGTCGGAGAAGAGGAACATCAGCGCCCCCACCAGGGCGGCGGCGCTGCCGGCAGTGAGAGAGGCATGCCAGGCACCGGCGGCCACCCAGGCCATGGCGATGATCACCAGCATGTAGCAGAAGACGGGGATCCTCATCTCGCCGAGCTGGCCCCACAGGAGCCCGAACACCATGCCGGCCACCAGCAACAGCAGGAGGCCGTCCACCAGCTTGAGCACCAGGGGCCCCTGGGCGAACCCGACGATGTAGCAGAGGTGCGCGACAAGAAATGCCGCCAGCCCCTGGATGAAACGATCCCGTGGCAGCATCAGCAGCACGTCACCCGCCAGCGACAGGCAGAGACCGAGCAGGATCCAGGCGTGGGAGCCGTTGTGATCGTCGCCCTGGTAGCCAAACGCCAGGGCGATGATGAACAGCATGGTCAGGGGTTTGCTGATGTAGAACTGACGGGAGTCTGAGCCGTAAGCCGCGCGGATGTGCCACCATCCCGATGCGATGATCAAGAAACTCAATAACATGCCCTGCTCCTCACCGGCTGCTCGCCCTGGGGCGGCAACCTCTTTAGTGCCCGCAAGAGTAGCAAATTCCCCCGGCCAGTGGCAGAGGCTGAAGCAGATGGCTCCCTACACCTAAAGTCTAATTGCCCCCATCCCCGCCCTCGGGCATAAGAGACAGCTCTGGAGGATCACCATGGAAGATGCTATGACCAACTACCTGCCCGCTATCGATATCATGATGTGCCATCTTGGCATCAGCTTTGAACAGGCCTGCGAGCAGCTTGGCCTCAGCCCGCAGGAGCAGCAGACCCTCGACCAACTGCAAAAACAGAAGCAGACCCAGTCCAACTGATGCCCTGGACTGATGGCCCGAAGCGGCCGGCATCACAGCCCAGCATAAAAAACGGCGCCCGAAGGCGCCGTTTTTTTATTGGGTGATGATCAGGGTCGAGCGACCCGGCGGCGTTGCAGCCAGACCACGGCCCCAAACAGCAAGAAGCCCGGCAGCCACATCAGCTCCTTGGGCCAGCGCTCGGTGGGCGCCTTGACGCTCAGGATCTGCTGATCCATCTCCAGCCCCAGATCGGCAGCCTGGCTGCCGAAGGTGACGGTGTCGATCAGGATCTTGCCGTCCTGCTCATAGGTCTGGATCCCCAGCTTGGCCAGACGGTCCTCACCGCTCGCGCCCTCCGGCACCGGCAGCAGCACGGTGAAGCGGCGCAACTTGCCCACCGCATCTTCCCCTTCCATGCGCAGGCGCAGGGTGCTCTCGGCCTCCACCTGGCCCATGGTCTGGGCCAGCTCGGCCGGCGCGGCGTCGCGATACGGATCGTGCAGCATGTCCATCCAGAAGCCAGGACGGAACAGGGTGAAGGCCACCAGCAGCAGCAGCACGCTCTCGTACCAGCGGCTCTTCACTAGGAAGAAGCCCTGGGTGGCGGCAGCGAAGATCAGCATGGCGATGGTGGCCACGATGAAGATCAGCACGCCGTGGGCAAAGTCCACGTTGATGAGCAGCAGATCGGTGTTGAAGATGAACAGGAACGGCAGCGCCGCGGTACGCAGGCTGTAGTAGAACGCCGTGATCCCGGTCTTGATGGGATCCCCCTTGGAGACGGCGGCCGCGGCGAACGAGGCCAGCCCCACCGGCGGGGTCACGTCCGCCATGATGCCGAAGTAGAAGACGAACAGGTGCACCGCGATGAGCGGCACGATGAGGCCATTCTGCTGCCCCAGGGTCACCACCACGGGGGCCAGCAGGCTGGACACCACGATGTAGTTGGCGGTGGTCGGCAGCCCCATGCCGAGGATGAGGCTCAGCAGGGCGGTGAGGATCAGCATGAGCAGCAGGTTGCCCATGGAGAGGTACTCCACCAGATCCGCCAGCACCAGGCCGACACCGGTCTGGGAGACGGCCCCGACGATGATGCCGGCCGTGGCGGTGGCGATGCCGATGCCGATCATGTTGCGGGCACCGGCAATCAGCCCCTCGCGCAGGTCCACCACGCCATCGGTGAAGGAGCCGTAGTCGTGCTTGCCGTCGGTGCGCAGCCAGTTCAGCAGCGGACGCTGGGTCAGCAGGATGATGATGAGCATCACCGACCCCCAGAAGGCCGACAGGCCGGGGGAGAGGCGCTCCACCATCAGACACCACACCAGCACCACCACGGGCAGCAGGAAGTGCAGGCCGGAGAGCAGCACGGCGCGGGTCTCGGGCAGCTCGTCCAGTGGCTTGTCCGGGTCTTCCGCCGGCAGCGGTGCGTTGCTCGCGGCGATCTTCAGCAGTCCCAGGTAGGCGACGGCCAGCAGCACGCTGATCCCCGGCAGGGCATAGTCACCCAGTACCGGCTTGAGCCAGCCCAGACCGTAGTAGACCGCCATGGAGAGGCCGCTAATGAGGGCGGCACCGAAGGCGAAGCCGGTCAGGCGACGCAGCCAGGGGCGCGGCTGACGGTTGCCGATGGGCTGCATGCCGAGCTTGAGCGCCTCGAGGTGCACGATGTAGAGCAGGGCGATGTAGGAGATGGCCGCCGGCAGGAAGGCGTGCTTGATGATCTCCACATAGGGAATGCCCACGTATTCCACCATCAGGAAGGCCGCAGCCCCCATGACCGGCGGCATGATCTGGCCGTTGACCGAGGAGGCCACTTCCACCGCGCCGGCCTTCTCCTTGGAGAAACCGACCCGTTTCATCATGGGGATGGTGAAGGTGCCCGTGGTCACCACGTTGGCGATGGAGGAGCCGGAGATGACGCCGGTCAGGGCCGAGGCGACCACGGCCGCCTTGGCCGGGCCGCCGCGCAGGTGACCCAGCAGGCTGAAGGCGAGCTGGATGAAGTAGTGGCCCGCACCGGCGCGCTCGAGCAGGGCGCCAAACAGCACGAACAGGAAGACGAAGCTGGTGGAGACCCCGAGGGCGATGCCGAACACCCCTTCGGTGGTGATCCACTGGTGGTTGGCCAGCGCATGCAGGCTCACCCCACGGTGGGCCAGCAGGGAAGGCATCCAGGGACCGGCCAGGCTGTAGGCCAGGAAGACGATGGCGATGACCGCCAGGGCCGGGCCCAGGGCGCGGCGGGCCGCTTCCAGCAGAAGCGGGATGCCGACGCAGGCCACCGCGAAGTCCATGGTGGTCAGGTTGCCGGGACGCTGGGCAAGCTCCTGGTACATGACGAACAGATAGCTGGCGACGGCGGCACCGACGAGGCCGAGGGCGATGTCGGCAAGGGGAACCCTGTCTCGCGGTGAGCTGCGCATGGCCGGGAACACCAGGTAGGCGAGCAGGATGGCGAAGGCCAGGTGAATCGAGCGTGTTTCAGTGTCGTTGAGGACGCCGATGCCGAGGGAGAAGGGCAGCGGCGAGGCGATCCAGAGCTGGAACAGGGACCAGATCAGCGCAAGACCTGCGATGATCCAGCTCATGGGGCCGACGGGCAGCCTGGCGCCGACGTCCTGGGCGATCAGCTCCTCGGCCGAGAGCGCCTCTTGTTGTTGTGTTTGCTGCATAGTGTGACTCTGTAGGTACTGCAATAAATGAGACTCGCTCCCCCGAAGGAGGAGCGAGTCCGGGGCACATCCGAAGACGCAGCCGGATTACATCCAGCCACGTTCCTTGTAGTAACGCACAGCGCCTTCATGCAGCGGAGCGGAGAGACCCACCTTGATCATGTCGGCTTCCTTCAGATCCGCGAAGGCCGGGTGCAGGCGCTTGAAGCGGTCCAGGTTGTCGAACACGGACTTGACCAGCTGGTAGACCACTTCCGGATCGGCCTTGGCGCTGGTGGAGAGCACCGCCTTGCCACCGATGGACGGAGTCGGGTTCGGGCTGCCCTTGTAGAGACCACCCGGGATCTCGGCCTTGCTGTAGTAGCTCTTCTCGGCCAGCAGCTTGTCGATCTCGGGGCCGGTGACCGGCACCAGCACGGTGTCCGTGGTGGTGGAGGCTTCCTGGATGGCGCCGTTCGGGTGGCCGACGAAGTAGCTCATGGCGTCGATGTTGTTGTCACCCAGGGCAGAAGCCTGCTCGGCGGGTTTCAGTTCGGAAACCAGGCTGAAGGCGGATTTGTCCCAGCCCTTCACGGCCATGATCTCTTCGAAGGTGTCACGCTGACCGGAACCCGGGTTGCCGATGTTGACGCGCTTGCCCTTCAGGTCGTCGAAGCTGGCAATCTTGGCGTCCTTGCGGGCCAGGATGGTGAACACTTCGCTCTGCAGGGAGAAGACGGCGCGGATGTCATCCATCGGACCTTCGGCCTTGAACGGCTCGACGCCCTTCATCGCCTTGTACTGGTGGTCGGACTGCATGATGCCGAAGTTGAATTCGCCGGAGCGGATGCCGTTGACGTTGGCAACACCGCCGCCACTGGCCGGGGCGTTGCACTTGATCTGGTGATCGGCGGCGCCGCGGTTGAGGAAGCGGCAGATGGACTGGCCCGCCACGTAGTAGACGCCGGTCTGACCGCCGGTGCCTATGGTCACGAAGCGCTCCTGCGCTTGCACCGGACCACCAAACGACACACCTACCAGAGCCGCCGACAAGGCGCACGCCAAGGATAATCCTTTCATGTTCTTCATCCTTTTCATTGATTTATTTCACCCGTTTCCCGGGAGAATATGAGACAGACCCGCATCAAGACTGGGTTCGCCTATAGGACCTCGTACGAGGAAATGGTCGAGCGGCACGCGCCCTTCCAGAAGCCACCATCATCCTGCGGTGAGATAATCAGCGTCATGCCGATCGGAGGTGATCTGACCAGAAACGGGTCAGTTCAAAAGCATTAACGCTCCGATTAAGCACATAACACCAACATAAATCAAACAAAACAGCAAAATGGCGGATTTAAATAGCGAGAAGTTTGAAGCGGATCATTCATTTCTCAAGGGCAGATTAATTACATGAACTATTAAAGGGAAGCAATAAAAAGCACGCCCAGATTCTTTCGCAACCCTTGACTGGCAAGGATTAGAAACCTGGTCCGTTATATTGCGAAGTGCTTACTGAACAGCATAAACACGACGTTAATGACGCTTTTGTCGCCAAGATGCAAAAACCCCGATCCGAGGCTGCCGGAACGGGGTTTGGTAACAAGCTGATTTCATTTGGGCCCGGCCATCACGCCTTGCTGCCGGCCAGCTCCAGAATGAAGGCGAACTCCAGGGCGATGTCCTCATAGGCCTTGAAACGGCCCGACTTGCCGCCGTGACCGGCCTCCATGTCGGTGCTGAGCAGCAACTGGTTGTCGTCCGTCTTCAACTCACGCAGCTTGGCCACCCACTTGGCCGGCTCCCAGTATTGCACCTGGGAGTCGTGCAACCCCGTGGTCACCAGCAGATTCGGGTAGGCCTGGGCCTTGACCTGATCGTAGGGGCTGTAGGCCTTCATGTAGTCGTAATAGCGCTTCTGGTTCGGGTTGCCCCACTCGTCATACTCCCCTGTGGTGAGGGGAATGGACTCGTCCAGCATGGTGGTGACCACGTCGACGAAGGGCACCTGGGCCACCACGCCGCGATAGAGCTGGGGCGCCTGGTTGATGACGGCCCCCATCAGCAGGCCGCCGGCGCTGCCTCCCATGGCATAGACCTGCTCCCTGGCGCCGTAGCCTTGCGCCACCAACGCCTCGGTCACGTCGATGAAGTCGTTGAAGGTGTTCTGCTTCTTGAGCAGCTTGCCCTCTTCATACCAGGTGCGGCCCAGCTCCTCGCCACCCCGGATATGGGCGATGGCGTAGACGAAGCCCCGGTCCAGCAGGCTCAGGCGTGAGCTGCTGAAGTCCGGGTCCATGCTGGCGCCGTAGGAGCCATAGCCGTAGACCAGCAGGGGATTGGTGCCTTCACCCCCCCCTGCCTTCTTGAACTTGTCCTTGCGATAGACCAGCGACACCGGCACGGCCACGCCGTCACGGGCGGTGATCCAGAGCCGCTCACTGGCATATTGCGCAGGCACGAAGCCCGCCACCGGCTGCTGCTTGAGCAGAGTCCGCTTGCCGCTGTCCATGTCCAGCTCGTAGGTGGAGGACGGCGTGGTCATGGAGGAGTAGCCATAGCGCAGGGCGCTGGTGTCCGGCTCCGGGTTGTAGGCAAGCCAGGTGACATAGGCGGGATCGTCGAAGGCGATCTCCTTCTGTTCGCCGCTCTGCCAGTTGACCTGACGCAACCGGGTCAACCCCTGGCTGCGCTCCTCCAGCACCAGCCAGTCCCTGAACAGGGCATAGCTCTCCAGCAGCACGTCCGGATTGGGGGCGATCACCGCCTTCCAGCGATCCACCGGGCTCTCCTTGGTCTCATAGAGGCCGAAGTTCTTGCCGTCCTTGTTGGAGCGCACATAGAAGCGACCGCGGTAGTGATCCAGGCTGTATTCGTGATCCACCTGACGGGGCAGGAACAGGCGTGGCGTCTGGCCCGGCACATTGGCATCAATGAGGCGCGCCTCGCTGGTGGTGGTGCTGGAGAGGGAGATGACGATGAAATCTTCCGAGGTGGTGGCGTAGAGGCTCACATAGAAGGAGTCGTCCTTCTCCTCGTAGACCAGGGTATCCTTCGCGGGGTCCGTGCCCAGCTCGTGGCGATAGACCTGGTAGGGCAGCAGGGTCTTGGGGTGCTTGCGCACGTAGAAGACCGTCTTGCTGTCGTTGGCCCACACCAGGTTGCCGGAGGTGTTCTCGAGGGTGTCGGCGGCCCAGGCGCCGCTCTCCAGATCGAGGAACTGGATCCTGTATTGACGGCGGGAGAGATAATCTTCCGCCACCGCCAGCCAGCGGTTGTTGCGGCTCACCTCGAGCGCCCCCAGGGCATAGAACTCGTGGCCTTCGGCGCGCTGGTTGCCATCCAGCAGCAGGGTGGACGCCCCGTCCCCTTCCACCTTGCTGCGGGAGTAGATGGCGTACTCCTTGCCCGGCTCGTAACGGGTCTGATAGCGGTAGCCGTTCTTCACATAGGGGACAGACTCGTCCTGCTGGGGAATACGGGCCACCATCTCCTTGTAGAGCTGCTCGCGCAGCGGCTTGATTGGTGCAAGCATGGCCTCGGTGTAGGCATTCTCGGCCTTGAGATAGTCCAGCACCTCGGGCTTCTGCCGCTCGTCGTCACGCAGCCAGTAGTAGTTGTCGACGCGCGTGTCCCCGTGTTTTTTCAGGGTATGGGGGTGCTTGGCAGCCACCGGGGGGACAATGACAGGCTGGGTGGAAGTATCGCTTGTAGGCATGGCGGACTCTTCGTTGGCATGGGAACAGGGCGCAGCAAGCAGGCAAGCCAGCAGCAACCCCCGGGAAAAGGTGAACATGTCGCATCCTTTGCGCTGTCACAGGGCCGCCCCTCCCGCTGGTGCTGCACGCATCCAGACGGCACACCGGCAGGCAGTGGGAAAAGCGTCCCTGAGAAAATAAAAATTGGCGATCAATCTGCCCCTTGTCGCCCGGGGTTGCAAGGGCTCCCCGGACATTCCCCCCCCAAATCGACGAAAAAGGGCCGCCATCTCGCGATGGCGGCCCTCCTCCCTGACCGTGAGCGACACGGGTTCGCTCAGGTGTGCCTCACATGATGGAAGTGTGTCTGCTCACGGTCAGCATCCATCAGCCGGGGTAGCTCGACCAGACTTTGGTCGCGCCCTCGTCACTGATGCTCAGCACCTGATAGGGCTGACCCGGAATATCCATGCCCGGCGCACTCTGGGGCATCCCCGGAATGGTCAGACCGCGGATCGCCGGTTTTTCCTTGAGCAGCTTCTGCACGTCGGCAGCGGGCACATGCCCCTCCACCACATAGCCGTTCACCACCCCGGTGTGGCAGGAGGCCAGCTGCGGGGTGATGCCATGCTGCTGCTTGATCGGGTCCAGCTGCTCGGTTTCCACGACATTGACCTCAAAGCCGTTCTCTTCCATGTGCTTGATCCAGGTCTTGCAGCAACCGCAATACTGGGACTTGTAGACGGTCATCTGCCCGGTTGCCAGAGCAGAAAAACTGACGGTACCGGCCAGCACGGCCAGTAACAGGGACTTGTACATATCTCACCTCGGTTAAGAAGAAATGCCCGGAAAGGGAAACTCGACTCAGCCGTGGTGACGGGGCGGACGCTCGAGACGCTTCAGGGGCGCCTCCGGCATGAACAGAGAGGGAGAGAGGTATGTCGGCCTGTCGGGCTCAAGCCGGGCAACCGTCAGGCTGTCGCTGGTGAGCACCGTCATGGCGAGCGCCGAGGTGAAGCTGCCGCAGGGCATGGCTTTTTCCAGGGTACGCTCGCTCTGGCTGCAATGGGGCGTCAGGGTACAGAGATCGGTGGCCGCACGGCTGCCAAACGACATCAGCACCAGCACCAGACTCCACAGGGGGAGCCAGCGGCGGGCGCGAGCGAGTTGGCGACGGGTCAGGACCATGAGACGACTCAATGACGAAAGAGGGCCTATGGTAACCCTTGGCCCAGGGGGAGGGTCAACCCCTCCCCCGTTTGCATCAGGGTTGCTGACGGGTGGCTGCCAGCACGATCTCCCGCACGCAGACGTTGGCCGGCTGGTGCCAGGCGTAGAGCACGGCGTCGGCGATCACCTCGGGTGCAATGACGCCTCCCATCTGATCCTTCCAGTCGTGATAGCCCGCCTTGATGCGCTCGTCCGTGGTGTGGCTGAGCAGCTCGGTCTCCACCGCGCCCGGAGCGATGGTCACCATCCGCACGCCGACATCGGCCACCTCTTCCCGGATATTCTCGGTCAGGGCGTGAACGGCGAACTTGGTGGCGCAGTAAGCGGCATGGTTCGGGAAGGTCTTGCGACCGGCGATGGAGCTGATGTTGATGATGGTTCCGCTGCGGCGGGCCTTCATGCCGGCCAGTACCGCATGCACGCCATTCAGAACCCCCATCACGTTGATGTTGAGCATCTGCTGCCACTCGGCGGGATCCTGCACGTCGGCCTGTCCCAGCAGCATGACGCCGGCATTGTTGACCAGACATCCCACCGGGCCGAATTGCGCCTCCGCCTGCGCCACGGCGGCCTTCATGGCGGCGGTGTCGGTGACATCGACCCCGATGCAGAGGGTATCGGGCAGGTTCAGCGCCTGCATGGGCTCGACCCGGCGGGCCAGCAACAGCAGCGGATGGCCGGCGGCGGAGAAGGCGCGGGCAATGGCGGCACCGATCCCGGCGGACGCGCCGGTGATCACCACGAGGGACTTGGACATGGAGTTTTCCTTCTGATGCGTTGAAATGGGCGTCAAACAAGGGCTGGCCAGCACGGGACCCAGTCACTATAGTCGCTACATCCATCGGCGATAAATATAGTTTTCCGCTGGTTATCATCTGAATTAACTATGGTATCCCCATGCTGGACCTGAGATTGCTGCGCTTCTTCATCGCCATCTATGAAGAGAAGAACATCACGGCGGCGGCAGCCCGCTGCCACGTGAGCCAACCCTCCCTCTCCGCCGGCCTTCGCCAGCTCGAAGAGAGCCTGGGGGACAGCCTCTTCATCCGGGGCAAGAAGGGGGTGGAAGCGAAGGATCCGGCCCACTATCTCTATCCCCACGCCGTCAAGCTGGTGGAAGAGGCGCGTCGCCTGCCGACCCTGTTTCGCCAGAAGGCGACGCGTGCGAGACTCAACATGGCCATCATGCCCGACCTCAGCCGACGTCGGCTGGCGGGATTGCTTCGGCGGGTGCAGGGGGTGCTGCCCGAGCTGGATCTCACCCTCTCCGATTACGGCACTCCGGCCGACTGCCGGCTGACCCTGGATGCCCTGCGCCGGGAGGACGAGATCTTCCTGCCGCTCTGGGAAGAGGAGTACGTGCTGTGCGTTCCCAGGGGACACCCTCTTGCGGGCAGGGCGCGTATCGAGCTGGCTGAGTTGCAACATTATGATTTTATTGAGTGCCCACCCTGCGAAGCCCATCAGCAAACCATAGGCCTGCTGGCCTGTGACCGGCTCACCCTCAATCTGGTGGCCAAGGCCGAGAGCAAGGGGCTGGTGATGGCGCTGGTGCTGGCCGGGGTGGGCATCAGCTTCCTGCCCGACGGGCTGGTGGAGGACGAAGCGGGCCTGTGCACCCTGCCCGTGAGCGGCCCCCGGATGTTCCGCCGAATCGGCCTCTGCTACCCCGCCCACCAGACCCTGAATCCGGCGCTGCGCGCACTGATCCCGGAACTGGCGGGCCAGGGAGCTTCTTGATAACGTTTCAGCTCACAATCTGTCGCATGTGCCGGCAGCAGACCCTCTTCAGGAATCCCATGAAACGCATTCTGGTCATCTTTTCACACCCGGCGCTGCAGAGTTCCCGGGCCAACAAGCAACTCCTGCACGCCATCGAGGGGCTGGAGGGGATCACCCTGCACGATCTCTGCCAGCGCTATCCGGACATGTTCATCAACGTGAAACGGGAACAGGCCCTGCTGGCGGAGCACGACATCATCGTCTTCCAGCACCCCTTCTACTGGTACTCCTGCCCGGCCATCATGAAAGAGTGGATGGACCTGGTGCTGGAGTACGGCTATGCCTACGGCCCCGAGGCCCACGCCCTCAGCGGCAAGCAGTGGCTCAGCGCCATCACCACGGGGGGCGGCCCCGAATCCTACTGCCGCGCCGGCTACAACCAGCGCCCGCTGCTCGACTTCCTGCTCCCCTTCCAGCAGACCGCACAGCTGTGCGGCATGCGCTGGCTGCCCCCTTTCGTGCTGCACTCCTTCCACAAACTCGAGGATCCCGAGGCGCTGCGCCGCTGCGGCCAGGACTATCGCCAACTGCTGTGCGCCCTGCGTGACGAGCAGCTGACCCCGGCCCAGCTGGCCGAGAGCCCCTATCTGCGCGATCTGCTGGGAGTGCTCCCATGACACACACTCGATCCGGGCGCAGGCCCGGCCAGCCCTCACCGGCATTCATCATGTTAAGGAGGAGCCGCTGATGGGACATGGATTGCTGTTTGATGCCCTGATCTACCTCTCGGCGGCGGTGATCGCCGTCCCGCTGGCCAAGCGGTGGGGGCTGGGCTCCGTCCTTGGCTACCTGCTGGCGGGGATCATCATAGGTCCCTTCCTGCTTGGTCTGGTGGGCGAGCAGAAAGACGTGATGCACTTCGCCGAGTTCGGGGTGGTGCTGATGCTGTTTCTGGTCGGTCTGGAGCTGCGCCCGGCCCTGTTGTGGCAACTGAAAGGGCCCATCCTCGGCACCGGTGGTCTGCAGGTGCTGCTCACCAGTGTCGCCCTGACCGGGGTGGGTTATCTTTTGGGTCTGCCCTGGCAGCAGGGGCTCGCCATCGGTCTCATTCTTGCGCTCTCCTCCACCGCCATCGTGCTGCAGAGCCTGCAGGAGCGCAAACTGATGCAGAGCGAGAGTGGCCGCTCCGCGTTTGCGGTGTTGCTGTTCCAGGACATCGCCGTCATCCCCATCCTGGCGATCCTGCCGCTGCTGGCCATCGCGCCGGTCGCCAGCAGCGGCAGCTCAGAGCTGGCAGGCTGGCAGCACGGCCTGCTGGTGGTGGCCGCCATCGCCGGCATCGTGCTGGGTGGTCATTACCTGATGCGGCCGGTGTTTCGCGCCATCGCCCAGTCCCACATGCGGGAGATCTTCGTCGCTGCCGCCCTGCTGCTGGTGATCGCCATCGCCGTGCTGATGGAATCCGTCGGTCTCTCCCCCGCCCTCGGCTCCTTCCTCGCCGGCGTGGTACTGGCGGACAGCGAATACCGCCACGAGCTGGAAGCAGACATAGAGCCGTTCAAGGGGCTTCTGCTCGGCCTCTTCTTCATGTCGGTGGGTGCCGGCATCGACTTCAGCCTCTTTGCTGCCCATCCCCTGTTGATCCCGGCACTGGTGATCGGTCTGATGGTGCTCAAGTGGCTGGTGCTGATGGGGCTCGGCTTTGTCATTCGCCTCTCCCCGAACCAGCGCTGGACCTTCGCCCTGGCCCTGGCCCAAGGCGGTGAGTTCGCCTTCGTGCTGTTCTCGTTCGCCGCCCAGAACAAGGTACTGCCGGGCAGCACCATCTCACTGCTGACTCTGGTCGTCGCCCTCTCCATGGCGCTGACACCGCTGCTGCTTATCCTCAACGATCGGGTGATCCAGCCCTGGTTCGACTACCGCAACCAGAGCGACACCCCCGAACACGAACAGCCCGAGCTGGTGGAACACCCGGTCATCATCGCCGGCTTCGGTCGCTTCGGTCAGATAGTGGGGCGTCTGCTCCACGGCCATGGTATTGGCACCACCATCCTGGAGCAGGATGCCAGCCAGATAGAAATGCTGAGAAAGTACGGCTACCAGGTGTTTTATGGGGATGCCAGCCGACTCGACCTGCTGCACGCGGCCGGCGCCCACAAGGCCAAACTCCTGGTGCTCTCCCTCAATGACCCGGCCACCTCCCTCGAAGTGATCGAGATGGTGAAAAAGCACTTCCCGCACCTCAGAATACTGGCCCGTGCCCAGGATAGACCCCATGCCCACGAGATCCTGCGCCACGGGATAGACAGCGTGCACCGCGAAACCCTGGGGTCGGCCGTGGATCTTGGGGTAGAAGCACTCACCCTCTTGGGATTCAGGGCCAATCAGGCCTGGCGTGCGGGGCAGATGTTCAAGCAGTATGACAACCGGCTGCTGCGGGAACAGGTCAACTACCTGGACGACGAGCACACCTATATCAACAAGAGCCTGCAATACCGCGACATCCTCTCCGACCTGCTGCAAGACGACCAGGAAGGACAGGAGCGTACCCACGCCCATCAATGGAACAGCGGTCTGCCCGACAACGACAAGGAAGCAACATGATTGCCTATTACCCCATGCTCAAACACCTTCACATGACCCTGGCCCTGGTCAGCCTGCTGCTCTTCCTCTACCGCTGGAGCCTGGCGCTGGCGGGCAGCGGGCGGCTGCAACAGAAATGGTTGAAGGTGCTGCCCCACATCAACGACACCTTCCTGCTGCTGTTTGGCGTGCTGCTGGCGGTGACCCTGCAGATGAGCCCTGGCCAGCAGCCCTGGTTGATGGCCAAGCTGATTGCCCTGGTGATCTACATCGGCCTGGGCGTCATGGCGCTCAAGCGCCCTGCCCGCGGTCAGAAGCTGGTGGCCGGAGTGGCCGCTCTCGCAGTATTCGGCTACATGGTGGGCGCAGCCATCACCAAATCAGCCTGGTCCTGGCTGGCATAACGACGTGTCGAGGTGGGGGCCCGTCCCCCACCTCCTTCCCACCTCCCCCTCCTTACTGCTTCCATTTCCTTCCTGTCACCCTGGTCGCGAGCATCCTCGCAAGGCTTGTTTTCAATAAAAAAAGGGCTCAAACAACCCCTTTTGCTTGTTGTTTTGTTTTATTTATCAATGACTTGATTCTTCATGTATGAAAATGGCGACAGTTGTCGCAGCAAAACTTGCGACATAGACTGTCGCAGGCCATAGCTAGGATACACTCAACGCTAAACCAGTGAAGGCATGCACCATGAGTAAGAAGCTGTTACGACAACTGACCTTGGCGCGTTGCATCCCGCACCGCCCTTACAAGCTGACCGCCAGCCAACTCCAGGTAAAACTGGAAGAGGAAGGCATTCACGTCAGTCTCCGTACCGTGCAACGGGACCTGGAAGAGATGTCCGGCATGGGACTGTTCGACCTCACCTCCGATGAGCGCAGCAAGCCTCATGGCTGGTGCTTCGAGCGCCATGGTCTCAATGACTTTGCCAACATCATGCCGCTCTCGCTGGCAGTGGCCCTGAAAACCTGGAGCGACCAGGCAAGCCAACTGTTGCCGGCAAGCGTGCTGACCGAATTGAACCCGCTGATCGACAAGGCTGGTCAGGTGATCCGCGACAGCCAGAGCGAACTGGCCGAGCGCTGGCTGGAGAGCGTGCACCAGTCACCTCGCCCCTTCGCCGGCAATCCGGAGATCCGCCGCAGCACCCTGATCCGCGACGCCCTCTGGCGTGGCCGCAAGTTCAGCGCCGAGATCCAGCGTGTCATCAAGGAGCGTACT
Organism: Aeromonas sp. FDAARGOS 1418; assembly: GCF_019048585.1. NCBI lineage: Bacteria > Pseudomonadati > Pseudomonadota > Gammaproteobacteria > Aeromonadales > Aeromonadaceae > Aeromonas > Aeromonas sp. FDAARGOS 1418. The sequence continues at coordinate 1,079,446 of NZ_CP077387.1, read as the reverse complement.
GTCTGGCTCTGCTATGACCGCATCAATCCCCTCGGCATCCTGAACCAGCCCGATGGCCCCATCCTGCTCTGTACCCTGTCCGAGCTGGATCCCAAGGTCTACGGCATTCCGTTCGATCACATCAAGAACGTGGAGTTGACCAACTTCAGCGCGACCCAGCCGAAGGACTTCAATATCCAGAAGCTGATCCGCGACCAGGGTTATCAGGACGTCAGCGGTCCGATCCGCTTCGTCGGGCGCATCGATGCCAACTGCCCGACCCTGATCGATGGACAAATCCCGGGGCATAACCCGCGTATGACCCGTTACGACAAGCGCAGCGTGGTGGTGGAGACCGAAGTGCAGGATACGCCCGAGTTCCGCTCCTGGCTGAACAACATGAGCGGCAACCTGGAGGTACTTGCACCCGAATCACTGCGCAAGGCCTACCCGACTCCTGGGACAAGGGTCAGCTAAAGAAACCAGCAGACAATACAAAGCCGAGATTTATCTCGGCTTTTGTCTACTTTTAAAGCATAAGTATTCAATTAATTTTGAACTCTTACACCCCTGATTGAAGCGGCTGTACCATCGTTTTCCTACCGATTTCTGCTTGTAAGAGATCTGCCATTCCCCCTGTAAGACCCCTCAGTGTTGAACCGTACGTGAAGCCATCCCGCACTGGGTATGCTTTCCATGGAAACTATCTAAGTGACTGATAAACGTAGACAATATTCCACACAAGCCCATTTCTGTACCGCGTATCACGGAGCGCAATCCGATTGCACTCCTTGTTCGAGCCTGCAATTGCCTTAGTATGGGTCTCACAAGGACGAGCTGATTCGGCAGGATGCAGAAACAGCGCATAAACAAGGAATAGCCTGCAGGATGTGGGCAAGGAACACCTCGGGATGGGGTTGATAGCCAGGATGGTTATCACAAGGATCGACAGGACAACCGCAGGATGCGGTAGTTGGATACCTCGGGATGAGGTTGAGTGGCACGGATTGTCGCTCATCAAGGATGTAAGGACACCGCAAGACGCGGTCAGGAACAGCTTCAAGATGAAGTGTGATAGCCAGGGTGGTTATCAGTCAGGATGACGCAGGAACACCACGGGATGTGGTAATGGACACCTCCAGGAAGGAGAGGGTGAAGCAATCAGGACAGATTGCCAGGCTAGGAAGGCCACAGGACACCCCAACGGATTGGGAAGGGGAATTTCCAAAGGAAAGGATAGCGTCAAGGATTGCAGGGAGCATGGCAGTTCAGGGAATGGACGAAATGACTTGAGGGGACAGCATCTGCTGTCCCCTTTTCTTTTGTGCGGCCACACATCAGAGAATGGAATCAGCCTGAGCGATCCTGCCCACATCACGCCATCTGCATCACTGATAACCTGTTTGTATACCCACCAGAGGCAGCCACAGTAGCGCTCCTTGCCTTTCCTCCGCCCTCCCTCGTCTATGCTCAGCGACATCCACTAGGCCCTCAGAACACAGCAGATCAGCCGCAACCAACCAGCCAGGATATTTCCCGGCGACTAACTCCAGGTAACGATGGCCACTGACTTCTGCTCAGCCAGGCAGATTGTTGAGTCATCCCTGAACTGTCTATGTGTGTGACCACGAATGAAGCATGAATGCCATTCTATAGGGCGGAGATTGCCGTAGGGATGGGTGATAACCCAACCAAGCTACCTGCTACTGAGGATGAGAGACTGGGTAAATGTCAGATAGCAAAAAGGCCTTCCCGATAGGGAAGGCCTTTCAATTTAGTGGCGGAGCGGACGGGACTCGAACCCGCGACCCCCGGCGTGACAGGCCGGTATTCTAACCGACTGAACTACCGCTCCGCATTCGGTTAGCTTTCGCTAAATCATTTGCTGCTTGTTTGTGAGGTGTCATCCTCGCAGCCAGTAACGTGATTTTTTCACGTCACCGTTTAATTGGGTGCCTGGCAGTGTCCTACTCTCGCATGGCGAATGCCACACTACCATCGGCGCTACAGCGTTTCACTTCTGAGTTCGGCATGGGGTCAGGTGGTTCCACTGCGCTATTGCCGCCAGGCAAAATCTTCAATCTGAAAAAGCTGATGTAAGTAATTCGTTCGTATTTGCTACAAGCCTTAGAACACTTCTTGGGTGTTGTATGGTTAAGCCTCACGGGTAATTAGTATGGGTTAGCTCAACGTATCGCTACGCTTACACACCCCACCTATCAACGTTGTGGTCTCCAACGGCCCTTTAGGACCCTCAAGGGGTCAGGGATGACTCATCTCAGGGCTCGCTTCCCGCTTAGATGCTTTCAGCGGTTATCGATTCCGAACTTAGCTACCGGGCAGTGCCACTGGCGTGACAACCCGAACACCAGAGGTTCGTTCACTCCGGTCCTCTCGTACTAGGAGCAACTCCCTTCAATCATCCAACGCCCACGGCAGATAGGGACCGAACTGTCTCACGACGTTCTGAACCCAGCTCGCGTACCACTTTAAATGGCGAACAGCCATACCCTTGGGACCGACTTCAGCCCCAGGATGTGATGAGCCGACATCGAGGTGCCAAACACCGCCGTCGATATGAACTCTTGGGCGGTATCAGCCTGTTATCCCCGGAGTACCTTTTATCCGTTGAGCGATGGCCCTTCCATTCAGAACCACCGGATCACTATGACCTACTTTCGTACCTGCTCGACCTGTCCGTCTCGCAGTTAAGCTGGCTTATGCCATTGCACTAACCTCCTGATGTCCGACCAGGATTAGCCAACCTTCGTGCTCCTCCGTTACTCTTTGGGAGGAGACCGCCCCAGTCAAACTACCCACCAGGCACTGTCCGCGAGCCCGATTCAGGGCCCTGCGTTAGAACATCAAACATACAAGGGTGGTATTTCAAGGACGGCTCCAGCGCAACTGGCGTCACGCCTTCAAAGCCTCCCACCTATCCTACACATGTAGGTTCAATGTTCAGTGCCAAGCTGTAGTAAAGGTTCACGGGGTCTTTCCGTCTAGCCGCGGGTACACCGCATCTTCACGGCGAATTCGATTTCACTGAGTCTCGGGTGGAGACAGCATGGCCATGGTTACACCATTCGTGCAGGTCGGAACTTACCCGACAAGGAATTTCGCTACCTTAGGACCGTTATAGTTACGGCCGCCGTTTACCGGGGCTTCGATCAAGAGCTTCGCTTGCGCTAACCCCATCAATTAACCTTCCGGCACCGGGCAGGTGTCACACCCTATACGTCCACTTTCGTGTTTGCAGAGTGCTGTGTTTTTGATAAACAGTCCCAGCCATCTGGTCACTGCGACTCCCGACAGCTCCATCCGCAAGGGACTTCACCATCAAGAGCGAACCTTCTCCCGAAGTTACGGTTCTATTTTGCCTAGTTCCTTCACCCGAGTTCTCTCAAGCGCCTTGGTATTCTCTACCCGACCACCTGTGTCGGTTTGGGGTACGATGACTTGTAATCTGAAGCTTAGAGGCTTTTCCTGGAAGCAGGGCATCAATGGCTTCCGCACCGTAGTGCGTTCGTCTCGTGTCTCAGTGTTGTGTCTCCGGATTTGCCTAGAAACACCACCTACGCACTTTCACCAGGACAACCGTCGCCTGGCCCACCTAGCCTTCTCCGTCCCCCCATCGCAATTACAAGTCGTGCAGGAATATTAACCTGCTTCCCATCGATTACGCCTTTCGGCCTCACCTTAGGGGTCGACTCACCCTGCCCCGATTAACGTTGGACAGGAACCCTTGGTCTTCCGGCGAGGAGGCTTTTCACCCCCTTTATCGTTACTTACGTCAGCATTCGCACTTCTGATATCTCCAGCATGCCTCTCGACACACCTTCGCAGACTTACAGAACGCTCCCCTACCACTCACACTTAGTGTGAATCCGCGGCTTCGGTGCCTGGTTTGAGCCCCGTTACATCTTCCGCGCAGGCCGACTCGACTAGTGAGCTATTACGCTTTCTTTAAATGATGGCTGCTTCTAAGCCAACATCCTAGCTGTCTGAGCCTTCCCACATCGTTTCCCACTTAACCAGAACTTTGGGACCTTAGCCGGCGGTCTGGGTTGTTTCCCTCTTCACGACGGACGTTAGCACCCGCCGTGTGTCTCCCGGATAGTACTTACTGGTATTCGGAGTTTGCATGGGGTTGGTAAGTCGGGATGACCCCCTAGCCCAAACAGTGCTCTACCCCCAGTAGTATTCGTCCGAGGCGCTACCTAAATAGCTTTCGGGGAGAACCAGCTATCTCCGAGTTTGATTGGCCTTTCACCCCCAGCCACAGGTCATCCCCTAACTTTGCAACGTTAGTGGGTTCGGTCCTCCAGTTGATGTTACTCAACCTTCAACCTGCCCATGGCTAGATCACCCGGTTTCGGGTCTACACCTTGCAACTAGACGCCCAGTTAAGACTCGGTTTCCCTACGGCTCCCCTATACGGTTAACCTCGCTACAAAATGTAAGTCG
>NZ_CP077387.1:947500-1070000 GCF_019048585.1 Aeromonas sp. FDAARGOS 1418 | reverse complement strand
GATGGCTTTGTGGCTCACCAGCTGACGAGATTCAGCACGAGTGGCGCCGAAGCCCATGCGGTAGACGACGTTGTCCAGACGACCTTCCAGCAGCTGCAACAGGTTTTCACCGGTGTTACCCTTTTGACGGGCAGCGTCGCGGTAGTAGTTGCGGAACTGTTTTTCCAATACGCCATAGATACGACGTACTTTTTGTTTCTCGCGCAGTTGCACACCGTAGTCGGACAGACGCGCTTTACGCGCACCGTGTTGACCAGGAACGGTGTCAATCTTGCACTTAGAATCAATCGCACGAACACCAGACTTCAGGAAGAGGTCGGTGCCCTCACGACGGCTAAGCTTAAGCTTAGGACCGATATATCTTGCCATCTTCTTTCTCCAACAATCCTAGACCAAGTAGCTACAGCGTTACACGCGGCGCTTCTTGGGAGGACGACAACCGTTGTGCGGGATCGGAGTCACATCAGTAATGTTAGTGATGCGGAAACCAGCCGCGTTCAGAGCGCGGATGGAAGACTCACGACCGGGACCCGGACCTTTGACCATGACTTCCAGGTTCTTCACGCCGTATTCTTTGGCGATCTCACCAGCACGCTCAGCAGCTACCTGGGCAGCAAACGGAGTGGACTTACGGGAACCACGGAAACCGGAACCACCAGAGGTAGCCCAAGACAGAGCATTGCCCTGACGGTCAGTAATGGTCACGATTGTGTTGTTGAAAGATGCATGAACGTGCGCAATACCGTCGCTCACTTGCTTTTTAACGCGCTTGCGAGCACGAGTCGGAGTTTTAGCCATTTTCTACCTTCCCGTTACTTCTTGATAGCCTTGCGCGGACCCTTACGGGTACGAGCGTTGGTCTTGGTACGTTGACCACGAACAGGCAGGCTACGACGGTGACGCAAACCACGGTAGCAACCCAGATCCATCAATCGCTTGATGTTCATGGAAATCTGACGACGCAGGTCACCTTCGACGGTGAATTTACCTACTTGTTCACGCAGACTCTCGATCTGAGCTTCGTCCAGGTCTTTAATTTTCACATTCTCAGCGATACCGGCTGCGGCACAGATGGCCTTGGAGCGGGTACGACCGACGCCATAAATAGCAGTCAACGCAATGACTGCATGTTTATGGTCAGGAATGTTAATGCCAGCGATACGGGCCACTATTCACTCCTACATATAGTAGATAACGACCACCACAAAGCCCGTGAGCGGATACGTGGCGGTCAACCAATACACAACAAAAGTTGGCTGGCTATATTAGCCAGCACAACTATTTGTTGCAAGTACTAACCGTAAAAAATTAGCCTTGGCGCTGTTTATGCTTTGGCTCGCTGCAAATCACACGCACCACACCGTGACGCTTGATGATTTTGCAGTTACGGCAGATTGCCTTAACGGAAGCACGAACTTTCATTGCTTAACTCCGTAACTACGCCGACCTTTAGCGGCCGTAGCCCTTCAGGTTGGCCTTCCTCAGGACGTCGCCATATTGATGAGACATCATATGGGTCTGAACCTGAGCCATGAAGTCCATGATAACTACCACGATAATCAGCAGCGAGGTGCCACCGAAGTAGAACTGTACGTTCCAGGCAGTCATCAGGAACTGGGGTACCAGACAGATAAAGGTAATATAGAGCGCACCTGCCAATGTCAGGCGAGTCATAACCTTATCGATGTAACGTGCTGTCTGCTCGCCCGGGCGGATCCCCGGGATAAAGGCTCCACTCTTCTTCAGGTTATCTGCTGTCTCGCGGGGGTTGAACACCAGCGCGGTATAGAAGAAGCAGAAGAAGATAATGGCTGCTGCATAGAGCATCTCGTACAAGGGCTGACCCGGCTGCAGGACCATAGAGACCTGTTGCAGGATGTCAGCGATCTTGCCCTCGCCCTGACCAAACCAGGAGGTAATGGTACCCGGGAAGAGGATGATGCTGGATGCGAAAATCGCAGGAATCACACCGGCCATATTCACTTTCAACGGCAGGTGTGTGCTTTGCGCAGCGAATACTTGGCGGCCTTGTTGACGCTTGGCATAGTTAACGACGATACGACGCTGACCACGCTCCACGAACACCACAAAGTAAGTCACAGCGAAAACAATCAAGCCCAGCAACAACAACAGCAGGATGTGCAATTCCCCTTGACGTGCCTGTTCGGCCGTAGCGCCAATGGCATGAGGCAGACCGGCGACGATACCTGTGAAGATAATCAACGAGATACCATTACCAATCCCACGCTCGGTAATCTGTTCACCCAACCACATCAAGAACATGGTACCGGTGACCAGACTCACAACGGCTGTAAAATAGAAGCCCAAACCCGGATGAGTCACGAGTCCTTGCATCATATTCGGCAGACCTGTTGCAATACCAATGGCCTGGAACGTTCCCAAAACCAGCGTGCCCCAACGGGTATATTGGCTAATCTTGCGACGGCCGGATTCACCTTCTTTCTTGAGTTCAGCAAGAGCAGGGTGAACCACAGTCAGCAACTGGATAATGATCGACGCCGAAATGTACGGCATGATCCCCAGTGCAAGAATAGAAGCACGCGAGAGTGCACCACCACTGAACATGTTGAACATCTCAATGATGGTGCCCTTCTGTTGTTGGAACAACTCGGCCAGTACGGCGGCGTCAATACCAGGGATCGGCACATAAGAGCCTGCACGGAACACGATAATTGCCCCGAGAACGAAGAGCAGACGGCTCTTCAGTTCGCTCAGACCACCTTGTGCTTTAACATCCAATCCTGGTTTCTTAGCCATTGTACTGATTATTCCTCGATTTTACCGCCAGCGGCCTCGATGGCTGCACGTGCACCCTTGGTGACGGACAGACCACGAACGGTCACAGCACGGTCAATGTTGCCAGACAGAACAACTTTAGCGAACACGATGTTTTTGGTAATAACACCGGCTTGCTTCAGAGTGCTCACGTCGACCACATCACCTTCTACCAGGGCGATTTCGTTCAGGCGCACTTCGGCAGAAACCAAAGATTTGCGAGAGAAGAAACCGAACTTCGGCAGACGGATTTTCAAAGGCATCTGGCCGCCTTCGAAACCGTTGCGGACCTTGCCGCCACCGGAACGAGAGGTTTGACCTTTAACACCACGACCACCGGTCTTGCCCAGACCAGAACCGATACCACGGCCCGGACGGTGCTTGACGCGCTTGGAGCCAGCGGCCGGAGACAGAGTATTCAGACGCATGCTTAGCCCTCCACCTTAACCATGTAATAAACCTGGTTGATCATGCCGCGTACGCAGGGAGTATCTTCCAGCTCAACGGTGTGACCAATGCGACGCAGACCCAGACCACGCAGAGTCGCCTTGTGCTTTGGCAGACGGCCGATAGAGCTGCGAGTTTGAGTTACTTTTACAGTGTTAGCCATGTCGCATTACCCCAGAATTTCTTCAACGCGCAGACCACGCTTGGCCGCGATCTGTTCCGGTGATTGACCGTGAACCAGAGCGTCGACAGTTGCGCGAACAACGTTGATTGGGTTGGTGGAACCGTAGGTCTTGGCCAGCACGTTGTGGATACCAGCAACTTCCAGTACGGCACGCATGGCGCCGCCTGCAATGATACCAGTACCTTGGGAGGCCGGCTTCATGAACACGGTGGAACCAGAGTGAACGCCACGCACCGGGTGGTGCAGGGTGCCGTTGTTCAGCTCAACCTTGTTCAGGTTACGCTTAGCCTGTTCCATCGCCTTTTGAATGGCGGCCGGAACTTCACGGGCTTTACCGTAACCGTAACCTACACGGCCGTTACCATCACCCACCACGGTCAACGCGGTGAAGGACATGATACGACCACCTTTAACAGTTTTCGAAACACGGTTTACTGCAATGAGCTTTTCTTGCAGTTCGCCGGCTTGAGATTCGACTTTAGCCATCTTCGACTCCTAGCTTAGAACTGAAGACCAGCGTCACGAGCAGCGGCAGCCAGAGCGGCTACACGACCGTGATACTTGAAACCGGAACGATCGAAAGATACGTTCTGAACGCCTTTGGCAATAGCACGCTCAGCGATAGCCTTACCTACAGCGGTAGCAGCATCTGCGTTACCGGTGTATTTCAGAGCTTCACTGATGGCTTTCTCTACTGTGGAAGCAGAGGCCAGAACTTCGGAACCGTTGGCTGCAATAACCTGCGCATAGATATGACGCGGGGTACGGTGAACAACCAGACGGGTAGCTCCCAGTTCCTGCATCTTTTTCCGAGCACGAGTAGCACGACGGAGACGAGCTGCTTTCTTGTCCATAGTGTTACCTTACTTCTTCTTAGCTTCTTTAGTACGCACTTGCTCGTTGGCATAGCGTACACCCTTGCCCTTGTAGGGCTCCGGAGCGCGGTAAGCACGGATATCGGCGGCGACTTGGCCAACCAGCTGCTTGTCCACACCACGCAGAACGATCTCGGTGGCGGACGGACATTCAGCGGTGACACCAGCCGGCAGCGCATGCTCTACCGGGTGAGAGAAGCCCAGTGCCAGCGCAACAGCATTGCCCTTGATGGAGGCTTTGTAACCTACACCAACCAGCTGCAGCTTGCGCTCGAAGCCTTGGGTAACACCGACTACCATGTTGTTGACCAATGCACGGGCAGTACCGGCCTGAGCGTCAGCACCAGCGATGCCGTCGCGCGGGGCGAACTTCAGTACATTGTCTTCTTTGGTCACTTCTACACCGGCGTGGATGGAACGAACCAGGGAACCCTTGCCACCTTTGATGGACAGTTCTTGGCCGTTCAGAGTCACCTCTACGCCAGCAGGAATAGTGACGGGTGCCTTAGCAACGCGAGACATTTCCGACCTCCTATTAAGCGACGTAGCAGATGATCTCACCACCCATGCTTGCCTTGCGGGCAGCACGGTCGGTCATCACACCTTTAGACGTGGACACGATAGCAACACCGAGACCGCCCATGACTTTCGGCAGATCAGTAGTGCGCTTGTAAATACGCAGGCCGGGACGGCTCACGCGTTGGATCAGTTCTACAACCGGCTTGCCCTGGAAATACTTCAGTTCGATTTCCAGTTCCGGTTTCACGTCACCAGCTACGTTGTAGCCAGCGATGTAACCTTCTTCTTTCAGCACTTTGGCGATAGCCACTTTCAGCTTGGAAGAAGGCATGGAAACCGCAACTTTGCTCGCCGCCTGACCGTTACGGATGCGGGTCAGCATATCCGCGATCGGATCTTGCATGCTCATAGTCTAACTCCCGAGATTCTTACCAAGAGGCCTTTTTGAGGCCCGGAATTTCGCCCTTCATGGCATGCTCACGCACCTTGATGCGAGAGAGGCCAAACTTCCGCAGGAAACCGTGCGGACGACCAGTGATGTTGCAACGGTTACGCTGGCGGGACGGACTGGAATCACGGGGCAGCTGTTGCAGTTGCAAGACAGCATCCCAACGCGCTTCTTCAGAAGCGTTCATATCAACGATGATAGCTTTCAGCTCGGTACGCTTGGTCGCGAACTTGGCTGCCAGCTTCGCACGCTTTGCTTCACGTGCTTTCATGGATGTTTTAGCCATAACCCTAACCTTACTTGCGGAATGGGAAGTTAAAGGCAGCCAGCAGAGCACGGCCTTCTTCGTCGGTATTCGCGGAAGTGGTGATGGTGATATCCAGACCACGGACGCGATCGACCTTGTCATAGTCGATTTCCGGGAAGATGATTTGCTCACGCACGCCCATGGAGTAGTTACCACGGCCATCGAACGCCTTGGCGTTCAGACCACGGAAGTCACGGATACGCGGTACGGAGATGCAAATCAGCCGTTCCAGGAACTCCCACATACGCTCGCCACGCAGGGTTACTTTACAACCTATCGGGTAGCCTTCACGAATCTTGAAGCCCGCAACAGATTTGCGTGCTTTGGTGATCAGCGGTTTCTGACCGGAAATGGCAGCCATATCGGCAGCAGCATTTTCCAGCAACTTCTTGTCAGAGATCGCTTCACCAACACCCATGTTCAGGGTGATTTTCTCGATCCGAGGGACTTGCATGATAGTCTTGTAACCGAACTGCTTGGACAGTTCATTTACTACATCGGATTTGTAGTAATCATGCAGTTTCGCCATCGTTAAACTCCAATTACTTCACAAGTTCGCCGGTGGATTTGAAGAAACGGACTTTCTTGCCGTCTTCAATCCGGAAACCAACGCGGTCAGCCTTGCCAGTGGCAGAGTTGAACAGCGCGACGTTAGATACATCGATGGGGGCTTCTTTGGTGACGATGCCGCCAGCCTGACCCAGTGCGGGTACCGGCTTTTGGTGTTTCTTCACCTGGTTGATGCCTTCCACGATTACCTTACCTTTTGCAATCAGGACTTGAGTGACTTTGCCACGCTTGCCCTTGTCTTTGCCGGTAAGAACAATTACTTCGTCTTCGCGACGGATTTTAGCTGCCATCGTTCGACTCCTTACAGTACTTCGGGTGCCAGGGACACAATCTTCATGAACTTCTCGTTACGGAGTTCACGGGTCACCGGGCCAAAAATACGAGTACCGATTGGCTGTTGGTTGTTGTTAAGCAACACAGCCGCATTGTTGTCGAAACGGATGACAGAGCCGTCCGGACGACGAACGCCTTTACGGGTGCGTACGACCACCGCGTTATACACATCACCTTTCTTCACTTTACCGCGAGGAATGGCTTCCTTGATGGAAACCTTGATGATGTCGCCGATGCCGGCATAACGGCGGTGCGAACCACCCAGAACCTTAATACACATTACACTGCGAGCGCCGGAGTTGTCGGCAACACCCAGCATACTTTGCATCTGGATCATCTTAGTGCTCCGCTTTGTTTACTTCTTATCCCTGATGGGATCTGGCTGCCTTCAAAAGGCGCGAAACTATAACACAGCTATTTTTGAAAAGGTAGCCTAAAAAACAAACGGCCCCGATGGGGGGCCGTTTGGGCTAAAAAGTACCGAATTAGGCCTTTTCTACGACAGCAACCAGGGTCCAGGACTTGGTCTTGGACAGCGGGCGGCACTCGCGGATTTCCACGAGATCGCCAGCCTTGCACTCGTTGTTCTCGTCATGCACGTGCAGCTTGGTAGTGCGCTTGATGATCTTACCGTAGATCGGGTGCTTTACCTTGCGCTCGATAGCGACGGTGATGGACTTGTCCATCTTGTCGCTAATTACACGACCTTGCAGAGTACGGATCTTGTCAGTCATTACGCACCTGCCTTCTCAGTCAGTACAGTCTTGATACGTGCGACGTCACGACGCACTTGTTTCAGAGTGTGAGTCTGAGCCAGCTGGCCGGTGGAAGCTTGCATGCGCATGTTGAATTGCTCACGCAGCAGACCCAGCAGCTCCTGGTTCAGTTCTTCGACGCTCTTTTGACGCAGATCTTGGGCTTTCATCACATCACCGTCTTAATTACGAAAGTGGTCTGAACAGACAGCTTAGCTGCGGCCAGGGCAAACGCTTCACGCGCCAGAGCCTCAGGTACACCATCCATCTCGTACAGAACCTTGCCAGGCTGGATCGGGCAAACCCAGTATTCCACGTTACCCTTACCTTTACCCATACGAACTTCGAGGGGCTTTTCGGTGATGGGCTTGTCCGGGAACACACGGATCCAGATCTTGCCTTGACGCTTAACGTGACGGGTCATGGCACGACGGGCTGCTTCGATTTGACGAGCAGTCAGTTGACCACGAGATGTCGCCTTCAGGCCAAAGGTACCGAAGGATACTTCGTTACCGGCATTGGCCAGACCGCGGTTACGACCCTTGTGGGTCTTGCGGAATTTAGTACGCTTAGGTTGCAACATTTACCGAATCTCCTTACTTGGCAGCGCGGCGCTTGTTGTCACGCTTGGGCTTCGCAGGAGCTTGCTCTTGAGCAGCGGCAGCATTGACTGCAGCCAGACCGCCCAGAACTTCGCCCTTGAAGATCCAAACTTTAACGCCGATCACACCGTAAGTGGTGTGGGCTTCAGAAGTTGCGTAGTCGATGTCGGCGCGCAGGGTGTGCAGGGGCACACGACCTTCACGGTACCATTCGGTACGCGCGATTTCAGCGCCGCCCAGACGGCCGGAAACTTCCACTTTGATGCCCTTGGCACCCAGGCGCATGGCGTTCTGTACGGCGCGCTTCATAGCACGACGGAACATTACGCGACGCTCCAGCTGGGAAGTGATGCTGTCGGCAACCAGTTTGCCATCCAGCTCCGGCTTGCGGACTTCGGAAATGTTGATCTGAGCAGGCACGCCAGCGATTGCGGCTACAGCTTTGCGCAGTTTTTCAACGTCTTCGCCTTTCTTGCCGATCACGACACCCGGACGAGCGGTGTGAATGGTCACACGGATGCTCTTGGCCGGACGCTCGATAGTGATCTTGGACAAGGAAGCGTTTTTCAGCTCCTTGGTCAGGAACTGGCGTACTTGGAAATCGCTGTACAGGTTGTCAGCGAAGTCTTTGGTGTTCGCGAACCAGGTAGAATTCCAAGGCTTGGTAATACCCAGGCGAATGCCATTAGGATGTACTTTCTGACCCATTGCTTATCTCCCAGCCTTAGCGTCGGATACCACTACAGTGATGTGAGCGGTACGCTTGAGGATACGATCCGCGCGACCTTTGGCACGCGGGCGGATGCGCTTCATGGAGGGACCTTCGTCTACCATGATGGTGGCAACACGCAGGGTGTCGATATCGGCACCTTCGTTGTGCTCAGCGTTGGCAATGGCAGATTCCAGCACTTTCTTCACCAGAACAGCAGCCTTTTTCGGGCTGAAGGTCAGGATGTTCAGAGCCTTGTCTACGGACAGACCACGTACTTGATCGGCTACCAGACGAGCTTTCTGGGCAGAAGTACGGGCATAACGGTGTTTAGCGATAGCTTCCATCATTTATCCCTTAGCGCTTCTTAGCCTTCTTATCAGCAGCATGGCCGCGATAAGTACGAGTCGGTGCGAATTCACCCAGTTTGTGACCGATCATTTCTTCGGTAACGAAAACCGGAACGTGCTGACGACCATTATGGACAGCGATGGTCAAACCGATCATGTTCGGGATGATCATTGAACGACGGGACCAGGTCTTAACCGGCTTTTTATCCCCGCTTTCCACCGCTTTCTCTACCTTCTTCAGCAAGTGCAGGTCGATAAATGGACCCTTCTTGAGAGAACGTGGCATGGTGATTCCTCTATGTTAACAATTACTTGTTACGACGACGTACGATGTACTTGTCGGTACGCTTGTTCTTACGGGTCTTGAAGCCCTTAGCCTTCTGGCCCCATGGGGACACAGGCTGCATGCCCTTGTTACGACCCTCACCACCACCGTGCGGGTGATCAACCGGGTTCATCGCCATACCGCGAACGGTCGGACGAATACCACGCCAGCGGTTAGCACCGGCTTTACCCAGTTGACGCAGCATGTGCTCGGAGTTACCCACTTCACCGATGGTAGCGCGGCACTCGGCCAGAACTTTACGTACTTCGCCGGAACGCAGACGCAGAGTTACATAGTTACCTTCACGAGCCAGGATCTGGATGAAAGTACCAGCAGAACGAGCCAGCTGGGCACCTTTACCAGGCTTCATCTCAACGGCGTGAACGGTAGAACCGACCGGGATGTTGCGCATCGGCAGGGTGTTACCCACCTTGATGGCAGCATCAGCACCAGAGGCGATTGCATCACCAGCTTTCAGGCCTTTCGGAGCCAGGATGTAACGACGCTCACCGTCTGCATACAGCACCAGGGCGATGTTTGCGGTACGGTTGGGATCGTATTCCAGACGCTCAACTTTGGCCGGAATGCCGTCTTTGTCGCGCTTGAAGTCGATCAGACGGTAGTGTTGCTTGTGACCACCACCGATGTGACGAGTGGTGATACGACCGTTGTTGTTACGGCCACCGGACTTGCTTTTGCTGTCCAGCAGAGCGGCGAAGGGCTTGCCCTTGTACAGCTCTTGGTTGACGATCTTGACGACGTGGCGGCGGCCCGGAGAAGTAGGCTTGCACTTAACGATTGCCATTTTTCAGAACTCCTCTTACTCGGCTGCGCCCATGAAGTCGATGTCCTGACCAGCTTTCAGGGTCACATAAGCCTTTTTCCAATCGGAACGACGGCCTACGCGTGCACCTGCGCGCTTGGTCTTACCCTTCATGTTCAGGGTACGGACGGTCTCAACTTCGACCTCGAACAGTTTCGCAACTGCAGCTTTGACTTCCGCCTTGGTGGCATCAACAGCAACTTTGAACACGATAGTGTTCTGCTTTTCTGCGACCATGGTGCTCTTTTCAGAGATGTGCGGAGCCTTCAGAACTTTCAGCAGACGCTCTTCACGGATCATGCCAGCATCTCCTCGATTTGCTTAACTGCGTCAGCAGTCATCAGAACCTTGTCGAAAGCGATCAGGCTGACCGGGTCGATACCGGCAACGTCACGCACGTCAACTTTGTACAGGTTACGAGCAGCCAGGAACAGGTTCTCATCGACTTCAGCAGTCACGATCAGAACGTCAGTCAGTTCCATTTCTTTCAGCTTGGCGATCAGTTCTTTGGTCTTCGGCGCTTCGATGCCGAACTTCTCAACAACGATCAGGCGCTCTTGACGTACCAGCTCGGACAGGATGCTACGGATAGCGCCGCGGTACATCTTCTTGTTTACTTTCTGGCTGTGATCTTGCGGCTTAGCAGCAAAGGTCACACCACCGGAACGCCAGATGGGCGAACGGATGGAGCCAGCACGGGCACGACCAGTGCCCTTCTGACGCCACGGCTTTTTGCCGCCACCAGACACTTCAGAGCGAGTCAGCTGCGCACGAGTACCCTGACGGGCACCAGCGGCATATGCAACGACAACCTGGTGAACCAGAGCTTCGTTGAATTCGCGCCCGAAGGTAGTCTCGGAAACTTCAAGAGCGCTCTTGGCGTCTTTCATTACCAATTCCATTACTATCTCCTCAGACGTTACGCTTTGACGGCAGGTTTGACGATCACGTTGCCGTTGGTTGCACCCGGTACTGCGCCTTTGATGAGCAGCAGGTTGCGTTCAGCGTCAACACGAACCAGTTCCAGGTTCTGAGTCGTTACACGCTCAGCACCCATGTGACCAGCCATCTTCTTGCCCTTGAATACACGGCCCGGGGTCTGGTTTTGACCGATGGAGCCAGGTACACGGTGGGACAGGGAGTTACCGTGGGTCATATCCTGGGTACGGAAGTTCCAGCGCTTAACAGTACCGGCAAAACCTTTACCCTTGGATGTGCCGGTAACGTCTACCAGCTTAACGTCAGCGAGAAGATCTACTTTCAGCTCGCTACCAACAGTGAAAGTTTCACCGTTGTTCAGGCGGAATTCCCACAGACCGCGACCGGCTTCTACACCAGCTTTGGCGAAGTGGCCAGCTTCCGGCTTGGTTACGCGGCTGGCTTTCTTGGCGCCAGTGGTAACCTGAATAGCGTTGTAGCCGTCGGTTTCTACAGATTTGACCTGAGTTACACGGTTAGCTTCAACTTCGATAACAGTCACCGGGATAGAAACGCCATCTTCAGTGAAGATGCGAGTCATACCCACTTTGCGACCTACAAGACCGATTGTCATTGTTATCAACCTCTTTCCGTAATTAACCCAGGCTGATCTGGACGTCTACACCAGCTGCCAGATCCAGACGCATCAGAGCGTCTACGGTCTTGTCAGTCGGCTCAACGATGTCTACCAGACGCTTGTGAGTGCGGATCTCGTACTGATCACGCGCGTCTTTGTTGACGTGCGGGGAGATCAGAACGGTGAAACGCTCTTTGCGAGTCGGCAGCGGGATAGGACCGCGAACCTGCGCGCCAGTGCGCTTAGCAGTTTCAACGATTTCCGCAGTGGATTGATCGATCAGGCGATGATCAAAAGCCTTCAGGCGGATACGGATTCTTTGGTTCTGCATTGACAGAGCTCCAATAGATAAAAGAACATAAATCAACACCGCCCGACCGGGACTGCTCCCGCCAGAGGTGTGATTTTTCACGTTTCCTCCCATATCGGGAGGACTGTATGGCTGGCAACTCGTAAACGGGAAGCTCAGCAAGCAGACATATCGTCTGGCTGCCTCATGGGCAAGCGGAGGGGATTATACGGATTTTTTCCACTCACGCAAGTGAAGGCGGACAGATTGTGCGCAATTTTATGTGACAGATGGATCTCGCCAACGGCTGGGCAAGCCCTTGCCTGGCAGGGGTAACGACAATGTTGCAAACAGGCTGATAGACTGCGCCCTCGCCCCTGTCTGCGGAACCCATCCCATGCTCAAGAATCAGAAGAAAGCCTACCAGTACGGGCTCTGTGCCGTCGCCCTCTGGTCCACGGTGGCCAGCGCCTTCAAGATCTCCCTCGCCTACTTTGAACCGGTACAGCTGCTGCTGGTCGCGGCCTGCACCTCGACCCTGACCCTGGGGTGCATTGTGGCCTGTCAGGGCAAACTGCCACTACTGCTCGACTACATCAAGAGTAGCCCCCTCTACTACCTCGCTCTCGGGGTCCTGAACCCCTTTCTCTATTACCTGCTGCTGTTCAAGGCATATGATCTGCTGCCCGCCCAGCAGGCACAGACTCTCAACTACACCTGGGCCATCACCCTCAGCCTGCTGGCCGTTCCCTTCCTCGGTCAAAAGCTGCGCCGCCGCGATGGCGTCGCCATCGTGCTTGGCTATTTCGGCGCCCTGGTGATCGCCACCAGGGGGGACGTGTTCGGTCTGCAGTTCGACAGCCCCCTCGGCGTCACGCTGGCGCTGGTGTCGACCCTGATCTGGGCCGGTTACTGGATCCTCAACACCCGCAATCAGGGGGATCCCGTCGTCAGCCTGCTGCTCGGCTTCATGATCAGCCTGCCCTTCATCATCGTGGCGACCTGGTTGCTCTCGGACTTTGCCATGACCGCCTGGCAGGGATGGGCTGGCGCCATCTATGTGGGGCTGTTCGAGATGGGTTTCGGTTTCGTGCTCTGGCTGATGGCACTGCGCCACGCCACCAACACGGCCCCCATCAGCAACCTTATCTTCATCTCGCCGTTTGCCTCTCTGGTGCTGCTCAACCTGTTGATCGGCGAAACCATTCACCCGGCGACCCCCATCGGGTTGGCTCTCATCGTCGCCGCCCTGCTTATCCAGCAACTCAAATATGGCAAGCGCTACCGCAAGGTGAGCGACCCCCACCCCTGACAGACAAAAGGGCGTATCCCTCGATACGCCCTGCTTTCAATCCATCCACTCCAACGGCTGGTTCTTGGGTAGCCGGATCTCCACCTGCAAGCCCCCCAGTTCGGAACGCCCCAACCTGATGGTGCCGTGATGCTGGGAGACTATCTTGGCAACGATGGCCAGCCCCAGCCCGCTGCCGCCACCGGTGCGCGCCACATTACCCTGGGTGAAGGGCTTGAGCACCCGGGAGTAGTCCTCTTCTGCGATCCCCGGGCCATTGTCGGAGAGTCGCAGCCGCACCCAGTGGCCATCATCCCTGAGCTCGGCCTGCAACCGGGTCGCGCCATAGCGCAGGGAGTTGCCCGACAGATTGTTGAGGATACGGCGAATACTGATGGGATGGCAGGCCACACGCACCGCCTCCTCCGGCAGGAGCAGCTCCACTTCCAGTCCCTGATCGGTCTGCATCAGCAACGCATCGTGAATGAGCTGGGTCAGGTCGACGGGCCGGGCATCGAGCCCCTCGTTCGGGCGAATGTAGTCGATGAACTGATCGATGATACCGTTCGACTCATCGATGTCCGCATTGATGCTCTCCTTGAGGTACTCATCCCCCGAGGACATCATCTCGGTCGCGAGACGAATGCGGGTGAGAGGGGTGCGCAAATCGTGGGATACCCCGGCCATCATCAGGTTGCGCTCCTCGATCAGCCCCTTGATGGAGCTCGACATGTGGTTGAAGGTGCGGGTCAGGCGGCGCACCTCCCGCGAGCCCTGCTCCCCCAGGGCATCGGGAAAGTTGCCGCGCGCCACCGCCACAGCCCCCGCTTCCAGATCCTCCAGCGGTCGCACCAGCTGACGGGCAAAACGCCAGGCCGCAAACAGGGTCACCACCAGCAAGACGCTCATATAGAGGATGAGCGGTTCGATGTCGTCATCTTCAATCTCCGTCAGGGGAATGCGCACCCACATCTGGCTGGCCTGGGGAGGCTGGATCCAGATGATGTAGTGATCCTGGATTTCAACCCTGACCCTGGTATCCCCTTTCAATTCGCGGCTGATGCTCTGCTCCAGATAGGGGTAGGGCTTGGAATCATTCAGCCCGTGCTGCTCCGCCTCGCTCTGGGTATAGATGTCGCTGCCAGTGGTCACATAGACCAGCGCCTCGGCATCTTCACTGAGCGCCAGCTGGTTGTTGTCCACCGGGAAGATGAGTTTGACCTGGTTTGCCAGCAGGTGGCTGATCTGCTTGACGGTCGGCGCCAGCAGGTAGTTGTAGAAGGTAACGTAGGAGACGACTTGATAGACCACCAGCACGGCAGCCAGAAACCAGAGCATGCGGGAGAACATGCTGCCCACTTTCTTCATGCGCTCTCACCGTCCGGTACGAACACATACCCCAGACCCCAGACAGTCTGCAGATAGCGGGGCTGGGCCGGGTCCTGTTCCAGCAGGCGGCGCAGGCGGGAGACCTGCACATCAATGCTGCGCTCGGTGGCCGTGTACTCGCGACCACGGGCCAGGTTCATCAGCTTGTCACGGGAGAGCGGTTCGCGAGGATGACTCACCAGCACCTTGAGCACGGCGAACTCCCCGCTGGTCAGGGAAACCGGTTCGCCATCACGGCTCAGTTCACGGGTCGCCAGATTGAGTTGGTAGGCCCCGAAACTCACCATCTTCTCCGCCGCGGAAGGGGCGCCGGGCAGCTCCACGGTATGGCGGCGCAGCACGGCGCGGATCCGGGCCAGCAGCTCACGGGGGTTGAACGGCTTGGGCAGATAATCGTCGGCCCCCATCTCCAGACCGACGATGCGATCCACCTCGTCCCCCTTGGCGGTGAGCATCAAGACAGGGATCTGGTTGCCGGCCTCGCGCAGGCGGCGGCAGATGGAGAGGCCGTCTTCCCCCGGCAGCATCAGATCAAGCACCATCAGGCTGAAGTTTTCACGCGTCAGCAGGCGATCGGCCTGCTCCCCGTTGGCGACACCCCGCACTACAAACCCCTGCTCGGTGAGGTAGCGCTCCAGCAAGGAACGCAGTTTCAGATCGTCGTCCACCACCAGGACCTTGTATTGCTGACTCATTGCCACCTCTCTTCTCTGTCTCCCCTCATACTAGAGCCGCCCCCTGCAACCACAAAGCATAAATATGTTACCGGTTATTGCCCTCATTCGGCCCCGGAGCCGGGAAGGATGGATGACCAGCTCTGCTTTTTGCTCGACAGGGCGGCGACAATGACTAAGATCCCGAGCAACCGGATGCAATTGGCGAGGGAGTGATAACTCCATGAAAACCAAACTCATTACCCGTGAAGGCTACACCAGGCTCCGGCAGGAGCACGACATGCTCTGGCGGGAGGAGAGGCCCGATGTCACCAAAAAAGTGGCCTGGGCGGCGAGCCTGGGTGATCGCAGCGAGAATGCCGATTACCAGTACAACAAGAAACGCCTGCGGGAGATCGACCGCCGGGTTCGCTACCTGCGCAAGTGCCTGGAAGAGCTGACCATAGTCGACTACTCCCCCTCCCAGGAGGGCAAGGTCTTCTTCGGCGCCTGGGTCGAGGTGGAAAACGAAGAGGGAGAGACCAAGCGCTTTCGCATTGTCGGCTATGACGAGATCTTCGGCCGCAAGGATTACATCTCCATCGACTCCCCCATGGCCCGTGCCCTGCTCAAGAAAGAGGTGGGCGATGAAGCCTTGGTGCAAACGCCAGTGGGTGACGCCTGCTGGTACGTCAATGAGATCAGCTATCCCAAATAAGCCAGGCCGACCCTGACTGCCAAATCGGCTGACAAGGCCAGGAGAGACCGAGCATGTCCGCCCACCGGGTATGAGAAACGTCATTTCTGCCGGGGTGGCATCCCGCTGCCCGACCCCATATAGTGCTCACACCCGGCGCCTTGCGGCGCCAATCGGCCCGCGCGGCAGTGGCCTGGCAGGTATCTAAAGTATCGCCAGGACAGACCCCCTGTTCGGCGACATAGCCCCACGCTGACCAGTTAGACAGGACCCGACCAAGAGACCCTCCATGCAAAGCCACGTAATAGAACATCAGATCGCCGGTGAGCTGAATGCCCGCCCGGAACAGGTGCAGGCAGCTGTTCGCCTGCTGGACGAAGGCGCGACCGTTCCCTTCATCGCCCGTTACCGCAAAGAGGTGACCGGCGGTCTGGACGACAGCCAGCTGCGTACCCTGGAGAGCCGCCTCGGCTACCTGCGTGAACTGGCGGATCGCCGCCAGGTGATCCTGCGCTCCATCGAAGAGCAGGGCAAACTGACCCCCGAGCTGGCCCGCGAGCTGAACGACGCCGACAGCAAGACCCGGCTGGAAGACCTCTACCTACCCTACAAGCCCAAGCGGCGCACCAAGGGGCAGATGGCCATCGAGGCGGGGCTGGAGCCACTGGCGGATTTGCTGCTGGGTGACCCCATGAAGGATCCCGAACAGGAGGCGGTTCGCTTCCTCAATGCCGAGCAGGGGATCACCGACGGCAAGGCCGCCCTCGACGGTGCCCGCTACATCCTGATGGAGCGTTTCGCCGAGCAGGCCGATCTCCTTGAGAAGTTGCGGGACTACCTGTGGCAGAACGCCACCCTGCGTGCCCGCGTGGTGGCCGGCAAGGAGCAGGAAGGGGCCAAGTTCAAGGACTACTTCGAACACGACGAACCCCTGCACAAGGCCCCCTCCCACCGGGTGCTGGCCATGTTGCGCGGCCGCAACGAGGGGATCCTCAACCTGGCGCTGGTCACCGGCGAGGATGAGGGTACCAGCCCCTGCGAAGGGATCATCGCCCATCACCTCAGACTCAATCTGCAACACCGCCCGGCCGACAAGTGGCTGCAGGGGGTGGTGAGCTGGACCTGGAAGATCAAGCTGTCCTTGCAGATGGAAACCGAGCTGATCGGCCGCATCCGCGAATCGGCAGAAGACGAGGCGATCAAGGTGTTCGCCATGAACCTCAAGGATCTGCTGATGGCGGCACCGGCCGGCATGCGCTGCACCATGGGGCTGGATCCCGGCATCCGCACCGGGGTCAAGGTGGCGGTGGTGGATGCCACCGGCAAGCTGGTCGATCACGCGACCATCTATCCGTTCGAACCCAAACGCCAGGTTGACCAGAGTCTCAAGACCCTGAGCGAGCTGTGCCAGAAGCACAAGGTCGAGCTCATCAGCATCGGCAACGGCACCGCATCCCGGGAAACCGACCGCCTGGTGAGCGATCTGTTCGAGCGCTACCCGGCCGCCAAGGCGCAGAAGATTGTGGTGAGTGAAGCGGGGGCATCGGTCTACTCCGCCTCCGAGCTCGCCTCCCAAGAATTCCCGGATCTCGACGTCTCCATTCGTGGCGCCGTCTCCATCGCTCGCCGGCTGCAGGATCCGCTGGCCGAACTGGTCAAGATCGACCCCAAGAGCATCGGTGTGGGCCAGTACCAGCACGACGTCGGCCAGAGCCAGCTGGCCCGCCGCCTCGACGCGGTGGTCGAGGATTGCGTGAACGCGGTGGGGGTGGATGTGAATACCGCCTCGGTCGCCCTGCTCAACCGGGTTTCCGGCCTCTCCCAGACCCTGGCCCAGAACATCGTCGCCTACCGGGATGAGAACGGCGCCTTCCAGCATCGTCAGCAGCTGCTGAAAGTAAGCCGACTCGGGCCCAAGGCATTCGAGCAATGCGCCGGCTTCCTGCGCATTCGGGGCGGCAGCAACCCGCTGGACGGCTCGGCGGTGCACCCGGAATCCTACCCGGTGGTGGAGCGGATCCTCGCCAAGCTGGAGCAGACTGTGGGCAGCCTGCTCGGCAACAGCAGCCTGCTGCGCACCCTCAAGCCCACCGACTACACCGACGAGCAGTTCGGGGTGCCTACCGTCACCGACATCATTGGCGAGCTGGACAAGCCCGGCCGCGACCCGCGTCCCGAGTTCAAGACCGCCACCTTCAAGGAAGGGGTGGAGAAAATCAGCGATCTGGTGCCCGAGATGGTGCTGGAGGGTGTGGTCACCAACGTCACCAATTTCGGCGCCTTCGTCGACATCGGCGTCCATCAGGACGGGCTGGTGCACATTTCTTCCCTCACCGATCGCTTCGTCAAGGATCCCCGCGAGGTGGTCAAGGCCGGTGACATCGTCCGGGTCAAGGTGCTGGAAGTCGACGTACCACGCAAACGCATCAGTCTGACCATGCGTCTGGATGAAAAAGCCGGCCAACCTGCCCGCAAACCGACCGAGCCGCGTCACACCGGCAACGCCCGACCGAAACAGGCGCCCCGTCAGAGCGCTCCGACCGAGGGAGCCATGGGCAACGCCTTCGCGGCCGCCCTGTCGAAACTGAAGAAATAAGCCCCCAGAATGCAAAAAAGCCCCGAAAGGGGCTTTTTCATGCCTGCACGGAGCGGGATCAAACGTCCTGACTCAGGCTATGCGGGGAGGCCGGCCTCACCGCTTGCTGATAGTGCCTGGCAATCACCTGGTTTCGATTGTCCATATAAGCACCGAGCGGGCCTGTGGTTTCCTGCCTGAGGGTCATCAGATCCTTGCGGGCCTGTGCCTCCTTGCCAGAGGCGGCACGGGCCACACTCATGTCTTGTGACGATGGTTCATCGGGAGCCAGTGCAGCGGCACGCACCTGCTGCATCTTGGCGATGGTCGCGGCGGGATCCCCGGGAATGGTCCCCATGTCGATGACCACCTCCCCCCCGGTGGCATAACGCTTGCCATCCGGCCCACGGGAAAACTGGTAGGTAGGGCTCCCCGCATGCTCGCCGCCGGCTGCCTGGTGAGCCTGCTCGTGCTTGCGAACTTCGAGATCCCGTTCGACCAGCGCAGCCACCTGACGCTGCTGCTTTTGCTGCTCCTGCTGCTCACCCTCCTGACGTTGTCGACGCTCCCCCTCCTCCCCCGTTGCCTCGACAAAACGGTGCGCCACCATCACGGGGCCGGTCTGGCCGTTCTCTTTCGTGGACGAGGATGGGGCGGCGGGATTGGCCTGGGCGGCCCGGGCTCTCTCTTTCTGGGAACCGACGCCGGACTCGGCGTTGGACGCCTCACTCTGGCGGCTGGGGGGCACCAGTTCGGCGCGGCGGTTGTCAGTCTGTGCCGATTCCGTCTGCGGCTGCAGTTGATTCGGAATGATGGTCGGCAGACTGACGTTGATGTTCATGTCACACCCGGATATCGATCAGGGTGCCCAGCATGTCGCTGGCCGTCTGGATCACCTTGGCGGATGCCCCGGCATGCAGCTCGGCCACCTTGAGATTCACCAGTTCATCCGGCAACTGCACCTGATCACCCGCTGGCGTATTGAGACGGGCGATCTGGCTGGACGCCTGGCCGGCCAACTGCTCGGCCCGTTGGAACCCCTGCACGCCCGCCGTCATGGCTGATTCGATACGCATTGGCACACTCCTCTGTAGGGTTGGCTAATTATCCACCAACCTGACGAGTTATTGAAGCCTGCCGCTCAAATCTCAGTCAATGAACCGCCGCAGGAGGGTGATGAACTGCTCTGGATGGGAGATGAAGGGAGCATGGGATGCCTTCTCCAGCACCAGACTGTGGCTGGCAGGGTAGCGCGCATCCAGCAAGGGGATCGCCGCCTTCGGCACCAGGGTATCCAGCCTGCCGTAAAGACGCAGCCAGGGCAGATCCAGGCCGATCAGTTCATCCCGCAGATCGACCTCGGCCAGCAGGCCCAGACCCGCCTCCAGGGCCGCAAGCCGGGGAGCGGGTCGCTCCGCCAGCCAGTGACGCAACTGGCGAATGTCGTTTCTGGCGTGCTCGCTGCCCATGGCCTGGATCGCGAGGAAGCGCTCTATGGTCTGCATGAAGTCGCCGGCCAGCATCTGGTTGAACCCCGCCAGCACCTTGGGGGCAATCCCGGGCCACTCGTCGCGGGCCATGAAGCAGGGAGAGCTGGCTACGGTAATGAGAGAGTGAAGGCGCCCAGGCATGGTCAGCGCCAACTGGCTCGCCACCAGACCACCGAGGGACCAGCCGAGCAGATGGCATTTTTCAGGCAATATGGCCGCCACCTGCTCTGCCAGCCAGGGCAGGGTGTAGTCTGTCCCTGCTTGCAGGGGGCTGTTGCCAAAGCCGGGCAGGTCCACCAGATGCAGCCGATAGTGGGCAGCCAGTTCTTGGGCAATACCGTGCCAGACGGCCCCGTTCATGCCCCAGCCATGCAACAACACCAGGTCCGGGCCCTGGCCAAACCGCTCAACCGATACGCTCATCTAGACTCAAGATCCCTGTTTATCTGCTTGGAGCCTGCATGTTAAAGCGGCTGCTCGCCAAAGCAAGTCCGATCCTTGGCACCCAGTCCGACTGGCTCGGTCTGTGCCTGCTCTGTCGCCAACCCTGTGACGAGACGCCCTTGTTGTGCTCCTGGTGCCGCCACGCCCAGCGCCAGCACGACAGACGATGCCTGATGTGTGCAGCACCGCTGCCGGAGCAACATCGCGAGAGCGAACTGCTGTGCGGACGCTGCCAGCGCAGACCCGCCCCCTGGGAGCGTTTGCAGGTGATCGGCGATTATCAGGCACCTTATGCCCAACTCATCCCCCGGCTGAAGTATTCCGGTCAGATCCTGCTCGCGCCGCTGCTTGCCCGCCTGCTGGCAGACCATCTGGATCTCGCCAACCCGCCGCAGGTCATCATTCCGGTTCCCCTGCACTGGTGGCGCCAGTGGTGGCGCGGCTTCAACCAGGCAGAAGAAATCGGCCATGCCCTGAGCGCACTCACCGGCATTCCTTGCGACACCCGCGTACTGTGCCGGACAAGGTCGACCCCGCAACAGACCCGGCTCAGTGCCGGCCAGCGGCGACGCAATCTGCGTGGCGCCTTCGAAATGGCACCTCACCACTACCGGCATGTGGCACTGCTCGATGATGTGGTCACCACGGGCGCCACCGCAGGTCAGCTCACCCGGTTGCTTCATGAGCACGGCGTCACCACGGTAGAGGTGTGGGCCATCTGCCGTACCCTCCGACACCTGAAATAACCGGGCAGGGATCCGGCCCGGGAGGCCGCTGACGGCATGATTCCGATACGCCCGGGCTCACAGGCTCGCCATCGGCACGCTACCCAAGCCCCGCCAAGCGAGTTATCATGAATACCCTAGTCGTACACTCAGGTTTATGAGGATAGTGATGATCAGCATTTCCGACACCGCCCAGGCCCACTTCCGCAAGTTGCTGGAGAAGCAGCCTGATGGCACCAACATCCGGGTGTTTGTGGTCAATCCGGGAACCCAGAATGCCGAGTGCGGCGTATCCTATTGCCCACCCGACGCGGTCGATCCGGAAGATCAGCACCTGCCCTTCAGCGGCTTCGACTGCCTGGTCGATCCCCTGAGCGCCCCCTTTCTGGTGGATGCCACCATCGACTTCGTCACCGATCAGATGGGCTCCCAGCTCACCCTGAAAGCCCCCAACGCCAAGATGCGCAAAGTGGCCGACGACGCCCCGCTGATCGACCGTATCGAATACGTGTTGATGTCCGAGGTGAACCCCATGCTGGCCGGTCACGGCGGCAAGGTCACCCTGGTCGAGCTGACCGACGACAAACTGGCCATCCTGCAGTTCGGCGGCGGTTGCAACGGTTGCTCCATGGTCGACTACACCCTGAAAGAGGGGATCGAGAAGCAGTTGCTGGAGAAATTCCCGGGCGAACTCAACGGCGTCAAGGATGCCACCGAGCACCAGCGCGGCGATCACTCCTACTACTGATTTGCTGCCGCTGTCGCAAAGACATGCGGCAAAGAAAAGGCCCCGCCAGCTGGCGGGGCCTTTTGCATTCTGCAGCGGGCGGATCACTCGTCCTTCTTGTCTCGCGACAGCAGGGCGATGGCCGCCTCTTTCGGATTCTTGCCTTCGTACAGCACTTTGAAGATCTGTTCGCAGATGGGCATCTCGACGCCGCAACGGGCCGCCAGCAGATGCACCTCCTTGGTGTTGCGATAGCCTTCCACCACCTGGCCTATCTCGGCCATGGCGGTGTCAACCGACTTGCCCGCTCCCAGCGCCAGACCGAAACGGCGGTTGCGCGACTGGTTGTCGGTACAGGTCAACACCAGATCCCCGAGCCCCGCCATCCCCATGAAGGTCTTGGCATCGGCCCCGAGGGCGGCGCCGAGGCGCTGCATCTCCACCAGACCCCGAGTGATGAGCGCGGTTCTGGCGTTGGCGCCAAAGCCGAGTCCGTCAGAGAGACCGGCACCGATGGCGATGACGTTCTTGACCGCCCCGCCCAGCTGCAGACCGATGAAGTCCGGATTGGTATAGACCCGGAACGAGCGGCCGCAGTGCAGCAGGTGGGAGAGATCGTCGGCAAAGTCGTCGTGGGTGGAGGCCACCGAGATGGCGGTCGGCAGACCGGCAGCCAGCTCGCGGGCGAAAGTCGGGCCCGAGATGACCGCCAGTGGAATGGCATCCCCCAGCACCTCCCGCGCCACCTCTTGCAGCAGACGGCCGCTGTCCGGCTCCAGCCCCTTGGTGGCCCAGGCGATCCGGGTATCCGGGCGCAGGAAGGGTTTGACCCGGGCCAGTACCTGGCCGAACACATGACTCGGCACCACCAGCAGCAGCACGGGAGCGGCTTGCACCGCCGTCTGCAGATCCGACGTCAGTTGCAGATCGGCCGGGAAGGGGACATCCGGCAAGAATGCCTTGTTGCAGCGATCCTGTTCCAGCTCGGCGACATGGGCAGGGTCGTGACCCCACAGCAGGGTCGGATGACCGTTGCGCGCCAGAGAAATGGCAAGGGCGGAGCCATAAGACCCCGCCCCCAGGACCGAGATTGCGATCTGGTCGGCCATTATCAGGCTTCCGCAGTCGCCTGCTGGGCCTGAACCTGCGCCATGTGCTGGGCGAACAGGGCGTCGAAGTTGACCGGAGCCAGGTTCAGTTGCGGGAAGGAACCCTTGCTCACCAGGTTGGACACCGCTTCGCGGGCATACGGGAACAGGATGTTCGGGCAGAAGGCCGCCAGGCAGTGGGCCAGTTGCGGCTCAGGCAGGTTGCCGATGGTGAAGATGCCGGCTTGCTGCACTTCGCACAGGAAGGCGGTCTCGGTTTCCAGCTTGCAGGTGACAGTCAGGGTCAGCACCACTTCATAGACGCTGTCGGCCAGGACATTGGTCTTGGTGTCCATGTCCAGCTTGACGTCCGGCTGCCACTCTTTCTGGAAGATGTGCGGGGTATTCGGGGCTTCGAAGGAGACATCCTTGGTGTAGACACGCTGGATGTGGAATTCCGGTTGCACTTCCTGGTTGTTGATTTCGTCAGCCATTTCGTTTGATTCCTTTTAAGATAATGAGTGGGCGCAGGCCCTTAAATCAGCGTTTTTTGGTCACCGGCAGATTGTCTGCACGCCATTGGGCCATGCCACCGCTGAGCACATACACCTGCTTGAAACCGGCCTTGCTCAGTTGGCGACCCGCGCCACCAGCGGTCATCCCCGACTCGCACACCACTATGATGGGGGCATCCTTGTGCTTTTCAACCGGACCCAGATTATTCGCCTGGATCTGGGCGAGCGGCAGGTGATGGGCCCCGGCCAGATGGCCCTTGGCAAATTCATCCTGACTGCGAATGTCCACGACGGTGGCATTTTCACGGTTGATAAGCAGGGTAGCGGCGTGGTTGTTGACCGCCTTCACCGGAGAAAAACGAGCACGCACAGTGGTGTACACCAGGGTGCCTGCCAGGCCCAACCAGGCTGCGGTCAGCAGCGGATTGCGGGCCGCGAAATCCAAATACTCTTGCATCTTCTACTATCCAGGGACCAAGACAAGGGCCCGAGTATACATGGGGCCCTGCATAAGATCAGCCATCTTGGCGGCAAAGCGAGAGCAAGCTCCCATCAGGGATGGCTGCCGATTCTTCCTCCTCCAACCGGGCCGAACGAGAGGATGCTCCATGCCGAAAAGAGGGGGGAAACAGAGGAAAACCCGCCGCGGCAGACAAGCCGGCAACATGCCTAAAACAGCGGGATAACAGTTAAAAAGCGAGGCTGGAGAGGGACTTGGCTATCAGGTGACTATTTCGGCAGATGTAGTAATATTACGCTAGTTTCACTTCCCGCAATTCATTCCTATCCGAGAGGACATAGCCTTATGTCAACAGCTAAGAAACCGCTGGTTCTGGTCATCATGGACGGTTGGGGCTACAGCACCAAGCAAGAGTACAACGCCGTTGCTGCCGCCAAGACCCCCAACCTGGATCGCCTGGCCCGTGACTACACCAGCACCCTGATCTCCGGCTCCGGCCTGGACGTGGGTCTGCCGGACGGCCAGATGGGCAACTCCGAAGTGGGCCACACCAATATCGGTGCCGGTCGCGTCGTCTATCAGGAGCTGACCCGCATCTCCAAGGACATCCAGGACGGCGACTTCTTCCAGAACGTCGAGCTGGCCAAGGCTGTCGACGCTGCCGTGACCAAGGGCAAGGCCGTGCACATCATGGGTCTGATGTCCCCGGGTGGCGTACACAGCCACGAAGAGCACATCATGGGCATGATCGAGATGGCCGCCAAGCGTGGCGCCGAGCAGATCTACTTCCACGCCTTCCTGGATGGCCGCGACGTCCCGCCGCGCAGTGCCCAGTCCTCCATCGAGCTGTTCGACGCCCTGTTTGCCCGACTGGGCAAGGGCCGTTTCGCCTCCATGATCGGTCGTTACTACGCCATGGACCGCGACAACCGCTGGGATCGCGTGCAGCAGGCCTATGACCTGATGACCCAGGGCAAGGGCGAATTCACCGCTGACAACGCCACCGACGCGCTGGCCGCCGCCTATGCCCGCGACGAGAACGACGAGTTCGTCAAAGCCACCCGCATCGGCGACGCTGTACCGATGATCGACGGCGATGCGCTGATCTTCATGAACTTCCGCGCCGACCGCGCCCGCGAAATCACCCGCGCCTTCGTCGATACCGACTTCACCGGCTTCGCCCGCACCGCCACCCCGGCCCTGCACTTCGTGATGCTGACCGAATACGCGGCCGACATCAAAACCGCCTGCGCCTATCCGCCCACCGCCCTGGTCAATACCCTGGGTGAGTGGCTGGCCAAGCAGGGCAAGACCCAGCTGCGCATCTCCGAGACCGAGAAGTACGCCCACGTCACCTTCTTCTTCAACGGTGGCGAAGAGGCCTGCTTCACTGGCGAAGATCGCGAAATCGTAGCGAGCCCGAAAGTGGCTACCTATGACCTGCAGCCGGAGATGAGCTCCGAAGAGCTGACCGACAAGCTGGTTGCGGCCATCAAGAGCGGCAAGTACGACGTCATCATCTGCAACTACCCGAACGGCGACATGGTCGGCCACACCGGCGTGTTCGATGCAGCCGTCAAAGCCTGTGAAGCGGTCGACCACTGTATCGGTCGCGTCACCGACGCCCTGGCGGAAGTGGGCGGCGAGTGCCTCATCACCGCCGACCATGGCAACGCCGAGAAGATGATGGACGAAGAGACTGGTCAGGCCCACACCGCCCACACCAATCTGCCGGTTCCCCTCATCTACTTCGGTCGTAAAGCCGAGGTCGCCGAAGGTGGCAAACTGTCCGATCTGGCCCCCACCATGCTGACCCTGATGGGTCTGCCGGTGCCGCCGGAAATGACTGGCAAGCCCCTGATGATTCTGAAATAATCCTGCCCCATGCGGGGATGCGAAATTATTTCACAGAAAACCAGTCGCGTCGGCCTGTTGGCCGGCGCGCTGTTTTTTTGCCTGATCGGCGGTACCGGCACAGCCCAGGCTGCGAACCAGCAGTTGGGGGCCATGCAGTCCCAGATCAAGGAACAGCAACAGACCCTCAAGCTCAGCAAGCAGGAGCTTGCCAAGCTCAACACCCAGCTCAAGGCTGACGAGCAGGCCATTTCGGCTGCCGCCGCCAAACTCGAGCAGACCAGACAGCAACTCCGGCAGAACCAGCAGAAGCTGGCGTCCCTGCAGCAGGACAAGCTGGCACTGGAGCAACAAGCAAAACATCAGAAACAGTTGCTGGCCAAGCAGGCGGAAAGCGCCTTCCAGGCGGGCAACCACGATTACCTCAAACTGCTGCTCAACCAGCAGGATCCGGCCAAGCTGAGCCGCGCCCTCGACTATTTCGACTACCTCAACAAGGCCCGTATCGAGGCCATTGAAGCCCTGCGCGCCACCCGTGACAAGCTGGCCAAGAACCAGCAGGCCACCAGGGAGACCGAGAACCGCCTCCAGACCCTGCTCGGCGAGCAGCAGGAGCATCACCAGAGCCTGCTGGCCAGCCAGCAGAGCCGTGCCAAGGTGCGCAACCAGTTGCAGCAATCGGTGCAGGCCGACGAGCAGAAGCTCGACAAGCTGGTCAAGGCGGAGAAGGCGCTCAAGGCGCGGCTGGAAGAGCTGCGTCGTCAGCAGGAAGAAAAGGAACGCCGCGAACGGGCCGAGCGGGAGCGCCTCGCCAAGATCAAGGCCGAGCAGGAGCGCCAGCGCCGTCTGGAGGCCCAGCGCCTGGCAGCCGAACAGAAACGCATCGAGGAACAGCAGCGGATCGCCGCCCAGCAGCGCCAGGTCGGTGAACAGCAGCGGCTGGCGGCCCAGCAGCAACGCGTCGCCGAGCAGCAGGCCAAGGTGGCGCAGCAGCAAGCGGCCGCCCGCAACAGCGCCAAGGCGAGCAGCAACGGCTACGGCGGTCTGAGCACGGGTGGCAACCTGCGCTGGCCCGTGCAGGGCCCCATCCTCATCTCCTACGGCTCGCCACGTACCGCCGAGCTGAAGTGGAAGGGCACCCTGATCGGCGCCAGCGAAGGGACCCAGGTCAAGGCGGTGGCACCGGGCCAGGTGGTCTACGCCGACTGGCTCGACGGCTTCGGCATGCTGCTGGTCATCGACCACGGCAAGGGCTACATGAGCCTCTACGGCCACAACCAGTCGCTGCTGCGCCAGGTGGGACAAAAGGTGGAGCAGGGTGAGCCCGTGGCCCTGGTCGGCGACAGCGGCGGACAGGAGCGCTCCGGCCTCTACTTCGAGATCCGCTATCAGGGCGAGGCCATCAACCCGACCAAGTGGCTGGCCAGACGCTAAGCCCGCCTTGGCGGTGCCCGAGCGGAGTCCGCTACCTCATCCCCAGCCCTTCTCCCGCGAGGGGAGCAGGGAGCAAAAGACAGCAACACCGCGTCGTTTACCACTTCACCCGACAAAAAGTCTGCATCGCGCAGGCTTTTTGCTTGGCAGGGGAGGCACCACACCGCCCGCCCCGATGATGAAAACTTACCTCTTTTCCACCCCGCTCAGGGGAAGACCACCAGCCCGATCTGCTCCAGCAGCCCCTGCTGCTGATCTTCAGTGATCTGCACCCCGGCGAGGTTGACCCGGCGCAGATCCAGGCCGGGCAGATCGCACTGGCGCAGATCGCAGCCTTGCAGGTTGAAGCTGGTCCAGTCGATTTGCCCGAACTCGGAGCCGCTGAGATCCGAGCCCGCCAGGGAGGCGCCCAGCAGGTTGGCCCCCTGCCAGCGGTTGCCGGCAAGCTCGCACCGCTCCAGCAGGCAGCTTTCGAAGTTGGCGTAGCTGAAGTTGTTGCCGGTGAGGTGGGCTTCGCAGAAGTAGCTTTTGGCGGTGATCCGGTTGGCGAAGCTGGCATGGGCGAAGTTGATCCCCATGGCCTGGCAGTCGCGCATCTCCAGCCCAAGACACTGGCTGCGGCCGAAGTCCGACAGGGTGAGATCGCAGCGCAGGAAGCTCACCTCCCTCAGATCGCAGCCCTGAAACAGGCATCCCAGCTCCCGTTCCCTGTCATAGAAGCTGCAGTCGACGAAGCGGCTCTCCCCGAGATCGAGCCAGGAGAAGTGACAGCCGATGAAGCGGCACCCCTGGAACTGCTCCCCCTCCACCTCCTGCTGCTCGAAGTGGACCCCCTCGAAACACCTGCCCTTGATCATCCCCTGCCCCCTGTTGATGGCGTCATATGCTGACATTGCCGTGCAAAAACGGTAATGTTACGTGTAACATTTTTTGCCGGATCCCCAGATGAACGACACCCGCAAGCGCCGCCCTACCCTGCAGGACATTGCCGACCTGACCGGTGTCACCAAGATGACCGTCAGCCGCTACCTGCGCGACCCGTCCGCCGTGGCCGAAGGGACCCGCGAACGCATCGCCGCCGCGGTGGAGGAGCTCGGCTACATCCCGAACCGGGCGCCGGACATGCTGTCGAACGCCACCAGCAAGGCGATCGGCATCCTGATCCCCTCCCTCTCCAACCAGGTCTTCTCGGCGGTGATCCACGGCATCGAGGCGGTGACCCGGCCCGCCGGCTACCAGACCCTGCTCGCCCACTACGGCTACAGCCCGGAGCGGGAGGAGGAGCAGGTCGCCTCCCTCCTCTCCTACAACGTGGACGGGCTCATCCTCTCGGACACCCAGCACACCGAGCGCACCCGCAAGATGATCGCCACCGCCGGCATCCCGGTGGTGGAGACCATGGATCTGCCCCTCTCCCCCATCGACATGGTGGTGGGCATGGATCACCGGGCCGCCGCCCGGGCCATGGTAACAGAGATGCTGCGCCGGGGACGGCGCAAGGTGATCTACCTCGGCGCCCGGCTCGACGTGCGCACCCAGCTGCGAATGGAAGGCTACTACCAGGCGATGGCCGATTTCGGTCTGACCGGCCAGCACCTGCTGACGGAGCAATCCTCCAGCTTCACCCTGGGGGGAGAGCTGCTGGCCCAGGCCATGGCGCGCTTCCCCGATCTCGACGGCCTGTTCTGCACCAACGACGACCTGGCAGTGGGGGCCCTGCTGCAATGCCAGGCCAGGTGGATCCCGGTGCCCCAGCAGGTGGCCATCGCCGGCAGCAACGCCCTCGACATCGGCCACGCCATGACCCCCAAGCTCGCCAGCATCGTCACCCCCCGCGAGACCATAGGTCGCGAAGCCGCCATCATGCTGCTGGCCCGCCTCGGCGGCCAGCCGCTGGCGACCAGGTGCAAGGACATCGGCTTCTCCCTCTATGAGGGGGAAAGCCTCGGCTGATCCCCGGCCATCATGGCGCGTTCGACCGCCATGATGGCGCCTTCTCCCCTCTCCCCTCGCCGCCCCCTGGCCTATGCTGGCTCCTCCATCCACCCTGTCAGGAGCAGACCATGCACCACACCGAACGATTGAAAGCCTGCCTGCAGCGCGTCATCTGCGATCCCGCCTTCCCTCTGGCGGAGCTCGACGCCTGGTTCACCCCCGACTACGGCCAGGAGGTGAACGGCGAGCGGCTCGACTACCCGGCGTTTCACCAGCACATCGCCACACTGCGCCGCCATCTGGCCGGGGCGAGCATCGAGTTTGTCGCCACCCTGGCGCAGGGGGAGCGGGTGCACTCGACCCATGTGGTACGGGCCACCCGCCAGGACGGCGGCACCCTGGTCTGCAAGGTGAGCGGCCTCTTCACCTTTCGCGGCGATCGGATCTGCCACACCGACGAGGTGACCTGTCTGCTGGCAGGCAGCAAGGAGGATGCGGATATCGGCTCGCGGCGCTGACTGCCGGCAACCCGCAGACACCGCCATGGCGGGCAGGAAGGCAGACGACGCGCCCTCAGGCCGCCTGTTCGCGCCGGGCAAGGCGCTGGAGGGCGCGGGACAAGGCGCCGGGATCTTCGTAGCCGAGCCGATCGGCGATCTGGGCCAGCGTGAGCCCCCGGTGCTGCAACTGGCGCGCCCGTCCCAGCACCACCTGCTCCCGCCACTGGCGAAAGCTGCACCCCAGCTGCTGGAGGAAGAGCCGGTTGAGGGTGCGCACCGAGGCGCCGCAATCTGCCGCCAGCGCCGTCAGCGTCAGATGGATGGCGGGTGCCTGGCACACCCTGTCCAGCACCCGCAGCAGGCGCGGGTCCAGCGCCCCGGCGAGGGGAATGCGCGCCGCGAGCGGGTCGGCGCGCTCCAGCTCCTGGCCAAGCACCGTCAGATAGGCCCCTTTCACCTCCTCCTCGGCCAGCTCGGACAGGCGGGCGAAGAGGCCCGCCAGCAGTGGGCTGGCCTGCAAGGGGCCGAAGGCGGTACGGGCCGACGTCGGCACATAGAGGAGGGAGAGTCGGGAGCGGCGCAGCACGCGAAACTCGTGCTCCCACCCCGCCGGAATAAAGCAGATCTGGCCCGCCACCAGCAGTTCTCCCTCCCCTCGCCCCGTGATGATGCCGCCCCCGTCGTGCAGATAGCAGTATTGGGCATGGGGGTGGCAGTGCAGCGCGGTGAAGTGCCCTTGCGGGTAGGATGGATGCAGACAGGACATGAAGGCTCCAGGGGAGAGGGGCGGCCCCCGACCTTAAGCCAGGGCGAGGCCGGAAGCAAACGGCCCACCCCCTCCGGGGGCGGAAAAACAGCAGGCCACCCGGGGGTGGCCTGTTTAATTTTTCTAAACGATATTTGCTTAACGTTTAACCAATTCAACCGCTTCCCGGGAGAGGCGGGTAACCTCCTCCCAGTTGCCGCTCTTGACGGCGTCTGCCGGCAGCATCCAGGAGCCGCCGACGGTGGCCACACATTTCAGTGCCAGGTAGTCGGCCACGTTTTTCGGTCCGATGCCGCCGGTGGGGCAGAACTTCACCTGGGGCAGAGGCGCCGCGATGGCGGAGAGTGCCTTGGTGCCGCCGTTCGCCTCGGCCGGGAAGAATTTGAGGTGGTCGTAGCCTGCTTCCAGCGCCTGCATCACCTCGGACGGGGTGGCCACGCCCGGGATCAGCGGCGCCGTGCTCTTGGCCGCGTGGGCCAGCAGGGCCGGGGTCATGCCCGGGGAGATGACGAAGCGGGCACCGGCAGCGACGGCGGCATCAAACTGCGCGCAGTTGAGCACGGTACCGGCACCGACCATGGCATCCGGCATCGCCTTGGCGATGAGGGCGATGGCGTCCAGCGCCACCGGGGTGCGCAGGGTGATCTCGAACACCGAGATGCCGCCGTCGAGCAGCGCCTTGGCCATCGGCAGGGCCTGCTCCAGGTCGTTGATGACCATCACGGGTACCAGGGGGGAGGCGGCAAACACCTCGGCAGGGGTCACTTTCCAGTTCTGCATAGCTCTTCCTTAGTCAAAGATGGTGGCGCCGCACTCGGCGCTCGATACCGCGCGACGCATCACGCTGAACAGTTCACGGCCCCACCCCTCTTGTTCCAGGGTGAGGTCGATCTCGGCCTGGGTACGGCCACTCAAATCGGTCAGGCAGTCGAGTCGGCCTGACTCGGCATCCACCCGCAGCAGGTCGCCATTGGCGAGCAGGCCGATGGCCCCGCCGTGCAGGGCTTCCGGGGTGACGTGGATGGCGGCCGGGATCTTGCCGGAGGCGCCGGAGAGGCGGCCGTCGGTGACCAGAGCCACCTTGTGACCCGCCTTCTGCAGGTTGCCAAGTACCGGCATCAGCTTGTGCAGCTCCGGCATGCCGTTGGCGGCCGGGCCGTTGTGGCGCACCACGATGACGGCGTCCTGGTTCAACTCACCGGCTTTGTAGGCCGCCTCCACCGCATGCTGGGAGGAGAAGACCCGGGCCGGGGCCTCGATGACCCGATACTCGGGCGCGACGGCGGAAACCTTGACCACGGCGCGGCCCAGGTTGCCCGCCAGCAGCTTGGTGCCGCCGGTGGCCTGGAACTCGCTGCCAGAGGGGGAGAGCACGCTCGGATCCCCGCTCTCGCCCACCGGTTGCCACACCAGCTTGCCATCCACCAGTGCCGGACGGCTGAGGTAGTCCTGCATCTCGCCGAAGACCGGGGTGGCATCCATGTGGATCAGCCCCTCTTCGGCCAGACGACGCATCAGGCCGGGCACGCCCCCCGCCTGCTCGAAGGCGTTGACGTCCGCCGGGCCGTTCGGGTACATGCGCACCAGGAGCGGCACCACGTCGGAGAGATCGCTCAGGTCGTCCCAGGTCAGCTCCAGCCCGGCGGCGCGGGCCAGCGCCACCATGTGGATGCTGTGGTTGGTGCTGCCGCCGGAGGCGAGCAGGGCCACCAGGCCGTTGACCAGAGCGCGCTCGTCGATCACCGCACTCAGGGGGCGATAGGCCGGGGAGCCCGGGATCATGGCGCTGATGCGGCGGGCCGCTTCCTCGGTGAGGGCGTGGCGCAGCTCGCTGTGGGGATGCACGAAGGCGGAGCCCGGCAGCATCAGGCCCATGGCTTCGAACACCAGCTGGTTGGTGTTGGCGGTGCCGTAGAAGGTGCAGGTGCCCGCCGCGTGGTAAGCGCCGCACTCCATCTTGAGCAGGGCGTCGCGGCCCACTTCACCGGCAGCGTACTGCTGGCGCACCTTCACCTTCTCGTCGTTGCTGATGCCGCTCGCCATGGGACCGGCAGGCACGAAGGCGGTGGGCAGGTGGGCGTGGGAAAGCGCCCCCATGATCTGGCCCGGGGCAATCTTGTCGCAGATGCCGAGCAGCAGGGTGGCGTCGAAGGTGTTGTGGGAGAGGGAGACCGCGGTGGCCTGGGCGATGAGGTCCCGGGAGAAGAGGGACATGTCCATCCCCGGCTGACCCTGGGTCACGCCGTCGCACATGGCGGGCACGCCGCCGGCGACCTGGGCGCTGTGGCCGAGCGCGGCCAGGGCGCCCTTGATGATGTCCGGGTAGCCCTGATAGGGCTGATGGGCACTCAGCATGTCGTTGTAGGCGGTGACGATGGCCACGTTGGCGCGGGTCATGTCGAGGATCCGCCCCTTCTCGTCACAGCTCGAGGCGGCCACGGCGTGGGCCAGGTTGCCACAGGAGAGGGAGGCGCGGGTCTTGCCCTGATCGGCCTGGCGCTGGATGCGGGCCAGGAAGCGGGCACGGCGGGCGGTGCTGCGCTCGCGGATGCGGTTGGTCACCTGGGTGATCACGGGATGGGTCATAGCTTTCTCTCCAACTCTATATACGGGCGCGGTCGGCTGCAGCCGACCGCGCGACATGGCTCATTGCGCCTGCGTCAGCGCGGTGACGGCACGGTCGACCACCTGTTCGAAGGTCCCGTCGATATCGATGCGAAACACGCCGGGCTCGCCATCCGGTCGCTCCAGGGTATCAAACTGGCTTTGTACCATGGCTTCGCGCATGAAGTGGCCCTGCCGTGCCCGCATCCGTTCGAGAATGAGGGACTGGCTGCCATCCAGAAACAGGAAACTCACCGAGTCGTTGCCCTCGCGGATCTGGTCGCGGTACTGCTTCTTGAGGGCCGAGCAGACGATGACGCCGAGCTCGTTCTTGCGCTCCAGGCTGTAGGCCGCATCGCGGATCCGCTCCAGCCAGGGGGCTCTGTCTTCATCGTTGAGCGGGTTGCCCGCCGCCATCTTCTGGATGTTCGCGCGAGGGTGCAGATCATCGCCGTCGATGAACTTGGCCCCCAGGGCATTGGCCACCTTGAGGCCGATGCTGGACTTGCCGCTGCCACACACACCCATCACGATAATGCACTTGCCCGCCATTATTTGACCTCTCTCTCACTTTTCAAAAAACGTTCGCCTGATGGGTTCTAAGCTACCACGTTACCGGTAACATGTTACCGGTAACGTTTCGCAATGTGAAGTGCAGCACAGAAATGTGCAGAACAACAACTAGAACCATTTGAGGACAACTTTATGGACGGAGCAATGAACACACCCGATGTCACCTATCTGCTCTCGGTAGCGGGCGGAGCCATTGTCATGTTGCTGGTGCTGATCATGCGATTCAAGGTACATGCCTTCGTGGCATTGACCCTGGTCAGCATGCTGACGGCCCTGGCCACCGGGGTCACCTATGACCAGGTGATCCCCACCATGCTGACCGGTTTCGGCGGCACCCTGGCCTCGGTCGCGCTGCTGGTCGGCCTCGGCGCCATGATAGGCAGGATCCTGGAGATGACGGGGGGCGCCAAGGTACTGGCCGATACCCTGATCAACCGCTTCGGCTCCCACCGCGCCCCCTTCGCGCTGGGTGTGGCCTCCCTGCTGTTCGGCTTCCCGATCTTCTTTGACGCCGGCCTCATCGTCATGCTGCCCATCATCTTCAGCGTGGCGAAGCAGTTCGGCGGCTCCGTCCTCAAGTATGCCCTGCCCTCCGCCGGTGCCTTCGCGGTGATGCACGCCTTCCTGCCGCCCCACCCGGGTCCGGTGGCCGCCAGCGAGCTGCTGGGTGCCAACATCGGTCTGCTCACCGTCGTGGGCCTGCTGGTCGCGCTGCCCACCTGGTATCTGGGTGCCTACCTGTTCGGGCTCTGGTCCGGCAAGAAGTTTGAGCTGCCCCTGCCCCCGAGCTTCACCGCCAGTGCCGAGCAGATCTCCGACAAGGCGCCGAGCTTCGGCCAGGTGATCTCCATTCTGCTGCTGCCGCTGGTGCTCATCTTCATGGATACCGGCCTCAATAC
This sequence comes from Aeromonas sp. FDAARGOS 1418, assembly GCF_019048585.1. Classification (NCBI taxonomy): domain Bacteria; kingdom Pseudomonadati; phylum Pseudomonadota; class Gammaproteobacteria; order Aeromonadales; family Aeromonadaceae; genus Aeromonas; species Aeromonas sp. FDAARGOS 1418. The sequence goes on along the minus strand of NZ_CP077387.1, from coordinate 1,035,494 downwards.
CCTGGGCGTCATGGGCGTCATCGACAAGGGTGCGGACTGGGTCAACGTGCTGCGCATGGTCGGCAAGACCCCGGTCGCCCTGCTCATCACCGTGCTGTACGCCCTCTGGATGTTCCGCCAGAGCCAGGGCAAGGTGCAGCTCGAGAAGTTCTGCAACGACGCCCTGGCCCCGGTCTGCGCCGTCATCCTGGTCACCGGTGCCGGCGGCATGTTCGGCGGCGTATTGCGGGCGAGCGGCATCGGCACCGCGCTGGCCGACGTGCTCTCCGATACCGGCATGCCGGTGATCCTCGCAGCCTTCCTGGTGTCCGCCGCGCTGCGGGTGGCCCAGGGTTCCGCCACCGTGGCCCTGACCACCACCGCCGCCCTGATGGCGCCGACCGTGGCCGCCACCACCGGCCTGAGCGAGCTGGACCTGACCTTCATCGTCATCGCCATCGCCGGGGGCGCCACCGTGCTCTCCCACTTCAATGACTCCGGCTTCTGGCTGGTCAGCCGCTTCCTCAACATGGACGAGAAGACCACCCTCAAGACCTGGACCGTGATGGAGACCCTGCTCGGCACCATCGCCTTCCTCATCGTGGCCACGGCCAGCGCCATCCTCTGACGGAAACACATCGGGGCCGCATCCGTCGGCCCCGATGTGATATTGCACCGACTTTTTACGGATTCTTGCTTGGGCCCATCGCCACAGATTGCTAGAATTGCCTATTCTTCGCCCCGAGTGGAACGCTTCATCCCGTGATTTCAGGCTTCTCTATGCATTCATCGGCACATTATCGACAGTTGCTGACCCGCTTACCCCAGATCGCGGTCGCCGCGGATCAGTTCCAGATACTCAGCAGCGCCAAAGACTTCAAGAGCCGGATCCTGTCGCTCATCGCCCATGCGACCCAGCGCATCTATCTGATCGCGCTCTATCTGCAGGATGACGAGGCGGGACGGGAGATCCTCTCCGCCCTCTATGCCGCCAAGCAGCGCAATCCCTCTCTCGACATCAAGGTGTTCGTCGACTTCCACCGCGCCCAGCGCGGCCTGATCGGCAAGGGCAAGCAGGGGGGCAACCACCTGATGTACCAGGCCATGGCCGCCAGCCACCAACACCAGATCGAGATCTACGGCGTGCCGGTCAAGGGCCGCGAGCTGCTCGGGGTGCTGCACCTCAAGGGCTTCATCTTCGACGACACCCTGCTTTACTCCGGCGCCAGCCTCAACGACATCTACCTGCACCAGCAGGAGCGCTACCGCTTCGATCGCTATCACCAGATCCACAGCCCGGCACTGACCCGCAGCATGGTCAACTACGTGGATGACGTCTTCCTCGGCAGCGAGGCCGTCCAGCGACTGGATCGCACCGGCATCCCCGGCGCCAAGCAGCTCAAGGGACCGATCCGCCGCTTCAAGCAGCGCCTGCGCCTCTGCCAGTACCGCTTCGAGAGCATCCAGCCCAACGATCGGGAGATCGCCGTGACCCCCATGGTGGGTCTGGGCAAGCGGGGCAACCAGCTCAACCGGATGATCCGCAACCTGGTGCGGGCCACCGAGCGGGAGATCTTCATCTGCACCCCCTACTTCAACCCCCCCAAGGAGTTGAACAAGGACGTGGAGGCACTGCTCAAACGCGGCTGCAAGGTGACCATCGTCGTGGGCGACAAGACCGCCAACGACTTCTTCATCCCCCCGGAGGAGAAGTTCTCCACCATCGGCGGTCTGCCCTATCTCTACGAGACCAACCTGCGCAAGTTTGCCGAGCGCAACCAGCACCACATCGACAACGGCCGGCTCAACCTCATGCTCTGGTGCTGCGAGAAGAACTCCTATCACCTCAAGGGGATCTTCGTGGATGAGGAGTGGGCCCTGCTCACCGGCAACAACCTCAATCCCCGAGCCTGGGCGCTGGATCTGGAGAACGGCCTGCTGGTACACGACCAGCACCATCACCTGCGCGAGCAGTTCAGTGCGGAGCGGGAGAACATCCTGGCCCACACCCGCCGCATCAGTCACTTCGACCAGATAGAGCAGATCAAGGATTACCCGGATCAGGTGCGCAAGCTGCTGGCCCGGATCCACAGGGTCAAGGCTCACCTCCTGCTCAAGCGCATCATCTGACCGCCAGGGCGCCCCGTCAGTGAAAAGGCCTGCCGTTTCCGGCAGGCCTTTTTCATGGATGACCCTCCCCCCGCTCCCTTGCCCACCAGCCCGGAACGGCACAACGCGGCTTGCATCGAGGCCGCAACAACCCCTATCATCTGGACATATTTACAGTGTTTTCGGGCATCTAATTGATGAAATTGGATAAAATCTCCCTCGACAGCCTCAAGGGTGTCGGCAGCAAGATGCTGGAGAAACTCGAGCGGCTGGGGCTGGCCACGGTACAGGATCTGCTGTTCCACCTCCCCCTGCGCTACGAGGACCGCACCCAGGTGTGGCCCATCGGCGATCTGCCGCCCGGCCTGCACGGTGCCGTCGAGGGCGAGATCCAGGACACCCAGCTGGTGATGGGGCGCCGCCGCATGCTGGTGTGCCGTATCAGCGACGGCACCGGCAGCCTGACCCTGCGCTTCTTCAATTTCACCGCTGCCCAGAAAAACAGCCTGGCCCAGGGCCGCCTTATCCGCTGCTTCGGCGAGACCCGTCCCGGCAAGTACGGCCTGGAGATGGCCCACCCCGAGTACAAGCTGCTCGGCGAAGAGCAGGCCGGCCAGACCGAAGAGGCCCTCACCCCCGTCTACCCCACCACAGAGGGGCTGCGCCAGCTCACCCTGCGCAGCCTCACGGATCAGGCCCTGGCCCAGCTCGACCTCTACGGGGTCGAGGAGCTGCTGCCTGCCGGCCTCTATCCCCAGCAGATCGATCTGGCCGCCGCCCTGAAGCTGCTGCACCGCCCGCCTCCCTCGGTGGCGCTGGCCCTGCTCGAGAGCGGCCAGCACCCGGCACAGCAGCGGCTCGTACTGGAAGAGCTGCTGGCCCACAACCTCTCGGTCTTGAAGGTGCGGGCCCAGGCACAGACCCAGCTGGCCCGTGCCCTCAAGCCCGCTCCCGAGCTGGTCCGGCAGCTGCTCGGCGCCCTGCCGTTCACCCCCACCGGCGCCCAGAGCCGGGTGGTGGCGGAGATCGGCCGGGATCTGCAACAGAGCCACCCCATGATGCGGCTGGTGCAGGGGGACGTGGGCTCAGGTAAAACGCTGGTCGCGGCACTGGCCGCCCTGCAGGCCATCGGCAACGGCTGCCAGGTGGGGCTGATGGCCCCGACCGAGCTGCTGGCCGAGCAGCACGCCATCAACTTCGCCAGGTGGCTGGAGCCGCTCGGCATCAAGGTGGGCTGGCTGGCGGGCAAGCAGAAGGGCAAGGCACGGGAAGAGGCGCTGGCCGCCATCGCGGACGGCAGCGTCAAGATGGTGGTGGGCACCCACGCCATCTTCCAGGAGCAGGTGGTATTCCAGCGCCTCGCCCTGGTCATCATCGATGAACAGCACAGGTTCGGGGTGCATCAGCGCCTTGCCCTGCGGGAAAAAGGGGAGCGGGAAGGAGTGCATCCCCACCAGCTCATCATGACCGCCACCCCCATCCCCCGCACCCTGGCGATGACCGCCTATGCGGACCTCGACACCTCCATCATCGACGAACTGCCGCCGGGCCGCACTCCCATTACCACGGTCGCCCTGCCGGACAGTCGCCGCCAGGATGTGATCGAGCGGGTGAGGCTCGCCTGCGAGGAGGGCAAGCAGGCCTACTGGGTCTGCACCCTGATCGAGGAGTCGGAGGTGCTGGAGTGCCAGGCCGCCGAAGACACTGCCGCCGAGCTGCAAACCCTGCTGCCCGGCCTGCACATCGGCCTGGTACACGGTCGGATGCGCCCCGTCGAGAAACAACGGGTGATGGAGGAGTTCAAGGCGGGCATACTGCAACTGCTGGTCGCCACCACCGTCATCGAGGTGGGGGTGGATGTGCCCAATGCCAGCCTGATGATCATCGAAAACCCGGAGCGACTGGGGCTGGCCCAGTTGCACCAGCTGCGCGGCCGGGTCGGGCGGGGGTCGGTGGCCTCTCACTGCGTGCTGCTCTATCATGCCCCCTTGTCCAAGACCGCCCAGAGCCGCCTCGGGGTACTGCGGGAGACCAATGACGGCTTTCTCATCGCCCAGCGAGATCTGGAACTGCGCGGCCCAGGCGAGCTGCTCGGTACCCGCCAGACCGGTCTGGCCGATCTCAAGATCGCCGATCTGGTGCGCGACCAGCCGCTCATCCCTCAGGTGCAGAAGATGGCGCGCTTCCTGATGGACAAACACCCGGCTCATGTCGAGCCCCTGATCCGCCGCTGGCTGGGCCTGCGGGACCACTACTCCAATGCTTGACCAGGGCAGATGCAGAAGAGGGTCACCTTGCCTGATGGATAAACACACGAGCCATGTCGAACCCTTGATACGATGCTGGCTCGGTCTACGGGATCACTACTCGAATGCCTGACCAAGCAACAGAAACAGGAGGAAAGCACTGATGAATTCCTGGCTGCGCGGCCTGCTCTACACCTTTGCCTTCCTGCTGCTCTTTGTCTGGGTCGGTCTCGGCCTGTTCGATGCCGAGCGCGCCAAAGGCCCCATCGCCAACTGGCTCAGCCAGCAGACCGGGGTGCCCGTCACCATAGGCCGACTGGTGTTCAATCCGCTGCACCCCTACACACTGCTGGCGGAACAGGTGCGCTATGGGGATGCGGTACAGCTGGAAAAACTCTATCTGGAGATCGAGCACATCGACTGGTTGAACCGGGATGTGCGCATCGCCCACCTGGACCTCATCCGTCCCGTCATCAAGCTGCCGCTCCCCAACCAGTTGCCAAGCCTGCCGGTTCACTCCCTCACCATCAGCGACAGCACCATCGACAACCTGAGCCTGCAGAGCGAGGCCCTGACCCTGCGCGGCCTCAGTGCGTCCCTGAGTGACTGGGAACTGATCGACCCGAGACGCCAGCCCCAGGCCAACCTCACCCTGGGCATCAACCAGCTGGAGACCCCCATGTTCACCCTGGCCCGTCTCAGCCTCAAGGGGCGGCTGGAGGGGCAGGTGCTCAGCACCGACAGACTGAGCACCAACCTGTTCGACGGCCTGCTCGAGACCGGTATGGTGCTGAACTGGCCAGAGCGCAGCCTGCAACTGCACGATCTCAAGGCCCGCGCCATGCGCCTCGAGCTTGGTGACATTCCCCCTGGCGAGTTCCCCCTGCGCCGCATCACCCTGGACAGGGGTCAGCTTGCCCAGATGAGCATCAATGCCATCGATCAGGAGCTCTCCTTCAACAACTTCAACGGCCAGCTCACCGCCTTCGACTGGCAGGCGGGCAGCCAGCCCAGCGGCTATCTGGCGGGCACCCTGGGCGACATGGGCCGCGGCTTGTTCCAGCTTGAGGCCGTCGAGGGCAAGCTCGCCTTCTCCCCCCGGCAGCTGGATGCCGAGCTGCGAGGCAAGGCATACGAAGGGGAGTTCAACGTCGAGCTGGCTCTCGACACCCAGCAGCAGAAGCTCACCCTGAAGGATCTGGCCCTGAGCGGCATGGACATCAGTTTGCCCCAGGGGTGGTGGCAGGATTGGCAGGGCTGGCGCCCGCAACAGATCGACATCCGCAAACTGGCCTTCGACAAGCTCAAGGTGCTCTCTTTCGACGACACCCTGCCCCTCTCCCTGACCGGCTGGCAACTCTACCTGAACGATCTCGCCCTGCGGGGCAACCAGCCAGGCCCCCTGCTGGGACGTGCCCGCATCGAGAGCAAGTGGTTCGAGCTGGTGTGGGACGGTCTCAGTGCCCGCAACGGCACCCTGGATGGCGAGCTGACCCCCAGCTCCTGGCAGCTCAACACCCTCGCCACCTCCCTGCCCGACGAGGGCTCCCTCAACCTGAGCGGCCAGTGGGGCAGGACGCCCGGGCAGGAGAGCCGCCTGCAGTTGCAGGGCAAGCAGCTGGCTCTGGAGCAGTGGGGCAAGTTGCTGCACTCCCCCGTCTCTTTCGCGGGCAAGGTGGATCTGGCGGCAGATCTGCAGGCCGACCTCAACGGGCAGCCCGGCGAGCAGACGGCCAACTGGCGCCGGACCCTTCAGGGCAGCCTGAGCCTGGAGAGCAAGGATCCCTTCTGGGACAAGGTCAGCATCGACCCCCTGCTGGATGACTGGTTCAGGGAGCAGACCCCCCCCGATCTGACACCGCAGACGCTGTGGCAGGCGATGCAGCGCGGAGACACCCCCTTCTATCAGATCAGGCTGGATGCCAGGGCGGAGCAGGGCAAGGTACGGATCGAGCAAGGTGGCGCCTCCACCATCACCCACCTGCTGGCGCTGCAAGGGGGTGTCGACCTGGCCGCAGACCAGTGGCAGCTCGACCTCGGGGTCCTGAACAAGGGACGCTGCGCCGAGCTGCTCGCCCGCTGGCGCGGCCCCCTCAATGCGCCCGACCTGGGCTGGAGTTTCCCCACTGGACAGGACGCCTGTGGCTGGGAGGCAGGTGTGCGCTACCCCGCCCAGGGACGAAGCGGCCCGCTCTGGCGCCCCCGGCCCCCGGCCCCTGCCGCCCAATAACGAACAAGGCCTCGCGAAGAGGCCTTGTTGCTGTGAACATCAGGGATCAGCGTGCGCCGCGCTTGATGGGCAGCACCACGTACTGACCGACAAACTCCACCGCCAGCTTGCGGCCACTGAACAACTGCACCCGCAGGCTGAATTTGGCGGACTCTCCGCCCCTCAGCGGCTCGAGCACGGCGGGCATGCCCTCCCGGGCCACCCGCGCCTCCGGCTCTTCGCTCACCGGCCGGTAATACTTGATGTTGCCCTCGGCCAGCACGGTATCGCCTCCCAGCCCTGCCTCCTTGAGCTGCAACCAGATAAGACCCCAGCCCGCCAGCACGCACTGGCTGTAGATGCTGCCGGCGAACATGGTGTCGTGGACGTTGAGATTGGCCGCCAGGTTGGCCTTGAGGTGGAAGGTCTGGCCATCGTAGTGGGTGATGTGCACCCCCATCTTCTCACTGATGGGAATACCCCGCGACCAGCGGGTGGTGAGATCCTGGCACCACTCTGGACGGTACTGGATGGTCTGCATGGGACTCAGGGACTTGATCATCTGGCGGTGAGGGATGCGGCCGAAGGAGACGGGGCCTTCCCCTACCTCGAGGAAGCCGCAGCGGCGATAGAACTCCACCGCCTCCTGGCGGGCGTTCATCACCAGCCGTTTCACCTTCTCGTCGCGGGCAAGCTGCTCGAGATCTTCCACCATGCGGGCGCCCAGCCCCTGGCCGCGAAATTCGGGTCGCAGCGCCATAAAGCGGATCTGGGCTTCATCGCCGCCCACAAAGAGGCGACCCACGGCGATGGGCGTTCCGTCGGGTGAGAGCATCAGCCGGTGAATGGCAACGGTATCGTACTCGTCACGCTCGGAGCCAAGGGGCAGATTGAAGGGTTTGCGCAGTAGTTCCCAGCGCAACTGATAGTAAGCATCCAGCTCCGCTGGTGTTTCTGGGGTGACTACCCGGTACATAAAGCGATCCTTGAGTGTGCGCCGACTGGCAGATGGAAGGACTGACGCAACCATTTCTCCCGGCGCAGCCTGTAGTAGGTATCCAGCTCGGCTGCCGTTTGGGGGATGACCACCCGGTACATAACAACATCCTTGAGTTACACTGGTCGAAAGCCATCTTGCCGTGCAAATTCATGGACTTCAATCTGCAAGCGTACCAAGCCGATCACTTATTGCACCTCAGTGCCAAACCCGAACGCCGCGTTTCGGTGCTTGAAAATGCCCGTCATCGCTGGCTGGAAATGGACGGCGTGGTGCAATCCGCCATGAGCCTCCACCAGCCGGCCCGCCTCTGTCTGCCTCATCAACGGAGCATCGCGGAGCAGTTGCCAAAGCAGGCAAGCCGGATCCTGGAGCTGGGGTTGGGCGGAGGGGATCTCACCCGTCACCTGGCGGCACGCTGGCCCGATGCCCACCACGACTGCGTGGATCTGGATGCCGAGATCCTCACCCTGTTCCAGCAGTTCTTCCTCCCCTCGTCAGGGGGCTCGCCTCGGCTGCATCACGCCGATGCGCTGCACTTCCTGCACCAGAGCCAGGAGATCTACGATCTGGTGCTGCTGGATTTGTTCAGCCAGGACGGCAACCCCCTTCTGCTGTTCCAGGCTCCGCTCTATCAGGCACTGGCCAGCCGCCTGAGCGGAACCCTCATCATCAATCTGCTGCCCCGCACCCGGCTCGAACAGGCACAGGCTCTGCGACTGGCAGAGGAGTGGATAGGCCCGACCCACGTCCACGACGTGCCCGGCTACCGCAACGTCATCCTGCACGCGACCCGTCAGCATGGCCAGGGCGGGCGAGCACCGGCAGGGTGAAGAATCTGCGAAGTGTGCAGGCATCGCGTCCTGCCCCTCCGGTGAGGCCTGCCCTGCCTGCCACCCTTATACCTGCAGCCAGAAGGTGACGGGGCCGTCGTTGAGCAGCCTGACCTTCATGTCGGCGGCGAAGCGGCCGGTTTCGGTCGGCACGCCGCTCTCCCTGGCGCGAGCCACGAAGTACTCATAGAGTCGCTCGGCATCTGCGGGATGGGCGCCACCGGAGAAGCTGGGTCTCATCCCCTTGCCGGTATCCGCCGCCAGGGTGAACTGGGAGACCACCAGCAGGCTGCCGCTCACCTGGCTCACGTTGAGGTTCATCTTGCCGTTCTCGTCAGAGAAGATGCGATAGCCGCTCACCTTGTGCAGCAGCTTGTCCGCCTTGGCCTCGTCATCCCCCTGCTCCACCCCGAGCAGCACCAGCAACCCCTGGCCGATGGCCCCGGTCACCTCTCCCTCTACCGTTACGCTGGCCTCGCTGACCCGCTGAATCAGTGCAATCACATCCCTCTCCTCTCAAAACAGCACGACCGCCCATCCTGCGGGATGAGCGGTCGTCGATGCTACCAATAAATGCCCTGCCCGGGCCAACCCCTTTGTGTCGGGATCCGGTGTGATGGCCGGCCGGCGTCAGGCCAGTTCCTCTGCACCGGGCTTCTCGTACTCCCCGAGGCAGGCGGTAGTCTCGGCCCCCAGCAACACCACCAGCCAGCTCAGATACACCCAGACGAACAGGATGGGAATGGTCGCCAGGGCGCCATAGATGGCCTGGTAGGAGGGGAAGTTGGTGATGTAGATGGCAAAGCCGCGCTTGGCCAGTTCGAACAGGGTGGCCGCCACCAGGGCACCGATGAAGGCGTGGGTCAGCCGCACGCGGCAGTTGGGCACCACGGTATAGATCAGCAGGAAGGTGAGCACGGAGAAGAGGAACGGCAGGCTGCGCAGCAGCAGATAGCCGATACCGAACAGGCTGTCAGCCGCGAACAACCTGAGCGAGAGAATGTAGGAGGAGATGGCGATGCTGGCCCCGATGAGCACGGGGCCCAGGGTCAGGATCATCCAGTACATGGCGAATGCCTGGGCCAAGGGCCGGCTTCGGGTGGATCGCCAGATGTAGTTGAGGTTCTTGTCGATGGCCGAGATGAGCATCAGGGCCACCACGATCAGGGCACCGATACCGACGGCCGTGGTGTTGGTGGCGTTGGCCACGAAGCCGTCGATGTACTCCTTGAGCATCTCGCCGGCGGTGGGGACGAAGTTGTGATAGACGAACTGCTCCATCGCCTGCTTCAGGCTCTGGAACACCGGAAAGGCCGACATCATACCGAACACCACGGCGATCATGGGCACCAGGGAGAGCAGGGTGACATAGGCCAGGTAACCGGCGGTCACCGTCAATCTGTCCTGCTGGAAGCGGCCCCAGACAAACTGGGCGAAGTGGGCACCATCGTGGCGCAAGAAGGAGAGTGCATGGGCCAGACGGCCGCGGATCTGCTGCTGCATCTTGTTTCTCGTAAGCGTGATCATGCAGACATTGTGTCAGATAGGGTGGTCATTTGGCCACCCGCAGACCGGCCGGATGCGCCTCCATCGAGCTCAGGCCCCATGCGCCCTCATGTCGAGCCCATAAAAAAAGAGGCCTTAAGGCCTCTCTTTGGTCTGTCGATGAACAGCTATCGATCAAGCACGACCGGCGCGCTTGCGATCCAGTTCGGTCAGCAGCTTTTTACGGATACGGATGGCTTTCGGGGTGATCTCCACCAGCTCATCGTTGTCGATGAACTCCAGAGCTTGCTCCAGGGTCATGCGGATCGGCGGAGTCAGCACCTGGGCTTCGTCGGTACCGGAGGCACGCATGTTGGTCAGCTGCTTGCCTTTCAGGCAGTTGACGGTCAGGTCGTTGGAGCGGGAGTGGATCCCGATCACCTGGCCTTCGTACACTTCGGTCGCGTGACCGATGAACAGACGACCACGATCTTGCAGACCGAACAGGGCGAAGGTCAGGGCCTTGCCGGTGGCGTTGGAGATCAGCACACCGTTCTGACGCTCACCGATGCTGCCACCCTTGTGCGGACCGTAGTGGTCGAAGGTGTGGTACAGCAGACCGGTACCAGAGGTCATGGTCAGGAACTCGGTCTGGAAGCCGATCAGACCACGGCTCGGGATGATGAAGTCCAGACGGACGCGACCCTTGCCATCCGGGGTCATGTTGGTCATCTCGCCTTTACGCAGGCCGAGCTGCTCCATCACGGAACCCTGATGCGCTTCTTCCACGTCCACAGTAACGGTTTCGAACGGTTCTTGCAGTTCGCCATCCACGGTACGCAGGATAACTTCCGGACGGGATACCGCCAGTTCGTAACCTTCGCGGCGCATGTTTTCGATCAGGATGGAGAGGTGCAGTTCACCACGGCCGGAGACGCGGAACTTGTCCGGATCTTCGGTCTCTTCCACGCGCAGGGCCACGTTGTGGACCAGCTCCTGGTTCAGACGCTCCAGAATGTTGCGGGAGGTGACGAACTTGCCTTCTTTACCGGCGAACGGCGAGGTGTTGACCTGGAAGGTCATGTTCACGGTCGGCTCGTCAACGGAGAGCGGCGGCAGGGCTTCGACGGCACTGTTGTCACAGATGGTGTCGGAGATCTTCAGCTCGCCCAGACCGGTGATGGCGATGATGTCGCCCGCTTGCGCGTCGGTCACTTCGGTACGGGACAGGCCCAGGTAGCCCAGCACCTGACCGACCTTGCCGGTACGCGGTTTGCCGTTGGCACCGACGATGGTGACCTGCTGGTTGGTCTTGACGCGACCACGAGTGATGCGGCCGATACCGATGACGCCCACGTAGGAGTTGTAGTCCAGCTGGGAGATCTGCATCTGGAAGGCACCGTCAACGTCGCCCTTCGGGGCTTCCACGTTGTCGACGATGGCCTGGAACAGGGGTTCCATGTTCTCGGACGGGACGTCCTGATCCAGGGTGGCCCAACCGTTCAGTGCAGAGGCGTAAACAACCTTGAAGTCCAGTTGCTCATCGGTGGCACCCAGGTTGTCGAACAGATCGAAGACCTGATCCATTACCCAGTCAGGACGAGCACCCGGACGGTCGATCTTGTTGATGACCACGATGGGCTTCAGACCCTGGGCGAACGCCTTCTGGGTCACGAAACGGGTCTGCGGCATCGGGCCGTCAACGGCGTCGACCAGCAGCAGCACGGAGTCAACCATGGAGAGTACGCGCTCAACTTCACCACCGAAGTCGGCGTGACCCGGGGTATCCACGATGTTGATGCGATAGTCGTTCCAGCGGATCGCAGTGTTCTTGGCGAGAATGGTGATGCCACGTTCCCGTTCCAGATCATTGGAGTCCATGATCCGTTCCTGACCTTCGCTGGTGCGATCCAGAGTGCCGGATTGCTGCAGCAGCTTATCAACCAGAGTCGTTTTGCCGTGGTCAACGTGCGCAATAATCGCAATATTGCGTAAATTCTCTAACATTCTCGCCTCAAATCACCGGGTAAAATTGGGCGCTAATTGTACTCTCGCCTTTGTGATCTGCCTAGCAGAATTGCAACACATTCACACACAACAAAGGATCAGGATCATGGACCCCGCAGCAAAAGGCTGCTTAGATGGCCTGGATACGCTGGCGCACCATCTCGGTGCACCAAAACGATCCAAGGTTGCACCACTTTAATGCAGCAACCGGCATGAGAACGGGTTTCTCGACAGCCTGAAACGGTGCAAGTGCCCTGAAATCAAGCTGTCACAAACTTGGCACGATACTGGCTTATGTGAATGTGACGACGCATTCACCCAAAGAGTTTTAACACCGGAGGTTACTTAGCATGTCAGCCCAGAACGTTTTGGCCCTGATCCAGGAACACGAAGTCAAGTTTGTTGATCTGCGTTTTACCGACACCAAGGGTAAAGAGCAGCACGTATCCATCCCTGCCCACCAGGTTGACGAAGACTTCTTCGAAGACGGCAAGATGTTCGATGGTTCCTCCATCGGCGGCTGGAAGGGCATCAACGAGTCTGACATGGTGCTGATGCCGGACCCGGCTTCCGCCAAACTGGACCCGTTCACCGAAGAGACCACTCTGAACATCGTCTGTGACGTGCTGGAACCCGCCACCATGCAAGGCTATGACCGCGATCCGCGCTCCATCGCCAAGCGTGCCGAAGATTTCCTGAAGTCCAGCGGCATCGCTGACACCGTGCTGTTCGGGCCGGAGCCGGAATTCTTCATGTTCGACAACATCACCTTCTCCAACACCATGGGCCACAGCTTCGTGAAGATCGAATCCGAAGAAGCTGCCTGGAACTCCGGTACCGACTACGAGCACGGCAACAAGGGTCACCGTCCGTTCGTCAAGGGTGGTTACTTCCCGGTTGCCCCGGTTGACTCCTCCCAGGACATCCGTGCCGCCATGTGCCTGGTGCTGGAAGAGATGGGCCAGGTCGTCGAAGCTCACCACCACGAAGTGGCGACCGCCGGTCAGAACGAGATCGCAACCCGCTTCAACACCCTCACCCTGAAGGCTGACGAAGTGCAAGTCCTGAAGTACGTGATCCACAACGTGGCCCACGCCTACAACAAGACCGTCACCTTCATGCCGAAACCCATGTTTGGCGACAACGGCTCCGGCATGCACTGCCACCAGTCCCTGGCCAAAGACGGCGTCAACCTGTTCGCAGGCGACCTGTACGGCGGTCTGTCCGAGATGGCACTGCACTACATCGGCGGCATCATCAAGCACGCCAAGGCCATCAACGCCTTCGCCAACCCGACCACCAACTCCTACAAGCGTCTGGTGCCGGGCTATGAAGCACCGGTCATGCTGGCCTACTCCGCCCGCAACCGTTCTGCCTCCATCCGTATCCCGGTCGTGCCGAGCCCGAAAGCCCGCCGCATCGAAGTACGCTTCCCGGATCCGGCTGCCAACCCGTACCTGGCCTTCGCTGCCCAGCTGATGGCCGGTCTGGACGGTATCATCAACAAGATCCATCCGGGCGATGCAATGGACAAGAACCTGTACGATCTGCCGCCGGAAGAAGCCGCCGAAGTGCCGACCGTTGCCGGTTCCCTGGACGAAGCGCTGTCCGCACTGGATGCAGACCGTGAGTTCCTGACCCGTGGTGGCGTGTTCAGCGATGACTTCATCAACTCCTATCTGGAACTGAAACAGCAGGATGTTGACCGCGTGCGCATGACCCCGCACCCGCTGGAGTTCGAGCTGTACTACTCCGTCTAATCCGCTTTCCCATGACAAACCCGCCATCTGGCGGGTTTTTTTCATTCTGGCAACGGAAATTCCGCCGAACGGGCACGATCATGCAGAAAGATGATCCCGTTCACGGAGCCGTACCACCCTCGGCTGCTCACACCCCGACCCCGTGGTTTTTCTCTGATAGGATTAAGGTGAACCCCGTCAAGGAGAGATGGATGAACACTGTACCCTGGCTGCTGAGCCTCCTGCTGATGGCCTCCTGCTCCGCACAGGCCGCCCGCGTCTACTCCTGGGTCGATCCCCAGGGGGTGACCCACTACACCGATGCCCCTCCTCCCGGCAAGAGCGCAAAAGAGGTGGACCTGCGGGTCTCGCCGCTCATCGGCACAGCCCCCCACTCGGTCCAGGTGGACAACTTCAACAGCCTGACCGGTGTCGATGCCAGGAAAGCCCTGGAAGCCGCTCCCCTGGAGATCGACCTCATCTCTCCGGAACCGGGCAGCACATTGCGCGACAATACCGGCAACATCGTCTTCCAGGGCGAGATCTCTCCCCAGGTCCCGGTGCAATACGATGTGCGTCTTATCCTGAACGGCAAGGCGGTGCCCCTGGTTCACAACAGCCTGGCCATACGGGTGGAAAACCTCGATAGGGGCGCCTACGAGGCACGGCTCGAGTTGCTCGCCAAAGACGGTACGATCCTTGCTAAATCTAAGCCAACCACCTTTTACCTGCACAGGGCGTCGGTGAATCAGGCTCCCAGAGCCGCCCCCAAAGCCAATTAGGGGTGATGTGACGCACCGATGCGGGTAAACTTGATGCACTACATTGGTGCATTCTAGGTGTACAGCACCGTTTTAGGGAGAAACCTGTGCCAACCCGCTCGGACAACGCCAAGACACTCTTGGACAATCTGCTGACCGCCGTCATTCTCATGGATGAACGTCTCTGCATTCAATTCGTCAACCCGGCGGCAGAGCAGCTGCTTTCCCTCAGCGAACGACGACTGATCGGCATCGAACTGCCCCACCTGCTGGAACACATCTCTCTCGATCTGCAGCGTTTCAAACAGTGCCTCATTTCGGGGCAGGGCTTCACCGACAGCGAAGTCACCCTGGTGGTGGAGGGGGAGCCCAGGCTGGTGGAGATCAGCGTCAGTCCCATGGCCGATCATGAACAGCGACTGATGGTGGTAGAACTGCGCAAGATCGATCAGCAGAAGAAGATCAGCCAGGAGCTGCAGCAACACGCCCAGCAGCAGGCCGCCAAGGAGCTGGTGCGCGGCCTGGCGCACGAGATCAAGAACCCCCTGGGGGGATTGCGCGGCGCGGCCCAACTGCTGCAAAAGGAGTTGCCCGACCCGGCCTTGCGTGAATACACCGGCATCATCATCGAGCAGGCCGATCGCCTGCGGGTGCTGGTCGACAGGTTGCTCGGCCCCCAGCGTCCCGGCCGTCACCAGATGCACAACGTTCACTCCGTGCTGGAACAAGTGCGCCGTCTGGTGGACCTGGAGCTGCCGCCGCAGATCCGCATCGAGCGGGACTACGACCCCAGCATCCCCGAATTCGAGATGGAATCGGACCAGCTGCAACAGGCGTTCCTGAACATAGTGCGCAACGCCGCCGAGGCCCTTGGGGATCAGGACGGCCTCATCCGCATCAAGACGCGCACCGCCTTCCAGATCACCATCCATGGCCAGCGCTATCGCCTGGCGGCCGAAATCAAGATCATCGACAACGGCCCCGGCATTCCCGACGCCATTCGCGACACCCTCTTCTACCCCATGATCACCGGCAAGGAAGGGGGAACGGGCCTGGGCCTCTCCATCGCCCAGAACCTGATCGATCAGCACAAGGGTCGCATCGACTGCATCAGCTGGCCGGGCCACACCGAATTCACCATTTATCTACCACTTCGCAAATAAGGGAACCTCATGACAGCAAAAGTGTGGATCGTCGATGACGACAGCTCCATCCGGTGGGTTCTGGAGCGCACCCTTGGCAGCGAAGGCTTCGAATGCGAAAGTTTCGCCGACGGCGAAGCCCTGCTGAGTTCACTGGAGATGCGCTCACCGGACGTGATCCTCTCTGATATCCGCATGCCGGGCATCGACGGCCTGAGCCTGCTGGAGCAGATCCATCGCCGCCAGGCCGATCTGCCCATCATCATCATGACGGCCCACTCGGACCTCGACAGCGCGGTCAACGCCTACCAGCGCGGTGCCTTCGAATACCTGCCCAAGCCGTTCGACATCGACGAAGCGGTCACCCTGGTACGCCGGGCCGAGAACCACCTCAAGGAGCAGCGGACCAAGCGCAAGGCTCGCCAACAGGAAGCCACCACCACTCCGGAGATCATCGGCGAAGCCCCTGCCATGCAGGAGGTGTTCCGCGCCATCGGCCGGCTGTCGCGCTCCAGCATCTCGGTGCTCATCAACGGTCAAAGCGGTACCGGCAAGGAGCTGGTTGCCCATGCCCTGCACAAGCACAGCCCCCGGGCCCACAAGAACTTCATCGCCCTCAACATGGCGGCCATCCCGAAAGATCTCATCGAATCCGAGCTGTTCGGTCATGAGAAGGGAGCCTTCACCGGCGCCAACAACATTCGTCACGGCCGCTTCGAACAGGCCGATGGCGGCACCCTGTTTCTCGACGAAATAGGCGACATGCCGCTGGACGTGCAGACCCGGTTGCTGCGGGTACTGGCGGACGGGCAGTTCTACCGGGTTGGCGGCCACCAACCGGTGCAGGTGGATGTGCGGATCATTGCCGCCACCCACCAGAATCTGGAGAAGCGGGTCGCCGACGGCGAGTTTCGGGAAGACCTGTTCCACCGCCTCAACGTCATCCGCATCCATATTCCGGCCCTCAAGGAGCGCCGGGAGGACATCCCCCAGCTGGCCCAGCACTTCCTGCTGCGAGCCGCCAAGGAGCTGAACGTGGAGGCCAAGAGCCTGCACCCGGATACCCAGACCTACATCAGCCGCCTGCCCTGGCCGGGCAACGTGCGCCAGCTGGAGAACGTCTGCCGCTGGCTGACGGTGATGGCCTCGGGCCAGGAGGTGCTGGTAGGCGATCTGCCCACCGAGCTGCTGACTCCCATCACCAGCACCGCCGAGCCGGGCCAGCCCGCCCTGACCGGTGGCTGGCAGCAGCAGTTGCAGGACTGGGTGGCCGCCAAGCTGGCGCTGGGGGAGACAGATATCCTGGCGGATGCCATGCCCCAGTTCGAACGGATCATGCTGGAGACGGCACTGGATCACACCCACGGTCACAAGCAGGAGGCTGCCCGCCTGCTCGGCTGGGGCCGCAATACCCTGACCCGCAAGCTCAAGGAGCTCGACATTCCCTGAGCCTGCGGGAAAAACGATTCCCATCACGCCTTGAGGGAAAGCCTGACCAATCACACCCCGTTTGCTTGCAAACGGGGTATCTTTTTCAGGCGCCCCGCCTAGAATGGCAGGCTTTCCAACCCGACTCGCAGAAGGTGCCCCATGATTGACAGATCCCTCCCCCTGACCGACCTGCATCGCCATCTGGATGGCAACATCCGCCCGCAGACCATTCTCGAGCTGGGACGTCAGCACAACATCCGACTGCCGGCCGACGAGCTTGAAGCCCTGCGCCCGCACGTGCAGATCGTCGAGAACGAGCCGAGTCTGGTGGCCTTCCTGAAGAAACTGGACTGGGGTGTAGCCGTGCTGGCCGACTACGATGCCTGCCGCCGGGTCGCCTACGAGAACGTGGAAGATCTGCTGCGTGCCGGGATCGACTATGCCGAGCTGCGCTTCAGCCCGGCCTACATGGCGATGACCCACAAACTTCACCCGCAGGGCGTGGTCGAAGCCATCATCGACGGCGTGGCCGCAGGCAGCCGTGACTTCGGCATCAAGACCAACCTGATCGGCATCATGAGCCGTACCTTCGGCACCGAGCAGTGCAAGCAGGAGCTTGATGCCTGTCTGGCTCATCGCGATCGCCTGGTCGCCATCGATCTGGCCGGCGACGAACTGGGCTTCCCGGGCGATCTCTTCACCGACCACTTCCGCCGGGTGCGGGATGCAGGCATGCGGGTCACCGTGCACGCCGGTGAAGCCGCCGGCCCCGAGAGCATGTGGCAGGCCATTCGCGAGCTGGGAGCCGAGCGCATCGGCCACGGCGTCAAGGCCATCCAGGATCCGGCCCTGATGGCCTATCTGGCCGAACACCGCATCGGCATCGAGTCCTGCCTCACCTCCAACCTCCAGACCACCACGGTGGCGAGTCTGGCCGAGCATCCTATCCGCCAGTTCCTGGCCGCCGGCGTGCTGGCCTGCCTCAATACCGACGATCCGGCGGTGGAGGGGATCGACCTGCCCCATGAATACGAGGTGGCGGCCTCGGCTGCCAGCATGACGGTGAGCGAGATCCGCACCGCCCAGCAGAACGGCCTGACCCTGGCCTTCCTGAGCGAAGCCGAGAAGGCCGAGCTGAGTGCCCGTGCGGCTCAACGCTGAGCAGGGGTAAAACCCAATAAAAAAACCGCCGAAAGGCGGTTTTTTTATTGTCCCACGACATTGCCCGGCCTAGATCACCCGGGAGAACTGCTGCTGGCGCGCCTTGTTGCGCAGGTAGACATCGAAGCACATGCAGATGTTGCGGATCAGCAGCTGACCGGTGGAGACCACCTCCAGCCCCTCTTCGGTCATGCGCACCAGGCCGTCATCGATGAAGGTCTGCAACAGCTTGAGATCCTCGGCAAAATACTCCTTGAACACCAGGCCGTGGGCCTGCTCCACAGCGGCGAAGTTCAGGGAAAAATCGCAGATGAGGCGCTTGATCACCTCACGACGGATCAGATCGTCCCGATTGAGGGAGCACCCCTTCAACTGGGCATGGCCCAGTGACTCGACCTGGGCATAGTAGGTTTTGAGATCCTTCTGGTTCTGGGAATAGGCATCCCCCATCATGCTGATGGAGGAGACCCCCAGCCCCAGCAGATCGCAATCCCCCTGGGTGGTATAGCCCTGGAAGTTGCGATGCAGCTTGCCCTCGCGCTGGGCGACGGCCAGCTCGTCATCGGGCTTGGCAAAGTGGTCCATGCCGATGAACTGATAACCCTGGCCGGTCAGGAAGGCAATGGTGTCCTGCAGCATGGCCAGCTTCTCCTGCGGCGCCGGCATGTCCGCTTCTTTCAGCTTGTGCTGTGCGGCAAAACGGCTCGGCAGGTGGGCATAGTTGAAGATGGAGAGGCGGGCCGGGTCGGTCTTGAGCACCTCTTCCAGGGTGTGATGGAAGCTCTCCCGGTTCTGGTGCGGCAGACCGTAGATGAGATCCAGATTGGTGGAGCGGAACCCCAGCTCGCGGGCACGAACCAGCATGGCGCGGATGAAGTCGTTGTCCTGCTCCCGATTGACCGCGACCTGGACCGCCTTGTTGAAGTCCTGAACGCCAAGGCTGATGCGGTTGAAACCGAGCTCCCGCAGCACATCCAGCATGGACAATTCGATCTCGCGGGGATCCACCTCGATGCTGATCTCCCCCTCCTCGGCGAAGTGGAAGTGCTCCCGCAACATGGCCATCAGACGACGAGTCTGGGGTTCGCTCAGATAGGTGGGTGTGCCGCCACCCCAGTGCAGCTGGGTGACCAGTCTCTCCTTGAACAGGGGGGCCTGGCCCTTGATCTCCTGTTCGAGGTAGTCGAGGTATTGATCTGCCTTGTGCTGGTGCCGGGTAATGACCTTGTTGCAGCCGCAGTAGTAGCAGAGCTTGTGACAGAAGGGGATATGCACGTAGAGCGACAGATTGCGTGCAGGATACTGGCCCGCTGCCTGGACAAAGTCCGGATAGCCGAACCCCTCGTTGAACTCCAGCGCAGTGGGATAGGAGGTGTAACGCGGACCACTGTAGTTGTATTTTTCGATCAGGGCCTGATCCCACACAATCTGTTCTGCTTGCACGCTTGCTTCCTCTGTCTTTGTCATGGGCTCACCGGCTTAACTGAAAATCCTTCAGTCTGGCGACATCCTCAAGGATCTGCGCCTCCAGCTCGGCCTCGTAGCCGCTGCGTTCGAGATCCATCTTCATCACTTCATTGCGCTTGAGTGCCCGCCTCGCCTCATGGGTCGGCATCTCCTTCACCTTCTCATAGAGGCCGTAGAGCCCCGGGAACTCGGTGGCAAAGGCGCGGCCCCCCTTTATTTGCAAGGCATCCAGCAGATTGGTCAGCCGGATGGCGCCTTCTGAGTAGTCGCACTGACCATCTCGTACCGCGTGGGCGATCACCCTGACACTCTCCAGGATCCGCTCGTTGCGGGCCGCAATGGCGTGCTGCTGCATCTCTTGCTGGCGTTTGAGGCGCGCCATCAGGGCGCCGGCATAGACGGCAAGCCCCAGCAAAATCAGGCCACCCAACAGGGCGGCCAGCATCCATCCACTCATCACTTTTTCTTCGGCTCGGGTTTGGCTTCAGGCTGGTAGTCCGCCTGAGAGAAACGCTCCCACAACTCCTCTTCGGAGGCAGGCTGACTCGGCTCGTCAAAATCGGCATCATCAAAATCCATGTCGCCATCTTCGTCATCGTCGTTGTCGATGATACCGAGCTCGTCCATCAGCTCCTGATAACGGTCAACCCGCTGATCGACCCATGCCTGCTCTGCGGCCTCCAGGGTTTCACCGGCATCCAGACGATCCAGCAAGGCATTGAGGCGATCATCATTCTCGATGGACGCCAGCTCCTGCTCGGGGGTCATCACCACCCGCTTCTCTTTCGCAGGCTTGGTCGCCACCGGCTTGCTACCCTTCTCGTCGGCAATCAGCGCGATGGGCTTGCGAGAGCCGATGCGTGGATCCTTGGCCTGCTTGGAGCCGCTCTTTTTGCCCGCCTGCTCGACCTGTTGGCGGGAGCCCGCCTTCAGGCCCTTGCGCTTGGCGGCGCGCTTGCGCTCACGACCTTCCTGGGCACTGGCATCTGATTCTTTGCGCTTGCCGGTAGGCTTGCGGTTGGGTTGTTTGGCCGACATGAATGACTCCGACAAATAACTGAATGGAAACCCCCGGAGCGTGTCGTCCGGGGAGGATGCTGAAGCGGGGAACAGTAAATATGGAACAAGAGTGGGATCCCGCACCAATTCGACCACGTTGGGTCGCTGAACACCGCAGGATCGGCATCCTCTGGGCATGTTGCTGGTATTTTGACACAGAATGTCTTGGCGGGTTAATGACCCAATAGAAAAAAGGCAGCCGAAGCTGCCTTTTTCCATCATGCGAGTTCCATTCCCTGGTAGCCAATCGCCTTATCCCTGGGCGAACCACGGCGCATCATTTCGTTGGATCATCCTGATCCTTATTGACCAGTCCTGAGTGTGCGTGTGTTTGTTTGTCTAACCCAAACCGGCGACATCCTGCCTCCCATCGGGGTGGTTACCTCCCGCAGCCCCGCTCATCCCTGGCGGTCACCATCCTGGCTTTTTGCATCTATTGCTCATCGCATGCTCCGAGCCGACATCCTGTCAAACCGAAGACGGGTCTTGCACCCTCTCTCCGGCCAATCCTGATTGCCTACTGTAACTTCTTCGCTGGATGACTCAATCAACCAAAGCACATTTCGAACTGGTACAAAGTGATGATTTATTTCTTAATTAATTGAAAAACAAAACATAAAAAAATATCTGTGAGCGATCTTTCAGACACGACCAGCCCCGTATATAGAAGATCTCTTACAGCAATGCAGGCTGTTTACGGGCGATCGCTACAACCTCAAAAAAGAACAGGGAACACAATGGTTCCCTGTTCTTTTCAACAAGATAACTGACAGGCTATATCAGTGAAGCCCCGCCACATACTTGGAGAGCGCCTCGATGTCCTGATCCGTCAGTTTCTTGGCCACATCCCGCATCATGCCATTGGGATCGTTGTCGCGGGTCGCCGAACGAAAAGCGGTGAGCTGGGCCTTGATATAGGCGGGATGCTGCCCTGACAGGCTGGGGTACTTCGCTTGCTCGACGCCGGAACCCCGTGGGCCATGACAGGCGGTACAGGCGGCCAGGCCTCGCTCCATGTCTCCCCCCATATAAAGCGCCTTGCCTGCGGCAACCACATCATCGGGCACGGCAACCGGCGTCACCTTCTGGCTGGAGAAATAGGCGGCAAGATCGTCCATATCCTGCTCGGACAACGGCAACGCCATGGGTCCCATGATGGGCGCAACCCGACCAGTTTGGCCAGAAGCTGCAGCCTTCAGTTCAACTAATTGTTTTTTGATATATGATGCGTGCTGACCAGCAATCTTGGGATACATGTCGACTGGGCTGTTGCCGTCCGGTCCATGACAGGCCGCACAGACGGCAGCCTTGGTTTGTCCCGCAGCGGCATCGCCCTTGGCTTGTGCCATCCCAGTTACGCCAACCATCAGAGCAAGTGTAATGACTAGGTTCTTCATGGCGTTCCAACTTTCTCGTTATTAGGCTTCCAGATCCCATGCCGCTGAAGGCATGTTAAAATAAACGCGTTCAAGCGACGCCATTTTACACTATTTCACAAAAAAGTAACTCTATAACCCTCTATCTCTATGGGGAATTTACGTTGGATACACAAACTCTGAATTTCAATAAGGTGCATTTTGTGACCAGCGCACCCGACATCCGCCACCTGCCAAATGATGGGGGTGTCGAGATTGCGTTTGCCGGTCGTTCCAACGCTGGCAAATCGTCTGCATTGAATACCTTGACCAAACACAAGAACCTGGCGCGTACCAGTAAGACCCCTGGCCGTACTCAGCTGATCAACCTGTTTGAGCTGGAGCCGGGCAAACGCCTGGTAGACTTGCCTGGCTATGGATATGCCCAGGTTCCGCTGGAAATGAAGCTCAAGTGGCAAAAGTCACTGGCTGAATACCTGCAGCGACGGGAGTCCCTGAAAGGGCTGGTGATCCTGATGGACATCCGCCATCCGCTCAAGGAAACCGACATGAACATGCTGGAATGGAGTTCACACCGTGAACTGCCGGTGATGCTGTTGCTGACCAAGGCGGACAAGTTAAGCCCGGGGCCCCGCAACAACCAGGTGATCAAGGTTCGTCAGGCGGTGGCAGAACTGGGCCCGCAGATCCAGGTTGAAGCATTCTCTTCTCTGACCAATATCGGCGTCGAGAAGCTGGCCCAGACCCTGAGCGGCTGGTATCTATCCGAAGCAGACAACGCCCAGGCAGACGACGAAGATCATCAGAACGAGGAGTAAACGACTCCTCTCCCTGGCTGCAATTGGCGGAGTTGGACCTCCGCTGATTGAAAGACTTTCATGATCCCCCCATCTCCGAGCCCTTCCTCCCCGCCTTCGCCACCTCTGAAGAAAAACCTAAAAAAATATATTTAAATCATACCGATAGCATGTTTAGACGCGAAAAGAATTAACTAATCATCAACCTGATAGCGTTTTCATGAATATCGAGTAGAAAATCAGAATTGAAGGCTGTAACAAACGAAACTGAAATTTAATTACACAATGAGGCAATATAGGGATAAAAATGAGGCCGGTATTGTCATTGCAAACCGGCCTGAAGAAATGAGTTCAAAAATTTGGGAAAAAGCGAGTTCTCGAGAACAAAGACGATTGGTTTTCCTCAAGAAGCGCCTTCATTCTAACAAAGAACGGCAACAATTAAAGCATTTACTCTAAATGTTGCGCATAAAAAAACGCCCCGACGATGACTCATCGGGGCTGCTATTCAGCCACATTCAATTACGTGAAATAAAAGGTCTGAAAGATAGAACATCTTACCTCTGTACCCTACGCCCACAACTGTACAGCAAAGCAGCAGAAAGTGAAAGTAATTTATGTAATTTAGTTTCAAATATGAGGGAAGGAAAAAATATTCATAATTTTCATGTAGATAAAAAAATCCCCAGTACGAATACCGGGGAGTTATAAAGGTGACTAGCTAGCACTTCCTCAACTATTCAGTTAGTCAGCAGTCCGTTACAGAAGTTCCGCTGCTTTGAGAAAAAACTCAAAAAAATCCTGCGAGTGACGGAAAAGTAAAAGTAACTTATTGTTACGCAATGGTTTTATAAAAATGGCACCGGTTCTGCCACACACCCACCGCAGAACGACCGTTTCACATCACACGTGCCGTTCCGCATCACGAGGGAGCCCTTATCCAGAGATGCAGAATCTCTACATCAGATCTGCCGACAGCCCAATAGAGCGCACAAGCTGGTTCACACGACGCGCAGATTGCGCTGCAACTCTCTCAATACCTGCTTGGTGCCGGGCCGGATCCCTCGCCATACGGTAAAGGCCTCAGCAGCCTGCTCGACCAGCATGCCCAATCCATCCATGGTATGGCGCGCACCATGTTGCTTGGCCCAGCCGATGAAGGCTGTGTCCGTTGCGCCATACATCATGTCGTAGATCGCGATGTCCGGGTGGATGAGGGTTGGAGCCAAAGGTGGCAACTCACCTTGCAGACTGGCTGAGGTGGAATTGATGATGAGATCGAACGGCCCCACCAGCTGTTCATAGGATTGAGCCGTGATGCTGCCCAGATCCTTGAACTCCACAGCCAGCTGTTCCGCCTTGGCATGGGTACGGTTGACCACGACGATCTCGCCCGGCGCTTCCGCCAGCAGGGGGGCCAGGGCACCACGAGCAGCGCCACCGGCCCCCAGAAGCAGGATCCTGCTACCGGCAAGGTTCACTCCGTGAGCCTTGAGATCGGCGACCAGCCCGGCGCCGTCGGTATTGTCACCCAGCAGCACACCATCATCCGTCAGTTTGATGGTGTTGACCGCTCCCGCCCGCTTGGCCCTGGGGCTCAGCCGCTCCACCAGCCCAAAGGCTTGCTCCTTGAAAGGTACGGTCACGTTGCACCCCTTCCCTCCTTCGGCGAAGAAGTGGTTCAGAGCGCTGGCAAACTCATCGACAGCAGGTTCTGCCAGACCATACTCCAGCGCTTGCTGGGTCTGCCTGGCAAACAGGGTATGAATGAAGGGAGATTTGCTGTGGCGCACGGGGTGGCCAAAAACCAGATAACGATCCATCAAGGCGTTCCTTTTGAGGGCAATATCCCGATTTAACGGGTTTTCTCATGAAGGAACAAGCCGAATATCGGCCAATAAGAAGGGGCCATCATGGCCCCTCTGGTCACAACCACTCGCGCGATTTGAGGTAGTCGCTGTAGAGC
This sequence comes from Aeromonas sp. FDAARGOS 1418, assembly GCF_019048585.1. Taxonomy (NCBI): domain Bacteria; kingdom Pseudomonadati; phylum Pseudomonadota; class Gammaproteobacteria; order Aeromonadales; family Aeromonadaceae; genus Aeromonas; species Aeromonas sp. FDAARGOS 1418. The sequence continues at coordinate 1,010,730 of NZ_CP077387.1, read as the reverse complement.
AATGCCTCCGGGCTGCCAGCCTCCGGCTGCCAGTCGTACTCCCAGCGCGCCAGCGGCGGCATCGACATCAGAATGGATTCGGTGCGCCCCCCCGTCTGCAGTCCGAACAGGGTCCCGCGGTCGTAGACCAGATTGAACTCCACGTAGCGGCCACGGCGATAAAGCTGGAATGCCCGTTCCCGCTCCCCATAAGCAAGCTCCTTACGTCGCTCGACAATCGGCAAGTAGGCCGCCAGGTAACCCTCACCCACTGCACGCATGAAGGCAAAGCAGTCGGCAAATGGCCAGCGGTTCAGGTCATCGAAGAAAAGACCACCCACCCCGCGCGTCTCGCCCCGATGCTTGAGGAAGAAGTAATGATCGCACCAGGATTTGAACTCGGGATAAATGTCGGTGCCGAACGGCTGACAGAGCTCATGGGAGACCTGATGCCAATGCCTCACGTCCTCTTCGAACGGATAGAAGGGCGTCAGGTCGAAGCCGCCACCAAACCACCAGATCGGCTCCTCCCCCTCTTTCTCGGCGATGAAGAACCGCACATTCGCATGGCTGGTCGGTACATAGGGATTATGCGGGTGGATCACCAGCGATACCCCCATGGCCTCAAACCTGCGGCCAGCCAGTTCGGGACGATGTGCGGTCGCGGATGCCGGCATGGCATCGCCATAGACATGGGAGAAGTTGACCCCACCTTGCTCGATCACCGCCCCCTGACGCAGCACCCGTGTTCTACCGCCACCACCACCTTCGCGACTCCAGGCATCTTCCACAAAGCGCCCGCATCCATCGGCCTGCTCCAGGCCACGGCAGATATCATCCTGCAATTGCAGCAGGAAGGCTTTTACCTGGGCCACATCCGGTTTGCTCATTTTATCTCCTGTCAGACAGGCATCATGCATGCACTGCCTGCACTTCTCGTATTGTCATGACCTCATCGCACAACCTGCATGAAACAGGGCCGTGCCCAACTCAGGATGGGCGAATAATGGCCCCGGTGCGGGCGTCCTTGATTTCGGACGGGTTGGCTTGCCCCCCGACTTCGCCGGGCAGAATGTAAGCCAGCTGGCTTGCCAGCAGATCGCCAATATCAGCCACCCGGCGAGCGGGCTCCTCACCGGTGAGATTGGCACTGGTGGACACCAGCGGTTTGCCAAATGCCCGGCAAAGCCCTTGCACCTGGGGATGACCTGTGACCCGCACCGCCAGGGTCTCGAACTGACCGGTCAACCAGGACGGCGTCGTCGCGCGAGCGGGCATGATCCAGGTGAAGGGACCAGGCCAGCTCGCCTGCACGCGAGCAAGCTGCTCATCGCTGAGTTGACTCAGGTCGATGTAGTCCTGCAATTGCGCCAGATCTGCCGCGATCAGGATCAATCCCTTCTCCACCGGCCGCTGCTTGATGGCCAGCAGCCGCTGCACGGCGGCTTCGGAATCAGGATCACACCCCAGACCAAACACGGCTTCGGTGGCATAGGCGATAACCCCTTCTCCTTGAAGGGCGGCAACCGCTTGTTCAAATTCATTTGGCATAAGCACATGCGACAGCCACGCTGCCGCCTCTCATCACTGGATTGTATGTTGAACCGACATGACGGCATCTGGGCCATCACTGCTGCGATATGGGCTATATCCCTGCTCCTCTTCAGTCATGCATTTCGGTTCAGACGCTTGAGTGCATCAGTGAACCGAGCAACCGCAGGGAGCTTGAGATGGCGATCAGGAGCAGGGCGACTTGGGCGATGCGCATCGGCTCACAACCTCACGCTGACCAGCAATCCGCCTGCCTGATCACGGGCGGCGAGATTATACCCGCTCAATCTGGTGGGAGCATTTCTTTTGCGGGCAGACCCAGCGCAGGTTTCCCCGCACCTTCTTCTCGACCATGATGCCCCAGCCACACTCGGGACAGGGCATGGGAACCGGCTTGTCATTCACCACATACTTGCAGTGAGGATAGGCGTCACACGAGTAGAACTGTTTGCCATAACGGGACGTGCGGCTCACCAGATGACCTTTGCCACACTCCGGGCAGAGGATTTGGGTATCGTCACTCTCCTGAAGGGATTCGATATGCTGACAGGCCGGGTACTGGGTACATCCCACAAACAGACCGTAACGACCCTTCTTGATGGCCAGTGGACGGCCACACTCCGGACAGGACGACCCCTCAAGCACTTTCTCTATGTCGCGACCGGAGGGGGTGAGGGAGCGAATGTAATCGCAAGCGGGATAGGCTGAACAACCAAGGAAGGGACCGTGCTTGCCCTGGCGGATCACCAGTTCAGCACCACACTGCGGGCACGGCTCGCGCTCGAAGGCATGTTCGTGGGCAGAGAAGAGGTGGTGATCGATCTTTGACATGGGCCGCGCCTTGAAATCCAGATGGCCTGAATTCTACCAGCGCGGCACCGGGCTGTCAGTGGATGACGCCGTCCGACTCGTCAAACACCAGCTCTTCCATCTGCTGGTAGGCGTTTTCGCTGCCTGGCACATTGAACAGCACCATCATGACGACCCACTTCAGATCGTCCAGCTCGATGTCCGGCTTGTCCAGCTCGAGCAACCGTTCAATGCAGATTTCACGGGTTTCGGCATTCAGAACTTGCGCCTGCTCCAGGAACAGCAGGAAACCGCGACATTCAGTACTGAGGCGAACAAGCTCCTGCGGCGCATAGATCCGCATAGAGCCCTGCTGGCTTGCGGTGACATAGACTTCCCGCTCGCTGTCGTGCAGGTTGGCCAGTCGCTCCAGCCAGTTGAGCGCTTTCTCGATCTCGTCCTTGTCGAAACCGGCCCGGCTCAGTTCGTCGGTGAGTTCATCCTGCTCGACCATCACATCTGCATCGCTGTGGATGTAGGTCTCGAAAAGGTACATCAATACATCAAACATGATTCGCCCTCCTCGCTCTGACGTATCCACCGGCTACCGCCATCACTGCACCAACCAGCTCCAGCTCTACCAACCTGCCCAGTACGACATCGACAGGAAGCCGGGCCCGTTCGGCAACGGTATCCACGCTCGTGGTCTCATAATCTACGTTATCCAACAAATCGGCATAAGGCAATTCGCTATTATGCTGCGCCTCGGAAGAACCGTTGGCGGGTCCAGGGGGCAAGACCAGCCTTGGAAACTCTTCCAGGATATCGGCGGCATTCAAGACCAGCTTGGCACCCTGTTGAAGCAGACGGTTGCACCCTGCTGCCTGTGCATTTTGCGGGGCGCCGGGAACGGCAAAGACCTCGCGGCCCTGCTCCAGCGCATAACGGGCCGTGATGAGCGAACCACTCTGTTCTGCCGCTTCCACCACCAGTGTCCCCAGCGACAGGCCACTGATGATACGGTTGCGGCGAGGGAAGTGTTCAGCCAGGGGGCCTTGCTGGGGCGCCAACTCGGAAACAAGCAGGCCTTCCTGCTCGAGGATTTGCATCGCCAACCCCTGATGACGCTTGGGGTAGAGACAATCCAGACCGGACCCGAGCACCGCCAGGGTGATTCCGCCCGATGCCAGCGCCTGCTGATGGCAAACGCCATCGATGCCCAACGCGAGGCCGGAGGTGATCGCCAGACCACAGCCCACCAACTCGGCACACAAACGTGTCGCATTGTCTTTGCCGGCATAGGTGGGGTGGCGGGTACCCACCATCGCCAACTGTGGAAGGGAGAGGGATGAGACGTTCCCGCGGCAGTAGAGCAAGAGCGGGGCGCCGGGGATCTCTTTGAGCAGGGCAGGATATGCGGGGTCATCGGGACAGAGGAGGTGATTGCCGGGCTCGGCGGCCCAGCTCAATCCCTGCTCCACGACAGGAAGAGGCCATCTCATCTGCTGAATCTGGACACTCTGCAGGCCAAGAGCTCGCAGGGCGCCATCGTCTGAGTCAAACAGAGTTGTGATGTCACCACCCACATGAGCCAACAGGCGAGCGGCGGTGACCGGGCCTATGCCTGTAACGGCATCCAGCGTCAGCCATAGCGACAACCGCTCCAGTGGCAAGGGCACGTCAGAAATTACTGACCTGATAACCAGATCCGACCAGATCCTGGCTCTGCAGGATAAGACCGTAACTCAATTTGTCGTAGACCTTGAACAACATGACTCTGGCAACGGCCTCGGCAGGCAGCGATGACTTGCCGGCAGAATAGAACGCCTTGTCATAGACGGATGAATATTCCCGATATGACACCTTGCCATTCTTGTCTACCATCTCGGCTCCCGGGCGCAGGATCTCGAGCACATCGCCCGGGGCCACCTGATCACGCTCCCCCTTGTTGATGAGTACCACATCAAATTTGCCCCCACCATGTACCTTACTCGGCAGCTCGATCACATAGCCGGGGGAAATGGAGGGTGCCGCCTTTGGCATGAACACGGCAGAGATGCTCTCCTGCGACGGCAGCGGCATCACCTTGTCGCCCTGATACACCTCACGCCGGTTATGGGTCAGCGTCACTTTGGTGGTGTCGTGGGCAAGGTACTCCTCTGCCCGCACCGTGCCGACAAAAATTGCCTCCTGACCTAGCGACTCGCCGGTATGCTTGTCCTTGTATGCCACCCCCGGGCGATAGAGGCCATAACTCTGGCCCGGGTTCAGGGCTCCTTTCACATAGAGAATGTCGCCCTCCAGCATCCCGACATGCTTGTCATTGTTGCCGAGCACATAGGGCAGGTCCTTGCTCTGCTGGCTGTTGGCCAGAATGTGGTCGGTCTGCAGGAAGGGCGCTATCTCACTCAGAGGAAGGGTCGGTATGGGATTGGCCTTGTTTTCATAGCGGTTCTTGGGCGAGAGACGGATGACCTGCTTGCCCCCCTGACTGGCTTTGCCGAGCCGAGGCTCACCATTGACCCAGCTCAGGTGCAGCACGTCACCGGGATAGATCCAGTGGGGATTGGCGATCTGCGGATTGATGTTCCAGAGGCGTGGCCAGAGCCAGGGTTCGGCCAGATACTGGCCCGAGATGTCCCAGAGGGTGTCCCCTTTTTGCACCACATAAGTCTCGGGGTAACCGGATTTGAGCGTCAACTGCTGTGCCATGGCGCCACCGGCCAGGGCTGTCGCCAGGCAGGCGACGACGATTTGCTTCAGATACATAACACTCCCTGTTACTTCTGCACGCAAAGTGTTGCTGTTTTTTGTCGGCGTAAATGACTAGAATTACGTCAATATTGACTGCGTTTATATGAAACTAAAGAAAAAATTATGGCCATTCTAGATGTATTGCGTTTCCCCGATGAGCGTCTGCGCACAGTCGCGGCCCCTGTCGAAGCCTTTACACCCGAGTTACAACACATTGTAGATGATATGTTCGAAACCATGTACGCGGAGGAAGGCATCGGCCTGGCCGCGACCCAGGTCGACATTCATCAGCGCATCATCGTCATCGATGTCTCCGAGAACCGCGAAGAACAGCTGGTGTTGATCAACCCGGAGATCCTGGAGCAGTCCGGCAGCACCGGCATCGAAGAGGGCTGCCTCTCCGTGCCCGGCAACCGTGCTCTGGTTCCGCGCGCCGAGTGGGTCAAGGTCAGGGCGCAAGATCGTCACGGCAACACCTTCGAGCTGGAAGCGGACGATCTGCTCGCCATCTGCATACAACATGAGATGGATCATCTGGTCGGCAAGCTGTTTGTGGATTACTTGTCCCCGCTCAAGCGCCAGCGCATTCGTCAGAAGCTGGAAAAGATGGCCCGTGAAGATCGCAAAGTCCTCTGAGGATCCGCTCCATTGAACAAGCTGAAACTGATTTTTGCCGGTACCCCCGACTTCGCCGCCCGTCATCTGGCGGCGTTGTTGTCTTCCGGCCACGAGGTCGTCGCCGTTTATACCCAGCCGGACAAGCCCGCCGGTCGCGGCCAGAAGCTCACCGCCAGCCCGGTCAAGGAGCTGGCGCTGGCCCACGATCTGCCGGTCTATCAACCTGCCTCCCTGCGCAATGAAGCGGCGCAGGCCGAACTGGCTGCTCTGGGTGCCGATCTGATGGTCGTCGTGGCTTATGGCCTCATCCTCCCCAAGGCGGTGCTCGATACGCCGCGTCTGGGTTGCATCAACGTGCACGGCTCCCTGCTGCCGCGCTGGCGCGGTGCCGCCCCGATTCAACGCTCCATCTGGGCAGGGGATGCCGAAACCGGCGTCACCATCATGCAGATGGACGTGGGGCTGGACACCGGCGCCATGATCCGCAAGGTAACCTGCCCCATCGCCAGTGATGAGACCTCTGCCAGCCTCTATGACAAGCTGGCCGGTCTGGGCCCGCAGGCACTGGTCGATACCCTGGACGCCATGGCTGCCGGCGACACCGCCGCCGAGCCCCAGGACGATGCGCTGGCCAACTACGCCGAGAAGCTCTCCAAGGAAGAGGCCCGCATCGACTGGTCGATGGACGCCGTTGCCATCGAGCGCTGCATCCGTGCCTTCAACCCCTGGCCCATCAGCTGGTTCGACGTCGCCGGACAGACCGTCAAGGTGTGGCAGGCCGAGGTCGTCGCACAGGATCACGGCCAGGCAGCCGGCACCCTGCTCAAGGCCGACAAGCAGGGGATCGAGGTTGCCACCGGTCAGGGCGTGCTGCGCCTGCTGACCCTGCAACCTCCCGGCAAGAAGGCCATGTCCGTTTCGGATCTGCTCAACTCTCGCCGCGACTGGTTTGAACCTGGCACGCAACTGATTTGATCTGGATTGAATTGACACAAGCGGGGCCCTGGCCCCGACTTGTGCATCTAAGGTAACGCTATGAAAACACGCGCACAGGCTGCTCTCGTCATTCAACAGGTGCTGGATCAGGGTCAATCTCTCTCCGCCGTTCTGCCTGCTGCCCAGGAGAAGGTCGCCCCTCGCGATCGCGCCCTCCTGCAAGAACTCTGCTACGGCACCCTGCGCTGGCTGCCCCGTCTCGATGCGGCGGTCAGCGAGATGATGGACAAGCCGCTCAAGAACAAGAGCCGCATCTTCCACTACCTCATCCTGGTCGGCCTCTACCAGCTCATCTATACCCGCATTCCGGCTCACGCCGCCGTGGCCGAGACCGTCAACGCCGTCAAGCTGCTCAAGGGTTCTTCCCTGCGCGGCCTCATCAACGGCGTACTGCGCAACTTCCAGCGCAGCGCCGAAGTGATCCTGCTGCGCATCGACCGCGTCCCCAGCGTCCGCCTCGGCCACCCCGAATGGCTCACCAAGCGCCTGCGTCAGGCCTATCCCGATGACTGGGAGTTCATCATGGAGGCGAACAACCAGCGCCCGCCCATGTGGATCCGCAACAACAGCCAGCGCCAGAGCCGTGAGGCCATGCTGGCCCGCATGAGCGAGGCGGGCATCCCGGCCATGGCCGGTGTGGAAGGGGAAGATTGCATCCTGCTGGAGCGCCCCTGCGACGTGACCAAGCTGCCCGGCTTCGAGCAGGGTGACTGCTCGGTGCAGGACGGAGCAGCCCAGCAGGCCGCCGCCCTGCTCGATCCCCAGCCGGGCGAGTGGGTGCTGGACGCCTGCGCCGCCCCCGGTGGCAAGACCGCCCACCTGCTGGAACGCCAGCCGGCCCTTGCCGGCGTGGTTGCCGTCGACGCTGATGACAACCGCCTCAAGCGGGTGCAGGAGAACCTGGATCGTATCGGCCTTCAGGCCCAAGTGATCCACGGTGATGCCAGCACGCCGGATCTGTGGTGGCCACAGGGGCAGTTCGACCGCATCCTGCTGGATGCCCCCTGCTCCGCCACCGGCGTCATCCGCCGTCACCCCGACATCAAGTGGTTGCGCCGGGATCAGGACATCCGCGAACTGGCCGAGCTGCAACGCCGCATTCTCGACGCCCTCTGGGGCAAGCTGAAGCAGGGCGGCACCCTGCTCTACGCCACCTGTTCCGTGTTGCCGGAAGAGAACCGGGAGCAGATCCGCGCCTTCCTGGCCGATACCCCGGATGCCCGCCTGGTGCCGTTGCATGCAGAAGACACCCCGGCCTGTCCGGGTCGCCAGTTCCTGCCCGGCGAGGCGGAGATGGACGGCTTCTACTATGCCAAGCTCATCAAGCTGTAGGCCGAACCGGCGGATGGCAGGCCCGGTGACGGGCCGCCTCATTACGAAGCAACAACCTTGAGTAAGATGGCCTTATGAAAATCATCATTCTGGGCGCGGGTCAGGTGGGTGGCACCCTGGCCGAGAATCTCGCCGGCGAGAACAACGACATCACCATCGTCGACACCGACAGCGAGCGCCTGCGCGAACTGCAGGACAAATTCGACCTGCGGGTGGTGAACGGCCACGGCGCCCATCCCAGGGTGCTGCGCGAAGCCGGCGCCCAGGATGCCGACATGCTGGTCGCCGTCACCAACAGCGACGAGACCAACATGGTCGCCTGCCAGGTCGCCTACTCCCTGTTCAACACCCCGAACAAGGTGGCGCGCATTCGCTCCCCCGCCTATTTGGTGGAGCGGGATCGCCTGTTCCTGCCCGAATCCGTCCCCGTGGATCACCTGATCGCCCCCGAGCAGTTGGTGACCGACTATGTGCGTCGCCTGATCGAGTATCCGGGGGCGTTGCAGGTGGTGGATTTTGCCGACGGCAAGGTGGGCCTGGTGGCGGTCAAGGCCTATTACGGCGGCCCCCTGGTGGGCAATGCGCTCTCCACCCTGCGGGAACACATGCCCAACATCGAAACCCGGGTCGCCGCCATCTTCCGCCAGGGGCGCTCCATCCGCCCCCAGGGCACCACCATCATCGAAGCCGATGACGAGGTGTTCTTCGTAGCTGCGGCGGGCCATATCCGTGCCGTGATGTCGGAGCTGCAACGCCTCGAGAGCCCCTACCGGCGCATCATGATCGTCGGCGGCGGCAACATAGGCGCCGGCCTCGCCCGCCAGCTAGAGAAGCGCTACAGCGTCAAGCTCATCGAGCGCAACCAGAAGCGGGCGGAGCAGCTCTCCGAGCATCTGGAACACACCATCGTCTTCTGCGGCGATGCGGCGGATCAGGAGCTGCTGGCGGAGGAGCACATCGACCAGATCGACGTCTTCATCGCGGTGACCAACGAGGATGAGGCCAACATCATGTCGGCCCTGCTCGCCAAGAAGATGGGGGCCAAGAAGACCATGGTGCTGATCCAGCGCGGCGCCTACGTGGACCTGGTACAGGGCGGCTCCATCGACATCGCCATCTCCCCCCAGCAGGCCACCATCTCGGCCCTGCTGACCCATGTGCGCCGCGCCGACATCGCCAACGTCTACAGCCTGCGCCGCGGGGCGGCCGAAGCCATCGAGGCGATCGCCCACGGGGACGAGAACACCTCCAAGGTGGTGGGCAAGACGGTGGGCGAGCTGAAGCTGCCCCCGGGCACCACCATAGGCGCAGTGGTGCGCGGTGATGAGGTGCTGATCGCCCACGATCGTACCCAGATACAGCAGGATGACCACGTGGTGATGTTCCTGGTGGACAAGAAGTACATCCCGGAAGTGGAGCGTCTGTTCCAGCCCAGTCCCTTCTTCCTGTAAGCCGGCCATGTCTCTGGCAACGGTATCCGGACCCGGCCCCTTTTCTCAGGAAAGGTCCGGGTCTTTTTTCAATCAACGACCAGGTTATCTTGCATGATCAAGCTGCATCCCATCGTCTTCACGCTCGGGCTGGTACTCTCCAAGCTGGCGCTCTTCATGTGGCTGCCCACCCTGCTGGCCCTGCTGACCGGTTCGGAAGGTTTCGTCGAATTTCTCAAGTCGGTCTTGATCACCCATGGTGCCGCCCTGCTCTGCCTCCATTACGGTCGCAAGGCAGAGTTTCACCTCGGCGTGCGGGAGATGTTCCTGCTCACCACCTCGGTCTGGGTGGTCGCCTGCGTCTTCGGGGCCCTGCCCTTCGTCTTCATCACCCATATCGACTTTGCCGACGCCTACTTCGAGACCATGTCGGGGGTCACCACCACGGGATCCACCGTGCTGTCGGGGCTGGACGGCATGGCCCACAGCATCCTGCTGTGGCGATCCATCCTGCAGTGGCTGGGCGGGGTCGGCTTCATCGTGATGGCGGTGGCGGTGCTGCCCTACCTCAACGTCGGTGGCATGAAGCTGTTCCAGACCGAGAGCTCCGATTGGTCCGACAAGAGCGCCCCCCGCGCCAAAACGGTGGCCAACAACATAGTGCTGGTCTACCTGGTGCTCTCCATGCTCTGCTTCCTCGCCTACTGGGTAAGTGGCATGAACCTGTTCGAAGCGGTCAACCACGCCATGACGACCCTCAGCACCGGCGGCTACTCCACCTCGGACCAATCCATGTCCCACTTCTCCCACGCGGCGCACTGGATAGGCACCCTCTTCATGTTCCTCGGTGGCCTGCCCTTCCTGCTCTATGTGCAGGCTCTCTCCCGCCGTGACAACAGCCTGTTCAAGGATGCCCAGGTGCAGGGCTTCTTCTGGCTGATCGTCTGGGTGACACTGGTCGTCACCTTCTATCTCTGGGTGAGAGACATCTACGGCTTCATGGATGCCTTGCGCATCAGCAGCTTCAATATCGTCTCCGTGCTCACCACCACGGGTTTCGGACTCGGCGACTTCGGCACCTGGGGCCCGCTCACCACCATTATCTTCATCATCCTGCTGGCACTCGGCGCCTGCTCCGGCTCCACCTCGGGCGGGCTCAAGATCTTCCGGGTCCAGGTGGCCTTCGCCCTGTTCAAGAAACAGATGCGCCAGCTGATGCACCCCTCCGCCGTGTTTCCCCAGAAGTACAACGGCCGTCCGGTCAACGACGCCATCATCCGCTCCCTGATCTCCTTCGTGCTGGTCTACTTCGCCATCATCCTGCTCATCGCCGCCCTGCTCGCCGCCATCGGGCTGGACCCCCTGACCGCCATCTCGGGCTCCATCACCGCCGTGGCCAACGTGGGCCCGGGCATGGGGCCTGTCATCGGTCCCAGCACCAACTTCGCCAGCCTGCCGGATGCGGCCAAGTGGATACTGTCGTTTGGCATGCTGCTGGGACGCCTCGAGATCCTGACGGTGGCGGTGCTCTTCTTCCCCTCCTTCTGGAAGCAATAAGCAGCCGTCCAGGCTGTTGCATGAAACGAAAAGGGCAGCCAATGGCTGCCCTTTTCGTTGTCCCGGCGAATGACGATTCCCCTCAGTCCGCCGACTCCTCCCGCTCCAGCGCCCTGTCCACCAGCGCGTCCGGCAAGGGCTTGGTCACCTCGACCCCCAGCTCGCGAAAGCGCTCGGCCTGGGCGATCAGGTTGCCACGACCGTTGACCAGCCGGCCCATCGCCTTGTCGTAGCTCTCCTGCGCCTTGTGCAGGCTGCCCCCCATCTGCTGCATCTCCTCCACGAACAGCCGCAGCTTCTCGTAGAGGCGGCCGGCCCGCTCCGCTATCTGGCGCGAGTTCTGGTTCTGCCGCTCGTAGCGCCACAGGTTCTCTATGGTACGCAGCGCCACCATCAGGTTGGTGGGGCTCACCAGCAGGATGTTGTGTTCCAGCCCGTAGCGCACCAGGGAAGGGTCCGCTTCCAGGGCAGCGAGGAAGGCAGGCTCCACCGCCACGAACATCAGCACATAGTCCAGGGTGCGCACCCCGGGCAACTGCTGGTAATCCTTGCGGCCCAGCTCGCGGATATGGTTGCGCACCGAGGCGACGTGTTCCTTGAGCGCCACCGCCTTCTCCAGCTCATCAGCGGCGTTGTACCAGCGCTCATAGGCGGTCAGCGACACCTTGGCGTCGATGATGATGTCTTTGTCCTGGGGCAGGTGGACAATGACGTCGGGCTGGTAGCGCTTGCCCTTGTCCACCTCGATGTTGACCTGGGTGTGGTACTCGTGGCCTTCGCGCAGGCCGCACTCGGAGAGGATCCGCGCCAGCACCACCTCCCCCCAGTTGCCCTGCTGCTTGCTGTCGCCCTTGAGGGCCCGGGTCAGCGCCGCCGCCTCTTCGGTCATGCGGGCGTTGAGCTCGGCAAGGCGCTCCAGCTCGAACTTGAGGTTGTGGCGCTGGGCCGTCTCCTGGGCGTGGGTCTCTCCCACCTGGCGGCGAAAGCCCTCGAGCTGCTCCTTGAGTGGAGTCAGCAGGAGATCCATGCTGTTCTGATTCAGTTCGCGGAAGTTGCCGGCATTTTGTTCAAAAATACGATTGGCGAGGTTCTCGAACTGCTGGCTGAGGCGCTGCTCAGCCTCTTGCTGCAACTGCAACTTCTCGGCGCTGGCGATGCGCTCGCTGCGCAGGGTCGCCTCGGCTTCCTTGAGACGGGCGGTGAGCTTGAGCAGCAGGGTCTGCTGCTGATCCAGTTTCTGCTGAGCCAGCATCTTCTCGTCCTGCAGCGCGTCCCAGCGATCCTGCAACCCCTGATAACGCTCCTCCAGCAGCAGCGCCTCTTCACGGCCGCTGCGCCGCCCCCACCACCAGCCGAACAGCAGCGCCAGCCCGCCAGCCAGCATGGCAGGCCACCAGGTCAGCAGCGGGGTCATCGGCGCCCCCGCTGGCGCAGGAAGAGTTCGAGATAGCGGTTGAGCAGCAACCAGATCAGCACATAGAGCAGATAGGCCGCCAGCACCACCCACTTGTGGCTGTTGACCCCGGTATCCAGTTCACTGAACTCGATACCCTTGAGATGGCAGTAGGCCCACATCAGCAGGGGGAAGACATAGAGCAGAGAAGCACGCCACAGAAATAGCCACATGAGTTCATTCAATCCCGCAAAAAGACCCGCCTAGCTTACACAAGGGCAACCCGGCTTGCGATCCTGCCCGCCGCTATTCTCTGGCTTGCCGGCCCAAAACTGGATAAAATTAACCCCTAATAGGTATAGGGGTGGGCATGACGCATTTTTTCTGTCGCTGGCTGGCACACGCATGGGGGAGCCCCCGCAGACCCGAGGTGGTCTGCCATGAGGCACGCCCGCCCTGGGCCATCGACGAGTCCCAGTTCCTCACCCTCTGCACCCGTTGTGGCGACTGCTTCAAGGCGTGTCCCAACGGCCTCATCAAGCCCGCCGATCGCCCCGAATATGACGGCAGCCCCATCGCCGGTACCCCAGTGCTGGATCTCGCCTGTGGCCAGTGCAGCTATTGCGGCAGCTGCGCCAGAGCCTGCCCCACGGGCGCACTGGATCTCTGCCTCGGCCGTCAGGTGCAGACCCGGGTCAGGATAGAGGCGAGCTGCCAGGCACGTCAGGGCTACTACTGCCTGCTGTGCGAAGATGCCTGCCCCCAGCAGGCGATCAAGGTCGGCAGCGAGGGAGTGACCGTCAACATGGCCGCCTGCGATGGCTGCGGCGCTTGCGGCCTCGCCTGCCTGCACGGAGCCATCACCCTTGTGCCCCAGCTCTGACCGCCAGCAATGACAGAGGGGCCCGTAGGCCCCTCTGTCATTCACCGTGGCATCATGCCATGGTCAGAATATTATCCTGCTCTATACCGAGAAGGTGGCACAGACGAGTGGGATCTCGCACCGCATCCGCCAAAGTGTACTCCCCCAGCACCTCCAGGAAGGCGTGCATGGCGCGGCGTAGAATGCCCTGGATGCGGCAGCCCCCGGAGAGACGGCAGTTTTCGCGCTTGCAGTCCACCGGGCAGAGCACGTGCTCCATGTCCATCACCACATCGCGCAGGTTGATGGAGACGGCGGCACGGCCGAGGCGGATGCCCCCATGCTTGCCACGCACCGTCTCGATGTATCCCTTGATGCCGAGCTGATGCACTATCTTGACCACGTGATTGCGGGAGATGGCGAAGGTGTCGGCCACTTCCGTGATGGTCGACAGGCGATCACCGGGCTGGATGGCCAGGAAGGTCAGGGTACGCAGGGCGTAGTCGGTAAATCGTGTCAGTTGCATGGTCGCACTTGCCTCTTACTACAAGCCAGAAATCAGGACGACAGCCGGTGGCCAAAGAGGGGGTCTGCACATGCGTGTGCACGGGATGGGCTTCTTCGACCGAGTCGTGAAGTCACAAGGGTAAGAGCAGCCCGGGCGGGTGTCGACGAAGATGTACATAAATCGACACTTTCTTTGATTGATCGCAAACTTGCCGCCTCGGCGAGGGGTTTTGGCGGTTTCCGTCGACAAATCCCCACCTCCTCTGCCATCGCCGGAGCCGATGTCCGGCGAGTTCAGTGGGGCTGTTTCAGCCAGTTGCGCAGCGCCTGGGAGGGGATGGAGCTCTCGGAGGCCACCGCGAAGGCGCCCCAGTCCACGGCGCACTGCAGGGCATCGGCCATGGCCATGCCCCGCGCAAGACCGTGGATGAGGCCGCCCGCGAAGGCATCCCCCGCCCCCGTGGTATCCACCACGGAGACCGGTCGCGCCGCCACCCTGACCTGCTCCTCCCCGTGAATGGCCACGGCTCCCGCCTTGCCCTCGGTCAGCACCAGCCATTCGAGCTGATCCCCCGCGAGCTGGCGGGCATGCTGCCAGGGGTCGCTCACCTCGCCGAGATCGGAGCGGGAGGCCACCAGCACGTGGCAAGGGCGGCTGGCCTGCCCCCCCTTGGGATACTGGGCCACCACGAAACTCTTGGCGAGCATCTGGCGCATGTAGCCCACGATGGCGGTGCCCGGATAGTTCACATAGAGGCAGTCCACCCCTTCGGTCGGCAGATCCCCCGGCAGATCCGGACGACGTGGGCGCCTGAGAATGGTGCGCTCACCGGTGGCGTCCACCAGCACCAGCAGCTCGCCGGTCTCGCCGCCAAAGCGTTCCACATGGCTGCAATCCAGGCCGTATGAGGCCGCCTGCTCCAGCAGCCAGTCACCTGTGTCGTCCAGCCCGACCCGGGAGGCGATGATCACCTCGTGCCCCGCCCACACCAGTCCGATGCCGGTATTGGCGGCGCCGCCGCCGAGCCTGCGCCCCTGATCCACGTATTGCAGCCGCGCCCCCGCCACCAGGGGTTCGGCCAGGGAGAGCACATGATCACAGTTGAGATTGGCGAGCAGCAGGATGCGGGACATGGAAACCTCGGCGGGAGGAGGCCGGCCCCCCGGGGTGCCGGCACAGAAACGGAAGCGGGATCAGTAGACGGGCAGCTCCACCCCTGACAGCAGCTCGTCGATGCGCGCCTGGGTCGGCTGCTGCATCACGTTCTGGATCATCTCCTTGGTGAGATGGGGGGAGAAGGAGCTGATGAAGTCATACATGTAGTTCTGCAAGAGGATGCTCTTGCTGAAGCAGATCTGGGCCGGGCAGGGCTCGAACAGGTGCTCCAGATTGATGGCCACGAGGCCGGGGGCATCGCTATCGTTGGCTACCAGGGAGGAGATGATGCCGATGCCAAAGCCCAGTTCCACGTAGCGCTTGATGACGCCGGCATCCATCACCGTCAT
The DNA here is from genome assembly GCF_019048585.1 of Aeromonas sp. FDAARGOS 1418. Classification (NCBI taxonomy): domain Bacteria; kingdom Pseudomonadati; phylum Pseudomonadota; class Gammaproteobacteria; order Aeromonadales; family Aeromonadaceae; genus Aeromonas; species Aeromonas sp. FDAARGOS 1418. The sequence goes on along the minus strand of NZ_CP077387.1, from coordinate 995,456 downwards.
GTAGTAGTTGGGGGTGAGGCCGGCCGCCTGGAACACCTTGTCCTGCACCTGACGCCCGGTGGCGCCGCTCTCGTAGCTCAGGATGGGATACTGGCAGAGCTGCTCCAGGGTCGGCTTCTTCACCTTGGCCAGGGGGTGCTCCTGGGGCACCACCAGGGAGAGGGTCCAGAGGTAGGCGGGCAGCGCGATCAGCTCCTTGTCGAAGCCTATCTCGTGGGCCACGATGGAAAAATCCGAGTATCCCTTGCTGATCTGCTCCTTGGTGGCGGACATCACAGGATGCAGGTGGAACGAGATCTTGGGGTACTTTTTGGTGAAGTAGGTGACGCTTTTCGGCAGCAGGTAGCGGGCGATGGTGTGGGTGGTGTGGATGTTGAGGGTGCCCACGGTCGGATCCAGGTACTCCCGGGAGATGGCCTTGATCTTGCTCTCGATATTGAGCATGGCCTCGGCACACTTGATGATCTCCTCCCCCACCGGGGTGATCCGGTGCAGGTGCTTGCCGCGGCGCTCGAAGATGCGCACCCCCAGCTCGCTCTCCAGCAAGCCGATCTGCTTGCTCACCCCAGGCTGGCTGGTATAGAGCGCATCGGAGGCAACGGAGACGTTGAGATTGTGGTCCCGCACCGCGATCAGATACTTCAACTGCTGTAGTTTCAAGGTTGCCCCCTCACAGACTGACGCGGCGCTCGTCGATGGACCAGGCCGCCAAAAATGGCGGCCAGTGTATCATCCGGACTGGGCATATCGCCGCTTGATCCTTCATTTTGCTACAAAATCTAGCATCAGCGCGGTGGATATGACAAACAGGGTTCAGCGCGCGTCAGCCCCGATCGGCAGGATGCCGAGGAACTGCAGCAGCCACTGCATCATGGTGGCGGAATCCACCTCCCCTTCCAGGGAAGAGAGACTGCTCTGGTAATGTGCATCGGGCAGCCTGTCCCGTCGCCGCTCGATCAGGGCCCGGTTGTACGCCACCGAGAATTCCGGGTGCCCCTGGATGGCGACGATGTGATCCCCCTGCAGGAACATGAAGTTGGGGCAGAAGTCGTTGCCCGCGAGCAGGGTCGCCCCCGGCGGAAGCTGCTCCACCTGATCCTGGTGGCTTGCCAGGATGCGGATGGTGTCCAGCCCCGGCGCCATCCAGGGTTTTGTCGTCTGCATGGCATGGACCGACACCCCCAGCCCCCACCCCTTGGTGGACTTCATCACCTCCCCTCCCAGCGCCTGGGCGATCACCTGATGGCCGAAGCAGACCCCGGCCAGCTTGACGTTGGCATCGTGGGCCCGGCGGATCCAGTCGCGCAGCGCCAGGATCCATGGGATGTCACTGTAGGCATCGTGACGCGAGCCGGTGATGAGCCAGGCATCGCATTCGGTCAGATCCGGGGGCAGATCGCCGTCGAGGGCGGACCAGACCCGAAATTCCAGCTCGGGGGCCAACGCCCGGAAACCCTTGATAAACATCTCGGAGTAAACGGGACCAAAATCCCCCACCAAATCGGGGTCCAGCCGGTCACAATCGAGAATACCCAGTCGCATCTGTTACTCCTTGACAGAAGCGCCCCCGCAGACCGGCGGCCTGCGGGGGCAAGAGATTAAAGCCATGGCAGCGAGCCGGTGGCTCACTTCATGGTCGGCATGGAGAACTCGGCGCCGGCGCGCAGGCTCTGGGGCCAGCGGGCGGTCACCGTCTTCATCCGGGTGTAGAAGCGCACCCCATCCGGCCCGTGCATGTTGAGCGGCCCGAAGATGGACCGTTTCCAGCCACCGAAGCTGTGAAACGCCATGGGCACCGGAATGGGAACGTTCACCCCTACCATACCGACCTGAACCCGCGTGGTGAAGTCCCTTGCGGTATCTCCGTCACCGGTGAAGATGGCGGTGCCGTTGCCGTACTCGTGTTCGTTGATGAGGCGCAGGGCCGTCTCGTAGTCCGGGGCCCGCACGATGGCGAGCACGGGGCCGAAGATCTCCTCCCGGTAGATGCGCATCTCGGGGCCGACCCGATCGAACAGGCTGCCCCCGATGAAGTAGCCCTCGCCATGGCTCAGGCCCCGACCATCCACCACCAGCTCGGCCCCCTCGGCCACCCCCTGATCCACGTAGCCGCGCACCTTGGCCAGGTGTTCCTGGCTGATGAGGGGTCCCATCTCGTTCTCCGGACTCTGACCGAGACCGGGGCCCACCCGCAGGGCCGCCACCAGGGGCGAGAGCTTCGCCACCAGGGCATCGGCGGTCTCGTCACCCACCACCACGGCCACCGAGATCGCCATGCAACGCTCGCCCGCCGCGCCATAGGCGGCCCCCATCAGGGCGGAAACCGCCTGATCCAGATTGGCATCCGGCATGACCACCATGTGGTTCTTGGCGCCGCCCAAGGCCTGCACACGCTTGCCGTGGGCCGAGGCGGTGGCATAGATGTACTGGGCGATGGGGGTGGAGCCGACAAACGACACGGCACCGACCCTCGGGTCGGTCAGCAGCACATCCACCACCTCCTTGTCGCCGTTGACCACGTTGAGCACCCCGTCCGGCAGGCCCGCCTGCTTGAGCAGTTCGGCCATGCGCAGGGAGAGGGACGGATCCTTCTCCGAGGGCTTGAGGATGAAGGTGTTGCCGCAGGCCAGGGCCACCGGGAACATCCAGAGCGGCACCATGGCAGGGAAGTTGAACGGGGTGATGCCGGCGCAGACCCCCACCGGCTGCATCATGGAGTGACTGTCCACCCCGCGGCCCACGTTGAGAGAGTGCTCCCCCTTGAGCAGGTGGGGAATGCCGCAAGCAAACTCCACCACCTCCAGCCCCCGGGTCAGCTCCCCCTGGGCGTCGGAGAAGACCTTGCCGTGCTCGCGGCTGATGAGCTGGGCCAGCTCGTCCCTGTGCTGCTCCATCAGCTCCTTGAAGCGAAACAGCACCCGGGCCCGCACCAGCGGCGGGGTCTGGGACCACTCCCCAAAGGCGCGCTCGGCGCAGGCAATCGCCTCGGCACACTCGTCGGCCGTGCTGAGAACGACGGAGCCCTGCTGCTGGCCGGTGGCCGGATTGAAGATGGCACCGAAACGCACGCTGCGACTCTCGGTCGTCTCGCCGTCGATGAAGTTGTCGATCCTGTAACTCATAAATCCTCCGTGATGGGTCATCCGTCCTCCCCTCGCCGCGCCGGGGCAGCACAGGGGGATGACGCCCGGGACGAGCGCCATCCTGTGTGATGTGGGGGTCAGTCCTGGGCCTGCAGGGCGTCCTGCAGCAGGGTGAAGAGATCGTCGATCTGGCTGCGCTCGATGATGAGGGGCGGCGACAGGGCGATGATGTCGCCGGTCACCCGGATAAGCGCCCCCTTCTCGAAACAGCGCACGAACACCTCGTAGGCCCGCTTGCCCGGTGCATCGGGCATGGATTCGAGCTCGATGCCCGCCACCAGGCCGTAGTTGCGCACATCCTTCACGTGCTTGCAGCCCTTGAGAGAATGGGCCGCCTCCTCCCAGTAGCCTGCCAGATCGGCGGCGCGGCTGAGCAGGTTCTCGTTACGGTAGATCTCGAGGGTGGCCAGACCCGCCGCCGCGGCCACCGGGTGGCCGGAGTAGGTGTAGCCGTGAAACAGCTCGATGGCCCCCTTGCCCGCCGCCATCATGTCGTCATAGATGTGGTTCTGTACCAGCACGGCCCCCATGGGGATGGCGCCGTTGGTGAGCCCCTTGGCACAAGTGATCATATCGGGGATGACGTCGAACTCCTGGGCGGCGAAGGGGGAGCCGAGGCGGCCGAAACCGGTGATCACCTCGTCAAAAATCAGCAGGATGCCGTGTTTGGTACAGATCTCCCGCAGCCGCTTGAGATAGCCCTTGGGGGGCATGATGACCCCGGTGCTGCCGGCGATGGGCTCGACGATGACCGCCGCGATGTTGCTGGCGTCGTGCAGGAAGACAATCTTCTCCAGTTCATCGGCCAGGGCGAGGTCTTCTGCTGGCAACCCCTTGGTGAACGCATTTTTCCCTATATTGAGGGTGTGGGGCAGATGATCCACCCCGGTCAGCAGGGAGCCGAACCACTTGCGGTTGCCGGGAATGCCCCCCACCGAGATGCCGCCAAAACCCACCCCGTGGTAGCCGCGCTCGCGGCCGATGAGCCGGGTACGGGTCCCCTGGCCGCGAGCCCGCTGCCAGGCCAGCGCAATCTTGAGCGCGGTGTCCACGGACTCCGATCCGGAGTTGGTATAGAAGACGTGACCGAATCCCTTGGGGGCGATCTCCACCAGCCGGTTGGCCAGCTCGAACGGCAGGGGGTGGCCCATCTGGAAGGTGGGGGCAAAATCGAGGTGGGAGATCTGCTGGGAGACCGCCTCGGCGATCTCGCGCCGACCATGGCCTGCGTTGCAACACCAGAGTCCGGCAGTGCCATCCAGTATCTTGCGGCCATCCTCTGAGTGATAATACATCCCCTCTGCCGACTTCAGGATGCGCGGCGCCGCCTTGAACTGCTGGTTGGCGGTGAACGGCATCCAGAATGCGGACATGTCGGGGGTATTGATGTCGCTGACAGGTTTCATGGTCACCTCATCCTTAAGGCGTTTAGTAACACCCGGCTCATGCCTATTAAATTAAACACCTGAATCCATAAAAAAGGGCTTTTATCGCCCGGCTTGGTGTCACCCCTCAGGGGTGGTATAAGATATTTAACACAATTTTAATAATAGTAAACAGTCAAGGAGTGTCTATCGATGGATATCGGTCACCGCCTCAAGGCGGTTCGCACCAAGGCGGCCCTCTCCCAGCGCGAGCTGGCAAAACGCTCCGGTGTGACCAACGGCTTTATCTCCCAGATCGAGAAAAATCAGGTGAGCCCCTCGGTGGCCTCCCTGCGCAAGGTGCTGGAAGGCATCCCCATGTCATTGGCCAGCTTCTTCACCGACGAGACGGAGATGGATTCCGAGGTGATCTTCCGTGCGGACGACATGCCGGATCTCGGCACCCACCCCATCAGCTACCGTCTGGTGGGTCACAGCCGCGCCAACCGCGCCATCGGCATGATGCAGGAGATACTGCCCCCGGGCGCCGACACCGGTGACGACATGCTGAGTCACGAAGGGGAAGAGTGCGGCATCGTCATCCGGGGTCAGGTAGAAGTCACCGTGGGCGAGCAGGTTCACCTGCTGGCACCGGGGGATGGCTATTACTTCGACAGCCGCACCCCCCACCGTTTTCGCAACGTGGGGGATCAGGAGTGCGTGCTGATCTCGGCCAACACGCCCGCCAGCTTTTGACGGGCCTTCTCTCGGAACAGCCCGCCGGGATCCACCCCTGCCCGACCCGGGGATCAGGCCCGCGACACGGGCTCCCGCCCCGCCGCGCGACCCCCGACACCACAGGCCAGGGCGCCCGGTTTGCCCCGCCGTTGGCCCGGGTTGTTCGGGGTCAGTGTTTAATGAATTGTTACAAGATGGATTTACAAGCGGCAGGATGTTTAGCATATTGATACGCGGAGACTGACTTTCTGCCGGTTCAAGGAGTGAACATGAGTGACCTGACCCTGGCCCAGTGGCAACACAAGGCCGCCCATCTGACCCTGCCCTCGCAAGCCTTTATCGACGGCACCTACCGGGATGCCGTCAACGGCGCCACCTTCGATTGCATCAATCCGGCCAACGGCCAACTGCTGACCAGGGTCGCCTCCTGCGACGCCGCCGATGCCGAGCTGGCGGTCAAGGCGGCCCGTGCCGCCTTCGACGACAAGCGCTGGTGCGGCCTCTCCCCCAAGCAGCGCAAGCTCATCATGCAGCGCTTCGCCGAGCTGATGCGCCTGAACCTGGTGGAGCTGGCACTGCTGGAGTCGCTGGATATGGGCAAGCCCATCGGCGACGCCATGGGGTATGACGCCCCCGCCGCCGCGAACTGCATCGCCTGGAACGCCGAGGCGATAGACAAGATCTACGATCAGGTCGCCCCGGTGGAAGAGTCCGCCCTGGCCCTGGTGACCCGTGAGCCCCTCGGTGTCGTGGCTGCCATCGTGCCCTGGAACTTCCCCCTGGTGATGGCATGCTGGAAGCTGGGGCCGGCGCTCGCCACCGGCAACTCGGTGATCCTCAAACCCTCCGAGAAATCCCCCCTCACCGCCCTGCGCATCGCGGGTCTGGCGAAGGAGGCGGGCATCCCCGACGGTGTCTTCAACGTGCTGCCGGGCTTTGGTCACACCGTGGGCGAGGCGCTGGCCATGCACATGGACGTCGACTGCATCACCTTCACCGGCTCCACCAAGATCGGCAAGCATCTGGTGCAGTGCTCCGGCAAGTCCAACCTCAAGCGCGCCTTCATGGAGTGCGGCGGCAAGAGCCCCAACATCGTGCTGGCGGATGCACCGGATCTGGACGCCGCCGCCAGAAGCGCCGTCGGCGCCATCTTCTACAACCAGGGGGAAGTGTGCACCGCCGCCTCCCGCCTGCTGGTGCAAAACAGCATCAAGCCCCAGTTCATGGAGCGGCTGCTGGCCCACGCCCGGGAGTGGATCTCGGCCAACCCGCTCGACCCCACCACCCGCATCGGCGCCATGGTGGACCACATCCAGATGGAGCAGGTGCTCAACTACATCGCCATCGGCCAGCAGGAGGGCGCCAAGCTGCTGCTGGGGGGCAAGCGCACCCAGTCCGAGGAGGGCGGCTACTACATCGAACCCACCATCTTTGACGACGTGACCCCGACGATGCGCATCTTCCGCGAGGAGATCTTCGGCCCCGTGCTGGCGGTGACCGGCTTCGACACCCTGGAAGAGGCCATCGCCCTTGGCAACGACACCGACTACGGCCTGGCCGCGGCGATCTGGACGGCGGATCTCAACAAGGCGGTGAAGGGCTCCCGCGCCCTGCGCGCCGGCACCGTCTTCGTCAACAACTGGGATGGCGGCGACATGACCATGCCGTTTGGCGGCTTCAAGCAGTCCGGCAACGGGCGCGACAAGTCCCTGCACGCCCTGGAGAAGTACACCGAGCTGAAAAGCACCTGGATCCAGCTCGAATAACGTCATAAATGACGCTTATCAACAAAACAGGGGGAGAAATCCCCCTTTCTCATTTTTACTCTTTTATCCCCTCGCTCAATCGATATAATCGTCAAATAGCAAGCCATTAAATTTAAAGATAAAAATGCTGTTTTTTCTGGGAAGTGTACTGTTTCTGGTGGTGGGACTGCCGCTGTTGTTCTTCGTGCTGGGTCAGGGGGAAGCCTATGTCACCTGGGGCCCTTGGATCTCCGCCATCGCCCTCATGCTGTGGCTGCTGATGGACGTGGAGAAGATCCGCCGCGGGGGCGGTCGCTGAAGTCGCTCCTGCTGTTAAAATCCCGTCAGACCCATTTATTGTCTTCTTTCCCTGCAAAAGGATCGCTACACTGACTTTTTGCGATGTTTCCCGACATCCGCACTCCAGTGAAGGTTATCCGCATGCAACAACAGATCCAGCGCCAGGGCGTCCTCTATGCCCTCGGCGCCTACACCCTTTGGGGCCTGGCACCCATCTACTTCAAGTCCCTCTCCGCCGTGCCGGCCGCCGAGATCCTGACCCACCGCATGATCTGGTCCTGCGCCCTGCTGATGGTGCTGGTGCTGCTCGGACGCCAGTGGCACAAGGTGCAGGCGGTGCTGCGCCAGCCCAAGGTGCTGCTCACTCTGGCCTTCACCTCCGTCACCGTCGGCGGCAACTGGCTGCTGTTCATCTGGGCCATCAACAACGGCCACATGCTGGATGCGAGCCTGGGCTACTACATCAACCCCCTGTTCAACGTGCTGCTCGGCATGGTGTTTCTGAGCGAGAAGCTGCGCCGCCTGCAGTGGTGGGCGGTAGGGCTCGCCTTTGTCGGTGTCGCCGTCCAGCTCATCGCCTTCGGCTCCCTGCCCTGGATAGCCCTGGTGCTGGCCTCGAGCTTCGCCATCTACGGCCTCATTCGCAAGAAACTGGCCCTGGACGCCCTCACCGGCCTGCTCATCGAGACCCTGATCATGCTGCCGCCGGCCGCCTTCTATCTGTGGGGCATCGCCGACAGCCCCACCAGCCACCTCACCCAGAATGACTGGCACCTGAACCTGCTGCTCATCGCCGCGGGCGCCGTCACCACGGCCCCCCTGCTCTGCTTCACCGCAGCGGCCACCCGGCTCAAGCTCTCCACCCTGGGCTTCTTCCAGTACATAGGCCCCAGCCTGATGTTCATCCTGGCGGTGACCCTGTATGGCGAGGCGCTGGCGCTGGACAAGATGATCACCTTTGGCTGCATCTGGAGCGCCCTGGTGCTGTTCAGCCTGGATGGCCTGCGCAGCGGCAAGCGGCGCCAGGAGGCCGGCTGAGGCGCCGGCGCAATAATCTACAAGCCAAGGGGCCGCTTTCGGGGTATCAATAGGGGATGAACGCACCCCAATCCCGCATCCACTACTGGCAATCCCGGCTGCTGCCGGGGGTTGAACTCTCCCACTCCCACCACAGGGAGTTCAGCTATGGCCGCCACGTGCATCTGGACTACCACATCGGTCTGGTGCAGCGGGGCGGCCAGAAGTTCATCCACAAGGGGAACAGCCACAACCTGGTGCGCGGCGAACTCTCCACCGTCAACCCGGACGAGATGCACGACGGCCTCAGCCTGCTGCCGGAAGGGTACGAGGTGCGGGTCTTCTCCATCGCCCCCGAGCAGCTGGCCCGCTGGCTGCCGGAACACCCCGAGCCCTTTTTCCACCAGGGATTGCAGAGCCGCCCCGACCTCTATCAGGGCTTTGCCCGCCTGCACATGCACCTGGACGGCCCTGCCCCCGACGGCCTGCTGGCGGAGAGCCAGTTGCTGGCCCTGCTGGGCGAACTGTTCCGGCTCGCCCCCGAGCGCCACGCCCTGGCGGATCCCCAGCTCAGGTTCCTGCGCGACCATCTGCTGGCCCGGCTGGACGAGCGCCACACCCTGGAGGACCTGGCCGCCCTGTTCGGGCTGGATCGCTTCGCCTTCCTGCGTCAGTTCAAGAAGAAGACCGGCATGACCCCCTATGCCTGGCTCAAGCGGCTGCGCCTCGAACAGGGCAAGCGCCTGCTCGGCAGCGGTCTGCCGGTGAGCGAAGTGGCACTGGCGGTGGGCTTCTTCGATCAGAGCCACTTCCACCACGGTTTTCGCCAGGCGTTCGGGCTCACCCCGGCGGAGTATCGCCAGCAGATGCTGCCCGCCTGAATCACCGCCGCTGCAATCTTTTACAATCTCCCGTCCCCCGTCCTGCCCCATGCTGTCACCTCCATACCGCTGTCGGAGGTCTTTTATGTTCACCAGCCTGTTTCTGACCCTGGGTCTCGTCCACCTCGTCGCTCTGGCGAGCCCGGGCCCGGATTTCGCACTCATCCTGCGCACCAGCCTGCACAGGCCCACCGCCCTCGGAGCGGCCCTTGGCATCGCGCTCGCCATCCTGCTCCACGCCACCCTGAGCCTGACCGGCATCAGCCTGCTGATCGCAAGCCAGCCCTGGCTCTTTCTCGCCGTGAAACTGGTGGGTGCCCTCTATCTGGGCTGGCTGGGCTGGGGGGCGCTGAAGGCGGCCTGGCAGGGAAGCGGGGATCTGGCGCTGCGCGCCGGAGGCGAGCGGCCGGGCTGGCGCAAGGGGGTGAAGAGCGGGCTGGCCACCAATCTGCTCAACCCCAAGGCGATGCTGTTCTTCATGGGGCTGCTGGCCGCCATGGTGACACCCCAGGTGGATGGCCTGACCCGGGGATTGCTGATCCTGGAGCTGTTCCTGCTCTCCCTCGTCTGGTTCAGCGCCCTGGCCTGGAGCCTCTCCACTCCCCGCGCCCAGCACCTGCTCGGCCGCATCCAGCGCCCGCTCAACCTGATGACGGGCCTGCTGTTTGGCGCGGTCAGCCTCTCCATCCTGGTGGATCTGCAAGGGCACTGGCCAGCGGCCTGACCGGCACGTCCTTGTTGGCGGCAAGCAGGGAGGGGCCTTGACGGACGGCGCGACTACTCCCCGCGCCGCATCCCCTTGCGCAGGTAGACGTAACCCTCCCCCGGGCTGCCCCAGCGCTGATGGGCACCGTTGTCATAGGCCCTGTCCAGCAACCGGACACTGTCCGGGCCGATCCAGAGGTACTGCACCAGGGTGGTGGCACCGCCAAAATCGGTGGCGCAGTGCCCGACCCGGGTCTGCCCCTTGTACTCCCCGCTCGGCTGGCGGGTCAGCCAGATCTCGCACCCTTCGCGCAGGGAGAGTTGCTGCGGGGTGAGGGAGTCGAGCAGCTCGGGCCGACGCCAGGCGCCGGCAAAATCCGTGGCCCTCGGCATGGTCAGTTCGGCCATCAGGATGCGGCCATCGGGCAGGGAGGAGAGGCGGTAGATGCGCTGGCGAAACGGTCGCTGCGCCCGCTCGGTCAGAAACTGCTCCGCATAGACCCAGCGGAAGGGGCCCTCCCCGGGCCAGATCTCCACCAGCCGCAGCTCGGCGCTGGTGAAGCGGGCATCGAAGGTGGCCTGCTCCTGGCTGGAAAACTCCCCCGAGAACCAGGAGAGCAGGGGCTCCAGCCTCCCCTGCGTGGCATGGGGGCCGGGGGCCGTCACGAAGGGGACGGGCGCCGCCCAGATCAGGCTGGCGTAAAACAGCCCCAGCAGGGCCGCCATCAGCTGTGTCATCGAATCCTTCCGAGTCGCTTGCATGGCGGCGATTATATGAGCGAACGGTGACAATAACCTCTATCTTGATCAACTCCTTGAAGAGAAAACGAAAAATCCTCTCTGCAGGCGAAAGGAGGCGACGCACCCCCGCAGGCCACGGGGATGACGGCTATCCTTGCTGCGACCCGTCCCTGTTGCCACCAAGAGGAGTCCCCCATGAACACAGTCACCCTGCATCGCGTACTCAAGGCCCCGCCACAGCGGGTATACCAGGCCTTTATCGAGCCGGACGCCCTGGCCAAATGGCTGCCCCCCCATGGCTTCACCTGCAAGGTGGCGGCGCTGGATGCCAGGGTCGGCGGCCAGTTCAGGATGTCGTTCACCCACTTCGCCAGCGGCCACACCCACGCCTTCGGCGGCGAGTATCTCGCGCTGGAGCCGGGCAAGCGCATCCGCTACACCGACCGCTTCGACGACCCCAACCTGCCGGGGGAGATGCAGGTCACCATCACCCTCACCCAGGTGCTGTGCGGCACCGATCTCGCCATCGAACAGGCGGGTATCCCGGCGGTCATCCCGGTGGAGATGTGCTACCTCGGCTGGCAGGAGTCCCTGATGCAGCTCGCCACCCTGGTGGAGCCCGAGATCCCCGCCGAGTGACCCGACACGGGGGCTCCCCCGGTGGCCCCCGCATAGATACCCCTTGTGAGAGAGGGGCCTGATCAGGTATCTCTGTGGGCAGGGCGGGCTGCGTTCTTGCAGCGACCATCCACCGCCAGGAGCCCCCATGAAACGAGTCTTGATGATGACCATGGCCGCCGCCCTGCTGGGCGGGTGCGCCGTGAAGAACCAGGTCACCCACAGCCTGCAGGCGATCCCGCTGACGGCCTTCCAGCAAAGCGAGAGCAACCCCAACCAGCGCATCTACAAGGAGCCCGGCGTGGATCTGCGCCAGTACCATCAGGTGCTGCTCGATCCCTTGCAGTTCATCCGCCAGGAGAACGGCCAGTGGTATCTGCTGACCGCCAACGAGCAGAACGAGATCGGCCGCTACTACCACGCCACCTTCCAGCGGGAGCTGATGAGCCACGGCGTCAAGATGGCTACCGAACCCGGTCCCGGCGTGATGCGGGTGCAGGCGGCCATCACCAACTTCGACCTGACCCGGCCCGACCCCAAGCTGCGGGATCTGCTGCCCGCCAAGATCGCCATCAACGTCACCCGCGAGGTAATAGGCAAGGAGCCCTATCTGCTCAGGGTGGGCAGCATGGCCCAGTTGCTCGACGCCCAGAGCGGCAAGCTGCTGGTGCGGGTGATGGACGCTCGCGAGAGCCCGGACACCACCCACAAGGATTCCCCCATCACCGCCGAGGAGATGGAGAAGATGATCGATCAGTGGGCCGCAAGTCGCGCCAAACAACTGGCCGACAACCTGGGGCGCTGAGCCGGGCCGAAAACGACAAAGCCTGCCAGGGGGCAGGCTTTGTCGTCGCTGAAGCGCGGTTTATTGCAGGTTCAGACCGCCCAGGTAATCCCGCTTGCCCAGATCCACCCCGGCCTGGCGCAGCAGGGCATAGGTCATGGTGAGGTGGAAGTAGAAGTTCGGGATGCCGTACTCGTGGACGCAGCTGTGGCCGTCCATCCCCTTGCCACCGGCCCAGTAGGGGTAGTAGTGGCCGCTCGCATACTGGCTGAAATCGGCGTCCAGCTTGCCTTGCAGGTAGGCGATGGTCTTGGCCACGTGGGCGCGCAGATCCGCCATGGTCTTGGGATCATCCCCCAGCACCGGCGGCTCGCTCAGGCTGGCGGTGGCCACCACGGCGCGGGCGCTGTCACAGCAGATCAGCACCTGCTTGCTCAGGGGCAGCATGTCGACGATGAGGCGCTCATTGAAGAAGTTGTCCACGTTGAATTTCTTCGCCTCGGCGTGGGCCTCGGCCTTGGCCAGACACTGGTCCAGGTTGGTCAGCATCTTGATGAACTGGGCTGCGATATCACGATTCATAATGCACTCTCGGTTGGTTGAAGGCAGTAAAACGAGCGGCTCCACTATAGCGCATCCCCCTTGCAGTTCGAGCCCGAGGGGATGAAAAGCGAGGGCGTCCTCCTTGCCCTGCGACAGGCAGTGGCGATCACCGGCAGGCAGCGAGACCAGAGCGCCGCGCCCCGTCGCCGCACCGCGTCCCTCTTTCCCCTTTTTTTGATCTGTGACAGGCATCTCGTTTTTCGAGGGGCGTAGTCTGGAGCCCGTTGCCCCGGCACGGGCCGGGGCACCCATCCCACAAGGAGAATGCCATGAAGATCTACGATCGAAACCGCAATGTGCTGACCCTGGGCCAACGGGTGATGATTGCCGCCACCGGCGCGGTCGACACCCTCAAGGAGGCGCACACCGACAACCTGACCCCCTATGAGGCGGAACATGAGAAGTGCGTGCTGCTGACAAACAGCCAGGAGCGCTACGCCCCCATCGAGTTGATTAGACTAGGCTGATCCCGTTTTCCGTCACCCTACTCTTTACAATTCACCCGGCCGCACGTCCGTCGCTGGCCGGGTTTCTCTCTCCGCTCTACTCCTTCTCCGAGCCGCTGCCACCTTATGAGGGCGAGGCGATGCAGCTGGCTGGGATCCAGCCTGATTGCCCCGCTTCGTTGTGAACCCAGAGCCAGCCTGCCAGCTCCCGATCCACTCGAACCCGCTCCCCCGCCGCCACGTCCAGCTCCCGGGCGGTATAGTCCTGGCGCGCCTGCGCCTCCCTGGCGCCGATCGGGGTCAGCAGGGACAGGGGCGCCCACCCCTCGTTGCCGTCTGCGGTAAAGGTGCGCACCCAGCCCGGAAACTCGTCGTCCTCGTGGCCGATGCGCACCCGCTCTCCGGCCCGAAAGGCGATGGGATTGGGATAACAGGTGTGGTGCGCCGTGGTGATCAACGCCAGCATTGTCTCGTCCTCCGACAGGTTCTGTTTGGTGACGCCCCGAGTCATACCACAAGCCGGGCCCCGTTGCGTCAACCGGGCTCACACCCTCTGGCAGAGGGCACGCTCCCCCAGGGCGGGCCGACGACCCTGATCCCCACGATTCATTACTGTCAGTGAATTTTCATATCATCCGAGTGTCATTTCAGTGAACACATCACCGCCCTAGACTGCTTCTCGAACCTTAACGAGGAGTCTTGTATGAAACTCACCCCTATCCCGTTGCTGGCCGGCACCCTCGCCTCGGCCTTCTCTTTCAACACCTTCGCCGGTGACATCGTCTCGGTGCAGTTCAGCGATGGCCGCCCCGCCGTGACCGGCGTCGAAGCGGTCAACAACGCGCTCAACCCCATCGGCGTCAACGTGGTCACCGTCGACATTCCCGAGGCCGCCAGGCCGCTGCTTGAAGCCTCTCACCGCCGCGCCCTGACCAAAGCGGAGCACGGCGCCCTGATTGCGGCCTTCAACCTGAGTCAGGGGGAGCTGCTGGAACAGGCCAGGCTCGCAGGGCGCGCGCCCGCAGTGCAAGGGGGCGGCGTCGCCACCGAGGAGACAGGCGTCGGCCCCTACCCCAAGGTCTATGACCTGATGGCGCTGGACGAGCGCACCCGCAGCGCCGTGCTCGGCAAATATGGCCGCATGCACGTCAACTCCGCCGAGGACGGCACCGACATCGACGAGGTGATGACGGTGGTCAGCGGCGGGCCGTTCCGCTGGGGCTTTACCCTCAAAGACGGCAGCATCGCCCGCTTCCAGATAGACAAGGTGGGCCTGGAGGACAAGGCGGTGCGAGTCAGCTACCACGGGCTCGGCATGCACGCCGGGCTGATGGATGCAAAACAGGGACTGCTGGTGGCCTTCGCCCACGGTCCAAAGGCATTCACCATGCGCTACCAGGCGGACGTGCCCCACGCCCAGTTGCTCGGCACCAACCCCTGGGCCGATGTCGGCATCACCCTGCCCCCCGCCCCCGGCAAGGTGCAGTAAGCCGGTGCGTGCCATCTGGCGGCGGGGCCCGGGCCCTGCCGCCTGCTTTTATGCCTGCCGTCACGGGCCGGGGTGCCCGGGGCCCATCGCCTCTCTTTCGTCTGCGTCTCTGCCGGGCCCGCCACGCCCCGGAGGGCCATGATCCGGGCCGCTCTACCGCGGGCAACTCTCTGTCTGGCGGGGGATGGGGGGTGGACACCCCGGGGATCCGCACTATTGTGATAAAAGTGCGCAATGATGGCGCCATCATTTACCAGTAGTGAATTAACGGGGGCAGGATGAACAAGATCACGGCGCTGAACGTCTTTCGCCGGGTGGTGGAAATGGGCACCTTCAGGGCGGCGGCGGACGACCTGCGCCTCTCCCAGGCGGCGGTCAGCAAGAACATCAACGAGCTGGAGGCCTTTCTCGGCATCGCCCTCATCAACCGCACCACCCGGCGGCTGAGCGTCACCGAATCGGGCATGGCCTATTACGGCCAGATATGCGCCGTGCTGGACAGCCTGGAGGCCGCCGACCAGTCCATCATGGCCGCCTCCTTCACCCCCAGGGGCAGGCTGAGGATCGGCATGCCCATGTCCTACGGGCTGATCCGCCTCAACCCCCTTGTCTGCGAATTCCAGCGCCGCTACCCGGAAATCGGCATCGAGGTGATCCTGAGCGACGCCTACATGGATCTGGTGGATCAGGGGCTGGACGTGGTGATCCGGGGGGCTGGCACCCTGGAGGACTCCACCCTGCGCGCCAAACCCCTGTGCGAGGTGCAGCGGGTGCTCTGCGCCGCCCCCGATTACCTGAAGGAGGCGGGCCAGCCCGCCCACCCGGCGGATCTCAAGGCCCACAACTGCCTGCGCTACAGCCTCTCCTCCTCCCCCAACAAGTGGTTCTTCACCCGGGACGCGGAAAGCGTGGCGGTGGAGCTGCCCCCCGCCAGCTTCTGCGCCAACAACGGCATCGCCCTGAAACAGGCGGCGGTGCAGGGGCTCGGGGTGATCCTGGTACCGGATGAATTCGTGTCGAACGACCTGTCGGACGGCACCCTGGTCAGACTGCTCCCCGACTGGCAACCCGACCCCCACGCCCTCTTCGCCGTCTACCCCTTCCACAAGGAGCAGTCCCGCAACGTGCGGCTCTTTATCGAATATCTCGTCAAGGCGTTTCAGTTGCGGTGAGCCCGACAGGCGGGAGCTTGGTTTTTTTGCCTCTCGGGCGAAACGCCGATACCCAACTGTATGCGCTGTATGCGGCATGTAGGTTCGATTAGCGAAGCGTCATCGGACGATCGCGTAATCAATCGCTCCCTCTGGCTACCGTCCGTCGTCCAGGATGACGCCCCCTGCCTGTGTTGCCGATGTATCAGCAAATAGCCGCCTGCCGAGCTGGCGGATCAGCAGCAGCGGCGCCAGCAGGGTGAGCAGCAGCCAATGGGAGTGAAGCAGGATAAAGGTTTGGATGATCTCGTGGGGCAGCCAGGTCGACGCGGTTGCCGTCATAAAGGCGATGTCATAGGTCTGCCACAACCAGAGCCCGGCAAAGAGCGGCATCAACAGCGGGCGGGGCGTCAGCAAAAACAGCGGCCAGAAGGCACAAGCAAGCACGGCGCTGAACTCCAGCATGGCCGGGATCAACTCCGCAAAGGTATTTCCTTGATAGGAGCCGCCCCACACAAGGAATGCATTGTCTGTCAGCGTTGGCCACCAAGAAGCGTACTGGAACAGGGTAAACGAGATAATAAACAGCAGGCTGGCCAGCAGTGCCAGCGCCGTTTTTCGTAACAACCACAACCTCAGTCGGCGCAGTGTCGGTATCCACTTAGACATCAATGACTCCCATCTGGTGACGGGGCAGTATGCCTTGGCTGGTTTGAGCGTCAAAGCGGTACGCCATGTCCGTTAATTGCCAAAATATTGAATCCCGTCACACCGGTGGCGGTTTGAGTGGTTGCCCGGCAACAAAGCCTCATGCGAACCTTTATTTGCCTTTCTTCCAACCAAAACAGAGTGCACCGGGCAGCCGCATCTCTTACAGGTCGGAGAACGACGCCACCCAGACTCTTAGTGCCGAGGCGGGCAAAAACTGCTGCGTTTGGCAGGAGGTCAAGATGGGCCTGCTGATGGCCCGCTCCAAGCTGAGTCAGGTCAGTGAGGAGGAAGGAAAGCAAGGGGTGATAGAGAGCAAGTTGGTCAAGTGATCCGATATCTTCACCTAATAAACAGGGCGTAGCATTACCAGCTGCGCCTTCTGCCAGAAAGATGGGTGTCCCAGATTCCGTTTTTCCTTTTCATTTGTGATAATGTCACTAGGTCAACAACCAAACTCACCATAAGACGCATAATCAAGAACCCTATATATGGAAAAGACAAGACTCTTCATGAGTGGCGAAAAGAAATGTCCTTTTAAATGTAGCTACTGTTTCTCGGAGTTCGCATGTTTTGACTCAGATAGAGAGTTAATCAGAAATATGAAGGTGGAATCTATAGGCAATGTCGACTCTACTATCATCTATCCATGTTGTGATTCAGAGCCACATATAGATCTGGCTTACATCAATAAAATACTCGCTCAAGTTAAAAATTACCAAAAACCGGTAGTCAGCTTTTCTAGTAAAAGGCGTCTCACATCTAGAGACATCTCTTTCCTCGTAGACTTAGATACCTCACTAAGGGAACTAGGTGGACGATTAAAATTCAGTATTTCGATTACCAACAAGAATCACATAGATCTTTTCGAGTCTGGCACCTCATCTTATAGGAATCGCCTCATTTCATTGGAAAGCCTGAGCAAGAATAATATTCTTACCAGTGTAAACATCAAGCCAGTTCTTCCATTTATAAGCCTTGATGAATATATTTCAATAATAGATGATACTAATAAAATAACTAAGAATTTCATGGTTGGTGATTTATATCTAGATGGTAAATCAGATTTTTCCAATAGAATAGCGTCAGATTATCCTGAGCATGTGTTTGAGAGAAAGGTATCATGGCTCCCTAGCAAACCGACTTGGTTGGTTTACAATGATAGAGAGAAAACAGAGAAAATCATATCATATATTTCCAGCGTGGGCGGGCAGGCATTTCTGAGTGATGCAGAACTGATCTCTTCTATGAGCGAGGATCGCCATGAATGAACTAATCAATAAGATCAGTAGCATGACTTTTGACATGATTCTTGTACAGCTGATTCTTCTACTACTATTTCTTAGTTCTTTAAGAGAAATACTGAAGTCTTTCGGGGTCTTTAAGAAACTACCGTATATTTCTTCATGGATATATGGTGATGCACCAGATAAACAAATAAAAGAGGCAGTGAAGGAGACATTAACCGCTGTCGGTCTAGGAAGCACTCATACAATGAACCGGCTTAATATAATTAATCCTGCTGTTAGGCACAGCATTCTCCGACCTTCTTCCGACATAGAAAAGTTAATAATATTTATTTCTAAGCATATATATAAGCACGAGCATCCGCTCGTATATGGTTCGAAAACACCAACTAAATCTTCATATTATATAAATACCATGGATGCATCACTAGATGATGTTCAGTGTAAAGAGATGGTGAGAATATTATATGGGTTGTATACTGAGATATATAAGAAGACAAAGCCATTTGATTTCATTGTCGTACCAAAACTGGGCAATCCGACTTTTGTTAAGGAGTTGTGTAAGGAAATAGGTGATTGTCAACTATTAATAGTAAAGCCAGATGCAGATCGCTCTCGACTTCGTGGGAAAAATCCCAACATGATGAATAATGCCAATATTGAAGGCTTGAATCTCCTTATCGAACGGGCTAAGGTCAGTGATAGAGAGCTTAATGGGGCTATTATAGATTGCAACTGTTCTGGAGGCTCCTCTCTAATCAATGCTGCAGAAATACTAAACACTACTATCGAAAAAAATAGTCTCCAGTATATCTCCCCTATTTCTCATGTGCTGACCATATTCAGAGCAGATACAGACTTGAGCCCAAAAGAAATAGATGAGAAGTTTAATCGGAAAGGCTTACAACTGTTCAGAGTTATCGATTTGGATGAGGATATAAAATCTGATATAATGGCGCTCAAAACGGAGTGTGAAAACGATAGTAACTATTTTCATCAGGTTAAAGTTCGTCGAGCGATTAATGCCATAGTTGATAGTGCTCGATCGCGTGGCCTATTAATCAATAATAGCTGAGGATTCATAATATGAACAAAGAGTGGGACATGGTTCGTGATTTTCATGTTGCATTTTCACATCCCCATAAAGAGCAGCCTAATATGCTCCCTGCGGAAAGGGTTCAAGCAAGATACAAATGGATGCTGGAAGAGATTGATGAATTTGTAGCATCAGAGACAGTTGTAGAACAAGCAGATGCAATGATTGATCTCATATATTTCGCTTTGGGCACTTTAGTTGAAATGGGAGTGAGACCAGACGGACTATTTAAGATAGTTCACGATGCGAACATGTCTAAACTATGGGAAAATGGTGAGCCAAGGTTCAACAGTGATGGTAAAGTCATCAAACCGCTGAGCTGGGTCGATCCTGAACACAAGCTGATAGAAGAAATAAGTCGTCAGTGTGCAGGAAAAAAAGCTGATGAATAATGTTATACAGGCATTGCCTTACCACTGCGTGCCTGCTTGTATCTGCATGATTCTTCAAGACATACTGCCATCATTAGAGCAGGACTCGGTTGGGAGATATCTGGGTGTAGTCACTGATGATGACAATGATATAAACATTGGTACCAGGATACAGACAGCAACACTTAACAAGC
The DNA here is from genome assembly GCF_019048585.1 of Aeromonas sp. FDAARGOS 1418. Classification (NCBI taxonomy): domain Bacteria; kingdom Pseudomonadati; phylum Pseudomonadota; class Gammaproteobacteria; order Aeromonadales; family Aeromonadaceae; genus Aeromonas; species Aeromonas sp. FDAARGOS 1418. Next base: position 976,115 of record NZ_CP077387.1, on the reverse strand, counting down.
TACTGGATGATCTTTCCATTGGTGATAAATACTGTTTCGAATATTTTAAAGCCAATGATTATGAAGAATGGCGATTTGAAGAGCTATTAATAGGAGAGCTATCAGCTGGCAGCAGGTTGATATGTTGTCTCAGTGCAGGAAGGTTATATGGTAATGATGAGGTAGATCTTGGTCATGCTGTTGTAATCACCGACTACGTTTCAGGTATCGCCGTTGTTGCAGACCCTGGCCCAAAAAATTATGGGATGAGGGAATTTGATATTGAAACACTATTTGCGGCTGCCAGGTTCAGAAAAGGTGGCCTGATTTGCCTTAGAACACTGGAGAGTCCGCTCGACGAATAGTCAATAATGTTAAGTTAAGAAAGGCCTGTTCAGAAATAATGGCATATCTAGTATGCAAGATCCTTTATCACTAAAGGAGCCAATGGCTCCTTTAGTGATTGTGAGAGCGTGGCTACTTAAAGCATCTCCAATCTGGCATACGCCGTCACCAGCCACTTGGCGCCGACGTCGTCGAACTGGATTTGCACCCGGCTCTGCTGGCCGACCCCTTCGAAGTTGAGCACGATTCCTTCCCCGAATTTCGGGTGCAGCACCCGCTGGCCGAGCTTGATGCCGCTGGCGTCGAAGCTTTGCTGCACCTCGTTCTGGCTGAAGCGGCCGTACTGGGTGGGGCGGCTGACCTGAGTGCGCAGCCGGATCTCTTCCAGACACTCGGCGGGCATCTCGCGGATAAAGCGGCTCGGCTTGTGGAACATCTCGCGGCCGTAGATGCGGCGGCTCTCCGCATAACAGATGTAGAGCTTCTCCATGGCGCGGGTCATGCCGACGTAACAGAGGCGGCGCTCCTCTTCCAGCCGGCCCGACTCCTCGGTCGATTGCTGGCTGGGGAACATCCCCTCTTCGACGCCGACCAGCAGCACCAGCGGGAACTCCAAGCCCTTGGCGCTGTGCAATGTCATCAGCTGCACCGCATCGGCATATTCGTCCGCCTGATTCTCGCCGGACTCCAGTGCCGCGTGGGCGAGGAAGGCGGAGAGATCGCTCATATCTTCCAGCTCGTCCGGGCGCTGGTACTGGCGGCAGGCGGTGACCAGTTCGTCCAGGTTCTCTACCCGCGCCTGGGATTTCTCGCCTTTTTCCGCCAAATACATCGCCTTGAGGCCGGAGTTCTGGATGGCGATATCCGCCTGCTGGTGCAGCGGCAGCATGGCGACCTGCTCCTCCAGCGCGTCGATCAGCTCCACAAAGCCGCGCACCGCGTTACCGGCGCGACCGGTCAGCACCTTGTCGTTGAGCAGTGCCTTGGCCGATTGCCACAGGTTGAGCCCCTGATCGCGGGCGTTGCCGCGCAGGATCTCGAGGGTGCGATCGCCGATGCCGCGGGTCGGGGTGTTGACCACCCGCTCGAAGCTGGCGTCGTCACCACGGTTGTTGATAAGACGCAGGTAGGCCATGGCGTCTTTAATTTCCTGCCGCTCGAAGAAGCGCAGGCCGCCGTAGATGCGATAGGGCATGGCGTCCTGCATCAGCGCCTCTTCCAGCACCCGCGACTGGGCGTTGGAGCGATAGAGGATGGCGCAGTCGGCCAACAGGCCGCCCTTTTCCTTCCAATCCTTGAGACGGCCGACCACGAAGCGCGCTTCGTCCACCTCGTTGAAGGCTGCATACAGCGAAATCGGCTCGCCCTCGGCCCCTTCGGTCCACAGCTCCTTGCCAAGGCGTTCGGCGTTGTTGGCGATAACGCTGTTGGCCGCTTTGAGGATATTGGCGGTGGAGCGGTAGTTCTGTTCGAGGCGGATGGTCTCGGCGCCCTGATAGTCGGTCAGGAAGCGCTGGATGTTCTCGATCTTGGCGCCGCGCCAGCCGTAGATGGACTGGTCATCGTCGCCGACGATCATCACCTTGCCGCTGTTGCCCGCCAGCATCCGCAGCCAGGCGTACTGGATGCCGTTGGTATCCTGAAACTCGTCCACCAGGATGTTCTGGAAGCGGTCGCGGTAGTGTTCGAGGATGTGCGGTTTGTTGAGCCACAGCTCGTGGGCGCGCAGCAGCAGCTCGGCGAAGTCCACCAGACCGGAGCGATCGCAGGTCTCCTGATAGGTCTTGTAGATCTGCTGATAGGTGCGGGTGACGGGGTCGCCGTAGAGGTCGATGTCGCCGGGGCGCAAGCCTTCATCTTTCTTGCCGTTGATGTAGCCCATCACGGCGCGCGGGGCCCAGTGCTTCTCGTCGAGGTTGAGCGCCTTGAGCACCCGGCGGATGAGGCGGTACTGGTCGTCGGAGTCGAGGATCTGGAAATCCTGCGGCAGCCCCGCATCCAGATGGTGGGCCCGCAGCAGGCGGTGGGCGATGCCGTGGAAGGTGCCGATCCACATGCCGCGCACGCCGTCACCGATCACCTTCTCGACCCGGCCGCGCATCTCGGCCGCCGCCTTGTTGGTAAAGGTCACCGCGATGATGGAGAAGGGTGAACAGCGTTCCACCTGCATCAGCCAGGCGATACGGTGCACCAGCACCCGGGTCTTGCCCGAACCGGCACCGGCCAGCACCAGCAGGTTGCAACGGGGGGCCGCCACCGCGTCTCTTTGCTTGTCATTGAGCCCGTCGAGCAGGGTTGAAACGTCCATCACCACTCCTGTTTATTTATACAGGCGGGGATTATACGGCCTGAGCCGCCAGAGACCAACCGGCAGGATCAACGAAGGGGGCGGTGATAGTCCCGGTATTGGCCCAGTACCTCACCGGAAAAGCTGAGCAACCGGGCGCGGGGGGCATCCAGCACCTGCTGGACGGGATCAAATCGCAGTGAAGCGGCCAGCATGCGGCCCTCAGGCAGGGTCACTTCCGTGTTCCCCATCATCAACATGCCGTCCTGATAATGCCCATGCTCGAAGCGCACGATGACGTCATTCACCATCAAGGTGCCCTGCTTGAGCTGCAGTGATGCTCGTTGCATCTCTCGCAACGCAAACAGACTGGACAATGACGGACGCCCGCTGGGCATCCGCTGCAAGTATTCGTGGGTGGTCAATTGATATTGCAACTGACCCTGACGATCGAAGACACGCTCCCGATAATCGGTGTAGCGCGTCAGCATGCCGGCAGCCTGTGCCACCGGCATCCACAACAGGAGCGCCCCCGTCAGGAGCGCTCCCACTGGTTTACAGCTGATCGACACAGCTGACCTTGTTGTCATCCAGGTCGGTACAGGAGACGAATACCTTGTCAAAGGTCGACCCGGCCACCGGCGTCATCTGGGTTGACCAGTCATAACCCACCCCCTTGGCATAGATGGCGGTGTGGCTCTCCTGATCTTCCTGCATCCAGCCGATGTACTTCAGTGCGCCGCGATCGCTCTGGGCAAGTGCCTTGAACTCGTCGCTCGTGATGAGACACATGGGCTCTCCCATGGCCTTGGACAGCTCGGCATCCCGCGCCCCCACGGCGCCATCACAGCCGCCGGTCACCTTGATGGTCATGTCACTGCGATCCAGCATCTCATCGAAGAACGGCAGCACATTGATGTTGTACTTCACCCCCACCTCTTGAGGCTGCCAGCCCATGCCGGTATTGACGTATCGGGTCTCGACGCTTTCCCACTGGATAGTGGGCACAGTGCCTGCAAAGTGGTTCGCCAGCTCCTTGAGGGTCGCGGCATTGGCCTCGATCTCATCCTGGGTCAACGACTCGTCCAGCTTGCTCTGATCGATGGTCAGAGCGAGGCTCACCGCATCCTTCAACTGCGACTTGGCCTTGGCCAACCGTGCTTTGGCATCGTCGGTCAAACGGAAGAAATCGGCGTGCGCCACCAGCGCATCCGGCTCGATTTCCTGCTGACTGAACTGGGTCTCGAAGGTGCTGCTGCTCTCTTCATAGGTGGTGGTCGGCTGCATGCCCCAGGTGTCCTTGATGTGCATACGCGGCAAGGTCACTTCTTCCTGCTGGGTGACATAGGCGCTGTCCGGACCGTACTGGTAGGAGGCGGCGATGTTGAGGGCCGATGCCATCGCCATCGCCGACGCCCGCAGGGCCTTGGCACCGTCGAGGTTGAGGGTGACGGTATCGTCATCGCCATAGGTGGCGCTGTAATCCGGATCCTGGATATCGGCCAGGGCAGCCGCGACGTTTTCCAGGCTGTCGGCATAGGCGCCCATCAGCTTGGCCACGTCACGGGTATATCCCTTGCCACCTTTGAGCGCCACGGAGGCGGTGCCGGGGGTATGGATGATGACATCCATCACCTTGGCCAGGCTGGTGCTGTAACCACTGCCAATGGCGGACGAGGTGAAGGCCAGGCGTTCAGCCACCACGGGGTTGTTGGTCACCTCCAGCATGGTCAGCATGGCCAGCACGATCTGGCGATCGGCCTTGCCGCTCTCACCGGTCTCGGCCTGCAGGGTCTCCTTGTACTCCTTGAACTTGCTCTCGACGTCCAGGTTTTTCAGATCGGTCAGTCCCTGCAGATCGCTCAGCACCTTGTCGACCGCCACGGAGCGGCCATTGACGCCAGCCAGGGTGGCGGAGAGGTGGGCTTTCGCCGCAGCCAGAGAGACGACGGCCTTGGTGAGGCCCGCTGTTTTCAGCGCCTCGACCAGGGAGGTGTTGAAGGCGTCATCGCTACCCAGTTCGACGATCCCCAGTTGCGCGACCTGCGCCTTGTCGAGGGTGATGCCGTTCTCCGGATTGCTGTCGCTGTCGAGCGTCTGCAGCAATGCCGCAATGCGGATCGCTTTCTCCTTGTCGTCACCCGCCAGGGTGTAAGGGGTCACCAGCGAGTTGCCCGCCTTGAGGGTCACCGCCCCCAGGCGTTGGTTGCCCAATGCGAATTCGCAGGTGTCGCCATCATCAAACAGGAATTCACCCTTGGCATTGGTGACACCGGTGTAATCGTTGCACCGATAGTCGAGGCCACCCACGACGGAATCCAGGAAGACGGCAGTGTGAAGAGGCTTGCTGCCGGTGTCGGTGCCACCGCCATTGTTGCCACCATTGCTGCCGCCACCGTTATCGTCACCACCACCCCCGCAAGCGGTCAACATGACACCGGACAACACACAAGCCACTGCCATACTCAGCACGTTTTTTTTCATTTTTATCACCCGAACAAATGTAAAAAATACGGCCCCATCCCGGGGGCCAAGTTAATCCGGGTATAACCTAGCGTATCCATATGACAAACACCAATGCATTTCCATATGAGTGTGCTTGCCATCACGCAGGCCCCGAGCGAGCAGGAAAAACGGCCACAGACGACGACCCTGGGAGGGGAAAAAGCCATCCATCTTGGGCTGTCACACCTCGGGCGGACCTCCTGGCGCTCAGCCAGCCCGCCCGCCAACATGGCGTCGATGAGGCCGCAGGGCTGGTGCCGATGGAAGCCAGTTTTTTCATCAGGGGAGGAAAACGGTTGCGCCTAACGTCATGAATCCAAACACAAATGTCGATCGAGCCCTATTAATCCCGGAATTTAATTCTGCAAAAACACCATAAAACAAACACTTATAAGGCAATTTGCTTATATTTCAAACCGTTAACGCAAACGTTTTTCCTCTATGATCCCCTTGACCAACGGGCTGGCTCACTTACAGTTAGCCAGCGTGCTTTATGACCTGCCAAGACAGGTTGTGGACCCTCACATAACAATCAAGGATACGATCGTGACTAAAGTGCTCAAGCTGGCCACCGTGGCCGCCCTCACCCTCGCTGCCCTGTCCGCCCAGGCAGCCTCCGAGCCCGCCGTCATCTATGACACCGCAGGCAAATTCGACAAGTCCTTCAACGAAGCCGTGTTCCGCAACGGCGTCGAAGTCTACAACAAGGACAAAGGCGTCAAGGTCAAGGAGTTCGAACCCCAGAACGAAGCTCAGCGCGAGCAGGGCCTGCGTCGTCTGGCCAGCCGTGGCAACGGCCCCATCGTCGCCGTCGGCTTCAACATGGGTTCCGCGGTAGAGAAGGTCGCCACCGAGTTCCCGAACACCCAGTTCACCATCATCGACATGGTGGTCGACAAGCCGAACGTCCAGTCCCTCATCTTCAAGGAGCATGAAGGTTCCTTCCTGGTGGGTGCCCTGGCAGCCATCGCCTCCAAGACCGGCAAGGTCGGCTTCGTGGGCGGCATGGACATCCCGCTGATCCGCAAGTTCCAGTGCGGCTATGAGCAGGGCGCCAAGTACATCAATCCGAAGATCGACGTCTATCAGAACATGACCGGCTCCACCCCGGCAGCCTTCGCCGACCCGGCCAAGGGTGCAGAACTGGCCAAGTCCCAGTTCGCCAAGGGCGCCGACGTGGTCTATGCCGCCGCCGGTGGCACCGGGATCGGTGTCTATCAGGCTGCCAAGGACGAAGGCAAGCTGGCCATCGGTGTGGATTCCAACCAGAACCATCTGCAACCGGGCACCATGCTGACCTCCATGGTCAAGTCCGTGGGTCTGGCCGCGTACAAGAGCTGGGATGACGCCGCCAAGGGCAGCTGGAAGCCGGGCATCCAGTCTCTGGGTCTGGCCGAAGGCGGGGTTGACTGGGCGCTGGACGAGAACAACGCCAAGCTGATCACCCCGGAAATGAAAGCCAAGGTCGAGAGCATCAAGGCCGACATCATCGCCGGCAAGATCAAGGTGCACGACTACATGAGCGACAACTCCTGTAAGTACTGATCCTGCAAATACCGAGTCACAGCTACGACTCTCAACCAGTGATGACCGGCCCGCACGGGCCGGTTTTTAGTCTCTACTTCATGACCCGCAAGGACTGCATCATGGACCAGACAGATCGCTATGCCATCGAATTAAGGGGTATCGATAAGCGGTTCGGCGACGTGTACGCCAACAAGCAGATCGACCTTCAGGTTCGTAAAGGCAGCATTCACGGCATCGTCGGCGAAAATGGCGCCGGCAAGTCGACCCTGATGAGCATCATTTACGGTTTCTACCACGCCGACAGAGGCGAGATGCTGATCGACGGGAATCCGTTCAAACCCCATGGCTCCCAAGATGCGATTGCCGCAGGCGTGGGCATGGTGCACCAGCACTTCATGCTGGTGAACAACTTTACCGTATTGGAAAACGTCATCCTGGGGGCCGAGAACGGCTGGCGCCTGGGCAAGAGCCTGGCGGCCGCCGAGAAGCTGCTGGGCGAGCTGGCACGGGACTATGGTCTCGAGGTGCCGCTGCACGAGAAGGTCGAGGATCTGCCGGTGGGCCTGCAACAGCGGGTCGAGATCCTCAAGGCGCTCTATCGCGGTGCCCGCATCCTGATCCTCGACGAGCCCACCGGGGTACTGACCCCGCAAGAGGCGGATCACCTGTTCGAGGTGCTGAAAAAGCTGCGGGATCAGGGGGCGACCGTCATCCTCATCACCCACAAGCTGCGGGAGATCCTGGCCATCACGGATCAGGTCTCCATCATGCGCCGGGGGGAGATGGTGGCCCATGTCGCCACCAAAGACACCGACAAGGAGCAGCTCGCCGAACTGATGGTGGGCCGCAAGGTGCGCCTCAAGGTCGACAAGGGCACCGCCCAGCCGGGCGAGGCCAAGCTCAAGGTCGAGGGCCTCTCTTACGTCGATGACGCCGGGGTGGAACGGGTCAAATCCGTCAGCTTCGAGGTGCGGGCAGGGGAAGTGGTCGGCATCGCCGGGGTCTCCGGCAACGGCCAGTCCGAGCTGCTCAGCCTGCTCGGCGGCATCCTCAAGCCCAGCAAGGGCGGCTTCACCATCGCCGGGGCGCAGCGCCACGACGTAAGCCAGAGCCACCCGGCCGACCCGGAGCAGGTGCGCAACTTCGGCCTGGGCCACATCCCGGAAGACAGACACAAGATGGGGCTCATCAACCGCTTCGAGGCGAAAGAGGCCTTCATCCTCGGCTATCACCGCCGTGCCCAGTACAACAAGGGCTGGCTGCAGGACAAGGAGGCGATCCGCCAGGATTGCCAGGCCAAGATGGAGAAGTGGGACGTGCGCCCGCCGAGCCCGGAGCACAAGACCGCCAACTTCTCCGGCGGCAACCAGCAGAAGCTGGTGATCGCCCGGGAAGTGGAGCAGGACCCGGATGTGCTGCTGGTCGGCCAGCCGACCCGGGGCGTCGACATCGGCGCCATCGAGTACATCCACCAGCAGATCATCGCCATGCGCGACAAGGGCAAGGCGGTGCTGCTGGTGTCGGTGGAGCTGGACGAGATCATGAGCCTCTCCGACCGCATTCTGGTCATCGCCGATGGCCGCATCGTCGGCGAGCTGGACGGTGCCAGGGCGGATGAACGCACCATCGGCCTGATGATGGCGAACATAGTTCCTGACGACGTGGCGGCAAGCCAATCACAAGGAGCCACATCATGAAGGTCACAACCACTTGTAACGGATTCGGCCTGATGATGGCGAACATAGTCCCCGACGATATCAAGGAGGCCCATTCATGAGCCAAGCACGTGTTCCTGCCTGGATATCCGTGGGCGTGCTGCCCGCAGTCAATATCCTGCTGGCCTTCCTGGTGTCGGCCATCCTGTTCTATTACCTCGACATCAGCCCCATCGAGGCAGCCGAAATCATGTGGTACGGCGCCTTCGGCACCGGCGAGGGGATAGGCTTCACCCTCTACTACGCCACCGGTTTCATCTTCACCGGTCTGGCGGTGGCGGTGGCCTTCCACGCCGGCCTGTTCAACATCGGCGGTGAAGGGCAGGCCTATATCGGCGGCCTCGGGGTCGGTCTGGTCTGTCTGCTGCTCGGGGACGTGCTGCCGTTCGCCCTCTTGCTGCCGCTCGCCATCATCGCCGGCGGCCTGTTCGGCGCGGCCTGGGCCTTCATCCCGGCCTGGCTGCAAGCCAAGCGGGGCAGCCACATCGTCATCACCACCATCATGTTCAACTTCATCGCCGCCTCCCTGATGGCCTACCTGCTGGTGGATATCTTCAAGCCGCCAGGATCCATGGCCACCGAGAGCAAGGTGTTCGCCGTGGCGAGCTGGCTGCCGAAGATGAGCGAGCTGGCGGCCGGTTTCGGCATCGCCATGCCCAACAGCCCCCTCAACATCAGCTTCTTCTGGGCGCTGATCTGTGCGGCCCTGGTGTGGGTCTTCATCTGGCATACCCGCTGGGGCTACGAGATCCGCTCCGTGGGCGCAAGCCAGAGTGCCTCCGCCTATGCGGGCATCTCCTACCCCAAGGTGGTGATCCTGGCCATGGTGATCTCCGGCATGCTGGCGGGCTTCTTCGCCCTCAACGTGCTGCAGGGTGAGCTGCACCAGATCAAGCTCAACTTCGTGGAAGGCTTCGGCTTCACCGGCATCGCGGTGGCCCTGATGGGCCGCAACCACCCGGTCGGCGTCATCATCGCCAGCCTGCTGTTCGGCTTCCTCTACCAGGGCGGCGCCGAGCTCAGCTTCGAGTTCGGGGTGGACCGCAACATCGTCGTGGTGCTGCAGGGTCTGGTGATCCTGTTCTGCGGCGCCCTGGAGCACATGCTGCGCCCGCGCATCGAGCAGGCCTATCTGGCCTTTGCCAACCGCCCGGCCGCCCAAGTGAAAGGAGCCTGATCATGTTCGAAATGCTGATCCTGATGCTGGATGCCACCATCCGTACCGCGCCTCCGCTCATCCTGGCGGCCATGGCCGGGATGTTTTGTGAACGCTCCGGGGTGGTCAACATCGCCCTGGAGGGCAAGCTGCTAGCCTCCGCCTTCGCCAGTGCGGCGGCGGCCGCCGTCACCGGTTCCGCCTGGATTGGGCTGGGGGTCGGGGTGGGGATCTCCATCCTGTTCGCCCTGCTGCACGGCTTCGCCACCATCACCCACCGGGGTGATCAGGTGGTGAGCGGCATGGCCATCAACATCCTGGCGGCCGGTCTCACCGTGACCCTGGGGCGCTACTGGTTCGATCAGGGGGGCCAGACTCCGGCGCTCTCCGGTGCGGCGCGCTTCGCCCCCATCGACCTGCCCTATGCCAAGGAGCTCTATGACGTGCCGGTCATCGGCCAGCTCTACAGCGAGCTCTTGAGCGGTCACTCCCTGCTGGAGTACGTGGCCTTCGCCGCCGTGCCCCTGGCCTGGTGGGTGCTGTTCCGTACTCGCTTCGGCCTGCGGCTGCGGGCGGTGGGCGAGGCCCCGGCCGCGGTCGACACCGCCGGTATCTCCGTGGTGCGGATGCGCTACACCGCCCTCATCATCGGTGGCCTGCTGGCGGGGATCGGGGGCACCTATCTGGCGGTGGCCCAGACTGCCCAGTTCATCCCCAACATGAGCGCGGGCAAGGGCTTCATGGCGCTGGCGGCCCTGGTGTTCGGCAAGTGGCGCCCCTGGAACGCCATGGCGGCCTGTCTGCTGTTCGGCTTCCTCGACGCGGTCGCCATCCGGCTGCAAGGGGTCAGCATCGGCGATTTCCCGATCCCGGTGCAGGCCATCGAGGCGCTGCCCTACATCCTGACGGTCTTCCTGCTGGCCGGTTTCATCGGCAAGGCGGTAGCCCCCAAGGCCCTCGGCACCCCCTACGTCAAGGAGCGGGAATAGCCCCGCCCTTCATGCCATGCAAAAGGCCCGCACATGCGGGCCTTTTCTTTTTCGGGCGACGGCTCAGCCGATGGGGCGCACCAGGGCGGGTTGGTGGGGATCGCTGAGGCGCTCGGCCAGATAGTCCACCAGCAGCCGCACCTTGGGGGAGAGGTGGCGGTTGTGGGGATAGAGGGCCCAGATCCCCTCCTCGGGGGCCCGCAGCTCCGGCAGCAGCTCGATGAGCTCCCCCCGGGCGAGGTGGTCGCTCACGTAGTAGTCCGGCAGCTGGATGATGCCGATCCCCTTGATGGCCGCATCCAGCAGGGCGTGGCCGCTGTTGCACTGCAGCAGACCGCGTACCCGCACGCTGTGGGGTTTACCGTTCAGGGTGAAGTGCCACTCGTCGCCGTTGCCCACCAGGCAGGTGTGACGGGCCAGCTCCGAGAGACTGTTGGGCATGCCGTGGCGGGCGGTGTAGGCGGGGGAGGCGCACACATAGGGTACCCGCTGCGCCAGCTTGCGGGCCACCAGGGTCGAATCCTTGAGGTGGCCGAGGCGGATCGCCAGATCGAACCCCTCGTGCACCAGATCCAGCAACTGGTTGGTGAGGTTGAGGGTCACCTCCAGCTGGGGGAAGCGCACCATGAAGTCGTTCACCAGGGGGGCGATGCGGCTCTCGCCGTAGGAGACCGGGGCCGTGATGCGCAAGGAGCCCTGGGGCACCGCCTGATGGCGCCCCACCGCCAGCTCCGCCTCGTAGAGGTTGTCCAGCAACTGGCGGCAGTGGCGAAAATAGATCTCCCCGAGTTCGGTGAGTCGCACCTGGCGGGTGGTGCGCAGCAGCAGCTTGGCCTGCAGCCTGTCTTCGAGCTGCGCCACCTGGCGGCTCACCTGGGCCACCGACACCCCGAGCTTGCGCGCGGCCGGGGTAAAGCCCCCCTGCTCCGCCACGCTGACAAATTCACAGACCCCTTCCCAGCCGAACATTATTACCTGTGTGTAAAAGTGATTTGATACTTAGCGTTATTATCACCAAATCAGCGGGAAACTACACTGGATCTCCGAACTCATTTCCGTTCATCCAACCACTACGAGGACGTCATTCATGGCACAGGTTCAGAGCATCAAGTGTAAAGCCGCCATCGCCTGGGGACCGGGTCAGCCCCTCTCCATCGAAGAGGTCGAGGTCATGCCGCCCCAGGCCGGCGAGGTGCGGGTGCGCATCGTCGCGACCGGCGTCTGCCACACCGATGCCTTCACCCTCTCCGGTGAAGATCCGGAAGGGGTCTTCCCCTGCATCCTGGGCCATGAAGGGGGCGGTATCGTCGAGTCCGTCGGCGAGGGTGTCACCAGCGTCAAGGTCGGCGATCACGTGATCCCGCTCTACACCCCCGAGTGCGGCGAGTGCAAGTTCTGCAAATCCGGCAAGACCAACCTGTGCCAGAAGATCCGCGCCACCCAGGGCAAGGGGCTGATGCCGGACGGCACCACCCGCTTCTCCAAGGACGGCCAGCCCATCTACCACTACATGGGCACCTCCACCTTCAGCGAATACACGGTGCTGCCCGAAATCTCCATCGCCAAGGTGGATCCGGCCGCCCCGCTGGAAGAGGTCTGCCTGCTGGGCTGCGGCGTCACCACCGGCATCGGCGCCGTGATGAACACCGCCAAGGTGAAAGAGGGTGAGAGCGTCGCTATCTTCGGGCTGGGGGGCATCGGCCTCTCTGCCATCATAGGCGCGCGCCTGGCCAAGGCCGGCCGCATCATCGCCATCGACATCAACGAGAGCAAATTCGAGCTGGCCCGCAAGCTGGGCGCCACCGACTGCATCAACCCGAACGACTATGACAAGCCCATCCAGGAGGTGATCGTCGAGATGACCGACGGCGGAGTCGACTTCTCCTTCGAGTGCATCGGCAACGTCAAGGTGATGCGCGCGGCGCTGGAGTGCTGCCACAAGGGCTGGGGCGAATCCGTCATCATCGGCGTGGCCGGTGCGGGCCAAGAGATCAGCACCCGTCCGTTCCAGCTGGTCACCGGCCGGGTGTGGCGCGGCAGCGCCTTCGGGGGCGTGCGCGGTCGCAGCGAGCTGCCGAGCTACGTACAGCGCTACATGCAGGGTGAGTTCAAGCTGGACGACTTCATCACCCACACCATGCCCCTTGAGCAGATCAACGAGGCGTTCGATCTGATGCACGAAGGCAAGAGCATCCGCACCGTCATCCACTACTGATCCCATGAGCGCCCCGCCCATCGCATGGGCGGGGCAAGGAGTCCTTACATGAATCTGGACATCATCAGCAGCAACAAGAGCTTCGGCGGCTGGCACAAGCAGTATCGCCACCGCTCCAATGTGCTGGGGTGCGAGATGCGCTTCGCCATCTACCTGCCGCCCCAGGCCCTCACCGGCCAGAAAGTCCCGGTGCTCTACTGGCTCTCCGGTCTCACCTGCACCGACGAGAACTTCATGCAAAAAGCCGGGGCCCAGCGCATCGCCGCCGAGCTCGGCATCGCTCTGGTAGCGCCGGACACCAGCCCCCGCGGTGAAGGGGTGGCGGACGATCCCGGCTATGACCTCGGCATGGGGGCGGGTTTCTACGTCAACGCCACCCAGACCCCCTGGCGGGATCACTACCAGATGTACGATTACGTCACCCGGGAGCTGCCCGAGCTCATCGAGACCCACTTCCCGGTCTCGACGAAGCGCGCCATCAGCGGCCACTCCATGGGGGGCCACGGCGCCCTCATCGCCGCCCTGCGCGAGCCAGGTCGCTACCGCTCGGTGTCGGCCTTCAGCCCCATCAGCCACCCGAGCCGCTGCCCCTGGGGCCAGAAGGCCCTCGGCGCCTACCTCGGCAACAACCCCCTGCTGTGGCAGGAGTGGGATGCCTGCCAGCTGCTGCGCCACCACGACAGCCCGCCCCTGCCGACCCTGGTGGACGTGGGGCTGGACGACCCCTTCCTGGCGGAGCAGCTCGGCATCGACACCCTGGCCGAAGTGGCCGCCACCCGGGCGTGGCCCCTGACGCTCAACCGCCATGCCGGCTACGACCACAGCTATTACTTCGTGGCGAGCTTCATCGAGGCGCACCTGCGCTTTCACGCCAACCACCTGGGCGAACCGGCCTGAGGCTGATCCGCTCGTGGCCGCCCCGTCAGCGGGCGGCCATTCACCCGGAAACAGGAGACAAGGATGCCTCTCTTCACCACATTGCTGGCCATGCCTGATCAGTTCGAGCGGCTGCTGGCACAGGTCCCCACCGGCCATCTGGACTGGGAACCCGCCAACTGGGCCGGGATCCCCTCCGAGCGTTTCAGTGCCAGGGGGCACCTCTGCCACCTGCTGGACATCGAGGTGCTGGGCTATCAGGTGCGGTTTCGTCGCACCCTGGCGGAAAGCCTGCCGGAGCTCGCCTCCCTCGATGGCTATCAGCTGGCGCTGGACCATGATTACCCCCGGCAGGATACCGCCACGCAGCTCGACCGCTTTCGCACCGCCCGCCTGCAGACCGTCGAATGGCTGAAGACGGTGCCGTCCGACGCCTGGCAGCGCCGCGCCCGCTATGGCGGCTATGGGGAGGTGACCCTGGACGGTCTGGTGCGCCTGCTCATCAGCCATGACCACCAGCACCTCGCCGGCATGCAGTGGCTGCTGATGCGCCTGAACGCCGATCTGGGCCTCGCACTCCCCCTCGAGTGAGGTGTCGTCCCACAGTGTCGCATCCTGCAAAAAGGCCCGAGGGGCCTTTTTCATTGTTGCGGTGATGGGATCAGCTCCCCAACCGGCTCACCTGACCCGAGCCCGCGATCTCGCTGGTCAGCGCTGGGCTGCCCCAGTAGTTGACCGCACCGGCACCGGCGATCTCTATCTTGAGCCGCGACCGGGCCCGCACCTCGACCTCGCCACTGCCGGCGATGCTCACCTCGACCTCCTCGCTGGCGAGCCCGGCCCCCTTGACGCCACCAGCGCCGGCGATGTTAAGCGCCATCACCCGGGCGGAGCCCTGCCCCAGATCCAGGTTGCCCAGCCCGGCGATGTTGCCTTCCAGCCGATCCAGCGTCAGCCCGCTGGCGACGATGTCCCCCGTGCCCGCCAGGGAGAGCACCAGATCATCCCCCTTGAAGTCGCGCAAGGCGCCGTTGCCAACCCCCGCCAGTGCCAACTCGTGCAGCGTCGGCAGGGTGATGGTGATCTCCAGCGGCTGGGTGGGGTCGAGCCGGTAGCCATCCTTGACCTCGATCTCCAGCTTCTCCCCCTGCTCGGTGAGTACCAGATAGGGCAGCAGGTTGGCCTCCCCCTTGACCCTGAGGGTGTGGCTCTCTCCCGCCACCAGGTACAGGTTGGCGGGCACGCCCGCCAGCACCCGGGTCACCTCATGCCCCAGGGGATGCTGCTGCTCCACCACGGCCCCCTCCCCGCGCACCTTGACGTCATCCTGCCAGCTGCATCCGGTCAGTCCCAGGGCCAGCACCACTCCCAGCATCCATTTCATCCCGCTACTCCTCGTTTCCTCTTTGCCGCACGGCGCGGCAGGTGAGTGGCAATCAGCAAACCCTGTGCCATACGGCTAAAATCATGATTTATATATCCATTTCAATATTTCGAGGCTCGAAGGGTCCATAACAAAGAGTCATTCAGACCACAATCTGGTCAATCTGACCACACCCGAAGGGGGGTGTTGACCCATTTTTTTGGTTGCCGCCCCGGTTCGTTGAGCCAATAGTGATACCTGGTGCGTATAGAGCACTCCATCGCTGCTTCACCCGCCAGAATCAACAAGGAGTCAGAGCGTGACCCAAGCCAGCCACCCATTCGTCCATCCGGGCCTGCCTGCCCCCACCCGCACCCCGCTGCTGACCGGCGACGATCCCGACCACAAGCGCCGCGAGCTCCTCGCCTACTTCTGCCAGACCTTCGATCTCTACGACTCACTGTTCGACTGCCTGGCCGACGAGCGGGCCTGGTTCAACAAGGCGATCCCCCTGCGCCACCCGCTCATCTTCTACTACGGCCATACCGCCGCCTTCTTCGTCAACAAGCTGCTGGCGGCCCGTCTCATCGAGGGTCGGCTCGACGCCCGCATCGAGGCCCTGGTCGCCATCGGGGTGGACGAGATGAGCTGGGACGATCTGGACGAAACCCACTACGACTGGCCCACTGTGGCCGAGCTGCGTGACTACCGCGGCCGGGTGCGCGCCCTGGTGTGTGATTTCATCGAGCGGATGCCGATCGAGCTGCCCATCCATTGGCAGAGCCCGGCCTGGGTCATCCTGATGGGGATAGAGCACGAGCGCATCCACCTCGAGACCTCCAGCGTGCTGATCCGCCAGCTGCCCCTGGCCTGGGTGCGCAGCCAGCCCCAGTGGCCGGTCTGCCCCGAGGCGCGCCACGATCTCGCCGCCGTCCCCGTCAACACCCTGCTGCCGGTGGCCGGCGGCCAGGTGCGGCTCGGCAAACAGGACGCCACCTACGGCTGGGACAACGAATATGGCGAGCGCCACATCGAGCTGGCCCCCTTCCAGGCCAGCCGCATGCTGGTGAGCAACGCCGAGTACCTGGCCTTCGTGCAGGCGGGCGGATATGAAGCGCCCGCCTGGTGGGACGACGAGGGCCGGGGCTGGCGTCAGTATGCCAACGCCCGCATGCCTACCTTCTGGGTCGGCGATCCCAATGAACCCGAGCAGTTGCAACTGCGGCTGATGACCGAGCAGGTCCCCATGCCCTGGGACTGGCCGGTGGAGGTGAACCAGCTGGAGGCCGCCGCCTTCTGCCGCTGGAAGGCGGATCAGACCGGCCTGCCCGTCCAGTTGCCAAGCGAGGGGGAGTGGATGCTGCTGCGGGAGCAACTGGCCGGCGATCAGCCGGACTGGATGGAGGCCCCCGGCAACATCAACCTGGCGCGCTTCGCCTCCTCCTGCCCGGTGGATGCCTGCCCCCAGGGCAGCTTCTTCGATCTGGTGGGCAACGTCTGGCAGTGGACCAGCACAGCCATCGACGGCTTCGAGAGGTTCAAGGTGCACCCCCTCTACGACGACTTCTCCACCCCCACCTTCGACGGCAAACACACCCTCATCAAGGGCGGAAGCTGGATCAGCACCGGCAACGAGGCACTCAAATCCTCCCGCTACGCCTTCCGTCGCCACTTCTTCCAGCACGCGGGCTTCCGCTACCTGGTCTCCCGCCATCAGGAACCCGTCATCGTGAACCCCTATGAAACCGACACCCTGGTCGCTCAGTACCTCGACTTCCAGTACGGGCCGAACCACTTCGGGGTCGCCAACTACGCCGAGGCTCTGGCCGGTCTTGCCAGCGAGCTCTGCGGCCGCCATGAGCGGGCGCTCGACATCGGCTGCGCCACCGGTCGCGCCAGCTTCGAACTGGCTCGCCGCTTCGCCCACGTGGACGGGGTGGACTACTCGGCCCGCTTCATCGACGTGGCCCTGACCCTGGCAAGACAGGACAGCTTCCGCTATGCGGTGCCGGTGGAAGGGGATCTGGTGGAATATTGCGAGGCGCGCCTCTCCCGCCATGAGCTTGGCCGCCAGCAGAGCGAGCGGGTCCACTTCAGCCAGGGGGATGCCTGCAACCTCAAGCCCAAGTACGGCGACTACGACCTGGTGCTCGCCTCCAACCTCATCGACCGGCTGCGGGAGCCCGCCCGCTTCCTGCGGGACATTGCTCCGCGCCTGCGCAGCGGCGGCCTGCTGGTGCTCACCAGCCCCTACACCTGGCTGACCGACTACACCCCCAAGGCCAACTGGCTCGGTGGCATTCGGGAAAACGGCGAGGCCCTCGGCACCTATCAGGCGCTGCAACGGCTGCTGGCGGAGGAGTTCGAGGAGCACATGCCCCCGCGGGACGTCCCCTTCGTCATCCGCGAGACCGCCCGCAAGTACCAGCACACGGTGGCCCAGCTCACCGTCTGGCGCAAACGCTGACGACGCGGCAGACGCGGCAAACGAAAGAGGGAGGCCCATGGCCTCCCTCTTTTTTATCCAGACGACTTACCCCTGCTGAACCTGGGGCAGGGCCTCCTGCTCGCGGTAGCGGCGGGCCAGCACGGCGCACACCATCAGCTGGATCTGGTGGAAGATCATCAGCGGCAGCACCATGACACCGACGCTGGCGGCGGGGAACATGACGTTGGCCATGGGCACCCCGTTGGCCAGGCTCTTCTTGGAGCCGCAGAAGACGATGGTGATCTCGTCCGCCCTGTTGAAACCGAGGCGACGGCTGATCCAGACGTTCCACCCCAGCACCAGGGCCAGCAGCACGCAACTCAGCAGCACGATGCTGGCGAGATCGTACCAGCCGACCTGGTGCCAGATCCCCTGCACCACCGCCTCGCTGAAGGCCACATAGACCACCAGCAGGATGGAGCTCTGATCCAGCTTGCCGATGAGCGGCCGGTGGCTGTCGACCCAGCCACCGATGAGGGGGCGTGACAGGTGGCCCACCACGAAGGGCAGCATCAGCTGCACCATGATGGCCTGAATGGAGTGCCAGGTATCGACCCCCTCCCCCTGCACATTGATCATCAGCCCCACCAGCACCGGCGAGAGGAAGATGCCGAGAATGCTGGAGGCCGAGGCGCTGCACACCGCCGCCGACACATTGCCGCCAGCCATGGAGGTGAAGGCGATGGCCGACTGCACGGTGGCGGGCAGGGCGCAGAGGTAGAGGAAACCGAGATAGATGGCCGGGCTCAGCCACTGGGGCACCAGCGGCGTGAGCAGCAGCCCCAGCAGCGGGAAGAGCACGAAGGTGCTGGCCATCACCACCAGGTGCAGCCGCCAGTGGCCGAGGCCCGCCAGCAGGTTCTGGCGCGACAGCTTGGCACCATGCATGAAGAAGAGCAGCGCCACCGCCAGCTTGGTCAGCAGACCGAACCAGACGGCCACCTGCCCCTCGCAGGGGAAGAAGGAGGCCAGGGCCACCACGGCAATCAGCACAGAGGTAAAAGGATCCAGACGCACGGGGAGTCTCCAGAGAAAGCGCGTCCCGCACGGGAGGGGACGACAGGGCACGGGGAAGGCGTCATCAGGCGGCGACCCCGGATACGAAGGGACAAGCTTACCCCGAACACCCTGTGGTGCAAAGTTGAGCGGCGGCTTCATTTGTTTCATTTTGTTAAACGATAACGCACATTCTAACAGCAAAACTAAACGAGTTTGCCCCTCCGGCCCCGGATCCGGCCAATAAAAAACGGGCGACCCTGGTCGCCCGTCTCCTGTTTGCCACATGCCGGTCAGCGCTGGCTGGCCAGGGTGTCGCTGCCCGCTTTCTTCTCGTTGCCACCTGACTTGCGGGCTTGGCGCTTCTCGAAG
The DNA here is from genome assembly GCF_019048585.1 of Aeromonas sp. FDAARGOS 1418. Taxonomy (NCBI): domain Bacteria; kingdom Pseudomonadati; phylum Pseudomonadota; class Gammaproteobacteria; order Aeromonadales; family Aeromonadaceae; genus Aeromonas; species Aeromonas sp. FDAARGOS 1418. The sequence goes on along the minus strand of NZ_CP077387.1, from coordinate 957,302 downwards.
CGGGAGATCCACCAGTAGGCCAGCGCCGAGAAGACCGCGGTCATGAAGACGTTGATGAAGAAGGCGCGCACCAGATCCACTCCGGCCGGGAAGGCAGAAGCGCTCATGCTCACCACGAAGATGGCGATCAGCACCGACACCACCCCCATCCCGAAGGTGCGCGACCCCATGCGGAACTCGCGGGGGGTGTCGTCGTGTTTCCAGCGAAACACGAAGTAGGCCACCATGATGAAGATCGGCGGCAGCATGGCAGTCCCGGCGGTGAGATTGATGGCGGTGTTCATCATCTGCTGCACGGATTCCGAGCCGAAGCCGTTGACCACCAGCATCGCGAACACGAAGACAAACTGCCACCAGGCGGCGCGCACCGGCACGCCGTGCTCGTTGAGCTGGGTGGTCTTCTCGCCGTAAACCCCCTGCGGGATCTCGGAGAAGTGGATCTTCACCGGCGCCGAGGTCCACATCATCATGGAGCCGAACATGGCGATAAACAGCACCACGCCGACGAAGCGGCCCACCAGCGCCTCGGAGAGCCCGAAGTACTGCGCCATGCCGGTGAAGATCTCCACCATGCCGCCGGCATAGGTGAGGCTCTCGCGCGGTACGAACACGTTCACCAGCAGGGAACCGACCGCATACATGGCACCGATGACGATACCCGCACTGATGATCACCTTGATAAAGGACTTCTGGCCGCCCTTCACGTCATTGAGGTAGGCCGCTGCGGTCTCGGCACCGCCCGCCGCCTGGAAGATCCAGCACATGATGCCGAGCGTCGCCCAGTTGACGGTGGGAGTCATCGCCTCCAGCGTGATGGGCTGGGCCGGCACATGATCGCCACTCAGAGCCATGAGGGCGCCCAGCACATAGATGGCGAACAGGGCAAACACCCCGTAGGCCACTATTTCGGCAATCTTGCCAAGCCAGCTCGCCCCCTTGGTGGAGATGTGGGTCGCCGCCGCAAACAGCACGATGGAGATGATCGAGGTGACCATGGGCGAGAAGCTGTACTCATAGCCCAGCATGGCGTAGGAGGCGTAGGCGATGACGTTGGGCAGCAGGGAGACGAACCAGAACAGGTTCACGAACCAGTAGAGAAACGAGCCCAGATAGGCCATCCGGGTGCCGAGCGGTTTTTTAAGCCAGTCGTACATCCCCGACTCGGAGTTTTTGTTGGCCGAGACGAACTCGGCGATGATGAAGACGAACGGGATGAAGTAGACGATGGTCGCCAGCAGGAAGATGGGGGCGGAGCTAAGCCCCAGCTCGATGTTGTTGTTGACGATGTTGCGCACGTTGAACACGGCGGCAAAGGTCATCGACAACAGGGCAAACTTGCCTATGGTGCCGCGTACGGATTCAGACATGGTGTCCTCCAGTGGACTTGCGCTCCCTGCGGGTAACGCTGTGACTCTGTGATGTGTTCGGCAAGGGTCTGTCGGCCCCGCGCTTTACTCTCTTGTTATGATCGGGCCGCGTGGGCGGCCTCGTTGGTGAACCGGTACCGTCTCCCGCACCGGCTCGCAATACCAGTCAGACGATCGGAGTGCCCGGCGCCATCGGCACCCGCGGCTGCAACAGCACGCTCTGGCTCTCGTCCGGGGTCTCGGCGCAGAGCAACATGCACTCGGATCGCTCGCCGCGCATCTTGGTGGGCTTGAGGTTGGTCAGCACCACCACCTCGCTGCCCATCAGCTCCTCTTCGCTGTAGTAAGGCACCAGACTGGTGACTGTCTGCAGCGGCCGCTCGCCACCCACATCGATCTGGACGATGTAGAGTTTGTCGGCCCCGGGGTGACGCACCACCTCCAGTACCTTGCCCACCTTCATCTCGACCCGCTTGAATTCGGTAAACTCGATCGTCTCGCTCATGCTCTTTTCCTTTTCTGGTTCAACGGTTTGCGGGTGGCCAACGGCCACCCGGTTTTATTCGGATTCAATGCAGTGGCTATGGCGTCTGCATGGCAACCTGCGCCGTCGGCTGGGCCTCTTTGGCGCGCGCCTCGGCACTGAGGGAGGCCTCGTAGCGGTTGTATTTCCACCAGGCGAAGCCGAGGAAAATCACGATCCCGCCGACGTTGTAGAAGATGATGGTCATGATGTCGGCGCCGGTCGGGAAGGTGGAGGCGAGGAAGCCCACCGAGAAGATGGCGATCAGCACCGACACCACGGCGATGCCGGTGGTGCGCGAACCCATCCTGAAATCCCGCGGCAGGTGATCGAGCTTCAGACGCAGATTGAGGTAGGCCAGCATGATGAACAGCGGCGGCAGCATGGAAGCGGCGGCGGTCATGTTGATGACGGTGTTCATCAGATCCTGCGCTGTGTTGGAGCCCAGAGTCGGGATCACCATCAGCGGCAGCACGATGAGGTACTGGATCCAGGCTGCACGGGCGGGCACGCCGTTCTCGTTCAGCTCGACGGTTTTCTTGCCGAAGATGCCGGCCGGGATCTCGGAGAAGAAGATCTTCACCGGGGTCGCCGTCCACATCAGCAGGGAGCCAAACATGGCGGTGAAGGAGACCAGACCGACGAAGCGGTTCATCAGGATCTCCGGCAGGCCGAAGTAGGCTGCCAGCCCTTCAAACACCTGCACCGAGCCGCCGGTATATTTCAGGGTGTCGCTGTGGACGAACACGTTGATCAACAGCGATGCGATGGAGTAGAGCACCCCGATAAAGATCCCGGCGACGATGATCACCTTCACGAAGGATTTGGAGCCCCCTTTCACGTCATTGACGTAGACCGCCACCGACTCGGCGCCACCGGCCGCCATAAAGATCCAGGTGGTGATACCGAGGAAGGCCCAGCTGAAATCGGGGACCATGGCCTCTACCGTGATGGGGTCAGCCGGTTGCACGCCGCCCACCAGTGCCGCACCCGCCAGCAGAATGTAGGAGAGGGTCAGCAGCAGCATCAGGGACGAGGTCACCGAGGTGATGGGGCCGAGCATCTTGGCGCCGTTGGTGGAGACGTAGGTGGCAAAGGCGAACAGCACCATGCTCAATGCCGTGGTCGCCACCGGAGTGAGAATGTATTCGTAGCCGAGAAAGGCATAGGAGGCGTAGGCGATGACCCGCGGCAGCAAGGAGGTGAAGAAGAAGAGGTTCACGAACCAATAGGTGTAGGCGGAGATAAAGGCCCAGCGACCGCCGAGGGAGCTCTTCACCCAGGCATACACCCCCGCTTCGGAGTTTTTGTTCAGTGACACAAATTCCGCAATGATGAGGCAGAACGGAATGAAGTAAAAAAGGGTGGCCAGAAAGAACATCGGGGCCGAGGCCAGACCGATTTCGATGTTGTTGTTGATGACGTTGTTGAAGCTGAATACCGCCGCGAAGGTGAGCGACAGCAGACCAAACTTGCCTATCGTATTGCGTTTGGAATCAGACATGGTGCATCTCCAGACCTGTAGTTATCTCAGCGAAAGAGCGGGGCATGATGTGTAGGGTGAGCCCCGCCCTTCCGGCTTTTGTCAGTGCAGAACCGGCGGCTTGTTATTTGTTTTTGAAGTAGCCGCCTTCGACGGTGACCTTGATGATCACCTTGCGCACCGGCGCATCGCCGACGAAGCGGTAGGCCTCGTCGTTCTCGAAGATCACCACCTGCCCGTTGCCCACCTGCTGGCGCTCACGCACCTCGCCTGCCAGCCACTCGCGGTCTGTGGTGTCGTCATAGGCCTGCTCGACCCGCAGCTCGCTCTTGGCTGCCCACTCCACCGTCTCTTCCCCTTCCAGGTAGTAATGAACGTCGAAGTAGCGGCGCTGCCCCTCGAACAACGAGGTGGCCGGACTGGCCCCCTCCTGCAAGCGGTAGGTGAGGGAGTCACCGATGGAGTGGCAGATACCTGGCTTGAGGTTCGCCAGGTTGTTGATGGCCTCCACGCAGCGGCCCCACTTCTTGCCTTCCCGGTAGATGTTTTTGAACAGGGTCAGGTTGTCCAGGGTGATCATGCGAGGTTCCTCCCGCCGTTGATGGTGAGATCGAGCCCGGCCAGCGCAGCCGGATTGAGGTTGCCACGGGCGATGGGCAGCAGGGTCAGGCCGAAGCTGAACGGCTCGAAGCGCACCCGCCAGGAGTCCAGCACCTCGGAGCCCCAGGAGTTGGAACCCAGCCCCAGCACCTTGTGATCCAGATTGAGGGTGAGATAACCACTCGGCTCCAGCTCGTTGATGTGTTGCGCCGCGTGAATATGCTCCCAGCTGTAGGGCCAGACGCTCAGGTTGATGGGGGCATCAGGCCGCACGTAGAGACCGGCGCCGTGGCGGTTGGTCAGGGTCGCCCAGCGCACCTGCTGGCGGTTGCCGTTATCCTGCGGGAAGGGGTAGTGCTCCCACATCTCGCTGACTGTGCTCTGGAAGCTGTCGATCCAGTTGCTCTGGCGGCTGTCCTGATAGTTCTCGCCCGGCCCCATGCCAAGGTAGTGCACCCGGTCGAGATCCTGACGAATGCCCAGCTCGAAGCCGATCTTGGGGATGATGTCGTCATAACCGCCGTAGGGCTGACCGGACAGTGCCACGTGCAGCTGACCGTTCGGGCTCAGGGTGTAGACGTAGCGGCAGCGCATACCGAAGTCGAACACCGGCGGCGCGATCAGGCTCTCCACCGTCACCTCCACCGCCTCACCCAGCTGACGCCAGCTCAGAGTGCGGAAGTGCTCCTGCATGATCTGCAGGTGGTTCGGGTACCACAGGCTCTCGTACTCCTGCTTGTGGTTGTCGATCATCGGCTTGAAGAAGGTGAGGCGTGGCGCCCGCTCAATCAGCTCGATACCGTCCTGCTGCCAGCTCACCAGCTTGCCATCGAGGCGTGAGAAGCGCAGGGCAAAGCCGCTGCCGCTCAAGGTCAACACGAGGCGCTCGTCGGCAATCTGCAGCGCAGTGGCGTTGGGGTTGGCAAAGGGCTGCAGCTGGCGAGTCGACTCTTTCAGCTGGAACTGGTACTGGCCAAGCTCGTGCTTCGCCGCGCTGTAGCGGGTGGCGGTGGCCTTGATGACCCGCAGCTGGACGAAGGTTTCTCGCCCATCGAGGGATGGCAGTTCGAGTTGCCGCTCAGTGGTGGCACCGGGAGCCACCCCTTCCAGCCGGATCTGCTGGCTGGCCAGCAGTTCGCCCTCGGCCTTCACTTCGACCAGCAGACGGATGTCGTCGAGATTGGAGAACCAGTAACGGTTTTCCACTTCCAGCTTGCCGCTCGCCAGATCCAGCGCGCGCACCTTGACCGGGCAGATCACCTGCTTGTATTCACGCAGGCCAGGCCCCGGGGTCTGATCCGGATAGATGAGGCCATCCATGCAGAAGTTGTAGTTGTTGGGATAGTCGCCGTAGTCGCCGCCGTATTTGTAGACTGGGCGGCCCTGCTCGTCCTGATCCAGAATGCCGTGATCGCACCACTCCCAGATGTAGTGACCCTGAATGTGGGGATGGCGGTCAAACACCTGCTGGTATTCGCTCAGGCCACCCGGGCCGTTGCCCATGGCGTGGGCGTATTCGCAGAGGATGCGTGGCTTCGCCATCGGGAACTCGCCGAAGCAGTTCATCTGGGAGACGCGGGAATACATGGTGCTGACCACATCCACCACCTCGGCATCGCGATCCTCTTCGTAGTGCACCAGCCGGGTCGGGTCGATCCCCTTGCAGCGCTGGTACATGGCTCTGATGTTGCAACCGTAGCCGGACTCGTTGCCGAGCGACCAGATGATGATGGAGGGGTGGTTCTTCTGGGCGTGCACGTGGCGCTCGATGCGATCCACGAACACCGGCTCCCAGAAGGGGTCGTCGGTGATGCGGCTGAGATCGCCGACGTTGGCAAAACCGTGGGTCTCCACGTCGGTCTCCGCCATCACGAACAGACCGTACTGGTCGCACAGCTCGTAGAAGCGAGGGTCGTTCGGGTAGTGGGCGGTGCGCACCGAGTTGAGGTTGTGCTGCTTCATCAGCACAATATCGCGCTCCACCCTATCCATACCGACCGCGCGGCTCTTGAGGTGGTCGTTGTCGTGGCGGTTCACCCCGTGCAGCTTGAGGTAGTGGCCGTTGACGTAGAAGAGGCCATCCTTGACGGTGATTTCACGCACCCCGACCCGCTGCGGGATCACTTCCAGCAGCTCGCCCTGACCGTTGTAGAGGGAGAGTTGCAGCTGATAGAGGTAAGGATCTTCGGCGCTCCACAGATGGGGGTTGGCCAGATCCAGCGTGAAGCGGCAATCACACTTGCCATCGATGGCGAGATGGTCGAGCGAGCCGCTGGCGATCTCGCTGCCCTGATCCAGCAGGGACCAGACCAGACGGTGATCACGGGCTGGCGCTCCCAGATTATCCAGCTGGATATCGCAGCTCAGGGTGGCGCTCTGGCTGTCATCGGCCAGCGCGGTCTGGATGAAGAAGTCCTGCACATGGGTGGCCGGTTTGCCCACCAGGTAGACGTCGCGGAAAATCCCCGCCATCCACCACATGTCCTGATCTTCGATATAGGTAGAGTCCGCCCACTGCATCACTCGCACCGACAGCAGGTTTTCGCCAACCTTGGCGTAGGCGCTGATATCGAACTCGGCGGTAAGGCGGCTCCCCTTGCTGAAGCCGACGTAGTGGCCGTTCACATAGACCTCGAAGTAGGTCTCCACCCCGTCAAACTTGATGATCACCTGTTCGCCATCCCAGGCCGGGCTCAGCGTGAAGCTGCGCTGATAGGCGCCGGTGGGGTTGTTGGTCGGCACGAAGGGCACATCGATGGGGAAGGGGAAGCCCTCGTCGGTGTACTGCAGCTGGCCGTGCCCCTCCATCTGCCACATGTTGGGGACGGCTATCTGGCCCCAGTCGCTCATGGGGCTGTGATAGAAGGCCTCCGGCACCTGCAGGGGGTGGTCGAAGTAGTGGAACTGCCACTGACCGCTAAGGCTCAGAAAACGGCGGCTCAGCTCGCGCTGCATGGTGGCCGCCAGCGCGTGGTCGGCATAAGAGAAGAAGTAGGCACGCGGAGCCAGCCTGTTTTCACCAACGAATTGGACGTTTTCCCAGTTATTCACATGTCCTCCCGGAACAAGGCAACGTTAACTGGGTAAACCCTAGATAAATATTTACTAAATATCAGTTTTGAATAGGTAAAGTTTTAACCTGATCACAGTGAGCGGATGGTTTTGTGAGCGAGATCAGAAGCGGAAGATAAAAGGGAATAGGGCGGATGGGTGTGGCATGGATGTTGATGATAGCTGGCTGAATGGCAGTAAAATCAACTATAAAACATTGTGATGTGACGTCATTGGATGATATGGCAAAGCAGTTTGCTTGGTAGGGGTGTCGCACCACCGCAAGATGGCACGACTAAAATGCAGGGTATTTTACTAAAATCAGCGCGTAGTGCCACGCAGGGTCAACTTGCTCGGTACCAGCACCCGAAGGGGAATATCACGCTCGTCACGTAGCCGTTCGACCAACAGATTGACTCCCTGGGAGCCCATCAACTCGGAGTGGATCCGCACCGTTGAGAGCGGCGGGAAGGTGAACTTGGCGGTCGGGATATCGTTGACGCTGATAAGCTCGATCTGCTGGGGAATCGCCAGTCCCTTCTCGTGGATGGCACGCAGCACGCCGATGGCGATGGAGTCGGAGGCGACAAACAGTGCCCTGGGCCAGTCGCCGGCCAGCATCTCCTTCGCCAGCTTGTAGCCGGAAGCGCTGGAGAAGTCTCCGCGATAGAGATCGCTCTCCTGTACCACGCCAAGCCGCTGGCCATAATCGCGAAAGGCGAGTTCCCGCAGATCCGGGCCATCATCCTGGCCACCGATATAGCCGATGCGCTGATGGCCCTCGGCGATGAAGAAGTCCACTACCTGCTGGCTGATGAGTGCCAGATCCACGTCAATCGAGTCAAAATCCCCCTGGGAGCGGCAATCCACGAACACCAGCTGGGCAGACAGGCCGCGCAGCACGGCCAGCCGTTCTTCCGGCAGATGGCCGATGACCAGGATGCCATCGACGGCAGAGAGCTCACGCCCCTCGGCACCGTTGTAACAGTGGGCCAGCTCGATGTTGAGGCGGGTGCACTGGGTCTCGATGCCGTAGCGGATGGCGAGGTAATAGGGATCGTTGACCTCGGTGCTCTGGGGATAGGCGTAGACAGCCAGGAGCTGCAGCTTGCTCTTGTGCACCCCTTTGCGGGCGCTGCTGGTCTTGTACTCCAGCCGCTCGGCAATCTCGAAGATCTTCTGCCTGGTCTCGTCCTTGACGCTCAGGCTGGGATCCTCGTTCAGCACACGGGATACGGTAGCAAGCGATACCCCCGCCTCCTGTGCAATTTCCTTCAACGTAGCCATCAATACCTCGCAGGCAGCATCACGTGTTCATCGGGCAACGGCTAAAGAGTAACGAGCAATCCCTTGATAGCCCAGCATTTTTACTGAAATAGAAGCAGGGAATTGCGGCGGGAGGACAGAAATGCAAAAAGGCCTCCCGCATGGGAGGCCTCTTCTGAATAGGTGCCTGACAGTGTCCTACTCTCGCATGGCGAATGCCACACTACCATCGGCGCTACCGCGTTTCACTTCTGAGTTCGGCATGGGATCAGGTGGTTCCACGGCGCTATTGCCGTCAGGCAAAAGCTGTACTGCTTGAAAATGGTGCTGATACCCAGAATCGAACTGGGGACCTCATCCTTACCAAGGATGCGCTCTACCGACTGAGCCATATCAGCACACTAACCGGTAAAGACCACGCTCAATGCGTAATCTAAAATTGGGTGCCTGGCAGTGTCCTACTCTCGCATGGCGAATGCCACACTACCATCGGCGCTACAGCGTTTCACTTCTGAGTTCGGCATGGGGTCAGGTGGTTCCACTGCGCTATTGCCGCCAGGCAAAATCTTCAATCTGAGAAAGCTGATTTAGTTATTCGTTCTCGGTATCTGCTACAAGTCTCTGAACACTTCTTGGGTGTTGTATGGTTAAGCCTCACGGGTAATTAGTATGGGTTAGCTCAACGTATCGCTACGCTTACACACCCCACCTATCAACGTTGTGGTCTCCAACGGCCCTTTAGGACCCTCAAGGGGTCAGGGATGACTCATCTCAGGGCTCGCTTCCCGCTTAGATGCTTTCAGCGGTTATCGATTCCGAACTTAGCTACCGGGCAGTGCCACTGGCGTGACAACCCGAACACCAGAGGTTCGTTCACTCCGGTCCTCTCGTACTAGGAGCAACTCCCTTCAATCATCCAACGCCCACGGCAGATAGGGACCGAACTGTCTCACGACGTTCTGAACCCAGCTCGCGTACCACTTTAAATGGCGAACAGCCATACCCTTGGGACCGACTTCAGCCCCAGGATGTGATGAGCCGACATCGAGGTGCCAAACACCGCCGTCGATATGAACTCTTGGGCGGTATCAGCCTGTTATCCCCGGAGTACCTTTTATCCGTTGAGCGATGGCCCTTCCATTCAGAACCACCGGATCACTATGACCTACTTTCGTACCTGCTCGACCTGTCCGTCTCGCAGTTAAGCTGGCTTATGCCATTGCACTAACCTCCTGATGTCCGACCAGGATTAGCCAACCTTCGTGCTCCTCCGTTACTCTTTGGGAGGAGACCGCCCCAGTCAAACTACCCACCAGGCACTGTCCGCGAGCCCGATTCAGGGCCCTGCGTTAGAACATCAAACATACAAGGGTGGTATTTCAAGGACGGCTCCAGCGCAACTGGCGTCACGCCTTCAAAGCCTCCCACCTATCCTACACATGTAGGTTCAATGTTCAGTGCCAAGCTGTAGTAAAGGTTCACGGGGTCTTTCCGTCTAGCCGCGGGTACACC
>NZ_CP077387.1:900000-942500 GCF_019048585.1 Aeromonas sp. FDAARGOS 1418 | reverse complement strand
TGCTCAAGGATGAATACCTGCAAGAGGCCTGACCCTGCAGCCACAAACAGGAAGCCCGGCATGATGCCGGGCTTCTCTTCTTATATAGCTATGTGACCATCAGACAGGATCAGTGGGCCTGATCCCAGTTGTCACCGGTGCCCGCTTCCACCACCAGCGGCACATCCAGTTCGGCCGCACCCGACATCTTCTCCTTGATGAGGGCGATGTACTCTTCCAGCTTCTCTTCGCGGATCTCGAACACCAGTTCATCGTGTACCTGCATCAACATGCGGATCGACTCGTCTTCAATCCCACGGATCCAGCCATCCACGTTGATCATGGCCCGCTTGATGATGTCGGCAGCGGTGCCCTGCATGGGAGCGTTGATGGCGGCCCGTTCGGCCGCCTTGCGCAGACCGGCGTTGCGGGACTTGATGTCAGGCAGATAGAGGCGACGGCCAAACAGAGTCTCCACATAGCCCTGGGCGTCCGCCTGCTGGCGGGTGCGCTCCATATACTCCAGCACCCCCGGGTAACGCTCGAAGTAGAGATCCATGTACTTCTGCGCTTCGGCGCGACCGATCCCCAGCTGCTTGGCCAGACCGAAGGCGCTCATGCCGTAGATGAGACCAAAGTTGATCGCCTTGGCGCTGCGGCGCATGTCGCTGGTCACCGCATCGAGCGCGACCCCGAACACCTCGGCGGCGGTCGCCTTGTGGATGTCCTTGCCCTCGGCGAAGGCGGTCAGCAACCCCTTGTCACCGGAGAGGTGGGCCATGATGCGCAGCTCGATCTGGGAGTAATCCGCCGCCACCAGCTTGTAACCGGCGCACGGAATGAAGGCCTGCCGAATGCGACGCCCCTGTTCGTTGCGCACCGGGATGTTCTGCAGGTTGGGATCGGTGGACGAGAGCCGACCGGTCGCCGCCACCGCCTGATGATAGGAGGTGTGCACCCGCCCGGTCTGCGGCTTGATCATCAGCGGCAGCTTGTCGGTGTAGGTGGACTTGAGCTTGGCCAGCCCACGGTGCTCCATCAGGAGGCGCGGCAGCTCATAGGTCTCCGCCAGCTCGGCCAGCACCTCTTCCGCAGTGGATGGCGCTCCCTTGGGGGTCTTTTTGATGATCGGCAGCCCCAGCTTGGTGAAGAGGATTTCACCCAGCTGCTTGGGCGAGGAGAGATTGAACTCCTGCCCGGCCAGCTCGTGGGCCTGCTTCTCCAGCTCTGCCAGGCGCACTTCGATCTCCTGACTCTGCTGATGCAGCAGCTTGGGCTCGATGGTGGTACCGAGTCGCTCCATCCGCGCCAGAACCGGCAGCAGCGGCAATTCGATCTCGCTGAATACCTTGGCAAGTCCCGGCTCGGCAGAGAGCTTGCCCCACAGCGTCTGATGCAGACGCAGGGTGATGTCGGCATCTTCCGCCGCATAAGGGGCCGCCTGCTCCAGTTCGATCTGGTTGAAGGTGAGCTGCTTGACCCCCTTGCCGGCGATCTCTTCGAACGAGATGGTCTCGACGTTCAGATACCTGCGGGCCAGGGAATCCATGTCGTGGCGGCTGGCAGTGGAGTTGAGCACATAGGATTCGAGCATGGTGTCGTAGGCGATGCCCTGCAGCTCGATACTGTGGTTGAGCAGCACGTTGCGATCGTACTTGAGGTTTTGCCCCACCTTGAGACGGGCCGGATCTTCCAGCAGCGGTTTGAGCTTGCCGAGTACCACGGCCTCGGTCAGCTGCACCGGCGCCCCCAGATAGTCGTGGCCGAAAGGCACATAGGCCGCCTTGCCCGGCTCGATGGCAAAGGAGATGCCCACGACCCGCGCTTCCATATAGTCGAGACTGGTGGTCTCGGTATCGAAGGCAAACAGCGGCGCCGCCTGCAACCGTGCCAGCCACTCGTCGAATTCGGCCTCATCCAGGATGCAGCGATAGTCGGTTTCGATGGCGGCTGCCGGGGCGGCGCCTTCCTCATCACCTGCGGCTTCGCTCTCCTCGCCACCAGACTCCAGCTCTTTGATCAGGTTGCGCAGCTCATACTCGCGGTAGACCGCCAGCAGGGCCTCCTTGTCGATGGGGCCAAGCTGCAGCTCTTCCAGACTCTGCTCCAGGACCACGTCGGTCTTGATGGTGGCCAGCACGTAGGAGAGGCGCACCTGCTCTTCCTGCTCGCGGAACTTGTCGGCAAACGCCTTGGAGCCTCGGAAGCCGAGCGCCGCCACCTTGTCGAGGTTGGCGGCAATCTCGTCGATGCTGCCTATCCCCTGCAACAGGGCCAGTGCGGTCTTCTCGCCGACACCGGTCATGCCGGGAATGTTGTCCACCTTGTCCCCCATCAGCGCCAGGTAATCGATGATGAGCTCGGGCGGTACGCCGAACTTCTCGATCACCCCTTCCCGATCGGTCTTCACATCCTTCATGGTGTCGATCAGGGTGACATGGTCGGAGACCAGCTGCGCCATGTCCTTGTCGCCGGTGCTGATGAGCACAGGCAGCTGTTTCTCGGTCGCCTGACGGGCCAGGGTGCCGATCACGTCGTCGGCCTCCACCCCTTCGACCATCAGGAAGGGGAAACCCATTGCCTTGATCATCTGGTGGATAGGAGCGACCTGGCTGCGCAGATCGTCCGGCATGCTGGCGCGTGTTGCCTTGTATTCGGGATAGATGTCGTCACGGAAGGTCTTGCCCTTGGCGTCGAACACCACGGCCACGTGGCAGTCGGGGTACTGCTTGCGAAGGCTGCGCATCATGTTGGCCATGACACGGACGGCGCCGCTAGGCAAGCCGGTCGAGGTGCGCAGATCGGCCTGCTGGGAGGCAAAGAAGGCGCGGTAAAGATATGAAGAGCCGTCGACCAGAATAAGAGGATTGCTAGAGGCCATGAAAATCGTCCTGCCAAGAATAAACAGCCGCTAGGATGCCACAGGGCCCGCACCACACCAAGGGGACTCCCACCATCACCCCGGCGCACCGGTGGGGCACATTGCTGTGGATAACTCTGTGCTCAAAAATGGCACCATTGCATCACGGCCGTGACAAAGCTGTGGATTAAAACAAAAAATATCTTTTAAAACATTACGTTGAGATCATGAAAACTCAACATGACACACTCATCATGATCTCGATCAATGTGGAAAAAAATTCAAGGGGGGTACTGAGGCAGGATCCAAAACGAAACAATCCTAGCACAGGGAGATGACTTGACCAGCGGAGGTCGAACGATAACCATACAAAAGTACAACAATCTACCCTGGCTCACATTTTCAACAACGAGGAGTCTGTCATGAAAAAAGTGGCCGTGATCTTGAGTGGTTGTGGCGTGTTTGACGGCGCCGAAATCCACGAGGCCGTCATCAGCCTGCTGGCGCTGGCCCGTCAGGGAGCATCCGTTCAATGCTTCGCCCCCAATGTCCCTCAGCTTCATGTCATCAATCACCTGACCGGCGAGGTCAGCGAGGGAGAGAGCCGCAACGTGCTGGTCGAGGCGGCCCGCATCTGCCGCGGCCAGATCAGGGATGTAGCTGAACTGGATGCAGCCGACTTCGACGCCCTGCTGGTGCCGGGCGGCTTCGGCGCCGCCAAAAACCTGTGTGACTTCGCCATCAAGGGCGCAGAGTGCCGCATCCAGCCGGATGTGCTGAAGGCCTGCCAGAGCTTTGCCAGAGCCGGCAAATCGGCCGCCTACATCTGCATCGCACCGGCCATGATCCCGCTCATCTATGGGGCAGGCACCCTGGCCACCATTGGCAACGACGAGGGCGCCGCCAACGCCATCGAAGCCATGGGTGGCAGTCATCTCGACTGCCCGGTGAGCGAATTCGTGGTGGATCAGGAGCGCAAGGTCATCTCCACCCCTGCTTACATGCTGGCCAACAATATTGTGGAGGCGGCGGACGGCATCGAGAAGACCGTCAAACAGCTGCTGGCACTCTGATTGCCCGGCAGACCAAAACAAGCGGGCCGCTCAAGGAGCGACCCGCTTTCATTTCGGTCAGTCTAGACGGGATCAGATGGCATCGCCCATCTGGTCCATCTTGCCCAGCAGGGCACGCAGACGCTCTTGCCAGGCAACGTGCTCGTTGCGCAGTTGGTGGTTTTCGTCTTGCAGCTTGCTGTTCTGCTCTTTCAGCTCGTCCAGCTCCATCTTCAGCAAGGAGATGTTGTCGACGGCGGATTGTACTTTGGATTCGAGTTGCTCAAGGACTTCTAGTGACATATGCATACCTGTATGTTCAATTGCGATGCCCCACAGAGGGCGATTCAAGCGCGTGGAGCCAGCATACCCTGATGCGCTCGGCACAAACAAGCCAGCACGTTGCAAAATGCGCCCTGCAGCCCGGTATTGCTTAAATATGCGTCGGTTTTTCTCGCAGGCAGCAGGAACCTCGATCCCGGGCGTCCGCCGTGGCATAACCCGCCCTCCTGCCGATGCCACCATCAGCCATGCAAGGCGATGAAGCCCCCCATCATCAGACAGGCCACGGCGTACATCAACAGGCCGTAGAGCAGGTTCCAGCGCAGCAGCAGCCCGGCGCTCAGGTTGTAGCGGGACGCCAGCGCCAGATTGGAGCCGGAGAGCGGGCTCGTCCCGGTCGCCAGCCCCCACCCCATGAGGAAGCACATGCCAAGCAGGCTAGGATCCGGTGCCAGCGGCCAGAGCAGCGGCGCCACCCCCGAGATGCTGATGAGAGGATGCACGCCCACTATGGCCACCAGGAAGATCAGCAGCAGGGTCAGGCAAGCTTCCAGCCAGCCGAAGTGGTTGAACAGCGGCAGGCCGTGGCCACTGCCAAAGTCCAGTACTGACAGCGCGCTGTTGATGCCAGCCGCCAGCAGGCCGGCCCCCAGAAACAGCACAAGCTGGCCACCGATGGCCGGGAAGCGCTCCACCACCTGGCGCTTGAGAGCTGCCCCTCGCCCCGCTTGCGGCATGAACAGCAAGGCCAGCAAGGGCGCCACCAGGGCGATCACCGCCAGAATGCTGAGTCCGGGCCAGAAACGGTGGATCACCAGCACCAGCAGTGCCAGGGTCACCGGTAGCCCCAGGGTCTGGAGCCGCAGCGGATAACCTTCAAAGGTCTCCACACCGAGTCGCTCTACCTGCCAGGCCGTCAGCCCCATGGCCAGCAAGGCCGCCAGTATGCCAAAAGGCAGTATGCTGCCCAGTTGCAGACCCGGTGCATAGGTGAGGGCCACCGCCATGGCGACGAAGAAGGGGGACCAAAACGCAGCCGCACAGAAGATCCGGCTCAGCACCATGACCTGACGCCGCTCCAGCGTCCCGTTGCGCTCCAGCCGATCGCCGATGATGAAGAGCACCGAAAGATTGATGACGGCCCCCAGCAGATTGAGGCTGGCCATGGTGCTCCACAGCCCCTTGCGACCGGACCAGGAGGCGGTGCCGGTCAAGAGACCGGAGGTAGCCAGATTGAGGGTGCTCACTGCGGCAAACATGGTCAGCATGTTGATATTCGGCAAGAGCCAGTCACCTGGGCTGAGGCTGGCACCTCGCCACCAGGAAAAGAGCAGCAGCAGGAGCGCCGCGCCGTAGAGGGCCAGCGCCTGGCGCCGTGCGGCACCCACCAGCCAGGGCCAGGTGAGCAGGGAGGCGGCCCAGGCCGCGATGGCGGCGGGCCAGGGGGAGAAGTCCAGATAGAGGTGCAGCAGGTTGAGCATCCACATCCCCAGGATCAGAAAGCCTGACCAGCGCTTGACCATACAACGGCCTCGGTCAGGGGATCAGAGGCACTGATCCATGTCCAGGGAAGGTTTGTCGCACTCGGGGCGGCCCACAATCCTGGCGGGCACGCCAGCGACCGTGGTGTGAGGCGGCACCGGGTTGATCACCACGCTGCCAGCACCGATCTTGGCGCCGACACCCACCTCGATGTTGCCGAGGACCTTGGCCCCCGCCCCTATCATCACCCCTTCCCGGATTTTGGGGTGACGATCGCCACTCTCCTTGCCGGTCCCCCCCAGAGTCACACTCTGCAGGATGGAGACGTCGTTCTCGATGACGGCGGTTTCCCCGACCACGATACCGGTGGCATGGTCAAACATGATGCCCTTGCCGATGCGGGCGGCAGGGTGTACATCCACGCCGAACACCACGGAGATCTGGTTTTGCAGATAGAGCGCCAGGGCACGGCGTCCCTGACGCCACAGCCAGTTGGCCACCCGATACCCCTGAAGAGCATGGAATCCCTTGAGGTAGAGCAGCGGGGTGGAGAAGAGGTCGACCGCCGGGTCGCGATCCTGCACCGCGCAGATGTCGGCGGCCACTGCGGCCAGCAGCTCGGGTTCGCTGCGCAGGGCCAGCTCGATCACTTCCCGCAAGGCGATGGCAGGCATGGTGGTGCTGTCGAGCTTGTTGGCGAGCTGGAAGCTCAGCGCCGAGCGCAAATCCCGGTGATTGAGAATGGTGGAATGAAAGAAGCTGGCCAGCATGGGCTCCTGGGCCGCCATGCTCTGCGCTTCCTGCTGAATTTTTTGCCAGGTTCTGGCAACCAGATCATCCATGTTGCAGCCTACTGTTGTTCAGGGTGAGTGCTTTGTCGTTCTTTTGTCAGCACCGAGATGGGGTCCATGTGAATGATCACATCCATCCGCTCGAAGGCCTGGCGGACGGCCAGTTCAGCCTCGTCGGCTATCTGATGGGCCCTGACCAGAGGCAGTTGATCATCGAGTTCCAGATGCAACTGCACGAAACGGGTCGGCCCGGATTGGCGGGTACGCAGGTCATGTACGCCATGCACCCCCTCTACGGCGCAGCAGAGGGCCATTATTCTCGCTTGTTCCTCCTCTGGCAACTGACGATCGAGCAGGGCCTGCACCGATTCGTAGCCGATATGGACAGCCCCCCACACCAGGAACAGACCGATCAGAATGGCAAACAGGCCGTCGGCCCAGTACCACCCCTGCCCCGCCAGCACCAGTGCCACCAGCACGCCGCCATTGAGCAGCAGGTCGGAACGGTAGTGCAGCATGTCAGCCTTGATGGCCACACTGTTGGTCTTGCGGATGACAAAGCTCTGGAAGCTCACCAGCAGCAGGGTCAGCACGATGGAGCCGACGCTGACCCAGATCCCGGCCTCCAGGCTCACCACGGGCACCTGATTCAGCATCGACGAGATGCCGTGCATCACCAGCAGCAGGGCGGACCCCGAGATGAAGGCCGACTGCACCAGACCCGCCAGGGACTCCGCTTTGCCGTGGCCGAAGCGATGCTCTTCGTCGGCAGGGGCCAGCGCATAACGGATGGCCAGCAGATTGATGAGAGAGGCGCTGATGTCCATGAAGGAATCGGTCAGGGATGCCAGCAGGCTGGATGAATCCGTCATCAGCCAGGCGATCAGTTTGCCCAGGATGAGCAGGGTGGCGGTGGTCACAGCGGCCATGCTGGCCAGGGTGACCCAGCGGGAATAGTGTTGGTGGCTCAAAACCGGCTTTCCTCCGACGCGTAAAAACTTATTATACCCTGACCCGGACGTCAGTTTGGCGTGCAAAATCAACAGAGTGACTCCCAGATGAACAAAATACTCCTGGTCGACGACGATCTCGAACTGACCCAGCTGCTCACCGAAATCCTGACCCTGGAGGGGTTTGAGGTCACCGTCGCCGAGGATGGGGAAGAGGGATTGCAGCGACTGGCAGAACAGGCTTTCGACCTGGTGCTGCTGGACGTCATGATGCCCAGACTCAACGGTTTCGCCATGCTGACCCGGCTGCGCAAGACCCACGACACCCCGGTGTTGATGCTGACCGCCCGTGGCGACAGCCAGGATCGGGTCAACGGGCTGGAGGCCGGTGCCGACGACTATCTCGCCAAGCCGTTCGACGACAGGGAGCTGCTGGCCCGGGTGCGCGCCATCCTGCGTCGAACCCAGAGCCAGGCTCCCCAGCGCGGCGGCAGCTCGGAAGAGGTGCGCTTCATGGATCTGGTGCTGCAGCCCGGCCTGCAACAGGCTCGCTGCGACGATCAGTTGCTGGAACTCACCGCCACCGAGTTCGGCCTGCTGGAGTGCCTGCTGCGCAATCCGGGCCAGATCGTCAGCAAGGGCCTGCTTTCCGAGCAGGTGCTGGGCAAGAAGCTCGAACCCTTCGATCGGGCCATCGACATGCACCTGAGCAACCTGCGCAAGAAGCTGCCGGAGCGGGCCGACGGCCAGCCCCGCTTCAAGACAGTGCGGGGACGAGGCTACTTGTGGCTGGAGCAGGCATGAAATCGGCCCGCACCTTCAACGGCCTTTCCACCCAGATCTTCCTCTGGTTCTGGTTCATCCTGCTGCTGGTCGTGGCCGCGGTGGTAATCCTCCCCACCCTGGACCCCCGCAACATCATCCCGCTGCCGGCCCACGAGATCACCCGTCTCAACAACAACCTGGCGGCGCTGCAACGGGGCGCGGATCCCGAGCAGGATTTCGATCTGGCCAAGGCCATCGATGCCGCGGGCCTTTTGCCGGTGGACAACATCTATCTACGCGATGCCAAGGGGCAGATGCAGTCCAGCACCCGGCTAAGCAAGTTCGTGATCCGTTTCATGCTCGACTCGGACAACCCGGCCAAGCCCATGCTGGGCAGCGAACACCAGCGCGCCATCGCCGGCCCCTTCCAGATGGTCCATCACGGCCAGACCTATCACGTCTATTTCGGTCTGAATGTCGAAAACTCCTACCTGTTCCTCTTCATCCAGATCCTGGATCACCCCATCCAGATCCTCGGCATCGCCATGCTGGTCAGCACCCCGCTCTGTCTGTTGCTCGCCTGGCGCCTGACCCGCCCCATACTGCAGTTGCAGCAGTCGGTCTCCCAACTCGCCCAGGGCAACCTGGAAATACAGATCCCCAACCTGGGGCGGCGCGACGAGATAGGCCAGCTGGCCGAACATGTCTGTCGCATGGTCGATACCCTCAAGGACATGATCCAGAAGCAGAAGCAGCTGCTCTCCGACATCTCCCACGAGCTGCGCAGCCCCCTGACCCGCATCCAGCTCGCACAGGCGCTGATCCGCCGCAAGCAGGGGGACAGCGCCGAGCTGGCGCGCATCGAAGGGGAGATAGCCCGGCTCGACAAGCTGATCGGGGATCTGCTGGATCTGTCGCGGGTGCAGCAACATGTGGAGGCGCCAGTGACGCTGCCCCTGGCGGAGCTGCTGGAGCCCATTCTGGACGACGCCATGTTCGAGGCAAACCAGAACGGCAAACAGCTCAGGCTCCCTTCCCTGCCCGCCGAATCCCTCACCATGTGGCCGGAACTGTTGGCCCGCGCCCTGGAAAACCCGCTGCGCAACGCCCTCAAGTATGCCCGCGAGTTCATCAAGGTGGACTGGTACCGGGAGGGACGGGAATGGGTGATGACCATACGGGATGACGGCCCTGGCGTGCCGGTGGAGCAGCAGCCCCGGTTGTTCCTGCCCTTCTTTCGGGTGGACGATGCCCGCAACGCCAAGACCGGGGGCACTGGTCTCGGCCTTGCCATCGCCGCCGAGGCGATCCAACGTCATGGGGGGACCATCCGGGCCAGCAGCAATCAGCCGACCGGACTGGTCATCACCATCCGCCTGCCCATGCCCTGACCTCCCCCTTTTCATCGGCACGGGTGCTGGGTATGCTGGCGCCCGTTTCGCACCAGCCCAGGATCCTTCCATGCTCGATATCGTGCTCTACCAACCGGAAATCCCCCCCAACACCGGCAACATCATTCGCCTCTGCGCCAATACCGGCTACCGGTTGCACCTGATAGAGCCCCTGGGGTTCGAGTGGGATGACAAACGGGTCAAGCGGGCCGGGCTCGACTATCACGAGTTTGCCGACGTCAAGCGCTGGCCTGACTATGAGGCGTTTCTGGCGGCCGTCGCCCCCCAACGGGTCTTTGCCTGCACCACCAAGGGACGCACCGCCCACTCGGCGGCCCGGTTTGCCCCCGGTGACGCCCTGCTGTTCGGGCCCGAGAGCCGAGGCCTGCCCATGGAGATCATCGAGAGCCTGCCATTCGAGCAGCGGCTGCGCATCCCCATGCTGCCCCAGAGCCGCAGCATGAATCTGGCCAACGCCGTCGCGGTGTTCGTCTACGAGAGCTGGCGACAGTTCGACTATTCAGGCTCGCTCTGACCGCTGACGATATTGGCAAGGCGGCCAGAATTCAGACTGACTGCGCCGTCCCCTGCCCCGCCAGCAGCCGTCCATCACGCTCCAGTCGCCAGCAGAGCCAACCCAGCGTCAGGCCACGACCTGCCATCAGGGCACTCATGGCGGCCCACAGGGCCGCCACACCCCATCCCTGGCAGAGCCACCAGATGGGAAAGAAGCCGGCAAACACCGCCACCAGCATGCTGTTGCGCATCTCCCGAGCCCGGGTGGCGCCGATAAAGACCCCGTCCAGCAGGAAGCACCAGACCGCCAGCAGCGGCATGGCCACCAGCCAGGGGAGCTGACGTTGCGCCTCGGCGATCACCGCCGGTATGTCGGTAATGTGACGGATGAGCCAGTGGCCCCCCAGGGCAAACGAGAGGGTGAATGCCAGGGCGATCAGCAGCGCCCAGCCCAGATTGAGGACGATGGCCTCCCGCAGCAGCGGCCTATCACGCCGCCCGATGGCGCGCCCTACCATGGCTTCCACCGCATAGGCAAATCCATCCAGCCCGTAGGAAATCAGCATCAGGAAATTGAGCAGCACCGCATTGGCGGCCACCGCCACATCCCCCAGCCTGGCCCCCTGCAGAGTCATGAACACGAAGCAGAGTTGCAGGCAGAGGGAGCGGATGAAAATATCCCGGTTCAGGGCGAGCAGCCGTAGCAGGGCCGGCCACTGGCGCCAGCGCAGCCAGGCGTTGTGCCACACCCCGGGATCAAGTCGGCGCAGATGCCGGCTCACCAGCCAGAACCCCACCCCTAGCGTGCTGTAATCCGCCAGCAGGGAAGCTGCGGCCACCCCTTTCACCTGCCAGCCCAATCCCAGCACGAACCAGGCATCCAGCACCATGTTGACGAGATTGCCCAGGATCAGAAGCAGCATGGGACTGCGTGCATCCTGCATGCCCAGCAACCACCCCATGATGACCAGATTGCACAAGGCCGCCGGGGCGCTCCAGACCCGTACCGATACATACTGACCGGCATAGGTCTGTACCTCGGAAGAGCCGCCACCGAGGGCGATGATGGCAGGCAGGAACGGCAACAACAGGAGCAACAGCGCCATGCCCAGTCCGATCGCCAAGCCCAGGGCCCGCGCCAGGGTGTCGAGCTGCCCTTCGGCATGGGCTGCACCCTGAGCCTGGGCGGTCAGCCCTGTGGTGGACATACGTAGGAAGCCAAGCAACCAGAACAGCAGATTGATGAAGGTCGCACCGACCGAGACGCCGCCGAGAAACCAGGCCTGGCCAAGATGACCGATCACCCAGGTGTCCACCAACCCCAGCAAGGGCGTGGTGACGTTGGAGAACACCATGGGCAAGGCCAGGGCGAAGACGGCTCGGTGGCGGCGAGGATCCTTCAGCCAGGCGGGAATCAGCATGGTGCGCGCCGGGATCACTCGCCAGCCAGCCGCACGATGCGCGCGAAGTCGGCCACCATGGTCTGCATGTCCACGTGGGGCACCTCACCCGGTGCCACTTTGGGTCGGAAGGTGGCCACCAGCTTCCCCTCGGGGTTGATCAGCACGATGGAGGCGGAGTGGTCGATCAGGTAGTCCTTGCGATTCCCTTCCACGATGGAATAGACCAGCCCCAGATTGCGGACCAGAGGAAAGAGGGCACTGTGAGGTGCTGTCGCCGCCTTGAACTCGGGCTCGAAGAAGGCGGTATAGCTCTTCAGGCGGGCGCTGTCATCCCGCTGGGGATCCGCCGAGATGAATACCACCTGGCTAGTGGGGGCTATCTTCTTCAACGCCGGATAGACGCTGCGCAGATCCGCCAACGTGGTCGGACAGACATCCGGGCAGTAGGTGTAGCCGATGAACAGAAAGCTCCAGTGTCCCGTCAGGTTGGCAGGGGTAAAGGGCTGTGCATCCGCATCCGTGAGGGTAAACGGGTTGATGTCTCGCCCCGCCGGGTAGTAATCGGCCTGTTCCGGCACCGCGGGCTGACTCCAGTAATAAGCCGCCGCAATGGCGCCGATGAACAGCAATAGCAGCAGGTAAAAGCGTGGTTTAACCATATAAAACAAAGCCTTGCTTATGTTAGAAGCCCAGGGGGCAAAACCGGTAGGGGTCATTGTAACCCGCCTGCCCCCGCCGATGGCTAGTCTTGCATCCCGGCGGGAAAGCGTCTGTGCCATGGATAAGCCGCATCGGCGCCAAAACAAGAGCCCCGCTCTGGCGGGGCTCTTGTTTGTACAGGAAGAGGGATCAGGGCCGCAGCCTGTGCTGCGGCTGGGCACGTCTCAGGGGGACGCGCAGCGGGATGACGGGGGCAGTCCAGGGTTCATCCGGCAATCCGATGTCGTGATGACGGCGAAACAGACGAACCAGGCGGACAATCTTGTCTTTGGGGCACCCAAGCCAGATGGTCCAGCCATCTCCCTTGTGATAGACCCAGAGCGCATAGAACCATGTCATCCGACTGCCCTTGATGAATCGGGTGATGGAAGATGCGGGCGCTGCGGCCGGCACCGGATCCCACGGCGAGCTTGAAGCCATACCTGTCCTCCTTGCTCAACAGGTCACGCTGACGGGTCTCTTTGTCCCCAACGACGAACCAACCACGGCAGCGTACTGACTGTACGAGTCCCCAGTGTGAGGCGACTCTCCCTTCTGCGCACCGACCCGGCGATCATGCATCCCTGCCATGGCGTACTGCCCGGTGCGACTCCCCCTTCCCTGATCACCGACCATGACAGGGGCCTTATCAAAGGATATATCCGAAATGCATGTCGTGCGGCGAGACTATGTGCACAGGAAGGAGAAGCGAAAAGGTGGGGAGGGAGATGCCATCGGCAGATGAAAATGAAGAGGCCTCCCGCAGGAGGCCTCTTCATCGCATCGGATGCTTACATCCAGTCGGCGTTGCGGATCACGCCGACCGCCAGGCCCTCTATGGTGAGGTGCTGACTGGCGAGATCCACCTCGATGGGGGAGAGCTCTTCGTTTTCCGGCAGCAGCCACACCTGGCTGCCCTTGCGCTGGAAGCGCTTGACGGTGACGTCCTCGTCGAGCCGTGCCACAACGACCTGGCCGTTGCGTACCTCCTGGGTCTTGTGTACCGCCAGCAGGTCCCCGTCCATGATGCCGATGTTCTTCATGCTCATGCCCTGCACCCGCAGCAGGAAGTCTGCCCGCGGGTGGAACAGGGCGGGATCCACCTGGTAGTGGCTCTCGATGTGTTCCTGAGCCAGGATGGGTTCCCCGGCCGCCACCTTGCCAATCAGTGGCAGGCCGTTTTCTTCAGGCTGCACGTCCTCTTCTTCGAGCAGCAGACGAATGCCGCGGGACGTGCCCGGCATGATCTCGATGACCCCTTTTTTGGCCAGGGCCTTCAGATGTTCTTCGGCCGCGTTGGCCGACTTGAAGCCAAGCTTCTGGGCAATCTCGGCGCGAGTCGGCGGCATGCCGGTCTCGTTCATGTTCGCCTTGATGAGCTCGAGTACTTCAGCCTGGCGAGGGGTAAGGGGTTTCATAGCATGGGCACCTGTCTTTTTATACAGCACACTGGCAGTATATACAGTGCTGGGGCCAAGGCAAGGCGCAACTGGCATTTGTCGCGACCCGACGCACATTTGCCCCTCCCCCCGCTCTGAAGTACCGACTCATCGTACCTCTCGGCGACAAGCAGTCGGTGATTTGCTATGCTCACGCCGCATTTTTTTGGAGAGCAGACGCACATGTCCCTTGGACAGAAGATTTCCAGAGCCATCCTGCAATGGCCGGTCAGCGGCTTGGTCAATCACAAGAGCCTGCCGGAAAACCCCATCACCGAGCTCAAGCTGGATCCGGCCAGACCCATCGTCTATGCCCTGAAGACCAGCTCGATCACCGACCTGATGACCCTGCAACAGTGCTGCGAGGATCTCGGCCTGCCCGGCCCCTTCACGCCGCTGGAGCTGAACGGTCAACTGCTGCCACGCTACGTCTGTCTGGATCGTCCGCCTCCCCTGTTCGGCACACGCAACAAGCCACTCCCCTTCCTGCAGGAGTTCCACCAGTTGCTGGACCTGCACAAGCAGGATCCGGCGCTGGACATCCAGGTAGTACCCGTCACCCTGTTCTGGGGCCGCGCACCGGGCCGGGAAGGCGAGGAGGCCTCCGGCTGGAACATCATCAGCAGCCTGGCGCCAAACCGCCTGAAGAAGGCGCTGATCGTGATCCTGAAAGGGCGCGAGAACCTGGTGCGCTTCTCCCCGCCCCTCTCCCTGCGCTACATGGCGGACAAGCACGGCACCGACGAGGCCATCGCCCACAAGCTGGCGCGGGTGGCCCGCACCCACTTCAGCCGCCAGCAGCTGGCCGCCACCGGGCCCAAGCTGCCGAACCGCAACCTGCTGTTTAAGCAACTGCTGGATTCGAGCGTGATCCAGCAGGCCATCGAGGAGGAGGCCAGACGGGAAGGGATCAGCCTGGAGAAGGCGCAAAAGCGTGCCCACGGCTACATGGACGAGATCGCCTCCAATTTTTCCTATCGGTTGATCCGCCTCGGCGAAAGCTTCCTTGGCTGGCTGTGGAACAAGCTCTATCGCGGCCTCTCGGTCAACGGAGCAGAGCAGGTGCGTCAGCTGGCCCAGGAAGGGCACGAGATCGTCTACGTCCCCTGCCATCGCAGCCACATGGATTACCTGCTGCTCTCCTACGTCATCTACCACCAGGGCATGGTACCGCCCCACATCGCGGCGGGCATCAACCTCAACTTCTGGCCGGCAGGCCCCATCTTCCGCCACGGCGGCGCCTTCTTCATCCGCCGCACCTTCAAGGGCAATCCGCTCTACAGCACGGTATTTCGGGAGTACCTCAACCTGCTGTTCGCCAAGGGCTACTCGGTGGAGTTCTTCACCGAGGGCGGGCGTTCGCGTACCGGTCGCCTGCTGCCCCCCAAGACCGGCATGCTGGCCATGACCCTGCAGGCCATGATGCGCGGGCTGGACAGGCCGGTGACCCTGGTCCCCGTCTACCTCGGCTACGAGCACGTGATGGAGGTGAACACCTACCACAACGAACTCAAGGGGAGCCGCAAGGAGAAGGAAAGCTTCCTGCAGGTGCTCGGCATCCTGCGCAAGCTGCGCAACTATGGCCGTGGCTTCGTCAATTTCGGCGAACCGCTGACCCTCAACAGCTACCTCGGCGAACATGTACCCACCTGGAAGGAGAGCATCGGCCGGGAGGAACGTCCCGAGTGGATGGCCTCCACCGTCAACCAGCTGGCCGAGCTGCTGATGACCCGCATCAACGATGCCGCCGCCGTCAACGGCTTGACCCTGAGTGCCCTGGCCCTGCTGGCCGCCGAGCGCCACGCCCTGACCCGGGACGAACTCCAGGCCCAGCTCAACACCTATCTGGACCTGCTCAAGCAGGTGCCCTACAGCCCGCACAGCACCATGCCGGACGAGGACGCCAGGACCCTGCTGGAGCAGGCGATGGAGCTCAACAAGTTCGAGGTGAGCGAGGACAAGCTGGGCCAGATCATCAGCCTGGACCGCTATCAGGCGATCCTGCTCACCTACTACCGCAACAACATACTGCACCTGTTCGCCATGCCCTCCCTGGTGGCGGCCCTGATCGAGCGGTGCGAGGGGATCTCCCGCAGCGAGATCGTCGCCCGCTGTGTCGACATCTACCCCCTGCTCAAGACCGAACTCTTCCTGCGCTATGAAGAGGAGGAGCTGCCGGAACTGATCGATGCCCTGCTGGCCGAGCTGTTACGCCAGCAACTGGTCGAGGCACGCGACGGCGGCTACTGGGTCAACCCCGGCAACCAGATGCGCCTGCTGCTCTTGGCCGAAAGCATCCAGGAGACCCTGCAGCGCTACGCCATCGTGCTGACCCGCATGCTGGCCCAGCCCCACATCGAGGCGGAGCAGCTGGAAGCGGACGGCCTGATGATGGCGGAGCGCCTCGGCACCCTGCACGGCATCAACGCCCCCGAGTTCTTCGACCAGAAGCTGTTCAGCACCCTGATCCACACCCTGCGCAGCGAAGGCTATCTGGATCCGGGCTGCAAACCGGATCTCGGCCGCTTCCAGGCATTGGCCGACAATATAGTGCCGCTGCTCAGCAACAAGATCCGCCGCACCATCCAGGCGGGCAACCGGCTCTGAGGCGTCGACACCCAACAAAAAGGCCGCATCATGCGGCCTTTTTTCATCAAGGAAGGGGGCAGGTTAGAGGTAGTGAACCATCACCCCGAGCAGCACCAGCGCCCCCACGTAGTTGTTGTTGAGAAACGCCTGGAAGCAGGCTTCCCGCTGCCGCTCCCGGATCAGTCGCTGCTGGTAGACGAACAGCGCCGCCGCCCCCAGCAGCCCCCAGTAATAACCGGATCCCAACCCCATCAGCTGCCCGACCCCCAGCAGGATCAGCAGGGTCGCCAGTTGCAGCGCGCCGATGATCCGCTTGTCGTGGCGGCCGAACAGGATGGCGCTCGATTTCAGGCCGAGCTTGAGGTCGTCATCCCTGTCCACCATGGCGTATTCGGTGTCATAGGCGATGGTCCACAGCAAATTGGCAAGAAACAACAGCCAGGCTTCCGGCGGCAGGGCATTGGCCTGGGCCGCATAGGCCATGGGAATGGACCAGGAGAAGGCCATGCCGAGCACCAGCTGGGGGATGGGGATGAAGCGCTTCATGAAGGGGTAGCAGACTGCCAGCAGCAGACCGGCAAAGGACAGGCTGATGGTGAGCGGGTTCAACGTCAGCACCAGGGCGAACGAGAGAAGCGCCAGCACGGCGAACAGTACCAGCACTTCCCGCTCGGCGACCCGCCCCATGGGCAGCGGTCGCCCGGCGGTGCGTTTCACATGACCGTCGAAGTTGCGATCCGCATAGTCATTGATGACACAGCCGGCGGAGCGCATCAGGAAGACGCCCACCACGAACACGGTCAGGATCCAGGGGTCAGGCAGGCCACCAGCCGCCAGACAGAGCGCCCACAGAGTCGGCCACAGCAGCAGCAGGGTACCGATGGGCTTGTCGATGCGGGCCAACTGCGCATAGGCCAGTCCCCGCTCCTTGGTTAACAGCTTCACTCCAGCTCCTTATCCGATGGCAACGAATGAGACGATAGCGAGGGCAGGAAAAGTTCATGGACCAGCAGTGGCCATTGCCCCAGAAACAGGCGGGAACGACGCCCCCAGACGGTGGCGGCCGGACACCAGGGATTGCTCGCTATCTCGAAACAGGCCAGTTGCAGGTGATCCCGCCGCGCCGGTGCATCACCGAAAATGCGCTCTCCCAGCGGCTGCTCTCCCAGATCCTGCAAACCGCCCCCCTGCAAGGCCGCTTCGGCAAACAGGGTCCAACCCAGGATGGCAGGCCCGCCATCACCGTGCAGGATCACCTCGCGGCACATGCCCACGGGGGCCGACACCGCCACCAGCGCCTGCTCGTCCACCGTCAGCGACACGGCGCGATTGCCGAGCAGTTGCACCGAGAGGTGATGATTGTAACGACGCAGGCGCCGGGTCATGGAATCGGCCTCCAGCAACCAGGGACGCAGCGCCTCGGGTGGTTCGCACTCTGCAGGCGCCCGCCACGGGACGAGCTGGACGAGGGGAACAGTCAACTCGGACTTCACAGCTTCACCATCCGGAGATTTCCGTTGTCAGGTTAAAAACCGGTTTATTATCCGTAAATCAATGGCGAATTGTAAGAACATCCGTGCTTGACGGCCCCGATGGCAGCATCAAAAATGGGGCATCCGTCGCTGCCGAGCCATCCAGATGAAGATCTTCAGAATTCTGCTGCTGTCCCTGGGGTGTACCCTCTTGAATACACATGCCTTCGCCAATGAGGAAGAGGCCACCGATCCCGCCTCCTCCGCCGTCCAGCCGGGATTCGCCTATCACGCTCTGGATCCGGACATCATCACCAACTACCTTGGCGACGGCAAAACCCTCGGCTATGTACGGGTGACGGTAGAGCTGATGGCCACGGACGCTGCCGACCTCAAGTTGCTGGAGCAGCACGACCCCCTGATCCGCGACGCCATCATCCGGCTGATTGGCAGCAAGACGGGCGCACAGATCAAGTCCCTGGTGAACCGGGAAGAGCTGCGCAAGGAGTGTGAGGCCAAGGTCAACGAACTGCTGGTCAAGGAGACGGGCAAGAAGGCGGTCCGCGAGCTCATCTTCACCAAATACCTGTACCAGTAACCACACCGGGAGGGGTCCTGCCCCTCTCACCCGTTGCATTCACTGTCGAGGACGTCATGGGTCACAAGACGCTGTGTGAGTGGCGCCGTCACGAGATCCCCGCCGATCTCAAGACGCTGCGCAAGATTGTGCGCAAACCCAAATTCGTGTGTGGCAAGTGTGCCCGCAGCGCCAATGACAAGGATTACCTGTGCCAGCCGCTGCGGCTGAAGCATAAAGAAGGGTAGCTCCCTCTTCTCACGAAGAGGTTCACGCAAGATTTCAGAAGAGAGAGGAAGGCTGATTTATTGATCAGTCCAGCCATGGCGACCCTGTTCAAACAGGCGACGGGCCTGCACGTCGTTGGGACAGACGCCGCGATACTCCTCTCCCGACCGTCCTGCCAGATAGAGATGCTCGGGTCGGCAATACCAGGCCAGCCCCTTCTGGCGACCCAGCTCCCAAAGGGCAAGGTCCACTTTTTCCCCGCACTGGGTCTGGTGAAAAGCCACCCGATCGCCAGCAAAACCGAGCTTGCCGTCCGCCTCTCCCACGTCACTCCACACCTTCTCGCAAGGGTCGTCGGAGTTGGAAACACAGCCCCCGAGCAGGGCGGCACAAAACATGATGACGAGTGAGCGCATATTCATCCTTGGCGTCGTTGGAATCGTTGTTGAGCCGCTGCCTGCCTCGTACAGCGTCATTTGAGCAGTTCATTCTAACCAGCCCGCCCCGTTCTCACCAAGGGCTGCCCCCCTCGCCACACAAAAAATCGGGCGGGCACCAGGCCCGCCCTCAGGCGTTACAGGGAGTCACTGATCGTCGAGAGGGTCATAGTCCTGCCAGCTCTCGTCATCCAGCTCCTCCAGCTCGTCTTCCCAGGATTCCGGCTCCCAGTCATCATCGAGATCGAAATCAGGCGTCTGCGTACCCATGCTCATTCTCCTTGGATAGTGCACCGGCCTACAAAGTCTATCCAGAATAATGGGGCTCGCCAGTGGTTCCGATCAGAGCTTTACCTGGGTGCAGCCAGCCACCTGGAGTCATGGCTCCGGTGGCATCCACGCTCTGCTCCAACCCGGTGACAGACCGGGCGAACACGCCGGCTGGCAGTTTCCGCGCAGGACGACGGTGCACCGACCGGGTCTTAGGTCACAACGCCTTGAACATGCTTGCCTCGCCCTGTCGTGGCATCGCTCGTCAGGTGCTCTGGCGCTTTTGCAATTGAAAATCCAGGGCGAGGCTCATGCCGGCCACCTCCTCGCCCGCCAGTTGGCGCAGGATCAGCTCCGCCGCCTCCCTGCCCATCTGGTGATAGGGGATCCTGACCGAAGTCAGCGCAGGATGACAGGCGCGCGCCACATCCAGATCGTCGAAACCGGCGATGGCGAGCTTGCCCGGCACGCTCAGATGGCGGCGCTGGCATTCGAACAGCACCCCGGCCGCCAGCTCGTCGTTGACGCAGATCAGCGCATCCAGTTCGGGCCAGCGCAGCAGAAACTCCCCCAGCATGGCCGCCCCCGTGCTAAAACTCGGCAGCTCAGAGGTATTGATGATGGCGTCCGGAGAGAGGTAGTTGTCCAGCAGCGCCTTCTGCCAACCCTGCATGCGCTGCTGCAGCATCCACTGCTCCTGGCGGGCACAGAGAAAGCCGATGTTGCGATGACCGCGCTCGATGAGGTGGCGGGTCAGCTGATAACCGGCATCGAAGTTGGAGACCCCGACGTTCATGTCGATGGGATGGCGCGCCATGGCTCCCACCTCCACCACCGGCAAGCGGGCCGCCTGCAGGCGCTGCCGGATGACCTCCCCGGGATCCCCCCCAAACAACACCACGGCGGCCGGATTGTGCTGCAGGAAATTGCTGAGCAGGCTGGCCTCCTGCTGCTTCAGGTGCTGGGCATCCCCCAGCATGATCTGGTAGCCCTCGGCGAGCAGGGTCTGCTGCAGCCCGGCAATCATGTCACCGCAGGCGCGCTCCGCCAGGCTGGGGACGATGACCACTATGGTCTGGGAGGTAGCGGATGCCAGCGCCCCCGCCGCCCGATTGGGGATGTAGCCGAGTTCATCCACCGCCGCCTCGATGCGCTCTCGCATCTTGTCTGACACAAGCTCGGGGGTGCGCAGGGCGCGCGACACCGTCATGGCTCCCACGCCAGCCAACTGGGCCACGTCGTTGAGGGTCACCCGACCCGTGCTGCGGCGTTTTTTCGCTTCTGACATCCTTTCCCTTCCTCGGCATACGGGCATTCACTTTAAGGCAAAAGCGGGGCACTGACTATTTGCTCAAACCGGATTTTACCTTCTTTGAGGCCGATAAGGGGCAGGATGAATCCCTTCTGTGAGAAAAATGATAGCGCTATCACAGAACAATGTTAGCGCTATCTGGTAGCGCTAACTTTCGCGATCAAGCTCACAGTTATCAAGAGGCAAGATCGCTAGATTGGCGCCATCCTATCCAGCCCGGACACTGCCATGCTGACCCAATTGCTGACCGAGGAGGTCATTTCCATCGAAGCGGGCGCCCGCGACTGGCGTCACGCCATCGAGCTGGCCACCGCCCCCCTGCTGGCCAACGGCACCATAGAGCCCTCCTATGTGGCGGCGCTCTATCGCTCCCACGAGGAGCTCGGCCCCTACTACGTGCTGGGACCGGGCCTGGCCATGCCCCACGCCCGCCCGGAAGACGGCGTCAACCGGTTGGGACTGGCGCTGACCGTGCTGAAGGAGGGCGTCAACTTCGGCTCCGAGGGCAACGACCCAGTCCGGCTGCTGGTCACCCTGGCCGCCAGCGACAGCAACTCCCACGTGGAGACCATCGCCCAGCTGGCCGAGCTGTTCATGAATGAAGAAGACGTGGCGGCCATCATGGCGGCCACCAGCAAAGACGACATCTTGCGCATCCTGGCGCGTTATTGAGTGGCGCCCTGCGCCCGACAGAGGAAGAGAGCATGAAAATTCTGGTTGTATGCGGACACGGCCTGGGCACCAGCCTGATGATGGAGATGAGCATCAAGAGCATTCTCAAGGAGCTGGCCGTGACGGCCGAGGTGGATCACCGGGATCTCGCCTCCGCCGGCAGCGAGAGCGCCGAGATCTTTGTCGCCACCCGCGACATCGCCGAACAGCTGGTCAGCATGGGGGTCGACGGCCGGCTGGTATCCCTGGACAACATGGTCGACAAGGCCGCCATGAAAGAAAAACTCGCCATCGCCCTGCGCGAGCTGGGCGCACTCTAACCCCTTTGCGACTGTCTGGGCGGCTGGTGAGCCGCCGCTTCCATCTGCTTGGAGCTGACCATGGAATTTTTCAATTTTCTGATGTTTGACGTGCTGTCGGAGCCGGCCGTGCTGGTTGGCCTGATCGCCCTCATCGGCCTGATCGCCCAGAAGAAACCGGTGACCGAGTGCATCAAGGGCACGGTCAAGACCATCATGGGCTTCGTCATCCTGGGGGCCGGCGCCACCCTGGTGGTGAACTCGCTGGGCGACTTCGCCACCATCTTCCAGCACGCCTTCGGCATCAAGGGGGTGGTGCCCAACAACGAGGCCATCGTCTCCATCGCCCAGCAGGCGTTCGGCAAAGAGATGGCGATGATCATGTTCTTCGCCATGCTGGTGAACATCCTGATCGCCCGGCTCACCCCGTGGAAATTCATCTTCCTGACCGGTCACCACACTCTGTTCATGTCGATGATGGTGGCGGCCATCCTCTCCGCAGGCGGCATGAGCGGCATCCCGCTCATCGCGGTGGGCAGCCTGGTGGTCGGCGTGACCATGGTGCTGTTCCCGGCCCTCGCCCACCCCTACATGAAGCAGATCACCGGCTCCGATGACGTGGCGCTCGGCCACTTCTCCACCTGCTCCTACGTGCTGGCCGGCTGGATCGGCGCCAAGTTCGGCAACAAGGCCCACAGCAGCGAAGAGGTGCAGGTGCCCAAGAGCCTGCTGTTCCTGCGCGATACCCCGGTGGCCATCTCCTTCACCATGGGCATCATCTTCCTTATCACCTCTCTGTTTGCCGGTGCGGATTACGTATCGGAAGTCGCCAAGGGCAAGCACTGGTTCATGTTCTCCCTGATGCAGTCCATCACCTTCGCCGCCGGGGTCTACGTGATCCTGCAGGGGGTGCGGATGGTCATCGCCGAAATCGTGCCGGCCTTCAAGGGGATCTCCGACAAGCTGGTGCCCAACGCCAAGCCGGCGCTGGACTGCCCCATCGTCTTCCCCTACGCCCCCAATGCGGTGCTGATCGGTTTCCTGTCGAGCTTTGCCGCCGGTCTGGTGGGCATGGTGCTGCTCTATCTGCTGGGGCTCACCGTCATCATTCCAGGCGTCGTGCCACACTTCTTCGTCGGCGCGGCGGCCGGGGTGTTCGGCAACGCCACCGGCGGCCGTCGCGGCGCCCTGCTGGGGGCCTTCGCCAACGGCCTGCTGATCACCTTCCTGCCGGTGTTCCTGCTGCCGGTGCTGGGGGATCTCGGCTTTGCCAACACCACCTTCAGCGATGCCGACTTCGGCGTGGTGGGGATCCTGCTCGGCCTCATCGTGCGCTGATCACACCGACATCTTGCCAAGCAAAGGCACGACCCAAGGTCGTGCCTTCTGCATTTCACCGCGCTGACCCGCCTTGAGTGGCGAATAATCCAGCAGCGATAAAAAAATCGGGTCAGCACAGTGCCAAGGATCGGATTTTCACGCCGTCGCGGCAGCATCTGACGGTCGAGTACGATATGCTGTTTCGCTGTCGTTCAACCATGACCTCACATGAGGCCTTCTCCATGAAATACCTAGTAGTACAAACCAAACAGATAGGGGACGTGCTGATCTCCACCGCCCTGTGCAACAACCTCAAGCAGCACGATCCTGCCGGGGAAGTTCACTATCTGGTCATGGATTACTGCGCGGGCATGGCAGAGGGAAACCCCAACATCGATCGGTTGATCATCATCGAGAAGGCGCGCCGCAACGAGTGGCGCTACATGAAGGATTTGCTGCTGGGCATTCGCCGCGAACGCTACGATGTGGTGATCAACAGCCAGGGCCAGATGATAGGCCTGCTCACCTGCCTCTTCTCCGGCGCCCGCCTGCGGATCGGCTTCGACTCCTTCCCATGGCGCCTGGGCCACAACCGCATCGTGCGCTTTCGCCATGACACCGAGCATCAGGGCAACAGCACCCTGGTGGACGACCGGTTTTCACTGCTCAAGCCGCTCAAGCTGGCCAGCGAGGATCGCAACTACTACCTCTGGCTCAGCGACGGGGAGAGACAACGGGGGCGCGAGACCCTGCTGGCCGCTGGCGTCGACCCGACCCGGCCACTCATCGCCATGGGAGTGAACTCCCTCGGTCACTACAAGCGCTGGCCCATCGACTGTTTCGCCGAGGTGGCGCGCTGGCTGATCGAGCAGCACGACGCCCAGATCCTGATCTACTGCGGGCCGGGGGAAGAGGAGTACAACCGCAGCCTGAAGCCGTTACTGCCAGCAGCGCTGCAGGCCAGCGTGTTTGACCATGTTCAGACCCGCTCGGTACGGGAGCTGGTGGGGCTCTTCGCCCATTGCCAGCTTTTCGTCGGCAACGACACAGGCCCACGGCATATGGCGCAGGCGCTGGATATCCCCCTGCTCACCATCGTCTCTCCCCTCGGACACTCCGCCATTGCCAATCCCGTCTCTCACCCCCGTTATCGCTTCGTCGACACGGGTCGTCAGGATCCGCAGCAGGAAGTGCGCGAGGTACAGATGAAGCTTGATCAGCTCTGGAGTCAAGTCACTCCCGTCACCGGCAAGCAGGCAGATGGAGACACGACTCCCCTGCCTACTGTCTAGCACGGTGATGCCATGTCGCCGTCATTTGCGCAGGCGGAAGAACTCCTTCTGCCATTCATAGAGATACCCTGACCAGCCTTTGGCCTTGGCACGCAGGAACACAAGACCGGATGAGCGTTTCCAGCTGTGCTGGAACCAGTGGGTCATGTAGCGCTCTGCCGCCGGCTCGAAATGAATCGCCTCCCCCTGGTAGTTGTAGAAATAGTGCACGGGGGCGATCAGGGCGGTATCCCCTGATGATGCCAGCTTCTCCGAGACCAGGTGTGTCATGATCTCCGGCCCCATGTACATGGGAGAGGACATGATCTCCTGTTCATAGAAGCGCACCAGTTCGGACAGCATGGCCGAATCCTGTCTGGCGTAGATGACCGCGGTGCCGATCAGCCGATCGGATTCGTAGCCAACGCCAAAGGCCACGGACTCGAAGAGCGGGAAGGGATCCTGGTTGATGGTGACATCGGTATCCAGATACAGACCCCCTTCCTGAGCGAGGATCTTGAGCCGCAGGTAATCGGTCACGAAGGCCAGCAGGCCTCGCCGGTAGCACTCCCGGGCAAAGGTGCACTCCTGTATCCAGCGTTTGACCTGCGGATCCGTGTCCAACCACAGCTTGTAGTCGTAACCCTGCTTGCGCCAGTCATCGATGCACACGTGCGCCAGAGGAGGCAAGCGGCTGCCGAGCCAGATGGCGTGAATGGTTCTGTTGGTCGCACTCATGCCTTGCCCCCCGCCTGTTTCATGTTCCACAGGGCCATCCTGACGAAGCGGTAGAAACGATAGAGTTCACGGGTCAACTTGAATCCCAGCGGAACTTTCTTCAGCACGACCTGATTCTGGATGTCGCTGCCCATGTCCCGCGGACTGTAGATGGCATAGGGAATCAGGCCGGTACAGATGAGCCCGGTGCGATAGGACTCACCGATGAAGTTGTCGACCGAACAGAGCCACCGCTGGCTGTGGGCCAGCAACCGGCGGGCCCCTTGGGGAGAGATGCTGTATCCCGTGGTCCAGCACGAGTTGTTGTGCCAGAACATGAGCTGCATGTTGTCCACTGTAGTCAGGGCCGTGGCGGTGCCGATCTGGGGTTCCACCTTCACGTACTCGTACTGTTCGTGGATCTTCGGCAGGGTACCCACCACCTCTTCAAAATACTGGGTGGGCAGGAAATCGTCTTCCAGGATGAGGATGGGCTCGTCGAGCTCGACACACTTCTCCCACAGCAGATAGTGGCTGGCATAGCACCCCTTTTCCCCGGGCGTCAGCGGTCTGCTGCGAAACCGGATCCTGTGCTGATCATCCGGCAGGGCCTGCAGCCGCTCGGGCAGCCCCTCAAAGCCGTTCACTGCGCTGAAAAATTCGAAGGGGATGCCTCTGGCAGAGAGCACAGACTCGACACGACTGCGCCGCTCGACGGCCCTGTCCAGACTAATGACGTAAATTTTCATGACCTTCCTTTCCAAGCCTGTTCAGTTCCCAATGCAATGCGGCCGAGTAGATGGCGCCCATGAAGACGCTGAATACCCACTGCCCGGAACGCATGTAGAAGAATGATTCGAAGTTGTTGATGATGAGCCAATAGAGGATGAAGGAGATGGCCAGCATCTTGATGAAACGGGACGAAACCGGACAGCACAGCACCTGGCGGAGCACCGAGAAGAGCGTGCCATACAGCACAAGGAAACCGGCTACCCCCCAGCACACCAGGGTTTCCATGTTGGAATTGTGCAGGTGACGAAACTCCCGGGTAATGTAGTCTGGCAGCGTCTTGGAGAGGGTGATCACCAACGACTGGCTGCCATAACCTGTCCCGAAGAAGGGGTGAGCCAGGAACCACTGGATGGCCTCCAGCCAGGTCTTCAATCTCACCCCGATGCTGAAGTCCCGTACCTCGTTCCAGTTACCCGTCAGAATGGCATGCACATCCCCCTGATGCACGAAGCCGGCCAGCAGCCGCTCCCGGATGAACGAAACCTGATACAGCGCCAGCATGGTCATCAGCAAGATGGCGTAGGTCAACACCACCTTGCGCCTTGGCCAATGCTCTCCTCCCCCCAGCAAGGGGAGGATGGCCAGCGAAGCCGAGATCGCCAGCCAGGACTGACGAGACTGCAGAATGACGGAGAAGACCCCGAACAACAGGATACCAAGCAGGATCCCGGCATTGCCCAGCGACAGCTTCCTGAATTTCGATGTAAGCAACAAGAGCACAAAAAACAGGAAGCAGGCACCCGCGATCAGGGAGCCGTGCTGGGCATTGCGGTAATTGAAATCTACCCTGGCCCCATCAAGACCTGTCTCGACGATGGAGAAGAAGGAGGAGTGATAGGCAAAGGTGAAAATGACACCGAGGCAGAAGGTCAGCAGGGTGGTGACAATCCGGCGCGGGTCCCCCTTCAGCCAGTAGGCGAGACCAAGGAAGAAGAAGAGGTATGCCATCGACTTCACAGAAGGGTATTTGAGGGCATAGTCGGGCACGAGCTGTCTGGATGCGACCCAGCTCAGGCTCTGTACCACCAGGGCCAGACAGAGCAGTTGAAAGATCCTGTTCCTTGTAAAGAAGGCCCTCTCCACATAGAAGGCCATCAGGGTGGCCAACACTATGATGGTCTGGCAGACGTCGGCGATCAGCTGAATCGAATCCTTGAACAGGGTGTAACCCAGAATATTCAGGAAGATGAAGTTGCCGAACGCCTGGCCGTGAAAGATGCGGAGAAAATCGTCACTCGTCGATGAGTCATGATCTGTCATACGGAGCAAGGTGTATTCCCTGTCAGGTTTTTCGGAAGACATAGTTGCCACGGATCTTGCGCCACAGACCGAACATGTCGGTGCGGGGGAAGATGGCGATCCGGCGGATCTGGAACGGATCCCGGTGCATGGCTCTGGGGCCGCTGTTGGTGGCCACAGCATAGCGATAACCGGCGGCAACGGCCTGGGATTTTGCACTGTCGTTCAGATCCCCGTAGGGATAGGCAAACGAGATCAGGGGATGGCCGAGCAACTGCTCCAGCCAGGCCTTGTTGGCCTGGATCTGGTGGGCCTGCTCCTCTGGGGGGAGCGTACTCAGGCGGGGGTGAGTCAGGGTATGGCCCCCGATCTCCACATGACCGGAGGCCACCAGCGCCTTGATCTCCTCCGGGGTCATCAGGGTCACCGGGGTATCGGGGTGGGTCGGGTGCTCCACATCCCAGCGATTGTGATCCTCACCGGTCACCACATAGACCACCGCCTTGTAGCCATACTTTTCCAGCAGCGGCAGCATGCGGGTGAGGTTGTCCCGATAGCCGTCGTCCACGGTGATCATCAGGTACTTCTTGCCGTATTGCAGCCGGTGGATGAACCCGTTCTCCGCCAGGTCGGCAAATGTCAGCGTCTCGTAGCCCAGCCACTTCATCAGCTTGAGGTGCTTCTCGAACATGGCGACCGGGAGCCAGGTGCCATGCACTCCCTTTTCGCTCTCGTGCTCGATGAAGCGGTGATACATGATGACCGGCATCTCCCGGCGCAGGGTCTCGACCACGGCATCCTGATAGACGGATTCCAGCCCGGTCACGACGCCTTGCAAATCATACTCTTGCAGGATCCGCTGGCGCACTGGGTCTGGCACCACCTTGGAGGCCAGCGCCGAGGGGATCTGCGCCTTCAGCCCGGCAAAGTCGATGGCCAGATCCCTGGGGCCGATGTCGCCGAAGTTGCTGGCGAGGGCCTCGTCCAGATTCTGCTCCGTCACCAGACCGATGGCCCTGGCTTCGCCGATGGCAAACGCCGGACGACCGCACAGCAGCGCCTCCATCGCCACCCGACCGGCACCGATCACCAGATCGCAGCCCGCCATCAGGGCGGGCACATCGTCCACATAACCGACGAAGTCGACCTTGTCCTGAAAACGCGCAAAACGCGCCGGCACCTGGGTGCCGCTGACGACGCGCACCCGACAGGCTTCCAGATCCAGCACCTCGTCCAGCAACCGGTAGCAGAGCTCCCCCTTGGGACCGCTCAGCCGACCAATGATGGCGATCACCGGCTTGTCGTTGTCCGGTATCGGCACGGGCTGGAACTTGTCGGTCTCGATGCCGTTGCGCAGCACCTGCACCATGGCCGGGTCCACCCCCAGGTTGTCGATGATCTGGCTGGCGATATCCTCGCACACCGCCACCGCCCGATAGCCCAACGCATGGAATGCCTTGCGGGAGGCGTGTACCGGCTGGCGCCCGTGCACCGTGGTGATCATGGGGGTTCTGGTCAGCTTGCAGGCGACGTAGCTGCTCCAGCCCGAGGCGCGCGAATGGGCGTGCACAAGCTGGATCCTGTGCTTGCGGATCAGATAGATGAGATAGAAGACGTGCCAGAAGCGGCGCAGGATACTGCGCTTGTTGAAGCGCAACCGAAAGACCGGCCCCAGAGTCGGCTTGGTCAGGGTGTCAGAGACGTAGAAAACCTGGTGGCCACGGCGGGTCAGCTCGTTGCCGACCGTGGTGGCATAGACCTCCGCGCCCGTCACTTCGAGCTGGGAGAGAGCCATCAATATGTTCATGCAAGCGCATCCGATCGACGGGTGGCCAGAGCCACCCGCCAGAGGGGGATCAAGCCCGGTTCAACCAGGCCATGTAATCGGCCACGCCTTCGGCCACAGTCTTGAACTCGCCGTCATAGCCGACGCCGCGCAACTTGGTGAGATCCGCCTGGGTGAAGCTCTGGTAGCGACCCTTGAGGTGATCCGGGAAGGGAATGTATTCGATGGCGCCTTTCTGGTGATGCCTGATCACGGCTTCCGCCACGTTCTGGAACGGCTCAGCCCGGCCGGTGCCGCAGTTGAAGATGCCGGAGTGCTGCGGATTCTGCCAGAACCAGAGGTTCACCTTGCAGACGTCGTCCACGTAGATGAAGTCGCGCATCTGGCCGCCATCCGGGAAGCCGTCACAGCCCTCGAACAGCTTGGGATTGTCACCCTGCTTCACCTGGGTATTGAGGTGGAAGGCCACGGACGCCATGGATCCCTTGTGCTGCTCGCGGGGACCATAGACGTTGAAGTACTTGAGACCCACCACCTGAGAGTTGATCTCCGGCATCCAGCGACGCACGTACTGATCGAACAACTGCTTGGAGTAGCCGTAGACGTTGAGGGGCTGCTCGAACCTGGGATCTTCGATGAAGTTGTCGTTGCGCCCGCCATAGGTCGCGGCGGAAGAGGCGTAGATGAAGGGGATTTCCCGTTCGATGCAGTAGTGGAACAGATCCTTGGAGTACTCGTAGTTGACCTCCATGATGAACTTGCCGTTCCACTCGGTGGTCGCGGAGCAGGCCCCTTCGTGGAAGATCACCTCGATGCCGTCATCCCACTCCTCGAATTCGTCACCGGAGACGATCCGCGCCTGGAACTCGTCCTTGTCCATGTAGTCGGCGATGGTGAGGTCGACCAGGTTGACGAACTTGGTGCCGTCGGTCAGGTCATCGATGACCACGATATCGGTCCGTCCTTGAGCGTTCAGCTGCTTGACCAGATTGCTGCCGATAAAGCCAGCACCGCCAGTTACTACGATCATGGAGTTTGCCTCGCGTACGTTGTGGCCCCGTGTGACTGCCTGTTAAAGCTGTGTATAGTGGGCCAATTTGAAATTGCCGAAAAGTTTATCACGGGCCGCAAGGGGATTCGACCTCGATGACTTTTCCCCTTCGGGCCCGGCAGAGGGACCAGCGATGAAGACCAGAGACAGGATCATCCACAGCGCCACCGAGCTGTTCAACGATCAGGGCGAGCGCAACATCACCACCAACCACATTGCCGCACACCTTGGCATCAGCCCGGGCAACCTTTACTACCACTTCAGAAACAAAGAAGACATCATCCACTCCATCTTCGATCAGTACGCCCGCCACCTGAGCGACAGCTTCACTCCGATCCGCAGCAGCGAGATCCGGCTGGAGGATCTGATGGGCTACCTGGATGCCATCTTCTATTTGATGTGGCAGTTCCGCTTCTTCTACGCGAATCTGCCGGACATCCTGAGTCGCGACGAGCTGCTGCAGCAGAAATACCTCAAGGCACAGGAGCAGCTCCGTGCCACCGTGGAGACGCTGCTCAGAAGCCTGCGCGAAGGCGGCATCATCGCCGTCAGCGATGAAGACCTGCCGGATCTCGGCCAGACCATCAAGATGGTCGTCACCTGCTGGATCCCGTTCCAGATCGCCCAGGCCCCGGCCACCCGCATCACCAAACCCCTGCTCTACCAGGGGGTCTTGCGGGTGCTGTTTTTGCTGCGCCCCTACGTGCAGCCACAAGTGGCCCCCCAGATACATCAACTGGAGCAACATTATCACCAACTGGCCCAACCAGCCGGGTGAGATCTGTTTCACAATTGTTGATTATCAGCATAAAAATTTGAATTTATACGCAGGGATTACAGTAAAATGTTGCCCATTCTAGGGTCTGTCGGCGTTTCGTCGCGACCGTGACGACGCCGAACCGTGCGGGTTGCACGGCCCGGGATCCTGATAACACAGTCGATACAGCAATGAGGACCGAGGATGTCTAACGGATTCTATCGTCACCTGACCGAACAGCTCGAACAGGTCAAGGCGGAAGGGCTATACAAGCAGGAGCGCATCATCACCTCGGCCCAGCAGGCCCAGATTGCGGTGGGCGGCGAGCAGGTACTGAACTTCTGTGCCAACAACTATCTGGGGCTGGCCAACCATCCCGACCTGATTGCCGCCGCCCATCAGGGGCTCGACAGCCACGGCTTCGGCATGGCCTCGGTGCGCTTCATCTGCGGTACCCAGGACCAGCACAAGGAGCTGGAGCAGAAGCTGTCCGCCTTCCTCGGCACCGAAGACAGCATCCTCTACTCCTCCTGCTTCGACGCCAACGGCGGCCTGTTCGAGACTCTGTTCGGTGCCGAAGACGCCATCATCTCCGACGCACTCAACCATGCCTCCATCATCGATGGGGTGCGGTTGTGCAAGGCCAGGCGCTATCGCTACGCCAACAACGACATGGCCGAACTGGAAGCCCAGCTCAAGCAGGCCGATGCCGACGGCGCCCGCTTCAAGCTGATCGCCACCGACGGTGTCTTCTCCATGGATGGCGTCATCGCCGACCTCAAATCCATCTGCGATCTGGCCGACAAGTACGACGCGCTGGTGATGGTGGATGACTCCCACGCCGTCGGCTTCATCGGCGAGAACGGCCGCGGTACCCACGAATACTGCGAGGTGATGGAACGGGTCGACATCATCACCGGCACCCTGGGCAAGGCGCTGGGTGGCGCGTCCGGTGGCTACACCTCCGGCAAGAAAGAGGTGATCGACTGGTTGCGTCAGCGCTCCCGTCCCTACCTCTTCTCCAACTCCCTGGCACCCTCCATCGTCTCGGCCACCATCAAGGTGATCGACATGCTGGCCGAGGGTCACGACCTGCGTGCCCGCCTCAAGGAGAACAGTGCCTACTTCCGCGAGCGCATGAGCGCCGCCGGCTTTACCCTGGCCGGCGCCGATCACGCCATCATTCCGGTCATGCTGGGGGATGCCAAACTGGCCGCCGAGATGGCGAGCCGCATGCTGGCCGCCGGTATCTACGTGGTGGGCTTCTCCTTCCCCGTGGTACCCAAAGGTCAGGCGCGCATCCGGACCCAGATGTCCGCCGCCCATACCCGGGAGCAACTGGACAAGGCGATCGATGCCTTCATTCGCATCGGTCGCGAGCTCGGTGTGATTTGATCACATGGCTGGCTGATTAAAACGGGGGCCAAGGTTGGGCCCCATTTTATTACCCTCTGTACCCGGCATGGCGCCGTGAGGAATCTGTCATGAAAGCACTCTCCAAACTCAAATCCGAAGTCGGCATCTGGATGACCGATGTCCCGGCTCCCGAGCTCGGCCACAACGATCTGCTCATCAAGATCCGCAAGACCGCCATCTGCGGCACCGACATGCACATCTACAACTGGGACGAGTGGGCCCAGAAGACCATTCCCGTCCCCATGGTGGTAGGGCACGAGTATGTGGGAGAGGTGGTCGCCGTCGGCCAGGAAGTGCGCGGCTTCGCCATCGGCGATCGCGTCTCCGGCGAAGGCCACATCACCTGCGGCCACTGCCGCAACTGCCGTGCCGGTCGCACCCACCTGTGCCGCAACACCATTGGTGTGGGTGTGAACCGCCCGGGATCCTTCGCCGAATACCTGGTGATCCCGGCCTTCAACGCCTTCAAGCTGCCGGACAACATCCCCGATGAGCTGGCCGCCATCTTCGATCCGTTCGGCAATGCCGTGCACACCGCCCTCTCCTTCGACCTGGTGGGTGAAGACGTGCTCATCACCGGCGCAGGCCCCATCGGCATCATGGCCGCTGCCGTCTGCCGTCACGTTGGCGCCCGTCACGTGGTGATCACCGACGTCAACGAATACCGGCTGGAACTGGCCCGCAAGATGGGCGCCACCCGTGCCGTCAACGTGGCCAAGGAGAAGCTCTCCGATGTCATGGAAGATCTCGGCATGACCGAAGGGTTCGATGTGGGGCTGGAGATGTCCGGGGTGCCCAGCGCCTTCCAGGACATGATCGACAAGATGAACCACGGCGGCAAAATCGCCATGCTCGGCATTCCTCCCTCCACCATGGCCATCGACTGGGGCAAGGTGATCTTCAAGGGACTCTTCATCAAGGGGATCTACGGCCGCGAAATGTTCGAAACCTGGTACAAGATGGCAAGCCTCATCCAGTCTGGCCTGGATCTCAGCCCCATCATCACCCACCATTTCCATATCGATGACTTCCAGCAGGGCTTCGAAGCCATGGGCTCGGGCAAGTCCGGCAAGGTGATCCTGAACTGGGATTGACGACGCGCGAGGGGCGTCTGGGCAATCAGCGCGCCCTATTTTGTTCAGCCTCACGAAACCCGGCGCATGCCGGGTTTTTTTATGTGGGATCACACCTTCCTGCTCTGCCACTTTGTTTGCAGATTGCTTAACACTTCACACACAAGCGTTTAAATGACTGTAACTATTCGGTTATAATCCCGTCGTTTTCTGGGGATAATAAGAGCCTGCTGGGAGTACATGAGCGTGTTGAAAAAACTGAGCTATTTGCTGGCTGCCGGGATGGCGGCCGCCACTCTGTCCGGCGCCGTCCTTGCCGCCGATGACATGTCGACAGAGGCCATCGCCGAGCGTATTGCCCCGGTTGGCCAGGTTTATACCGCCAAGGATCTGGAAGGCATTGCGACCGCCGCGGCCGCGCCTGCGGCAGCCTCCTCCGGCCCACGTGACGGAGAGACCGTGTTCAAGGGTGCCTGCTTCGCCTGCCACGATACCGGTGCCGCCGGCGCCCCCAAGCGAGGTGACAAGGCCGCCTGGGAGCCACGCATCGCCCAGGGCTTCGACACCTTGCGCAAACACGCCATCGAAGGCTTCACCGGCAAGGCTGGCATGATGCCACCGCGGGGGACCTGCGCCACCTGCAGTGACGAAGAGATCGAGAACGCCATTCACTACATGATCGACAAGCTCTAAGTAATTGAAAGGGCTCCTCTTGCAGCCCTTTCAATCCCATCACTTCCGACTACGCTTGAAGGTAAGTTTTTTCGGGAGTGTTGCATGTCAGTTCAGCCCACCACACCGCCAGACTCGCACTCCTTGCTGGCGGTCGTTTCCTCCATCATGGATTTCCCCGCCCCCGGCATTGCCTCCCCCGAGGATTACGCCCGACTGGTCGGTCTGCTGGACACACTCTGCCCTCTGCAACATTTCGCCATGCTGGGGTTGGCCGACGGGGGGCTGAACTGGCGCTACACCTATCAGCTTCCCGACGTGTTCAAGCAACAATTGGGACGGGAAGAACCTCGCCTCACCGAACAGCTCACCCGGCTCGATGAAGGTCAGGGCTGGTGCGTGCAGCCTGTGGAGCATATCGACGTGCAGTGGTTGCTGGCACGCAGCACCCCGGATCAGGCACCCACCCTGAGGTTGCTGTTGGAGTGCCTGGCCAAACGCCTGCACGAAACCCAGACCGGTACCCAGCTGACGGGGCAGGCTTCCCCTCTCATGCAACGGGATCCCCAGTGGCAGGAGAAAATCGAGAAGATCGGCCGAGTGATGCGCCTGGCTCACAACCTGCCTCAGCATGCCCTGTTTGCCCAGTTGGAAGCTGTGTTGCGCCAGATGCTCTCGGTCAGCGACATGTTGCTGATCCGGCTGGAAAACCAGCGACTGGAGCGACTCTATCCACCACACCTGACATACGACGATGACATCATTCGGGCCATGTGCCACAGCACCAACAGCGTAGAGCGCCATGAAGAGGGACTTTACTGGTACAGCCTGCCCCTGCGCCAGCAGCAGCAATATTTTGCCCACCTCATCCTCAACATGACCCGGCCTCTGGAAACCGATGACAGGCTGTTCCTCGATTTCCTGCGCCATCAGCTGACCCTGTTGCTGGAGCTCAAAAGGGTGCGACAGCAACTCGATGAGCTCAACTCGGAGGAGTCCATCAACCAGCGCCTCCAACAGCTGCGCCAAACCAACCTGAGGTTGCAGAAACGGCTCAAGCATCATCAGGAGCTGGAGCGGCGGCTCCAGTTCAATGCCCTGCACGACCCGCTGACCCAGTTGCCAAACCGGGCGCTGCTGATGAATCACCTGCATCATGCCATGACCCGCTACCGCCGCTACCAGACAGCCGGCT
Source organism: Aeromonas sp. FDAARGOS 1418 (assembly GCF_019048585.1). Lineage (NCBI taxonomy): Bacteria > Pseudomonadati > Pseudomonadota > Gammaproteobacteria > Aeromonadales > Aeromonadaceae > Aeromonas > Aeromonas sp. FDAARGOS 1418. The sequence continues at coordinate 907,746 of NZ_CP077387.1, read as the reverse complement.
TCACCCTGATCTTCGTCGATGTGGATCACTTCAAGCAGGTCAATGACGCCCTGGGCCACAGTGCCGGCGATCAGTTGCTGCAGGAGCTGGGCAGCAGGCTGCAAGGCTGCATCCGGCAAAATGACATGGTGGCGAGGCTCGGAGGGGACGAATTCGTCATCTATCTGGACAACAGCCAGCGGGAAGAGGACATCAGCCCCGTGCTCAATCGCCTGATTGGCCGTATCGGCCATCCGTTCCGGCTCCAGGGCAACGAACTGACCATCACCGTCAGTCTGGGGGTCGCCAGCGTGACGGAGCAAACGGCCGATGTCAGTGAACTGCTGCACCAGGCAGACCTCGCCATGTACCAGGCCAAGCGCAACGGTCGCAGCCGCATCGTCATGTATTCGGAGGCCTGTACCGAACAGGCGGGGTCACCGGAAGAGCGGCTCTTCAGAGCCTTGCGGGAAGGGCGGATTGTGCCCTACTTCCAGCCGGTGATCAGGCTGTGTGACAGCCGCCTCGTCGGACTGGAGGTGATGGCGCGCTGGATAACGGAGGAAGGGGAGCTCAAGGATGCATTCGACTTCATTCCTCTGGCGGAACAGTGCGGCCTCATTCAGGATCTGGACCGCCAGATCCTCAAGCGCACCTGCCAGCAACTGAAGCTTTGGCAACCCGCCTCCGGGGTCGGTCGTTTCAGGATAGCCATCAACCTCTCCGGCAAGCACCTGGCCAGCCACGAGCAGATCATGCAACTGCTCACCATCATGGAGGAGGAGGGTGTCATCCCCGCATGTTTCATCTTTGAGTTCAACGAGCGCGAGCTCTCCCGGCAGAGTGCCGACTCCCTCACTGCCCTGCATGAACTGAGGGCGAAAGGGATCCAGGTCAGCCTGGATGACTTCGGCACCGGCTTCTCTTCTCTCAACGCCCTGTTTCACTTCCCGGTGGATTACATCAAGGTGGACGACAGCTTCACCCATCGCATGTTGAACTCACCCAAGGATCTGGCGCTGATCCGCGCCATGCGGGACATCTGTCAGGACCTCGACTTCACCCTGGTGGTCGAGGGGATCGAAAATCAGCAGCAGTTGCAAAAGCTCATCGAGCTTGGCTGTGCCCTCGGGCAGGGGCGCCACATCTCCCCCCCGCTGCCGGGAGCCGATATTCCCCCTCTGCTGGGTCAGGCCGTCCGAGAGGCCAAGCCTTCCGGCCTCAATCCTTCTTGAACAGGGCCCGCAGGTTGGCGACACCAACCTGCCCCTTCTGCTGGCGCTCCTCTGCCGTCACCTTCTTCTGGTTTTCCCACTCCAGGTCATCCTGGGGCAGCTCCAGCAGGAAGCGGCTCGGCTCCGGCCGTACCGACTCGCCAAACTGGCGACGCTCCTTGCAGAGAGTAAAGGTCAGCTCGGTCTGGGCCCGGGTGATCCCCACGTAGGCGAGGCGCCGCTCCTCCTCCACGTTGTCCTCGTCGATGCTGGTCTGGTGCGGCAGCAGCCCCTCCTCCATGCCCACCATGTAGACATAGGGAAACTCCAGCCCCTTGGAGGCGTGCAATGTCATCAGCTGCACCTGATCCGCCTCATCCTCCCCTTCGTTGCGTTCCATCATGTCCCGCAGGGTGAGCCGGGTAACCACCTGAGCCAGCGTCATCGACTCCTCCAGCTCATCCCCCTCCAGCATCTCGCTGATCCAGCGATAAAGGGTGGAGACGTTCTGCATCCGCATCTCGGCCGCCTTCGGGCTGGGGGAGGTCTCGTAGAGCCACTCCTCGTAGTGGATCTCCTTGATCATGTCTCGTACCGCCTCCACCGGGTTGCCGCGCAGCGCCTGATCGCCAAGCCGTACCAGCCAGTTGGTGAAGGCCTGCAGGGCGGATAGACCGCGCCCGGAGAGGTGTTGCTCCAGCCCCAGCTCGAAGCTGGCGGCAAACAGGCTCTTGCCGCGCTGGTTGGCATACTGGCCCAGTTTTTCGAGGGTGGTGGGGCCTATCTCGCGGCGCGGCAGGTTGACCACCCGCAGGAAGGCAGTGTCCTCGTCCGGGTTCACCAGCAGCTTGAGGTAGGCCATGATGTCCTTGATCTCGGTGCGGGAGAAAAACGAGGTGCCGCCGGAGATACGGTAGGGAATGCGGTTGGTCATCAGCGCCTTCTCGAAGATGCGCGACTGATGGTTGCCCCGGTAGAGGATGGCATAGTCTTTGAACCGGGTGCGATTCATGAACTTGTGGCCCATCAGCTCGGCGGCGATACGCTCCGCCTCGTGCTCCTCGTTCTTGGCAAACAGCACCTTGAGCTTCACCCCCTCGTCCAGCTCGGAGAAGAGGGCCTTGTCGTAGACGTGGGGGTTGTTGGCGATCAGGATGTTGGCGCACTTGAGAATGCGCCGCTTGGAGCGGTAGTTCTGCTCCAGCTTGATGAGCCGCAGATTGGGGAAGTCCTCGTTCAGCAGCACCAGGTTCTGCGGCTTGGCCCCGCGCCAGGAGTAGATGGACTGGTCGTCGTCTCCCACTACGGTGAAGCGGGCCCGCTCGCCGACGATCTGCTTCACCAGCTCGTACTGGCTGGTGTTGGTGTCCTGGTATTCATCGACCAGCAGGTAGCGGATCTTGTTCTGCCAGCGGGTGCGCACTTCCTCGTTGCTCTTGAGCAGCAGGGTCGGCATCACGATGAGATCGTCGAAATCCAGCGCGTTGTAGGCCACCATCTGGCGGTGGTAGCGCTCGTAGAGCTGGGCCATCAGCACCTCTTCAGGCCCGCGGGCGATGCGCATGGCCCGAGCCGGCAGGATGAGGTCGTTCTTCCAGTTTGAGATCTGGCTGATGAGGGCCGAGAGCTTGTCCTTGTCGTTGTCGAGCTCCGCCTCGGTCAGCTCTTTGAGCAGCGCCAGCTGATCGGTGTCGTCGAACAGGGAGAAGTTCGCCTTGAGGTTCAGGCTCTTGTGCTCGCGGCGAATGATCTCGAGCCCCAGGGTATGGAAAGTGGAGACCATGAGTCCCCGCGCCTCCTTGCGACCCAGGGTCTGGCCGACCCGCTCCTTCATCTCCCGCGCCGCCTTGTTGGTAAAAGTGACCGCCGCTATGTTGCGTGCGTTGTAGCCGCACTGCTGTACCAGATAGGCAATCTTGTTGGTGATGACGCGGGTCTTGCCCGATCCGGCACCCGCCAGCACCAGGCAAGGGCCGGAGACATACTTGACCGCTTCGTTCTGATTGGGGTTGAGCTTCATGGGCCGGATCTCTTGGCTTATGATGAGGGGCGGCATTGTAGCAGAGATCCCGCGGGCAGCCGAAACCGGGCACGAGATCCCGCCACTTCATCTTGTGTTTGCCCGCCATTTTCCGGATCATGACCGACTTTTCCAGACGAGATGAGGGGAGCATGAATCAGCAACAGCACGCTCGGCTGCGCGGCCAGTTTCCGGCCTTGGCGCAGGAGGTGAACGGCCACCCTCTGGTCTATCTGGACAACGCCGCCACCACCCAGAAACCGCAAGCCGTGCTGGATGCGATCAATCACTACTATCGGGCCGACAATGCCAACGTGCACCGCGCCGCCCATGCCCTGAGCGGCCGGGCCACACGCGCCTTCGAAGATGCCCGCGAGACGGTTGCCCGCTTTATCAATGCCCCTCGCAGCCACGAAGTGATATGGACCCGTGGCACCACGGAGGCGATCAATCTGGTGGCCCAGAGCTGGGGGATGAGCGAGCTGAGGGCGGGGGATGAGATCGTGCTCAGCACCCTGGAGCATCACGCCAATATCGTCCCCTGGCAGCTGGTCGCCCAGCGTACCGGTGCCGTCATCCGGGTCATCCCCCTCGATGAGCGGGGCGATCTCGACATCGCTGCCTATCTGGCCCTGCTGGGACCACGTACCCGACTGGTGAGCGTGGCTCACGTCTCCAATGCCCTTGGCACCGTCAATCCAGTCAAAGAGATGGTGGCAGCGGCCAAGGCGGTCGGCGCTCTGACCCTGCTCGATGGCGCTCAGGCGGTGGCTCATCTCGAGGTGGATGTGCAGGCCATAGGTTGCGACTTCTACGCCTTCTCCGGTCACAAGCTCTATGGCCCGACCGGCATCGGTGTGCTGTGGGGCCGCACCGAACTACTGGAGCGGATGCCGCCCTGGCAAGCGGGAGGCGAGATGATCGACAGGGTCAGCTTTGCCGGTACCACCTTCAACACCCTGCCCTTCAAATTCGAGGCAGGCACCCCCCATATTGCCGGCGCCATCGGCCTGGCCGCAGCCATCGACTTTGTGATGAAGCAGGACAGGGACTCACTGGCCAGCCATGAAGCAGCGCTGACCGACTATCTGGTTGCCGGACTGCAACAGGTGCCGGGGCTGCGTCTGGTCGGCGAACCCGGCCAGCGCGCCGGCGCCGTCTCCTTCCTGCTGGAGGATATCCACCCGCAGGACGCCGCCACCCTGCTCGACATGCAGGGCATAGCCCTGCGAGTCGGCCATCACTGCGCCATGCCGTTGATGGAATCGCTCGGTATCGGCGGCACGATGCGCGCCTCGCTGGCCTGCTACAACAATCAGGACGATGTCGACGCCCTGCTGGCCGCCCTGCACAAACTCCGTGACTTCTTCTAAGGCAGACAACCCCATGAACAGCCTCGCAACCTACACCCGGATAGGCGTTGAGCCCGACGCAAATAGCATCCGTCAGCAGTTTGCGGCAGCAAACGGCTGGGAGAACCAGTACCGCCTCATCATCCAGCTCGGCAAGCTGCTACCCACCTTGCCAGCAGAGTGGCAGCAGGAAGAGAACCGCCTGAAAGGGTGCGAGAGCCAGGCCTGGCTCAAGGGAGAGGTAGGTGAGGACGGCAACTGGCATTTTGCCTGCGACTCAGACGCCCGCATCGTGCGCGGTCTTATCGTCATCGTGCTGGCGGCACTCAATCATCAGAGTGCCGACGCTATCCAAGCTTTTGATATGGATGCCTATTTCAGCGAATTGGGGCTCGAGAAACACCTGAGCCCGTCGCGAGGCAACGGGCTCAGGGCAATCGTGTTGGCAATCCGGGAGCAGGCTGCCTAACCCACCTTGTACAGTGGTCGATCAGGCTTCGCCAATCGACCCTGCGTCTTCATTTCCGGCCTCTTTCTCGGCGCGGGCTCCCCGCTCGGCAATCTTCTTCAATACCCGGGACGCGGCAACCAAGCCAAAAGTGGCCGTCACCGGCGTCACGGCACCGAAGCCGGAGGCGCAATCCATCTTCATAGTGCCGTCGCTGGCCGCCTTGGCCTGGCAGGTGCCGCCATTGCCATCCGGATAACTCAGCTGCTCGGTTGAGAAGACACACTCCACCCCGAATTTGCGCGCCGGATTCTTGCTGAAATTGTGCAGTCGGCGCAGGTCGGAGCGCACCTTGGCGGCCAGCGGATCCTGAATGGTCTTGGCCAGGTCGGCCACGGTGATCTGGGTCGGGTCCATCTGCCCGCCGGCACCGCCCGCCACAATCACCGGGATCTTGTTGCGCTTGCAGAAGGCAATCAGCGCCACCTTGGCCTTGACCGAGTCGATGGCATCCACCACATAGTCAAACTCCCGCTTGATATGTTCGGCCAGGTTGTCGGCGGTGACGAAGTCATCCACCTCGATCACCTCGCAATCCGGGTTGATGGCGCGAATGCGCTCGGCCATCACCTCCGTCTTGAGACGGCCGACCGTCCCCTGCATGGCATGGATCTGGCGATTGGTGTTGGTGATGCAGATATCATCCATGTCGATCAGAGTGATCTGGTTGATGCCGGCCCGAGCCAGCGCCTCGGCCGCCCAGGAGCCGACACCACCGATCCCGACCACGCAGACTTTCGCCTGGCTGAAGGAGCCAAGGGCACGCTGGCCATAAAGACGGGCAATGCCCCCGAATCGCTGTAGATACTCTGCTTTCATACCACCACCTTGCTTGAGGGCGGCCATTATAGCGGCAACCTCTCTCAGGGGCGATGATCGGATGATGGCGGTGTTGATGTGAGGGGAAATAGGTGCGGTCTCGGGAACGAAAAAAAGCCCAGTCGTTAGACTGGGCTTTTTAAGTAGTGGCGGAGCGGACGGGACTCGAACCCGCGACCCCCGGCGTGACAGGCCGGTATTCTAACCGACTGAACTACCGCTCCGCATTCGGTTAGCTTTCGCTAAATCATTTGCTGCTTGTTTGTGAGGTGTCATCCTCGCAGCCAGTAACGTGATTTTTTCACGTCACCGTTTAATTGGGTGCCTGGCAGTGTCCTACTCTCGCATGGCGAATGCCACACTACCATCGGCGCTACAGCGTTTCACTTCTGAGTTCGGCATGGGGTCAGGTGGTTCCACTGCGCTATTGCCGCCAGGCAAAATCTTCAATCTGAAAAAGCTGATGTAAGTAATTCGTTCGTATTTGCTACAAGCCTTAGAACACTTCTTGGGTGTTGTATGGTTAAGCCTCACGGGTAATTAGTATGGGTTAGCTCAACGTATCGCTACGCTTACACACCCCACCTATCAACGTTGTGGTCTCCAACGGCCCTTTAGGACCCTCAAGGGGTCAGGGATGACTCATCTCAGGGCTCGCTTCCCGCTTAGATGCTTTCAGCGGTTATCGATTCCGAACTTAGCTACCGGGCAGTGCCACTGGCGTGACAACCCGAACACCAGAGGTTCGTTCACTCCGGTCCTCTCGTACTAGGAGCAACTCCCTTCAATCATCCAACGCCCACGGCAGATAGGGACCGAACTGTCTCACGACGTTCTGAACCCAGCTCGCGTACCACTTTAAATGGCGAACAGCCATACCCTTGGGACCGACTTCAGCCCCAGGATGTGATGAGCCGACATCGAGGTGCCAAACACCGCCGTCGATATGAACTCTTGGGCGGTATCAGCCTGTTATCCCCGGAGTACCTTTTATCCGTTGAGCGATGGCCCTTCCATTCAGAACCACCGGATCACTATGACCTACTTTCGTACCTGCTCGACCTGTCCGTCTCGCAGTTAAGCTGGCTTATGCCATTGCACTAACCTCCTGATGTCCGACCAGGATTAGCCAACCTTCGTGCTCCTCCGTTACTCTTTGGGAGGAGACCGCCCCAGTCAAACTACCCACCAGGCACTGTCCGCGAGCCCGATTCAGGGCCCTGCGTTAGAACATCAAACATACAAGGGTGGTATTTCAAGGACGGCTCCAGCGCAACTGGCGTCACGCCTTCAAAGCCTCCCACCTATCCTACACATGTAGGTTCAATGTTCAGTGCCAAGCTGTAGTAAAGGTTCACGGGGTCTTTCCGTCTAGCCGCGGGTACACCGCATCTTCACGGCGAATTCGATTTCACTGAGTCTCGGGTGGAGACAGCATGGCCATGGTTACACCATTCGTGCAGGTCGGAACTTACCCGACAAGGAATTTCGCTACCTTAGGACCGTTATAGTTACGGCCGCCGTTTACCGGGGCTTCGATCAAGAGCTTCGCTTGCGCTAACCCCATCAATTAACCTTCCGGCACCGGGCAGGTGTCACACCCTATACGTCCACTTTCGTGTTTGCAGAGTGCTGTGTTTTTGATAAACAGTCCCAGCCATCTGGTCACTGCGACTCCCGACAGCTCCATCCGCAAGGGACTTCACCATCAAGAGCGAACCTTCTCCCGAAGTTACGGTTCTATTTTGCCTAGTTCCTTCACCCGAGTTCTCTCAAGCGCCTTGGTATTCTCTACCCGACCACCTGTGTCGGTTTGGGGTACGATGACTTGTAATCTGAAGCTTAGAGGCTTTT
>NZ_CP077387.1:822500-895000 GCF_019048585.1 Aeromonas sp. FDAARGOS 1418 | reverse complement strand
GCAGGAAGGAGGGCCAATCCGCATAGCTGGTGGTGCTGTACCCCGTGGTCGTGCCCAGAGACACTGCCTGGAACAGGCCATGGTTGAGCGCATCCTGCCAGGTATCGTAGTGGCCGTGGAACAGCAGAGAGACGAAACAGATCAGCACCAGCACGCACTGGATGCTCAGAAACACTTTGAGCTCCGAGTCCCGCAGATAGCTGCTCACGCGCACCGGCTTGTGGGCAAATACCATGAAGTGAAGCGCGAAGTTGACGCTCGCCAGCAACAGGAACACCACTGTGATCAGGTTGATGGCCGGGCTGTCGAAGAAACCGATGCTGGCGTCGTGGGTCGAGAACCCCCCAACCGACAAGGTGGAGAAGGAGTGGCAGATGGCATCGAACAACGTCATTCCCGCCATCCAGTACGCGAGAGCGCAGAGGGAGGTCAGCAGCAGATAGATGAACCAGAGCGCCTTGGCCGTCTCGGCGATGCGCGGGGTCACCTTGTTATCCTTGACGGGCCCCGGGATCTCGGCGCGATAGAGCTGCATACCCCCGATACCCAGCAGTGGCAGCACGGCCACCGCCAGCACGATGATCCCCATGCCACCGAGCCATTGCAGCAGCTGGCGGTAGAAGAGGAACGCCTTGGGCAGATTGTCCAGCCCGGTCAGCACCGTTGCGCCCGTGGTAGTCAGGCCGGAAAACGACTCGAAAAATGCCTCCGAGACCGACATGTTCGGCACGTCGCTGATGATGAAGGGGACGGCACCCACGCTCCCCAGCACCACCCAGAACAGCACCACGATGAGGAAGCCTTCCTTGGACCTGAGTTCCTTTTTCTGGTGGCGGTTGGGGAACCAGAGCAGCAGGCCGAGCAGGAGGGCTATCACGAAGGAGTTGACGAACTCGGTACCACCGCCATCACGATACCCAAAAGCGACCATCGCGGGCAGCAGCATGGTCGAGCTGAACAGGGCAACCAGCAGACCGACGATACGAATGATGCTCAGAATCTGCATTCCGGCTCCCTCTTCAGACTAAAAGAGCGATGGATTCTAGCCATCTAAGGGACGAAGGGATACCCGACCCTGGGTCCGGTCGGTCAATTCCTGTGCGATACGGGCCCAGAGCGCAGACTCCCACGCTACCTGAAGGGTGACGCTGGCACCATAATCGGCCACCAGCAACTGCCCTTGATGGGCAGAGATGAGGGACTCCACGGCCCCCATGTCGGTGTAGTCACACTGGATCACGGAAGAGGTCAGCTGACGCTTGATACAGGTTTCAAGTTGCTTGAGTGCTGCCCCCACACCACCGCCATAGGCCTTGACCAGGCCACCGGTCCCCAGCAGCACGCCACCGTAATAGCGCACCACCACGGCCGCGACTTCACCCAGACCGGCCCCCATCAACTGGGCCAGCATGGGTTTGCCCGCCGTGCCCGAGGGTTCGCCATCATCACTGAAACCATAAACCTGGCTGTCTTGCGGGGCGCCGGCGACAAAAGCCCAGCAGTGATGCCGGGCTCCCGGGTGTTGCTGTTTGATCTCGTCTATCCAGGCCTTGGCGGCCTCGACGGTCGGAGTATGGGCGATGTAGGTAATGAAGCGGCTCTTCTTGATCTCTTCGCTCACCTCCAGCGGGGCTGCCGGTATGGGGTAATCCGTCGCCATCAGAGCCCTGCTTGTCTGGTCAGGTTCTCCACCCCGTTGGCATGCAGCACCACGTTGTCCTCGATGCGAATACCACCATAGGGACGCAGCGCCTCCACCTTGTTCCAGTTGACCCACTTGCCCTGCTCACCCTGGCGCAGCGGCTCCAGCAGGCTGTCGATGAAGTAGAGACCCGGCTCTATGGTGAACACCTGACCCACTTCCATCACCCGGGTGCAGCGCAGATAAGGGAACTGCTCGGGGGCCGCCAGGTGGGTGCCGCGCTCATCCTGCATGAAGCCGCCGACATCGTGTACCTGCAGGCCGAGGAAGTGGCCGAGACCGTGGGGGAAGAAGACATTGGTCACCCCGGTGTGGATCATCTCGTCCACCGACATGTCTACCAGTTCGGTGGCTTGCAGCAGGCGCGCCAGCCTGTGGTGCATCTGCAGGTGCAGCTCGCTGTAGCGGCGGCCCGGCTTGATCTCGTCGATGATCTCCTGTTGCTGTGCATCCAGCGCAGCAATCAGATCGGCGAACTCACCGCGGCGCCAGGCCCAGGTTCGGGTAATGTCGGAGGCATAACCGTGCACGTCCACTCCGGCATCGATGAGGAAGGAGTAACGCTCCGCATCGGGCACCCGCTGGGTGGAGAGATGGGTGTAGTGCAGGATGGCCGCATTGCGGTTGATGGCAACAATGTTGCCGTAGGGCGCCTCATTGGCCCCCTGTCCGACCGCCTTCATGAAGGCCAGGTTGATCTCGAACTCGCTCGCCCCCGCCATGAAGGAGTCCTTGGCCGCGATGTGGCCGCGCACGCCGATGCGGTTGGCATCGCGAAGACATTCCAGCTCATAGGGCGTCTTGTAGGCACGGTGGTAGTGCAGGTAGTTGAGGACCGCCTCCGGATTGGGCTGGCCCAGTCCCAGCAGCTCGGCCACTTCCAGATGGCCGCCCAGATAGGCCCACTCCTGCTTGTTGGCCGGCAGGTGATCGGCAACCTGCTCCGGGCGAGTCAGGAAGCGAATGTCGAAGAAGTCGACCCAGAAGGCGTTGGGCAACTCTGCCACCTTGTGCCAGAAGTCCACCGGCCGGTAGAACAGCAGCACCGGCTTGCTCACGCCATCCACCAGCAACCAGCAGTGAGGGTTGTCCAGCACCGGCAACCAGGCCTTGAACTGGGGATTCACCTTGAAGGGATAATCCTGGTCATCGAGGAAGATGCGATGAGTCTGGCCGGAGTGAATAGCGAGGCCGCCAAGACCCTGTTGTTGCAGGATGTCGCGGGTACGCTGCTGAAGGGTGTCGAGATGCTGGGCAAAAAGTTGGCTGTAACTGCTCATGGCGTCCTGCTCCGGGCGAATGTGACTTCAGCATAACATCAAGCGAATCAAGGCTCGAGCCACCCGGCTTTCGCTTCGTGAGGTAACGCATAGGTTACAGGCTTTTTGTTATGAAGATAAAACAGACAATTAACAAACAAAGAACAATTCAATACACTGCCCACAGACAGTAGATATCAGCCGTCAGGAACGACTCATGCAAAACCTTTGTCTTTGGACACCGGATCAGGACAGGATGCAGCACTCCAACCTCCACCAGTTCATGGCCGAGGTCAATCACTTCCATGGCCTGCAACTGCGCAGCTATACCGACCTGTATCAATGGTCGGTGGAGAAGACCACCCGCTTCTGGCCCCTGGTGTGGCAGCACTGCGGTGTCAAGGGCGAGCTTGGCAACATTGTGGCGGAGAACCGCCAGGATATGCAGCGCGCCCGCTGGTTCCCCGACAGCCGGCTCAACTTCGCCGAGAACCTGCTGCGCCGTCAGGATGAGAGCCCGGCCATCATCTCCCGCATCGAAGGGGGCCCAAGCCGGACCCTGAGCTGGCATCAGCTGGCAGATCAGGTCGCCCGCCTGGCCCAGTGGCTTCGCAGCCAGGGCATAGGCCGAGGTGATGTGGTCGCAGCCTACCTGCCCAATATCCCGGAAACCGTGGTTGCCATGCTGGCAACCACCAGCCTCGGCGCGATCTGGACCTCCACCAGCCCCGACTTTGGCGAGGCCAGCGTGGTCGAGCGCTTCGGCCAGACCCGTCCCAGGGTGCTGTTCGCGGTGGATGGCTACCGCTACGGCGGCAAGGCCATCGACATTCAGGACAAGGTGGCCAGCGTCGTCGATCAGCTCGACAGCCTAGAGCAGACGGTGATGATCCCCCTGCTCGGCAACCCGCTGCAGCTTGGTCACAACTGGCAGCAAGTGCTGGCAAGCCAGCATGATGCCCAGCTCGCCTTCGAGACCATGGCCTTCAACGATCCGCTCTACATCCTCTACTCCTCCGGCACCACCGGCAAACCCAAGTGCATCGTGCACGGCATCGGCGGTACCCTGCTGCAACACCTGAAAGAGCACCAACTGCACTGTGACATCAAGCCGGGGGAGCGGATCTTCTACTTCACCACCTGCGGCTGGATGATGTGGAACTGGCTGGTAAGCGCTCTCGCCTCCGGCGCCACCCTGGTGCTCTACGATGGTTCCCCCTTCTACCCGGATGGCAACGTGCTGTGGGATCTGGCACGGGACGAAGAGGTCGCCCTGTTCGGCACCTCGGCCAAGTATCTCGATGCGCTGCACAAACAGGGTTATGCCCCCATCAATACCCACGACCTGCCTGCCTTGCGCCTCATCTGCAGCACCGGATCCGTGCTGTCGCCGGAGGGGTTTGACTACGTTTACCAGCAGATAAAGCAGAATGTGCAGCTCAGCTCCATCTCTGGCGGCACCGACATCTGCTCCTGCTTCGTCATCGGCAACCCCTTGAGCCCCGTCTATCGCGGCGAGAGCCAGGGGCGCGGCCTCGGTCTCGCGGTGCAGGTATTCAACGAGGCGGGCCAGCCGGTGCTGGGTGAAAAGGGCGAACTGGTCTGCACCAAGCCGTTCCCGGCCCAGCCCATCTACTTCTGGGGGGACGAAAACGGCGACAAGTACCACGCCGCCTACTTCGAGCGGTTCGACAACATCTGGTGCCACGGGGACTGGATCGAGCTGACCCCGACTGGCGGCATCCTGTTCTACGGCCGCTCCGACGCGACCCTCAACCCGGGCGGCGTGCGCATCGGCACCAGCGAGATCTACCGCTATGTGGAACAACTCGACGAGGTGGAAGAGAGCATCGTCATCGGCCAGCAATGGAAACAGGACGAGCGGGTGGTGCTGTTCGTCAAGCTCAAGGCGGGTTGCAAGCTGGACGACGGGCTGCGTGAGCGGATCTGCCAGCAGATCAAGCGGCACTGCACCGCCCGTCATGTGCCTGCCCGCATCCTGCAGGTGGATGCCATCCCCCGCACCAAGTCCGGCAAGATAGTGGAGCTGGCGGTGCGGGAAGTGGTGCACAATCGGCCCGTCAACAACACCCATGCCCTCGCCGATCCCGAGGTGCTGAACCAGTATCGCAACCGGCCGGAACTGGCTAGCTGATACCACGCTCATCTCCATCGGAGGCGCCGCAAGGCGCCTCTTTTTTGCCCGTTTTGTGATGAAGAGCTTTTACTCGACAACTGTTAAACAAATGTTTTAAATAGGTGTTGAAAATGTCTCATTTTGGATCAATAGTGAGCCTCGCCCCCTGCTGGGGATAAAGGAGCACCATTCCCCACAGAGTGGGAACAAGGAGACACTCTCATGATCTACCAAGGCGAAACCCTGACGGTCAGCTACCTCGAAGACGGCATTGCCGAGCTGAGGTTCGATGCCCCGGGTTCAGTCAACAAGCTGGATCGCGCTACCCTGCTCTCCCTGAGCGAAGCGATCGCCGCATTACAGCAACAAGCCGATTTGAAGGGTCTGATCCTCACCTCCGGCAAAGACGCTTTCATCGTCGGCGCCGACATCACCGAATTCCTGGAACTGTTCGATCTGCCGCAAGAAGACCTGCTCGGCTGGCTGAAAAAGGCCAACGACATCTTCAACGCCATCGAAGATCTGCCGGTGCCCACCCTCTCCGCCATCAAGGGCCATGCTCTGGGCGGCGGCTGCGAGACCATTCTCTCCACCGATTTCCGGCTGGCCGACACCACGGCCAAGATCGGCCTGCCCGAGACCAAGCTCGGCATCATGCCCGGCTTTGGCGGCACTGTCCGTCTGCCGCGGGTGATCGGTGCCGACAACGCGCTGGAGTGGATCACCACCGGCAAGGATTACCGTGCCGATGACGCCCTCAAGGTGGGTGCCATCGATGCCGTGGTCGCCCCCGACGCGCTGCACAGCGCCGCCGTGCAGATGATCAAGGACGCGATCAAAGGCAAGCTGGACTGGCAGGGCCGCCGCGCCGCCAAGAAGGCACCGCTGCGCCTGTCCAAGCTGGAAGCCATGATGAGCTTCACCACCGCCGCCGGCATGGTTGCCGCCGTGGCGGGCAAACACTATCCGGCCCCCATGGCCGCCGTGAAGACGGTGGAAGCCGCCGCTGGCATGGGCCGTGATGAAGCGCTGGCCGCCGAGGCCGCCACCTTCATCAAGCTGGCGAAAACCGACGTGGCCAAGGCGCTGGTCGGTATCTTCTTGAACGATCAACACATCAAGGCGCTGGCCAAGAAGGCCGCCAAGCAGGCAAACAAGGCCACCGGCCATGCCGCCGTGCTGGGTGCCGGCATCATGGGCGGCGGCATCGCCTACCAGTCTGCCAGCAAAGGCATCCCGGCGGTGATGAAGGACATCAACGAGAAAGCGCTGGCACTTGGCATGAATGAGGCCACCAAGCTGCTCAACGGCCAGCTCGAGCGCGGTCGCATCGACGGCATCAAGATGGGCCAGGTGCTCTCCGCCATCACGCCGACCCTCAGCTATGACAACGTCAAGCATGTGGACGTGGTGGTCGAAGCCGTGGTCGAGAACCCGAAAGTGAAGGCGGCCGTGCTGAGTGAAGTGGAAGGCGTGATCGGCGAAGACGCCGTGCTCGCCAGCAACACCTCCACCATCCCCATCTCCCTGCTGGCCAAGGGACTGAAGCGCCCCGAGAATTTCTGCGGCATGCACTTCTTCAACCCGGTGCACCGCATGCCACTGGTGGAGATCATCCGCGGCGAGCAAACTTCCGATGAAACCATCAACCGCGTGGTGGCCTACGCCGCCGCCATGGGCAAGTCCCCGGTCGTGGTCAACGACTGCCCCGGCTTCTTCGTGAACCGCGTGCTGTTCCCCTACTTCTTCGGCTTCAACAAGCTGGTCGCCGATGGCGCCGACTTCGCCGCCGTCGACAAGGTGATGGAGAAGGAGTTTGGCTGGCCCATGGGCCCCGCCTACCTGCTGGACGTGGTCGGCATCGACACCGGCCACCACGCCGGTGACGTGATGGCGCAGGGTTTCCCGGCGCGCATGAGCAAGGAAGGTCGTACCGCCATCGACGTAATGTATGACGCCAGCCGCTTCGGTCAGAAGAACGGCAAGGGCTTCTACGCCTACGAGCAGGACAAGAAGGGCAAGCCGAAGAAGGTGGCCGACGCAGCCAGCTACGAGCTGCTGGCCCCCATCGCCAAGCCGAAGCAGGACTTTGACAAGGACGCCATCATCGCCCGCATGATGATCCCGATGATCAACGAGGTGGTGCTCTGCCTGGAAGAGGGCATAGTCGCCACGCCAGCCGAAGCCGACATCGCGCTGGTCTACGGTCTGGGCTTCCCTCCCTTCCGCGGCGGCGTGTTCCGCTATCTGGACACCATTGGCCTGGATCGCTACGTGGCCATGGCCGACCAGTATGCCGACTTGGGCCCGCTCTACCGCGTCAGCGACAAGCTGCGCGAGATGGCCGCCCAGGGCAACACCTTCTACTGATTGCGGAAAGGAGATCCATTCATGAAAGACGTAGTCATTGTCGACTGTATCCGGACCCCCATGGGCCGGTCCAAGGGCGGCGCCTTCCGCAACGTGCGTGCAGAAGACTTGTCCGCGCACCTGATGAAATCCATCCTGCTGCGCAACCCCAACCTCGACCCGAACGAGATCGAGGATATCTACTGGGGCTGCGTGCAGCAGACCCTGGAGCAGGGCTTCAACATCGCCCGCAACGCCGCCCTGCTGGCCGGCATCCCGAAACAGGTGGGGGCGGTCACCGTCAACCGTCTGTGCGGCTCCAGTATGCAGGCGCTGCATGATGCCTCTCGCGCCATTCAGGTAGGTGATGGGGATATCTTCATCATTGGCGGCGTCGAGCACATGGGTCATGTGCCGATGAGCCACGGGGTAGACTTCCACCCCGGCATGGCGAAGTCGGTGGCGAAAGCCTCCGGCATGATGGGGTTGACCGCCGAGATGCTCGGCAAGCTGCACGGCATCAGCCGTCAACAGCAGGACGAGTTTGCGGCCCGCTCCCACCTCCGTGCCCACGCCGCCACCGTGGAAGGGCGTTTTGCCAAGGAGATCGTCGGGCTGGAAGGGCACGACGCCAGTGGCGCCCGCTTCTTCTACGACTATGACGAGGTGATCCGCCCGGAGACCACGGTCGATGGCTTAAGCCAGCTGCGCCCGGTGTTCGACCCGGTCAACGGTACCGTCACCGCCGGCACCTCCTCGGCCCTGTCCGATGGCGCCGCCGCCATGCTGGTGATGAGTGCGGACCGTGCCAAGGCCCTCGGCCTCACGCCGCGCGCCAGGGTGCGCGCCATGGCCATCGCCGGCTGTGACGCCGCCATCATGGGTTACGGCCCGGTGCCGGCCACCCAGAAGGCGCTCAAGCGGGCCGGTCTGACCGTCGGCGACATCGATCTGTTCGAACTGAACGAAGCGTTTGCCGCCCAGTCCCTCCCCTGCGTGAAGGATCTGGGTCTGCAGGATCTGGTGGACGAGAAGGTGAACCTGAACGGTGGCGCCATCGCCCTGGGTCACCCGCTCGGCTGCTCCGGTGCCCGCATCTCCACCACCCTGATCAACCTGATGGAAGAGAAGGACGCCACCCTGGGAGTCGCCACCATGTGCATCGGCCTGGGTCAGGGCATCGCCACCGTGTTCGAGCGGGTGTAAGTGAATCACTCCTGACCGCTCACCGGTCAGGGACGCCGCCTCGGGGCGGCAACAACAGACAGAAGGCGGCCCTGCTTCCCGGCACAGCGGCCCCATCACGAATACCGGGTCGGCCTGCCGACCCTGCTGTCGAGTCTGTGGAACGCGCCACACGGGGTGCGCTCCTGCCGTCGGAATCTGCGTGTTGGCCGGCCCGTTTGGGTCGGCCTTTTTTATTCTTTTCCCGCGATCGGGGCCAATCCTGAGGCTATATTGCCCATAACTTCACATTAGAGGGGGGGCTTGCTTGCTTTTTGCTCCCCCGACAGGTTCAATCTGCACAAAAAAATGGGTGGATGCACATACATATGTCAACGAGCAAACAACTGCTTATCGTCGACGACGATCGGGAGATCCGCGAGCTGCTCAACGAGTACCTGACCCGGGCCGGTTTCGAGGTACTGACCGCGGCTGAAGGGAACGAGATGCGCCAACAACTGGCCCAGCACAGCCCGGACCTCATCATTCTGGACATCATGATGCCCGGCGACGACGGCTTTACCCTCTGCCAGCAGATCCGCCGCGACTCCCAGGTACCCATCATCATGCTCACCGCCGCCTCCGACGAGGCTGACCGGGTGATCGGTCTGGAACTTGGCGCCGACGACTACATCGCCAAGCCGTTCAGCCCGCGCGAACTGCAGGCCCGCATCAAGGCGCTGCTGCGCCGCGCCGAATTCCGCCAGCCGGAGAAAGAGAAGGAACCGAGCCGTCGGCTGCGCTTCGCCGAGTGGACCCTGGACACCCTGAGCCACCAGCTGACCCACGAAGATGGCAGCCTGCTGGATCTCTCCGGCAGTGATGCCCTGCTGCTCGGCATGTTCCTGCAGCAGCCCGGCGTGGTCCTGGACCGGGATACCATCTCGGACGCCACCCGCGGTCGCGAGAGCCTGCCCATGGAGCGCGGCATCGATGTGCAGATCAGCCGCCTGCGCCAGAAGCTGGGTGACAACGGCAAGAGCCCGCGCATCATCAAGACCATTCGCGGCAGCGGCTACATGCTGATCGCCGAAGTCCACGAGATCCCGTAACAGACAGACGCTGCGGCGAGGCCTTGAACGGGCAGAAGAGAGACCCATCACGGGGCAACGGCAAGGCACAGAGGTAAGCACCCCATGCTGATCGACAAGAGACACACGCTGCCATGACGGGGCAGAAGTTCTGGCGGGCCCTGGTGCCCCGCTCCCTGCTGTCGCGGATGCTGCTGCTGTTGCTGCTCGCCATCCTGCTCTCCCAGACCATCCTCACCGGCATCTGGATGCAGCAGATCCAGAAGCGGGAGCTGGAGGGCATGCTCAGCACCACCCGCAACCTGGCGCTGTCGGCGGCTTCCACCGTCAACTTCTTCAAGTCCCTGCCCCTGCAATACCGCCACATTGCCCTGGATCAGCTGCGCAACATGGGGGGCAGCCGCTTCTTCGTCTCCTTGAACGAGGAAGAGATCCACATCAGCGCCATCCCCGACAGCGAGCGCAAGACGCTGGTGCTCAAAGAGGTGCAGGAGGTGCTCAGCCGCAAGCTCTCCGACGCCATGGCGATCAAGGTGGACTTCTCCCGCCCCGAGGAGCTGCACGTCTTCAACAACGACACCCTGCTGGCGGATCTCCCCTCCTCCTGGGCCCGCTACACCCTGTCCCTGGAGCCCATCAATCCGCCGGTGCTGGTGACCCAGATCGAGATAGAACCGGGGGAGTGGCTCTATCTGGCGGCCCTGCTGCCCGCCCCCTACATGACGCTGGATGACACCGTGATGCCGAGCAACCAGGTGCGTTTCATCGCCCTGATGACGGTCTTCCTCTGCTTCTTCACCTTCATGCTGGTGCGCTGGCAGACCCGCCCCCTGCGTCGCCTCGCCAAGGCGGCGGTCAACCTCGGCAAGGACATCGACCAGCCGTCCCTCAAAGAGGAGGGTGCCTCCGAAATCGTGGCGGCGACCCGCGCCTTCAACATCATGCAGCAGCGCATTCGCCGCTTCATCGACGACAGAGAGCGGCTGTTCAGCTCCATCTCCCACGACCTCAAGACCCCCATCACCCGGCTGCGACTGCGGGTCGAACTGCTGGACGACGAGGTGCAGATCGCCAAGTTCAACAAGGACCTGGACGAGCTGGAGCTGATGGTCAAAGGGGCGCTGCAGACGGTCAAAGAGACGGACATTCACGAGAACCTCGAGCAGATCGACGTCAACGCCCTGCTGGAGCAGATGGCGGAGGCCATGAACCTGCACGAGGATCTGCTCACCATCGAGGGCCACTGCAAGTGGCCCTATCGCGGCAAGCTGCTGGCCCTCAAGCGCTGCATCGGCAACCTGGTGGACAACGGCATCAAGTACGGCCAGAAGGTGCGCATCATCATCATGGATGACGAGGAGATGCTGATCCTCTTCATCATGGACGAGGGGCCCGGTCTGCCGGACGATCAGTTCGAGCGCATCTTCGAGCCCTACTACCGCCTCAGCACCGATGCCGCCGGCACCGGGCTGGGCCTTGGCATCGCCCGCAACATAGCCCACGCCCACGGCGGCGACCTGGTGCTGGAAAATCGCCCCCAGGGCGGCCTGCAGGCCACCCTCTCCCTACCAAGGCAGTAATGTATGAAGTGGTTGTCTTTTTCTGTCATCGCCCTGCTCTCCCTGCCCGTTTGTGCCTCCCAGGTGGAGGTATTGCACTGGTGGACCTCCGGCGGCGAGGCCAGGGCCGTGGAAGTGCTCAAGTCCGAGTGGGCCGAACAGGGCAACCAGTGGAACGACTTCGCGGTACAGGGGGGGGGCGGCAAGAGCGCCATGACGGTGCTCAAGAGCCGGGCCCTGGCGGCAAACCCGCCGGAGGCGGCCCACCTCAAGGGGTTCGAGCTGCACGAGTGGGGCAGCCTGGGCTTTCTGCGCGATCTCACCCCCATGGCCGAGCATCTCGGCTGGTACCCTCAGCTGCCCCCCATGGTGCGCGACACACTCAGCCAGAACGGCGCCCTGATGGCGGTCCCCACCGGCATCCACCGGGTCAACTGGCTGTGGCTCAACCGCAAGGTATTCGAGCGACAGGGGCTCAAGCCCCCCACCGACTGGGCCCAGTTCGTGGCGGTGGCGGACAAGCTCAAGGAGCAGGGCATCACCCCCCTCGCCATCGGTAACGAACCCTGGCAGATCGCGGTGCTGTTCGAAACGGTGGCCCTCGGCGAAGGGGGCAAGACCTTCTATCGCAAGGCCTTCCTCGAGCAGGACAGCGCCACCCTGACCGGCCCCGACATGGTGCGGGTGCTGACTCGCTTCCAGCAGTTGCGCGCTTATGTGCCCGAGAAATACGCCGGCCTGAAATGGCACCAGGCCACCAACCTGCTGGAGAGCGGCGGCGCCGCCATGCAGGTGATGGGGGACTGGGTGAAGGGAGAGCTGAGCGCTGGCAACTACCGCCCCGGCGAGGATATCGAGTGCCTGCCAAGCCCGGGCAGCCAGGGGCTGTTCAGCTACAACCTCGACTCCATCGCCATGTTCAAGCAGCGGGATCCCGCCCAGTTGCAGGCCCAGGGCGAGCTGGCCAGGCTGTTGATGACACCGCGCTTTCAGGAGGAGTTCAACCGGGTGAAGGGCTCTATCCCGGCGCTCATCAAGCCGGACATGAGCAAGTTCGATCGCTGCGCCATCCGCTCCTATCAGGACTTCCTCCACGCCGAGCAACAGGACAACCTGCTGCCCAGCATGGCGGAGGGGATGGCGGTGCCCACCAACATGCGCCAGGGGATCATGGATGTGCTGAGCAGCTTCTTCAACGACGCCAGGGCCAACCCCGAGCAGACGGCGCAGCAGCTGGAACGCGCCATGCGCTCGACCCGTTCCGGCGCGGAGCAGAAATGACAAAGGCGGACATCGTCCGCCTTTGAGTGCCGAGAGCCAGGCTCTCAGGAGGGATCGTTCTCGTCCTCATCCTCGTCGTAGTAGTCGCTGAGCTCGATCCAGAGCCCCAGCCCTATCATCACCATGGAGCCGAACCAGGTACCGGTATTACCGATCGGGCTGCCCAGCACTATCATGGCGAACGACAAGAACCCCATGCCTGCGTAGGCTTGCAATCTGCCGTAAGAGACCTGCATATTCACACCTCCTTGTTGAATATGGTTCAATTTTTATATTACTCATCGAGCGAAGCCTGGGTAGAGCCGGTTCACATTTTGGTAGCATATGCTGCATAACCGCCACATGGTTTGATTATTTTTTCGCCGTGAGTATCATTGCTGGCCGAATTGGTTGAAGGTTGATTATTGATGAGTGCTTTATTCTGCGGCGCAACGCACGAGCTGGACGCAATCGGGCTTCGTTGCCCCGAGCCCGTGACGATGGCGCGCAAGAAGGTGCGGCTGAAGGTTGATTATTCATGAGTACTGAATTCTGCAATGCGACCCACGAGCTGGACGCAATCGGGCTTCGTTGCCCCGAACCCGTGACGATAGCGCGCAAGAAGGTGCGGCTGAAGGTTGATTATTCATGAGTACTGAATTCTGCAATGCGACCCACGAGCTCGACGCAATCGGGCTTCGTTGCCCCGAACCCGTGATGATGGTTCGCAAGAAAGTGCGGCTGATGGCGGATGGGGAGACCCTGCTGGTCAGCGCCGACGACCCCTCCACCACCCGCGACATTCCCAGCTTCTGCCGCTTCATGGACCATACCCTGGTCGCCAGCGAGACTGAGCAGGCCCCTTACCGCTACCTGATCCGCAAGGGTCAATAACCCCGTACCGGAGCAAACATGACAACCATTACCCGTATCGGGACCACCCAGCGCTGGTCTGATGTGGTCATCCACAACGGCACCCTCTACGTGGTGGAAGTGCCCGCCACCGAGACCGCCGACATCCACCAGCAGACCCGTGAAGTGCTGGAAAGCCTGCAGCGTTTGCTGGAAGCCAACGGTTCCGGCGTCGACAGGATCCTGATGGCCAACATCTATCTCAAGGACATTGAAGACATCGCCGCCTTCAACGCGCAGTGGGATGCCTGGATCCCGGCAGGCACCGCCCCCGTCCGTGCCTGCGTGCAGGCCCGTCTGGCCCATGAAGGCTACAAGGTCGAAGTGCAGCTGACTGCGGCTGTCTAAGAGGCGGTTATCCCCTCATCCCCGACCCTTCTCCCGCAAGGGGAGAAGGGGGCAAGGAGCAAAGGGCACGCACCGGCGCCAATAGAAAGGCCCCGCCATCGCTGGCGGGGCCTTTTTCATGACTGCAACGCAGGCCGCTTAGGCGGTCGGGGTCAGGGTGATGGTCACCCGACGGTTCTGGGCCTTGCCTTCGGCGGTGCTGTTGCTGGCCACCGGCTGATCCGGGCCCACACCACTGATGGCGATGCGGCTGCCGGACACGCCCTGGCCGATCAGCTGGGCGGCAACGGCATCGGCGCGATCCCGGGAGAGCTTCATGTTCAGCTCGCGGGAGCCGGTGCTGTCGGTGTGACCGACCACGTTCAGACGGGTCTTGTCGAACTCGGCAACCACCAGGGCCACGCCGGACAGGGTGTTGGCACCGGCGGCTTTCAGCTGGGCGCTGGAGCTGTCGAAGGTGACGTTGTTCGGCATGTTGAGGATCAGCTGATCACCGTTGCGGGTCACGCTGACGCCGGTGCCTTGCAGCTTCTCGCGCAGCTTGGCTTCCTGCACATCCATGTAGTAACCGATACCGCCACCCAGGGCAGCACCGGCGGCGACGCCAGTCAGGATGCCCTTTTTGCGGTCGCCCTTGCTGGAGGAGAGCGCCCCCACGGCTGCGCCGGTCGCCGCACCCGCCAACGCGCCCCAGGCGCCCTTGGAGGTCTGGGATTCACCGGTATAGGGGTTGGTGGTACAGCCAGTGATGGCGACGGTCAGGGCAAGTGCAGGAACCAGTTTCTTGAAATGCATGAAAAAACCTCTGAAAAAGAACGACTCTAGCCGATGGCCGCGCATTCTAACCCAGAGAGGCGCCAGAGTGTGACGCGCGTATTGCGAAGATGGGCAGGGGGCAAAACGCCCTCTGCCCCTAGCGACTTACCCGGTGCAGGCCCCTCTTCGGACGGGCCCGCATCAATATTTGATATCCCGGGCCTTGTCTCGCCCCTCCTGCTTGTTGTCACGATGCTCCTGGCGGCAGTCGGCATTGCCCACCAGCCCCTCACGACACGCCTGTTTCGCGTCACGGGACTCCTGACGGGTATCCTGACGCACATCGCGGGCGTCACGGCGTTCCTGGGCCTGCTTGGTGGCCTGTGCAGGCAGGGCGGCCAGCAAGGCGGTGGCGGCAAGCAGCGCCAATACAGACTTCTTCATGATGGCTCCTTCGCCAGACAACCTGGGCAAGTCCGGCGTCTCTCAATGATAAAGGAGGGGCAAGATCCCGGTAGCGCAACCTCGGCCCTCGGGGGCGTCGTTTGTGCAGCCTCGGACCTTCTTGCACAGGGCCGGCTTCCTCTCATGTTTGCCCTGACGAGCAACGTCATCCCCAGGGTGCAGCCGATCAGGCTCAGACAACCGGGGAAGAGAGGGCGAACGGCGCTCAGTGACACGGGACTCCCTCGTGATGCCGCTCCCGATGGTGAACCCGTGTGACTGTATCCCGGCTGTACCAAGGGGCGAAAATGCTCCCGGCACGGCGCAACGGAACATGCTCCCAGGGTCTGGAGTGGTTGCCCCCCAGATGCGGGGTTGTCTCATTAGAGCCCATGGCCCCAGAGTGGGTGACATTTCTCACGGAGCCATGACCATGTCGTCCCTTTCCCGCCCCGCGCTGCTCATCATCGACATCCAGGTGGGCCTCCTCCACGGCCCGGAAGCCCCCCATGCCGGGGCCGAGACCCTGGCCAACATCAATCGCCTGAGCCAGGCGGCCCGCAGTGCCGCTCTCCCCGTGCTGGCGGTGCGCCACACGGGCCCGGCCGGTAGCCCCATCGCCGCTGGCAGTCCGTTCTGGCAGCTTGCGCCTGAGCTGGTCGTCGGCGAGGCCGATCGGGTGTTCGACAAGCAGCGCCCCAGCGCCTTCCATGGCACCGGTCTCGATGGCTGGCTGAAAGAGGACGGCGTGCAGACCCTGATCGTCACCGGCATGAAGACCCAGTACTGCATCGACACCACCTGCCGGGCGGCGGCAGATCTCGGCTACACAGTGGTGCTGGTGAGCGATGCCCACACCTGCATGGACACACCGCTACTGACCGCCGCCCAGATCATCGCCCATCACAATGCCACCCTGGCTGGCCCCTTCGTGCGGCTGATGAGCAGCGACGAGGTGTGCGAGGCGCTCGGCCGCCCCCTTGAGCCCTGCTGATTCAGAGCAAAAAAAGAAGGGAGGCCTGAGCCTCCCTTCTTCGTGCATTTCCCCTTCACGTCACCGCTGCTTGCTGGCACTCGGCATGGCAGGGGCAGGTCACCAGATGATCGTTCACCATGCCCACCGCCTGCATGAAGGCGTAGCAGATGGTGCTGCCGACGAAGGTGAAGCCGCGCTTCTTGAGGGCCTTGGACATGGCATCCGACTCCGGCGAGGTCGCCGGAATGTCGCCGTTGCCCTGACGCTGGTTGACGATGGGGGCGCCGCCCACGAAGCCCCACAGATAATCGACGAAGTCGATGCCTTCCGCCTCCAGCGCCAGATAGGCGCGGGCGTTTTTGATGATCGATTGCACCTTGAGCCGGTTGCGGATGATGCCGCTGTCCTGCATCAGCCGTTCCACATCCTGCTCGTCGAACTGCACGATGCGCACCGGATCAAAATCCGCATAGGCGCGATGGTAGCTCTCGGTGCGCTTGAGGATGGTGATCCACGACAGCCCCGCCTGTTGGCCATCGAGGCAGAGCTTGGCAAACAACTCGCGGGCGTCATACACCGGCCTGGCCCACTGCTTGTCATGGTATTCGATGTATTCCGGGTCTCTGGTCACCCAGGCGCAGCGTAGTTCCATTTCCTCTCCCCTGTTTTTCATCGGCCATCGGCAGGCCGCTTGCGTCGGCGACATCATAGGGCAAGCGGCAACATAGCCCCACTAATCCCCTGTAATTTCGCCTATTATCCGACCATGCCAGACGGTATACTCCCTCGGTTCACATTCAGCAAATCTTGCTCTGATTTCATTTCGCGCGAAAAACACTATGCAAAAATTCGATGTCAAAACCTTTCAGGGCCTGATCCTGCAGTTGCAGGACTATTGGTCCCGCCAGGGCTGTACCATCATTCAGCCGCTGGATATGGAAGTGGGTGCCGGTACCTCCCACCCCATGACCTGCCTGCGCGCCCTGGGCCCGGAGCCCATCGCCTGCGCCTACGTACAACCGTCCCGCCGTCCGACTGACGGCCGCTACGGTGAGAACCCGAACCGCCTGCAGCACTACTACCAGTTCCAGGTGATCATCAAGCCCTCCCCCGACAACATTCAGGAACTCTATCTGGGCTCCCTGAAAGAACTGGGTATGGATCCCGAGATCCACGACATCCGCTTCGTGGAAGACAACTGGGAAAA
The DNA here is from genome assembly GCF_019048585.1 of Aeromonas sp. FDAARGOS 1418. Classification (NCBI taxonomy): domain Bacteria; kingdom Pseudomonadati; phylum Pseudomonadota; class Gammaproteobacteria; order Aeromonadales; family Aeromonadaceae; genus Aeromonas; species Aeromonas sp. FDAARGOS 1418. Next base: position 877,836 of record NZ_CP077387.1, on the reverse strand, counting down.
CCCGACGCTGGGTGCCTGGGGTCTGGGTTGGGAAGTGTGGCTGAACGGCATGGAAGTGACCCAGTTCACCTACTTCCAGCAGGTTGGCGGCCTCGAGTGCAAGCCGGTCACCGGCGAGATCACCTACGGTCTCGAGCGTCTGGCCATGTACATTCAGGGCGTGGACAGCGTCTACGATCTGGTCTGGTCTGACGGCCCCCTGGGCAAGACCACCTACGGCGACGTGTTCCACCAGAACGAAGTGGAGCAATCCACCTACAACTTCGAACACGCCGATGTGGAGTTCCTGTTCCACTGCTTCGAGCAGTACGAGAAGGAAGCCCAGAATCTGCTGGCACTGGAAAAACCGCTGCCGCTGCCTGCCTACGAGCGCATCCTCAAAGCCGCTCACTCCTTCAACCTGCTGGATGCCCGCAAGGCCATCTCGGTCACCGAGCGTCAGCGCTACATCCTGCGCATTCGCACCCTGACCAAGGCCGTGGCAGAGGCATACTACGCCTCCCGCGAAGCGCTGGGCTTCCCGATGTGCCAACGTGGCAGCAACGAGAACAAGCAAGGTTAAGGAACGGACATGGCACAACATACATTTCTGGTAGAGATCGGTACTGCTGAGCTGCCGCCCAAAGCCCTGCGCTCCCTGGCCGAAGCCTTTGCCGACAACTTCAAAGCCGAACTGACCAAGGCCGATCTGGCCTTCGGCGACGTCGAGTGGTTTGCTTCACCGCGCCGTCTGGCGCTGAAGGTAAGCGAGCTGGCTGGCGAACAGCCGAGCAAGAGCGTCGAGAAGCGCGGCCCTGCCGTCGCTCAAGCGTTCGATGCCGAAGGCAAGCCAACCAAGGCTGCCGAAGGCTGGGCCCGTGGCAACGGCATCACCGTTGAGCAGGCCGAGCGTCTGGTCACCGACAAAGGCGAGTGGCTGGTTCACACCGCCAAGGTCGAAGGCCGTCCGGCCAAAGAATTGCTGGGCGAACTGGTCGCCTCTGCGCTGGCCAAACTGCCGATCCCGAAGATGATGCGCTGGGGCGACAAGACCATCCAGTTCGTGCGTCCGGTCTTCACCGTGACCCTGCTACTGGATGGCGAGCTGGTTCCCGCTCACATTCTGGGTATCGACTCTGCCCGCACCATCCGCGGCCACCGCTTTATGGGCGAGAGCGAATTCACCATCGACAACGCCAGCCAGTACCCGCAGCTCCTGCAGGAGCGTGGCATGGTGATTGCTGACTTTATGGCGCGCAAGGCCAAGATCAAGGCTGACGTCGAAGCGGCCGCTGCCGCCTTCGGTGGCGTGGCCGATCTGGACGACGCCCTGCTGGAAGAAGTGACCGCACTGGTCGAGTGGCCCGTGGTGCTGACCGCCAACTTCGAAGAGAAGTTCCTGGCCGTGCCGGCTGAAGCGCTGGTGCACACCATGAAGGGTGACCAGAAGTACTTCCCGGTCTACGACAAGAACGGCAAGCTGCTGCCGAAGTTCATCTTCGTCACCAATATCGAGTCCAAAGACCCGAGCCAGATCATCAGCGGCAACGAGAAGGTGGTTCGCCCCCGTCTCTCTGACGCCGAGTTCTTCTTCAAGACTGACCTCAAGCAAACTCTGGCCTCCCGCCTGCCGCGCCTTGAAACCGTGCTGTTCCAGCAACAGCTGGGCACCGTCAAGGCCAAGGTCGAGCGCATCGAGACCGTCGCCGGCTTTATCGCCGAGCGCATCGGTGCTGATGTCACTCAGGCCAAGCGTGCCGGTCTGCTCTCCAAGTGTGACCTGATGACCAACATGGTCGGCGAGTTCACCGACACCCAGGGTGTCATGGGGATGCACTACGCCCGTCACGATGGCGAAGACGAAGCAGTGGCCGTGGCCCTCAACGAGCAGTACATGCCGCGCTTTGCCGGTGATGCCCTGCCGTCCGGTCTGGTTGCCTGCGCCGTCGCGCTGGCCGACAAGTTCGACACCCTGGCCGGTATCTTCGGCATCGGCATGCTGCCCAAGGGTGACAAGGACCCGTTCGCCCTGCGTCGCGCCGCCATCGGTGCCCTGCGCATCATGACCGAGAAGCAGCTGGATCTGGATCTGGTTGAACTGGTTGAAGAAGCGGTACGCGTCTACGGCGACAAGCTGACCAACAAGACCGTCGTTACCGACGTGGTCGACTTTATGCTGGGCCGCTTCCGCGCCGCCTATCAGGACGAAGGCATCGGTGCCGACGTGGTGCTGGCCGTACTGGCCCGCCGCCCGACCCGTCCGCTCGACTTCGATCGTCGCGTCAAGGCCGTCAGCCACTTCCGCACGCTGGATGCCGCACTGGCCCTGGCTGCCGCCAACAAGCGCGTGAGCAACATTCTGGCCAAGGTCGAGGTTCCATTGCCCACTGCCGTCAAACCGGAACTGCTGGTCGATGCCGCCGAGAAGGCGCTGGCCACCCAGGTTGCCGAACTGCAAGCCGAACTGGCCCCGCTGTTCGCTGCCGGTGACTATCAGGCTGCCCTCACCCGTCTGGCCGCCCTGCGCGAGCCGGTCGACACCTTCTTCAACGAGGTGATGGTGATGGCCGACGACGAAGCCCTCAAGGCCAACCGTCTGGCGCTGCTGAACAACCTGCGCAACCTGTTCCTGCAAGTCGCGGATATCTCCCTGCTGCAGTGATCTTGGTTGGGTTGATTGATATTAAAAACGGCGCCGCGAGGCGCCGTTTTGATTAGGTTCACAGTTTTTATATTTAAATTATGTGACATTTATTTCATAAAAATCAAAGAGAGCAATTTCATGAATAAATTTTTCATTGTCTTTTTTTTATTGTTTTTCTCTGTTGTGATAAATGCACATGCAGAAAAAACTCTCAGAGCAGCGTAGAGAATGGTTCTCTTATTAATTATGAAACAATTTACAAACTAAAAGCATTTGAAGAGCTTAAAATTGAAAACAAAATAATTAAAGAGTACCATGACTCATTGTTAAGCACAGTGTACTGGGCTATAGGTGCTGTTTTGGGAGTATCAGCATTATTATTTGGTTTCGGATGGTGGTCAAATTTTAAAATACATGAAAAAGATAAATCAACACTACTAAACGAAACTTCCAGACTTATCATTGAATCAGAAATAAAGATTGCAGGAATAGTTGATGAAAAAAACTCTAAAAACGTAGATAACCTCTTAGCCTCACTAAAAAGCACCAATGAAAGAATAGATAAAATTTATAATTCAATTGAGGATTACTCCAGCGAACTTAATGAAATAAAATCTGGAATATCAAAAATAAAAATCGAACTCTCCCTGCAAAACAAAACAATTAAATACAATGAATACTCCCAAGAACTAAACCTTCGCTCTGTAGAAGAACGCCTTTGGGATTTAAAAAAGGTTTACAATAACGTTTTACTGGCGCAGTTGGAATCATTGGAGGCCAGTATTAAAATGAACCATATTCTTGGTTCAACTGAACACAACTTTGATCTAACACCAATATTGGAGAGAATTAAAACAACCATTGAGGATAATATCCTAGGGAAACCTTGCTACATATCTGACTTTACTACTTCTCGAACAGTAGAAATTCTTAAATCCATTGGTGGAGAATATAGTATAAAAGTTAATGATATTCTCTCCTTAGTAGAGAGAATAAACGTCACGCCAAGCCCATTTAGCTCGTAGGTTCGATTAGCCGTCAGGCGTAATCGGACGTTCGCGTAAATGGATTCTCCCGCCATAACGGCCAGCCGAATTCTTCCCTCCGGTTGGCCGACACGGTTACACGGCAACAACCGTAATCAAAGCCTCTCGATCGTCTGATTACGCTTTGCTAATCGAACCTACAGGGGGGTAATGAGCTGTTATCATTTGAGACAGTGCCCAGCGCCGCCACGCCCAAGAGGAAAGTCATGGATATACCTGCCGCCCCGTCCCCCGCCATCTGCCAGCTGTGTCAGGAGCAGGTGGATCTCGACTTCGATTTCACCATGGCCTTCCAGCCCATCGTCGATTGCAGCCAGCGCACCATATTCGGCTATGAGGCGCTGGTGCGGGGGATCAACAACGAACCGGCGCAGAGCGTGATTGCCCGGGTCAACGACGACAACCGCTACCGCTTCGATCAGCTGTGCCGCATCAAGGCCATCGCGCTGGCCGCCCGCCTCGACATGCGGGGCATGCTGAGCATCAACTTCCTGCCCAATGCGGTCTATCGCCCGGAGCGCTGCATCCGCACCACGTTGCAGGCGGCCCGCGAGCATCTCTTTCCCATCGAGCAGATCATGTTCGAGTTCACCGAGGTGGAACAGGTGCAGGACAACCGCCATATTCGCGGCATCGTGGATCACTATCAGGCCCTTGGCTTCAAGACGGCGATCGACGACTTTGGCGCCGGTTACTCGGGCCTGAGCCTGCTGGCCGATTTTCGCCCCGACATCATCAAACTCGACATGCACCTGCTGCGCGGCATCGACCAGGACCCGATCCGTCAGGCCATCGTTCGCCACTGTCTGGCGCTGTTTACGGAGTTGCAGATCACCCCGCTGGCGGAGGGGGTCGAGACCCGCGACGAGATGGCCTGCCTGCGGGAGATGGGCGTCAGCCTGATGCAGGGCTATCTGTTTGCCCGCCCCGGCTTCGAAACCCTGCCCGAGGTGGATTTCGCCAGCCTGTGAGCGGCGCTGGCCATCTCCCTTTGTTGGCGTTCATTCGGTAAAGGCGGGACGGGAGGCGGCCCGGAGGGTATCCACGGGCGGACGGCAGAAAGCGCTGGACCGGGCAACCCCCTGGGCTAGGATAGGACTGTCACTCTTTGCAACCACCGCTCTGACAGGGACACCATGGCGCAGGTTTCAGGATACCGCTTCTTCGCTCTTTCACTGCTCTTGCTGCTGGCCTTCCAGGTATGGGGGGCGCAAGGCAGGGGCAACATCACACTGGTAAGCTCCCTTGAAACCAGGGAGTCCCCCTATGGTCGCTGGCTCGATCTCATCTATCGGGATGCGTTCGCCCGCCTGGGTTATGACTTCCAGTACCAGGGCTACCCCGGGGGACGGGCCCCCCTGCTGGCAGAGCAGGGACAGGTCGATGGCGAGATCCACCGCGCCGCCAGCTACCAGCAGCAGACCCGCACCCTCCAGCGCGTGCCCGAGCCCCATTTCGCCGTCTCCTATCAGGCCTATGCCCACCAGCCCGGGATCCAGTTGCAGGGGTGGCACAGCCTGCAGGGCACCGGTTATCGGGTCGAGTTTCGCCGTGGCGCCAAGCTGCCGGAGATGATGCTGGGCAAGGTGGTGGCACCGGACCGGCTCTTTGCCATCGCCACCGCCGAGCAGGGGATGGGCAAGCTGCTCAAGGGGCGCAGTGACCTCTATGTGGAGCAGACCCTGATTGCCAGCCAGGCCCTGGCCGCCCTGACGCGCCAGGACCCGGGCTATGCCGGCATCTACTCCGCCGGGGTGATGGAGCTGGCCGATTCTTACGTCTATCTGCACGAACGGCATCAGGATCTGCTGGCCCCCCTTGCCAGCGTGATCCGGCAAATGAAACAGGACGGCACGGTGGCGCGCTATGAGCAGCAGGCCATGGCGGCTGAGGGCACCAGCCAACCTTAACGTCCTCTTTTTCCGCACGCCCTCCCGCGCCCTGACCATGCAGGAGACCCGGGGCGATCAATTCTGTCGCAGAGTCATGGCCGCAGCGGGCACCCTGTTCGTCAACACCACGTTGACAAAAACGCCCCCTGTATCAGGGAACTCGCCATATAAAACCCCATCGACCTTGTGTTCATCTGGCTTGCGGCCAAAAGGCACCATGTCCGTCTGTGCATACCCCAAATCTTGCAACATCCCCCGCTCCGACAGCCTCATCATTTCGATGGAGTCGCGTCATCGTTCAGGCATATCTTCCCCTCGAGGCCCGTGCCAGGGCCCGATCACAGGAGCAATACATAATGAAAAAAGCAGTAACGGCCGCCTTGCTGGCCATGATGATGGCGGCCTCGGTTCAGGCGGCAGACAAGGTGACCACGGTGCCGGTGCACTTCGCCAAAGGCGCGCACAGCGCCAAGGTTGACGGCACCTTCTCCGGTTATGACACCATCAACTACACCCTGGGCGCCAAAGAAGGCCAGACCATGACGGTCGCCATCACCGGCAGCACCAATGCCAACTTCAACGTCTTCGCACCGGGCGCCATCCCGGGTCAGGCCGAGGCACTGGGCGGCGGCAACGTGGACACAAAATGGCAAGGCACCCTGCCCAAGTCGGGCAAGTACCTGATCCAGGTCTACCAGATGCGCGCCACCGCCCGTAAAGGCGCCAAGGTCCCCCACTCCCTGTCGGTCGGCATTCAGTAACCGACGCCAATATTGCCTGTGTGACAAGCAAGAAGGAGCCCATGAGGCTCCTTCTTTGTCATTGTGTGCTGGCACTGCGACCCGGGTAACGGCTCAGCCCTTGTAGGCGGGCAGCAGGTCCACCATGTTGAGCAGGTGGAAGGCGGCGGTCAGCACGCCGAACAGGATCACCAGGACGATCATGAAGAGGCCGCCGGGGGCGCGGAAGCCCTCGCCACCTTCTTCGCGCCGGGCCGCCCGTACCTTCCAGGCCAGCAGGGGTGGGATGATGCAGGTCCACAGGGTCGCTACGGCGCCCGCATAGCCGATGGCCACCAGGAAACCGAACGGGAACAGCAAGGAGAGCATGAGGGGCGGCAGGAAGGTCACCGCCCAGGACTTGGCGCGGCCACCCCGGCTGTTGTCGAACTTGAACAGATCCGCCAGGTAGTCGAACACCCCGAGCCCCACCCCGATGAAGGAGGAGAGGATGGCCGCCATGGAGAAGGCGTTGAGGGCGCTGGCCACCGCCTTGGACTCGATCACCGAACCGAGAGCCTTGAGCAGGGCATCCACGTTGCCCCCCTCCGCGATCACCGGGCCGAACTCGCTGCGGGGCAGGTTGCCAAAGACGCTCACCAGCCAGATGAGGTAAAACGCGAGCGCGATCAGGGTGCCCCCCAGAATGGCGCGGCTGGCACGGCGCTCTTCACCGTAGTAGGCGCGCATGGAGGAGACCGAATGGTGGTAGCCGAACGAGGTGAGCGCCACCGGCAGCATCACCAGGGCATAGGGGGCGTAGCTCACTTCGCTGCCCACCCGGTCGAGCAGCAGATCGAGGCGCACGTTCATCGACAGGCCCGAGATGCCGAAGGCAAAGCTCAGCCCCATCAGGATCACCAGCAACACCGAGATGCGGTCCACCGCCCGGGTGGAGTGCCACACCAGCAGGGAGAAGGCCAGGGTAAAGAGCACGGACGCCCACTGGCTGCCCATCCCCGTCATGCCGTTGATGATGAGACCGGCCGAGGTGATGTAGGCATAGAGCAGGATGCCGCCGACGAAATAAACGCTGAGATTGTTGAGGGCGTTGACCTTCTCCCCCAGCAGATCCCGGGTCACGGTATCGAAGGAGACGCGCAGGGGATAGCCCCGATAGGACTCCAGCAGCATCCAGCCGGAGACCGTCATCACCACCATGGTCAGTGCTACCGCGAGCATGGACCAGAGGGTCCAGGCGCCCGCCCCCGCACTCGGCAGTCCCAGCATGCCGGCCCCCACACAGACGCCGGCAATGATGCATGCCCCGCCCACCAACGATGGTTTCTGTTCCATTACTCCCCCAAACGGATTGTCGACTGGTCACGGCACACCGCCGTGCTTCTCCTGCGTTCGCCACTGCTGGCGCCGGGGGACTTTACCCTGCATGCCTTCGGGTATCAAATCCGGAGGGAAAATGGGGGGAAACGGGCCGGATTCTGCGCCCCATCCGTGGAATATGTTCGGGATGGGGCCAAGTTCAGCACACCAGGGTCAGCCGGTGTAGACGGGCAGCAGACCCGCCATGGCCATCAGGTGGAAGATGGCGGTAAGCACCCCGAAGACGATGACGGCCACCACCATGGGCTGGCCGCCGGGAGCCTTGAACCCCGTCTCGTCCGGGGCCAACTCCCGGGACTTCTTCGCCAGCAGGGCCGGGATGATGCAGGCCCAGACGGTCGCCGCGGCCCCGGCATAGCCGATGGCCACCACGAAGCCGAACGGGAACATCAGGGAGAGCGCCAGAGGAGGCAGGAAGGTCACCGCCCAGGACTTGGTGCGACCGGCGCGGCTGTTGTCGAACCGGAACAGATCCGCCAGATAGTCGAACACCCCGAGCCCCACCCCGATGAAGGAGGAGAGGATGGCCGCCATGGAGAAGAGGTTGATGGCCTGGGAGACCTGCCTGGACTCGATCACCGAGGCCAGCGCCCCGAGCAGCACATCCACGTCGCCCCCCTTGGCGATGATGGGGCCGAAGGCGGGACGAGGCAGGTTGCCGAAGATGCTGAGCAGCCACAGCAGATAGAGCACCAGGGCGATCAGGGTCCCCCCCAGGATCGCCTGCCTGGCTTTCTGCTCCTCGCCGTAATAGGCGCGCATCGATGCCACCGAGTGGTGGTAGCCAAACGAGGTGAGCGCCACCGGCAACATGGCCAGGGCGTAAGGGGCGCGGCCCAGCTCCTCGGCAAAGGAGTTGAACAACTTGGCGGTGTCGACCTTGCTGGCAAGCCCGGAGACCCCGAACACGAAACTCAGCACCATGAAGACGATCAGGACGACCGAAATCCTGTCAACCGCCCGGGTCGAATGCCAGACGAACCAGGAGAACACCAGCACGAACAACACCGAGGCCAGCTGGCTATTGATGCCCAGCAGGCCGCCCAGGATGAGACCCGACGAGGTGATGTAGGCATAGAGCAAAATGCCGCCCACGAAATAGACGGTGAGGTTGTTGAAGAGATTGATCCTGTGACCGAGCAGATCCTTGGTCACCGAGTTGAAGGAGGCGGTCAATGCGTAGGGTTTCAGGGCTTCCAGCAGCATCCAGCCTGAAACCGTCATGATGACCATGGTAAGAATGATGGCGAGGGTTGACCAGCTGGTCCAGGCCCCGGCTCCCGCGCTCGGCAGCCCCAGCATGCCGGCACCGACACAGACGCTGGCAATGATGCAGGCCCCTCCGATGACGGACGGTGTTGATGTCATGTGTGTCACTCCAAATCTTTCACAGAGCAGTGAAAAAAAAGGCACAGAAAAATCTGTGCCCTTGACTCGTTATGCTTCTATCAATTTTTTCTGCGTCTTGCCGGCTGACGGGTCGTTATGCTCGACCTCTTTCAGTCTGGCGGTGAAGTGGCGCAGCACGGCCGGCTCGTAAATGAAGTCCAGCCCCTTCACCCGGTGGGCGTTCTTCTTCACCTCGCCGAAGGCCTCGATGACAAAGTCCATGTGGGTCTGGGTATAGGTGGCACGGGGGATGGTCAGGCGCAGCAGCTCCGCCGGGCAGGGGTGCTGCTTGCCGGTGGCGGGGTCGCGCCCCAGCAGCAGGGAACCTATCTCCACCGCCCGGATGCCGGCGACCTTGTAGAGCTCGCAGGCCAGGGCGTGGGCCGGGAACTGATCCGCCGGGATGTGGGGCAGCAGCTTGCCCGCATCCACGAAGGCCGCATGGCCCCCTGCCTGCTGGCACACCACGCCGATGGCCTCCAGCCCGTCCACCAGGTACTGCACCTGGCCGATGCGATAGGCCAGCCAGTCCTGGCGCATGCCGTCTCGCAGGCCCACCGCCAGGCGCTCCATGGCGCCCCCTTCCAGGCCGCCATAGGTCGGGAAGCCCTCCTGCACCACGCACAGGGTGCGGCACTCGGTGTAGACGTCCAGCATGCTGTCATCCTTGAAGCACAGCAGCCCCCCCATCTGCACCATGGCATCCTTCTTCGCCGACATGGCGAGGCCGTCGGCGTACTTGTAGGACTCCCTGGTGATCTCCTCGATGGTCCAGTTCGCGTAGCCGGGCTCCCGCTGCTGGATGAAGTAGGCGTTCTCGGCGAAGCGGGCGGAGTCCATGATGACGGGGATGTCGTACTTTCTGGCGATCTCGTACACCGCCTTCAGGTTGGCAATGGAGACCGGCTGCCCCCCGGCGGAGTTGCAGGTGATGGTGCTGACGATGTAGGGCACGTTGGCGGGGCCCGCCTCCAGGATGGCCTCTTCCAGCTTCACCAGATCGAAGTTGCCCTTGAAGTCGGCGGTGACCGAGGTATCGAACGCCTCCCTGGTGTAGACGTTCTTCGCCACGCAGCAGTTGATCTGGGTGTGGCCCTGGGTGGTGTCGAAGAAGTAGTTGGAGAGGGCCACCATCTTCTTGCGATCCAGCCCCTTCTCCTGCTCCCGCTTCTTGATGAGCACGGGGATGTAAATCTGCTCGGCGCCGCGCCCCTGGTGAGTGGGGATGGTCAGGGAGTAGCCGAAGATCTCCTGCACCGCCTGTTGCAGGGCATAGTAGCTGCGGCTGCCGCTGTAGGCCTCGTCACCGCGCAGCATGGCGGCCTGCATGTCCTGAGTGATGGCGCCGGTGCCGCTGTCGGTCAGCAGGTCGATGAAGACGTCTTCGCTGTCCAGCAGGAAGGGGTTCATGCCCGCCCGGACAATGGCCTCTTCCCGATAGGCACGGGTGGTGCGTTTGACCGGCTCGATGACACGAATACGGAAGGGTTCGGGCAGATGCTTGAAGTTTTCCATAATATAAACACCCCAGATTTAAATATTTAGAATGAGTCTCTTCCCCCGCCGAAAATAAAATGTCCGGCAGGTGGGAAATATTGGGAAATGGGTGCACGACATCGCCTCGCCAGAATAAACAGGCGAAGACGGGTGCAGCTATTTCAGTTCAGGAATGGAGGCGGGCTCGTGGCATGGCAGGCATGCCGCGCCGCTGCGGGGAATTACAGCGGGAAGAAGAACGCGATCTTATGGTCCAGGGTAAACCACTTGGGATAGCTGACCTTGATATTCATGTTGTTGCTCATCCAATTGATATTAACAACGCCAAATAACAGCACCCATTATGGTGGGGAGCGCTATATGATCAATTGCAATATGAGCAAAGTGGGATGGCGCTAACAATTTGGCGGGGGATTTTTATACAGCTTGTTATCGCCAATCCGAAAGATCCCCCCATCATCCACCTTTTGCCCTTTCCCCCCTCAGTGGCTCAACCAGGGCAGCCGCTGCAAAAGCTCGTAACGGTCAGGGATCGGTGTCTGGCTGACCCAGAGATCCAGCAAGCCGTAAGCGAGCAGCGGCAACACCAGCAGCAACAGACAGAGCAGCCCCAGCAGCTGACGGGGGGCGAGTCGCAGCCCTCGCGTGCCAAGATGCAGGGCATCGGCCCGCTTGGGGCAGGCGGCCACGCAGCTCTGGCAACTGGTGCACTCGAGGCTCTGCACCGCGATGAGCTGGTGCACCTGGATGCGCGAGGGGCAGGCCCGGCTGCACTTGTCACAGTCGTGGCCCGCGCTTCGCAGGCAGCGGTCCGGGTCGCGGCGAATGCGCACTGGGGTCAGCAGGCCGAGCAGGGCGAACCAGGCGCCATAGGGGCAGAGATAGCGACAGAACCCTTGCCGGAAGGTGGCGGTGAGCAGCAGCACCCAGCCAAGGCACAGGCCCGAGATCAGGGTCAGGTTGAAGAAGAAGGCCCCCATCTTCATGTCCGCCGCCTGATGGTAGGGGCTGGCGAGGTAGCCGGGCAGGGCGGCGGCGGGTACCGCCAGCAATATGATGAAGAGCAGAAAGCCGAGCACCAGAAACTTCTGGCCGCGCAACACGGCATCGAGCCAGCGCGGCGGGGTCCACTCCCCCGGCAACAGGCGCGAGCGCAGGCCGTGCAGCCACTCCCCCACCAGCCCGAGCGGGCAGAACCAGGCACAAAACGCCCGACCCAGCAGCAGGGCCGACAGGGAGAGCACCAGCACGGTGACGGTGGCCGCCGGGTGGTGGGGGTCCGTCAGCCCCTGCCCGAGCCAGGCCCGCAGCCCGAGACCACCTGCGATGGGCAGGAAACCGTCCACCACATCGGGGCGCACCAGCCAGGGGGTCATCCCCAGCCCCAACTGTCCGATATGAACAACATATTGAACCGCCACCAACCCCCAACACAGCAGCAATAGCTGCCTGGTGGCCATTCTGAGACGTTGACTGTCTATGTGGGCCAGCATGAGTAGGGGGCGATAGCGCAGCCAGAGCGCCAGGGTCGTGGCCACCAGCCCCAGTGCGAGCCAGAGTACCGAATCCGCCACCAGCAGCCAGAGCGCGGCGGCCAACAACAGAGAGAGCGTCCAACCCCAACCGCTGCGGCCCTGCCACAACAACAGAACCAGATAGACCAGACCCGAGGTCATGGTCAGGGCTTCCAACAGGCTCATGTTTCCCTCACTGTGCTCATCCGAATCGAGGGGGCAGGATAACCAACATCTGAGTTGATGATTTTGATCTGCATGGGCAGAGGGGGCATTCGCCCGCTCCGCCCCCTCAGCCTTAAACCCCGTTATTTGCGGCTGTGGAACAGCGGCTGGTCGGATTCTGCCTGCTCGGCCCAGAAGTGGATGTTGAAGCGGGCATCCTCCGACAGCTCGACCCTGTGCCAGTACTGGGGCGGGCTGGTGGCAAACTCCCCGGCCCGGATCACCAGGCTCACCTCGGGCTCCTCGGCCTGTTCGTCGGCAAAGCCGTGATAGGTGACGGTGCCCTCCATCACGCAGAGCTGGCCGAACACCCCGGCCGCGGTGTTGTGATGGGTGAGCAGGGCCTGGGGCACATTCTCGCGGGTAAAGAAGGGAGTGGAGCGGCGCACCACCCAGTGAGACGGGATCAGTTGCATGGCCATATCGGTTCTCCTCGTGTGGCCGAGTCGACCCGGCCGGTGCAATGAAAGGGGTTAACGGGGCAGCTGGCGCAGCAGCGGGAAGGCGGCACTCATCTGATCCCCACCCACCACGAAGCCGCAAAGCTTGCCATCTTCGCCGTGCGCCTCGGCCACCATGCCGTGGCTGTTCCAGCGGCACTGCCAGGCAAGGTCCTCGCCCCGGGTGCGACCGGCCAGTTGCAGCGGGTAGCGCGGCGTCTTCACCTTCACCAGCATGGGCGGCAGGGTCAGCGGGGTTGGCGTCCCGAGCAGGGTGCGCGCCAGCGCATTGGCCCCCAGCACTATGGGTTGCAGGAAGGGGAGCAACTGACCCTGCCACTGCACGCAATCCCCCAGCGCGAAAATATGGGGGTCGCTGGTCTGCAGCCGATCGTCGACCAGGATACCGCGCTCCACTGCCAGCCCGGCCCCGAGGGCCAGGGCCAGATTCGGCCGCAGGCCGATGGCGGCGATCACCAGATCCTGCTCGCTGGTACGGCCATCGGTCAGGGTCACCCGCCAGCCATCCCCCGGCTGGGCATCTATCCTGGCGAGACCTGTCCCGAACTGCAGGCTGATCCCCTGGCTGCGCAGGGCCTGTTGCAGCGGCTGGGTCAGGGTGGCGGGCAGCAGGGCGCTTAAGGGGCTGTCGGCCAGATCCACCAGCGTCACCTCTTTTCCTGCGCTCGCCATGTCCATCGCCAGCTCGCAGCCGATGAGCCCCGCCCCCAGCACCAGGATGCGGCGGGCCTGGCGCAGTTGCGCCTCGATGGCGGCGAACTCCTGCTGGCTGTTGAGGGTGACCAGGGATTCGCTGCCCGGCAGATCGGGGCGCGCCGCACTGGCACCGGTGGCCAGCACCAGCTGGCCGTAGGGGAATTCCCCTCGTTCGGTCAGCACCAACCGCCGGGCAGGGTCGATGCCATGCACCGGGCAGTGGGGCAGCAGCGCGATGCGCTGCTGCTCGGCAAAATCGCTGCCGCTCTGACGAGTCATGGCTGCGGCAGGGCAGCCCCGACTCACCACGTGGCTCAAGTCGGGCTTGTTGTACTCATCGCCGCTGTCGGCGGTGATGAGGCGGATGGGCTGCTCGGCGTTAAGCTTGCGCAGGCTCTTGACCAGTTGCTGGGCAGCGAAGCCGCTGCCGATCACCACTATCTCCCGGCTGATGCCGGCGTCACTCTGCGTTGCTGCGCTCATACACAGGCCTCCACGGCGCAGGGTTCAAATACCTCCTTGCCAATGCCGCAGCCGGGGCAGAGGAAACTGTCCGGCACCTGGGCCCAGGGGGTGCCCGGCGCCACCAGCTGATCCGGCTCGCCCTGGGCCGGGTCATAGACCCACTGGCAGACCGTGCAGAGCATGGCCTGGTCGTCATCCCATTCGGCGGCGGCCGCTGCGGCTTGCGGCTCAACAGCAGGCATCGCGGGGACGGGCGTCACGGTTGTCTGGGTTGTGGTGATCGGGCGGGGTGCGTCCAGCGGGTGCAACGCCCACTGACGGGCGAGCTGGCGGCCATGCTCGCGGCATTCGGCCAGCGCCGAGCCATCCGGCCGCCACTTGGCCTTGAGAGAGATGCTGATATCGAAGCCCGCATCCATCAGGCGAGTCTGGATCCGGTCCACCGCGCCACCGGTCCAGCCGTAACTGCCGAAGGCCGAGGCGCGCTTGTTGCGAAAACGCAGGCCGGTGATCTCTTCGAGCATGCCCGCCACCTTGGGCATCATGACGTTGTTCATGGTGGAGGAACCCACCAGTATCCCCTTGGAGCGGAACACCTGGGTCAGGATCTCGTTCTTGTCGTGGCGGGCCACGTTGTAGATCTTCACTGCCACGCCGGGGTCCACCTCGTGGATGCCCTGGGCGATGGCGTCGGCCATCATGCGGGTGTTGTTGGACATGGAGTCGTAGAAGAGGGTGATGCGGTCTTCCTGATAGTGGTCGGCCCACTCCAGGTATTTCAGGATGATCTGGGTGGGGTCCTTGCGCCAGACGATGCCGTGGGAGGTGGCCACCATGCTCACCGGCAGGTTGAAGCCGAGCACTTCCTTGATCTTGGCGGTCACCAGCGGGCTGAAGGGGGTAAGGATGTTGGCGTAGTAGCGCTGGCACTGCTCCATCAGCTCGGTCTGATCCACCTCGTCGTTGAACAGGTGCTCGTCGCAGTAGTGCTGGCCGAAGGCGTCGTTGGAGAAGAGCACCGCGTCCTCGGTCATATAGGTCATCATGCTGTCGGGCCAGTGCAGCATGGGGGTCTCGATGAATACCAGCTGCTTGCCGTTGCCGATGTCCAGGCTGTCACCTGTCTTGACCGGGTGGAAGTTCCACTCCGGGTGGTGGTGGTGGCCGGTGATGGAATCGATGGCGTTGTGGGTGCAGTAGATGGGGGTGCCGGGAATGCGGGCCATCAGCTCGGTCAGGGCGCCGGCGTGATCCTCCTCGGCGTGGTTGATCACCACGTAGTCGATGGAAGCGAGATCGATCTCGGCCGCCAGGTTCTGCACGAACTCCCGGCTGAACTTGTGATCGACGGTGTCGATCAGCACGTTCTTCCCTTCGCGGATGAGGTAGCTGTTGTAGCTGGTGCCCTTGTGGGTCTTGTACTCGGTGCCGTGGAAGTCGCGTACCTCCCAGTCCCGTTGGCCGACCCAGTGGATGTTGTTCTTGACGTGAATGCTCATCAGGCAGTTCCTCGAATGCAATAGTGGATGTTCAACTGAACCAGCTAATGCAGCGGACGTGCCAAATTGTAACCCATTGTTTTTAATGGCTTCGCATATCACTCGTTGTCATTAAGACACCAGACCTTTATAGTCAAAATCACAAACATACTGTCATTTGGACAATTATCGTGATCTCGACCGACAGCCTGGCGCGCATCGCCCTCGACCTGCAACTCGGCATCTCCCATCAGGACCGCTTCCACCGCCTGATCCAGAGCGTGCGCAGCCTGCTGAACTCGGATGCCTCGGCCCTGCTGCGCTACGAGGGGGGCCAGTTCATCCCGCTGGCCATCGACGGCCTGATGCAGGACGTGCTGGGGCGCCGCTTCGCCCTCAAGGATCACCCGCGCCTCGAGGCCATCGCCCGCGCCGGGGATGTGGTGCGCTTCCCTGCCGACAGCGCCCTGCCCGACCCCTATGACGGCCTGCTGCCGGATCACGACGACTTCAAGGTACACGCCTGCGTCGGCCTGCCGCTCTTCTCGGATCAGGCGCTGATCGGCGCCCTGACCATAGACGGCATGAACCCGACCCAGTTCGACGGCATCAGCGACGAGGAGCTGCGGCTGGTGGGGGCTCTGGCCGCCGCCGCCCTCGACAACGCCCTGCTGCTGGAGCGGCTCGCCCGCCAGAGCAGCGAACCCCTCGCTCCCTCCACCCAGAATGGGCCGGGCCAGCCCGAGATGATTGGCCGCTCCCCCGCCATGGCCCGGTTGCGCCACGAGATAGACGTGGTGGCAAGCTCCGAGCTGAATGTGCTGATTTTGGGGGAGACCGGGGTCGGCAAGGAGCTGATCGCCAAGGCGGTGCATGGCGGCTCGCCCCGCGCCCATGCCCCCCTGGTCTACCTCAACTGCGCCGCCCTGCCGGAGTCGGTGGCCGAGAGCGAGCTGTTCGGTCACGTGAAGGGGGCCTTCACCGGCGCCATCCACAATCGGGCGGGCAAGTTCGAGCTGGCGGACAAGGGCACTCTGTTTCTCGACGAGATAGGGGAGCTCTCCCTGGCGCTGCAGGCCAAGCTGCTGCGGGTGCTGCAATACGGCGATCTGCAGCGGATCGGTGACGACACCCCGCTCAAGGTGAATGTGCGCATCCTGGCGGCCACCAACCGGGATCTGAAACAGGCGGTGGTCGAGGGGCAGTTTCGGGCCGACCTCTACCACCGGCTGAGCGTGTTCCCGATCCACGCCCCGGCACTGCGGGAACGCCCAGGCGACATTCCCCTGCTAGCCGGTTATTTTTGCGAACGCTGCCGGCTCGGCCTGGGGCTGGAGCAGCTGCGTATCCAGCCACAAGCGCTGCAACTGCTCGAGCGCCACGACTGGCCCGGCAACGTGCGGGAGCTGGAGCACGCCATCCACCGCGCCGCCGTGCTGGCCAGGGCCGAACAGGGCAGCCCCTCGCCGACCCTGAAACCCCATCACTTCAACCTGGGACCGACGGGCTCATCCCTGCCCGCCGACACCGTCAGCCAGCCCGCCTCCCCGGCCATTGCCGGCCTGGGCCTTCGCGCCGCCACCGATCTGTTCCAGCGCCAGCTCATCGAGCAGACCCTGACCGCCCATGACGGCAACTGGGCCGCCACCGCCCGGGCGCTGGATCTGGACGGCGGCAACCTGCACCGCCTCGCCAGGCGGCTCGGCCTCAAGGCCTGACGCCCCCAGATACCATAGGGGCCCAAAAACAGAAACCCCCTCGCTGGCGAGGGGGTTTCTTGTTCATGGCACCCGTGGCGCCGTCAGCGCAGGGACTTGACCGAGCGACGGACGATGAGCTCGGGCTGGACCGTCATGGACTCCACTTCCAGCTCCTTGTTGCGGATCCGGCTCACCAGTTGCTGCACCGCCAGCAGACCGAGCTCGGCCTTGGGGTGGCGGATGGTGGTGAGCGGCGGGCTGGAGAAGCGCGCCATCTCCACGTCGTCATAGCCGATCATGGAGATATCGTCCGGCACCTTGACCCCGGCCTCCCAGGCGGCGCAGATGGCACCGATGGCCATGGGATCATCGAAGGCAAAGACCGCGGTCGGGCGAGGGGTGAGGGCCAGGATGCGCTGCATGGCATCGAAGCCGCTCTGGCTCTCGTAGTCCCCTTCGATGATCTGCTCTTCTTTCAGGGTCATCCCCTGTTCAGCCAGGGCATCGCGCACCCCGTCCAGCCGTTGCTGGGTAGTCGGCTTGGCGAGATGGCCGGTGATGCAGACGATGTTGGTGTGGCCCTGCTCCAGCAGATGGCGCACCGCCAGACGCGCGCCGATGCGGGCGTTGTCGTTGATCACGTTGGCGAAATCGCACTCGTTGCCCCAGTCCAGCACCACTTGCGGCACGTTTTTGTGGATACGCAGCATGTCCCTGAACTGGGTGTCGATATCGGTCCCCAGCACCAGCAGACCGTCGACCCGCTTCTCCATCAGCATGCGCAGATAGTGCTGCTGGCGGGGCGGCTGGTTCTCGGTGTTGCACAGGATCAGGCTGTAACCCTGCTCGAAGCAGTAGGCTTCCACCCCCTGTACCACTTCCGCGAAGAAGGGGTTGGCACTGGTGGTCACCAGCATGCCAATGGTCTTGGTCGAATTGATCTTGAGACTGCGCGCCACCGAGTTGGGCGCGTAGTTCAGCTCTGCCACCGCCTCAAGCACTTTCTGGGTTGCGTCTTCGCTGACCCGACGGGTGTGATTGAGTACATGTGAGACGGTGGAGATGGATACGCCTGCGCGCGAGGCGACATCCTTGATAGTTGCCATCTCTGTCTCCTGAATAACAAAGGCGGAACAGTAGCAGATTTCCCGAATAAAGGCTTGGTTTTAACGGGCGCTGCCAGTGAATTATCAATGCTGGCTAATCTATGCGGTCATTTCTTTTTGCGCAAACGGATTTTGGTCAAAATGAGAGCGGACGCAGAATGAAATATCGTCAGTTTTTTACTCTGGAAATTGTCACCATGACAATTTGTTATCTGTATGTTGCACCACATTAACGACATTAAAATCCAGTAAACAGCAATAAACTGCGTGTTAGTTTCACAAAACCCCTCTCGCGCCTGCTCCGGTTAGTATCTTTAACATCTTGTTATTGCCCGGCGAGGAATGATAGAACCTTATCTATCGCCGGGCTGGCGGGATACAGGCTCGGAATGACGTGCATAAAATGAAACAATTCACTGATTAAGGGACGAATCAATGCATAACTTCAGCAAAATGGCAGTCAGAGCAGCGGTTTCTTTGGCTCTGTTTGGATCAGTTTCCATGGCCAATGCGGCCGATACCATCAAGATCGGCATCGCCGGCCCCCTGACCGGCCCGGTCGCCCAGTACGGTGACATGCAGTTCACCGGCGGCAAGATGGCGGTCGAGCAGATCAACAAGGCGGGCGGCATCAAGGGCAAGCAGATCGAAGCCGTCATCTATGACGATGCCTGCGATCCCAAGCAGGCCGTGGCCATCGCCAACAAGGTGATCAACGACGGCGTCAAGTTCGTGGTCGGCCACCTCTGCTCCGACAACACCCTGCCCGCCTCCGACATCTATGAAGATGAAGGGGTCCTGATGGTCACTCCCGCCTCCACCAACCCCAAGATCACCGAGCGCGGTTACCAGCTGACCCTGCGCACCATCGGTCTGGACAGCGACCAGGGCCCGACCGCCGCCAAGTACATCATCGAGCAGGTCAAACCCCAGCGCGTGGCCGTCATCCACGACAAGAAACAGTACGGTGAAGGCATCGCCTCCAGCGTGAAAGCCGCGCTGGACAAGGCAGGCGTCAAGGTCGTTGCCTATGAGGGCATCACCGCCGGCGACAAGGACTTCTCCGCCCTGATCGCCAAGCTGCAAAAAGAGAACGTCGACTTCGTCTACTACGGCGGCTACCACCCCGAGCTGGGTCTGATCCTGCGCCAGGCTGGCGAGAAGGGTCTGAAGGCCAAGTTCATGGGTCCGGAAGGCGTGGGCAACAAGGACATCTCCGCCATCGGCGGCCCGGCTTCCGAAGGCCTGCTGGTGACCCTGCCGAACAAATATGACCTGGTGCCGGCCAACGCCCCCATCGTAGAAGCGTTCAAGGCCAAGGGTCAGGACTCCTCCGGTCCGTTCGTGTGGACCACCTACGCCGCCATGCAGGCCCTGGCGGCCGGTATCGCCAAGGCGGGCGAGGATGATCCGGCTGCCGTCGCTGCCGCCATCAAGGCCGCACCGATCGACACCGTGATGGGCCCCCTGACCTGGGCACCGAACGGTGACCTGAAAGGCTTCGAATTCGGTGTCTTCCAGTGGCACGCCGACGGTACCTCCACTCAACTCAAATAATCTGCCGGTCGGGGTGACGTGAGTCACCCCTCCTTTCTTTGCGGGCAAGTACACAGGGAACGCGGTATGTCCGAACACCTTCTTTATCTGGTTCAGCAGTTGCTGAACGGATTGACCATAGGCAGCACCTATGCGTTGATCGCCATCGGCTACACCATGGTCTACGGCATCATCGGCATGATCAACTTCGCCCACGGCGAGGTCTACATGATCGGCTCCTATGTCGCCTTCATGGTGATGGCCGGGCTCATGATGATGGGCATCGACAGCACCGTGCTGCTGCTGGGGGGAGCCTTCCTGGTCAGCATCATCATCACCGGCAGCTATGGCTGGTCCATAGAACGGGTGGCCTATCGTCCACTGCGGGGCGGCAACCGCCTGATCCCCCTCATCTCCGCCATCGGCATGTCGATCTTCCTGCAGAACATGATGCGGATGGCCCAGGGCTCGCGTGACATCGCCATGCCCACTCTGATCTCCGGGGGCTGGACCCTCGGCGGCGAGGATGGCTTCCAGGCCAGCCTCTCCTACATGCAGCTCATCATCTTCGTGGTGACCTTCGTCACCATGCTGGCGTTGACCCAGTTCATCGGCCGCTCCCGCATGGGGCGTGCCTGCCGTGCCTGTTCCGAAGACATCAAGATGGCCAACCTGTTAGGGATAGACACCCATGTGGTCATCTCCATCACCTTCGTGCTGGGGGCCGCCCTGGCCGCCGTCGCGGGGGTGCTGCTCGGCATGTACTACGGTGTCATCAACCCCTATCTCGGCTTCATGGCGGGCTTGAAGGCCTTCACCGCCGCGGTATTGGGCGGCATCGGCAGCATTCCCGGTGCCGTGCTGGGCGGCCTGCTGCTCGGCGTGGTGGAAGCGCTCACCGCGGGCTATCTCAGCACCGAGTACAAGGATGTGATGGCCTTTGCCCTGCTCATCTTCGTGTTGCTCTTCATGCCCACCGGCATCCTGGGTCGTCCGGAGGTCGAGAAGGTATGAAAAACCAATCTATGCATGCCCTCGTGCTGCTGTTCATGACCATCACTGGCATTCTCGGCCGTCCGGAAGTGGAGAAAGTCTGATGAAACGTCAATTTATCCATGCCTGCATCGCCAGCCTGGTGCTGCTGGTGCTCTCCTTCTGGCTGCTCGGCTTCAAGCTGGAGACCGATGGCTCCCGCCTGCTGGTGGTGAGCCGCCTCGATGTGTCGCTGGCCTGGCTGCTGGGGGGCGCCACCATCGTCTTCTGGTTCCAGATGCTGCGCGGCCAGATAAGCCGGCTGTTCCAGGCCTCCATCAGCGGCTTCTCCGTCGGCTTCACCAAGTTGGTGCTGCCAAGCCCCGAAGAGGCCCCCAAGCTCTATAACCTCACCGCCGTGCTGGTGCTGCTGTTTGCGGTGAGCTGGCCCTTCATGGCCTCTCGCGGCGCCATCGATCTGGCCACCCTCACCCTGATTTACATCATGCTGGGGCTGGGACTGAACGTGGTGGTGGGCCTCGCCGGTCTGCTCGACCTCGGCTACGTCGGCTTCTATGCGGTCGGCGCCTACAGCTACGCCCTGCTCAACACCTACTTCGGTCTGAGCTTCTGGGAGTGTCTGCCCATCGCAGGTCTGCTGGCGGCCACCTTCGGCTTCCTGCTCGGGTTCCCGGTGCTGCGGCTGCGGGGGGACTACCTGGCCATCGTCACCCTGGGCTTTGGCGAGATCATCCGCATCCTGCTCAACAACATGACCACCCTGACCGGCGGTCCGAACGGGATCTCCGGCATTCCGAAACCGACCCTGGGGGGGCTCGAGTTCAACCGCACCGTCAAGGATGGGGGCTTTGGCACCTTCCACGACTTCTTCGGCATCGCCTACAACGCCAACCACAAGGTGATCTTCCTCTACCTGATGGCCCTGGTGCTGGTAGTGGCGACCCTGTTCGTCATCAACCGCCTGCTGCGCATGCCGCTCGGCCGTGCCTGGGAGGCGCTGCGGGAAGACGAGATCGCTTGCAAGTCCCTGGGGCTCAACCCCACCATCATCAAGCTGACCGCCTTCACCATAGGCGCCTGCTTCGCGGGCTTTGCCGGCAGCTTCTTCGCCTCCCGCCAGGGCTTCATCAGCCCGGAATCCTTCGTCTTTATCGAGTCGGCCATCGTCCTTGCGATTGTGGTGCTGGGAGGCATGGGATCCCAGATCGGGGTCGTGCTGGCGGCCATCGTGATGACGGTGCTGCCGGAGCTCGCCCGCGAGTTCAACGAATATCGCATGCTGATGTTCGGTCTCTTGATGGTATTCATGATGATCTGGCGGCCGCAGGGACTGCTGCCCATGAGTCGACCCCATATGGAGCTGCGTAAATGAGCAACAATCAACCATTGTTGGATGTCTCAGATCTGTCGATGCGCTTTGGCGGCCTGCTCGCAGTCAACGGCGTCAAGCTGGATGTGGAAAAGGGGGAGGTGATCTCCATCATCGGCCCCAACGGGGCGGGCAAGACCACCATCTTCAACTGCCTGACCGGCTTCTATCGCCCGAGTGGCGGTGTCATTCGCTACAAGGGTGAGGAGATCCAGGGGTTGCCCGGCCACCTCATCGCCCGCAAGGGCATAGTGCGGACTTTCCAGCACGTGCGCCTGTTCAAGGAGATGACGGCGGTGGAAAACCTGCTGGTGGCCCAGCACAGGCATCTCAATACCGGCTTCATCGCCGGCCTGTTCAAGACCCCCTCCTTCCGCCGCGCCGAGAAAGAGGGGCTGGAGCAGTCCGCCTTCTGGCTGGAAAAGGTGGGCCTCAAGGATCTCGCCAACCGCGCCGCGGGCAACCTGGCTTACGGCCAGCAGCGCCGCCTCGAGATCGCCCGCTGCATGGCGACCCGGCCCGAGCTGCTGATGCTGGATGAACCGGCCGCAGGCCTCAACCCCAAGGAGACCGACGAGCTCAACGAGCTCATCTCCAACTTGCGGGACGAGTTCGGGGTCTCGGTGCTGCTGATCGAGCACGACATGAAGCTGGTGATGGAGATCTCCAACCGCATCTTCGTGGTCAACCAGGGCACCCCGCTGGCCCACGGCAAACCGGACGAAATCCGCAGCAATCCGGCGGTGATCAAGGCCTATCTGGGCGAGTCGTAAGGACAAAAAGATGTTAGAACTTCGCAACGTATCGACCCATTACGGCAAAATTCAGGCGCTGCACGACGTCAGCGTCGAGGTGAAAGAGGGGGAAATCGTCACCCTGATCGGCGCCAACGGCGCCGGCAAGACCACTCTGCTGATGACCCTGTGTGGCGAGCCCAAGCCCAGCAGCGGTTCCATCTGGTTCGAGGGGGAGCAGATAGACTCCCTCACCACCGCCCGCATCATGCGCAAGGACATCGCCGTGGTGCCGGAGGGGCGCCGCATCTTCGCCCGCCTCACGGTGGAGGAGAACCTGCTGATGGGGGCCTTCTTCGTCGACAAGGCGGAGCAGCGCGGCCTGCTGGATCAGATTTTTACCCTGTTCCCCCGCCTGCACGAGCGGCTGGAGCAGCGGGCAGGCACCATGTCCGGCGGCGAGCAGCAGATGCTGGCCATCGGCCGCGCCCTGATGAGCAAGCCGCGCCTGCTGCTGCTGGATGAACCCTCCCTGGGACTCGCGCCCATCGTCATCCAGCAGATCTTCGACACCATAGAGCAGCTGCGCCAGAAGGGGATGACCATCTTCCTGGTGGAGCAGAACGCGAACCAGGCGCTCAAGCTGGCGGATCGCGGCTATGTGCTGGAGAACGGCCGGGTGGTGCTGCAAGACACGGGAGAGGCCCTGCTGGCCAACCCCGCCGTCCGCCAGGCCTATCTCGGCGGCTGAGGATGCAGCAACCATCGTCACCCTTCCCCTGCCGCGCTCCCCGAGCCCGGCAGGGGAACAGCCCCCCGCCGAGGAGCACATTGTGAGCCGTGCGCGGGCGACGCAGGATCAGCACCACTTCTGGCACGATCCCGCCCTGCCCTTCATCGAGGCGCGGGCGGTGCAGGATGGCCGGCGCGTCTGCTACGACAAGCACAGCCACCCCCACTTCTCCATCGGCGCCATCACCGGCGGCCACAGCCACTACCTCAACCAGCGCAGCCTGCAAGAGGTCGGCCGCGGCAGCCTGGTGCTGATGAACCCGGAAGAGGTGCACGCCTGCAATCCCGTCGCTGACCAGCCCTGGTCCTATCTGATGTTCTACATCGACAACCTCTGGTTGCAGCGCCAGCAGGAGGAGGCCGGGCTCGGCAACGCGTTTCGCCCCTTCGACATGACCGCAAGCCGGGATCCCCTGCTCTACCAGGGGCTCTGCCGGCTTCATCGGCAACTGGTGGAGGAGCCGGATCCCCTGGCTCGCGAAGTGGCCTGCCACCTCTTCAGCCGCCAGCTTCTGGCCAGGCTCACCCCGGCCAAGTGGGATGACCGCCCTCCCCAGCACCTGCAGCGAGCCGCCGAGCTGATGCAGGACGAGAGTACTTGCGCCCTCACCCTGGCACAGCTGAGTGCGGTGGCCGGGCTTACCCCTTCCCACTTCGTGCGCGCCTTCAGCCGCCACTACGGCATGACGCCCCACGCCTACCTGCTCGATCAGCGCATTCGCCACGCCCGCACCCTGCTGCGCCAGGGGCAGCCCCTGGCGGAAGTGGCCCTTGCCAGCGGTTTTGCCGATCAGGCCCACTTCCAGCGCCAGTTCAAACGCCGGGTGGCCGCCACCCCGGGCCAGTACAGAGCGCAGCTCGCCCCTCAGGACGAGCGCACCAGATAGGCGGCGCTGAGCAGCAGCAAGAGCGCCATGGCCCGATTGAACCAGCGCAACCGGCGAGGAGAGACCAGCCACCCCTGCAATCGGCTGCCCGCATAGGCCCAGCAGGCGATGGAGCCGAGGCAGATCACCAGATAGATGCCGGTAAAGAGGGCGATCTGGCTCATGCCGCCCGCGATCCCATAGGCTCCCATCCCCATGCTGGCGGCGAGCCAGGCCTTGGGATTGAGCCACTGCATCAAGGCCCCGTACCAGAAGGCGGGGGGTACGCCCTCCACTTCCTCCACCTCGCCGCTGTCCACCAGCAACTGCCAGGCCATCCAGCCGAGAAAGAGCACGCCGCCCCAGTGAATGGCCCCCAGCGCCACAGGCCAGCGGGACAGGGCACCGCCAAGACCCAGCCCCATCAGCAGGAGCAGCAGGATGAAGCCGAGGGTGGCCCCCACCACGTGGCGCAGGCTGG
Organism: Aeromonas sp. FDAARGOS 1418; assembly: GCF_019048585.1. NCBI lineage: Bacteria > Pseudomonadati > Pseudomonadota > Gammaproteobacteria > Aeromonadales > Aeromonadaceae > Aeromonas > Aeromonas sp. FDAARGOS 1418. The sequence continues at coordinate 852,853 of NZ_CP077387.1, read as the reverse complement.
CCGTGAAACCGTACCGGGCGCCGGTGCCAAGGGCGACCAGATTGACCGGCCCCGGGGAGATGGACATGGCCAGGGCAAACCCGGCCATGGATAACAGCAGACTGAATTCCATGGATGATGCTCGTTCAATTGAGGGAAGCCCGAGCCTACCCGGCCCGGGCGGCCCGATATTGAAGAAAATTGCGATCCCCTGGATGCCGCCTCCATTGCACACTTAGCGCAAACCGCCGCTTGCGGTAAACTGCCCTTCAACCTTCCATTTTCAGGACATCTCAATGGACCAGTTTGCCCATATCAGCGCCCATGATGCCCACCAGAAGCTGAGCGCAGGCGAAGCCCGTCTCGTGGACATTCGCGATCCCCAATCCTTCGAGACGGCCCACGCGGTCGGCGCCTTCCACCTCACCAACGGCACCCTGGTTCGCTTTATGAACGAGGTGGACTTCGATACCCCTGTCATCGTGATGTGCTATCACGGCAACAGCAGCCAGGGGGCGGCCCAGTACCTGCTGCAACAAGGCTATGACGAGGTCTATAGCCTGGATGGCGGTTTCGAGGCCTGGCGCAGGGAGTTCCCCATCCAGGCGGGGGACGCATGACAGAGGCGGGTCGTTCCTCCTCGACCGGCATGATCCAGCTGCTGGTGCTGGGCGACGCCCGCATGGCCCAGGCGCTGGTGGATTATCTCGCTACCCTGGGCATTCCGTGCGAGCTGACCCAGTCCGAGCTCGGCGTCTCGGTCTGGCTGGCGGACGAACGGCGCCTCGCCCAGGCCCAGCAGGAGGTCAAACGCTTCCTGAGCGAACCCAATCATCCCCGCTACATGGAGGCCTCCTGGCAATCCGGCCATGCCGATGCCCGGATCGACTACAGCAAGGGGATGACGGATCCGGTCACCGACTTCCTCCACCAGGCGGGCCCCCTGACCCTGGTGGTCATCATCGCCTGCCTGGCCATCTACGCTCTGGATGCCATCGGCCTGCCCATCTTCGACGAACTCGCCTTCCACCCCACCCTGGCCCAGTTCACCGACTGGCAGGCCTGGCGCTACGTCACTCCGGCCTTCATCCACTTCTCGGTGCTGCATCTGGTGTTCAACCTGTTGTGGTGGTGGTATCTCGGTGGCCAGATAGAGCAGCGCCTCGGCAGCGGCAAGCTGTTCATCCTGCTCATCGTCGGGGCGGCCCTGCCCAATATCGCCGAGTTCTTTGCCAGCGGCCCGCGCTTTGGCGGCCTCTCCGGGGTGGTCTATGCCCTGCTCGGCTACAGCTGGCTGCGAACCAGGCTGCAACCGGATTGCGGCCTCGCCATGCCGCCAGCCCTGATGGGCTTCATGCTGGTCTGGCTGGTGCTCGGCTTCTTGGACATGCTCGGCACCCCCACCGCCAACATGGCCCATTTGGTCGGCCTGCTGGTCGGCCTTGCCCAGGGCTGGCTGGACAGACACCACAGGCCGGGGTGACGCCTGGTTGCCGGCAACGGCTCGGCAACCAAAGCCACCACCAACCTGGCTCACCTGGCAGGCCTGCTGGTCGGCCTTGTCCAGGGCTGGCTGGACAAACACCACAGGCCGGGGTGAGGCCTGGTTGCCGGCAACGGCTCGGCAACCATAGCGACCACCAACATGGCTCACGGGCCTGCTGGTCGGCCTTGCCCAGGGCTGGCTGGACAGGCATCACAGGCCAGCCTGAGCCGATTTGCCATAAAAAAACGCCGCCCCAAGGGGCGGCGTTTTTATTGGTCGGCCGGCTTACTGCTTGAGCAGGCTGCCGTCGGTCACCTTGACCGCGGTACCGCCGCTTGCGAAGAAGCTGCCGAACTGGGTCTGCATCTCGGTGGTGACGGCGCCGGTCGGATCGAAGTTCTCGTCCGGTGCCAGCAGCGAGCTGTGACCCCCGGCCACGAAGCGGGCCGCTCTGTGGTTGGCGGCGCCGGTGGCGGTCAGCGGTTGCAGGGCCAGGACCTTGAACAGCGGCTCGGTGCCACCCAGGGGGGCGGTGGCGATGCTGTTCGGGATCACCCGATCCGACAGGCTCAGGGCACCGTCGCCGACGATTTCGGTGGCAAACAGCGGGAAGTCCGCCGCGATACCGCTCCCCAGGTTGATGGGGTCTGCCGAATCCAGCACCGACTGCGCCGCGAAGCTGTAGCTCTGCAGGGTGCTGGCCGCCGTGGCCTGGGTGGCCGCATCCTGGCTCGGCAGGAACTCGTTGACGAAGCAGGTCGGTACTGCCGTCTTGCAGTTCGGGGCGTAGGCGGTGAAAGCTGCCTTCAGGGCCGCACTGCCAGCGGTCAGCACGCTCATCTGGATGGTCGGACCGAAGGTCGGCGAGTTCAGCAACAGCGGCGCTATGCCGCCACCCGGCATGGCCAGGCCGCCAGTGTCGAACTTGAACAGGGCGTCTGCCGTCGGGTTGCCAACAGACTGGTTGGCCACCGCCAGCAGGTTGGCCCCCGCGATGGCACCCAGAGAGTGACCCAGGAAGTGCACCTTGAGGCTGCCTGCGGTGCCGATGGCGCCCTTGGCATTGGCCAGCCCCACTGCCAGACGCAGGCCCAGCAGATCCGCCACGCTCTGTTTCAGGTTGTCGCGGGCCACGGTCAGGTAGCTCAGGTTCAGGTAGGGGGTCGGGTTGTCGGAGGTGGTTACCGAGTCCATGCTGCCGGTCAGGGCGAAGCCGCGTTCACCATGCAGGGGATGATCGATCACCACCACGGCCACGTTCTTGCTCGCCTGGGCACCGGCACCAATCTGGCCAAGGGCCAGGGCATAGGCGTTCTCCTTCACCGAGGTGACGCCGTGCTGATAGATGATCACGTCGGTGATGTTCGCCAGCGGTGCGGCGGCGAAGATCCGCATCGGGACGGACTGCACCTCTTCCAGTGCCGGCAGCGGGTTGAAGCGCCCGATATTCATCTCGGGATCCAGCGCCTTGCCGCCGGAGGTGAGGGTCACCCCGATCAGCTTGCTCGCCTCCGCCAGCAGCTCGGCCTGACGGCTCGGATCGGCGATGAGTTCGCCCAGCAGGGCCGGATCCACACCCGCCCCCACCAGGCCGCCGATCACTTCGGCATCCTGGGCCTTCAGGGCGTTCGCGATGGCGTAGAGGCTGGGGATGGCACCGTGCCAGGACTGGGTCTTCGCCTTGTCCCAGGAGCCGGCGGTGGCCGGGGAGGAGAGGAAGTAGGGCAGCTTGACGGTACCGCTGTAGACGGTGGTACCCAAGGCCAGATTGTGGAGTGGAGTGCCGTCACCAAAAGCGGCGGCAATCGCATCCTTCTGCTCCTGGGGCAGGAAGTTCTCGGCGTCCAGCTGGGTCAGGAAGGGGCTGCCGCCGCTCACCGACAGGGTATAGGTGCCAGGCAGGCTGGTATTGCCCAGGGCGTCCTGCTTCCACAGAGCGGCGGCGTCCAGGGTCGGGCTCTTGAGCACGGATGCGGCCGCCCCTTTCACCGCCACCAGCACGTCGGCGCCGGACTGGGTACCGAACCAGTCGGAGAAGATCACGTGGTCGCTGGTGATACCGGTGGCAGTCTTGAACAGACCTTCCTGCAGCGCAATCAGGCCGCTGATGGTCTGCTCCTGGGCGTTGCTGCCGGTGCTGGTCTTGTAGTTGCTGTAGTCGCTACCCGGTCGCAGGGGGGCGCCAGTGCTGTCTTTGAGGGTATCGGTCGCCACTATCATGTAGTAGGAAGAGGGGTTGAGCGGCTTGAGCGGCACCAGATTCAGCTTGCCGGTCGTCTCGGCCACCACGAAGTCCACCCCGTAGGTCAGCACCTTTTTCACGCCGCTCGGACGCAGGGCCGCACTGTCAAACTCCAGCTCCATCAGGTAGAGGGGTGCCACGGAGGCTGCGAATTCAGCAGCGGCCGGCGCCTTGACCTGGATGCCGGAGGCCGTCACCGGCACGATCTGGATCGCCTGGGTAGTCGACCAGCCATCCAGGGTGGAGAGGGCGGACACCGGGTTGGAGAGATCCGCCGTTTCCGTGGAGAATTTCAGGGTACCGTCGGTCGCACGGGCTGCCAGGGCGCTGGGTCGGACTGCATTGGAGCCGCTCAGCAGATAATCGAGATAGCTTGAGGTATCGCCTGTGTTGTCGTCACTGCCACCACAACCGCTCAGCAGCGCACTGACGACGGCCGCGTAAATTAGCTTTTTCTTCATATCCTTATCTCTTTTATGTTGTTATCCATGATGAGCCTGACGGGGTAGGGTTCAAACCCGACCGAATCATATTAACAGCAACGCAACAATTAATAAGCCTCTGGTCAGTCATCTGATCTGATTTTTTTGTGTACACCATCAAGGAATTGGAATTGATCCCCGGCGTCACAGGGTAGCAGCCAGGGTGCATCAACCAGACCCGACCAGAGCCCGATGGGATCCATGGCGCAAAAAGCCGCTCCGATCTCGGCAAAGGAGACGATTTGTCGGTAGAATGGCGCCATTGCTTAAGGAGACCCCCATGATCGACCCGAAAAAACTGGAAGAGATCGCCAAACAGATACACAACGCCCTGCCCCCCGGCATTCGCAGCATGGGTGAAGAGGTGGAGAAAAAGACCCGTCAGGTCTTGCAGGCCCAGCTCAACAAGCTGGATCTGGTGAGCCGCGAGGAGTTCGACGTGCAGACCAAGGTGCTGCTGCGCACCCGGGAGAAGCTGACCGCCCTCGAGGCCAAGCTGGCCCAGCTCGAGCAGCAGCTCGCCGCCAAGGGCGAATGATCCGGCGTGACCCGCCGTAGATAGCACAAACCCCAGCCAGGCTGGGGTTTGTCGTTTTCATGGGGACAACGAGTTTCTCATCCCCCCTCTCTCGCAAGACGATAAGGGGGCAGATCGACGCACTGCGGTTGGCCGTGGTCAGATAAACTCGTAGGCATCGCCGAAGATGCGCTCTGGCTCGGCGCCCAGCACCTTGAACTCTTCCCGCGCGGCACCGGCCATCTCGAATCGGCCCGCCACATAGATGTCGTAGTCATGCAGGCTGACGAAGTCATCCATGATGGCCTTGTGCACCAGCCCGGTCCTGCCGGTCCAGTCGCTCTCGGGCTCCTGCACCACGGGAATGAAGGTCAGCGGCGCGTAGTCGCGCTCCCACTGCTGCATCTGCTCCAGCTCGTAGAGCCAGTGCGCCTGGCGTACCCCCCAGTAGAGGAACACCGGACGCTTGCTGCCACTGCCGATCAGGTATTCCAGGATGGCGCGGGCATAGGAGAAGCCGGTGCCGCCCGCCATCAGGATCAGCGGTCGGGGGGATTCGTCGCGCAGGAACGCTTTGCCGGCGGCCAGCTCGACCTCGATCTCTCCCTGCTCGCGCATGCGGGCCAGCACCTGACCGGCATAGGCATTCTCGGGAGTGGCACCGATCTGCAGCTCCAGCACGCCGGAGCGGGTCGGCGAGTTGGCGATGGAGAAGGGGCGCTTGTCCGAATCGCTCATCACCACCAGCAGATACTGGCCCGGCTTGAAGCTCACCTCCTGCTGCGGCGCCAGCGCCACGTGCCAGATGGTGTCGACATATTCGCGCAGTTCCTCTACGCGGCACTTGATACGTTGCATTCTTGTCCTTGTGAGGGGCCTGCCCGGCCCGCTTCGCTCATGGTTTCACTGTTTTTATGGCGACCAGTTGGTGGTCAGGTCCGTCGAGCATACCCAATTCGGCACGGCAATACCGCACTTTTGCGTCACAATGGCCGCGCCGCATCGGGGATCCCTCAGTCGAGGATCTTCAGCTCGTCCCAGATGGCATCGATCTTCTGCTTTACCGCCTCGTCCTGGACGATGGGCTGCCCCCACTCCCGGTTGCTCTCCCCCGGCCACTTGTTGGTGGCATCCAGCCCCATCTTGGAGCCGAGCCCGGAGACCGGCGAGGCGAAGTCCAGGTAGTCGATGGGGGTGTGCTCGATCAGGGTGGTGTCCCTGGCCGGATCCATCCGGGTGGTGATGGCCCAGATCACGTCCTTCCAGTCCCGGGCGTTGATGTCGTCATCGCAGACGATCACGAACTTGGTGTACATGAACTGGCGCAGGAAGGACCAGACCCCCAGCATCACCCGCTTGGCGTGGCCGGGGTAACGCTTCTTGATGGTCACCACCGCCATCCGGTAGGAGCACCCCTCCGGCGGCAGGTAGAAATCCACGATCTCGGGGAACTGCTTCTGCAACAGCGGCACGAACACCTCGTTGAGCGCCACCCCGAGCACCGCCGGCTCATCGGGCGGACGGCCGGTGTAGGTGCTGTGGTAGATGGCATCCCGGCGCATGGTCATGTGGGTGATGGTGAAGACCGGGAACTCGTCCACTTCGTTGTAGTAGCCGGTGTGATCGCCGTAAGGCCCTTCGGGGGCCATCTCCCCCGGCTCCAGATAGCCTTCCAGCACGATCTCGGCGCTGGCGGGTACTTCCAGATCGCAGCTCAGCGCCTTCACCACCTCGGTACGGCTGCCCCGCAGCAGACCGGCAAAGGCGTATTCGGAGAGGCTGTCCGGCACCGGCGTCACCGCGCCCAGGATGGTCGCCGGATCGGCGCCCAGCGCCACCGCCACCGGGAAGCGTTCGCCCGGGTGGGCCTCCTGCCACTCGCGAAAATCGATGGCGCCGCCCCGATGATCCAGCCAGCGCATGATCAGCTTGTTCTTGCCGATCTTCTGCTGGCGATAGATGCCAAGGTTCTGCCGCTTCTTGTAGGGACCGCGGGTGATGGTCAGACCCCAGGTGACCAGGGGCGCCACATCCCCGGGCCAGCAGTGCTGGATGGGGATCTGATCCAGATCCACCGCGTCCCCTTCCAGCACCACCTGCTGACAGGGGGCCGAAGAGAGCCGCTTGGTCGGCATGTTGAGCACCTGCTTGAAGATGGGCAGCTTCTCCATCAGCTCCTTGAGCCCGCGAGGCGGCTCCGGCTCTTTCAGATAGGAGAGCCAGGTCCCCACCTGGCGCAGGGCGCTGACGTTGGGCTGGCCCATGCCCATGGCAACCCGGTCCGGCGTGCCGAACAGGTTGGTCAACACCGGCATGGTGTAGCCTTTGGGATTCTCAAACAGCAGGGCAGGCCCCCCCGCACGCAGGGTACGGTCGCTGATCTCGGTCATCTCCAGATAGGGGTCTATCTCGCGACTGATGCGCCTGAGCTGTCCGTTTTGTTCCAACTGCGCGATAAAATCACGCAAGTCCTTGTATTTCATGCAAGTACCCCAGCGGGATCAGGTGGTCCCGCATTATAACCCTGGCGGCGTATCCGGTGTACCCGTATCGGACCTCATGACGGACGAAGCGTGTCGCCGCTCCTGAAGCGTCAGCCGGTTTGCCAATTGACCCAGGAGCCTGGGCTCGTCCATCTGCAACAACAGGCCGGCCACCAGCCCGCCATACTGGTGCTTGCCGAGTTCGGCCAGGAGGAACTGCTGGGCCCCGTCCGGCAAGGGGGAGAGGCGGCTGAGCTGGTGCAGGGCGGGGACCATCAGGCGGCTGTTCTGGCTGGCGGCGATCAGCAGATCGCTCGCCTCCTGCCCTGAATAAAAGCGGGAAATGGTGTGTAGCGCAGTCAGGCTGTCGTGATCCACTGGCTGACGCCACAGCTTGAGGTAGAGTGCCGTCTCCCCGGTCTGTTCGATGAAGTGCAGCAGCAACTGGTTGTCCGGCAGGAAGAGATTGAGGGCGGCAAGCCGCTGCGCCTCCCGACGCAGCACGGATACCGGCTGCCGATCGAGCACCGCCAGCAGGGCCTGCTGCTGCTGTGTCAGCTCGGGATTGCGGCTGTAGTAGACCTGCTTGAAGTCGAAGCGATCCTGCTCCAGCAACTGGCGATAGTTGTCCTGCCAGGCCAGCTGCTGCCAGTGGCTCAGCACCAGCCGGGCCTCGGCGGGGAAGTCGTAGGCGGGTAGCTGCACCAGGAAACCGTCCACCTTCCCTTCCACCAGCCATTGTGGCGCCTTGGCCGCTTGTGCCCGCACCCAGGCCAGCAGCGCCGGGCTCGGTGCGCCCGATGACTTGAGCTCACCCAGCAACTGGAACAACAGGAACTCCCGCTGCCCCACCGACAGGGTTTCGAGCAACGAGTCCATGGCATCAAACTGCCCGAGCGCCATGCGGCCGTCCAGGTATGCCCGATGCCCCTCCAGTCCCTCGTCCGCCACCAGGGGAGCCTGCAATTGCGGCGGGGAGTCGGCATGCACCGGGGCCGCCAGCCACAACCAACCCATCCATATGAACAACACCAGCTTCATGACGTCCCTTTCCTTGTGACATCGAGGCTTCATACTACTAAGCCAGCCGTGAAATAGATAAACAAAAACCGCGACCTGGGCCGCGGTTTTGTCATTGAAGAGGCTGTTACTTCTGTTGACGCTTCATGGAGTCGAAGAACTCGTCGTTGGTCTTGGTCGCAGCCAGCTTGTCGATGAGGAACTCGATGCTGTCGATCTCGCCCATGGGGTGAATGATCTTGCGCAGGATCCACATCTTCTGCAGCTCGTCCGGTGCGGTCAGCAGCTCTTCCTTGCGGGTGCCGGAGCGGGTGATGTCGATGGCCGGGTAGACGCGCTTCTCGGCAATCTTGCGCGAGAGGTGCAGTTCCATGTTGCCGGTACCCTTGAACTCTTCGTAGATGACTTCATCCATCTTGGAGCCGGTATCGATCAGCGCGGTGGCGATGATGGTCAGGCTGCCGCCCTCTTCGACGTTGCGCGCCGCACCGAAGAAACGCTTCGGACGGTGCAGTGCGTTGGCATCCACACCACCGGTCAGCACCTTGCCGGAAGACGGGATGACGGTGTTGTAGGCGCGGGCCAGACGGGTGATGGAGTCCAGCAGGATCACCACGTCCTTCTTGTGCTCGACCAGACGCTTGGCCTTCTCGATCACCATTTCGGCGACCTGGACGTGACGGGAGGCCGGCTCGTCGAAGGTGGAGGCGATCACTTCGCCCTTCACCATGCGCTGCATCTCGGTCACTTCTTCCGGACGCTCGTCAATCAGCAGCACGATCAGCTCACAATCCGGGTGGTTGTAGGCGATGCTCTGGGCGATGTTCTGCAGCAGCATGGTCTTACCGGCCTTGGGCGGTGCAACGATGAGACCGCGCTGGCCCTTGCCGATCGGGGATGCCAGATCCAGTACACGGGCGGTGATGTCTTCGGTGGAACCGTTGCCACGCTCCATGCGCAGACGCTCGTTGGCGTGCAGGGGAGTGAGGTTTTCAAACAGGATCTTGTTGCGGGAGTTTTCCGGACGGTCATAGTTGACGTCGTTGACCTTGAGCAGGGCGAAATAGCGCTCGCCCTCTTTCGGCGGCCGGATCTTGCCGGAAATGGTATCGCCGGTACGCAGGTTGAAGCGGCGGATCTGGCTCGGGGAGACATAGATGTCATCCGGACCAGCGAGATAAGAGCCGTCTGCACTGCGCAGGAAACCGAAACCGTCGGTCAGGATTTCCAGCACACCGTCGCCAAAGATATCCTCGCCGCCCTTGGCGTGCGCCTTGAGGATTGCAAAGATAATGTCTTTCTTGTGCGCCCGAGCCAGATTTTCCAACCCCATGGATTCGCCAAGCTGGACCAGCTCGGACACAGGAGTGTTCTTAAGTTCAGTCAGATTCATAGTGGTGAAAGTCTGTAAGCAAGGATTGAAATGAGGAGACAGTCTGCTGGATTGATGCTGATCGGATTTGACTTGCCAGGCTGGTAGTTAAGCAAAGAGTCAGGCAAAAAGGTTAGCAAACGAGCGATAAACTAGCACCAATCAGGGTGAGCGTCTAGGTGATAAAACACAAGGAGCGCATTATTGCAATGCGCTCCTTCTTGATTATTACAGGTTGCCGTCCAAGAACTCTTTCAGTTGGGTCTTGGACAGGGCGCCGACCTTGGTCGCTGCCACTTCACCATTCTTGAACAGCAGCAGGGTCGGGATACCACGAATGCCGTACTTGGGCGGAGTGTCGGCGTTATGATCAATGTTCAATTTCGCCACGGTCACGCGACCTTCATATTCCTGAGCAACTTCGTTCAGGATCGGGGCAATCATCTTGCACGGTCCACACCATTCGGCCCAGAAATCGACCAGAACAGGGCTGTCGGCGTTGATTACATCGGCCTCGAAGCTGGCATCGCTCAGCTGAACAATCTTGTCACTCATCTCCAACTCCAGTCAGTAATTAAGGCTTTATTGATGGTTCAACAAAGGCAATAGTTGCCCTATTTGAAATGATCCTGTTTATTATTGCAAGCCTAACCTGATAACCTACCGCCATGAGCAAAACACATCTAACGACCGAAAAATTCGCCCAAATGGGCCTCGAACCCGAAGTTCTGGCTGGTCTGGAATCAAAGGGATTTCACTATTGTACGCCCATCCAGGCACTGTCCCTGCCCCTGCTGGTTGAAGGTCATGACCTTGCCGGTCAGGCTCAGACGGGGACCGGCAAAACCCTGGCTTTCCTGGCGGCGACATTCAACTATTTGCTGACCCATCCGCTGACCAGGCCGCGCCTCATCAACCAGCCCCGCGCCATCATCATGGCCCCGACCCGGGAGCTGGCCGTCCAGATCTATAACGATGCAGAGAGCATGTCCGCCTCCACCGGGCTCAAGCTCGGTCTCGCCTATGGTGGCGAAGGCTACGACAAGCAGCTGGCCGTGCTGGAACAGGGCGTCGACATCCTGATCGGCACCACGGGTCGCATCATCGACTACTTCAAGTCCAAGGTCATCGATCTCGGCAACATCCAGGTCGTGGTACTGGACGAAGCGGATCGCATGTTCGATCTGGGCTTCATCAAGGACATCCGTTTCCTGTTCCGCCGCATGCCCCCCGCCACCGAGCGTCTGAGCATGCTGTTCTCCGCCACCCTCTCCCTGCGGGTGCAGGAGCTGGCCTATGAACACATGAACCACCCGGAACATGTGCAGGTCGAACCGGAACAGATGACCGGCGTGCGGATCAAGGAGGAGCTCTTCTACCCCTCCAACGAAGACAAGATGTTGCTGCTGCTCTCCCTGATGGAAGAGGAGTGGCCCGAGAAAGCCATCGTCTTCGCCAACACCAAGCACGTCTGTGAAGACGTTCACGCCTGGCTGGAGAACGACGGCCACCGCGTCGGCCTGCTGACCGGCGACGTGCCGCAGAAGAAGCGGATGAAGATCCTGGAAGAGTTCACCAAGGGTACCCTGGATATCCTGGTCGCCACCGACGTGGCCGCCCGTGGTCTGCACATCCCCGACGTGACCCACGTCTTCAACTACGACCTGCCCGACGATGCCGAAGACTATGTCCACCGCATCGGTCGTACCGGCCGCGCCGGCAGAAGCGGTCACTCCATCAGCCTGGCCTGTGAAGACTATGCCTTCAACCTGCCGGCCATCGAGGAGTACATCCACCACCCCATCCCGGTCAGCAAGTATGACCGCGAGGCGCTGCTGGATGACGTCACCGCGCCGAAACGGGTGTTCCGCAACCGCCAGCCGGTGAACCGCAACATGCGGGATCGCCAGGGCGGTGGCAACAGCAACAACCGTCGTCGCCCCCCCCGCAAGAACTGAGGGATCGGCCAAGTTGCACAACTCGCCTCTCTATGCCGCCATCGACCTCGGCTCCAACAGCTTTCACATGCTGGTGGTGCGCGAGGTCGCCGGTGCCCTGCGCACCGTCACCAAGGTCAAGCGCAAGGTACGCCTCGCCGCCGGCCTCGATGCCGATTTTCGCCTCAACCGTGCCGCCATGGAGCGGGGCTGGGACTGTCTGCGCCTCTTCTCCGAGCAGTTGCAGGACATCCCGTCCGACAATATCCGGGTAGTGGGCACCGCCACCCTGCGCCTGGCCACCAACGTCGACGAATTCATCAGCGAAGCGGAACGGGTGCTCAACCACAGCATCGAGATCATCTCGGGCGAGGAAGAAGCCAAGACCATCTATGAAGGTGTCTCCTGGACGTCGGCAGGGGAAGGCAACCGGCTGGTGATCGACATCGGCGGGGCCAGCACCGAGCTGGTGATCGGCGAGCAGAGCGAAGCCAAGCTGCTCAACAGCCTGCACATGGGCTGCGTCACCTGGCTCAACAACCACTTCGGTGATGGCGAGCTCTCCGAGGCGCGCTTCAACCAGGCCATTGCCGCCGCCAAGGCGGTACTGGAGAAAGTGGCTGCGGACTACCGTGTCCTCGGCTGGCGCACCTGCGTCGGCGCCTCCGGCACCGTCCAGGCGCTGCAAGAGATCATGCTGGCCCAGGGCAAGAGCGAGCGGGTCACCCTGCCCAAGTTGCAAGAGCTGATGGGTCAGGCCATCGCCTGCGGCAGACTCGATCAGTTGCAGCTCGAAGGGCTGGCGGCCGAACGGCTGACCGTGTTTCCTTCCGGTCTCGCCATCCTGATCGCCATCTTCGAAACCCTCGACATCGAGAGCATGACCCTGGCGGGCGGTGCCCTGCGTGAAGGGCTCATCTACGGCCTGCTAGGCAACAATCACGACTGTGATGCCCGGGATCGCACCGCCGACAGCCTGATCAGCCGCTACCAGCTCGACAAGGAGCACGCCGAGCGGGTCCGCGACACCGCCATCGAGGCGTTCACCCAGTTGCAGCCGGCCTGGCGCCTCTCCAAGCGCTACGGTCGCCCGATCCTGCGCTACGCGGCCCTGCTGCACGAAATCGGTCTGTGCATCGAGTACAAGAAGGCGCCGCAGCACGCCGCCTACATCATCGACAACATCGACATGCCGGGCTTCACCCCCGCGCAGAAGAAGCTGCTGTCGGCCCTGCTGTTCAACCAGCGGGATGAATTCAAGCTGGAGCCGCTGGAGAAACAGGGCGCCGTCACCGGTCGCCAGGCAATCCGGTTGGCCCGCATCCTGCGCATCTCCCTCATCCTCTGCATGCGCCGTACCCAGGGCACTGTGCCCAGGTTCATGCTGCAAGCCGATGAAGATGCCCTGACCCTAACCCTGCCCAAGGGGTGGCTGGACGAGCACTACCTGCGCGCCAGCGAGCTGCGCCTCGAGGTGGAGCGCCAGCAGAAGATGGGCTGGTCCACCCGGCTGCTGGAAGCCTGAGCCGCACACCCCATGGCCGATTACCAACCCGTCAGCTGTGACCTGTACGACTGGCTGGAGATCGCCGCAAGCTGGCAACTGCCCGTCACGATCACCGACCGGGCTGGACGAACCTGGACGGACAGGATCCGCACCATAGAAGCCAGCGACGGAGTGGAATATCTGCTGCTGGAGCGCGCTGAGCGCCTCAGCCTGGCGGACCTCGCGACCCTGGAACTCGTCTGGCAAGGGGAAGAAAAGCGGATCCACTTCGCCCCACCCCGCAGCCAATGAATAGCAAGAGGGCCAACCTGATCAGGTTGGCCCTCTTCGTTTGACGCTCAGACTCCCTGCCAGTCGCCACTCAACTTGCCAGCGCCGCCATCACATAGACGTCGAAGCGGTTGCTCTTGGTCTCGATGGCCATGCTGGGCTTGTGCTCGTTGAGCCAGCCCGCATAGTCGGGCCGCTTCACCACCACCCGCTTGTCAGCCATCCTGAGCGCCGCCGGCAGCAGGGCATCCGCGTCGAGATCCGCCCCCACCAGGGACTGGAACACCCGCATCTCTTTTTTCACCAGCGCCGACTTCTGCTTGTGGGGGAACATGGGATCCAGGTAGATGACCTCCGGCCGCTCGGTCAGCGCCAGCAGGGTCTCCACCGCCGGGCCTTGCAGCAGTTGCATCCGCTCGCGCACCCAGGGGCCTATCTCGGGATCCTGCCCCGCCCGGGTCAGACCGTCCTGGAGCAGGGCCGCCACCACGGGGCTGCGTTCGATCAGGGTCACCTTGCAGCCGAGGGAGGCGAGCACGAAGGCATCGCGCCCGAGCCCGGCGGTGGCATCCACCACGGTCGGCATGGCTCCCGACTTCAATCCCACCGCCTTGGCGATGGACTGGCCGCGCCCGCCACCGAACTTGCGCCTATGGGCCACCGCCCCTTCCACGAAGTCCACATAGACGGCCCCCAGCTTGGGTTCGTCCAGCTTGCGCAGCTCCAACCGCGATTCGGTCAGCACCAGGGCGAAGGGAGCGGGAAACGCCACGTCGGCAAGGCGCTGGCGCAGGGCGTCGAGCTCGCCATCGCGGGCGGGCACTTCACTGAAAACCTGAATATGGGGCATAACATGGACTCATCACGGCGCAGAAGCCGGCATGATAGCAGAAGCGGGGGGTCAGCTCACCGTGGTCAGATTCGCCAGGTTCATTCCCTGACGGTTGAGACTCAGGTACTCGGTCAGATCGTCGAAGGGCAGCGGGCGGCTGAGCAGATACCCCTGGGTGAAGGCGCACCCCTTCTGGCAGAGGAAGTTGAGCTGCTCCCGGGTCTCCACCCCTTCGATCACCACCTGCATGCCGAGGTTGTGCACGATGTTGATGATGCCGTCGAGCAGCAGGCGGTCCTGCTCGTTGAAGGGAATATGGCGCACGAAGGAGCGATCGATCTTCACCAGATCCACCGGGAAGGTACGCAGGTAGTTCAGTGCCGAGTAGCCGGTGCCGAAGTCGTCGATGGCCAGCTTGCAACCCGCCTCGCGCAGGGCATCGATCCGCACCCTGTGCTGATCGCTGGTCTCCATCAGCAGAGATTCGGTGATCTCGATGATGATGTCCGCCGGATCCAGCTCGAAGTGGCGGATCACCCTGAGCCACTCGTTGGCCTCCGGGTCTATGGTCTGGAACTCCAGGGTGGAGCGGTTGATGGACATCTGCAGATCCGGGAAGCCGGACTGCTGTAATCTGGCCAGATCCCGGCAAGACTGCCACAGCACCAGGGCACCCAGCCCCTGGATGAGCCCCGCCTCTTCCGCCAGCGGGATGAAATCCGCCGGTGAGACCTGACCCCAGTGGGGGTGATACCAGCGCACCAGGGCCTCCAGCTTGGCGACCCGGCCGCTGCGGTTGTCCCAGATGGGCTGGTAGGCCATGGTCAGCTGGCCCAGCTTGATGGCCTCCGCCAGATCGTGCTGCATCTGGTGGCGCTGGCTCACCTCTTCCCGCATGGAAGCGTTGTAGGTGCCGAGGGGACGTCCCTGGCGCTTGGCGACGAACAGGGCCTGCTCGGCATTGCGCAAGAGCTCGTCGCTGTCGCCGCCGTCATTGGGACAGAGGGTGATCCCCAGGGTGGCGGTCACATAGAGGTGCTGGTTGGCCAGCATGAAGGGACGGGCAAAGCCGCCGATCACCTGCTTGGCAAACACCTCGGCCTGACGGCGGTTGACGATGCCGGGCACCAGGAAGGCAAACTCGTCGCCGCCGATGCGGGCCACCAGGTCCTCGGTGCGCACCCGGCTCACCAGCCGATCCGATACCTCCCGCAGCAGGGCGTCGCCCACATGGTGATCCATGCTGTTGTTGACAGCCTTGAAGTTGTTGAGGTCGAGCACCATGAGGGCGAAGCGCTCCCCCCGCTCGCAGAAGCGGGCCAGACAGCGACCGAACAGCCAGCGGTTGGGCAGGCCGGTGAGGTTGTCGTAGTTGGCCTGGGCGGCGATCTTCTGCTCTGCCAGCTTGGTCTGGGAAAGATCGCTGAAGATGGCGATGTACTGACTGATCTTGCCCCCTTCCCGCACGGCGCTGATCATCAGCTGCTGGGGATAGAGCTTGCCGTTCTTGCGCTTGTTCCACACCTCCCCACGCCAGATCCCCACCCGCTCCAGGGCGTGGTACATGTCCGCATAGAAGGTCTGATCGTGCAGTCCGGACTTGAGCATGCTGGGCCGCTGGCCGCACGCCTCCTCCTCGCTGTAACCGGTGATCTTCTCGAAGGCCGGATTGACCGAGATGATGCGACTGTCGGCATCGCACACCAGAATGGCTTCGGAGAGGTTGTCATAGACCCGGTGGGAGAGCTTGAGCTGCTCCGCATGGCGCCTGATGGGATCGATGTTCTCCAGCACCACCATGAGATAGTCGGGGTGCATCTGCTCGTTGCGGATCAGGGTCACCGTCACCCGTCCCCACAGGACGGTCCCATCCCGATGGAGATAACGCTTCTCCTGGGTAAACGCGGGACGCTCTCCCCGCTTGAGGGCGTCGTAGAGCGCAATGCTGGTCTGCCAGTCGTCCGGATGGTTGATTTCGGCGACGGTGAGCTGTTGCAGCTCCTCCTGGCTGTAGCCGAGCATCTTCTCGATGGCCGGGTTCGCCCAGAGGATCTTGCCGCCCAGATCCACCTTGCCGATGCCCACGGGCGCATGGGACATCATGGTGTCCAGGAAGTGGTGATGTTCCGGTTGCGCCGGCTGCTCCTGGCTCTGGCGCTGCTGATACATCAGCGCCAGTTCACGACCGGCGAGCGGGGCCAGCAGACGCAGCAGGCCCACTATCTTCTCCATTCTCGGCATGGCCCGCTTGAACATGACGCTGCACAGGCCGATGGTCTCTCCCTCGGCGTTCTTGAGCGCGACGCCGGCATAGGCTCTCACCTCGCAGCGCTCCAGCACGGCGGCGTGGGGGAACAGCTGACGGGTGCGATCGCTGAACCAGGCTTCACCCTGTTGCATGGCGATCTCCCCCGGAGTGTCGGCGAGGGGGAAGCTGTAGGCGTTGATGTCGAGGGAGGCGGGATAGGCGGCATGCACGGTAAAGAACAGACCCGCCTGATCCTTGCCGGACACCAGGACGAAGTCAGCCCCCACCGCATTGGCGATTTCACTCACAAAGGCATCAAAATATCCCTGACCACTCGAATGAGACAGGCTGGAGATGATTTGATAGACAGACTCGAGTGCTCGCCTCATGGCAAGGTTCTTTCTCTCCCTGGAAGGTAGAACCCGACTCTACTGAAGAGGCGGGGACAGTGCAAACATGCACTCCGCAAGATATTAAAAAGGCTTGGAAAAAGGGACCAAAAGGTCCCTTTTTCTATCAAAAATCACGTTTCGATCCCACTATGCTGCAAATGTGTACCTGCTTGAAGCTCCCGCAGTGGCGCGGCAGCTCATCCAATCGAGGCCCACTGTGGCGGCGGGACCTCACGCGGCGATACCGCTGTGACGCAGCAGCGCATCCACCTGGGGCTCCCGGCCACGGAAGGCACGGAACAGCTCCATCGGCTCCCTGGAGCCGCCCTTTTCCAGAATGTTCTTCAGGAAGGAGTGGCCCGTGGCCGGGTTGAAGATCCCCTCCTCCTCGAAGCGGGAGAAGGCGTCGGCAGAGAGTACCTCGGCCCACTTGTAGCTGTAGTAGCCCGCCGCGTAGCCGCCCGCGAAGATGTGGGAGAAGCTGTGCTGGAAGCGGTTGAACGCCGGAGGCGTCATCACGGCGACCTGGCTGCGCACCTCAGCCAGCAGCGCAGGGATCTGATCCGCTCTGGTCGGGTCAAAGGTCTGGTGCAGACGGAAGTCGAACAGGGCGAACTCCAGCTGGCGCAGCATCTGCATCGCCGCCTGGAAGTTGCGGGCGGTCAGCATCTTCTCCAGCAGATCGGCGGGCAGCGGCTCCCCGGTCTCGTAATGGCCGGAGATGAAGGCCAGCGCCTCGGATTCCCAGCACCAGTTCTCGAGGAACTGGCTCGGCAGCTCCACCGCATCCCAGGCCACGCCGTTGATGCCGGCCACACCCGCCACATCGATGCGGGTCAGCATGTGGTGAATGCCGTGGCCGAACTCGTGGAACAGGGTGACCACTTCGTTGTGGGTAAACAGGGCCGGTTTGCCGTCCACCGGGCCGTTGAAGTTGCAGGTCAGGTAGGCCACCGGCTTTTGCAGGGAGCCGTCCTGACGGTAGCGGCGACCCAGGCAGACATCCATCCAGGCGCCGCCCTGCTTGTGCTCGCGGGCATAGAGATCCAGGTAGAAGCTGCCGCGCAGCTCGTCATCGGCGTCAAAGATGTCGTAGAAGCGCACATCCGGGTGCCAGGTGTCGATGCCGAGACGCTCGCGCACCTTCATGCCGAACACCCGCTTGACCACCTCGAACAGCCCCTTCACGACCCGACCGGCGGGGAAATAAGGACGCAACTGCTCATCAGAGACCGAAAACTTGTGCTGTTTGAGCTTTTCTGCGTAATAGGCAAGATCCCAGGCCGCCAGTTCGTCCTGACCGTGCTGCTCGGCGGCAAAGGCGCGGATCTCCTCCAGCTCCGCCTTGCCTTGGGGCAGGGACTTGGCAGCCAGGTCGGTGAGGAAGTCCACCACCTGCTCCGGCTTGTCCGCCATCTTGGTCGCGAGGGAGAGCTCGGCATAGTTGGCAAAGCCCAGCAGTCGGGCCAGCTCCCGGCGCAGGGTGAGCAACTCGGTCATGATGGCGGAGTTGTCCCACTTGCCGGCGTTGGGGCCCTGGTCGGAGGCGCGGGTGGTGAAGGCCTCATACAGCTCGGCACGCAGGGCGCGGCTGTCGGCGTACATCATCACCGGCAGGTAGGAGGGGATGTCCAGGGTGAACAACCACCCCTCCTTGCCCTTGAGTTCGGCCATCTGGCGCGCGGCAGCCTGGGCGCTCGCGGGCAGACCGGCCAGCTCGGCCTCGTCGGTCACCAGCTTGTGCCAGCCCTGGGTCGCGTCCAGCACGTTGTTGCTGAAACGGGAGGCGAGCTCCGAGAGGCGGGCCTGGATCTCGCCGTAACGCTGCTGCGCCTCGGCAGGCAGACCGATGCCGGAGAGGCGGAAATCGCGCAGGGTGTTCAGGATCTCCTTGCGCTGGGCATCATCGAGCCGGGGGAAGTCATCGCTCTCGGAGAGGGCCAGATAGGCTTGATAGAGCCCTTCATGCTGACCGACATAGGTCTGGAATTCGGACAGCAGCGGCAGGCAGGCATCGTGAGCCGCCCGCAGCGCCTCGCTGTTCTGCACGGCGTTGAGGTGGCTGATGGGGGACCAGATCCGTGAGAGGCGGTCGTTGACCTCTTCCAGCGGGGCGATCAGGCTGTCCCAGGTGTGAG
This sequence comes from Aeromonas sp. FDAARGOS 1418, assembly GCF_019048585.1. Classification (NCBI taxonomy): domain Bacteria; kingdom Pseudomonadati; phylum Pseudomonadota; class Gammaproteobacteria; order Aeromonadales; family Aeromonadaceae; genus Aeromonas; species Aeromonas sp. FDAARGOS 1418. The sequence goes on along the minus strand of NZ_CP077387.1, from coordinate 833,948 downwards.
GCTCCTTCTGGGCCAGCACGTCCTCAATCTTCTGTTTGCAATCAGCGATGGCCTGCGTCACGGCAGGTTGCACCTGATCGGGCTGGATCTGGCTGAAGGGAGGCAGCGAGTCCATTGTCAGCAAAGGGTTAGTCATCTGCGGTACCTCTAAATGCTCTGCAGCCCCTGCCGTCCAGAAGCCTGCTTGGACCATCTAAGATGTAGGCAGAAACCCCATTTATCAAGCCTTTGCCGCCAAGAGACGGGCTTGTTGCCCACTTTTTCAGGCATTTTGTTCATAAAACCAGCACTTCATCTGCCAGAGACGACAATGCCGGCCCGAGGGCCGGCATTGTGAGGGCATGGACACTCCCCGCCTCAGCGTCGGGCGTCCTCTTTCAACCACTGGGCGACCCGCTTGGCGAAATAGGTGAGGATGCCATCGGCCCCGGCCCGCTTGAAGCAGAGCAGGGATTCCATCACGCACTCCTTCTCCTTGAGCCAGCCATTCTGGATCGCCGCCATGTGCATGGCGTACTCGCCGCTCACCTGATAGGCGAAGGTCGGCACGCCGAACTGATCCTTCACCCGGCGGATGATGTCCAGGTAGGGCATGCCCGGCTTGACCATCACGCTGTCCGCCCCTTCGGCTATGTCGAGGGCCACCTCGTGCAGGGCTTCGTTGCCGTTGGCCGGGTCCATCTGGTAGGTGGCCTTGTTGCTCTTGCCGAGGTTGGCGGCGGAGCCCACCGCATCGCGGAACGGGCCGTAGTAGTGGGAGGCGTACTTGGCGGAGTAGGCCATGATCTGCACGTTGACGAAGCCATTCTCCTCCAGCGCCGCGCGGATGGCACCGATGCGGCCGTCCATCATGTCGGACGGTGCCACCATGTCGGCCCCGGCGGCGGCATGGGAGAGCGCCTGCTTCACCAGGATCTCGGTGGTGATGTCGTTCTGCACATAGCCTTCGTCATCGATGATGCCGTCCTGGCCATGGGTGGTGAAGGGGTCGAGCGCCACATCGGTGATGACCCCGAGCTCCGGGAAGCGAGCCTTGAGGGCACGGGTCGCCCGCTGGGCCAGGGCATCCGGGTTGTAGGCCTCTTCCGCCATCAGACTCTTTCTCTCCAGCGGCGTCACCGGGAACAGGGCCACCGCCGGCACACCCAGGGCCACCAGTTCGGCGGCCTCTTCGAGCAGCAGATCGATGGAGAGCCTGTCCACCCCCGGCATGGAGGCAACGGCCTCTCGCTGACCCTCTCCCTCCAGCACGAACACGGGATAGATGAGATCGTCGACGGTCAGTACGTTCTCGCGCACCAGGCGGCGGCTGAAGTCATGTTTGCGCACCCGGCGCAGGCGACGGCCCGGGAAGGCCCCCGGAAGAGTTGTGGCCATGAATCACTCCAAAAGCGGAAGTTGGAAGAATGCGGCGGAGGTGGCCCGGGTATGGGCCAGCAAGGCCTCGGGCGCTTCACCACGGCAGGCCGCCACCACCTGGGCGATGTGCGGCAAAAAAGCGGGTTCGTTGCGTTTGGGCCTGGGTTTCAGATCCCGCGGCACCAGGTAGGGGGCGTCCGTCTCTATCATCAGGCGACCCGCCGGAATGCGGGCCACCTGCTCGCGCAGCAGCTGGCCACGGCGCTCGTCACAGAGCCAGCCGGTCACCCCGATATGCAGCCCCAGCGCCAGGCACTCGTCCAGCTCGGCGTCGGAGCCGGTGAAGCAGTGCAGCACGGCCCCCGGCAGGCGGGGCAACCAGGGGCGCAGGATCTCGACGAATTTGTCATGGGCATCGCGGCAGTGCAGAAACACCGGCATCCCGAGCTCGGCGGCGAGCGCCAGCTGGGCGTCAAACACCGCATCCTGCACCGGGCGGGGGGAGAAGTCCCGGTTGTAGTCGAGACCGCACTCGCCGATCGCCACCACCTGGGGCAGGGCCGCCAGTTCCCGCAGGGCGGGCAGGGTCGCCTCATTGACGCTTTTGGCATCATGGGGATGTACCCCGGCGGTGGAGAAGCAGTAACCGGGCCAGCGGGCGGCCAATGCGGCACTTTCGCGGCTGCCGGCCAGATCGGTGCCGGTCAGGATCAGAGCTTCCACCCCGGCGGCGCGCGCGCGTTCCACCAGGTCGGCTTGTTCGCCTGCGAACTGGCTGCTGGTCAGGTTCAAACCGATGTCGATCATGGAGTCAGGGGTTCCGGACAAACGAGGTGCATATCAGGCATTTGAAAACCATCTACTCGATGGGGCCTTACCATACGCCTCGAACGGATGCATGAAAAGAGGAAGGGAGCCTCAGCTCCCCTCTTCCGTTTGTTGCTGCTCTTCGTCCTCTTTCTTCACGTAGAAGCGGGCGAAGAACAGACCTATCTCCCACAGGCCCCACATGGGGATCGCGAGCAGGGTCTGGGAGAAGACATCGGGCGGCGTCAGCAACATGCCGACCACGAAGACCCCGACGATGACGTAGGGGCGCTTCTCCTTCAGGCTCCTGGGGGTGGTCACCCCGGTCCAGCAGAGCAGTATGGTGGCCACCGGGATCTCGAACGCCACCCCGAACGCGAAGAACAGGGTCAGCACGAAGTCCAGGTAGCTGGCGATGTCGGTCGCCACCGTCACCCCGGCGGGGGCGGTACTGGTGAAGAAGCCGAACACCAGGGGGAACACCACGTAGTAGGCGAACGCCATCCCCGCATAGAACAGCACGGCGCTGGAGGCCACCAGGGGCAGGATCAGCCGCCGTTCGTGCTGGTACAGACCGGGTGCGATGAAAGCCCAGGCCTGATAGAGCAGATAGGGGATCGCCACGAAGAAGGAGACCACCAGGGTCAGCTTGATGGGCGTGATGAAGGGTGTCGCCACATCCGTCGCTATCATGCTGGTGCCTGCCGGCAACTGGCTGAGCAGCGGCTGGGCCACGAAGTCGTAGATGTTGTTGGAGAAGTAGATGAGCGCGATGAACACCAGCAGGATGGCGGAGATCGCGCGCAGCAGACGGGTTCTCAGCTCCACCAGATGGCTGATGAGGGGCTGTTCTGCCTGACTCATGGCTTACCCTCCCCTTTGGCTGCGGACTCGCTGGCGGGCACAGGCTCGCTCTCTCGCTGGCTGTTGACCGGTGGCACCTCTGGGGTGGGCGCCGGGGCCGCCACCGGAGTGGCTGGCTCAGCCTGGGCGGGCTCCCGAGGCGGGCGGATCTCGTTCTCCCCCTGATAGGGACGATTCACCGACTGGGCGGCCGCTTTCAACTGCTCGATGGACTCCTGCAGCTCGGGGCTCAGGTTGTTCATCTGCAACCGTTCGGCCTTCTTCAGATCGTTGTGCAGATCCTGCAACTTGAGCTCCTGTTCCAGCTCGGCCTTGACCGAGTTGGCGGTGCTGCGGATCAGCCTTATCCAGTGGCTGGCGGTGCGGATCGCGACCGGCAACCGCTCGGGACCCAGCACCACCAGGGCGACGACGCCGATGACGACCAGCTCCCAAAAACCGATGTCGAACATGGCTTAGGCCTGATCTTTGTCTTTCTGCTTGGCGGCTTCGGCGTTGCTGGCCGTCTCGTTCAACTGCTTGGTCGGGAACTCGGCATCTTTTTGTTCGGGTTTGGTGTCGGCCGGCTCATCGGAGAGCGCCTTCTTGAACCCTTTGACCGCCGCGCCCAGATCGCCGCCGATACCGCGCAATTTCTTGGTGCCGAACAACAGCACGACGATGACTGCGATGATCAACAACTGCCAAATACTGATACCACCCATGACTTTCTCTCCGGATAGGCGCCCGATGGCGCAGGTTATTTAATGGGAACGGGTTCGCAACCAACCCAGCAGCCAGCATAACCCGGCGCCAGCGAGGCTGATTTGTCCCCACTCAATGTATTGTTTCTGGGTCAGCAAGAATACACCCGCGAGCAGCAGACTGGCTCCAACCCCTAAGAGGTAGCGGGCCTGCCCCTGACAGCGACTGTGGCGACGGAAATCGGCAAACATCTGGTCGAAGTGGTGCTGCTGATGGCGGGCCTGACGCAGGGTCTCATAAACCAGCTCCGGCAGCTCCGGCAGTTTCTCCGCCCAGAACGGCGCCTTCTCCTTGATGGCATTCCACACCGCCTTGGGGCCGACCTGCTCATGCATCCAGTTCTCCAGATAGGGCTTGGCGGTCTGCCACAAATCCAGCTGGGGATAGAGCTGGCGACCCAGCCCTTCCACATAGAGCAGGGTCTTTTGCAGCAGCACCAGCTGCGGCTGCACCTGCATGTTGAAGCGACGGGCGGTGTTGAACAGATTGAGCAGCACGTGGCCGAAGGAGATCTCGGAGAGCGGTTTCTCGAAGATAGGCTCCAGCACGGTGCGGATGGCGAACTCGAACTCGTCCACCTTGGTATCGGGCGGTACCCAGCCTGACTCCACGTGCAGCTCGGCCACACGGCGGTAGTCGCGATTGAAGAAGGCGAGGAAGTTCTCCGCCAGGTAGCGCTTGTCTTCCCGGTTGAGGGTGCCGACGATGCCGCAGTCGATGCCGATCCAGAGCGGATTCTCCGGGTGTTCGAAAGAGACGAAGATGTTGCCCGGGTGCATGTCGGCGTGGAAGAAGCTGTCGCGGAACACCTGGGTGAAGAACACTTCCACTCCGCGCTCGGCCAGCAGCTTCATGTTGGTGCCGTTGGCTTCCAACGCCGCAATGTCGGAGACCGGAATGCCGTAGATCCGCTCCATCACCAGCACCTGCTCGCGGCAGTGCTCGGTGAACACCTCGGGCACATAGAGCGCCTCGGAACCGATGAAGTTGCGGCGCAGCTGGATGGCGTTGGCCGCTTCGCGCATCAGGTTGAGCTCGTCGAGTATGGTCTTGCGATACTCCTCCACCACCTCGACGGGGCGCAGTCGTCCGCTCTGGGGCACGAAACGGGCCACCAGACGGGCCAGGGCCTGCATCAGGCGCAGGTCGGCCTCGATGACCGGCTCGATATCGGGACGGATCACCTTGATGACGATCTCGCGGCCGTTCTCCTTCAACCGGGCGGTGTGCACCTGGGCGATGGAGGCGGACGCCAGCGGCGTCTCATCGAAGTCATCGAACAGGGCCTCGACGGGGCAACCCAGGCTCTCTTCAATCTGGCGACGGGCGGCCTGACCACAGAAGGGAGGCACCCTGTCCTGCAGCAGGGCCAGCTCTTCGGCAATGTCGGGGGGCAGCAGGTCTCGGCGGGTCGAGAGCATCTGGCCGAACTTGATGAAGATGGGACCGAGGGCCTCAAAGGCGAGGCGAATACGGGCACCACGGCTCATGCCTTGTTGCTTGTTCTTGAGCCAGAACAGACTGCGACGGGCCAGACGGCCAGGCCAGGGCTGATAACGGGCGGGCACCAGCTCGTCGATGCCCTGTTCCAGCAGGATGCTGACGATGCGATAGAGGCGTTTGAACTCCTTCGGGGTCATCAGCTCACCTGCTGTTCGAGGCGGGCAAGCCGCAACTCGATCGCCTTCATCTGTTGGGCCAGCTCTTCGACATCGTCATTGAAGCTCGCCACTTCCAGCGGACCCGGGGCAAGCCTCGCCTCCTCGGTCAGATACTCGGCCACTTGACGCTGGGAACGGCACAACTCTCGCCCCACAAAACGGCGAGCCTGACGGGCACCACTGCACAGGGTGTGGGCCACCACGTCGCCGGTGTAGCGGGACAGCTCCTCTTCCCAGTCGATATCGAGCTCGCCAAGCAGGGCGCTGAATGCCTGCACCAGCTGGGGGTCACCGCTCAGGTCCAGCTTCTCCTCGCGGATGTAGCGGGTCAGGGCGGAAGGCTCCTTGAGCAGGCCGAGGGCGGTCAGGGAGAGACTCAGCACCGCATCCGCCTCCCCTTCAAACCTGGCCAGCACATCCAGACGGCGCTCCGAGAAGACAAACCAGAGCGGCTTGAGCTCGCGCAGCTCCAGTTTGAGCACCTTGCCCGCGAGCTTGCGCAGCCGCTCCGGGCTCTGTTTGTCCAGAGCCAGCAACTGGTTGAGGCTGGTTTCGATCACCGCGGTGACCATGGCATCCATCGGCATAGGCGACCTTAAAACTTGTAACCGCGGTGCAGGGCAACCACGCCCTGGGTCAGGTTGTAAAACTCGACCTGTTCGAAACCGACCTGCTCCATCATGCCTGCCAGGGTCTGCTGATCCGGGTGCATGCGGATCGATTCCGCCAGGTATTTGTAACTTTCGCTGTCATTCGCGACGATTTCGCCCATTTTCGGCAGCAATTTGAAGGAGTAGAGATCATACAGCTTGGCGATCACTTCGCTCACCGGCTTGGAGAACTCCAGCACCAGCAGGCGGCCACCCGGCTTGAGCACCCGGAACATGGAGGCGAGCGCCTTGTCCTTGTCGGTGACGTTGCGCAGGCCGAAGCCGATGGTGATGACGTCGAAGTGGTTGTCCGGGAACGGGAGCGCCTCGGCGTTGGCCTGCACGTAGGAGACGTTGTTGGCCACCCCCAGGTTGCGCAGTTTGTCGCGGCCCACTTTCAGCATGGAGTCGTTGATGTCCGCCAGGACCACCTGGCCGGTCTCACCCACGATGCGGGAGAACTTGGCGGTCAGATCCCCTGTGCCGCCAGCCAGATCCAGCACCTTCTGTCCCTTGCGGACACCGGAGCAGTCGATGGTAAAGCGCTTCCAGAGGCGATGGATGCCGAACGACATCAGATCGTTCATCAGATCATACTTGGCCGCTACCGAATGAAAGACACCGGCAACCAGAGTTTCCTTCTCGGTCGCTGCCACGGTTTTATAGCCAAAATGCGTAGTAGTAGTCTGTTCCGACATCCCTCAAATACCCATAGAGCAAAGAATGGCCGCCAGTTTACCAGAGCCGATGGCGTGCGGACACCTCAAACCCGGCTTGCGACCAACTGCATCCCCAGCACGACCATGGCCAGACAGAGGAACAGATTGAGACCGATATTGAGCAGCGCCTTCAGATAGGCACCTTGCTGGGCCAGCACGACCGTATCGAGGGCAAAGGAGGAGAAGGTGGTCAGGGCGCCGAGGATACCCACCATCAGCAGTGGCTTCATCGGATGTTCCACCACGTGACCATGGCTGATCAGGGCATAGGCAATCCCCATGATGAAGGAACCGACCACGTTGACCACCAGGGTGCCATAGGGAAAGTGGCGTCCCAGCAGCCAGGCCATCAGTTCGGCGATGCCAAAACGCAGGCAGGCACCGAAGGCGCCTCCGGCAGCGACAAATAACCAGGTTTGCATCAAGCAGGCTCCAAGAGTGTCAGGTTGGCATTATGCAAAATGTCGGCAGCAGGGGACAGCCGGGCAATTAATCGACCCGGCTAGACCCTAGCGGCGAAAGTCTACCGATTCTGCATTCACAAGATGGAGGGTCGTCTCGGCCGGGCGAGTATCGGCGATGACTCTGCCATGGCGGATGGAATAACGCACCGGCACCTGGCGGCGCACCGCATCGAAACCATTCTCAGCAGGAAGGATCAGCAGGTTGGCGGGCTTGTCCACCTCGATGCCGTAGCGATCCTGCACGTTCAGGGTGCGGGCGCTGTGGTTGCCGATGAGCTTGAGACTGTCGTTGATCTGTTCATAGCCCATGATCTGGCAGACATGGAGCCCCATGTGCAGCACCTGCAACATGTTGGCCGTGCCCATGGGATACCAAGGATCGAACACGTCGTCGTGGCCGAAGCAGACGTTGATGTTCGCCTCCAGCATCTCCTTCACCCGGGTGATGCCACGGCGCTTGGGATAGCTGTCAAAGCGCCCCTGCAGGTGAATGTTCACCAGCGGATTGGCGACGAAGTTGATGTCCGCCATCTTCAGCAGCCTGAACAGTCGCGACGCATAGGCACCGTTATAGGAATGCATGGCGGTGGTGTGGCTGGCGGTCACCCTATGGCCCATGCCGCGCTCGTAGGTCAGGGTTGCCAGCGTCTCGATAAAACGGGACTGTTCGTCATCGATTTCGTCGCAATGCACATCCACCAAAACCTGATATTTCTCCGCAAGATCGAAGACGTAGTGCAGACTTTCGACCCCGTACTCCCGGGTAAACTCGAAATGGGGGATGGCACCAATCACGTCGGCCCCCAGCTTGAGGGACTCTTCCAGCAATGCCTTGCCGTTGGGGTAGGAGAGGATCCCCTCCTGTGGGAAGGCCACTATCTGCAGCTCCACCCACTCCTTCATCTCCTCCCGCACCTCCAGCATCGCCTTCAGAGCAACCAGATTGGGGTCGGAGACATCCACGTGGGTACGGACAAACTGGATGCCGTTGGCAATCTGCCATTTCAGTGTCTGGATGGCGCGTTGTTTCACATCCTCATGGGTCAGCAGCGCCTTGCGCTCAGCCCAGCGTTCAATCCCCTCGAACAGGGTGCCGGAGAGGTTCCAACTCGGCTCGCCAGCCGTCTGGGTGGTATCAAGATGGATGTGAGGCTCGATAAAGGGGGGGATGACAAGGCCTTGCTCACCATCAAGCTCGCGAGCAGAGAGCAGCTGAGTGCTCATGGGCTCGATGGCCCGGATCACGCCTCCCTGACACAGGATTTGCCACATCCCTTCCCTGCCCGCCAGACGCACATTCCTAATCAGCATGTTCTTTCCCCTTCGAAAGCGTGGTTGTCTTTGCCAATCCACAACTTAGCCCGGATCCCTTTAATAGAGAAGCGCCGCTCGGAATGCATACGGGATAGAAAGGGAAGGGATGTCAGCAAGAAGGTGTGACATTGCAGGACTGCAATTTGCGATGGATGGCTGAAAGGCAGACACAAAAAAGCCTCCCGATTGGGAGGCTTTTTTATTTAATGGTGCTGATACCCAGAATCGAACTGGGGACCTCATCCTTACCAAGGATGCGCTCTACCGACTGAGCCATATCAGCACACTAACCGGTAAAGACCACGCTCAATGCGTAATCTAAAATTGGGTGCCTGGCAGTGTCCTACTCTCGCATGGCGAATGCCACACTACCATCGGCGCTACAGCGTTTCACTTCTGAGTTCGGCATGGGGTCAGGTGGTTCCACTGCGCTATTGCCGCCAGGCAAAATCTTCAATCTGAAAAAGCTGATGTAAGTAATTCGTTCGTATTTGCTACAAGCCTTAGAACACTTCTTGGGTGTTGTATGGTTAAGCCTCACGGGTAATTAGTATGGGTTAGCTCAACGTATCGCTACGCTTACACACCCCACCTATCAACGTTGTGGTCTCCAACGGCCCTTTAGGACCCTCAAGGGGTCAGGGATGACTCATCTCAGGGCTCGCTTCCCGCTTAGATGCTTTCAGCGGTTATCGATTCCGAACTTAGCTACCGGGCAGTGCCACTGGCGTGACAACCCGAACACCAGAGGTTCGTTCACTCCGGTCCTCTCGTACTAGGAGCAACTCCCTTCAATCATCCAACGCCCACGGCAGATAGGGACCGAACTGTCTCACGACGTTCTGAACCCAGCTCGCGTACCACTTTAAATGGCGAACAGCCATACCCTTGGGACCGACTTCAGCCCCAGGATGTGATGAGCCGACATCGAGGTGCCAAACACCGCCGTCGATATGAACTCTTGGGCGGTATCAGCCTGTTATCCCCGGAGTACCTTTTATCCGTTGAGCGATGGCCCTTCCATTCAGAACCACCGGATCACTATGACCTACTTTCGTACCTGCTCGACCTGTCCGTCTCGCAGTTAAGCTGGCTTATGCCATTGCACTAACCTCCTGATGTCCGACCAGGATTAGCCAACCTTCGTGCTCCTCCGTTACTCTTTGGGAGGAGACCGCCCCAGTCAAACTACCCACCAGGCACTGTCCGCGAGCCCGATTCAGGGCCCTGCGTTAGAACATCAAACATACAAGGGTGGTATTTCAAGGACGGCTCCAGCGCAACTGGCGTCACGCCTTCAAAGCCTCCCACCTATCCTACACATGTAGGTTCAATGTTCAGTGCCAAGCTGTAGTAAAGGTTCACGGGGTCTTTCCGTCTAGCCGCGGGTACACCGCATCTTCACGGCGAATTCGATTTCACTGAGTCTCGGGTGGAGACAGCATGGCCATGGTTACACCATTCGTGCAGGTCGGAACTTACCCGACAAGGAATTTCGCTACCTTAGGACCGTTATAGTTACGGCCGCCGTTTACCGGGGCTTCGATCAAGAGCTTCGCTTGCGCTAACCCCATCAATTAACCTTCCGGCACCGGGCAGGTGTCACACCCTATACGTCCACTTTCGTGTTTGCAGAGTGCTGTGTTTTTGATAAACAGTCCCAGCCATCTGGTCACTGCGACTCCCGACAGCTCCATCCGCAAGGGACTTCACCATCAAGAGCGAACCTTCTCCCGAAGTTACGGTTCTATTTTGCCTAGTTCCTTCACCCGAGTTCTCTCAAGCGCCTTGGTATTCTCTACCCGACCACCTGTGTCGGTTTGGGGTACGATGACTTGTAATCTGAAGCTTAGAGGCTTTTCCTGGAAGCAGGGCATCAATGGCTTCCGCACCGTAGTGCGTTCGTCTCGTGTCTCAGTGTTGTGTCTCCGGATTTGCCTAGAAACACCACCTACGCACTTTCACCAGGACAACCGTCGCCTGGCCCACCTAGCCTTCTCCGTCCCCCCATCGCAATTACAAGTCGTGCAGGAATATTAACCTGCTTCCCATCGATTACGCCTTTCGGCCTCACCTTAGGGGTCGACTCACCCTGCCCCGATTAACGTTGGACAGGAACCCTTGGTCTTCCGGCGAGGAGGCTTTTCACCCCCTTTATCGTTACTTACGTCAGCATTCGCACTTCTGATATCTCCAGCATGCCTCTCGACACACCTTCGCAGACTTACAGAACGCTCCCCTACCACTCACACTTAGTGTGAATCCGCGGCTTCGGTGCCTGGTTTGAGCCCCGTTACATCTTCCGCGCAGGCCGACTCGACTAGTGAGCTATTACGCTTTCTTTAAATGATGGCTGCTTCTAAGCCAACATCCTAGCTGTCTGAGCCTTCCCACATCGTTTCCCACTTAACCAGAACTTTGGGACCTTAGCCGGCGGTCTGGGTTGTTTCCCTCTTCACGACGGACGTTAGCACCCGCCGTGTGTCTCCCGGATAGTACTTACTGGTATTCGGAGTTTGCATGGGGTTGGTAAGTCGGGATGACCCCCTAGCCCAAACAGTGCTCTACCCCCAGTAGTATTCGTCCGAGGCGCTACCTAAATAGCTTTCGGGGAGAACCAGCTATCTCCGAGTTTGATTGGCCTTTCACCCCCAGCCACAGGTCATCCCCTAACTTTGCAACGTTAGTGGGTTCGGTCCTCCAGTTGATGTTACTCAACCTTCAACCTGCCCATGGCTAGATCACCCGGTTTCGGGTCTACACCTTGCAACTAGACGCCCAGTTAAGACTCGGTTTCCCTACGGCTCCCCTATACGGTTAACCTCGCTACAAAATGTAAGTCGCTGACCCATTATACAAAAGGTAC
>NZ_CP077387.1:700000-817500 GCF_019048585.1 Aeromonas sp. FDAARGOS 1418 | reverse complement strand
AGTCGGGCGAGGGTGGCCTGCACCCGCTCCACATCCACCTGTTTGCGGTCGAGGAAGATCTGCCCCTGAGCGCCGATCGCCAGCATGATGCTGGACGATTTCTGCGCCTTGGCCTGGCTGGCCTGGGGTCTGTGTACCTCAAGCCCGGCTTCGCGCACGAAGGAGGTGGTCACGATGAAGAAGATCAGCATGATGAAGACGATATCCAGCATGGGGGTCATGTCGATCTGCACTTCATCGCGCTGGCGTTTGGATTGCCGTCTCATTGCATTACCTTCTCTTCTCGCAGGCCGTCCCGGGTCTTGGCCAGCGCACGCTTGGCCTGACTCTCGAGCCGGCTCAGTAACAACACGCCGGAGAGGGCCACCACCATGCCTGCCATGGTGGGGATGGTGGCGCGGGAGATCCCGCCCGCCATGCTCTCCGGGTTAAAGCGGTTGGCCGCAGCCAGCGCATCGAATACGCCTATCATGCCGGTCACTGTACCCAGCAACCCCAGCATGGGGCAGAGCACCACCAGGGTGCGGATGAAGATCAGATGACGGTTGAGCGCCAGCTCCACTTCTGCCAGCCAGCGCCCGCGAATCGCGCGAGCGTGCCAGCTGTGACGCTCGCGACGCGCCTGCCAGCGGCTCAGCAGCTGACGCTGCAACGGTGAAAACCCCAGGTTGAGGTAGAGCAGCCGCTCGATCATCAGAATCCACATCAGCACCAGCAAGGCCAGAATGACCCAGAGCACCGGGCCGCCACGGCCCATGAAGCTCTGCAACTGCTGCCAGATGTCGAGCATCATGCTACCCGCTCCACCCTGTCACCATTGCTTTCGGCCCGCTCGGCCAGGATCCCGGCCACCTGCTGTTCCAGCACGTTGGAGAGCTCGGTGAAACGGGACTGCAACAGGCTGTGGGCCAGGATCAGCGGAATGGCCGCTACCAGACCCTGCACCGTGGTGACCAAGGCCATGGAGATGCCGCCCGCCATGATCTTGGGATCGCCGGTACCGAACTGGGTGATGACCTGGAAGGTGCCGATCATACCGGTCACTGTCCCGAGCAGACCCAGCATGGGGGCGATGGCCGCGATCACCTTGACCATGCCGATGCCGCGCTCCAGGCGAGGGGTCTCCTGCAGGATCGCCTCATCCAGACGCAGTTCGAGGGTCTCCATGCTCAGCTCTGGATGCTTGTCAGCCACCGTCAGCACCCGGCCGAGAGCGTTGTCGGCATGATATTCACCGCTCTTGAGCTGGCGACGAACCCGACCTAGTTCGCGAGAGAGGCTCCACAGCCGTACTCCAGCGATCCCCAGGCCGATAGCGGCCAGCAGCACGATGATGGCGCCGACCTGGCCGCCCTGCTGTACTTGCTGCCAGAAGGTGGGCGCCTGGGCCAGCATATCGAGCAGAACACCGTGGGAGGGATCCAGCGGCAACGCTTCTCCCTCCTGACCCTGATAAGCGGCCACAGCGGAAAGCACGCTGCCTGGCAGGCCCAGCACCGGACTCAGGCCTTCGGCCCCCGGTTGCAAGAAACCAGCATCGCCCAGCAGGGCGAAGCTGCCGATCCGGGTCAACGTCTGCTCGCTGGCAACGCCCTGGGCATCAAGCACCTTGCCGTTGAACTGGGCAACCCGGCCCGATTCGCGGATCTCCTGCAGCAAGGTGGCTGGCAGCAAGGCGAGGGCGGCGCGATCCGGCACCTGTTTATCCTGTGCCATGGTTTTCAGCGGGGCGAGACGATCAGGATACTGGCCCTCGACGGCGGATTCGCTCAGCAACTTGACCGCATCGCTGGCGCCCTGACGGGTGACCGCAAAGATGTCGTTCATGTCGCCGGATGCTTGATCCCACTGGGTATTGAGCTCCACCAGCTGCTTTTCATTGGCCGCGAACTGACTGGCCAGCTCCTTGCTCAGGCGCTGGGCCTCGGCCAGCTTGGCACGGGCACTGCTCAGCTCCCTGGAGACAGATGCCAGATCCTGCTGAGCCTTCTGCTCACGGGCCTGTTCCTGCTGCTGCCAGGCTTCCTCGGCCACGGCGGCTGTGGAGCCCAGAGAGAGGGCGAGGGCAAGGGGTAACCACTTCATGGTGACGCTCATGACTGGGCCTCCTGACCACGGCTGACGGAGAGGGGGACATTCAACAACTGGGGAACTTTCTTATCGGCAGCCATTTCCAACGCCTCGGCGATGGGGGAGAGCCACTGGCCGTCGAGGGCTTGCCACTGCTTGTGCTCGGCAGACCAGCGCCACGCCTGGGAGCGATCGGCGGTCATCGCCAGCAGGGAGACCCGGCCCAGTGCCAGCACGTCGACCCGGCGCGGTGCGCCATCCAGCACCAGCTCGGCGGAATAATGGTCCAGCCTGCTGCCGTATTCGGCTTCAATCTGATAGGCCTGCAATAGCTGGCGGAACTTCTCCGCCTCGCTCACATCGGCTCTGGCCAGCGTCGCTTTCAAGGCAGCAACCCGCGCCAGACGATCCTCCCTGCGCAGCGGGATGTCATCCTGTACCAGCTGTTCCAGATCGGCTTGCATCTGCAGCATCAGGGGGACAAGCCCCTGTCTGGTCTCCTGTACCGCCTCCAACTGCTGGTTCAGCTTGCCCAGCTCGTTTTGCTGATCGGCCACCAGAGACTGCATGTAGCGGTTGTAGGCTTCCAGATCCCGCAGTTGTAGTTGGGCATTTTGCAGCTCAATCCTGGCGGCGACGGCGCCATCGGCGGCTTTCTCCACACGCAGCTGGGAGGCTTTCCCGGCGGCGATGCTGTTCTTCAATGCTGGCGCAACCACCTCGTCGGCGGACACGACGCAATGAACGGCCATGGGTAACAAGGCCAGACCCCAAAACTTGTTCATGATATAAATCTTAACAATGATAACTATTCTCATTGTCTCAAAGAGTAGGGTCACTGGCAATCAGATGATTTTCTTGGCCTCTGGCCGAAAAAACAGGATACTTTTTAGACAAGTACGGGAATAACTGGCGTTGGTAGTCGCAACACCATTTTAAATAACTAAAAAATGTCTTTTCGATCAGCAAGATAAGTGATCGAAAAAGGAGACTTACATGTTTAACGATGCGATCTGGGAACACATAGATCGGTTCACCAAGGCGAAGAAGACCAGAGAGATCCAGCAACAACTGGAGCGCTTCAGTCATCAGATGGGGTTTGATTACTTCCGTTTGCTGATTATTTTCCCCATCAGTATGCAGAAATCCCATGTGGCCTTGTTCAACAACTGCCCCACCAGCTGGTTTGATGCCTATTCGGAACGGCACTACCTGACCCAGGATCCGGTCGTCTTCCTGGGACTGAAGCAGACCCAGCCCATCTTCTGGAACAAGCTCGATTGTGATGCCCCCTGGTTGCCCAGCGCCAGCAGGGAGGTGATGAACCTAGCCGCCGACTTCGGGGTGAGGAACGGCGTCTCCTTCCCGCTGCACACGCCGCAGGGGGAACACGGCATCCTCTCTTTCATCAGCAAGGAGAAGTCCAATTCCGATCTGATGTTTGAAAACGTTCCCCTGCTGTCATTCTGTGCCAGCTACATCTTCAACTCGGCCCTGACCCTCATCAAGGCCAGGCCAGACCTGATGAAATACCTGGCCGAGCTGTCGGATCGGGAGAAGGAGTGCCTGTTCTGGGCCAGCGAGGGCAAGACCTCCTGGGAGATCGCCACCATCCTCGGCATCAGCGAGCGAACCGTGAACTTCCACCTCAATCAGGTCACCAACAAGACGGACTCGCGCAACCGCAACCAGGCGATTGCCAAGAGCATCTCCAGCGGCATCATTGTGCCTTCCCTGGACGACGTGACCATCACCAACCTGCGGCTGTCGTAGCCTGTTTTGCCAAAACAAAAAGAGCCGCAATGCGGCTCTTTTTTCATTTCCAGCGACGACTTATTCCACGGTCACGGATTTCGCCAGGTTGCGCGGCTGATCCACGTCGGTGCCCTTGATGAGGGCAACGTGGTAGGAGAGCAGCTGCAGCGGCACGGTATAGACGATCGGCGCGATCATCTCTTCCACGTGGTTCAGGCTCATCACCCGCATGGTCTCGTCGCTCTTGAAACCGGCGTCCGCATCGGCGAACACATAGAGGATACCGCCACGGGCACGCACCTCTTCCACGTTGGACTTGAGCTTCTCCAGCAGATCGTTGTTCGGCGCCACGACGATGATGGGCATCTCGGCATCGATCAGCGCCAGAGGGCCATGCTTCAACTCACCGGCGGCATAGGCCTCGGCGTGGATGTAGGAGATCTCCTTGAGTTTGAGCGCCCCTTCCATGGCGATGGGGTACTGGCTGCCACGACCGAGGAACAGGCTGTGGTGCTTGTCGGCAAACTCTTCGGCCAGAGTCTCGATCTGCTTGGCCAGGGCCAGGCTCTCCTTGATACGCACAGGCAGGGCTTGCAGCGCCTTGACCAGTTCGGCCTCGGCGGCGGCGCTCAGGTTGCCACGGCAGTGACCGACGGAGGCCACCAGCATCAGCAGACCGGCCAGCTGGGTGGTGAACGCCTTGGTGGACGCCACCCCGATCTCGGCACCAGCCCGGGTCATGAAGGCCAGGTCGGATTCGCGCACCAGGGAGGAGCCCGGTACGTTGCAGATGGCCAGGGAGCTCATGTAACCGGATTCCTTGGCCAGACGCAGGGCTGCCAGGGTATCGGCGGTTTCTCCGCTCTGGGAAAGAGTCACCAGCAGGCTGTTGGGGCGTACCACCGACTTGCGATAGCGGAACTCGGAGGCGATCTCCACGTCGCAGGAGACGCCGGCGATCTCTTCGAACCAGTAGCGCGCCACCATGCCGGAGTTGTAGGAGGTGCCGCAGGCGACGATCTGGACGTGCTCGACCTTGTCGAAAATGGCACGGGCGCCGTTGCCGAAGGACTCGACCACCACGTGATCGCTGCCCAGGCGGCCTTCCAGGGTGTTGGTGATGGCCTTTGGCTGCTCATAGATTTCCTTGAGCATGTAGTGGCGGTATTCACCCTTGTCACCGGCATCGTGGGACAGCTCTGACTCCAGCTCTTCGCGCACCACGGCCTCGCCGTCGGTATCGAAGATGTGCACGTCGCGGCGGGTCACTTCGGCCACATCGCCCTCTTCCAGGAAGATGAAGCGGCGGGTCACCGGCAGCAGGGCCATCTGGTCGGAGGCGATGAAGTTTTCGCCGATGCCGCGGCCGATCACCAGGGGGGAGCCGGAACGAGCCACCACCACGCGGCTGTCGTCACGGCTGTCCATCACGACTGTGCCGTAGGCGCCGCGCAGTTGCTTCACCGCGACCTGCATGGCCGCCAGCAGGCTGGGAGCGGATTTCAGCTCGTGGTGCACCAGGTGGGCGATCACTTCGGTGTCGGTGTCGGAGCTGAACACATAGCCCAGCGCCTTGAGCTCTTCGCGCAGCTCTTCGTGGTTCTCGATGATGCCGTTGTGCACCACTACGATATGCTCGGAGACA
Organism: Aeromonas sp. FDAARGOS 1418; assembly: GCF_019048585.1. NCBI lineage: Bacteria > Pseudomonadati > Pseudomonadota > Gammaproteobacteria > Aeromonadales > Aeromonadaceae > Aeromonas > Aeromonas sp. FDAARGOS 1418. The sequence continues at coordinate 812,030 of NZ_CP077387.1, read as the reverse complement.
TGGGGGTGAGCATTGCGCTCGGACGGCTCGCCATGGGTAGCCCAGCGGGTGTGGGCAATGCCGGTACCACCGTGGACGGACTGCTCTTCCAGTGCCTTGGCCAGTTCGGCCACTTTGCCGAGGCGACGCACCCGCTGCAGCGGCTGGTTGGCGCTGAACACGGCGACACCGGCCGAATCGTAGCCACGGTATTCCAGACGGCGCAGGCCCTCTACCAGGATTTCAGCCACATCACGTTGGGCGACGGCCCCGACGATGCCACACATAGACTTCTCCTTGAAACGTAAGACGTTAATTTGGTTGGATAATGGTTTGTTCAAATCACACGGCCACGGGAGCGCAAATCAACGTGATCCCCCTGGCCTGAATCTGTTCTCTGGCCGCATTGCTCAGCCCCTCGTCGGTCACCAGGGTATGGATGCCGGACCAGGGCAGCTCGAGATTGGGGATCTTTCGGCCGATCTTTTCCGACTCCACCATGACGATGACCTCCCGTGACACTTCGGCCATGACCCGGGAGAGGCCCACCAGCTCGTTGAAGGTGGTGGTGCCCCGCTCCGGGTCGATGCCGTCGGCGCCGATGAAGAGCTGGTCGAAGTCATAGGAGCGCAGCACCTGCTCCGCCACCTGACCCTGGAATGATTCGGAATGGGGATCCCAGGTCCCGCCAGTCATCAGCAGGGTGGGCTCGTTTTCCAGCTCGCGCAGGGCACCGGCCACATTGAGGGAGTTGGTCATGACGATGAGGCCGCGCTTGTTGCCCAGCATGGGGATCATGGCGCTGGTGGTGCTGCCGCTGTCGATGATGACGCGGTTGTGATCGCGGATCCGCTCGGCGGCGGCGCGGGCAATGGCCAGCTTTCGATTCGAAACTTGTTCCGGGTTGCTGTCCACCACCATCTCGCTGGGGAGGGGAACGGCACCGCCGTAGCGACGCAGCAACAGGCCACCGGTCTCCAGTACCGCCAGATCTTTGCGGATGGTCACCTCGGAAGTGGCGAAGTGTTTGGCCAGGGCATCGACGCTGACTTCCCCCTGCTCCTGCACCAGACTCACTATGGTGTGACGGCGCTGCTGTGTGTTGCGTTTGGTCATTTATAAGTTTCGATTCGAAAGAATGGCGAAATATTAATGCCTTTTCGGGAAAAATCAAACGGCAAATAGGATCCGATTTGGTTCGATGCCAGAATGGGGCAGCTGATTTGCGACGAGGATGCCATGCAAAAACGACTCATCTGGCTGGTGGAAGATGAAGCCAGCATTGCCGATACCCTGATCTATGCCCTGCAGACCGATGGTTTCGAAGTGGAGTGGTTTCCCCTCGGTCAGCCGTTGCTGGCGCGACTGGAACAGACGCGACCGGATTTTTTGATCCTGGATGTGGGGCTGCCGGACATCAGCGGTTTCGAACTGTGCAAGCGGGTGCGGGCACTGACCGATATTCCCCTGATGTTTCTCACCGCTCGCAGCGAGGAGATAGACAGGCTGATCGGGCTGGAGATAGGGGCAGACGACTATGTGGCCAAACCCTTCTCGCCCCGTGAGGTGTGCGCCCGGGTGCGGGTCATCCTGCGCCGCAGCCAGCCCGCCCCCTCCCAGCCGATACAGCCACTCGCCCTGGACGAAGAGCGGGCACGAATCTGCTTCCTGGGCCAACCCCTGACGCTCACCCGCTATGAGTACCTGCTGCTCAAGACCCTGATGCTGGCGCCGGGTCGGGTCTACTCCCGCCAGCAGCTGATGGATCTGGTGTGGCAGGATGCGGAAGAGAGTCTGGATCGCACCGTCGACACCCACATCAAGACCCTGAGAGCCAAGCTGCGGGAGCGAGACCCTGACGCCAACCTGATCCTGACCCACCGCGGGCTGGGCTACAGTCTGGAGCTGGCATGAACTCAGGGTGGCCGGGCATCGGCAGGGGGATGAGATGAGAATCGGATTGCAACTGCTGTGCGGCCTGGTGCTGATCTTCGCCCTGGCCGCCTGGTTCGTGCTGGAGATCTTTGTCGAAGAGATCAAGCCCGGGGTACGCAGCGCCACCGAAGATACCCTGGTAGACATGGCGCAGATGCTGGCCCCCCTGGCCCTGGACGACATGCAGGAAGGAAAGATGGCGAATGGCCGGCTGGCCAGCGCCTTCTCCCGCCTGAACCAGAGTCCCATCAATGCCCTCATCGATGGCCACCTCAAGCAGCAGGCGGAGTACCGCATCTATGTGACCGACGCAAAAGGCAGGGTGGTCTACGACTCGGACGGGGTGGATCTGGGCAAGGACTACTCGCGCTGGAACGACGTCTACCTGACCCTGCGTGGCGAATATGGCGCCCGCAGCACCCGCACCGATCCCGACGATGCTGCCAGCTCGACCATGTATGTGGCAGCTCCGCTGCGGGAAGGAGCCGAGATCATCGGCTCCCTCACCGTCGCCAAGCCCAACAGCACCCTGCAGCCCATGATAGAGCGCAGCGAACACCAGTTGCTGAAAGGGGCGGCCCTGCTGCTGTTCATCTCGCTGCTCATCGGCGCCTTGCTGGTGTGGTGGCTCAACCGCGCCATCGGCAAGCTGGTGCACTATGCGGATGCAATCAGCCAGGGTCAGCCCGCCAGCCTGCCGCGCCTCTACAGCCCCGAACTGGACAGGCTAGGCCACTCCCTGGAAACCATGCGCCGCCAACTGGACGGCAAGGCCTATATCGAGGCCTATGTCCACAGCCTGACCCACGAGCTCAAAAGCCCGCTGGCGGCAATTCGCGGGGCGGGGGAGATCCTGGCCGAGGCGCCGCCGCCGGACATCGCAAAGCGCTTTATCGGCAACATCAATCTGGAGACGGCTCGCATGCAGCAGCTGATCGAACGCATGCTGCAACTCGCCCGCCTCGAATCAGGGCAGGGGCTGGACAGACAATCCGTTGAGCCGGCCCGGCTGGGCAGACGGGTGCTCGACGCCCGCCAGATCCAGGCCCAGCGCCGCCAGATCGCCCTGCACGCCGAGCTGGGGGAAAGTCAGAAGCAGAAGTGGGATCCCCTGCTGGTGGAGCAGGCCCTTGGCAACCTGCTGGACAACGCCCTCGATTTCGCCCCCGCCGGCAGCACCCTGGTGCTGAGCGGCGCCATGGAGGAGGGGGGTTACTGCTACCGGGTGCGGGATCAGGGTCCAGGCATTCCCGACTTTGCGCTGCCCAGGATTTTCGAGCGTTTCTACTCCCTGCCAAGGCCAGACAAGGGAAAAAGCAGCGGCCTCGGGCTCAGTTTTGCCATGGAGGTGGCACGCCAGCATGGCGGCCATCTTGCTCTTGCCAATCAGCCGGATGGGGGGGTGCTGGCCACACTCTGGCTGCCCGGCAACTGAGGACACTTCACACCAAGCACACAGAGCCGGGCTAAGCTGCACCTCCTCGATGACGACCTTCCCCATCGATGCGCATTCATATTAATCAAGGAGATAGATATGCCCCGTATGCTGTTGTCCGGTCTGCTTGCTGCTGGCCTCTTCTGTGCACTGCCTGCCAGCGCCGCTTCTGGCTGCATGCTGTTTGCCGACGGCACCGGCAAACCCGTCAGCACCCAGGGGGACTGTGCCGCCCAGTTGACCCCGGCCTCCACCTTCAAGATCCCGCTGGCACTGATGGGCTATGACAGCGGCTTTCTGGTGGATGAACAACTGCCGGCCCTGCCGTTCAAGGCCGGTGACCCTGACTTCCTGCCGGAGTGGAAACAGACCACCACCCCGAGCAGCTGGATGCAATTCTCTGTCATCTGGTACTCGCAGCGCCTCACCGAGTGGCTGGGAGAGGCTCGCTTCCAGCACTACGTGGACAGCTTCGACTACGGCAACCGGGATCTCGAAGGCAACCCAGGCAAGCACGACGGTCTGACCCAGGCCTGGCTCAGCGCCAGCCTCGCCATCAGCCCCCAGGAGCAAGCCCGCTTCCTTGGCAAGATGGTGAGCGGCAAGCTGCCGGTCTCCGCCCAGACCCTGCGCCATACCGCCAACCTGATGCGTCAGCCCGACATCGACGGTTGGCAGATCCACGGCAAGACCGGCATGGGCTACCCCAAGCTGCTGGATGGCAGCCTGGACAGGGAGCAGCAGATCGGCTGGTTCGTCGGCTGGGCCAGCAAACAGGACAAGACGCTCATCTTCGTCCACACCGTTATCCAGAAGCCGGGCAAGCAGTTCGCTTCCCTCAGGGCCAGGGAGGAGGTGTTCGCCGCCCTGCCGGCTCGGTTGAAGACACTCTGATGCCAGCAACACCGGCGCCTGGCGCCGGTTTTTTTATCCCCCTTCACCACCACTTCACACTGCCCCATCCTCCCTTCACGCGACCCCGGCACACTCCCGTTCAACAACAAGGAGACGTGTCATGGTCAAACAGATTTTCACCCACAAGATCGCCCTGCTGCTGTTGCTCTGCCTGCTGATGATGATCCCGGTTCACGCCATCATGGAGCTGAATCGGGAGCGCCAGGCTTATCGCAGTCAGGCCATTCACAGCATCATGGCCAGCCACAGCGGGCCCCAGCGCCTGATGGGGCCCGTACTGGTACAGCCCTATACCCGGACCGTCACCGTCGAGCAGGATGGCAAACATTTCGTTCGCAAGGAGCAGGTCTATCGCTACCTGCTGCCCCAGAGGCTGGACGTGCGGGCCAGCATGGAGGTGACCCCGCGCAAGCTCGGTATCTATCAGGCCCAGATTTATCACAGTCGCCTCTCACTCTCCGGCCTGATGCCCACCAGCCTGGCTGACAAGGGGCTGGTGGCCGGTAACCCGAACCTGAGCTTCGACCCGGCGGATCCCGCCCTGGTGCCGGGCAAACCCTATCTCAGCCTGATCCTCTCCGATGCCCGGGGCATCAGCCGCGTACCCGAACTGCAATGGGGGGAGCAACGCATCCCGTTTGCCCCTGGTGCCCAGCTGGGGGACGGGCGAGTGGGGATCCATGCCCCGCTCAACGCCTTGCCAGACGAAGATGGCCGCTTTCACATCGAGCTCGATCTGCAAGGCATGAATGCGCTGGAAGTGGTGCCGCTCGGACAGGACAGCCGGTTTCACCTGAGCGGCAACTGGCCCCATCCCAATTTTCTCGGCGACTTTCTGCCCGGTGAACGCACTCTTGCGGATCAAGGGTTCGAGGCAAGCTGGCAGACCAGCTGGTTCGCCACCGACATGGAGAGCCGCTTCAACCGCATGATGAAGGGAGCGGGCACCAAACTGCCGTCATTCAGCGTCAGCCTGGTGCAACCGGTGGATCACTATCAGCTGAACGAGCGGGCCGCCAAATATGCCCTGCTGTTCATCGGCCTCACCTTCATCAGCTTCTTCATGTTCGAGCTGCTCAAGGGACTGCGGGTACACCCCATCCAGTACGCGCTGGTGGGCATGGGGCTGGCCATCTTCTATCTGGTGCTGCTGGCGCTGACCGAGCATCTCGGCTTTGCTTGGGCCTATCTCATTGCCGCCCTGGCCAGTGTGGCCCTCAACGGCTTTTACCTGAGTCATGTGCTGGGCGGCCTGAAACAGGGCATGGGATTCGCCGCCCTGCTGGGGCTGGTCTACGCCACCCTGTTCGGGCTACTGCAGGCCGAGGAGACAGCCCTGTTGCTCGGCGCCCTGCTGCTGTTCGCCACCCTGGCGCTGGTCATGGGGCTGACTCGCAAGCTCGACTGGTATCAGGTGATGGAGAACAGTCCCTCCGCCACCGCATGGGCGGCCCCCCAGCCATCGACCAGTGACACCAGACATCAGCCATAAGCAAAAAAAACCGGCGCCCTCGGGCGCCGGTTTGCATTTCATTGATCGGGCATCACTTCTTCTTGACCGGACGGGGCCAGTTGGGAATGTGGCGCTGGGGCACCCGGGTGATCACCAGCTCGTTTTCCGCCACATCCTTGGTGATGGTGGAACCCGCCCCCAGGGTCGCCCCCTTGCCGATGCGCACCGGCGCCACCAGCTGGGTATCGGAGCCGACGAAGACATCGTCCTCGATGATGGTCTGGAACTTGTTCACCCCGTCGTAATTGCAGGTGATGGTGCCAGCACCGATGTTCACCTTGGCGCCGACGTCCGCATCCCCCAGATAGGTCAGATGACCGCACTTCGAGCCAACCCCCAGCCGGGCCTTCTTCATCTCGACGAAGTTGCCGACATGGGCATCCTGCTCCAGCACGGCACCCGGGCGCAGGCGGGTAAAGGGCCCGACCGAGCACTGGTCGGCAATTTGCGCACCTTCGATGACGGAGTAGGGTTTCACCTCGGTGTGGTCGCCGATGACGCAATCCTTCAGCACGCTGCCGGCACCGATGCGCACGTGATTACCCAGCACCACCTTGCCTTCGATGATGACGTTGACGTCGATCACCACCTCCTCCCCGATTTCCAGGGTGCCGCGCAGATCGAAACGTGCCGGATCGATCAGGGTAGCGCCAGCGATCATCAGCTTCTCGGCCTGCATTTGCTGGTAGCTGCGCTCAAGCGCAGCCAGCTGCACCCGGTTGTTGGCCCCTTCCACTTCCATGGCGCTGTCAGGGTGGACGGCGGCGATGGCACAACCATCCCCATGGGCCATGGCGATGACGTCAGTCAGATAGAACTCGCCCTGGGCATTCTTGTTGTCCAGGCGGGAGAGCCAGCTACGCAGCTGACCACCGTTGGCCACCAACACGCCGGTGTTCACTTCGCGGATGGCAAGTTGCTCGGCGTTGGCATCCTTCTGCTCGACAATGCCGACCACCTGACCATGTTCCCGCACGATGCGGCCATAGCCGGTCGGGTTGTCCAGTACCACGGTCAGCAGCGCCATGCCATCGTCGGCCTTGGCGGCCAGCAGCCGTTGCAGGGTCTCGGGCTGGATCAGCGGGGTATCGCCGTAGAGCACCAGCACGTCGTCTTCGTCATGCCAGAACGGAATGGCCTGGGCGACGGCATGGCCGGTCCCCAGTTGCTGGGCCTGCAGCACCCAGTTCACATCTTCCGCGACGATCCGCTCCTTGAGCAGCTCGGCACCGTGGCCATAGACCAGGTGCAACTGTTCGGCACCAATCTGGCGAGCGGTATCGATCACATGGGAGACCATGGGCTTGTTGGCCACGGGGTGCAGCACCTTGGGCAGGGAGGAACGCATGCGGGTGCCTTTGCCCGCAGCCAGGATCACGACGTTGAGAGACATAGCTAGCCTTTGAAACAGGTGGAAATGCTGGGCGGAGTCTATCCAACGGGCAAAAAAAAAGCGACCCGAAGGTCGCTTTTTGCATCACCGTGATTAACGGTAATTCTTTTTGACGATATCGATAACCCGCAACTGGGCCATCGCTTTGGCCAGCTCGGCAGACGCCTGAGCATAGTCGATATCACCATGGGAGCTGTTGATCCGCTCTTCGGCACGACGCTTGGCTTCCTGGGCTTTCGCCTCATCCAGATCGTCGGCGCGAATGGCGGTATCGGCCAGCACGGTCACGGCTTCGGGTTGTACTTCCAGCATGCCGCCGGAGATGTACAGCACCTCTTCGCTACCATTTTGCTTGATCAAGCGGACCAGGCCCGGCTTGATGGCAGTCAGCAACGGAGCATGACCGTGGCGGAGACCCAGCTCACCTTCGGAGCCTGATACCTGGGCAGATTGCACGCGACCGGAAAACAGTTTTCCTTCGGCGCTCACCACATCCAGGTGAAAGGAGATCATCTCAGCCATGGGCCCTCCTATCGAGGCTTACAGTTTCTTGGACTTCTCGACGACTTCGTCGATGCCGCCAACCATGTAGAACGCCTGCTCCGGCAGATCGTCATACTCGCCCTTCAGGATGCCCTGGAAGCCACGGATGGTTTCCTTCAGCGGCACGTATTTGCCCGGAGAACCGGTAAATACTTCGGCCACGAAGAACGGCTGGGACAGGAAACGCTCGATCTTACGGGCACGGGCTACGGTCAGTTTGTCTTCTTCTGACAGTTCATCCATACCCAGGATGGCGATGATGTCCTTCAGCTCCTTGTAGCGCTGCAGTACGGTCTGAACGCCACGAGCGGTCTCGTAGTGCTCCTTGCCAACCACCAGCGGATCCAGCTGACGGGAGGTGGAGTCCAGCGGGTCAACGGCCGGGTAGATACCCAGAGCCGCGATCTGACGGGACAGTACGACGGTCGCATCCAGGTGGGCGAAGGTGGTCGCCGGAGACGGGTCGGTCAAGTCATCCGCAGGCACGTAAACGGCCTGTACGGAGGTGATGGAACCAGTCTTGGTGGAGGTGATGCGCTCTTGCAGAACACCCATCTCCTCGGCCAGGGTCGGCTGGTAACCTACTGCGGAGGGCATACGGCCCAGCAGTGCGGATACTTCGGTACCGGCCAGGGTGTAACGGTAGATGTTGTCCACGAAGAACAGCACGTCACGACCTTCGTCACGGAACTTCTCGGCCATGGTCAGGCCGGTCAGCGCCACGCGCAGACGGTTTCCGGGCGGCTCGTTCATCTGACCGTAAACCAGAGATACTTTGTCCAGTACGTTGGACTCCATCATCTCGTGGTAGAAGTCGTTACCCTCACGGGTACGCTCACCTACACCGGCGAACACGGAGTAACCGCTGTGCTCGATCGCGATGTTACGAATCAGCTCCATCATGTTGACGGTCTTGCCTACGCCGGCGCCGCCGAACAGACCAACCTTACCACCCTTGGCGAACGGACATACCAGGTCGATAACCTTGATGCCGGTCTCCAGCAGCTCGGTGCTGTTGGACTGATCTTCGTAGCTGGGGGCTTCGCGGTGGATGGACCAACGCTCTTCTTCGCCGATCGGACCCTTCTCGTCGATGGGGTCGCCCAGTACGTTCATGATACGGCCCAGGGTCGAGGTACCGACCGGTACCTGGATGGCCTTGCCGCTGTTAACTACTTCCAACCCACGACGCAGACCGTCGGAGGAACCCATGGTGATGCAACGCACGACGCCGCCGCCGATCTGTTGCTGAACTTCCAGTACCAGACCCTGGCCTTGGCCTTCGCTGACAACCTTCAGTGCATCGTACACCTGGGGCACGGCATTCTGCGGGAACTCGATGTCCACCACAGCGCCGATGATTTGGACGATGAAACCGTTACTCATGTCAAATCCTCTAAACCTTTGATAACCCTTGCCTTACACCGCTGCAGCACCGGAAACGATCTCAGTGAGCTCCTGGGTAATACTGGCCTGACGGGCCTTGTTGTATACCAGTTGCAGATCGTTAATCAGGTTGCCGGCGTTGTCAGTCGCGGCTTGCATGGCAACCATTCGGGCTGCCTGTTCACTTGCCAAGTTTTCTACCACACCCTGGTAGACCTGGGATTCGACGTAGCGAATCAGCAGGGTATCCAGCAGTTGCTTGGGATCCGGCTCATAGAGGTAGTCCCAGTGGTGCTTCTTGGCGAGCTTGCTGTCTTCTGTTACGGGCAAAGGCAGCAGTTGATCGACTTTTGGTTGCTGAACCATGGTGTTGACGAACTTGTTGTACACCAGATACAGCCTGTCAATCTCACCGTTGTCGTAAGCCTTCAGCATGACCTTCACTGAACCGATCAGGTCATTGACGCTCGGGTTGTCACCCAGTCCGGAGACGTGGGCTTTCACCTTGGCGCCGTGCCGTTCAAAGAAGTTGGAGGCCTTGTTACCGATCAATGCCAGGTCAACCTTGGCACCTTTCGCGCTCCATTGCTTCATATCATTGAGGGCAGCCTTGAACAGGTTGATGTTCAGACCACCACACAGGCCACGGTCGGTGGAGACGACGATGTAACCCACTCGCTTCACCTCACGTTCGATGAGGTAGGGGTGCTTGTATTCCAAGTTCCCCTGAGCGATATGGCCGATCACCTTGCGCATGGTTTCAGCGTACGGACGGCTGGCAGACATGCGTTCCTGCGCACGGCGCATCTTGCTCGCTGCCACCATTTCCATAGCGCTGGTGATCTTCTGAGTGTTCTTCACACTCCCGATCTTGTTACGTATCTCTTTTGCGCCGGCCATCTCTTCTCTCCATCAGGTGGCAGCTTGCGCTGCCACACACGCTTACCAGGTCTGGGTTGCCTTGAAGTCATCCAGCAACGCAGTCAGCTTGCCAACGATCGCGTCGTTGTAGTCGGCCTTGGCATTGATTTCAGCCATCAGCTCGGCATGCTGGGTATTGGCGTAAGAGAGCAGAGCGGCTTCGAAGTCGACGATCTTGCTCAGTTCGACATCGGCGAGATAACCCTTCTCGGCGGCGAACAGCACCAGGGACTGCTGGGCCACGCTCATCGGAGAGTACTGCTTCTGCTTCATCAGCTCGGTGACTTTCTGACCGTGATCCAGCTGCTTGCGAGTAGCATCGTCCAGGTCGGAAGAGAACTGGGCAAATGCCGCCAGTTCGCGGTACTGGGCCAGCGCGGTACGGATACCACCGGACAGCTTCTTGACGATCTTGGTCTGAGCAGCACCGCCCACACGGGATACGGAGATACCCGGGTCAACCGCCGGACGAATACCGGAGTTGAACAGCTGGGAGGTCAGGAAGATCTGGCCGTCGGTGATGGAGATCACGTTGGTCGGAACGAACGCGGAGACGTCACCGGCCTGGGTTTCGATGATCGGCAGGGCGGTCAGGGAACCGGTCTGGCCTTTCACGGCACCGTTGGTGAACTTCTCTACGTACTCGGCGTTGACGCGAGCAGCACGCTCCAGCAGACGGGAGTGCAGATAGAAGACGTCACCCGGGTAAGCTTCACGTCCAGGCGGACGGCGCAGCAGCAGGGAGATCTGGCGATAGGCAACGGCCTGCTTGGACAGGTCATCATAGATGATCAGTGCGTCTTCGCCGCGGTCACGGAAATACTCGCCCATGGAGCAACCGGCGTAGGGAGCCAGATACTGCAGAGCAGCCGCTTCGGAGGCAGAAGCCACGACCACGATGGTGTTGGCCAGGGCGCCGTGCTCTTCCAGCTTGCGCACCACGTTGGCGATGGTGGAGGCCTTCTGGCCGATCGCAACGTAGACGCACTTAATGCCGGAATCTTTCTGGTTGATGATGGTGTCGATGGCGATGGCGGTCTTACCAACCTGGCGGTCACCGATGATCAGCTCACGCTGGCCACGACCGATAGGGATCATGGCATCGATGGCTTTCAGACCGGTCTGGACTGGCTGGTCAACAGACTTACGCTCGATAACGCCCGGGGCGATCACTTCGATCGGCGAGAAGCCGTCGTTGTCTACCGGACCCTTACCGTCGATCGGCTGACCCAGGGTGTTGACCACCCGGCCCAACAGACCACGACCGACCGGCACTTCCAGAATGCGGCCGGTACCCTTTACCTTCATCCCTTCGGCCAGATCGGCATAGGGACCCATTACTACGGCACCAACGGAGTCACGCTCCAGGTTCAATGCCAGAGCGAAGCGGTTGCCCGGCAGCTCGATCATCTCACCCTGCATGGCATCGGCCAGACCGTGGATACGAATGATACCGTCGCTTACAGAAACGATGGTACCTTCGTTACGCGCTTCGCTTTTGACATCAAACTGCGCAATGCGCTGCTTGATCAGCTCGGCGATTTCAGTGGAATTCAGTTGCATGCTCTAATACCCCAATCAAGATTGCAGCGCATCGGCCATGCGATCCAGCTTACCGCGGACCGTGCCGTCGATAACGAGATCACCGGCCTTGATGAGCACCCCGGCCATCAAGGACGCATCTGTGCTGCAATTCAGCTTCACTTTGCGCGCGAGACGTTGTTCCAGAGAAGCCTGAATATTGGCTTTCTGCTGGTCGGTCAGTTCGATCGCCGAAATCACGTCAGCCTGAACTTCTTTGTCCAGTTCAGCCTTGAGCGCGACGAATTCGGCAACGACCGCCGGCAGCACACCCAAGCGACCATTCTCGGCCATCACCCGGATCAGGTTCTGACCGTGCTCGTTGAGCTGCTCACCGCAGACACCGACAAACAGCTTTGCCAGTTCTTCGGCAGCAACGGAGCCGTTTACCAGGCTGTGCATGGTCTCGTTTTCTGCCACCTGAGCGGCGAAATCGAGCATCTCCAGCCATTGGTCAACCGCCTTGTGCTCAACGGCAAACTCGAAAGCAGCCTTGGCGTAGGGGCGAGCGATTGTAGTCAGTTCAGACATAGCCCCGTTCCCGTTACAGTTCTGCTACCAGTTTGTCGACGATGTCGCTGTTGGCAGCCTGGTCGATTTGGCGTGCCAGGATCTTCTCTGCACCCGCGATGGCAAGAGCAGCAACCTGCTTGCGCAGTTCTTCTTTGGCACGATGACGTTCAGCTTCGATCTCTGCACGGCCCTGAGCCAGGATTTTCTCCCGCTCAGCTTGGGCTCCGACAGCGGCCTCATCAATGATCTGGGCCTTGCGTTTGTTGGCCTGATCGATGATTTCAGCAGCCTGAAGCTTGGCTTCTTTCAGCTGATCGGTGGCGTTGGCCTTGGCCAGCTCCAGATCTTTCTTGGCACGCTCTGCAGAAGAGAGGCCGTCAGCGATTTCTTTCTGACGGGCTTCGATGGCAGCCATCAGCGGCGGCCATACGTACTTCATGCAAAACACTACGAAGATGAAAAAAGCAACTGCTTGGCCGAGGAGGGTGGCGTTGATATTCACAGCCGATGTCCTCTTTAGTTAGTTAATGGGTTCTGCGTGAGTCGTAATGACTTAGGCAACCGCAAACATCACATACAGACCCAGACCAACGGCGATCATCGGGATCGCATCCACCAGACCCATCACGATGAAGAACTGGGTACGCAGAACAGGGATCAGGTCAGGTTGACGAGCTGCACCTTCCAGGAACTTGCCACCCAGGATACCGATACCGATGGAGGCGCCGATAGCCGCCAGACCCATCATCATTGCAGCAGCGATGTACAGCAGGTCCATGTTCAAGTTTTCCATGAGGATCTCCATTTATTTAGATGTAATTGATTGTATAAAAAGGATTATTTGAGTTGCATCAACCATGGTCTTCCTGCGCCATCGACAGATAGACGATGGTCAGAACCATGAAGATAAACGCCTGCAAAGTGATGATCAGGATGTGGAAGATTGCCCAAGGCACGGACAGGATCCACTGTGACCACCAGGGTAACAAACCCGCAATCAGGATGAAGATCAGTTCGCCAGCATACATGTTGCCGAACAGTCGCAGACCCAATGAAACAGGCTTGGAAATCAACGTGACGGTTTCAAGGATGAAGTTAACCGGGATGGCAGCAGGGTGATTGAAAGGCTGAAGCGTCAGCTCCTTCACGAACCCGCTGATACCCTTGACCTTGATGCTGTAGTACAGGATCAAGAAGAACACGCCCAAAGCCATGGACATGGTGATGTTAACGTCAGCAGAGGGAACCACACGCAGATAGGGAACACCCATCAACTGTGCAGCGTGAGGGATAAAGTCAACGGGGATCAGGTCCATGAAGTTCATCAGGAAGATCCACACGAACACCGTCAGGGCCAAAGGTGCGATGACCTTGTTACGACCATGAAAGATGTCCTTGACGTTACCATTCACAAACTCGACCAGCATCTCCACAAAGCACTGCAGCTTACCGGGCACACCGCTGGTGGCCTTGACGGCAACCTTGCGGAACAACCAGATAAACAGGGCGCCTAGCACGACGGAAAATATCATGGAATCGATATTCACCGTCCAGAACCCGGACCCTACCTGCAGGTGGGTCAGGTGGTGGGAGATATATCCCTGAGGAGTCAGGACTTCTCCGGTTGCAGACATGAGTTTTCCTAATAGTGGTTGTTAAGCGTGAATGAAACTATCCACTGTACAACGAGGGCGAGGATATAAGTGGCGAAGAACGAGGCGGTGTCGACCTCAATCCCGGCGCCAAACAGCAGGGCGAAAAGTCCTGTTGTAGTAATGAGCTTAATCCCTGCCCCACCATAAAAGTCCCGCAAAACCAGGCCTACGCTCTCTTTCGTCACCTTGCGGCGCAGAACCCAGAGCGTGAACAGGGCTTGAGGAACCCAGTACATCCCCCCTCCGTAGAGAGAGGATTGTCCGGCGAACTCTCCCGCCTGATAAAACCAGACGGTGGCGATCGCCAGGATCAGGACCAGCTGACAAACGAGCATAGCCAAGGCCAGCGTCAAACCTTCCAAGGCTATTTTCTGCTTCACCAACCTACCCCTGAACATTACAGAACTGTAAAAAATCGGGATCCGAAGACCCCAGGTTCACAGCTCGAAAAGCCGGTCAAATTATACCCGTGAAGACGGCTATTGCAACATGGCAAAAATCCTTAATTTTTGCGGCTTTCCGCGCGAAATTAAGGTTATGTTCATATCGAAAGTAATGGATGTTTTATTACTACAAAAAGCGTAAAAATCACGATTCTGACAGGCCAAAATAGCCCAATACCCGGTCCAAATCTGCCAAGTTATCGTAACTTATTACTAACTTGCCGCTATCTTTCTTACCCGGCTGAAGTTGCACCTGATTGCCAATTTTTTCAGAAATCTGGCGCTCGAGATAACCAAACTGCGGATCGCGGACGGGTTCAACCCTGGTTTTTGCCGGTTCCAGTGCTTTTTGCACCAGCTTCTCGGTATCTCGCACTGTCAGCCCCTTCTGGGCCACCAGTTTGGCCAGCTCTGACTGGGCCTGGCCGCTCAGGGCCAGCAGGGCACGGGCATGCCCCATGTCGAGGTCGCCGTGTTCCACGAAGCGCTTCACGTCCTCGTTGAGCTGGTTGAGACGCAGCAGGTTGGTGACCGTGGTGCGGGACTTGCCTACCGCCTCGGCAACCTGCTGGTGAGTCAGTTCGAACTCCGTCAGCAGGCGCTGAAGGGCGACGGCCTCCTCGATGGCGTTGAGATCTTCACGCTGGATGTTCTCGATGAGTGCGATGGCGACGGCCGCCTCGTCGGCGACATCCTTGACCAGGCAGGGCACCACTTCGAGACGGGCCAGCTGGGAGGCGCGCCAGCGGCGTTCACCAGCAATGATTTCGAAACGGTTTTCACCGATGGAGCGAACCACGATGGGCTGGATCACCCCTTGTGCACGGATGGAGTTGGCCAGCTCCTCCAGCGCATCCTGGGACATATCCTTGCGCGGTTGGTATTTGCCGGACTGCAGCCACTCCACCGGCAGCTTGCGCAATTCCCCCTGATTGGTCGGGGCCATGGCCTGTTCGGTGCGCTGGTCGCTCATCACCTGTTTCTGGCGGGCGGCCGTGCTGGTGCTGAGCAGGGCGTCCAGCCCCTTGCCCAGCCCACGTTTCTTCGGCGTCATATGCTCTCTCGATCTGCGGTGAGCGGCTGGGACTCCTGCTCCTGGCGGCGCAGGATCTCGCCAGCCAGGGCCAGATAGGCCTTGGCCCCCACCGATGATTTGTCATAGTGCATGGCTGGCGCGCCAAAGCTCGGCGCCTCCGCCAGTCTTACGTTGCGGGGAATGATGGTGCGATAGACCTTGTCCCCGAAATGCTGTTTCAGCTGATCGGACACATCATTGGCCAGCCGGTTGCGATGATCGAACATGGTGCGCAGCACCCCTTCGATCTTCAGCTCCGGATTGACCACGGCTGCCAGCTTGCTGATGGTGTCCACCAGGGCGGTCAGCCCTTCCAGCGCATAGTATTCGCACTGCATGGGCACCAGCACGGAGTCAGCGGCGGCCATGGCGTTCACCGTCAGCATGTTGAGAGAAGGCGGGCAGTCGATGAAGACGTAGTCGTACTTGTCCCTGACCGAGGCCAGGGCGTTGCGCAGGCGGATCTCGCGGGCAAAAAACTCCATCAGGCGGATTTCTGCCGCGGTCACGTCGGCATTGGCGGCAATCAGGTGATAGCCTCCCGAGGTTTCGGGGATGATCACCTCGCCGATGGGGGCATCTTCGATCAGCAGTTCATAGGCAGTGCGTTCGACATCGTACTTGTCGACGCCACTGCCCATGGTGGCATTGCCCTGCGGATCCAGATCGATCACCAGCACCTTGCGCCGGGTAGCGGCCATGGAGGCGGCCAGATTCACACAGGTGGTGGTTTTACCCACTCCACCCTTCTGGTTGGCTATGGCAATGACTTTTCCCACACTGTCCCCTAAATGAATGCGGCGGCCCTATTCGGGCTGGATGGCTTTAAACTCCAGCAGATGGCGTTCACCTTCCAGTTCCGGCACCACCAGCTTGTGGGTGGCAACCAGACGAATGCTGTCAGGCAACTGTGCCAGCTCCTGCTCGGGGTATTGTCCCTTGAGCGCCAGGAAGCTGCCCTCGGGTGACGGCAGATGATGACACCAGCTCAGCATGTCCTCCAGGGAGGCGAAAGCCCGGCTCAGTACACCATCAAATCCGGTCTCGGGTTGATACTCCTCCACCCGGGATTTGACGGGGGTCACATTGGTCAACCCCAGCTCCAGGATCACCTGGCGGATGAAGTTGATCCGCTTGCCCAGGCTGTCGAGCAGCACGAACTGTTTGTCCGGATTGATGATGGCCAGCGGCAGTCCGGGCAGACCCGGACCCGTTCCCACATCGATGAAGCGTTCACCGTGCAGGTGAGGACTCACCACCAGGCTGTCGAGGATATGCTTGACCAGCATGGCGTCCGGATCTCGCACCGAGGTGAGATTGTAAGCCTTGTTCCACTTGTGCAGCAACTCGACCAACTGCACCAACTGGGTCTTCTGGGTTTCGGTGATAACAATTCCGGCCTGCATGAGCAGGCCGTTCAATCTTTGCAGCATGTTGTCCAACGGGGAATTCCTCAGGCGGTTTTACGCAGCAGGCCGTGTTTCTTCAAGTGCACCAGCAAGATGGAGATGGCGGCAGGGGTGATGCCGGAGATGCGGGACGCCTGACCAATGGTCTCTGGCTTGGCATCGTTGAGCTTGGCGATCACCTCGTTGGAGAGACCGTTCACGTCGCGGTAGTTCATATCCAACGGCAGCAGGGTGTTTTCGTTGCGCAGCTGTTTCTCCACCTCGTCGTGCTGACGCTCGATATAACCGGCGTACTTGATCTGGATCTCCACCTGATCCGCGGCAGCCGCATCGGTCAATGCAGGCCCCACACCCTCGATGGCCATCAGGGCATCGTAGGTCACCTCGGGGCGACGCAACAGCTCTTCCAGGCTCTGCTCCCGGGTCAGGGGAGTGTTGACCAGGGCGTTGACGGCCTCCAGAGACGGATGCTGTGGATGGATCCAGGTCGAGCGCATGCGCTGACGTTCCTGCTCCACCTGTTCCACCTTGGCATTGAACAGGCTCCAGCGATGATCGTCCACCAGACCCAGCTCGCGGCCGATGGCGGTCAGGCGCAGATCCGCGTTGTCTTCCCGCAGCAGCAGGCGATATTCGGCACGGCTGGTGAACATGCGATAGGGTTCGCGGGTCCCCAGTGTGGAGAGATCGTCCATCATCACGCCCATGTAGGCCTGATCCCGGCGTGGGTGCCAGGCTTCCTTGCCCTGGGCGCGCAAGCCCGCGTTCAGACCGGCCATCAGACCCTGGGCAGCGGCCTCTTCATAGCCGGTGGTGCCGTTGATCTGGCCGGCGAAGAAGAGGTTCTCGATGCACTTGCTCTCCATGTTGGCCTTGAGATCCCGCGGATCGAAGAAATCGTACTCGATGGCGTAGCCAGGGCGAGTGATATGGGCATTCTCGAAGCCACGGATCGAGCGGACGATCTGCACCTGCACGTCGAACGGCAGGCTGGTGGAGATCCCGTTCGGGTAGAGCTCGTGGGTGGTCAGGCCTTCCGGTTCCACAAAGATCTGGTGCGCCGTCTTGTCGGCAAAGCGGGTGATCTTGTCCTCGATCGACGGACAGTAGCGCGGACCTATCCCCTCGATCACCCCGGCGTACATGGGGCTGCGATCCAGGTTGTTGCGGATCACCTCGTGGGTTTGCTCATTGGTATGGGTCACGTAGCAAGGCATCTGGCGCGGATGCTGGCTGGCGTTGCCAATGAAGGAGAAGACCGGGCGAGGATCGTCACCATGTTGCTGCTGCATCACAGAAAAATCGACGGTGCGTGCATCGATGCGTGGTGGCGTGCCCGTTTTGAGGCGATCGATGCGCAGCGGCATTTCACGCAGGCGCTGGGCGAGGGCAATTGAGGGAGGATCCCCGGCGCGGCCCCCTTTGTAGTTCTCCATGCCGATGTGGATCAGACCATTGAGGAAAGTGCCAACGGTCAGTACGACCGTCTTGCCGCTGATGCGGATCCCGCTCTGGGTAACGACCCCGGCGACGCGATCCCCGTCCATGACCAGATCGTCACAGGCCTGCTGGAAGATCTTCAGGTTCGGGTAGTTCTCCAGGGTCTGACGCACCACAGCCTTGTACAGCAGGCGATCAGCCTGGGCACGAGTAGCCCGCACCGCAGGGCCCTTGGAAGAGTTGAGCGTGCGGAACTGGATCCCGCCGAGATCGATGGCCTGCGCCATGATCCCGCCAAGGGCGTCGACTTCCTTGACCAGGTGTCCCTTGCCGATCCCGCCGATCGCCGGATTGCAGGACATATGCCCCAGCGTATCTATGTTGTGGGTGAGCAACAGGGTATTGAGACCCATTCGGGCTGCCGCTGTTGCTGCTTCGGTTCCTGCATGACCGCCACCGACGACGATCACATCAAATTGTTCATGGTATTGCATTGGGGATCACCTTGATCTGCACGCCTGAAGATCTTTGTTTGCCTGGTCTGAAGGGCGGATCATTCTATCTGTTTAGCATCCGGAGGGGAACGTCTACTTCAGGATCAGTATGGATCAGGGATCGGTTAAATAGATCTTAAGGATCTTTAGATCGATCTTTTATTGGATCTTTTATTAGGATCCGAGACTTCTGTTGATAAGGCATTTTTGATCATAAAGATCATTCGGTTAAGGTCGATCGCTGCTTGTGGAAAAGCTTGGATCCAGAGGGGGCGAACGGGGGGATAACATGGGTTTTTATACACAGACACATGGTCTTAAAGATCTAATACATGAATAACTATAGGTTTTGCAGAGCTTAGCACCTAAGTTATACACAATTATCCGAGCTCATGTGGGGAGCTCTCGGGAAAAACTTATCCGGATCCCCCTGTTAATAACCTGGTGGATAGGGATCTGGGGATAACCAGGGAGATCGGAGGTCGTGACCGGATCTCCCTGGCCCTGATCAGCCGATCAAGGTCATCCAGTCGTGGATCCAGGTTTCTGCGGCATCTTCGGGGATCTCGTGCTGGGTCACGTCTATTTCCAGGAGATCCCCCAGTCGGCTGGCACCGCACCCGGCCAGCAGCCGATCCAGCGTCTTGCCGCCCTGGCAGAAGGTGTCATAACTGCGATCCCCCAGGGCGATCACTCCGTACTTGAAGGCGGCGAGATCCGGCTGCTGTTCGGCAAGCTCCCGGGCAAAGGGCTGCAGATTGTCGGGTACATCCCCCGCTCCATGGGTGGAAGTGACCACCAGCACGATGGCTTCTGGCTCGGTCAGGATCCTGGCCAGGCTGGCGGGGTTGTGGATCTCCGCCTGGTGGCCCGCCTGTTCAAGCAGGCCGACCACATGATCTGCGACATATTCGGAGGCCCCCAGCATGGAGCCGACGACGAGGTTGAGTTTGGCCATGGAATGGATCCTGATGTCATCGAAAAAGTGAAGAGGGGGGATCTTACCGCCAAAGCATGTGGATAAATATGGATAAAGCTTGGGGATAAGGATCCTGTCCACTTTTTTGCAGCCAAAACCGGTCTCGTGGCCGTCGTGGCGCCTTCTTTCCGCCTGTTGCGACCTCATCGCACCTTTCGTTGTCAAACGACACTTCAAAACATCAATTAACAATGCAGATGCAAATGATTAGCAATTATTGAATCGATTCGATCACAGCACCTGTAGTAGCATGGCGCTGCTTTATTCGCCTGAGGCGCCGGGCTGACCGGTCCAATTGGGCACCCATAATAAGAAATCAAACATAACTTATTGATATTTGAGACACTTATATGATTGCGCAAAAAAATACCCCGAATGCCGTGATGCGAAAGAGAGGCGCACAGCTGCTGCCGCTCTCCTGTCTGCTGGCGTCCCTGCCCGTGTTGGCGGCGGAACAGGCGGATAAAGAGTTGCCCAAGGCGGGCGAAACCATGGTCGTGACCGGGACCGCCATGAAGGTCGAGGTCCCCATGGCAGAGACCCCCCGTGCCGTTTCCGTGGTCAATCGCGAAGAGCTGGACCAGCACGCCGTACTCAAGCTAGACGAGTCCCTGCGCTATCGCTCCGGCGTCCTGTCCCAGTCCTATGGTTCGGATACGGATGCTGACTGGTTCAAGGTGCGCGGCTTCGATGCGGCTTCTTACCTGGATGGCAACCGCCTGTTCAGCACCGGTTACTATGTCTGGACCCCGGAGCCCTTCGGCCTTGAGAGCGTGGAAGTGCTCAAAGGCCCGGCCTCCATTCTGTATGGCGAAGCCCCTCCCGGAGGCGTCATCAACGCCATCAGCAAGCGTCCGACCGCGACCCCGCAGGGACTGGTGAACCTGCAACTGGGCAACCGGGATCTGCGCCAGGTCGGGGTGGATGTCTCCGACACCCTTACCGACAACAGCCGGTATCGTCTGGTGGCCCTCTACAACGAGCGGGACGGCGTGCTGGACGGCACCTACAACGAGCGCGCCTATCTGGCGCCGAGCGTGACCCTGGATATTTCGGATCGCACCACGCTGACGCTGCTCTCCAGCTTCAAGCACGATGAAGGGGTGCCGACCAACGGCTTCTTCCCGGTCTATGGCACCCTGAATACCTCCGGCGGCCAGATCGATCCCTCCACCAACCTGAGCCAGCCGGATTACGATCGCAATCGCAATACCCAGATCTCCGCCGGGTACGAGCTGGCCCACCAGCTCAACCAGACCTGGGAGTTCAAGCAGAACGTTCGCTTCAATTACAACGATCTGCTGCTGCGCCAGACCTATATCTTTCCGACCTATGAAGGCACCACCGCCTACCGCGGCCTGGTCTACCGGGATGGGGATACCAAGAGCGCCACCATGGACAACCAGATGGTGGGTTACTGGAACACCGACAGCACGGAGCAGACCCTGCTGCTGGGGGTGGATCTGCAGCGCCATGTAAATGAAGGTCAGGAAGCCGACAACTATGGCATGGGCGCCATCAACACCATGAACCCGGATTACAGCGGTTTCCCCGGTTTTGATGAATCCACCGCGACCCACCAGAAGAGCACCAAGGGTCAGAGCGGCCTCTATGCCCAGCACCAGATCCGCTGGGATGATCGCTGGCTGCTGACCGCGGGCGGTCGTTTCGATTACGTGGAAACCCACAACATCAGCGAAGCCAAGAGCAAGAACGAGAAACAGTACGACGACAACCTCTCTCTCTCCGGCAGCCTGATGTACCTGGCCGACAACGGTCTCTCCCCTTACTTCGCCTATGCGGAATCCTTCGAAGTGCTGCCGGGGATAGACCCCAACACCGGCAACTCCTACAAGCCGCTGGAAGGCAAGCTCTACGAGACCGGGGTCAAGTACGCACCCAGCTTCCTCGATGGCTACATCAACCTGGCGCTGTTCGATCTGGAGCAGACCAACTCCCTGGTCTCTACCGGCTCCGGCCAGCAGACCCAGGCCGGTGAAGTGACCTCTCAGGGGGTCGAGCTGGAAGGGAGCGTGCAGGCCACCGAGGCGTTGCGCCTGACCGCTGCCTATACCTATACCGATGCCAAGACCAACGACACCGGCAACGGCGATCGTCGTGCGAGCCTGATCCCGCGCCACCAGGCCTCCTTCTGGGGCAACTACAAGGTGCAGCAGGGCCCGGTATCCGGTCTTGAGCTGGGTTCCGGCGTGCGCTATGTGGGTTCCAGCGTCGGCATCGGCGCGGTGAATGCGGACTACACCCCCATCTATGGTTCCGCCCAGGTACCGGCACACACCGTATGGGATGCGATGATCGGGTATGACTTTGCCAAGAACTGGCGTGCCCAGATCAACGTCAACAACCTGCTGAACGACACCTATGTGGCGAGCTGCGACTACTACTGCTACTACGGCGAGCCGCGCAGCATAGTCGGCACCGTCAACTACCGCTGGTAAGCGACAGGCCGGGCGGGGGCGAAGGCTCCCGCCCTCCTTCCATTCATCTACAGGCCTGTCATGGAACTCTTGTCACTGGTTTATCGCCAATACCGTTGGCCCTTCATCGCCATTAGCCTGCTCAGCCTGCTGAGTGCTGTCAGCGGGATAGGCGTCATTGCCTTCATCAATCAATCACTTATCGAATCAGTCGGGGATCCGCTGCCGATCCTGGGTCAGCTTGTCGGCCTGGTCTTGCTGCTGCTGGTGATCACGCTCGGATCCCAACTGGCCCTGACCACCCTGGGTCACCATTTCGTCTACCGGTTGCGTGGCCGCCTGCTCAAGCAACTGCTGGATACCGACGTCGCCCGTCTGCGTCAAATAGGGCAGGGGCCGCTCCTGGCCTCCCTTTCCAGCGACATCGGTCAGATCACCATCGCCTTCGTGCGCCTGCCGGAACTGGTACAGGGTCTGGTGCTCACCCTGGGCTCCATCATCTACCTTGGCCTGCTCTCTCCCGCCTTGCTCGGTGTTACCGCCCTCTGGGTCACCGTGACCATGGTGGTGGGCTGGCTGCTGGTGAACCGGGTCTATCGCCACCTGGCGCACATGCGCCAGGCCGAAGACAGGCTCTACCAGAACTACCAGTCCATCATCGCCGGGTGCAAGGAGCTGGCGCTCAACCGCGAGCGTGCCCACTTCGTCTACCACCAGCTCTATGAGCAGAATGCCCGGGACTACCGGGAGCAGATCATCCGCGCCGATACCTACCACCTGAGCGCGGTGAACTGGTCGAACATCATGATGCTGGGTGCCATCGGCCTGGTCTTCTTCCTGGCCAACGGGTTGGGCTGGGCCAACACCAATGTGGCCGCCACCTTCGCCCTGACCCTGTTGTTCCTGCGCACTCCCTTGCTGCAAGGCATCGGAGCCCTGCCGACCCTGATCGCCGCCCAGGTGGCGTTCGACAAGATAGCTGCCCTCAATCTGGCAGAGCCGGACGAAGCGTTCCCGTTGCCGCCTGCGCCTCGCCCCTGGCAGCGCATCGAGCTGGATCAGGTGAGCTTTCACTACCAGGGGGAGGGCGGTTTCTCCGTGGGCCCCATCAATCTGGTGATCGAGCGGGGGGAGCAGATATTCCTCATCGGTGGCAATGGCTCCGGCAAGTCGACCGTGGCCATGCTGCTGACCGGGCTCTATCAACCGGTCTCTGGCCGGATCCTGCTGGATGGGGAGCCGGTCACCGATCGCAACGGCTATCTGGGGCTCTTCTCCGCCATCTTCACCGACTACCACCTGTTCCAGCATTTGCTGGGGCCCGAGCCGAAAGAGGCGCTGGTCGCCGAGTGGCTTGAGCGGTTGCAGATGGGCAGCAAGCTTGCCATCGAGGATGGCTTCATCGCCGATATCGACCTCTCCCAGGGCCAGCGCAAGCGGGTCGCCCTGCTGCTGGCCCTGGCAGAGCAGCGCGAGATCATGCTGTTCGACGAGTGGGCCGCGGATCAGGATCCCCAGTTCCGCCGCATCTTCTATCAGGTGCTGTTGCCGCGTCTCAAGGAGATGGGCAAGACGGTGATCGCCATCAGCCACGACGATCACTACTTCTCTCTGGCCGATCGCCTGCTGGAGATGCGCCAGGGCCGCCTCACCGAACTGACCGGCGAGCAGCGCGAGCAGGTGAGCCGGGATGCGGTCGCCCATCTGGATGGCAAGGTGCCGACCTGATGCTGGCACCGATGAGACTGGCAGCAAGCCAGCACAGGAATTGCTTATGTTCGAGATGAAATCCGCCAGCTTCGCGGTCAATGACCGCACGCTGCTGCACCCCACCAGCCTTCGCTTCGAGCAAGGTCGGGTCTATGGCCTCATCGGCCACAACGGGTCGGGAAAATCGACCCTGATCAAGCTGCTGGCGCGCCAGCAACCCCACAGCGGCGGGGAGATCCTGTTCGATGACCAGCCGTTGTCTGCCTGGGGCAACCGGGAGTTTGCCCGTCAGGTGGCCTATCTGCCCCAGCACCTGCCGAGTGCCGAAAACCTGCTCGGCCGCGAGCTGGTGGAGATGGGGCGCTACCCCTGGCGCGGACTGCTGGGCCGGATGGGAGCGGAAGATCACCGTCAGGTGGAGCGTGCCATCGCCCTGACCCACACCGAACGCTTTGCCGATCGGCTGGTGGATACCCTCTCCGGCGGTGAGCGGGGGCGAGTCTGGCTCGCCATGCTGCTGGCTCAGGAGAGCCGTTTCATCCTGCTGGACGAGCCGCTGGCCGCCCTGGACGTGGCCCATCAGGTGGAGGTGCTCACGCTCGTCAAGCAGCTCAGCCGCCAGCTCAACCTCGGGGTCATCATCGTCATTCACGACATCAACATGGCCTCCCGTTTCTGCGATCGGCTGGTGGCGCTGCACTCCGGCCGTCTGCTGACCCACGGCGAGCCCGAACAGATCATGACAGGGGAGACCCTGAACGCCATCTATGGCATCCCCATGGAGGTCATTCGCCATCCGGCCCATGACCACGCCATCGCCATCGTCTGACCGGGGGCCGCTCTTGAACCGTTTATTGAAGATGGCGCCCTGTTTGCTCAGTCTGCTGCTGCCCCTGGCAGGGGAGGCCGGGCAGCTTGTCACCGTCACCAGCGCCACGCCCCGCATCGCCACCGTGGACTGGACCATAGCCGAAACCCTGCTGGCGCTCGGAGTGACACCGATGGCGGTGGGGGATGTGGCCCCCTATCGCGCCTGGGTCGGTGAACCCCAGCTTCCTGCCGGGGTGATCGATATCGGGCTGCGTGCCCAACCCAACCGGGAACTGCTGGCGGAGCTCAAACCGGATCTTATTCTCATCTCGCCGCTGGCGGCCCCCCTGGCGCCGACCCTCTCCCGCATCGCGCCGGTGCACTCCATCGCTCTGTATGAACCGGGCACCGATCTGTGGCAGCGACTGCGGGAAGCGACCCTGACCATCGCCGCCCTGGTGGGCAAGACCGCGGAGGCCGAACGCCAGCTCGCCGCGCTGGAGCAGGATCTGGCACAGATGCAGGCGGCGCAGCCCGCCGATATGCCCCCCTTGCTGGTGGTGCAATTCATCGATGAGCGCCATGTGCGGGTGTTTGGCCATGGCAGCCTGTTCGAGGCTGTGATGCAGCGCCTCGGTCTTCGCAACGCCTGGCAGGGAGAGACCAATGCCTGGGGATTCTCGGTCGCGAGCCTGGAGCAGTTTCTCGGGATGCCGGATGCCAGGCTGGTGGTGGTGGACCCCGTGCCCGTAGGAGTTGGTGAAAAACTTCAGGAGCCTGGATTGTGGCAGCATCTCCCGCTGGTACAGAACAATCCAGTGATCCATCTGCCTGCGACATGGAGTTTTGGTGGCATATTGGCGGCCCGCCGCTTCGCCACCCTGCTGGACGGTGCCTTGCGGGAGCAGGCTGTCCACAGAGCAACCGGGGGATCAAATCAATGAGCTCTTCTCTTTCTTCGCCCCTGCTGCGCCCGGGTCTCTGCCTGTTGGTGCTGACACTGGGGCTGGCTTGCGCCGAGCTGTCGCGTCAACTGCCGGGGGCGCTCTGGTGGCAGGCCCTGTTCTCCCCCGAGCTGGACGATGCCCGCCAGGCGGTAGTCCATTTCAGCTGGCTGCCGCGCCTTGCCATCTGCCTGCTGGCCGGTGCCGCCCTCGGGCTCGCCGGTACCCTGATGCAGCAGGTGCTGCGCAATCCCCTGGCCTCGCCCACCACCCTGGGGGTGGCCTCTGGCGCCCAGCTGGCGCTGATGATGGTGACCCTGCTCGCCCCCTCCTGGCTGCTGATCGGGCGGGAGTGGATCGCCATGGCCGGGGGAAGCCTGGCCATGGGGCTGGTCTTCGCCCTGGCTTGGCGCCGTCAGCTCAATCCCGTGGTCATCGTTTTTGCAGGGCTGGTGATAAACCTCTATCTGGCCGCCATCAGCATGGGATTGCTGCTGTTCTTCCAGGAGGAGCTCAAAGGGTTGCTGGTGTGGGGGAGCGGATCTCTGGCCCAGAACAGCTGGAGCGGCGTCGGCTATCTGCTGCCACGGTTGCTGTTGGCCGCGATGCTGGCGGCGGTGCTGGTGCGCCCGCTGGCAGTGCTGGAGCTGGACGATGCCAGCGCTCGCAGCCTGGGGGTCTCTCTCAAGCACCTGAGATTCGCCGGCCTCGGCCTCGCGGTCTTCATCACCGCCTGCGTGGTGAGCGTGGTGGGGCTGATCGGTTTTATCGGGCTGGCGGCGCCCGCCATGGTGCGGCTGCTGGGGGTCAGAAAACTGGCCCAGCGGCTGCTGTGGGCGCCCATCCTCGGCGCCCTGTTGCTGGCGGCCACCGATCTGCTGCTGCAGACCCTGAGCCGGTTCTGGCCTGTGCTGATCCCGACCGGCGCCATGACGGCCCTGTTGGGGGCGCCGCTGCTGCTCTGGCTGATCCCGCGTCTTGGTATCAAGCAGAGTGCGCCTAAGGCGAACTCCTCCCTGCAGTTGGCCCGCCATCCGGCGCCAACTCGCCTTGTCGGCCTGATGGTGTTGGGGCTGGCTGCGGCGGTGATCGCCTCCCTGTTGTTTGGGCAGGGAATGGGCGGCTGGGGCTGGCCGAGCTGGCTGCGGTGGCAGGTCCAGCTGGAGTGGCGCTTGCCGCGCACGCTGGCAGCGGGTGCCGCAGGCGTGTTGCTGGCGCTGGCAGGCACCCTGTTGCAGCGAGTCAGCAACAACCCTATGGCGAGCCCCGAACTGCTGGGGGTGAGCGGTGGCACCTTCATGGGGGTGATTGCGGCGGCCCTGTTGCTGCCCGCCTTGCCGCTGCCCATGATGCTGCTGGGGGGGCTGGTGGGCGCCTTCGCCTGCCTGTTGCTGCTGGTGCTTATCAACCGGCGCAACGGCTTCCAGCCGGAGCGGATACTGCTGTCTGGCATCGCCATCACGGCGCTGTTCGAGCCGTTGCAGGCCATCGCCCTGGCCAACGGCGACCTGCGGGTGCAGCAACTGCTCTCCTGGATGTCCGGCTCCACCTATTACGTCACCCAGCCGGTGGCCCTTGCCCTGGTGGTACTGGCGCTGCTGATGCTGGCAGCCTGCCTGCTGGTGAGCCGCTGGCTCGATCTCATGCCCATGGGGCCGGCGGTAGCGACGGCTCTGGGGATCCATCTCGGCCGTGCCCAGCTCACCATCCTGCTGCTGGTGGCCGTGCTCACCGCCAGTGCCACCATGGTGATAGGCCCGCTCTCCTTTGCCGGTCTGCTGGCGCCGCACCTGGCCAGATTGATGGGGCTGGTGAGGGCGCGCTGGCACCTGCTCGGCGCCGCAGGCTGTGGCGCTTTGCTAATGGTGTCGGCGGACTGGATCGGCCAGCAGATCCTCTTTCCCCAGGAGGTGCCCGTCGGTCTGGTCTCCACCCTGTTAGGGGGTGCTTACTTCATGTGGTGCCTGCGCCGCCTCTAGGTCGGTGGATGAAAAGCGCACAAAAAAGCCCGGGATGAACCCGGGCTTTTCATTGCCTGCTCTGCGGACTTACTTGCCGATGCAGAAGCTGGAGAAGATGCGGCCCAGCAGATCGTCGGAGCTGAACTCGCCCGTGATCTCGGACAGGGACTCCTGGGCCAGGCGCAGCTCCTCGGCTACCAGTTCGCCAGCCACATAGACCTCAAGCTGCTCCCTGGCTACCAGCAGCCGTTCGGCGGCGCGCTCCAGTGCGTCCAGGTGGCGGCGGCGGGCCATGAAGCCCCCCTCGGTATTGCCCTGGAAGCCCATGCAGGCCTTGAGGTGCTCGCGCAGGGCGGGCAGCCCCAGCTCGGTCTTGGCGGAGATGCGATAGACGGCGTGGCCCTGCTCCTGGCTCGGTGCCAGATCCTCGCCGGTCAGGTCCGCCTTGTTGCGCACCACGGTGAGGCCGATGTTTTTTGGCAACCGATCAACGAATTCCGGCCAGATATCGTGGGGATCGACGGCATCCGTGGTGGTGCCGTCCACCATGAACAGCACCCGGTCGGCCTGTTCGATCTCGGCCCAGGCACGCTCGATGCCGATCTGTTCCACCTTGTCCTGGGTATCGCGCAGGCCCGCGGTGTCGATGATGTGCAGCGGCATGCCATCCAGATGGATGTGCTCGCGCAGCACGTCGCGGGTGGTACCGGCGATCTCGGTGACGATGGCGGACTCGCGGCCTGCGAGGGCGTTGAGCAGGCTCGATTTACCGGCGTTGGGGCGACCGGCGATCACCACCTTCATCCCCTCTCGCAGCAGGGCACCCTGCTTGGCCTCGCCGCGCACGTCGTCCAGCTCGGACATGATGGCGTAGAGGTCACCCGCCACCTTGCCGTCGGAGAGAAAGTCGATCTCTTCATCCGGGAAGTCGATGGCCGCTTCCACATAGATGCGCAGCCGGGTGAGACTCTCCACCAACTGCTGAACCTTGCCGGAGAACTGCCCCTGGAGGGAGTGCATGGCGCTGCGGGCGGCCTGCTCGCTGGAGGCTTCGATGAGATCGGCGATGGCCTCGGCCTGGGCCAGATCCAGCTTGTCGTTGAGGAAGGCGCGCTCGCTGAACTCGCCCGGGCGGGCGGGGCGGATGCCGTCGATCTGCAGGATGCGGCGGATCAGCATGTCGAGAATGACGGGGCCGCCATGGCCCTGCAGCTCCAGCACGTCTTCGCCGGTGAAGCTGTTGGGGGCCTTGAACAGCAGGGCGATGCCCTGATCCAGCGCCTGGCCCTGCTCGTCCCTGAACGGCAGATATTCGGCATAACGCACCCTGGGGAGCTTGCCGAGCACTATCTCGGCGACCCGCTCGGCGGCAGGGCCGGAGACGCGGACTATGCCGACGCCGCCACGGCCGGGGGCGGTGGCCTGGGCCACGATGGTATCTGTTGTCATCTTGCTTGACTCGCTGGTTGGCTGAATGAGTAAGAGGGTGGGGGACATTGTAATAAAAAAGGCGGCCCGAAGGCCGCCTCTTTTGTCATCAGGAAAGATGGGCTGCGCATCAGTTGCGTGAGTGCAGGCCTTTCTTCTCCAGCTGACGATAGATGATGGTCTGCTGGATGATGGAGATGACGTTGCTCACCAGCCAGTACAGAGTCAGACCTGCCGGGAACCAGAGGAACATGAAGGTGAAGATGATCGGCATGAACTGCATCACCTTCTGCTGCATCGGGTCCGTGATGGTGGTCGGGCTCATCTTCTGCAGATACCACATGGAGGCACCCATGAGGATTGGCAGCACGAAGAAGGGGTCCTTCACCGACAGGTCGGTGATCCACAGGGCGAACGGCGCGTGGCGCAGCTCGACAGACTCCATCAGTGCCCAGTAGAGGGCGATGAAGATGGGCATCTGTACCAGGATGGGCAGGCAGCCGCCCAGCGGGTTGACCTTCTCCTTCTTGTACAGCTCCATCATGCCCTGGGACATCTTCTGGCGATCGTCACCGAAGCGTTCCTTGAGCGCAGCCAGCTTGGGCTGGAGCATGCGCATCTTGGCCATGGAGGTGTACTGGGCCTTGGTCAGCGGGAACATGATGCCGCGCACCAGCAGGGTCAGCATGATGATGGCCAGACCCCAGTTCTGGACGAAACCGTGGAACACGGTCAGCAGCCAGTGCAGCGGTTGGGCGATGAACCAGAGCCAGCCGTAGTCGACGGTCAGATCCAGGTGGTTTGCCACCTTGGCCATCTGATCCTGCAGCTTGGGACCGATCCACAGCTTGCCGCTCACTTCGGCCTGCTGGCCGGCAGCGACGTCAACCAGCGGCGCCTTGTAGCCGATGATGGCCTGGTCCTTGCCCGGGATCACGCGGCTGTAGAAGCTGTTGGTGTCGTTGGCATTCGGGGCCCAGGCAGAGACGAAGTAGTGCTGCAGCATGGCGACCCAACCACCCTGGGTGGTCTTGTTCAGGTCGGCATCCTTCATCTCGTCGAAGGTGTACTTCTTGTAGCGGGAGTCTTCGCTGGAGAAGGCACCACCACGGTAGGCACTGGCCACCATGGCATGACCTTCCTGATCCTTCGGCGTGGTCATGGTCTGCTTCAGCTGACCGTAGAACTGTACCTGGACCGGCTCGGCAGACTTGTTGTCGATCTTGTAGTCGACGCCCACGGCGTAATCACCGCGCTTGAGCACGAACTCCTTGGTGAAGACCACACCCTTGCTGTCGGTCCAGGTCATCGGAACGACGACTTGATCCTGACCATCGGCCAGCTGATAGCTGGTCTGGGCGGCTTCATAGGTGGGACGACCCTGGGCCTGGCTGTCCGGACCATCGCGACCGACCAGACCGCTCTGGGCCACATAGAGGTGGGCAGGCTGGCTGGTCAGCAGGGTGAACGGCTGTTCCTTGCCTTCTTCCAGCTTGTGGGCCAGCAGTTCGGCAGAGACGATGTCACCGCCCTGGGTGTCCAGGGTCAATTTGAGCACGTCGGAGGAGACGGTGATCAGCTTGCGCGCGGCGTTACCATTTGCTTGCTCGGAAACCTGAGGAATATCACCGGTCTGACCGGCTTCAGGTACGAAATGTTCGGTTTGGGCCACGGTAGTCGGGGCCGGCTTCGGAGCCTTGTCGGACTCCCACTGTTGCCAGAGCAAGAAGCTCACGAACAGCAAACCGATCAGGAGTAAATTGCGTTGTGATTCCATAGTCTTCAGTTTCTTCGCTTTGGTTGCGGAACCGGGTCATAACCACCCTCGGATAAGGGATGGCATTTTAATAGACGTTTGCTGGCTAACCAAACGCCTTTTATGAAACCGTGAAGTCGGATTGCTTCTATCGCAAATTGGGAACAAGTCGGGGTGAAACGGCAGCGCGGCCCGAGCAGGGGACTAATGATTAGCTGATACAGACGTATCAGTTTGATTGCTACCCATTGCAACGGCGTGACAGAGTGCGCCATAGCTTTTCCAGTAACTTGAACAGCGCTTCGTTGTCCATCTCCTTCACGCCACCCTTGGCGATCACGACGATGTCGATAGCGGGCAGATTGGCTTGATTGAGGCGAAAACTTTCCCGAACCACTCGTTTTACACGGTTGCGCCAGACGGCACGCTTGAGCGCCTTTTTGGGCACGGCGAGGCCAAGACGGGGGTGTTCGAGGGAGTTGGGGCAAGCAAGAAGCGTAATTTGCGGAGAAGCGGCCCGGACAGGCTCGGCGAAAACGCGTTTGAAGTGTTCGGGAGTTAACAGACGTAACTCCCGAGAGAAGGTGTGCTGGGTAGGCATTAGACTACCAGGCGGGCACGACCCTTGGCACGACGAGCGGCCAGAACTTTGCGGCCGTTGGCAGTAGCCATGCGAGCGCGGAAACCGTGAGAGCGCTTGCGCTTCAGGTTGGACGGTTGAAAAGTACGTTTCATGATTCGATTCCGTATTTCTGTACAGTTTTGATTGTCACACTTAGCCGACGCGCCAGCTATAGCGTGTGACGACTAGCAAAAGAGGCCGAATTCTAAACAGAGTTCAGCTTCTCGTCAATCCGCCGTTCCTTTCCATCTCGCCCCGTTCGTCGACCGAGCGGGATAATCTGGCAGGATCCGGAGGATCAAGGGCCCCGAATTATACTGGCAACCCGGGGTTAAACAAGGATCCCTCAAGAAAAAAGGCGGCCAGGCCGCCAAAGAGAGAGCTATTTAAGTACTTTGCGCAGGAACTCCCTGGTACGGGGATCCTGCGGATCGACCAATATCTGATCCGGCGGGCCCTGCTCCACGATCCGGCCTCCTTCCATGAAGATCACCCGATCGGCGACATCACGGGCAAACTCGATCTCGTGGGTCACCACCACCATGGTCTGGTGCTGGCGGGCGAGCTGCTTCATCAGGCCCAGCACCTCGTCGACCCACTCGGGATCGAGGGCGGAGGTGGGCTCGTCAAACAGGATCACCTTGGAGTGGGCCGCCATGGCCCGGCCGATGCCGACGCGCTGTTGCTGGCCGCCGGAGAGGGAGGCCGGGTAGGCATCCTGTTTCTCGGCGAGGCCGATGTCCTTGAGGATGCCCAGGGCAGTGGCACGAGCCTCCGCCTTCGGCTGTTTCCAGACGGTGATCAGCCCCTCGGCGATGTTGTCCAGCGCCGTCTTGTTGGAGAACAGGGCGTAGTTCTGGAACACGAAAGAGGCGCGTTTGCGCAGTTCGATGGCCTGCTGGTCACTGGCCTTGGCCAGATCCACGGCAAGGTCATCGATGACGAGCCGCCCTGCATCCGGGGTTTCCAGCAGGTTGAGGCAGCGCAGCAGAGTCGACTTGCCGGTACCGGAGGGGCCGATGATGACGACAATCTCCCCCTTCTTTACCTCAAGATCGATGCCGTTGAGCACCTGATTTCCGTCATAGGCCTTGGAGAGACCCGTTAGGTTGATCATGACAGGCCTCCTTTAATAAGCACGGTTCAGCCGCACTTCCAGCAGATGCTGCAAGCGGGTGAAGAAGATGACCACCACCCAGTAGATCAGCGCCACCGCCATGAAGCTCTCGAAGAACTTGAAGGAGGAGGCCGCTTCCATCTGGGCCTTGCCCATGATCTCCGCCACTCCCAGGGTAAACGCCAGGGAGGTGCTCTTGATCATGTCGATGAAGTAGTTCATCAGCGATGGTGTCGCGATGCGGGCCGCCTGGGGCAGGATGATCCGCTGCATCGCCTGCAGCCGGCTCATGCCGATGCTGAGGGCGGCTTCCATCTGGCTCTTGTGGATGCCGAGAATGGCTGCCCGGATCGACTCTG
Source organism: Aeromonas sp. FDAARGOS 1418 (assembly GCF_019048585.1). Taxonomy (NCBI): domain Bacteria; kingdom Pseudomonadati; phylum Pseudomonadota; class Gammaproteobacteria; order Aeromonadales; family Aeromonadaceae; genus Aeromonas; species Aeromonas sp. FDAARGOS 1418. Next base: position 779,276 of record NZ_CP077387.1, on the reverse strand, counting down.
CCATGTAGGCGGCGAAGTGCAGGGTCAGGCCGATGATGGCGGCGGTAAAGGCATCCATCCCCACGAAGATGGGGAAGAGCTGCGGCAGCCCGTAATAGAGCAGGAACAGCTGGACGAGCAGCGGTGTACCCCGGAAGAACGAGATATACAGCATCGCCAGCCAGTGAAGTGCGGGAACGCGAAACACCCGTACTATCGCCAGGATCAGCGACAGTACGAGTGCCAATACGAATCCCCACAGGGCCATTTCCATCGTGGTGCCCAGGTATTTGAGCAGGATGGGAAACAGCCCTAGCGTGTACTCGAGGTCAAATTCCATCATTTATTTGCTGGTGATGTCCGCTGCGAACCATTTTTCGGAGATTTTGGTCAGGGTGCCGTCTTTGCGCATGGCGGTGAGGGCATCGTCAACCTTCTTCAGCACGGCCTGCTTTTCCGGGGTCTTCAGGAAGGGCAGGGCGTTCTCGATGGTTTCGAACGGTGCACCGGCCTGTTGCAGCGGCAGCTTGGATTCCTTGATCAGCTGGGCGGTGGAGACGCGGTCCATCACGAAGGCGTCGATGCGGCCCAGGGCGACATCCTGCTCGAAGGCGGAGTCATAGGTACGGATATCGATCTTCTTGTTGGGGTCGTTCTTGCGCAGCAGCTCTTCGAAGTTGGAGCCCAGGTTGACGGCGACTTTCTTGCCTTCCAGGTCTTTGATGCCGTGGATGGTGTTGTTGCCCTTGCGGATCACGATCTGGGCACCGTCATAGACATAGGGCTGGGAGAAGGCGTACTTGGCCTTGCGCTCGTCGGTGATGGTGATCTGGTTGGAGATGGTGTCGACGCGGCCGGTTTCCAGCATGCCGAACAGGCCGGAGAAGCTGGCGGTCACGAACTCGACCTTGTAGCCGGTGCGCTCACCGATCTGGTTCCACATGTCCACCTCGAAGCCCTGCAGCTTGTCCTGCTTGACAAAGGTGAACGGGAAATATTTGCCGGACATGCCGACCTTGATGGTTTCCTGGGCGATGGCCTGGCCGGACAGGCTGGCCAGCAGAATGGCGGCGCCGGAAATCAGTTTGATGGTGGATTTCATGGGGATTCCTCTCTCTGTAGTGCTGTATTTTTAGTTGTAATCACGGGTTGGCGCTGATGTTATTGGAATAAAATATAAAAAATAAATGATATTTGGTTATATAAAATAACTATGGCCGCAGCGCGCCATTCTGTCCACATTGCCGATATCCGGCTGTGGGTAACTTTGGGGATGAAATCAGATCCTGGGGCGTTGGATCCTTGAAAGTCAAGGATCTTATTTGCTGGATCCGTGCGGCGGCAACTGGAGATCCAGCCACTAAAAACGTAGAATAGCCGGTCTTTACTTAATCAATTGACGGGAGTCTAGAGTGACTGCTTCGCTATGGCAGCAGTGCCTTAACCGGCTGCAAGATGAGTTGCCCTCGGCAGAATTCAGCATGTGGATCCGGCCGCTTCAAGCGGAGTTGAGTGACAATACTCTGACCCTGTATGCACCGAACCGCTTCGTTCTGGACTGGGTACGCGACAAGTACCTGCTCCGGGTCAACGGCATCATCAACGAGCTGTGCGGAGCGGATGCGCCTACCCTGCGTTTCGACATCGGCAATCGTCCCCATCCCGTCGCGGCCGCCAGGGCTCCGGCGCGCGGTGTCGATCCTGTGAATAACTCTCCCAAGAGCTGGGAAAGCAAGGCCGAAACCAAGCCCGAGCCGAACCACAAGAGCAACACCAATGTGAACTATACCTTCGAGAATTTCGTCGAGGGTAAGTCCAACCAGCTGGCTCGTGCGGCCGCCCGTCAGGTTGCCGACAATCCGGGCGGGGCCTACAACCCGCTGTTCCTTTATGGTGGCACCGGCCTGGGCAAGACCCACCTGCTGCACGCCGTCGGCAACGCCATCAAGGATCGCAAGAAAGACGCCAAAGTCATCTACATGCACTCCGAACGGTTCGTGCAGGACATGGTGAAGGCGCTGCAGAATAACGCCATTGAAGAGTTCAAGCGTTATTACCGTAGCGTCGATGCCCTGCTCATCGATGACATCCAGTTCTTCGCGAACAAGGAGCGCTCCCAAGAGGAGTTCTTCCACACCTTCAACGCGCTGCTCGAAGGCAACCAGCAGATCATCCTGACCTCGGATCGCTATCCGAAGGAGATCAACGGTGTCGAGGATCGCCTCAAGTCCCGCTTCGGCTGGGGCCTTACCGTGGCGATCGAGCCGCCGGAGCTGGAGACGCGCGTCGCGATCCTGATGCGCAAGGCGGACGAGAACCAGATCCACCTGCCGGACGAAGTGGCCTTCTTCATCGCCAAGCGACTGAGATCCAACGTCCGTGAGCTGGAAGGGGCCCTCAACCGGGTCATCGCCAACGCCAACTTCACCGGCCGTGCCATCAACATCGACTTCGTGCGCGAGGCGCTGCGAGACTTGCTGGCCCTGCAGGAGAAGCTGGTCACCATCGACAACATCCAGAAGACGGTGGCGGAGTACTACAAGATCAAGCTGGCGGATCTGCTGTCCAAGCGCCGCTCCCGCTCCGTTGCCCGTCCGCGCCAGTTGGCGATGGCCCTGGCGAAGGAGCTGACCAACCACAGTTTGCCGGAAATCGGGGACGCCTTCGGTGGCCGTGACCACACCACTGTTCTTCATGCCTGCCGCAAGATCGAGCAGCTGAAGGAGGAGAGTCACGACATCAAGGAAGACTATTCCAACCTGATCCGTACACTTTCGTCCTGATAACGGAACGGAGCGCACAGATGCAGCCCGGATATTCCAACCTGATCCGAACCCTTTCCTCCCAATAACAACGGAGAGCACAGATGCAGCTCGAAATTAGCCGTGAGGCCCTGTTACGTCCTCTGCAACTGGTGTCCGGTGCCCTGGGTGGCCGGCCGACCCTGCCGATCCTCGGCAACGTCCTGCTCGATGTCAGCAATGGTCTGTTGTCGCTGACCGGGACCGATCTCGAAGTGGAGATGATCGGACAGGTTTATCTCAACAGCGACAGCCAGGATGGCCGCACCACAGTACCGGCGCGCAAGCTGCTGGACATCTGCCGCGGCCTGCCGGAAGGGGCGGACATTCGTCTCAATACCGAGGGCGAGCGGCTGATCATCCGGTCCGGCCGTTCCCGCTTCAACCTGTCGACCCTGCCGGCGACCGAATACCCGAACATCGAGGACTGGGAGTCCGTGCTCGAGTTCGACATCAGCCAGCTGGAGCTGAAGAAGCTCATCGACGCCACCCAGTTCTCCATGGCCAGCCAGGACGTGCGTTACTACCTGAACGGCATGCTGTTCGAGAGCGAGGGCCACGGCCTGCGCACGGTCGCGACCGACGGTCACCGTCTGGCCACCTGCCGCCGCGAGGTGGTGGGGGAATCGCTGCCCGATCATCAGGTCATCCTGCCGCGCAAGGGGGTGCTGGAGCTGGTACGCCTGCTGGAGGCGGAAGACAAGCCGGTGCGCCTGCAAGTCGGTCGCAGCAACCTGCGTGCCGCCCTCGACGGTTTCATCTTCACCTCCAAGCTGGTGGATGGCCGCTTCCCGGACTGGCGTCGCGTGATCCCCAGAGGGAGCGACAAGGCGCTGATCGCCGGTCGTGAGGACATGCGCCAGGCCTTTGCCCGCGCCGCCATCCTCTCCAACGAAAAATTCCGTGGGGTGCGTCTCAATCTGCAGGAAAACCTGCTGCGCATCACCGCCAACAACCCGGAACAGGAAGAAGCGGAAGAGCTGCTTGACGTACAATACGAGGCCGGCGAGATGGAGATCGGCTTCAACGTCTCCTATGTGCTGGACGTGTTGAATACGTTAAAATGTGACCAGATCCGGATCAGCCTGAGCGATTCCATCAGCAGCGCCATTATTGAGGATTTTGACAGCCAAGATGCCCAGTATGTGGTGATGCCGATGCGGATCTAGTCGTGTCTCTGGTCAAACTCCAGCTCAGCGACTTTCGCAACATCCAGCACGCCAGTCTCGCGCTGTCGCCCGGCCTCAACATCCTGGTCGGCAGCAACGGCAGCGGCAAGACCAGCGTGCTGGAAGCCATTCATTACCTTGGTCTCGGCCGATCTTTTCGCACGCACCTGACCGGGCGGGTCATCCGCCAGGGCGAGCGGGCCTTCACCCTGTTTGCCCAGTGCGAGCTGGAGGGGCGTCAGGTGCCCATCGGGCTTGCCAAGGACAAGGGGGGCGAGACCCAGCTCAAGATTGCCGGTGCCCAGGCTCAGCGTCTGGCCGATCTGGCCGAGCTGTTGCCGGTGCAGCTGATCCACCCCGATGGTTTCAGCCTGCTGACCGGCGGGCCCCAGGCACGCCGGGCCTGGCTGGATTGGGGCGTCTTCCATCAGGAGCCGACCTTCTTCTCTCTGTGGGGGCGGGTACGGCGTCTGCTGAAGCAGCGCAATGCCCTGCTGCGCCAGAGCACCCAGTATCGCCAGCTGGCGTTCTGGGATCAGGAGCTGGTGCGTCTGGGCGGTGAACTGGCGGGCTTTCGCGCCAGTTATTGTCAGGCCATTACCCCCCTGATCAAGGAGATGACGGCAGATTTCCTGCCGGAATTCGACATCAGCCTTGGATTCTATCGAGGCTGGGAAAAAGACACGCCTCTCAATGAGTTGCTGGAGGCGGGGTTCGAACGGGATCGTGCCATGGGGTACACTGGGGTCGGTCCGCAGAAGGCGGATGTGCGGCTCAAGGCGAACGGCGTTCCCGCTCAAGATATTTTGTCCAGGGGTCAGTTGAAGTTGCTGGTCTGTGCCATGCGGCTGGCCCAAGGGCTCTATTTGAATCAACATAGCAGCCGCGGCTGTATTTTTTTAATTGATGATTTTGCCTCTGAACTGGATGTCGACAAGCGTCGTCTGCTGGCCGCAAGGCTGAAGCAGTGTGCGTCTCAGGTGTTCATTACCGCCATCGATACCGGCCAGCTCGCAGACATGATGGATGCGAGTGACTGCAAGCTGTTCCACGTGGAACAAGGCAAGATCTCCGAAACGTTAGAGAAGGCAGAGAGTAAGCTATGAGTGAAAATACTTACGACTCCTCGAATATCAAGGTGCTGAAGGGCCTGGATGCGGTCCGCAAGCGCCCGGGGATGTATATCGGCGATACGGACGATGGATCGGGTCTGCACCACATGGTGTTCGAGGTCGTCGACAACTCCATTGACGAGGCGCTCGCTGGCTACTGCTCCGATATCCAGGTCAAGATCCACTCCGACGGCTCCGTCTCCGTGCGCGACAACGGTCGTGGCATTCCGGTGGACATCCACCCGGAAGAGGGCCGCTCCGCCGCCGAAGTCATCATGACGGTGCTGCACGCGGGCGGCAAGTTCGACGACAACTCCTACAAGGTGTCTGGCGGCCTGCACGGTGTGGGCGTCTCCGTGGTGAACGCGCTCTCCGACAAGCTGCTGCTGACCATCCGCCGCAACGGTCACGTCTACGAGCAGACCTATCACCTGGGCGAGCCGCAGGCACCCCTCAAGCAGATCGGCGACAGCACCGGCACCGGGACCGAAGTACGCTTCTGGCCGAGCCCGACCATCTTCAGCGACACCCTGTTCCACTACGAGATCCTGGCCAAGCGTCTGCGCGAGCTCTCCTTCCTCAACTCCGGCGTCTCCATCCGCCTGATGGACGAGCGCGACGGCCGCGAGGCGCACTTCTGCTACGAAGGGGGCATCAAGGCCTTCGTCGAGTACCTGAACCAGAACAAGACTCCGATCCATCCCAAGGTGTTCCACTTCACCACTGAGCAGGACGGCATCGGCGTCGAAGTGGCCATGCAGTGGAACGACGCCTATCAGGAAGGGGTCTACTGCTTCACCAACAACATCCCGCAGCGGGATGGTGGTACCCACCTGGTGGGCTTCCGTACCGCGCTGACCCGTACTCTGAACTCCTACATGGACAAGGAGGATTACAGCAAGAAGGCCAAGTCTGCCGCCAGCGGCGACGACGTCCGTGAAGGCCTGATTGCCGTCATCTCCGTCAAGGTGCCGGATCCCAAGTTCTCCTCCCAGACCAAGGACAAGCTGGTCTCGTCCGAGGTGAAGACCGCCGTGGAACAGGCGATGGGTGAGAAGCTGGCGGACTTCCTGCTGGAAAACCCGGGCGACGCCAAGATCGTGGTCAACAAGATCATCGATGCGGCCCGTGCCCGTGAAGCGGCCCGTAAGGCCCGCGAACTGACCCGCCGCAAGGGCGCGCTGGATATCGCCGGTCTGCCCGGCAAGCTGGCGGACTGTCAGGAGAAAGACCCGGCGCTCTCCGAACTCTACATCGTGGAAGGGGACTCTGCTGGCGGCTCCGCCAAGCAGGGTCGCAACCGGAAGAACCAGGCCATCCTGCCCCTCAAGGGCAAGATCCTGAACGTGGAGAAGGCCCGTTTCGACAAGATGATCTCCTCCCAGGAGGTGGGTACCCTGATCACCGCCCTGGGCTGTGGCATCGGTCGCGACGAGTACAACCCGGACAAGCTGCGCTATCACAACATCATCATCATGACGGATGCGGACGTCGATGGTGCGCACATCCGTACCCTGCTGCTGACCTTCTTCTATCGTCAGATGCCGGAAATCATCGAGCGTGGCTATGTCTTCATCGCCCAGCCGCCGCTCTACAAGGTGAAGAAGGGCAAGCAGGAGCAGTACCTGAAAGACGAAGACGCATTGTTGCAGTACCAGACCGCCATGGCGCTGGACGGTGCGACCCTGCACGTCAACGAATCTGCCCCGGCCATCGGTGGCGAGGCGCTGGAGCGTCTGGTCAACCAGCATCGCTCCGTGACTCACCTCATCACCCGCATGTCCCGCCGCGCCCCGGAAGCCGTGCTGACCCAGCTGATCTATCAGCCTGAGTTGAACGAAACCCTGCTGGCCAGCGAGAGCGATCTGCAGACCTGGTGCCAGAGCATGGAAGCCGTGCTCAACGAGAGCAACCACGGTATCCAGTACCAGATGCAGGTACGCCGCGACGAGGAGCGCAGCCTGTTCGTGCCCCACGCCGTGGTACGCCAGCACGGGGTCGACCGTGAATATCCGCTGAGCTATGACTTCCTGCAATCCTCCGAGTACCGTCAGCTGGTCTCCCTGGGCAAGGAGATCGCCAACCTGATCGAGGAAGGCGGTTACATCAAGCGTGGTGAGAAGGTGAAGCCGGTCGCCAGCTTCGTGGAAGCGGTCGAGTGGCTGATGGGCGAAGGCAAGCGTGGCATCTACATCCAGCGCTATAAAGGGCTGGGGGAGATGAACCCGGAGCAGCTGTGGGAAACCACCATGGATCCGGAAGCCCGTCGCATGCTGCGTGTCACCATCGACGATGCGGTCGGCGCCGACCAGCTCTTCTCCACCCTGATGGGTGATGCCGTTGAGCCCCGTCGCGACTTTATCGAGACCAACGCCCTGCGGGTTGCCAACCTCGACGTCTAACAGACGGTCCGACAACCATCAAAAGCCGCTCCTCGTGAGCGGCTTTTTGTTTTCTGGGGCAAGGAAAAGGGCGCGTTCCACGTGAAACATGTGGGACCTAGACTCTGTCACCGCGAAAGGTGCGGCGCCACTCCCGCGGCGACACTCCGAAGCGGGCGCGAAAGTGCTTGCGCAATATGGTGGCAGATCCGAGCCCCACCAGTTCGGCGATGCGTTCCACGGTGTGGGAGCTGGACTCCAGCAGCGTCTGGCTGCGGCGCAGACGCTCCGCCATCAGCCACTCCCCGAGGGAGAGACCGGTGGCGAGCTGGAAGCGGCGGCTAAAGGTGCGTCGGCTCATCATGCAATGTTCCGCCAGGCTGTCCAGGGTGTGGGGCGCGGCCAGGTGCAGGCGCAGGTGATCGAACAGCTGGTTGATCCTGGCATCCCGGGTGGAGGCGGGTACCGGCTGATCGATGAACTGGGCCTGGCCACCCTCCCGGTGGGGAGGCACCACCAGCCGCCTGGCCAGCTTGTTGGCAATCTGGCTGCCGTGATGCTGGCGAACCAGATAGAGGCAGCAGTCCAGGCTGGCGGCGGTGCCAGCCGAGGTGATGAGCCCGTCGTCGTCGACGTAGAGGGCATTGGTATCGAGCCGCACCCGGGGGAAGCACTGGACAAACTCCTGTTCAAATTCCCAGTGGGTGGCGGCACCGCGCCCGTCCAGCAGGCCAGCATAGGCCAGCACATAGGTGCCGAGACAGAGCCCCACGATCTGGGCTCCCCTGATCCGGGCGGCAACCAGGGCATCGAGCAAGGGTTGGGCGGGGCGCTCGGCCGGATCGCGCCAGAAGGGGATGATGATGATATCCGCCTCCAGCAGACCCTCCAGGCCATAGTCGGCCTCCATGCGAAAGCCCTGGGAGGAGGCGGGTTGCCGCGTGTCATCCCCGGCGCAGAGTCTCAGCTCGAACAACGACTGGCCCGGCATCATCTTGTCGCCAAAGATGAGGCAGGGCACCGAGCAGTGAAAGGGGCTGAAGCGATCGAAGGTGATGACGGCGACGATGAGAGGACGGGGCATGGTGGCAGACTCCTTTGCACTCGGATCCCCATCATACGGGGCAGCAACAGAAAGCCGAAGAGCCATGTGGTGCCCGGCCTCTCGCTCAGAGCACCATGGTGTCGCCATCCTCGGGCACCCTTACCCGGGCGGCCATCCCCTGGCTGTCCAGGTAGTCACGCAGCTCCCGCCGGGACAGCAGGGCATGATTGACCGCCTCCATGTGGCTGGAGATCAGGGTGGCCTGCGGGGCGGCCTGATAGACGGCGGCCACATCCTCCTTGCCCATGATGATGGCGCCCAGACCCGTCACCTGGGCATCGCCGCAGTTGAGGACGACGACCTCGGGTTGGTGCCGGTGCAGCGCTTGTTCAACCTGGGCATTCCAGACGGTGTCGCCGGCCAGATAGAGGGTCTTTTCGGCGGGATGGGAGAAGACCACTCCGCTGACCTCGCCAAGGCGATCCCCCAGCAGGGCCATGATGGTGTCGCTGCCGTGCCGGCCTTCCGTCTGTTGCAGGCGGATGCCGGCGAACTCGCCCAGCAGGCGCACATCCTCGAAGCCGCATCCCCTCATGGTGTCGGCATCTTTCTGATGCTGCACGAACAGGGGAAGGTGCCTGGGGATCTTCGCTTTCGCGACATCGTCCCAGTGATCCAGATGGTCATGGGTGACGATCACCGCATCCACCTCCAGCAGGGTCGCCATGGGCAGCGGCAGCTCGACCAGGGGGTTGCGAAGATGGCTGTTGGCCATGCCTTCGAAGCCGGGGTAGCTCCCCTTGGGGGCCAGCATGGGGTCGATGAGGAAGCGGGTTCCTGCGTAGTGGATGAGCAGGGTGGCGTTGCGAACCTGGGTAATCTTCATGGCGTGCTCCGGTTTCTCGTTGGGGACACGGCCAGTATGGAGGGATGAGGGATGGATCATGAGTGGCCCGCAGGCCTATTATCGATCTAATCGGGCCATTCTTGATGGCCTGCATTTCTTTTGTTTTTACCCCTTGAAAGCCAAATGCTGGCCCCTATATAGATAACAAGGCCGGAACGCTCGACAGAGGTTTCGACCAGGCGCCCGTCCATCAGGAGGGCAAACAATCCGTTATCGCTCACAAGAGGGTAATACTATGCGTTCTATCGACTTTTCTCCGCTCTATCGTTCTGCCATCGGCTTCGATCGTCTGGCTACTCTCATCGAATCTGCGGCCAGCAATGGCAATGCCGGCTATCCCCCCTACAACATCGAGCAGCTGGGTGACAGCGACTACCGCATCAGCATGGCGGTGGCGGGCTTTACCCAGGAAGAGCTGGAGCTGAGCTTCCAGGAAAATCTGCTGACGGTGAAGGGCAGCAAGCAGGCCGACACCGAGCGCAACTACCTCTACCAAGGCATTGCTGAACGCGGCTTCGAGCGTCGCTTCCAGCTGGCCGACTACGTGCGGGTGAAGGGGGCCGACCTCAAGAACGGTCTGCTGCACATCGACCTGGTGCGCGAAGTGCCCGAGGCGATGAAGCCCCGCAAGATCGAGATCAACGGCTGACAGCCTGACCTCGTTGCATTGCTGATGTTTCCCGGGTGCCGATGGCGGGCCCGTGGAGAGTAAACCCTGTTGCTTTATAGAAGGATAGGATCATGCGTAACCTCGATTTTTCTCATCTCTATTCCAATGCCGTCGGCTTCGAGCGGATGGCCCGCGAGCTGGAAGGCCTGTTCGATCAGAAGACCTCGGCCTACCCCCCGTACAACATCGAAAAGCGGGATCACGACAGCTACCTCATCACGGTTGCCGTGGCCGGTTTCGATCGCAATGAGCTGGAGCTGGAGACCGAAAACGGCACCCTCAAGGTGAAGGGGCGCAAGGTCGCCACCATGGGCGAGCGCCAATTCCTCCATCAGGGGATCGCCGAGCGGGACTTCGAGCTCGCCTTCAAGCTGAGCCAGCACGTGGAAGTGCAGGGGGCCAGGCTGGAGCACGGTCTGCTGACCATAGAGCTGGCCCGGGAGCTGCCGGAAGCGCTCAAGCCCCGCGCCATCCCCATCGGCAAACCCGATCAGCTGGCACTGCCCGGTTAAACAACATCGCTGACCACCTGATAGAAAAGAGGCCTGCATCTGCAGGCCTCTTTTTTTCATGCCGAAGGGGGAATCAACCGGCGTATAGGGCGTTGATCTCGTCGGCCAGGATGGCGATGCCACGACGCACCAGATCTTCGCTCTGGGCATAGTTGAGGCGGATGCACTCCTGGCTGTGGCGCCACTCGGGGTCGTCGATGCCGGGGAAGAAATAGTGGCCGGGCACGATCAGCAGGTTCTTCGCCTTCAGTCGCTCATACAGCTCCTGGCAGTGGATCGGCAGGTCTTCGAACCAGAGCCAGAGGAAGAGGGCACCCTCCGGCTTGTGGATGTGGAAGCGCGGATCCGGAATGGCCTCGCGCAGCAGCTGGACCGCGAAGGTGGCTTTCTGCTGGTAGAAGGGTTTCACCACCTGTTCGCTCAGGGTGATGATGTCACCGCTCTCGATCATCGGAATGGTGATGGCCGGACCCAGGCTGCCCGGCGCCAGATTGATGATGCCGCTCAGGTTGGTGATGGCCCGGATGATCTTCTCGTCGGCGATGACGATGCCGCAACGGGTGCCCGGCAGGCCGAGCTTGGAGAGGCTCATGCAGAGGATGGTGTTGGCGTTCCAGAACGGCTTGGCGTCGCTGAAGATGATGCCGGGGAAGGGCACGCCGTAGGCATTGTCGATGAGCAGCGGGATCCCCTTGTCACGGGCGATCTGATCGAGGTGCTCGATCTCCTCGTCGGTGAGCACGTTGCCGGTGGGGTTGGTCGGCCGGGAGACACAGATCACCCCGATGTCGTCGCCCACCTGCAGGCTTTCGAAATCCACGTGGTATTTGAACTGGCCGTCGGGCAGCTTCTCGATGGTGGGTTTGTAGGCGACGAAATGATCGTCCGAGAGGGCCGAGTCGGCATAGCCGATGTATTCGGGGGCCAGGGGGAACAGCACCTTCTTCTTGCGACCGTCGGCGAACTCGCCGGCCAGCAGGTTGAACAGATAGAAGAAGGCGTTCTGGCTGCCATTGGTCAGGGCGATGTTGCGGGCGGAGATCTCCCAGCCCAGCTCCTTGCTGAGCAGGGCGGCCAGCGCCTTGGTAAACCTGTCCTTGCCCTGGGGGCCATCGTAGTTGGCCATGGCCTTGATCAGTTCGCCGTTGTCTAGCAGGGTATTGGCCTCGGCCTGAAAGCGTTCCAGCATGGCGGGGATGGGGGCCGGATTGCCGCCTCCCAGCATGATGGCGTCGGGATTCAGCAGCCCTTGATTGAGGTCGTCCATGAGTTGGGTAATACCGGCGTGGCGAGTGAACTTCTCGCCGAACAAGGAGAATTCCATTCGGTGGCAAATCCAGAGTCAGTTAAGGGGGGAGCTAGCACCATAGCTCACTTCAAAAGCGGGTGTCGATCAAAAAAACGGGGCGTTTCACGTGGAACAGGGTTGCCATGATGGAGGTGGTAAAAAAAACCATTTATAGGTTTTAAAATAACCAACATTCGATTCAGGAAGGGGAGTGACAGCATCAAAAAATCATTTATATCAATAAAATCATACTGTTATAAATCTGGCACAACTATTGGAATAGCTATCTGGTCATCTCAACCACACCGGAGCACACCAGATGAAGATCCTGATCGCTACCCTGATTGCCAGCAGCCTGAGCCTGAATGCCATGGCCGCCGAGAACCCCAGACCCGAGCTGGACAGCGCCGCCCTGCAACAGGAGATGCTGGCCTTGCAGCAGCAGGCCTCCCATGACGTGGTGGCAGAGGCCATTCAAAACCTCAAGCCGCTGGCCCTGGAGACCCTGGTGGTGGAGGCGAGCTCGGCCGATGCGACTCACCCCGAGAGTTGAGGTAGCGCAAGGGGGTCTGCCCCGTGTGCTGCCTGAAGAAGGCGATGAAGGCGCTGTCGCTGGCGAACTCCAGCGCAGCGGCCACCCGGCTGATGGGCTCGGCTTCGGCCAGCAGTTCCATGGCCCGCAGCAGTCGCCACTGCTGGCGCCAGGCCTGGTAGCTCATGCCGGTCTCCCGCATGAAGATGCGGCCTATGGTCTTGTCACTGGCACCCACCCGTTCGGCCAGCCGGTTGAGCCGATCGGGCAGGGTGTCACCCCGCTTTATCTCCTGCAGCCAGCCGGTCAGACGCCCGTCTGACGGCAGCGGCAACTGCCAGGATTCCCGCGGCGCTTGCGCCAGCTCTTCTTTCAATAATGCCAGTGTGCAGGTTTGCTCTGCTTCCGGCTTGTCCCAGGGCCAGAGTGCCATCCGCTCGATGATCTCCCGCAGCAGCGGGTTGACCGCCAGCACCGCCATCTCGTTTGGCAACGCGGGCTCCGGCTGGAAGTAGAGGGAGCGATAGGCCACAACTCCGCGCATCAACACCCGGTGGGGCAGACCCGCTGGCAACCAGGCCGCTCGCGTTGGCGGCAGCAGGCAGACCTGATCGTCCAGCTCTATGGTCATGCAGCCTGCCTGGGCGAACAGCAGCTGGTGGCGTTGGTGCTGATGGCGGCCGGAGTCGTGCCAGCCGAGGGCGGCGGCAATACCGATGGCGCTGCCGTCGTGCTGGTCCGGATCAAAGGGGTGATCGGGAAGAATAAAGGCCATGTGTCCGATTCTTGCTGTTTATAGTCCGCCTTATTGTAATCGGACATGTTATCCCTCTCTAGAATGGCGACCTCTTGTGAAGGAGGTGTGTCATGAACAACAGGTTGCCACCGCGCTGGCTGGTGGTCGGATTGATGATGTTTCCCCAGATAGTGGAGACCATCTACAGTCCGGTGCTGACCCATATCGCCACTGAGTTTCGGGTGAGCGAGGGGCAGGCGTCCCAGACCCTGTCGGTCTATTTTCTGGCGTTTGCGGCGGGCGTGGTCTGCTGGGGCAGGTTGTGCGATCTCATCGGGCGGCGTCCCGCCATGCTGGCGGGGCTGCTGACCTATGGCGCCGGCACCCTGCTGGCGTTGCTGGCCACTCAATTTGAAACCCTGCTGCTGGCCCGGGTCATCGCGGCCTTCGGTGCCGCCGTGGGTTCCGTGGTGACCCAGACCATGCTGCGCGACAGCTATCAGGGCAGCGATCTGGCGCGGGTCTTTTCGGTGATGGGCATCGCACTCTCCCTGAGCCCTGCGCTGGGGCTGGTGAGCGGTGGCCTGCTGGCTGATGGCTTGGGTTATCTAGGGGTACTCGGCGCCCTGCTGGCGCTGGCAATCGGCTTGTTGCTGATGGCTTGCTGGCAACTGCCGGAAACCCGCCCGGCCACCACCCAAAGGGTCGCACTCTGGCCGCTGGCCTGCCGGATGGTACGTGATACCGGCTTGTGGCGCAGCGCCGCCCTGGTCGCCCTGTTCAACACCATGCTGTTCGGCTACTACAGCTTGGCGCCGTTTCTGTTTGCCGGTCTGGGGCTGAGCGCGGGGGAATTTGGTTACTCCGGCATCGTGCTGGCGCTGGCGACCCTGGTGGGCAGCCTGCTCAACAAGCGTCTGCTGGGCCGTGGCTGGACGCCTGCCTCGTTAATACGGCTCGCCGCCGTGCTGGCGTCGGGTTCGAGTTGGCTGGTGTGGGCAAGTCAGGCATCGCTCTGGTTCCTGTTGCCCATGATGGTGGTGGTGGTGGCGTTCGGGCTAGCTATCCCCAATGTGCTGAGCCAGGCGCTGCTGGCCTATCGGGAGGTGGCGGGCAGTGCCGGGGCCCTGTTTGGGCTTGGCTACTACCTGCTGCTCAGCCTGGGACTGGGGATTGCAGCCAGCTTGCAGGATCTCGGTCTGCTGCTCGGGGGATGCGGTCTGCTGGCCTTGTGCTGCGGTTGGCGTCGTTCCACGTGAAACATCAGCTGCCGATAAAGCGGTAGCCGATGCCGGCTTCAGTTTCGAGCAGGGTGGGTTGCTGGGAATGTTGCCGCCCAGCTTCTTGCTGCAACATCAGCTGCCGATAAAGCGGTAGCCGATACCGGATTCGGTCTCGATCAGCGTGGGTTGCTGGGGGTTATCTCCCAGCTTCTTGCGCAGACTGGCGATGACGATGCGCAGGTAGTGAGTGTCCTCCTTGTGGCTTGGCCCCCAGATGTCGATGAGCAGCTGGGTCTGTTGCACCAGCTTGCCGGGGTGGCACACCAGCGCCTGCAACAGGGCGAACTCCTTGCGGGAGAGGGGGATCTCCTCGCCCTGCAGGGTCACCTTGTGGCTGCTGCTGTCCAGGGTCAGGCCACAGTGGGGGAAGTGTCGACACTCGCCGCTGGTGGCACCGACTCGCTGGCGCAGCAGCACCCGGATACGGGCCATCATCTCCCCGACGCCGAACGGCTTGCTCATGTAGTCGTTGGCCCCCGCATCCAGCAGCCGCACCTTCTCCTGTTCTGAGTCCCGCGCCGAGAGCACCAGCACGGGATTGGCGTGGTGCTCGCGGATGGCGTGCAGGATTTGGATGCCATCACCGTCCGGCAGGCCCAGATCCAGGATCACCAGGTCGGGGTTGAGGTGGCGATACTGCGCCATCCCCTCGGTGACGCCGACCGCCTCGCTCACCTGATGTCCTTCGGCGATCAGGCTGATCCGCAAAAAACGGCGGATGGCCGCCTCGTCGTCGATGACCAGTATGTGAGCCATTCAGCCTCCCGTTTGCTGATTGAAAAGGGCGGCGACCATCAGGCCGCCGGTGCGTTGAGGGCCAGCGGCAGGGAGATGCGCATGCAGGTGCCGTTGCCGTTGGGGCCGGCGAATGCCCAGATGCGGCCGCCGTGGACCTCTATCATAGCGCGGGAAATGGCGAGGCCAAGCCCGGTGCCGCGGCTGCCGCAGTCGCCTACCGGCTGGGTGTAGAACAGATTGAAGATCTTGTCCCGATCCGACTCGGCGATGCCGACCCCGATATCGATGATGTCGATGATGAGGTCGGGATCCGCCAGCATCACCTTGAACTCGATGGGGGTGCCGGCCGGCGAGTAGCGGGAGGCGTTGTCGAGGATGTTGACCAGCACCTGCTCGATCAGGGCGCCGTGCACATAGAGCCGGGGGATCTGCTGATCGAAGTGCACCAGCAGCTTGTGCTGGCGCCAGGAGGAGTCGAGCCGGCGGCGGGCGCTTTCCACCAGGTCCGCCAGGTCGACCCAGTCCCGTTTCAGCTGGAAATCCGGTGAACCGATGCGGGTCATGTCCAGCAGGTTTTGCACATAGCCGTGCAGGCGGCGCGCCTCGTCCTGCACCGAGTGCAGCAGTTCGATGCGGTCCTCCGCACTTATCCGGTCCCCGTATTCCAGCAGGGTGCTGCCGGCCCCCATGATGGTGGCCAGCGGCGTCTTCAGGTCGTGGGAGACCGAGGAGAGCAGGGCGGCGCGCATCCGGTCGGTCTCCGCCTGCAACTGGCTGTCCGCCAGCCGCTCGTTGAGATCGATCCGCGCCAGGGCGGCGCGGATATCGGTGAGCAGGGCCTGCAGCTGGTGCTCGGCAGCGGAGGTGAGCGGGCTGGCCAGCCGGATGCCCAGCACCAGGTCATCGCCGAGGTGATGATACTGGGCCTCGGCGGCGTTGAGGGTGGCGGTATGGGCACCAGCGCTCTGCTTCTGGGCCAGGCACCAGTCAATGGCGGCCTTGTCGGTCTGGCCCGGCCCGGTCTGGGTGTCACCGGCCCGGTACTGGTAATCCCCATCGAGCGCGAACACGGGCTGCCCAAGGGCGAGGGCGATGGCCTGGGTTCCCTGTCTCAGCACGTCCACCGGGCTGCTGGCGGTGGCCAGTCCCTGGCTCAGGGAGAGCAGGGCGTTACCCAGTTGCTGGGTCTCGCGCAGACTGACCAGTTGCTGACGCTGGCGGGAGGCGAGGCGCCCGGCCGCGATGCCGACGATGAGCAGCACGAACAGGGTGAGCAGGTCGCTGTGGCTGGCCACGCTCAGGGAGAAGTAGGGGAAGGTGAACAGCAGATTGTGGCCAACGAAGCCCAGCACCGCGGCCAGGATGGCGGGGACCAGGCTGGTGGTGAGCGCGGTGGCCAGTACCCCCAGCACGAACAGCATGGGCAGGGAGGCGGGGGGCAGCCAGTGGGAGAGGGCCCAGACCGCGGCCGAGGTCCCCCCCATGATGGCCACCGCCAGCAGGCTCTGGCGAAGCTCACCCGGGCCTGCCGTTGGCAGGGTCAGACCGGGCTTGCGCTTCTCTGTATCCACCAGCGTGATCTCGAATCCCTGCGCCTGTTTGAGCAGATGCTGTACCAGGGATCGACGCCAGGGCGGGTTGCGGGATTTGCCGAGCAGCAATTGGGAAACCTGCTGCTGTTCGGCGGTCTCCAGCAGGGCATCGGCCACGGCCGGGCTGGAGAGGGTCAGCACCCTGGCCCCCAGCTGGGAGGCGAGCGCCAGCGCCTGCTCCAGCTCGGGGGAGCGTTGCCCCTTGCTGTCGATGTGCACCACCAGCCAGGGCAGTTGCCTGCGCTGGGCGAAGCGGTGGCCGTAACGCACCAGGGCGGCGCCGTGCTCATCCCCGATGCAGACCATCAGCTTGCCCCGCAGCGGCAGTGTGGTCTTGCCGGCGGCCTGCCACTGCAACTGCAGATCCCCCTCCACGTGGCTGGCGGCGGTCTGCATCGCCAGCTCGCGCAGAGCGGTCAGGTTGTTCAGAGAGAAAAAGGACTGCAGGGCGGCCTTGGCCTGGTGGGGCACATAGACCTTGCCCTCTTTGAGACGGCCGAGCAGCTCCTTGGGGGGGAGGTCGATCAGCACCAGGCTGTCGGCCTCCAGCAGCACCTGATCCGGCAGAGTCTCCTTGACCCTGACCCCGGTCAGCTGCCACACCAGATCGTTGAGGCTCTCCAGGTGCTGCACGTTGAGGGTGGTGTAGACATCGATGCCGGCACCGAGCAGCTCCTCCACATCCTGCCAGCGCTTCTCGTGGCGGCTGCCGGGGGCGTTGCTGTGGGCCAGCTCGTCCACCACGGCGATGGCGGGCTTTCGCGCCAGCAGACCGTCCAGATCCATCTCCTCCAGCCGCTGCTGGCGGTGCAGGTGCAGTGTGCGCGGCAGGATGGCGAGCTTGTCGAGCAGGGCCAGGGTCTCCTGGCGGCCGTGGGTCTCCACCACCCCGATCAGGATGTCGACTCCCTCCCTGGCCTGCTCCCGCACCGCCTGCAGCATGGCGTAGGTCTTGCCGACGCCGGGGGCCGCGCCGAGAAACACCTTCAGCTTGCCCCTGTGCTCCTGCTCCAGGCTCGCCAGCAGGGCGTCTGCCCTCACTTCATCACGCATCCCCGTGCTCCCGTTGCATCGGCCGAACTGCGGCCGTGACCTCATTGCTCATGCTTGTCCCCGTTGTCGAAAGGGAGCCTTCCCGAACGGCAAGGAGCGCCCTCAGGCGCCCTTTTGATGATCGAGTTGCAGGTTCAACTGGAGAATGTTGACCACCTGCGGGCCAAGGATACCAGCTTGTGCCGCCGACTTGACCTGCTCCGTCAACTGAACGGGATCCAGCCCCCGTTGCCCGGCGACCCTATCCACCTGGGCCAGCGCTGCATCGAGGGGCAGATGGGGATCGAGGCCGGAGGCGGAGCGGGTCAGCAGGGCGGGGACCCTGGCTTCCGGCTGCGCCCTGGCCGCCGCTGCGGCAAACTCGGCCCGTAGCGGCGAGCTCATCCCCAGGTTGCTTCCGCCGCCACCTATGGTGGCGAAATCGCTGGCGGAGGGGCGGGAGTGGAAGTAGTCGGCCCGCTCGAATTTCTGGGCCAGCAGGGCGCTGCCGACCACCTGCTGCTTGGCGTTGGTGAGCAGGCTGCCGTTGGCCTGCCAGGGGAAGAGCAGCTGGGCCAGCCCGGTGACGGCCAGCGGATATGCCCCCCCCAGCAGCAGGGTCAGGGTCAGCATGGTTCTGATTGCGATCATGATGTGTTTGCTCCAAATGTGTTGGGTGGATGCGGGCCTGCCCCGCATCCGGTGATGCCGTTACACCAGCCCCAGGCCGGTGATGACCAGGTCGATCAACTTGATGCCGATGTATGGGTGCACGATCTGGCCGTGGATACCATCGCGCGGCGTTTTCATCACACCAGTCCCAGGCCGGTGATGACCAGGTCGATCAGCTTGATACCTATGAAGGGCACTATCAGGCCGCCGACGCCGTAGATCAGCAGGTTGCGGCGCAGCAGGCTGGCCGCCGTTCCCTTCAGGCTGACCCCGCGCAGGGCCAGCGGCACCAGCGCGACGATGATCAGGGCGTTGAAGATGATGGCCGACAGGATGGCGCTCTCCGGGCTGCCCAGCTGCATCAGGTTCAGCGCCCCCAGCTGCGGATAGGCGGCGATGAACAGGGCCGGCAGGATGGCGAAGTACTTGGCCACGTCGTTGGCGATGGAGAAGGTGGTCAGGGCGCCACGGGTCACCAGCAGCTGCTTGCCCACCAGCACCACGTCCAGCAGCTTGGTGGGGTTGGAGTCGAGATCCACCAGGTTGCCCGCCTCCTTGGCGGCCTGGGTCCCCTCGTTCATGGCCAGCCCCACGTCGGCCTGGGCCAGCGCCGGGGCGTCGTTGGCGCCGTCCCCGCACATGGCGACCAGCCGGCCGTCGGCCTGCTCCTGACGGATGTAGGCCAGCTTCTTCTCCGGCGTCGCCTCGGCGATGAAGTCGTCCACCCCGGCCTCGGCGGCGATGGCGGCGGCGGTCAGCGGGTTGTCACCGGTGATCATCACGGTGCGGATCCCCATGTGGCGCAGGATCTGGAAGCGTGCCTTGATGCCCGGCTTGATGATGTCCTTGAGGAACACTACCCCCAGCAGCTTCTCGTGGGTGCAGACCAGCAGCGGGGTACCGCCCTGGCGGGCGATGTTGTCCACCGATTTGAGGATGAGCTCGGGCACCGCCTTGCGATCGAGCGAGAGGTAGCGCAGCACCGCGTCTACCGCCCCTTTGCGATAGTGATGGCCGTTGCGATCCAGCCCGCTCAGCCGGGTCTCGGCGCTGAAGGGGATGAGGATGTCGCTCTCCAGCTGGCTAGGTCTGGTGTGGCTCTTGCCCGCCAGGGTCAGGATGGATTTGCCTTCCGGCGTGTTGTCACCGAGCGAGGCCAGCATGGCGGCCTGGGCCAGCAGGGAGGGATCCACGCCGGGGGCCGGGATCAGCTCGTCCGCCATCCGGTTGCCGAAGGTAATGGTGCCTGTCTTGTCCAGCAGCAGGGTGCGCACGTCGCCGGCGGCTTCCACCGCCCGGCCCGACTTGGCGATCACGTTGAGCTTCACCAGCCGGTCCATGCCAGCGATGCCGATGGCGGAGAGCAGACCGCCGATGGTGGTCGGGATCAGGGTGATGAACAGCGCCAGCAGATAGAGCCGGGGCACCTGGGTGCCGTTGTAGTCGAGGAACCAGGGCAGAGTGGCCACCACCAGCAGGAAGATCTGGGTCAGCCCCACCAGCAGGGCGTCCAGCGCCATCTCGTTGGGGGTCTTCTGCCGCTTGGCCCCTTCCACTAGGGCAATCATGCGATCCAGCGTGCTTTCGCCCGGGTTGTTGCTGATGTGCACCCAGATCTGGTCGGAGACGACGGTGGTGTTGCCGGTCACGCCGCTGCGGTCGGTGCCGGACTCGCGGATGACGGGGGCGGATTCGCCGGTGATGGCCGCCTCGTTGACCGAGGCGATGCCGGCGACCACTTCGCCGTCGGCCGGGATCATCTCGCCGCTGCGCACCAGCACCAGATCGCCCTTGCGCAGACTGGTGGCCGGTACCCACTCGCCCTTGTCATCCTGCGGGGTGGTGACCCGGCGTGCCTTGAGCTGGCTCATGCCGGCCTTCAGGCTGTCGGCCCGTGCCTTGCCGCGCCCCTCTGCCAGGGTCTCGGCGAAGTTGGCAAACCATAGGGTGAGCCAGAGCCAGGCGGTCAGCTGCCAGGCCAGCGAAGGGGCGACGCCGGAGAGCGGCTGCCCCAGCAGCGACTCCAGGGTCGCCATCACGGCCGCCAGCCAGAGGGTGAACAGGATGGGGCTGCCGAGCAGCGCCCTGGGGTTGAAGCGATAGAGGGCTTCCACCATGGCCTGCAGGATCTGTGATTTCTGTTTCTTGCCCTTCACCTTGAGGGTGTCGGTGCTCATTGAAGCGGACTTGCTCATTGGAAAGCTCCCAGCATCGAATAGTTGGTCACGCAGATCAGTGGAGTGTGCAGCATCAGAAGGCACCTCCAAGCAGGCTCAGGTGCTCCGCCACCGGGCCCAGCGCCAGCACCGGCAGGAAGGAGAGACCCCCCATCAGCAGCACGGTGACGATCAACAGGGTAATGAAGAGCGGGCCGCTGACGGGGAAATCCCCCTCGCTTCGCTCCTGACGCGGGGCGCGGGCCAGCTGGCCGGCGATGGCCAGCACCGGAATGATGTAGCCGAAGCGGCCGAGCAGCATGGCCAGCCCGATGGCGATGCACTGCCAGTTGTCGGCGGCGGCAAAGCCGGCGAAGGCGGAGCCGTTGTTGCCGGCGGCCGAGGCGTAGGCATAGATCAGCCGTGACAGGCCGTGTGGGCCATCGTGTCCGATGACGGTGGCGGAGTCCGGCATCAGCAGGGTAATGCCGCCGATCACCAATACCCCGACCGGCATCACCAGCATGCTGGCGACCACCCACTTCATCTCGGTGATACCGAGCCGTTTGCCCAGATAGGTGGGGGTGCGCCCCACCATCAGGCCGCACAGGAACACGGTCAGCAGAACGAACAGCATCATGCCGTAGATGCCGGCACCGACGCCGCCGAACACCACTTCACCCAGCAGCATGTTGATCATGGCGACCATGCCGCCGAGGGGGGTGAAGCTGTCGTGCATGGCGTTGACCGAGCCGTTGGAGGCGGCGGTAGTGGCCACTTCCCAGATGCTGGACAGTACGGGGCCGAAGCGACTCTCCTTGCCTTCCCAGTTGCCGGCTTCGCTGGTGAGGTGGGCGAGGGCCGGATCCGGCTTCAGCTCCTGGCCGATGGCGAGGCAGAGCCCCAGCACCAGCATGATGGTCATGGCGATGAGGATGGCGCGGCTGTGGGCCAGATCCTTCACGTAGCGCCCCAGGGTGCAGACCATGGCGGCGGCCAGCGTCAGCAGGGCGACCATCTCCAGCCAGTTGGAGAGGGCTGTGGGGTTCTCGAACGGATGGGCCGAGTTGATGCCGAAGAAGCCGCCGCCGTTGGAGCCGAGCTGCTTGATGGCGATCTGGGAGGCGGCCGGGCCGAGCGGCAGCAGCTGCTCCTGGCCTTCCAGAGCGTGGAACGGCAGGTAGGCCGACAGGCTCTGGGGCACCCCCTGCCATACCAGCAGCAGCGCCAGGATCAGCGCCATCGGCAGCAGCACGTAGAGGCAGAAACGCACCAGATCCTGCCAGAAGTTGCCTAGGTGGGTGGTCTGCTGGCGGGCGATGCCGCGAAACAGGGCGATGGCGACCGCGGCGCCGGTGGCGGCGGAGACGAAGTTCTGGGTGGTGAGCCCCACCATCTGGCTGAAGTAGGAGAGGCTGGCTTCGCCGGAGTAGGCCTGCCAGTTGGTGTTGGTCATGAAGCTGACCGCGGTGTTGAAGGCGAGTTGCCAGTTCAGCCCTGGCAGTTGCTGCGGGTTGAGGGGCAGCAGCCCCTGCGCCATCAGGATCAGGAACAGCAGGCCGAAACCGGTGCCGTTGAAAGCCAGCAGGCTGAGGGCGTAGGACTTCCAGTCCTGCTCGCGCCCGTCCGTGCCGCAGCAGGCCAGGGTGGCGCGCTCAAGCGGGGCCAGCCAGCGACTCTTGCCTTCAAACACCCGATACAGGTAGTTGCCAAGCAGAGGCGCCGGCAGCAGCACCAGCAGCACGAACGCGACGGGATAGATGATCTCTTGCCACATATCCGGTTCCTCACTCATGAGTGCGCGCGAGGGCGCGCAGCAGATAGCCCGCGAGGGCGAGGACCAGCAGCAGATATAGCCAATTCATAACGACTCCGTTGAGGTAATTAGCGTCAGGGATCGATGCATATCCGTGTCGATCCCATGGGTCTCATTGACGCTGAAAGGGTATGTAAAACGGGCGTAAAGGCGCCATAAAGCCCAATTTGGCTGGCGTAAAATCGGCGTAAAAAGGAGGGAATTGGCAGAGTGTATCTACAAACTGTTCTGGACTGCTACAGTTGCCACGCTTGGGGGCGGCTCTACACCAGTAAGCTGCCGGTGACCTCGGTTCATGTGCTCAATGAAATGGTGCGGTTGTTCTTCGAGACTCACTGGGCGTGGGTCTATACCATCCTGTCGGACAACGGACGCGAGTTCTGCTGACGTCCTGACCATCCCCCTACGAGCGGTTCCTGCAGCTGGAGGGGATTGAGTACCTGGCCACCAAGGTACGCAGGCCGCAGAGCAACTGCTTTATCGAGCGACTACATCGTACACTGCTGGATGAACACTTCCGTATCAAGGGGAGGAGAACCTGGTATGAGTCGGTGGAGCAGATGCAGACAAACCAGGATAGCTATCTGGAGCACTACAATGTCCAGCGGTCACATCAGGGCAGAATGATGGAGGGACAGATCCCCAACAGCATGTTCAAGAAGGGTCTGAAATTGATACCGATGGAAGTGCGCACTAAAGTAGCGTAAACAAGACACCGGTTTGAGGCCGGTGTCTTGTGATAATTAGATCTATACACTTTGTCCGAGTTTTATTGACTACAAAAATAGCTCATTAAACCCAAATCACCTTAAAATTTCACTACAGGAATACTTTGCTCTGATTCGTTATTTTGAGAAAGCAATAATTGGCGGACATATTCGACTAACATCCAAGTCATAGGGTGGTTATTTTTTTCAACCTGATGACAATCAAATCCTTTTAAATGGTCTTTTTTTACACGCAACTTTTTAGTACATAGTGCAAGTAAGATTTCTGGAAGACCTTTTGAATCTTCAGCTTCAGGAAACTTAAGCATTCTCTCAATCAAAGAACCAATAATCCTACTTTTGTCATCAGCGGCACTATAATCAAGCTCTCTTGATTTTGCAGCCCTTAGAATACTTGCTTGGATAATTCCTTCATTGAACCTATCAAATAGTAAAGGATCTAGTTGTCGAATTATGTAGCCCATACCTAATGGAACTCTTCCATTGTTTTTTGCAACAGTTCGTAACCGCTGCAAGACAGAAGAAATAGTGAAATACACTGTGGCCTGATGTTTAAAGTAACCGTCATTGTCACCTTTATTCCAAAAAGCAAATGTCGGCCCCAATACGAGTGGTTGATTCTTAGGTGATTTAAGGAATAGCTCTTCTCCTAATCCCTGACTATCAATAGATGATGCACTTCTCAATAGCTTGTCTCTGGCATTAAGCTCATTCAATAAGATTTCATCAGTTGAATGTTTGGCTATAAGCTCTTTCAGAAGTTCAAGTTCTTTTTCCCAGCTGTTTTCTTTATGCTCATTTATTGGTAAAAGCATCTTTTCAATAACATGGAATTGGTGATGCCCACATGGACCTTCAGAAAACTTTAAGTTAATTTCAAGTTTCTTAAATTCAGTTTCACTATTATATTTTGCGAATCCTACAATATATGTAATAGGTAGGTCATTATATTTGCGCAGCGCTCTGCTAATATTTAAAAGAGATTTTCCTGACTCTAAAGAGCCTGCTACAACGACTATTCCTTTACTCGGAGTTACGTCATTAGGGATTTCACTATCGTAAACATTAACGTCTAAATTTAAATTTGATACATTACTTTTAATAAGTTCTGCTAATTCTTTTGCTCCTTCATCTTTACAATGGATTAAGCAATCAGTGTTCAAAGGAAAAAACCGATGGATGATGTTTTTAACTTTTTCCTTAAATTTATCTTGCTCGATAACCTTACTAACGTCGATAAAATATTCTGGCGTAGGTGTCTTGGTGCCATCTACACCATCATATAAACACTTAAAAGCATTTAGATCTTTATATTGATTAATAAGATTTCTTAAATTATTGTCAGAGTCAATAGCTAAAGGTAAGTAGCTCTCAGTGCGTGGTGCTTCGAATACGAATCGGCTTTTATCAAGCGCAATCGGAACAGAATATTCCCTTAAGCACATTGGACATTCATTTTCGTCGTATGACTCAAAGTGTTGAAAGTAGTTTTTGCAGAACTTGTCCTTATATTTATCAAATTCAACTAGGACTTTTTGGTCAGCATCATTAACCTGTGTCATAATCACTGAAACTAGCGAGGCTTGCTCCAATGAAGAGTTTCTTTTTAACTCTTCGAATAAGTTATTGCTGGTAGAAGCTGATATTAAAACTAGCGTGTTTGCATCGGAACTAAATTCGTATTCTTCAATACCACCATAACTTCCAAAAGAATCTATTGATATAATTTTTGTACTATTTTCAAAAGCCCTAATTATATTGCTGAGTTCATAGGCCAGCGGAAATATACCAGAGGTATCTACGTAAATTTTATTTACGTTGGCAGGTATTAGTTTTAACAAACTAGCAGAAATAAAAGTAATTTCAGCAGATGACTCAAGTAAATTCTTCACATCAATGAATTTATTTGTATGTTTTCCAGAGGGCTTAATGAAGTGAATATTTGAATGAGCCTCAATTATCAAGTTTCGGCTAGTGATGATGTTATACATACCAAACTCAAACAACTGAACAACATTGGCGTTAGATAATGGCTGTTTAGAATCACCAAAAATGGATATATCAAATTCACCATTGCGATTGATAAAACATGTATGGAAATTTATTTCTTGGAAACTATTTACTCGGTCTTTAAGTGTTGATTGTGCTTTAGCATTTAATAACCGTTCAGTAATATCTTCTTTATTATATTCAGGCGTAAAAAAGGCAATGTCACGTGTAAAAATTGATGATTTAAATTGAGTTACCACGTCATCGCAAAACTCTTCAAAATTAAATGCGCCTCCTGCATAGAAACAAACCATAACATTTGCTTTATTTGAATTAAGATCCATTTTGTAAAAATAAAAGTTTTTCATCACAAAGGCACCAAAATACTGCAAGCTACACCTTCAACTGAAGCAAGCTTACTAAAGTTGTTTTCTGATTTGTTGTTTTCGTCAAATAGCGAAAGAGGTTCTGATTCACCTTCTATCAAAGGCTGCAAGTTAAAGTCTCGGTATACACCAATTTGGCCAGTTCTAAACGAAATAAAACCATGTCTTTGTGCCAATACATTTTTCACATTATTTAAACCACGACCAACACCACGATAATCAGATTTTGACGTAGAACCTTTAGCAAATGACTTCTTAACCACATTGACTTCATCTTGAATACTAATATTTATGTTATTCATTGATGCAAGAGTTTTGAAAATACCTTCTCCGCTGTCGAAGACTGATATCTCTAACATATGTACAGTTCTATTATTCGCTCTAATGCCTTCTAAGTAATCGGTAATCGCAGTATTTTCCCCACCAATACTTTCTGAATATTGTTCTTTGGTAATAAGCTTGTAATCAATTATCAGACCTCTAACTGATTTGCTCACCTTACCTGTATTAATTTCTAGCTTTCCATGTTGCTCGGTATTTTCAATAAGTTCGTAAATTGCATGCCCTAGATCACTAAGATGGACTTCTGTCATTTCAGATTTAGTTGGGCTAAGCTCAACAATGCGTTCAAGTATTCTTGTATAAAACTCGCTTTTCTTTAGAGAATTAGTCCCTTCGGGTGAATAAAAGCAACTTGGAAAAGCGTATTTTTTTATCGAGTGATCAACTGCAAATAGCTGAACTCTTTGTCCTTTTCTATATATCGATTTGTTTAGCCGCGCTTGTAATTCAGCATTAATTCTAGATTTAAGTTCTACTGGTATTATTTGGTCATCTAAAACAATATCCTTTTCATATACTTCATCAGACATTAATATCGAAGTTAAAGAGTGCGGCGAACTTAGCAAATCTGCAACACTGTTTTCTTTTGATGATTCAAATTGAAAAAACTTAACTTTTTTATTTGGGTTAGGCTTGAGCGTAGTAATAAATAATTGGCAAATCCGAGGTAATAAACCTAAGCGCAACGTTTTAAATTTCTGTGGTAGGTTTATTACATTATCGCCAATATTTTCATAAAGCTTCTCTATTTCTTCATTAGTTATTATTGATGGTACTTTCATCAAAAACCCCACTTAATCATTTTTCTACAATAGGTTTAGCTAAATCGAAGGTTTTGGTCTCTGTTAGAAGATACTGTAAACTTATTATAGTTAAACGAAAAATGCTATTCTATTAACAAATATTTCAAGTTTTGGTATAGCATTCTCTCAAC
The DNA here is from genome assembly GCF_019048585.1 of Aeromonas sp. FDAARGOS 1418. Lineage (NCBI taxonomy): Bacteria > Pseudomonadati > Pseudomonadota > Gammaproteobacteria > Aeromonadales > Aeromonadaceae > Aeromonas > Aeromonas sp. FDAARGOS 1418. The sequence continues at coordinate 752,476 of NZ_CP077387.1, read as the reverse complement.
ACTTTGTAAAATTAAGTGCGCTCTAATTGAACATTACTCAAATTTGTGAAAATGTTCAGCTCTTGGGTCAACGGGGCAGATGTTCGAAACACGTTTCGGGGCATAAACGTTTTAGAAGAGGCTGTGTATCGATGAGTCGATAAATGAAGGCCAGAGAACTAGGCTCTGGCCTCTCAGTTTTTCTAGAGTAAAAACGTGTGTAGGTGGATTTCTATATTAACCCCTCATAGTAACAAACTCTTCTGTGCAGGTCGGATGGGGAGTGGGGATGCAGTGGTCGGTTTGACCTCTATGCCCCAACTCCATCAGCGCATCGTCACAAACTCTTCCGCACTGGTTGGATGAATGGCGACGCAGTTGTCGAAGTCCGCCTTGGTGGCGCCCATCTTCATGGCGACGCCGAAGCCTTGCAGGATCTCGTCCATGGCGAAGCCGATTCCGTGCAGGCCGACCACCTTCTCTTCCGGCCCGACGCAGACCAGTTTCATCCGGGTGGGCTGGCGATGCTGGGTCAGCGCCGAGTACATGGCGGTGAACTGGCTGCGGTAGACCTTCACCTGATCTTCACCGTATTCGGCGACGGCTTCCGGCTCGGTCAGGCCGATGGTGCCGATGGGCGGGTGGCTGAACACCACGGTCGGCACCAGATCGTAGTTGAGGTGCTCGCCCGGCTTGTTGTTGAACAGCCGCTCCGAGAGGCGGCGGCCTGCCGCGACAGCCACCGGGGTGAGCTGGATGCGGCCGGTGTTGTCACCGACGGCATAGAGGTTGGCGACGGCGGTGTTCTGGAACTTGTCGGTGGGGATGAAGCCCTTTTCGTCCAGGGTGATGCCGGTGGCAGCCAGATTGAGGTTGTCGGTGGCGGGCACGCGACCGATGGCCCAGATGAGGCAGTCGACGGTGAGGTGGCGACCATCTTCCAGTTGCAGGGTCAGGCTGTCGTCGGCGTTCTTGATGACGGCCTTGGGAATGGCGTGGGTGTGCAGCTTGGGCCCTTCCTGCGCCATGATCTCCACCAGGGTCTCGTGGATCATGGGGTCGAAGTTGCGCAGCGGCGCATGTTTGCGCACCACCAGATGGGTCTCGGAGCCAAGTGCCTGCATCACGCCTGCGATCTCCACGGCGATATAGCCGGCACCCACCACGGCAACCCGTTTGGGCTGGCTTTGCAGGTCAAAGAAACCGTCGGAGTCGATACCCAGTTCGGCGCCCGGAATGGTCGGGACCTCGGGGCGGCCGCCGGTGGCAATCAGGATGTGATCGGCGCTGTAGTGCTCGCCGTTCACCTCGACGGTATGGCTGTCGACGAAGCGGGCGAAGCCCTTGATGACGGTGATCTGGTTCTTGCCCAGCACGTTCTGGTAGGACTGGTGAATACGCCCGATATAGGCCTGACGGGATTCGACCAGCTTGGCCCAGCTGAAGTGGTTGAGCGTGGTGTCGAAGCCGTAGTCGGCGCCATATTTCAGGGCATCGGCGATCTGGCCTGCATACCACATGGCCTTCTTCGGTACGCAGCCGACGTTGACGCAGGTGCCACCCAGCTCTTTGGCTTCGATCAGGGCGACTTTCTTGCCGTACATGGCTGCCCGGTTGGCCGAGGCGATGCCGCCGCTGCCGCCACCGATGGCGATGTAGTCAAAATGCTGTGCCATTGCGAGGTTCTCCGCTCGTTAAGAATGCAGTCACAGCATGATGGGGACAAAGCGGCCGGCCCACAAGAGCCGGTGCTCAGTTCTGCTGGATGGGCAGGCGAATGTGGAACTGGGCGCCCTGGCCCGGTTCGCTGGCGCAGTGGATGCGGCCGCGCAGCAGCTGGACCACCAGGTTGTAGATGATATGGGTGCCGAGCCCGCTGCCACCCTGGCCCCGCTTGGAGGTGACGAAGGGATCGAAAATGCGCGGCAGTATCTCCGGGGGGATGCCGCGGCCGTTGTCACTGTAGTCGATGACCAGCTCGTCTCCCTGCTGCGCCACCTGGATGGTGATCTTTCTGGGCCTGTCCCAGCCATCGAAACCGTGATGGATGGAGTTGAGGATCAGGTTGGAATAGATCTGGGTGAAGCTGCCCGGGAAGGAGTAGATGCTCAGCTTGGGATCGCACTGGATGTCCACCTCGCACTGGGCCTTCTTGAGCTTGTAGCCGAGGGAGACCACCACCTGATGCAGGTTGTCGGCGAGGCTGAAGTTGTATCGGGCCTCGGAGGACTGATCCACTGCCACCTGCTTGAAGCTGGCGATGAGCTCCGAAGCGCGGCGCAGGTTGCCTTGTAGCAGTTGCATCGACTCGTCGAGATTCTGGGTGAATTCGTTGAGGTAGGTGCGGGAGAGCTGCTTGGCCTCGATATGCTGCTTGAAGTCGGCCACCCGCTCCTGCAGGTAGGAGGAGGCGGTAACGCTGATGCCGATGGGGGTGTTGATCTCGTGGGCCACGCCGGCAACAAGGGAACCGAGGGAGGCCATTTTCTCCGACTCCACCAGGGTCTGCTGGGCCTGCTTGAGATCGTCATAGGCCTTGCCCAGCTGGTCGTTGGCATCGCTCAGGCTGCGGGTGCGTTCCGCCACCTTGCCTTCCAGCTGCTCGTTGAACAGGGTGATCTCCCGCTCGACCTTTTTGAGGGGGGTGATGTCATAGCCAAAGCCGATCAGGTACTTGAGGTTGGGCCCCTCGTAAAAGGGAGCGAAGGTCCACTGCAGTACCAGCTCGTTGCCCTGCTGGTCGTGCATGGTGATCTCCCTGTCCTCCAGAGCGCCCTGCTCGGCCAGGGTGGCGGCCAGCTCGTCACGCTGCTCCTTGCTGACGAAGAGATCCAGCCAGTTGTGCTGCAACAGCTCCTGGTGGTGATAGCCGGTGAGCAGGATGGCGGCCGGGTTGATGCTGGCGATGTTGAGATCCGGCTCCATGCAGCAGATGACCATGTTGGCGGAGTTGATCAGGGTGGCGGAGAAGTCCCGCTCCTGCTGGAGCTGATCGGCGGCCTGATGGCGGGCCGTGAACTCGTCGTTCAGCCGGGTGCGCATCTGGTTGAGGGTGGCGGCCAGGGTATCGAATTCGTCAGGGGACTTGCGGGGCAGGGGGCGACCCTCCAGGGTCAGCTCCACCGCGAGGCGATCCAGGCTCAGTTTCTGGGCATAGCTGACGATGCGGTTGATATGACGGATCACCAGATAGTAGATGATAACCAGGATGCAGAATGAGACGACCAGGGTCTTGATGGTCTGGCTGACCAGGATCAGCACGGATTTCTCGATGAGGCGCTGGTAGACCTGCTCCAGAGAGGCGGCGACGAACAGCTTGCCGACCACTTCCCCCTGATAGCTCAGGGTGAACTCGCGGGAGATGTCGTATTGGGGCTGCTCCACCCCCTGGGTGAGCAGGGGCACTTCCGAATTGCCCAGCATCTCCTTGACCATGACGAACTGCATGTTGGGCAGGTTCATGATGCCCTCGATCTGCACCTTCACCTGCTCTTCATCCAGATTCCAGAGACTGGCCGAGATGGGTTGCAGGAAGGAGGCCTCGATCTGGCCGATGCTGGCCTCGATGACGGTCACATCCTTGTTGTAGTCCCAGGCGAGCTGAAGCACGGTGATGAGCAGTGCCAGCACCGTACTGCAGATCAGAATGTAGGAAAGCAGACGATAAGAGAGTCCGTTAAGGCCGACGGCCTTGGAGAAGATTCCTGACATGGCGTCCTTGCGGTCTGGATTGAGTGCGGTTTAGTTTAACTGCTTCATGGACTTATGTCGTGTGTCATCCAATGGATAAAAATAAGGCCCCTTTCGGGGCCTTTATTGTGTGGGCTGGGATCAGTGACCGCCCTTGGCTTTTGCCGGGATGGATTCGTCGAATTCCGGCAGCGGCTTGTGCTCGGATGCCAGGAAGGTGTAGATGACCGGCAGCACGAACAGGGTGAACAGGGTGCCGATGGCCAGACCCGCCACGATGACGATGCCGATGCTGAAGCGCTGTGCCGCCCCCGCACCCGAGGCATAGAGCAGCGGGATGAGGCCTGCGATCATCGCCGCCGTGGTCATCAGGATGGGGCGCAGACGGACTTTGGCAGCCTGCATTACGGCTTGCATCCGGTTCAGACCATGGAGCAGCTGCTCCTCCTTTGCCACCTCGCAGATCAGAATACCGTGCTTGGTAATCAGACCGACGAGGGTGATGAGACCGACCTGGGAGTAGATGTTCATGGTGGCCATGCCCCACGCCAGGGCGATCAGCGCGCCACTAATGGCCAGCGGCACCGACACCATGATGACCAGCGGGTCACGCACGGATTCGAACTGGATCGCCAGCACCAGGAAGATGATGGCCAGGGCCAGGGCGAAGGTGGCGTAGAGCGCATTCCCTTCGGTCACGAACTGGCGGGCTTCCCCCATGAAGTCGTAACGATAGCCTTGGGGCAGCTTCTCTTCCGCGGTCGCCTTGAACCAGTTGATCGCATCCCCCATGGCCACGCCCGGTGCCGGCACGGCGCCGATGGTGGCGGAGTTCAGCTGGTTGAAGTGGGGCAGGGCACGGGGCTCTCCCTTCACTTCAATCTTGATCAGGCTGCCCAGCGGGATCGATTTGCCGTCGGCGGCACGCACGTAGTACCCCTTGATGGACTCGGGGTTGAGACGGAACTTGCGCTCCACCTGCGGGATCACCTCGTAGGAGCGGCCATCCAGGTCGATACGGTTGACGTAACCGTCCGCCATCATGGTGCCCATGGTGATGCCGATGTCCTGCATGGTGATGCCGTAGGCACCCGCCTTGTCCTTGTCGATGCTGATCTTCATGGTGGCCGAGTCGTAGTTCAGATCGAGATCCGAATAGACGAACTGGCCGTTGGTCTGGGTTGCCGCCAGCATCTCACCGGCGATCAGGAACAGGCTCTCGAAGCTGTTCGGGGTGGTGATGACAAACTGGATGGGCAGACCGCTCGAGGCCCCCGGCAGTTCCGGGAACTGGAAGGTGGTGATGGCCATCCCGGGGATGTCCTTCACCAGACCGGCAACCCGATCCAGCACCTCTTTCTGGCTCGCTTCACGCTGGCTCCATGGCACCATGGAGGCGATACCGAACGCCTGGTTGGAGTTGAACACCCCTGAGAAGACCTGGGAGTAAGCGATCTCCGGCTGGTCGTCCAGGACTTTGTTCACGTCCGCCATGGTGTTTTCGATGTAGTCCAGATTGGCGTTGGAAGGCGCCGTCCCCAGCACCGCCATGACGCCTTTGTCCTCGGACGGGGCCAGCTCGCTCGGAATGAACTTGAACAGCAGCGGCAGGCTGGCGAACACGATGACGGCAAACAGGATGACCACGATGCGCTTTTGCATCACCGCATGGAGCATGGCGTCGTAGCGGGCCGTCATCCGGTCCAGCAGATCGTGCACGGTACGCTCGAACTTGCCGGGCTCCTCGTTGGCCCTGAGCATCTTGGCGCACATCATGGGCGACAGGGTCAGGGCGATGATGCCCGAGACGAACACGGCACCCGCCAGGGTCAGCGCGAACTCCTTGAACAGGGAGCCGGTGATGCCCCCCATCAGGGCGATGGGCGCATACACCGCCGCCAGGGTGACCGTCATGGCGATGACGGGCACGGCGATCTCCCGGGTACCTATGATGGCGGCCCGGAACGGCTCTTCCCCTTCCTTGATGTGACGGTCGACGTTCTCCAGCACCACGATGGCGTCATCCACCACCAGACCGATGGCCAGCACCATCGCCAGCAGGGTCATGAGGTTTATGGAGAAGCCGAACATGTCCATCATCATCACCACGCCGATGAGGCTCAGGGGAATGGTGATGATGGGGATGATGACCGCCCGGAACGAACCGAGGAACAGGGTGATCACCACCAGTACGATGGCGGCCGCCTCCAGTATGGTCTTGATGACCTCGTGGATGGATTCGTTGATGGCGATGGTGGAGTCATACAGGACGTTCACCTGCATGGTGCTCGGCATGTTGCGCTTCAGGCTCGGCAGCAGCTCCAGCACATCGTGGGCGATGTTGATGGGGTTGGCTGTCGGGGCTGCGTTGATGGCCAGAACCACGGCCTCGCGGCCGTTGGCGCTGGCGCGATAGATGTCGTGGCTCTTCTCCAGGGAGACCTTGGCGATGTCGGAGAGACGGATCACCTTGCTGTCGCGGGTGGCGACCACCAGACGCTTGAGCTCTTCGATGTTGCCGACCTGGGTCTCGGCGTTGCCGTTGAACAGGGTGAAATAGCCGGTGGCCTGGCCGGTCGCGGACTGATAGTTGTTGCTGTTGAGCACCGTCATCACGTCGCTTGAGGTCAGGTCAAAGGCGGCCATCTTGGCCGGATCCAGCCACACCCGCAGGGCGAATTCGACACCGCCATACAGATCCACCTTGGAGACCCCGCCCACGGTAAACAGCTGGGGCTTGATGACCCGCTCCAGGTAGTCGGTGATCTGGCTGGAATTGAGCTCCGGGCTGGTGAAGCCCATGTAGAGCACCGCCGTGGTGGAGCCGGTGGAGGAGGTGACCGAAGGGTCTTCCGCCTCTTTGGGCAACTGGGAACGCACCGAGTTGACCTTGGCCAGGATGTCGGACAGTGCGGCGTTCGGATCGGTGTTGAGCTTCATGTACGCCGTCACCGTGGAACTGCCCAGCTGGCTCGAGGAGGTCATGAAGTCGATGTTGTCGGCCTGGGCGACCGCCTGCTCCAGGGGCTGGGTGATGAAGCCCTGGATCAGATCCGCACTGGCGCCATAGTAGCTGGTGTTGACCGTGATGACGGTGTTGATCACCTCGGGGTATTCACGCACCTGCATCTTGAAGATGGCCTGGAAGCCCAGCAGGGCTATCAGGAAGCTGAGCGAGATCGCCAGCACAGGCCGTTTTATGAATATGTCAGTAAATCGCATCGCAGCTCTCCGCGCTTACAGCATCGGGGTTTGTGCCGGAACGGCAAGGGCATCGTTCTCGACCACGTGCACCTTGGTATCGTTGCTCAGGCGAACCTGACCCGACAGCACGATTTGATCGCCAGCCTTGATGCCGGACAGCACATGGACATCGTTGCCGCGACGCTCACCTGCCTTGACCACCACCTGCTTGGCGCGTTTCACGCCGTCAGCCTCGTGAATGACGTAGACGTTCTCGCCATAGAGGGTGAAGGATATGGCGGACTGCGGGATCACGATCTGGTCTTTCACCGTGGGCAGTATGATGCTGGCGCGGGCGAACATGCCGGAACGGAGCTGGCCGTCGTTGTTCGGAATGTCTGCCTGCACCTGGATCAGGCCGCTCTGATAGTTGACCGCGGGCTCGATGGCTGTGATCTGGCCGTCAAACTGGGTCTGGGGATAGGCATCCACGTTGATCTTGATGGTCTGTCCCAGGGTGATTTTGGAGATGTCGGTCTGGGGCACGGTGAAGCGCAGGCGCATCACGCTGGTGTCTTCGAGGCGCACAATCTGGGTACCCGGTTCCAGATACTGGCCGAGGAAGACGTTGCGCAGGCCCACGGCGCCGCTGAAGGGGGCTCGCACCTCACGACGGGCGATGGTGGCCTTCAGACTGTCGATGTCCGCCTCCAGGGAGCGGTAGCTTGCCTCGGCATCATCCAGCTGGTCCCGGGAGATGGAGTTCTTCTGATAGAGGTTCTTGTAGCGTTCGAACTTGGCCCTGGCTGCCGGCAGCCTGGCCTGGGAGGAGTTCAGATTGGCTTTTTCCACACTGGAGTCCAGGCTCAGCAGCAGTTGATCCGCTTTGACATGTGCCCCCGATTCGAACCGGATGCTGTCGATGGTGCCTGACAGCTCGCTGGAGAGGGTGACCCCCTGGTTCGGCTCGATGAAGCCGATGGCTTCAATGGTGGGGACCCAGTCTTGCGCCTTGGTGACCATGGCGGTGACCGGGAACTCGGGCTCGGGCCGATTGGCCATGAACTCTGCAATCTTCTTCTGCTTGAACATATTGAAGCCGATGACACTGCCAAACAGGGCGAGTGCTATCAGCAACATGATGGCCATCCACTTTTTCATGAACAGGCTCCTGTGATGGAAACATTAGGGTTTAAAATGGCATTCCAGCTGGCCCGGATGACCGTCTCCAGCTGTTCCTGCGTCAATTCGAAATCGTGAACCCGGCGCTGCTGTGCCAGGTTGGCCACGCAATCCAGACTCAATGCTTGCAACACCAGAATGGGGAGATCGATGAAGAGTCCCTGTTGGCGTCCTTGCTCAAAGAAGCGCTCAAGTGGCGCCCACGTCGCCATTATGACCGGATCCCGCTCCAATTCAGCCCCCAATGGAGAACTTTCGTACTGCAATTTGCACTTGAGTGCATTGGGGTAGCTGGTGAAGATGGCATCGATGTTGAGCCAGAGGCGCCGATACTGCTCATAGGACACCTCTTCTATCTGCACACCTTCCATGACCAGGGGATGACACTTGAGGATAGTGTGCTGATAGAGCTGGCGGATCAGGTCATCCTTGTCGCTGAAATAGCGATAGATGGTACCTGCCGCCACCTTGGCTTTCTTGGCGACCACGGCAATGGAAAGGCCGTAGAAGCCCTGCTCGCCGAGGATCTCGTGAGCTGCTTCGAAAATGCGTTCTTTCTTATCCATGGTTATCAGAGGTCAACGACTGAATGAACGTTCATTCATTCTAGGTGGGCGCAAAGGCAAGTCAAGCATTGCCCATCATCTTTGACCCTATGGGGTGAGGGATTCAAAAAGTAGTGGGGAATTGCTGGATCCAGCCTGAACAAAACAAAAATAGTTGAAAAGGGTCGGAAGTGATTGAAAAACAGGCACTTGATTCTTTGTGTCAAAAAAAGAGTAGACAAGGTCGGCATCATCATCAATAATGCGCCCCGTTCGACAGCGTAGCGCCCGTAGCTCAGCTGGATAGAGCGCTGCCCTCCGGAGGCAGAGGTCACAGGTTCGAATCCTGTCGGGCGCACCATCAAAAGTGCGCCGGTTAAACGGGCGTGTTGAAGAACAAAAACAGCTGTGGTGGCTGTAGCTCAGTTGGTAGAGTCCCGGATTGTGATTCCGGTTGTCGTGGGTTCGAGCCCCATCAGCCACCCCATTTTACAGCTTGTCAGGTACGCGAAGGTGGCGGAATTGGTAGACGCGCTAGCTTCAGGTGTTAGTGCCCCCCGGGTGTGAGGGTTCGAGTCCCTCTCTTCGCACCATACTTGCTGTATGACGAGGATGACCAGATGGTCATCTTTGTGTTTTTGGAATACCCCCCTCGGTGATTAGCGCAGCCCGGTAGCGCATCTGGTTTGGGACCAGAGGGTCAAAGGTTCGAATCCTTTATCACCGACCACATTTGAAAACCCCGCTCAGGCGGGGTTTTTGCTTTTTGGTGTTTCTCTTCCGCTTTTTCCTGTCACGTCTTTTTACACTTCTTCAGGCGCCTGTTCGCCACGAGTTCGGTATGCTGGGCCCGGAGCCGCGAGACAGGGGACGCTCGGGCACGGACCAGATACAAGGCCTATGCATCACCATATCACTTCTCTTCAACTCTCTGTGCTGGCCATGGCCGCACTGCTGCTGGGCGGCTGTGCCCTGCAGCCGAAACCGGAAGATCTTCTGATGGGTGCCGCCCCCAAGCCAAAGGCCGAACTCGAGGCCACCTTGGTAACCAGTGGTGGCTTCTGCGTGACCCTGAGCGAGCAGGGCCGTCTGCTGACCCAGCCCTGCGATCAGCAACCGAACCAGTCATTCAGCTGGGATGTCGGTGCCCTGCAACTGGCCGGGGATTGCCTGGTCGCCAGAGGGGAAGATGGTCTGGGGATGGAGGCGTGCCGGGAGGAGAGCCATCAATGGCAGTGGCAGGGGGATCGTCTGTTCAATCGGCAGATGTCGCTGTGCCTGGATGTGGCGGGTCGCCGTCATAAGCCGGCCGTCCCCCTGCGCCTCGCCGAATGCTATGGCGGCGCCAACCAGAGCTTTGAGTGGACGCCATCCGGCACGCTGTTGAACCGTCTGATGCACCCGGCACTGGCGTGGTGACAAGAGAGCGAGAAACAAAAAGGGTGGCCACATGGGCCACCCTTTTTCGATCCGCGATGGGGATGCCTTATCAGCGGGTCTGGGAGGCGAACAGTTTCTCCAGATAGACGGCAACGCCATCTTCATCGGAAGTGAGGGTCTGTTCGTGCTCTGGCAGGGCCTGCTTGAGGCGATCGTGGGCGTTGCCCATGACCACGCCACGGCCCACCATGCTCAGCATCTCGAAGTCGTTCATGCCATCGCCGAAGGCCACGGCCTGGGACATCTCCAGCCCGTGCTGCTCCAGCACGGCGCGCACGGCATTGCCCTTGTGCACGCCGGCGTGCATCACCTCGAGGCAGTCAGGCAGGGAGAAGGTGACGTTGATCCGATCACCATATTGCTGGTTGAGGTGCGCCTCTATCTTCAGCAGCTTGTCGTGGTCGCCGATGTAGAACACCTTGTTGACCCTGTCCTTCGGGTGGTTGGCCAGATCCGCCAGGCGGTAGCTGAAGCCGGAGTCGTGATGGAACTGCAGCAACCAGGGCAGCTCTTCTTCCACCAGCCACTCGTCGCCGTAGTAGACGTTGATGTGGATGGACGGGTCGCGCTCCATGGCGATCAGCTCGGCCGCCACCGTGCTCGGCAACGCCTGGTTGTAGACCAGCTGATCCTGCTTGTCGTGTACCACGGCGCCGTTGGAGGTAATGAGGTAGATATCCAGCCCCAGCGCATCGCGGATGCTGCGCACATCCACATGGTGACGGCCGGTGGCGACCACGAACTTGACGCCCTGATCGACCAGACGGTGCAGGGTATCCCGGGTGCGGGAGGAGATCTGGTGCTGCCCGTTGAGCAGGGTACCATCGAGATCGGACACAACTACCTTGAACATCATTACCTCGACTTCAATTGAACGCCGGGGGAGTGTACCCCAGCGTCTGCCGTCACCCCATTTATTTAGGGATCCAAAAAATAACCAGCCCCTTCTGGTCGCGTCAGTAGCGTGCGAAGAAGGCCAGGGTTGCATTGAGCGCGACCTGGCGCTGGGGATCCGCCTCGATGAAGAGCTCGTGCCAGGCCCCTTCGATGCGCAGCGGCTTGCTCCCATCACATTGGGCCTTGGCGCAGAAGGCTTCCTGGGCGGCGTTGTCCACCACGCTGTCCTCGCCGGCCTGCAGCAGCAGCAGGGGCGTCTTGATGGCGCCTGCGTCGGCTACGGCCGCGTCCGATCCTGTGATGGCCTGATGGATCCAGTGGGCGGTGGCGCCCCCCAGCCTGACCTGGGGACGCTGTTCGTAGATCTGGCGGAAGGCCTGATAACGCGTCGTGCTGTGGGTCAGCTCGTTGTCGGCAAAGCCGTGATCCTCATAGGGTCCCTGACCCGGGCCGTAGGGGGGCTCGCCCACCCAGCCGCCGACCGTGCCGATGGTGGCCGCCAACCCCTTGGCCAGCCACTTGGGCAGGCCGCCGAGGTTGATGCCCATCATGGGGGAGGAGAGCACCGCCGCCTGGATGTCGTTCGGCCAGCGTTCCAGATAGCGGGCCGAGATGGCCCCCCCCATGGAGTGGGCCAGCAGGAACAGCTTGGCGGGTTGGTCCTGGGCGATCACTTCGTCATGAAACTGTTTGAGATCGGCGACATAGTCGTCGAACTGGTCGACATATCCCTTCTCTTTGTCGGCCAGCATGCGGTCTGACATTCCCTGGCCGCGATGATCGATGAGGTAGAGGCTGTAACCCTGGCGCCAGAGATCCCAGGCCAGCTCCTGATACTTGAGGTAGCTCTCGACCCGGCCGTTGACGATGAGGATGGCGCGATCGATCTTGGGCTGGCGCAGGGCGGCATAGCGGAGGGTGACCCCGTCCTTGCCCTTGAACTCCCCCGGGGCGGCATGGTCGCGCCAGAAGTCGGGCAGGGTCTGCTGATAGAGGGCGGGAACGTCGGCTTCAGTGGTCAGCTGGTAAGGATTGCTCACGGCAAGGGCTCCGGCAGAAAACAGGGTCAGGGCCAGCAGGGGCAGGTGGTTAAGCTTCATCAGTGTACTCTTCCGAAGGATCATCCGATTGCTGGGCGGCCCACCCTTTGCGCGTCAGCTGCATCTGCTGCCACCAGCGTTCGTCCGCCAGGATCTCGCCGGCCGGACCGAGCTGGGGGTAGGGCATCTCTTTCTCCTTGCAGAGCTGGGCATAGACGGGATAGCCCCCCTCGAACAAGATGGTGTTCTGTTCTTCAGGTGTGAGCGGGCAGCCGCGCTGATAGCAGCCGGCCAGTTCGCGCTGGCGCTGGGCCTCGTAGAGGATGGCGGCGGCGGCCACCGAGACGTTGAGGGACTGCACCATGCCTACCATGGGGATGACGATATGGTGATCGGCCAAGGCCAGCGCCTCTTCGCCGATGCCGTGCTTCTCCTGGCCCACCAGGATGGCGGTGGGTCTGGTGTAGTCGATGGCGCGAAAGTCCACGGAGCTGTCGGAGAGGTGGGTCGCCAGGATCTGCATGCCGGAAGCTTTGAGTTCGGTCACGGCACTGCCGATGTCCGGGTGCAGCTTCACGTCCACCCAGTTCTGGCTGCCGCGGGCGGTGCCTTTGCGCTTGTGGATCCAGCTCTTGGGCCAGACCGCATGCACCCGGTGGATGCCGATGGCATCGGCGGTGCGCACGATGGCGGCCAGGTTGTGAGGTTTATGAACCTCTTCCATGCAGACGGTCAGGTCGAGCTGGCGCTGGGCCAGCATGTCGGAAATGCGTTTGAAGCGTTCAGGAGTCATGTCGGTTTCTATGTCGTGAGGCCGGTGCATGCAACAAGGCTGGTGGCCTGCGGCATGGGGCCCTGGGTATCTCTTGAAAAGCAGCAGGCGGCTTGCGCCGCCTGTGTTCAGTTTTTCTGTCGGCTCACCCTGAGCACGTTGGGCATGACCCGGATCTTGCGCATGATGTTGGCGAGGTGGATCCGGCTCTTGGTGGTGATGAGCAGGGTGACCACATAGACCCGGCCATCTTTCTCCTCGGTGCTGATGGCGTGGATGTTGGCGCCGGTGGCGGCAATCACGTTGGCCAGCTCCGCCAGGGCGCCCTGGTGGTTGACGATCTCGATGCTGATGCCGGTGCGGAATTCCTGCTCCTGCTCCTTGTCCACCTCCCACTGCACCGGCAGGTATTTGTCCGGTTCGCGGCTGTAGCCCTTGATGTTGCGGCAGGACTCCTGGTGGATCACCAGTCCCTTGCCCGGGCTGATGTGGGCGATGATGGCATCCCCAGGAATGGGGCGGCAGCAGTTGGCGAAGGTGACCAGCATGCCGTCGGCGCCCTTGATCGGCATCTTTTTACTGGTGGATTTGGGCTGCTCTTCCGGCGGCAGCTCATCCCCGAGCATGCGGCGGGCCACCATGACGCTCATGGCGTTGCCAAGGCCCACGTCGGCCAGCAGCCCCTGCAGGTTCTCGTGTTTGGTATCGGCCAGCACCTGCTTGACGCGGGCTTCCGGGATGTCTTCGATGTTCTTGGCGCCGAGGGCATGGTTGAGCAGGCGGCGGCCCAGCACCACGGACTCTTCGGTGCGCAGGTTCTTGAGGAACTGACGTATCTTGGAGCGCGCCTTGGTGGTCACCACGAAGTTGAGCCAGGCCGCGTTCGGGCGGGCGCCGGGGGCCGTGATGATCTCCACCGTCTGACCGGAGTGCAGCGGGCTGCTGAGCGGATAGGGGTGGCGGTCGACCCGGGAACCGACGCAGGCGTGACCGATGTCGGTGTGCACCGTGTAGGCGAAGTCCACCGGGGTGGCGCCGGCGGGCAGCTCCATGATGCGGCCCTCCGGTGTGAAGACGTAGATCTCGTCGGGGAAGAGGTCGGTCTTGACTCCCTCGATGAACTCGAAGGAGCTGCCGGCGCTCTGTTGCAGCTCCAGCAGGCTCTGCATCCAGCGTTGGGCGCGGATCTGGGCCGTGGTACCCGAGCTGTCCCCATCCTGCTTGTAGGCCCAGTGGGCGGCGACGCCCTTGTCGGCCATCTGGTCCATGAACTCGGTGCGGATCTGCACCTCCACCGGTACCCCGTGGGGGCCCACCAGGGAGGTGTGCAGGGACTGGTAGCCGTTGGTCTTGGGGATGGCGATGTAGTCCTTGAAGCGACCGGGGCGCGGCTTGTAGAGGCTGTGCATCTGCCCAAGCACCCGGTAGCAGGTGTCTATGTCTTTCACTCTCACTCTGAAGGCATAGATATCCATCACTTCGTGGAATTGCAGTTCTTTCTTCTCCATCTTGTTGTAGATGGAGAACAGGTTCTTCTCGCGTCCGCTTACCTGGGCATCGATGCCGGCTTCCCGCAGACGCCCCTCAATCTCGCTCTGGATGGAGTCGATGATTTCACGCCGGTTGCCACGGGCGCGGCGTACCGATTCCCGCAGTACCCGGGAGCGCATGGGGTAGAGCGCCTCGAAGCCGAGCTCTTCCAGCTCGTTCTTCATGGTGTGAATACCGAGGCGGTTGGCGATGGGGGCGAAAATCTCGAGGGTTTCCCGGGCGATGCGGCGGCGCTTGTCCGGTCGCAAGGAGCCGAGGGTACGCATGTTGTGAGTGCGGTCGGCCAGCTTGATCAGGATGACCCGGATGTCCTGGGTCATGGCCATCATCATCTTGCGGAAGTTCTCGACCTGGGCTTCCTTGCGATCGCGGAACTTCAGCTTGTCGAGCTTGGAGACACCGGAGACCAGCTCGGCGACGGCGTTGCCAAACTGCTCGGCAAGATCGTCCTTGGTGACAGGGGTATCTTCGATGACGTCGTGCAGCACGGCAGCCATCAGGGTTTCGTGATCGAGGCGCATGTCGCCCAGGATGCGGGCCACGGCAACGGGATGAGTGATGTAGGGTTCACCACTGGAACGCATCTGTCCCTGGTGAGCATCACGGGCTACCACATAGGCTTGCCTGAGCTTCTCAACCTGCTCGGGTGGCAGGTAGGAACTGGCTATTTCTTTAAGATTTTCAAATAAATACAAGACAGTCCCCGCAGCGGTTAAACGGCAATCCGTGAAATTGAGGGTATGCCCTCGAGTTTGCGAGGTTTTCGAGCGGTTGTAAATGGGGAGAACAGCCGGCACCCGGGCGGGCGCCGACTATGGGAAGCGACTGACTTAGCCGCGACCTTCTGCGATGGCAGCAACGGCAGCCAGCTCGGCGGCTTCCTGCTCTTGCTGCTCGTAGCGGTCCTGAGTATCCATCACCTGGTTGTTGACCAGACCCAGTTCGATCTCGCGCAGGGCGATCACGGTCGGCTTGTCGTTCTCTTCGTCGACCAGGGGATCCTTGCCTTGTACCGCGATTTGACGAGCGCGGCGCGCGGCGACCAGCACCAGGTCAAAACGGTTACCTACCTGTTTTACAGCATCTTCTACAGTAACGCGGGCCATGCGGGACTCCAGTGTTTGGGCTTTCTGTGATTGAAAAAGCAGTGTTTAAAAATGACGCAAAAGTTTACTTGTTTTTGGCTTACTCTGCCAGTAGCTGTTTCAGCAAGTTTTGCTGGGCCTGCTGTTGCTGACGCATTTCCAGGCGCTGGCATTCGATGACGGCCCTGAGCTGGAACAGTGCCAGCTCAAAGTCTTCATTGATGATGACATAGTCATACTCGTCATAGTGCACCATTTCGGCAATGGCTTTCTCCATCCGGCCCTTGATCACCTCGGCGCTGTCCTGGCCGCGGCCGATCAGGCGGCGCTCCAGCTCCTCGCGGCTGGGGGGCAGGATGAAGATGGACTTGGTCGGCATCAGTTCGCGGATCTGGCGGGCGCCCTGCCAGTCGATGTCGAGGAAGACGTCGATGCCCTGTGCCAGACAGGCCTCGATGGCGGCGCGGGAAGTGCCGTAGTAGTTGCCGAAGACTTCTGCCCACTCCAGAAAGTCACCGCGCTCGATCAGCGCCTTGAACTCTTCCACCTTGACGAAGTGGTAGTGCACCCCGTGCTCTTCACCGGGACGGGTGGCGCGCGTGGTGTGGGAGACCGAGAGTTGCATCTTGCCGGCGGCGTTGTGCTGGGTCAGCAAGGCATTGAGCAGGCTGGACTTACCGGCCCCGCTCGGGGAAGAGATGATATAGAGAGTGCCTTGTTGCGCCATGTCTGTACCTTTAAGCGATGATCCGCGCTTTGGTTGTAGCAGAGGCCGCCGTCTTGTGCCCGATAAGGGAGACGGTTGCTCGCAATGCGCGGAGGAATCAGAGTCAGGAGGATGTAAAGGCGGCGAATGTTAGCAGATGGGGGCGGATAAAAAAACGGCCGGAATCATATTCCAGCCGATCAAAATATCCGTAGCTTGCTGTGCGGGCGTTACCCGCATAGAGGGCCATTCTGCCCACGGAGCCGGGGCCGGGCCATCAGATTATCCCTGCGCCAGGGCTCGGAATTTCCGAGTTGCCCTGGGTCGGTAGAAGATGCTTGTCGGTACAGAGGCGGTCGAAGGCGGCGATGACCCGCTCGCGGCTTATCTTGGCCATGGCGTCCGGATCCTTGAGGCGGGTGCGCCAGCCGAGCTCGGCCAGCGGCTTGCCGGTCTCCTGTTCAATCAGCTCCTGATAGACGCTGACCAGATAATCCCGGCACAGATAGGGGCCGGTACGGGCGGGGTTGTGGTGGGCGTAGAGGCCGATCACGGGTGTCCCCACCAGGGTGGCCATGTGGGCAGGGCCGGTATCCGGGGCCAGCACCAGGCTCGCCTCGCCAATCAGCGCCATCAATTGCTTGAGGCTGGTCTGCCCCACCAAATCTTCCGGCTTGCTCTGGCTGAGGCGCTGGATCTCGGCGGCGAGATCCCGCTCCAGCCTGGCCGGTCCGCCGCACAGATAGACCTGAAAGCCCTTGTCTGCGGCGTGATCCGCCAGCGCGGCATAGCCGGCGGCAGTCCAATTCTTGAATGCCTTGCTGGCAGCGGCGCAGATGAGCAGGGTCGGCTTGCCGCCAATTTTTTCCTTCGCCCAGGCCTGGTGCTCGGCGCTGATGGGCGGTTGCCAGTCCGGGGTCAGATCCTTTATCCCGAGCTCTTTGGCGAAGGCGAGAAAGCCGTCCAGCACGTGGGGGGAGGCGGGTGAGGGAACTCGATGGTTGGTGAACAGCCACTGACCGTCGCTGGCGCGCTCCCGATCAAACCCGAGTTTGACCTTGGCCTTGATGCCGAGGGTGGCGATGCTGGCGCGCATGGCGGCCTGCAGGTGGAGCAGGGCATCGAACCTGCGCCCCTTGAGGGTCTGCCAGAGATCGCGATAGCCGCGCCACCCCTTGCTCTTGTCGAAGGGAATGACCTCGACCCCCGGCAGATCGGCGAACAGGGTCGCCTCAATCTTGCCGGTGATCCAGGTGATGCGGGTCTGGGGCCACTCCCGCTGGATGACGCGTACCAGCGCCAGCGCGTGGCAGCAATCTCCGATGGCGGAGAGCCGCAGGATGCAGATGGAGGAGGGCGGCGTTTGGAACAGCGGCATGATGTGGCGCAACGATGGCAAAATGGATGGATGGCATTATGCAAACTCCCCTGTGGATTGTAAAATTGCGCCGGTTGCCCGACCGGCACGGCTTTCTGAAAGGATGCCCTGCACCCACTATCGACCGGAATTCTCATCATGCTGACACACACCACCCACAACCAGGTCTGCTGGTATGCCGACGGAGTCTTCCGCGACCCTTCCCCTGCCTTGTTCGATCCTGTCTGGTGGCAGACCCATCGCCAGGTGGTGGGCTCTTCCATCGGCCGCGGGGTGACCTGGTTCGTGAAGGATGAATCCCGTCACTTGGTGCTGCGTCACTACTACCGTGGCGGCATGGTGGGCAAGCTGGTGCGTGACCGGTTCTGGTTTGAGGGGGTGGAGAGCAGCCGGGCCATGGCTGAATATCGTCTGCTGGCGACCCTGAGTGAACAGGGGCTGCCGGTGCCGCGCCCCTTTGCGGCCCGCATGGTCAAGCAGGGGCCCTTCTATCGGGCCGACATCCTGATCGAGCGCATTCGCGGCGCCAAGGATCTGGTGGCCCTGCTCAAGCAGGGGCCGATCGCCGGTGAGGTGTGGCACAAGATAGGCAAAACGGTGCGCCAGTTGCACGATGCAGGGGTCTATCATGCGGATCTCAACAGCCACAACCTGCTGCTCGACAAGGAGGGCAAGGTGTGGGTGATCGACTTCGACAAAGGTGCCATCCGCTCCCCCGGCAACTGGCAGCAGGCCAACCTGGAGCGGTTGCTGCGCTCCTTCAACAAGGAGTCGCAACTGCACACCAGCTTCCACTTCGTGCCGGAGAACTGGCAGGCGCTGATGGCAGGCTATCAGGGCAAGGTGGCGTGACGTCGAGCTTCACTTCGTATCTGGAGGCTGGCAAGCCCTGATGGCGGACCACCAGAAGCGAGAGGTGCGAGGCCAGCGATGCTGGCGCGGTTGCTCGGCGCCAGCACCAATGTTACTTATTGAGTGTGATTGCTTGGACAGATATTCAGATCCGGTTTCGAGGCGCGTGATGGAAAGGTATGAGACTGCCGGGGTTGAGGTCACCACTCCCCTTGAGGTGACGCTGATGGCACAGGCCATGGCGATGTTGGAGGCCGGGATCTGGACCTGGTCGGCCGGGCAGGGTCTGAGGCGGGACCCTTCCTGTCTGCAACTGCTGGGTCTGGAGGGGGGCGAGCTGGGGGATCTCGGCTGGCTGGATCGGGTACATCCGGATGATGCTCCCCGTCTGGCAGAGGCCCTGGAGACCTGTCAGCAAGGGCGCAGCAACGGGCTTCGACTCGAGTACCGCATCCTGCACCATCAGGGCCATTACATCCGGCTGGAGGAGCGGGTCCGTCGCGACGAAGGGGGTCAACTGCTGGGGGTGGTTCGCCATCTGGATGCCGCCATGGCGCCCCTGGAGGATCGCCACGACACGGATCCCCTCACCGGCCTCGAGAGCCGCAGCCACTTCGAGCTGTTGCTGGATGAACGGCTGGCCAGCGAGAGCGGCAGTTTCTGTCTGCTGCAGTTCAGCGTGGATCACCGCAGCAAGATCCTGCAGTTGTTCGGGGAGGCGGCCTGCGACGCCATGCTGGCCAAGCTGGCCCGCATCGTGCGTCGCGAGCTGCGCCGGGAAGATCCCTTCGCCCGTTGGGACGAAGACGGCTTCATCCTGATGCTCTCCCAGACCGATCGGTTGAGCGGCCTGGAGATTGCCGAGCGGCTGCGTCTCGAGATCGCCGACGCCAGCCTGCTGCCCCAGCGTCCGGTGACCGTGAGCATCGGCCTGGTGCAGAGCCAGAGTGCCGAGCAGCTCGATCACCTGCTGGCCCGGTTGGCCTCCTGCCACGGTCAGGCGAAGCGGGAACACAACGCCGTGGTCGGCTGACGGCCAGTCACTGTCCGCGAACCCATTGACGCCGATGGACCCATCAGCGTCAATGGTTTTCAGTCAGCGCTCACTGACCTGCTGACGCTGGCAGACCCAGAGAGAAGCCAGCATCAGCAGGGCGCCCAGACCGAGCCTGAGCAGGTCGGTATCCTTTCCCCAGAGCACCAGATTGACCAGCAGACCCGCGGGGATCAAGGCGTTGTTCATGATGGCCAGCACGCCGCTGCTGACCAGAGTCGCCCCCTTGTTCCACAGGAAGTAGCCGAGCCCGGATGCCCCGACCCCCAGCCAGAAGAGGATGCCCCATTGCAGGGGGCTGGCGGGATATTGAGGTTTGCCCAGCAGCCACCAGGCGGGCAGGGCGATCACCAGGGCGCCCAGATAGAAGCAGCCGAACACCGCCAGCTGGGGCGGCTGCTCAGCCTCCCGGGCCAGCAGCACCTTGTAGCCTACCTGACCCAGGGCGAAGCAGACGTTGGCGCCCTGCACCACCAGGAATCCCAGTACATAGCTTTCGGTCAGGCCGTCGAAACGGATGACGGCCGCCCCCAGCACCGCCAGCAGGGCCCCCCACAGATAGACAGGCTTGAAGCGCCCTTCCAGCAGGTCGTGGATCAGGGTGACATAGATGGGGGTGAAGATGGTGAACACCAGCACTTCCGGTACAGTCAAGAGCAGGAAGGAGTGGTAGTAGAAGAGATACATGATGCCGAGCTGGATGGCACCGAGGGCCATCAGCTTGGCCACCAGATCGGGGCGCAGCCAGCGACGGCGCAGGAAGGGCAGAAACACCAGGCTGGCGAGCACGATGCGGGTCAGTACCGAGAAGTAGGCATCCACCTGACCGGCAAGGTAGACCCCGATCAGGCTGAAGGAGAAGGACCAGAGCAGGGTAACCCCTATCAAGTAGTTCATGTGATTGAATTGTCGTCAGTTGTCAATTTGGAGGGCGCTATGATGGCCGAGTTGGAAGGCGCGATCCAGCGTTTATGGGAAGGGTTGTCACAGATCGGAGCATTTGCCTTCGAGGCGAGCAACGGGGCCGGATCCGCCACCGACTGGTGCGGTCGCGGGGAGGGGGTCGTGGTGGTGACCGATCACCATGGGGGGTGGCTGTATGCCGAGACGGGTCGCTACACCACGCCCCATGGCCGGGAGCTGACCATGCACAACCGCTTCTGGTGGCAGCGCACCGCACGGGGGATCATGCTCTCCCACCTGCGCTACGAGCAGCCGGTGATGCTGTTCGAGCTGTTGCCCCGGGGGGACGGGTACTGGGTCACGGCCGAGCCTCACCTGTGCGGGCAGGATCACTACAGCGCCGAGCTGACCGAAACCGGCGAGGGTTTCCTGCTCGCCTGGCAGATAACGGGGCCGCGCAAGAACGAGCGGTTGAGTTATCGCTACGGACCAGAGGCGCAGAGATAAAAAAACCGGCGCAGGGCGCCGGTAGAGGGGACAAATCGGAGGTTTTGTTAAAACGGTCCCAAAAACAGGAGAGATACACTCTCGTCACACACGCAGAGAGGGTCTTCAGGCATTCAGTGCATAGTTCAGCATGGCTTGCAGCTTGCTGTCGAAGAACCAGGGCAGCAGCAGCATCAGCAGACCCAGCACCCCGGCCAGCCGGTGGCGATACTGCCAGCCGGCTATCAGTACCAGACCGCCGCAGAGGGTGGTCAGGATGCCTGACATAAGGCAGCCTCCCGCTGTTGGCGGCGCTGCTGTGCCCACTGGTTGAGGGCGACCGAACCCAGGATCAGGGCCAGCGCCACGCCCGTGGTGGACTGGATCTGCTCGCCGAGGAACAGGGCTCCCAGCATGACGCCGAACAGCGGCACCAGGTAGTTGCTGAAGGAGGCGAAGGTCGGGCCCGCCTTCTGGATCAGCGCCATGTAGAGGAAGTAGACCAGGCCGGTACAGAAGATCCCCAGCATGGCGACGGCGCCCATGGCCTGCTGGCTCGGCAGGGTGAGGCTGCTCAGGTCGGCAACGAAGGGCGCGGCCAGCAGCAGCTGGATGGCCGAGGAGATCAGGATGTTGCGGGCCACGACCACAGGATGGTCCTTGGCGAAGCGCTTGATCATCAGCAGGCCGATGGCGAAGCAGCTGGCACCGAACAGGATGGCCATGGCACCGAGCAGGCCGGCATTCATGCCGCTGGTCAGCTTGGGCCAGAACAGTACCAGCACGCCGATGAAGCCGATGATCACGGAGACGAGGCCGCCCTTGGTGATTCTTTCACCAGAAATAAACAAGGGAGCCGCCAGAATGGTCACAAAGGGGATACAACCCATGACCACGGCCGCGATGGCGCTGTCCACATACTGTTGTCCCCAGGCCACCATGATGAAGGGGATGGTGGCGTCGAGCAGGGCGATCAGCATATAGGTTCGCCAGGGCGTGTGTTCACTCTTGAGGCGCATGAACAGGCAGAGCAGACCCAGGGTCAGGCTGCCGCACAGGGCGCGTCCGGCGGCCACCATGATGGGGGGCAGTTCAGCCACGGCCTGGTGCATGAAAATGAACTGGGAGCCCCACAACAGGCCGATCGCCAGCAACAACAGATAGCTACGCATTTGAATCTCCGATGTAATTCGCCTGCGCATTCTATGCAATCTGCTACTATGCCAAAAATGAATTGTCGTCATTCAACTATGGCCAATATCGATGGAACTGCCTCTCTCCCGCCTCGACCTCAACCTGCTCACCGTGTTCGACATGCTGATGCAGGAGCGCAACGTCACCCGTGCCGCCGAACGGCTGCACCTCTCCCAATCCACCGTCAGCCATGCGCTGGGGCGCTTGCGCCAGGCGCTGGATGACCCGCTGTTCGTGATGAGTCGGCGCGAGATGATGCCGACCGAACGGGCCAAGGCGCTGGCGAGCCCGGTGCGCCAGGCGCTGGCCATGCTGGAGCAGGGGCTGCGTCAGGCCAAGGGATTCGACCCGGCAAGTGCGCGGCGGATCTTTCGCATCGCCACCCCGGGCTCGGTGGAGCACGGCCTGGTGCCGGTGCTGGTGGAGTGGATGGTGCAGCAGGCTCCCCACTGCCGACTGGAAGTGTGCGAGCTGGCGGACAGCGACTACGAGCGGGAGCTGGAGAAGGGGGAACTGGATCTGGTGATCGGTTTCGCCGGTGCCAACCACCTCTCGCCCCGGTTGTGGCGCGAGGAGTGGTTCAGCAATCCGCTGGTCTGTTTGTCTCCCCTCGGCAGCGCTCTGCCCGACATGCTGGGGCCGGGAGAACTGGTCAGCCGCCCCCATATCCACACCTCCAGCTGGGGCCACAGCCAGGCCATGGTGGATCTCTGGCTGGCCCGTTTCGGGGTGGAGCGGGAGCTGGGGGTCAGGCTGCCGAGCTTTATGGCGGTACCGCCGCTGATGGCGACCGGCCGCTACCTGGTGGTGGTGCCCGAGATGATCGGGCGCCACTTCTGTCGCCACTATCCGTTGCGCCTGCACCAGCTGGAACCCGCCATCCCCATCGTCTACCTGATGGCGGGCCACCCGCTCAGTGCCCATGACGAGGCGATCGGCTGGTTCAAGGGGTTGTTGCACCGGCTGGCGAGGGAGCGCTACGGCGCGGATGCGCTCGGCCATCCCGCGCCGCAGGGGGCAGATCACGCCAATCCGGAGAAGTAGTCCAGCCCCATCGCCCCCTTCACCTCGGCCAGCACCTCGTCGGTGAGGGCCCGGGCCTGCTCGGTACCCTGCTGCAACAGGCGCAGCAGCTGGCGCTTGTCGGCGATAGCTGCCTCGCGCCGCTCCCGCATCGGAGCAAGCAGGGTCTGCAGGCAGTCGTTGAGTACCTGCTTGCAGCGCATGTCCCCCAGACCACCGCGCTGGTAGTGGGCCTTCATCTCGGCCACCAGGGCCTTGTCGGGGTGGAAGGCATCCAGATAGGCGAACACCGTATTGCCCTCCACCTGACCCGGATCGCTCACCTTGAGGTGATTGGGGTCGGTATACATGGCGAACACCGCCTGCTTGATCTCGTCGCTCGACATGCCGAGTTCGATGGTGTTGCCAAGGGACTTTGACATCTTGGCCTTGCCGTCGATGCCGGGCAGGCGGCCGGTGTCGCTCAGGATGGGCTGGCACTCGGTCAGCACCTCTTTGCCAACCAGGGTGTTGAAGCGGCGCACTATCTCGTTGGTCTGCTCCAGCATGGGCAGCTGATCCTCGCCCACCGGCACGTGAGTGGCACGAAAGGCGGTGATGTCGGCGGCCTGGCTGACCGGATAGACGAGGAAGCCGGCGGGCAGGCTGCGCTCGAACCCTTTCTGCTGGATTTCGGCCTTGACGGTGGGGTTGCGCTCCAGCCGTGCGACGCTGACCAGGTTGAGGTAGTAGGTCGTGAGTTCGGCGAGGGCGGGCAGGGCGCTCTGCAGGCAGAAGGTGGTCTTGGCAGGGTCGAGGCCGGCGGCCAGGTAGTCGGCCATTACCTCCAGCACGTGATCGGTCACCTTGGCCGGGTTGTGGCCGTTGTCGGTCAGCGCCTGCAGATCGGCGATCATGACGAACTGGCGGTAATGGTGCTGGGCGGCCACGCGCTGGCGCAGGGAGCCGACGTAGTGGCCGATGTGCAGTTTGCCGGTGGGGCGGTCGCCGGTCAGGATCACGGGGTTGTGCATGTCACTCTCTCCAGTTGGGTGAGCCGGGAAGCGACAAAGGGATGAAAACAATGACCGCCTCTCGGCGGTCACGGTGTTTTCTTTGGGAAATATTACATAGAAAAGCAGTGCCGCCTGTTTAAGAGCAGCACCACCAGTAGTTGTGATTGAACGAGGTCATATTCATGGCAAATCAAACTACGCCTGTTCGGTCACTTCTGCAAGGGGACGACCAGCAGATCGCAGGGCACGGTATTCATCAGCTGGCGCGCGCTCGAGGTGAGCAGACTCCAGAAGCTTTGGCGGTGGCCGCACACCAGCAGGTCGATCTGATAATCCCTGACCGCCTGGTTGACCCGCTCGCTCAAATCGCCGCAGATCACCAGCTTCTTCTCGATGGGGTAGTCCACCGACGCCAGGAAGGCTTCCAGCTTCTCTTTCGCCTCGGCGATCACCTGGTCCTGCACGTTGTCGATGTCGATATCGATCATCTCGGTGTAGAGATCCTTGAGGTCCACATCCACATGGATCACCGACAGCTTGGCGCCGTTGGAGCGGGCCCGGTCGACTGCCTTCTCGATCACCTTGCGGTTGTCTTCCGACAGGTCGATCGCGGCCAGTACGTGTTTGTAATAGGTTCCATTCATGGGGGTTCTCCTCACTGATCCTGGGTCCACTATACCAATGTCTGCTGAAACTAAAACGGCATCGTCGCCACAGTTTCAGGATTTGCCTGACCCCGAACCGGAAGGCGTAGAGGTGCAGGTGGCCGGGGAGTGCATATTTTGAACAGGAGTTTGACGCCGGTCACAGGCGTGCTATTGCCCTCGGGAAGGTGGGGGAATAGGATGTGCCCGTGCTTCGCAATGAACACAAAACAACAAAAAGCATCTGAATACCGCTTTGGGGAGCCTCGCGCTCCCTTTTGTTTTTCTGCCCTCTTCCAGCCCATATCCCGTCCGACATCAAGGTAATCCCGCCCCCCTTGGTTATGCTGTAGCCAGTTCCCTTGGCAAAACGGCCAGGGCTCCTCACCTGCAACCGGGTGACGCTGTCATGGCCGTTTCTCATGTCCCACCGATGCACCGGAGAGTCCTTCATGATCATTCATCCCCAGATCCAGGGTTGTGTTGCACGCAATTGCCACCCCATGGGTTGTCGCGCCGCCGTGCTGCAACAGATCGAACAGGTGCGGGCGGCGGGGCCGTTCAACGGGCCGAAACGGGTGCTGGTGCTGGGGGCATCGTCCGGTTTCGGGCTGGCGTCCCGGATCGCGCTCACCTTCGGCGCCGGGGCCGATACCCTGGGCGTCTCGTTCGAGCGGGGTCCCTCCGACAAGGGGCTCGGCAGTGCTGGCTGGTACAACAACATCTGGTTTCGTCAGGCGGCGGAGCAAGCCGGTCGCATCGCCGTCAACCTGATTGGGGATGCCTTCTCCGACACCATGCGCCAGCAGGCCATCGACGTCATCCGCCAGCAGCTCGGGCAGGTGGATCTGGTGGTCTATTCGCTGGCGAGCGGAGTCAGGGTGATGCCGGATGGCACACAGGTACGCTCGGTGCTCAAGACCACAGGCCAGCCGCTGCAAGGTTGGGGGCTGGATCTGGAGCACGATGCGCTGGTGCAGCAGTCGCTGGTGCCAGCCACCCCGGAGGAGATCCGCGACACCGTCACCGTGATGGGGGGCGAGGACTGGCAGCGCTGGATGCAGGCATTGCAGCAGGCGGATTGCCTGGCCCCCGGTGCCCGGACCGTCGCCTACTCCTACATTGGCCCCGAGTCCACCTATCCCCTCTATCGGGACGGCACCATCGGCTATGCCAAGGAGCACCTGCACGCCACCGCCGAGACCATCAACCTGCAACTTGCCGGGATTGGCGGTCATGCCTGGGTGTCGGTCTGCAAGGCGCTGGTGACCAAGGCGAGCGTGTTTATTCCGGTGCTGCCTGTCTATCTGGGCCTGTTGATGGGGGTGATGAAGGAGCGTGGTGTCCACGAGGGCTGCATCGAGCAGATGCAGCGGCTGTTTGCCGACAAGATGTACGGGCCCAGAGGGGTCGTCGCCGATGGCAACCGGCTGATCCGGATGGATGACCACGAGCTTGAGCCAGCGGTGCAGGCCGCCGTCTCGGCACTCTGGCCCAAGGTGACGCCGGAGAACTTCCGCACCCTGGGGGATTTTGCCGGGTTGCGCCAGGAGTTCATGCAGCTCAACGGCTTCGAGCTGCCGGGGGTGGATTACGGTGCGCCGGTGAACGTGGCGTCACTCACTGAGCTGACGCCCTGACACCCGCACGAGGGGCATCAGGCGACGTTGCAGGCCAGTTCAGGGGAAAGGTGGGGAGACTGGGCCAGCACGGTCTGGTTGCGCCCCTGGCGTTTCGCCTGGTACATGGCCATGTCGGCCCGATGAATGAGCTGGCTCAGGCTGTCATCCTGCGTCGAGCGTTCCGCCACTCCGATGCTGATGGTCATGTGGGGGGCGGCCAGGTAGGCGATCCGGCTTCTCAGCTGCTCCGCCAGCCGCCAGCAGGTGGCCCCGTCCTGGGTCATGGCCACCAGAAATTCTTCCCCGCCCCAGCGCCCGGTCAATTGCTGGTCCGGCGCCCAGCTCTTGAGCTCCCTGGCCAACTGCCGGATAGCCTGATCCCCCGCCTGGTGACCATGCTTGTCGTTGATCTGCTTGAAGTGATCGATGTCGATGATGAGCAGGGTCAGGGGCGTTTCGTGCAGCCACTGCTGACCCAGTCTCTCCAGCAGGGCGCGCCGGTTGGGCAGACCGGTCAGCTGATCGAAGGTGGCGAGCTTGTAGAGGTGGCGCGAGCTGCGGTGGAGCCTGCGGGTGGTGAGCCCGAGCAGGATCAGGGCGACGGCCAGCAGCACCAGCAGCAGCAATTGGTAGTAGCGGGCACTCTGCTGGTAGAGCAGTTGCTGGCGCTTGCTCTCGTTCTCCTGCTGCAGCACGCGATTGCTGGCCTCGCTGCGAGCCAGATCCATCTCGACCTGGAAGGCAGCCGCGTGCTGGCTCAGGGTCTGGTTGAAGTGCTGCTTGTAGTACTGCATGTAGCGGGTCATGGCCCCGTAGGCCTCGGGGTAGCGGCCCAGATCGGCCAGCAACCTGGCCTGCATCGCCCGACCATCCATGGAGAGAGGGGCGGTGTGCTCCATCAGCAGTTGCAGGGCCAGCTGCTTCTCGCCACGACCCAGCAGGGTTCTTGCCCGGATCTCGGTCAGACGGGAGGCCGCCTGCGGGCTATCCAGCCTGTCATAGATGGCTTGTGCCTCCTCCAGGCTGCGCCAGGCTGAGTGCCAGTCCGCCCGTGCGTTGAACACCATGGCCTGGTAGCCGAGGACGATGGCACGATAGTGGGGTGACAGGCTCGGCGTGGCCAGCAGGGTATCGAGCAACTGGCTGGCTCTGGCAGGCTGGCCCATGTCGATGTAGAGCCTGGCCATGTTGGCCCGGATGATGGCCTGGCTGTTGGGTTCGTTGAGCTGCACCATCTGGCCGAGGGCATCCTGATAATAGGTCTCGGCCTCACGGTAGAGATTGAGGTCCGCATAGAGGTTGCCGAGGGTCATCAGCAGACGGCCGCACTGCAAGGTGGAGAGGATGGAACCCGGCTCTTTCTGCTTGAGGTGATAGGCGGTCTTGAGCTCGAGGATCGCCTCTTTCATCTGCTGGGTACGGTAGAGGGCGAGCCCGTTGAGGGCATGCCACTCCGAGACCTGCCTGGGGTGATGCCGGACCGCTGGCCAGAGCTGGGTGAGCAGCTCGAGCGCCTGATCCGGCGTATCGGCATCCAGGGTCAGGGCAATCTGCTGCAACCGGAAGTCGAGCAGGCGAAGGGTCTCCTGCTGGGCATTGGCCAGACCGCGGGCGCGGGCATTGTCGCGCTGTGCCTGTGGATAGCGGCCAAGGGCTGCCTGGGCCAGGGACCTGGCGTAGAACAGTTCCATATCCTGCTGGGGACTGGCGTCGAGGCGCTGCAGATAGCCGACGGGATCGCGCGCCGCCTGCAATTCAGCCTCTTTCAGCAAGGAGGGAGCTGCCTGCAACTGGGTCATCCAGAGCAGCGCCAGTGCCATTATGAATCTCATTGAATCCTTTCCCCGACCAATGGCGCCATCATAATGGCTGATGTCACCTACACCATGTTTCTTTGCTTCTCTATAACCGTATGGGGGAGAGGATGAGGTGAAAAGTCGTCGCAACTGCGGGGTGCGTCGGTTGTCTCTAGTTGCGTCAGGATGCAACAGTGGCGACAATCGTGGGCAAATCACAGTGGAGAATCATCATGTTGGCCAAAGCCATGATCGAGAAGTTGAACGAGCAGATTAATCTTGAATTCTATTCCTCCAACCTCTACCTGCAGATGAGCGCCTGGTGCGAGGACAAGGGGTTCGAGGGGGCCGCCACCTTCCTGCGCCAGCATGCGGTCGAGGAGCGCCAGCACATGGAGCGCCTGTTCACCTACGTGAGCGAGACCGGCGCCATGCCGGTACTGGGGGCTATTGAAGCGCCTCCCCACGAATTCAAGTCCCTGGGTGACATCTTCCGCACCACCCTGGAGCACGAGTATCACATCACCAAGTGCATCAACGGTCTGGCCCACGTCGCCTTCACCACCCAGGATTACTCCACCTTCAACTTCCTGCAGTGGTACGTGGCCGAGCAGCACGAAGAGGAGAAGCTGTTCAAGAGCATCGTCGACCGTCTGAGCCTGGTGGGCGAGGATGGCAAGGGCCTCTATTTCATCGACAAGGAGCTGGCCGAGCTGGCCAAGGGCGCCCCGGCCAGCATCATGGACGGCAACGCCTGATAGTCGTGGACACTTAGTGTTCAGTCAGTACAATGACGGCCCCTTGTAAAGGGGCCGTTTTCTATTTGCAGGTGTCCTTGTACCGCTGTGCTGGTGTCTGCCGGGTACAATCACGGTCCTTTAAGGTAAAGGGGCCGTTTTTCTTTTGATGGGTGAGTGACGATGAAACAGGTGGATGTGGTGGTGATCGGTGCCGGGGCGGCCGGATTGATGTGTGCGGCCCAGGCTGGCTACCGGGGTCGCTCCGTGCTGGTGCTCGACAACGCCAAGAAGCCGGGCCGCAAGATCCTCATCAGCGGCGGCGGTCGCTGCAACTTCACCAATCATCAGGCGGGTCCCCATGCCTTCCTTTCGGCCAACCCCCACTTCTGCAAATCGGCGCTGGCGCGCTATACCCAGCAGGATTTCATCGATCTGGTGGACAGGCATGGCCTGAACTACCACGAGAAGACCCTGGGCCAGCTCTTCTGCGACGACAGCGCCAAGGATATCGTCGACATCCTGCTGACCGAGTGCGACTGGGCTGGCGTGACCCTGCAGTTCCAGACCGAGATCCTCACCGTCAGCAAGACAGATGAAGGCTTCGTGCTCGACACCAGCAAGGGGGAGATCGCCTGCTCGTCGCTGGTGGTCGCCACCGGCGGCCTCTCCATGCCGAAACTCGGTGCTACTCCTTACGGCTTCAAGCTGGCGGAGCAGTTCGGCCTCACCGTGTTGCCGACTCGCGCCGGGCTGGTGCCCTTTACCCTGCATCAGGCCGACAAGGAGGCCTTCGCCGATCTGGCGGGGGTCAGCCTGCCGGTGGCAGTGACCGCCGAGGACGGCACCCGCTTCAAGGAGGCCATGCTGTTCACCCATCGCGGCCTCTCCGGCCCCGCCATCCTGCAGATCTCCTCTTTCTGGCTGGCGGGGGAGAAGATCCACATCAACCTGCTGCCGGATCTCGACATTCCAGAGACCCTCAAGACCTGGGCCCAGGCCCATCCTGCCCAGGAGCTGAAAACCGTGCTGGGGCGCGAGCTGCCCAAGCGTTTCGTCGACAAGCTGGTGGAGCTGGGATGGCTGGTGAGCAAGCCGATGCGCCAGTACAACGAACGGGAGCTGGAGGCGGTGGCCACCCTGCTGGGGGATTGGCAGATCCTGCCCAACGGCACCGAAGGGTATCGCACCGCCGAAGTGACCCTGGGGGGAGTGGATACCAACGCGCTTTCCTCCAAGACCATGGAGGCGCGCACCGTGCCCGGCCTCTACTTCATCGGCGAAGTAGTGGACGTGACCGGCTGGCTCGGTGGTTACAACTTCCAGTGGGCCTGGTCGTCGGGCTGGGTGGCAGGCCAGTACTGCTGAGGGATGCCGCGGCGGCCCCGTCAGCGGCCTCTCGGGTGACAACTTCCAGTGGGCCCGGTCGTCGGGCTGGGGTGCTGACAAAGAGGCTCGGCGGATGAGTCCGAGCGGATCGGGCCGTGTCAGGCGGCCCGAGTGATGGAACCAGACGCGGCCTGCTCAGGCCGCGTTTTTTATGGTCGGTCGACTCGTCCGTCGACGCTGGCGGCCGCTTGGCCTCTAGCCTCTCCTGATATTGGGCAGGAAGGCGGTCAGCAGGCCAATAAGGGGCAGATAGGCGCAGACCTGATAGACGGTTTCGATGCTGGTGGCATCGGCCAATTTGCCCAGCAGGGCGGCCCCTATCCCTCCCATGCCGAAGGCGAAGCCGAAGAAGAGGCCGGAAATGGTGCCGACCTTGCCGGGTACCAGATCCTGGGCGTAGACCAGGATGGCGGAGAAGGCCGACGCCAGGATGAGGCCGATGACGATCGACAGCACCGAGGTCCAGAACAGGTCGACGTGGGGCAGCAGCAGGGTGAAGGGAGCGACGCCGAGGATGGAGATCCAGATCACCCGCTTGCGACCGATGCGATCGCCGAGCGGCCCGCCGAGCACTGTCCCTGCCGCGACGGCAAACAGGAAGGCGAACAGATAGAGCTGGGCGCTCTCCAGCGACAGGTGGAACTTGTCCATCAGGTAGAAGGTGTAATAGCTGCTCAGGCTGGCCATGTAGAAGAACTTGGAGAACATCAGCAGACCGAGGATAGCCAGTGACCAGCCAATCTGGCGGCGGCTCAGGCCGGTGCCAGCATGGGCCCTCATCCGCCGATGGAAGCTGGCGGCATGGTGGCTGGACCAGCGGCCGACGAAGCTGAGCACGATGACCCCGATGAGTGCGAACAACGAGAACCAGGCCGCACTGCCCTGTCCCTTCGGCACTATGATGAGCGCCGCGAGCAGGGGGCCGATGGCCGATCCCAGATTGCCGCCGATCTGGAACAGAGACTGGGCCAGACCGGGCTGGTTGCCGGCCGCCATGCGGGCGACCCGGGAAGATTCCGGGTGGAAGACGGAGGAGCCCATGCCGATCAGCATGGCCGACAACAGCACGGCGCCAAAGCTGCCTGCCTGCGACAGGTAGAGCAGCCCCACCAGAGTGAAGCCCATGCCCAGAGGCAGGGAGTAGGGCATGGGTCTGCGGTCGGTATAGAGGCCGATCAGGGGTTGCAGCAGCGAGGCCGTGAACTGGTAGGTGAGGGTGATGAGACCTATCTGGGTGAACGACAGATCGAGCCCCAGCTTCAGGAGGGGATAGATGGCCAGCAGTACCGACTGCATCATGTCGTTCAACAGGTGCGAGAAGCTGATGGCGGCGATCACCGGATAAGCGGTGGTAGTCGGGTTGTCCACCGCGGGCGGGGCGGTGATCGGGGTGTCGGTACTCAAGGTCTTGTCCATGGCTGGGGTATCACTCCCTCTACCATGCCCTATCCCGGCGTATCTGGACATAACCAAAGTGGGCGAACGCCCGGATTGCGTTCGCGTGGCGCGCAGGCCGTTCATGCTGACGGCGTGTGGATGGCTGGTCAGATCTTGTGCTTGGCGCGGGGCGGATTAGTATAGAAGGCCTGCCGCCGTTATCCGGCTCATCACCCGCCATGGAGGGAACATGTTCGAAAGCCTGGGTGTCATCAACGTCTGGACCTATCTGGTCGGTCTCTTCTTCATCATCATCGCCCCGGGCCCGAACTCCCTCTACGTGCTGCGAACCGGTGCCGTGCGCGGCATAGGCCCGGGTTATCGCGCCGCCCTCGGCGTCTTCGTCGGCGATGCCATCCTCATTTTCTGCGCCTATCTGGGGATCGCGTCCCTCATTCGCACTACCCCATTGCTGTTTACCCTGGTGCGCTATCTGGGCGCCATCTACCTGCTTTATCTGGGGGTGAAGATCCTGCACGCGAACTTCATCGCCAAAAAGGCGGGACCGGCGTCCGAGATGGATCCCGGTGAGCGCTATTTTACCAAGGCCCTCACCCTGAGCCTCACCAATCCCAAGGCGATCCTGTTCTACGTCTCTTTCTTCGTGCAGTTCATCGACTTCAGCTATGCCCACACCTGGATCTCCTACCTGGTGCTGGCTGGCATGCTGGAAGCGATGAGCTTCGTCTACCTGACCCTGCTGATCTTCGGCGGTACCCTGATGGCCCGCTTTTTCCGTCAGCGCCAGACGGCGGCCCGTCTCGGCAACGGCCTTATCGGCCTCTTCTTCATGGGGTTTGCGGCCAGGCTGGCGACGCTCTCCTCCTGACCCCGGGGATTGCTGACCGTCCGGTGTCGGGCACCTAGTCTGGCCAGCAATCCTTGCCCACCGGGATGAAGCGGGACTGGTAGACGATGAGCTTCTGGTTGCCCGGCTGATTGAGCCGGGGATTGTGGTAGGTCTCCCCGGGCAGCAGGTACTTGCTGTCCGCCTCGCTGTCCGCCTGCTGGCAGCCCCGTTTCACCATGAACTCGAAATAGGTGTTGCCGGTATTGGTGATGGTGCTCTGTGCCGGGTCCAGCTGGTATGCAAAACGTGACTGACGCGGGCGCACCACCAGGATGGACTGCAGTTCAATCTTGATGTCCATTGTACCCTTATGGTGTCCATTCTTGTCGCTGCCAGCCAATGCAGCCGGTGTTTCAACAAATGTCACGCGGTAGTAGCGCTCTTGAGCGTCAGATACCCCTTTGTAGTAAAACTTCACGTTCTGTTGCTGCTTGGCATGCAGCACAAAACGCTTGGGTGAATAGAGCAGTTCTCCAGGGGGCATGGGCTGGAACTTGCCGTTGGCCGTAGGATTACTGATCCTGTTCGCCTGAACCTCATAAATTTTGGGCGTAGTACCATCATTCTTGATGGTACGAGAGAGCATCTTGTCAGAGGGTTCCAATACTGCTGTCATATGCCCGATATCAAGGGCCAAGACAGGCAGTGGAAAAAGAAAAATAAATATAATTAATAAGTGCATATAGTTGTCTTCTTATAGAACATTTTCTCTTTAGATATGGGGGATGTTTAGTCATATATCATTTCCAAATTCCCTTTACTTGAATGGTTCCGCTTTGATGAACCTCTCCCTCCCATTCAAAGCCCTCAGTGGTTCTTCTTGCCGAAGGCGATTTCAGGTCAAACTCTAGCTTTATATCATAGCTCTGTGTGAGACCACCCTTGCCATCAAGGTCTGTCCAAAGTATTGGTGGGGTGGACGATTTCATTCCAAGCTCTCTCATGTTTATTGGTATTGCATCACATTTTATTGGTGCATTGATAACGCCATTATTACCTTGTAATACAATTTTGGAATGTATGGCAACGGCATTTCTTATATCGCTATCGTAGCTCGGATAAAAGGTACAGAGTCCATTGTATGTGAGGCCTGTATTTTGTCGGAGAGAAATGTCAATGGATTCTGCATTAGAATAGCCACTTTCAGTAATTACATACTCAAATGAGAGATTCTCTTTTCCTACAGTAGCGACTTTATGCGGGTGAAGTTGTCCATCTGCAGATGAAATTGCTATGTGAGGCTTTCTGCTTACCAACTCTATATTAGAAGAGCCAAAAAATTCATAAAATCCGCTACCTGGTGAAACCGCATTCCGAACATTGAATTTTATTAGTTTTGATAACTTGTCCTGATATCCATTAGCGAGGAGAATAGTTAGCATTTTTTTAGAAAGATATACATGGATTCCTACATTATTTCCATTAAGTAGTTCACGAAAAGGTAGTTGAGCACCTATATTATACCAAGTGGTTTTATTGAAACTGACCTTGATGTCACCAGGTGACATTTTTGATGAGATATTTCCATCAGTTATTGAAGCAATAAGAGATAAATTGTCTATCCCCGCAATTCCTCCATTCTGGTAGTCCAGGTTTATATGTTTGCATACGACACCGTCTTGCTGGACCTCACAGTCTTGTGAGCCCGGCAGCAGGATAGTTTCCCCATTACTTGTCAACATCAATACAGACCTTGAGTTCACGGGGGCGAATTTTAAATGTGCTTTCTTGGTGAGGGTCACTTGAGTTCTTTCCCATAAGGAAGTCCCACCATTAACATCTTTACAGGGGGTGTTCCCGGTAACGGTTGTATAGCAGCGATTCATCGTATCAGTATATGAAGCACCAATTGGCAGCTGTAAAAGATAATTCGCCAGTGCCATGCTTATTTTTGGGTTGAGGGCGTGATCGGTATTTCCACCCATGGATACGGCACTGTTGATTGTAAAGCCTGACGTGGTTCTAGTTGTGGAGTTGGGGTATCTGATAGAGTCAATGCAGTCAGACAAGTATTTCCAGCAGTGCAGACCATCATACGGCCTGTCTACCGGTGAAGACTCGCTCCATACTGATATTCGATAATTACCTCTTGGTGGGAATGACTGGTCTCCACCATCTGATATATACACCAAGCCACTATGTTCTGGGGCACTAGTGAAAGCCGTAGAGCCAGTCACCCTTGTTCCATTGGTGAATGTAGTAAAATATACATTCCCCTCAATGAGATTATCCATGACGAGAAAGTCAGCACCGGTAGCCGGTCTGTTCTTGACGGTAAGCCCCATGACAGGAAATGTGAAAAAGACAAACAGCAGAGCCGTTAAATTTCGTTTTCTCAGAGGGTTCACAGTTTCATGTTCTCCATAGACAGGTAGCAATACTATAGTGTGTAAAAAGCGATAAGATATTTCATTCCTGAATGGCGAAATACTTTATCGATAACTGATATATGATGTGTAATCATTATCTGGTTAATCGGTTGTCAAAAATGGCAAGTATTTCTGATTAGTTCATCGCAATGATGTAAGTCGGCAGACCGAGGCAGATCACATCCCCCACCCAAGCGGCTCCACTTTGCTTGGCCAGATCCAGTTCTGCTTCGCAGGTGTTGTTGCCCTGTCGGAAACTCAGGACTGGGTTGGCTTTGTCTACATCCAACGAGAATTCACCAGCATCATTGGTGATCGTGGTCCCAATATGGTTATCGATCCTAGCATTGGCAATTAGGCTACCGTCTTCGGCTCGAATAATGCCAAACACTGTGACCATCTCCCTGACCGAGTGGGAGGCATCTACTCGGGCAACATTGCCGGGAAACAGGGTGTAGTTCTGCTTGCCGGTATTGATCTCGTAGCTGTCTTTGGCTGTCTTGCTGTTGAGCAACTCGACTTCATACTCCTGGAAAGGCGAGAGGGCGACGAAGGTTTTGTCACCTTTGAGGGGGTATTCTTGGCCATTGATTCTGGCGAGCATCTGCCCCTCCTTGCCAATACCTGTATCGATGAGCAGGCCAGAGCCGGCGTGGCTCTGACTCGAGGCCAAGATCTCGTCTCCAGTGGTGATGATGGCTCCTCGGGCGATCAGGTTACCGCTCACATCCCCACCCTGGTTACGGCCCATGGTCAAAGTGCCCCCGGTGAGTTTGTTCTCGAAGCCCAGAGTGCCGGAGAGGCTCAGGTCACTGCCTTGTGCGTCCTGGAGCGCCTTGGTGGCCTGGAAGGTGGCGGTATTGATGAACCCCTCCATGCGTTTCTGGTAGTTGAGGTTGGCCGTTGTCTGACCCTGTTCGTTGCTGCTCATGCCAAAGCTGAACAGATTGTCGAACGGGATGGAGTAGTCCAGGGTGATGCTCTTGTTGCTGAATCCATTGAGTGTGCCACTGTCGCTCTGCAGGCTGGCGCGCAGCGACAGGTTGCCGTATCGACCCGCATAGAGGTGCTGGTAGTAATCTATATAGCTGCGATCGCTGTTCATCTGGCGATCGTGCAGGGTGTTGAAGGTCAGCTGGCCCATGCCGCTGACCCAGCCACCCAGATTGATCGTGATGCCGGCAGAGTAGAGCTCGGTTGCACTCACTCCCAGGGCACCGCCTGCATTCAGTTTTTCCTGGCTGACCCACAGGGAGGCATTGTCATGGGCTTGCAAGGAAAGGCTGGACGCCAGCCGCCAGGAGTGATCGGTGGACAGCATGCTTTGCAACTGGGTGCCGAGGCGATCGGTGACCTGCCAGCTTGCGCGCGCCTCGCCTACCGCCGCATCCTCGAAGGCATAGGTAGTGGTGGCCAGTTCAAGGGTGTCCAGCGAACGCGCCAGCGACACGCCAAACAGGGGGGAATCGCCGCTGTTCTGGGTACCTTCCATCATGCCTCCCCACCATTGCCAGCCCCACTCCCGGGTAAAACCCGGGTTGCCGCCCAGCTTGGTGACACGCTGGGTGGTCGTGCTGGTCAGCCGTCCGTCCACATGGACTTCGACCGTGACGTTGTAGACCCCGTTGGGGAAAGCTGAGGTATCCAGGCTCTGGTTGCCTATCGCCAGGTTTTGCAGGCCGATCAGGCGTCCATCCCGATAGACTCTGGCCTCGCCATTGGCGGGCATGAAGACTTGTAGCGGCGTGGTCGATTCGTTGGCCGTCTGTTTGCGAGACTGCGCCTGGTTGCCATAGGATGCCCCGTAGATACGGCCCGTGGTCAGGCCCGTCACCACCCCCAGGGTCTGCAGGTCCCATGTCGAGACCATGCCTGCTGCGATGCGGCGATCATCGAGATCCCGTTCGTACATGGCGCGGTAGATATCGCCGCTCTGCTCCGGCTCACCCAGGTTGTAAAGGGAGGCATCCATGGCGACATGATGGGCACCCAGCCCGACTGTGCTGTCCAGTTGCAGGAAATTGGAGTCGCTGTGACCGCTTTGCGGGTTGTTGATGAAGGAGTAGCCCAGATTGTAGCGATGCACCCCCGTCAAGGTATCGACCGTCGGGGTCAATGCCACCCGGTTGTCTGGCTGCCTGGCCCGGCCAAAGGCTTCCCGTGACACCCGAATGGTCAACAGCATGGCGACGAGGTCCAGCTGCATGCTCGCATTGGCATCGAGCCGCAGGCTGCCATCGGCAGAAAAGGTGCGTTGCTGCTTGCTGGAGAGCATGGCGGTGAGGGCTTCGTTCAGCAGGCCTTGCTGCTGGCCGGCACTGAAATCAAGGTGCAGCAAATGCAGTTCGCCGTCCTGGAGCAACAGGGTGGCGTTGCCGATGGCGTCATCGGTCAGGGTGTCGATCCGATGGTCCTCATCCGTGTATTGGAGGCGCACCGGCACCGCCAGCCCCTCTTCCAGTGCGCTGGCAAAGCTGGCGGGAATGATGACGTTGGCGATCCTGAGGGGGGCTGTGGCGCTGGCCGGGGCTGACAGCACGATCAGCCATGAGAGCGGCAGCAGCCAGGCTTTCTTCAACATATCGAGCACCATGGTTCCAGATGTGGGCAACGGGGGAGCGTCACCCTGCAAGAGGGCGAGGGCAGTACCGTTCCGGGGGTTATTTGACGACGACGAATTCCTGACCCAACCAGAGCCCCAGGTGGCTCTTTGGATCGCGCATATTGACCTGCTTGAACCGGCGTTGCTTGCCCGGCAGGTCGTAGTAGGTTTCCTTGCACAGCTCCTCGCCTTTCAGGCAGGGGCCATACGCTACCGTGCGATAGGAGGCATTGCCCTGGTTGGTGAGCGTGTCGTCCTTCAGGTCGTAGGCGAACCGGTGCTGGCGTGGTGTTACTACCAGAATGGTGCCTATCTGTGCTGACGTGGTGGCAACCGCCTGGCGGCGTTCGTTGCGCTGATCGTCGACGGAGAGCGCTGTGTCCAGCCAGCGGATGCGGTAGTAACGCTCCTTGTCATCCTGCGGGCCCTTGTAAAAGAACCTCACGTTGTTTCTGGCATTGGCGGGCAGCATCAGCCGACTGGGTGACAACATCAGCTCGCCGCTGACTTCCATGGGGATCTCCTGCCCTCCCTCTTCCGGTGAGGTGATGCGTGTCACGCTGATCGTGACCAATCTGGCCTGGTCGCTGCCATTTTCAATCTGTTTGGCGACCTCCTGGCTGCCTGCATCGATGAAGGTGGTGACGGCGCCGACATTGATCGCCTGGCTGATGCCGGGAATGAGCAGCAACCATATGGCTATGATTTTCAGATTCATGGGATGTCTCGAGAGTAAAAAGGGCCCCGCAGGGCCCCGAATGGTATGCGGTGAATGACTCAGACCCAGTTCGCCACGAACTCGACGTTGACTTCGCCGCTCCACAGGCCATCCGGCAGGGCGTCAAAGGTGGTGCTGCTGCCGTTGGCGGTGGCGCTCTCGATGTTGAAGGTGAAAGAGCCCTGGGCCGTGGTGCGCTGCGCATCGTTCTGGAAGCCGTTGGCGAGGGGGGAGATATTGCCCCCGGTGATGCCGGCCGCCGTGTCGATCAGGGTGGTATAGGCGGTAGTGCCGACCGGGGCGCCGCCCCACAGCACGCCCACGTCGACGGTGGAGTCGCCGCTCAGGTGATTCAGGGTGCCGTTGAGCTTCTTCGCCTTCAGGGTGAAGGAGGTGGCGCTGGCATCTCCCTTGATGCTGACATCGAACAGGCCGTTGACGGTGTTGAACCCCTTGATCCCTTCGGCATATTGGAAGGAGAGGCTGGAGAGCGGGGTGACAATCAACTCGGAGGTGGTGTCCTTCTTGGCGGTGGCCTGCCAGGTAGCCACGGCGGAGGCTTCCACGGCGGCATGAGCGGTAGCGGCAAAGCCCAGACCGGCAACTGTCAGTGCAATCAAAGTCTTTTTCATCTTGGTATTTCCTACACGTTTCTCGATAGGTGGCGCAGGCCACCCGGTTGATTCATTGCCCGCCATGGGCATGTCGTTGCCCCCGGTGACGATTTGACCAAGGGAGGCAGCCGGCCCTGGAACATGTTGTTCCTCGGACCAGCTCGTTTTTTCGTCGACTAAGATAGCGATAGGACTTGCCTGGATCGATCGAATGCTGTGTAGGAAAAATCTCAAAGGATGATGGGGCGCAAACTTTATAAAATAATTGATTTCCCTTTCCTTTCAGTGGCTTGTCGTGTCTCATGTATTTGATTTATATGTTTTTTCGGTCTTTTATTGCGGGAGGAAGAGCACAGGAAAAACCGGGAAGGAGGGGACATCAACGAGGGAGGGGACCCGGCCACCATCAGGCTCCATACGAAGCAAATAAAATGCAATATATTGATAAATATATAGAAAATAAATGAAGCTATAATGGTGATTAACTTGAGAATGCCATTTTTATATTTATTTAACATATTGAAAACAAGAGCAAGCTGTATGGTGTCGTTGCTTGCTTTGTAGTTAATATGCTCGTCGGACAGGGCTGAATAACGGATCTATATATGGCGAAGGTATTGATAGTTGATGATCATCCAGCAATAAGAATGGCCGTGAACATGTTGTTGAAACAGGAAGAACATCATGTGTTAGGCGAGGTTGATAATGGTGTCGATGCTATCGCCATGGCCAGGAACACCCATCCAGATATTGTCATTCTTGATATTGGAATACCTCAGCTTGATGGCATCGAAGTGATAAAGAGAATCAAGATGCTGGATATTGGTGCCAAGATTCTGGTGCTGTCTGCACAGTCCACCCACCATATTATGGTGCGGTGCCTGCAAGCTGGCGCCGAGGGGTTCTTGTCCAAGCTGGATGATTTGTATTTGCTGAAGGATGCGATCGCAAAAATAGAGAAGCGGCAACTCTATTACCCCCGTGACGTCATCGCCGGCGCCAGGCATGCCCATACGGTCGATCGGGAAGATCTGCTGTCGACCCTCTCTTCCCGCGAGATGAGCGTGCTGCTGCAGATTTGTCAGGGCCATGCCAACAAGCAGATTGCCCAAAGCATGCTGCTGAGCGAGAAAACCGTCAGTACCTAGAAGACCCGGTTGATGAAGAAACTCAACATCACCAACATCGTTGATCTGATCAGTCTGGCCAGACGGCAGAAACTGCTGTGAACAGGGCGAAATTGCTGTTGCTTCTGCTGGCGCTGGTCTGGGTGTGGCCGCTGGCGGCCCGGGAACCGGAAGAGCCCCTGCTGCAAGTCTATTCGCGGGATGGCGGGGAATACCTCGATGCCAGCCCCTTGCCGCTGCATGGGGAGGAGTGGCGCTGGTTGCAGGAGCGCGAGCGGCTGATCCTGGGGGTGCCCAGACCTGACAACCCGCCTATGGACATCACCCTGAGGGCGAATGCTTATGAAGGGGTGACGGCCGACATCGTCGGCATGTTGACCCATCTGCTGCACATCGAGATCCTGGTGAAGGGATATCCCTCCAGGGCGGCTGCCATTGAAGCGCTCCAGCGGGGGGAGATCGATCTGCTGAGTACCTCCAATTCCTATGAGCGGGAACAGCATCTTCTGCTGACTGACAAATATATTGCTGACGACCCTGCCATCTATAAAAACATTCAGGTCAAAGAGCGAGAAATAAGAACAATAGCCGTGCCGGAGTATTATTTGCCGTTCATGGATATCATGCGTTATCTATCTGACTACAAAATTAAAATATACCCGTCCCGCTATAGTGCATTGTCCGCGGTGGCATATGGTCAGGTTGATGCCGTCATGGTGGACATGATCTCCGGCAATTTCATCGTCAACAAGTTCTATCAGAACAGCATTCAATTATTGAAGCCGCTCTATATCGATACCGCCGGTTTTGCCTTTGCCCTCAACCCCAAGGAGCGACGACTCAAGAGGATCATGGATATCGCGCTGGGGGAGATCCTTGATGGCAAGCGAGCGGAAGTGGCCAAACGCTGGAATGGGGGCGGTCTCTCCATCGGTGCCAGCAGGATCGACCTGAGCCGCGAGCAATGGAAATGGCTGGGCAAGCGGGAGAAAATCCGGATTGCGGTGAACAGCGGCATCCCGCCCCTCAGTTTCTATGACGTCACCGGTACCATGCACGGCGTGGTCGCCGATCTGCTGCAGGTCATGCGGGCCAAGCTGGGAGTGGAGCTCGAGGTGGTGCCAGTGAAGACACCGGAGCAGATGACCCAGTTGCTGGATAGCGGCCAGGTGGATGCGGGAGTGTTGAGCCCCTCTGCCGAGCGCAGGAGCCGCTATCTGTTCAGCCGGGCCTTTGTCCTCGATCCCCTCTCCTATGTGGTGGGGCTGCGCCACCGGGAGGTCCCCCCTGCATCGCTGCTCAAGACCGGTACCGTGGCCATGGTCAGGGGCTTTATCTCGACCCAGGCCATCGAGGCGGAATACGGCAAGCTGACGTCGCGGCAGTTCGATACGATTGAAGACGCCATGCGTTGTGTGGCGACGGAAGTGTGCGATGTGACCATACTGCCGCTGCGGGTGGCCAAGTACTACGTCAACAGCAAATTCCCCGATAGCCTGCTCATCACGGGAGAGCTGTTCGATTCCATCCCCATCGGTGCCGCGTTTGCGGTCACCCCCGCGCATCCCGTACTGCGGGACATTCTGGACAAGGTGATTGCCATCATTCCGCCGGATGAGCTGGAAGGGCTCTCCAACCGCTGGCGGGTCAATGTCAAACAGGAGAGTGTCTCCTGGCAGGAGTTGATTCAGGAGTTCGGGGCCTTTATCGCCTTGATCCTGCTGCTGACCATCTGGGTTGGCCTGTGGGGCCTGTCCCTGCGCAAGCAGATCCGCGAGCGGCGGCTGGTGGAGGGGGCGCTGAGCACCCAGCTCAAGTTCATCGCCGATCTGGTGGACGGGACACCTCACCCCATCTATGCGCGGGATCTGAACGGGACCCTTGTGCTGTGCAACAGCAGCTATGCCAGCTTCCTTGGCGAGCCCAAGGTCGGTCTGCTCGGCACGGGCCTGGACGACGCGCGCACGCGTTGGCCTTTTCTTGCTCCCCTGCACGGGGATCTGATGCTTTCCTGTGACAGCCGCCGCGCCCAGGAGGGGGATCACCGTCTGGTCCTGCCGACGGGCGGGGTCGACGTCTATCACTGGGTTCAGCCTTACTACGATCTGGACGGCAATGTGCAGGGGGGGGTGGGAGGCTGGATCGACGTCAGCGAACGGGTACGCCTGCTCGATGAGCTGGCGGTGGCCAGCCAGGAGGCCCAAGAGGCAAACCGTGCCAAGAGCACCTTCCTCGCGACCATGAGCCACGAGATCCGTACCCCCATGAATGCCATCATCGGCTTGCTGGAACTGGCGCTCAAGCGGGGTCGGCTGCACGAGGAGGATCAGGCCTCCCTCGCCATTGCCCATGGCTCGGCCAGCGATCTGCTGAGCCTCATCGGCGACATCCTGGATATTTCCAAGATCGAGTCTGGCCGGTTTGAACTGGCTCCCGAGCCCCATGACATCGTGACCCTGACAGCGTCGGTCATCACCGTATTCACTGCGCTGGCGAGGCAGAAAAACCTGCGGCTGGAGCTCGTCACGGGCAATCCTTCCTGGGTGCAGATCGATGGTCTTTGTTACAAGCAGATCGTCTCCAACCTGATCAGCAACGCCATCAAGTACACCGAGCGCGGGTCGGTCACGGTGACGCTGGCCTCCCGGGTCAGCGATGGCTGGTGTACCGTGCAGCTCACCATTCTGGATACCGGAATCGGCATCGATCAGGCCGAGCAGGCCAGGCTGTTCGAGCCCTTCAGCCAGGCCAGCCAACCCGAGAAAATCCAGCAGTCGGGTACTGGGCTGGGTCTGATGATCTCCCGCTCCCTGTGCGAGACGATGGGCGGCTCCCTGCAACTGGAGAGTGCGCCCGGGCAGGGGACCCGGGTCAGTATCGAGATCAAGCTGCCGGTGGCCGATGCCGTGGCGATGCCCGCCACGCCTGCACAGGAGCCGGTGGTGGAGCCGGGGCGGCGACTGAAGATCATGGTCGTGGACGATCATCCAGCCAACCGGTTGCTGGTCAGCCAGCAGCTGGCCTATCTGGGCCATGACGCCACGGCCGTCGAGTCGGGGGAAGAGGCGTTGCGGCTGCTGATCGGAGCCAGGGTGGATGTCATCATGACCGACTTCAACATGCCCGGTATGAACGGATTCGAGCTGGCTCGTCAGTGCCGGGAGCTGGAGCGGCTGCACGGCTGGCGACGCACCGTGATCCTCGGGCTGACGGCCGATGCGCGGCAGGAGCAGATCAATGAAGGGCAGGCGGCAGGGATGGATGACTGTCTCTTCAAGCCCGTCGGACTGGAGGCGCTCGATCACTGCCTGCGTCGGCACATGCAGCGGGAAGAGCAGAGTGAGATGCCCGCCTGCATGGAGGAGATCCGGCGGTATCTGGGGCCGCTGACTGCACACCAGTCGACCCTGATGGTGCCTCTGTTAGCCGAGTTCGTGCGGGCCAGTGACGACGATATCGCGGGATTGCAACGGGCTGCGGAGGAGGGGCATGTTGGCCAGTTCATCGACCGCATACATCGCCTGAAAGGGGGCGCCAGAATAATGGGCACTCTGAAACTGGTGGCGACCTGCAGCGAAATAGAATCCTGGGAGCTCGATCAGGCCAGGCTGCCCGAGGCGCTGGCCCGTTTGCAGCAAGAGTACGAGGTCGTTCGGCTGGCAGCGACCCAACTGCAGGTGATGGACGGGGAGGAATGAAGGCATGGGAACATGCCTTCGGATCCTGTGGTCAGCCCAGCCAGTACACCATCAACTCATAGGCGGCGTCGCCCACCTGGTCCGGTCTGGCTGACGGGGCCTGATAGCTGAGGTAATAGCGGGTCGCCTGCGCCAGGGGGAGGGCGCGGCTTGCTTCGAGGGGTTGTCCGTTGAGCGCCAGCGTGATCCGGAGATCATCCTGCTGTGGCAGGGAGCCGTAGAGTGCGCGGGCTTGCAAGCGATAGGTGGTGTTGAAATCCGGGTGGCCCAGGTCAGCTGCGAGGATCTGGACGGGAGCCTGTGCCGGATCCGAATTGATGGCCTGGAGGCCTGGGTGGGTAAGCGCTACTTCCATGTTGGTCTCTTTGCTGGCGGTGGCCCGCCAGTTCAGCTGGCTCACCTGCGTATTGGCGTGAACGGCGGCACTGCTGCAACCGATCATCACTGCCAGCACCATGCTTTTTTGAAACATAGTTATCTCCTTTGTCGGACTGGGCCCTCCTTGGCGAGGGCCTCCTCTTATCGGCGCTTTCCCCGAAAGCTGAACCGCTCTCCCCGGATTCGCCCATGAGTCGGCGGCAGATAAGGGGTATGATCCGCCCCCTGGCGCCATGCCATTGACGGAGGAGAGCCATGCTCGAAAATCAGATGATGTTGTTGGCGGTGTTTGAGCGGGCGGCGCTGATGCTGATGACGCTCTTTCTTCTCACCCGCACCCGGCCGTTTCAGCGATTGTTCCAGAAGCGTGACCACACTCCGGCCGAGCTGGTGCTGGTGGCGGCCATCTTCTGTCTGTTCGCGGTGTTCAGCACCTACACCGGCATTCCGGTGGAGGGGGCCCTCATCAACGTGCGGATCATCGCCATCATCTCGGGCGGCATCCTGTTCGGTCCCTGGGTCGGCATTCCGGCCGGGGTCATCTCGGGGCTGCATCGCTACCTCATCGACATGGATGGCCACACCTCCATTCCCTGTCTCATCGCCAGCATCATCGCCGGCCTGCTCGCCACCTGGCTGCACCTGCGCTGTCGCAAGTCGCGGCTCTGGCTCTATGG
Source organism: Aeromonas sp. FDAARGOS 1418 (assembly GCF_019048585.1). Classification (NCBI taxonomy): domain Bacteria; kingdom Pseudomonadati; phylum Pseudomonadota; class Gammaproteobacteria; order Aeromonadales; family Aeromonadaceae; genus Aeromonas; species Aeromonas sp. FDAARGOS 1418. The sequence goes on along the minus strand of NZ_CP077387.1, from coordinate 707,863 downwards.
CATCCTGGCGGGCATGGCCTGCGAGGGGCTGACCATGCTGCTTATCTGGCAACTGACCGAGCCCCATGCGGTAGGTGTGGAGATTGTCAGTCATATTGCCTACCCGATGATCGCCGGGGCGCTCTGTATCGGGCTTATCATCAAGCTGGTGCAGGACCTGGACGACGAGAAGGAGCTGATTGCCGCCAAGCAGGCCAAGCTGGCGCTCGACATCGCCAACAAGACGCTGCCGTTTTTCCAGAACATCGATCGCCACTCCCTTAGCCAGGTGTGCGGCATCATTCGCAGCGAGATCAGCGCCGATGCGGTGGCCATCACCGATACCCGCGACGTGCTGGCCTATGTGGGGGTGGGCAAGGATTACTACGAGCTGGACGAGCACCACGCCATCAGCGACATGACCCACAAAGCGGTGCTGCTCGACCAGATCATCATCAACAACGATCTGCGCCAGTATCACCTCTCCGATTTCCATTCGGTCATCATTATTCCGCTGCGGGAAAACGGCGCCGTCAGCGGCACCCTCAAGATCTACTACCGCCGCACCCACAGCATCACCAGCTCCCTCAAGGAGATGGCGGTGGGCCTCTCCCAGCTCATCTCCACCCAGATGGAGGTGTCGCGCATCGAGCAGCTCAAGGAGATGACCCGCAAGGCGGAGTTCACCGCGCTGCAGAGCAAGATCAATCCCCACTTCCTGTTCAACGCCCTCAATGCCATCTCGTCGCTGATCCGCATCCGTCCCCAGCAGGCACGCCAGCTGATCGCGAACCTCGCGGATTACCTGCGCTACAACCTCAACAAGGGGGACACCCTCATCGACATCCAGGAGGAGCTGCAGCAGGTGCGCGACTACGTGGCCATCGAGCAGGCCCGCTTCGGCGACAAGCTGGAGGTGGTGTTCGAGGTGGACGACGTGCATATCCAGGTGCCGAGCCTGCTGTTGCAGCCGTTGGTGGAAAACGCCATCCTGCACGGCATCCAGCCCCGCAGTGCGCCGGGTCGGGTCACCATCGAGGTGAAGCAGCTGGCGGGCGGCATCCGGGTCGCGGTGCGCGACACCGGCTACGGCATCAGCCAAGCGGTGATCGACGGGGTCGCCGCCGGTCGGGTGGAGAGCCGCAGCATCGGTCTGATGAACGTGCATCAGCGGGTCAAGCTGCTCTATGGCGACGGCCTGCACCTCAAGCGGCTGGAGCCGGGGACCGAAGTCTGTTTCTATCTGCCTGATCAGGAGGCAATGCCATGCTGAAAGCGATCATTGTGGAAGATGAGTATCTGGCCCGCGAGGAGCTGGCCTTTCTGGTGGGGCAGCACAGCAACATCGAGATAGTGGCGAGCTTCGAAGACGGGCTGGAGGCGTTCAAGTATCTGCAGGATCACGAGGTGGACGTGGTGTTTCTGGATATCCAGATCCCCGCCATCGACGGCCTGCTGCTGGCCAAGAACCTGCACAAGTCGAGCCACCCGCCCCACATCGTCTTCGTCACCGCCTACAAGGAGTTTGCGGTGGAGGCGTTCGAGCTGGAGGCATTCGACTACATCCTCAAGCCCTACAACGAGCCGCGCCTCATCAATCTGCTGCAGAAGCTCGAACTGGCGGGCAAGTCCCAGCCCCAGGGTGCGGAGCCCGGGACGCTACAGAACCGCACCGTCAATCTGGTGAAGGGGGAGCGCATCATCGTCACCCCCTGCGAGCAGATCTACTACGCGGAAGCCGACGAGAAGCTGACCCATGTCTACACCCGTACCGATCGCTACGTGATGACCATGACCCTCAGCGAGTTCGTCAGTCGGTTGCCTGCCGAGGGGTTCTTTCGTTGCCACCGCTCCTACTGCGTCAACATCAACAAGATCCGCGAGATAGTGCCCTGGTTCAACAGCACCTATCTCATCCGGCTCCATGACCTGCCGTTCGAGGTGCCGGTCAGCCGCAGCAACATCAAGGCGTTCCGTCAGCTGATGCGGCTCTGATTGTCATTCATTCCCGCCGATCTGCATTTCATGCCGTAATCGGTCGGCGGGAGCGGCGTCTTGCCTATAGTGGCCCCAGTTTCCTTAAGGCCATTCCTCGAGACGCATCATGACCATCGATCTGAATCGCACCCGCTACCTCACCCTGTTGGGGACCATCATCACCCAGTTCGCGCTGGGATCCGTTTACACCTGGAGCCTGTTCAACGCCCAGCTCTCTGACAAGCTGGACGAGCCGGTGAGCCAGGTCGCCTTCGCCTTCGGCCTGCTCAGCCTCTCCCTGGCGGTGGCCTCCTCCCTGGCAGGCAAGCTGCAGGAGCGGTTCGGGGTGCGCAACGTCACCCTGGGCGCCGGCGTGCTGCTCGGCATCGGCTTCTTCCTCACCGCCCATGCCAGCAACCTGGCGATGCTCTACCTCTGCGCCGGCATCCTGGTCGGTTTTGCCGACGGTACCGGCTACCTGATGACCCTCTCCAACTGTGTGAAGTGGTTCCCGGAGCGCAAGGGGCTCATCTCCGCCTGCTCCATCGGTGCTTATGGCCTCGGCAGCCTGGGTTTCAAGTACATCAACCTGCTGCTGCTCTCCAGCAATGGCCTTGAGACCACCTTCCAGCTGTGGGGGCTGATCGCCATGTCCATGGTGCTGGTGGGTGGCATGCTGATGAAGGATGCGCCCCAGCAGGCCTCCGCCGTGCAGCAGAGCGAGAATCGCGACTTCACCCTGGCCGAGGCGATGCGCAAGCCGCAGTACTGGATGCTGGCGCTGATGTTCCTCACCGCCTGCATGAGCGGTCTCTACGTCATCGGCGTAGCCAAGGACATCGGCGAGAAGATGGTGGGCTTGCCGGCCGTGGTCGCCGCCAACGCCGTCGCCATCATCGCCATGGCCAACCTGGGCGGCCGGCTGGTGCTGGGCATCCTCTCCGACAAGATGTCCCGTATCCGGGTCATCACCATCGCCCAGTTGATTACCCTGGCGGGCATGGCGCTGCTGCTGTTCGTGCCGCTCAATGCCAACCTCTTCTTCGTGGCAGTGGCCTGCGTGGCGTTCAGCTTCGGCGGTACGATCACCGTCTACCCCTCGCTGGTGAGCGACTTCTTCGGCCTCAACAACCTGACCAAGAACTACGGCGTCATCTACCTGGGCTTTGGTCTGGGCAGCATCATCGGCTCCATCGTGGCCTCCCTGTTCGGCGGCTTCATGGCGACCTTCAACCTCATTCTGGTGTTGCTGGTGGTGGCCCTGGTGCTCTCCCTCACCATCCGCCTACCGGCTCCCGTTGCGGCTGTCGACAGGGCCTGACCCCTCTCGCTTCTCAAGTCATAAAAAAAGACCCGGGCCTTGGCCCGGGTCTTTGCATGTCAAGGGGTGGACTCAGCGCGGAGGCAGACCCAGCAGGGCGCGCAGCTGGTGCGCGGTGGCCTCGACCGCCGCCCAGTCGCGGCCAGTGACGGTGACGTGGCCCATCTTGCGGCCGGGGCGGGCTTCGCCCTTGCCATAGAGGTGAAGGTGCACCCCGGGCAGGGCCAGGGCGCCGGCCCAGTCCGGCGTGCCGTCTTGCCACAGATCCCCGAGCAGATTGAGCAGGATGGAGGGCTGAACCTCTGCCTGTACCGGCAACGGCAGATCGCACAGGGCGCGCACCTGCAACTCGAACTGGCTGCAACCGGCGTTATCGATGCTGGGGTGGCCCGAATTGTGGGGCCGGGGGGCCATCTCGTTGACCAGTAGCTCACCGCCGACCAGGAAGAACTCCACCGTCAGCACGCCCACATAGTCGAGGGCGGCGATGATGTGCTCGGCGATGCGCTGGGCCTCGCGCTCCAGGGCGGGCACATTGGCCGGGGAGCGGGTCTGATCCAGGATGCCGCCGCTGTGCCAGTTCTGCACCAGGGGCAGTGCACTGATGGCACCGCTCGGACTGCGGGCCAGGGTGAGGGCAAACTCCCCCTCCAGTGGCAGGCGTTTTTCCAGCACGCAAGGGACACCGCTGGCGGCCAGGGCCGCTGGCAATTCGCCCGCATTGTGGATAGTCCACTGCCCCTTGCCATCGTAGCCCTCGCGGGCGGTCTTGAGGATGGCGGGGAAGAGGTCGCCGGGCAGGGCGGGCAGCGGCTCGCCCGGCAGCAGGGTCAGGTTCGGGGCAACCGGTACACCGGCGCGGGTCAGGAAGGCTTTCTCTTCCCGGCGATCCTGACAGACACGTACTGCGCTCGCGGCCGGGCGCACCGGCTTGTACTGCTCCAGCAGGGCCAGGGAGGCGGCGGGCACGTTTTCGAACTCGCAGGTGATGGCGTCGCAGCGGCTGGCCAGATCGCGCAGGGCATCGGCATCGTCATAGGCGGCAACGATCTGCTCGTCGGCGGCTGCACCGGCGATGCTGATGGGGTCCGGGTCCAGCACGATCACCTTGTAGCCGAGACGGTGGGCAGACATCACGAAGTAGCGGCCGAGCTGGCCGCCACCGAGCATACCCAAAGTGGCGGGGGGCAGTATCATGCCGGCTCCTCCAGGGTGAGCGCCAGCACCCGGTCGCGCTCCTTGGCGCGGAAGCCGTCGAGCTGCTGGTGATAACGGGGAGCGTCGCCATCCTGGGCGACAGAGAGCAGGGACACGGCGAACAGACCGGCATTGGCGGCACCCGCCTCGCCGATGGCGAAGGTGGCGACCGGCACGCCCTTGGGCATCTGCACGATGGATAGCAGGGAATCCATCCCCTTGAGCTGGCGGGTGGGGATGGGCACGCCCAGCACCGGGATCGTGGTCTTGGCGGCCAGCATGCCCGGCAGGTGGGCTGCGCCGCCGGCGCCGGCGATGATGGCGCGCAGACCGCGATCGCGCGCACTGGCGGCATATTCAAACAGGAGATCCGGGGTGCGATGGGCGGATACGACGCGCGCTTCATAGGGCACGCCGTGCTCCTTGAGGATGCGGGCGGCGGCCTGCATCACGGGCCAGTCAGAGTCGGAGCCCATTACCAGGCCGATCATAGGGGGGGTCGTCATTACGGCTTCCTCGGATGTCAAACGTTTGCCGCATGTTACCAAAAAGCCGTGGGATCTGGCTCAACATTTCTTGTTTTTGACCCTCTCGAATGACGGTCAACGAGCCTCAAGGTATGAGAGGGGGCGAGGATCTGCGCCACTTGGCACCGGCTTTGGGTAAAAACGACATTAGAAATCCAGATGGCTATACATCCAAGACAGCTCTGCCTATAATCCCCCCGCTTTGGCGCATCATGCTTAAAAGGGAATCCGGTGAGAATCCGGAGCTGGCGCGCAGCGGTAAGGGGGAACGAAGCGACATCAGGGCACTGCCGTCAGGTGGGAAGCCGTCGCCGTAGGCCATCAGCCCCCAAGCCCGAAGACCTGCCAAAGTTCGTATTTCGGGCCGAGAGAAACCGGCCACGAAGTAGATGCTTACGCGAACTTAAGGATCTCTCATGTCCAAGACATTATTGGCGGCTGCCCTGTTGCCAACGGCTGCCTTTGCCCAACAACTGACCATCCCCGTCAATCCCACCATGGTGGTGACCGCTACCCGTGTCGCCCAGCCTGCCTCCAGTGTGCTGGCTCCCGTCAACGTGGTGACCCGTGACGAGATCGATCGCCTGCAAGCCCAGACCGTGACAGACGTGGTCAAGACCCTGCCCGGCGTGGAAGTGGTCAGCAACGGCGGCCGTGGCCAGCTCAGCTCGCTGCGGGTACGTGGTGGCACCTCTTCCCAGACCCTGGTGCTGGTGGACGGGGTGCGTAGCGCCTCTCTGACCGCCGGGATGACCGAGCTCAACAACCTGCCCCTCAACCAGGTGGAGCGGATCGAATATATCCGCGGTGCACGCGCCACTATTTATGGGTCCGATGCCATCGGTGGGGTCATCAACATCATCACTCGCCCGGACCAGGGGACCAATCAGCACAAGTTCAACCTGGGCGCGGGCTCCCACAAGCAGCGTCAGGCTGCTTTCAGCAGCGCCAGCCAGGTGGGTGATGCGGGTCAGATCAAGGTCGCTGGTGGTTTCGATGACGAGACCGGCTACAACGTGCATCCCATCGTCGGGGTAAACGATGGCGACAAGCATGGACACCGGGGCTATAACGCCATGGTGGATTATCAGCAGGCGCTGGCCAGCAACTGGGATCTGTTCGGTACGACCCGCTGGTTCCGCAACATTGCCCAGTACGACAGATCCTCTGCCGCTTCCGCCTGGGGTCCGGCGTTTCATCAACGCAACGAGACCTGGACCGAGAACCAGAGCTACCAGCTCGGCTCCCGCTATCACGACGAGCGCTACCTGAGCGAACTGCGCGGCGCCTTCTCCAAACAGGATGCCTACGACTACCCGGATACCAGCGGCCGCGATCAGTCCGCTGATCGACTCTATACCCGTCAATACACCCTGAACTGGGTCAACAGCGTCAAACTGGACGAGAGCTGGACCCTGGGGGGGGGCGCCGACTGGCAGCGCGACATGCTGGACGATAGTTCCCGCTCCTCTGGCGTCGCCTTCCCGAGTGACGCCGATGAGCGTGACAACACCGGGCTCTATGCCCTGGCCCAGTTTGACAACCAGGTCTGGCAGGCCGAGCTGAGCGGTCGCAGCGATGACAACGAGCAGTTCGGACGTCACAACACCTGGCAAACCGGCGCTGGCTGGCGCTTCGTTGAGGATTATCGGCTCAGTGCCCGTTACGGCACCGGTTTCCGTGCCCCCTCCTTCAACGATCTCTACTACCCGGGGTCCGGCAATCCTGACCTGAAGCCGGAAGAGTCGAAAAGCCACGAGTTGATGTTGGACGGACAGACCGCTGGTGTGGAGTGGCGCTTGACCGGTTATCGCAACGACTTCGAGCAGATGATCCAGTGGGCACCGGACAGCCAGGGCATGTGGACGCCGCAAAACGTCGGCAAGGCGCGGATTGAAGGGGTTGAGCTGGAAGGGGAGTTCGAGACCGGTTGGCTGAGCCATCGCGTTTCCGCCGAATACAAGGATCCCAAGGACAAGGTCACCGACAAGCAGTTGCAGTTGATCTCCCGCAAGGGGGCCAAGTGGGTGAGCCAGGCGCAGTGGCAGCAGTTCGATGGCTCCCTGAGCTGGATCTACCAGGGTGAGCGTTATGGTGACGCGGCCAATACCACCCAGTTGGGCGGTTACAGCGTGTGGAACCTGGCGGTGGGCTACCAGGTTGCACCGTCCTGGAAGGTCTCCGGCAAGATCAGCAACCTGCTGGACAAGGAATACCAGACCTCGGTGGGTTACCCGGCTGACGAGCGTGCCTACTATGTGACGGTTGACTACGCACTCTGATCCCCTTGTCTGGATCTGAAAAATCAGGGGCCCTGCCATTGGCAGGGCCTTTTCTATTGGCGCCGGGCGGGAGTATGATCGCGGCCTCGCATTCAAGGGGGAGCTCAGGTGGCCAATATTCTCGTGTTCGACTCCGGTATGGGCGGTCTGACCGTCTATGGGGAGATCCGTCGCGCTCTGCCGGAGCACAACTATTTCTACAGTTTCGACAATGCCCACTTTCCCTATGGCGAGCTGAGTGAGGCGGCCCTCATCGAGGCTTGTACCGGACTGGTCAGCCACATGGTGGCCGAGCACGCCATCGATCTGGTGGTGATCGCCTGCAATACCGCCAGCACCATTGCCCTGCCATCCCTGCGTACCGCACTCAGCATTCCCGTGGTCGGCGTGGTCCCCGCGATCAAGCCTGCCGCCGCCCTGACCCGTAACGGCTACATCGGTCTGCTGGCAACGCCCGGCACCGTCAGCCGTGACTATACCCATGAACTCATCGCCCAGTTCGCCCCGGGCAAGCATGTGCTGCTGAAGGGGGCCACCGAACTGGTTATCGAAGCCGAGCGCAAGCTGGCGGGGTTGCCGG
>NZ_CP077387.1:482500-695000 GCF_019048585.1 Aeromonas sp. FDAARGOS 1418 | reverse complement strand
CAGGCGACGGTTGTCCTGGTGAAAGTGCGTAGGTGGTGTTTCTAGGCAAATCCGGAGACACAACACTGAGACACGAGACGAACGCACTACGGTGCGGAAGCCATTGATGCCCTGCTTCCAGGAAAAGCCTCTAAGCTTCAGATTACAAGTCATCGTACCCCAAACCGACACAGGTGGTCGGGTAGAGAATACCAAGGCGCTTGAGAGAACTCGGGTGAAGGAACTAGGCAAAATAGAACCGTAACTTCGGGAGAAGGTTCGCTCTTGATGGTGAAGTCCCTTGCGGATGGAGCTGTCGGGAGTCGCAGTGACCAGATGGCTGGGACTGTTTATCAAAAACACAGCACTCTGCAAACACGAAAGTGGACGTATAGGGTGTGACACCTGCCCGGTGCCGGAAGGTTAATTGATGGGGTTAGCGCAAGCGAAGCTCTTGATCGAAGCCCCGGTAAACGGCGGCCGTAACTATAACGGTCCTAAGGTAGCGAAATTCCTTGTCGGGTAAGTTCCGACCTGCACGAATGGTGTAACCATGGCCATGCTGTCTCCACCCGAGACTCAGTGAAATCGAATTCGCCGTGAAGATGCGGTGTACCCGCGGCTAGACGGAAAGACCCCGTGAACCTTTACTACAGCTTGGCACTGAACATTGAACCTACATGTGTAGGATAGGTGGGAGGCTTTGAAGGCGTGACGCCAGTTGCGCTGGAGCCGTCCTTGAAATACCACCCTTGTATGTTTGATGTTCTAACGCAGGGCCCTGAATCGGGCTCGCGGACAGTGCCTGGTGGGTAGTTTGACTGGGGCGGTCTCCTCCCAAAGAGTAACGGAGGAGCACGAAGGTTGGCTAATCCTGGTCGGACATCAGGAGGTTAGTGCAATGGCATAAGCCAGCTTAACTGCGAGACGGACAGGTCGAGCAGGTACGAAAGTAGGTCATAGTGATCCGGTGGTTCTGAATGGAAGGGCCATCGCTCAACGGATAAAAGGTACTCCGGGGATAACAGGCTGATACCGCCCAAGAGTTCATATCGACGGCGGTGTTTGGCACCTCGATGTCGGCTCATCACATCCTGGGGCTGAAGTCGGTCCCAAGGGTATGGCTGTTCGCCATTTAAAGTGGTACGCGAGCTGGGTTCAGAACGTCGTGAGACAGTTCGGTCCCTATCTGCCGTGGGCGTTGGATGATTGAAGGGAGTTGCTCCTAGTACGAGAGGACCGGAGTGAACGAACCTCTGGTGTTCGGGTTGTCACGCCAGTGGCACTGCCCGGTAGCTAAGTTCGGAATCGATAACCGCTGAAAGCATCTAAGCGGGAAGCGAGCCCTGAGATGAGTCATCCCTGACCCCTTGAGGGTCCTAAAGGGCCGTTGGAGACCACAACGTTGATAGGTGGGGTGTGTAAGCGTAGCGATACGTTGAGCTAACCCATACTAATTACCCGTGAGGCTTAACCATACAACACCCAAGAAGTGTTCAGAGACTTGTAGCAGATACCGAGAACGAATAACTAAATCAGCTTTCTCAGATTGAAGATTTTGCCTGGCGGCAATAGCGCAGTGGAACCACCTGACCCCATGCCGAACTCAGAAGTGAAACGCTGTAGCGCCGATGGTAGTGTGGCATTCGCCATGCGAGAGTAGGACACTGCCAGGCACCCAATACAAGAAACCCCGCTCACTCGAGCGGGGTTTTTTATTGCCTGAAATTCACGTTATCCATCCATATCTGGTTGATTTACCACCACGATTGTATCGTTATACAACCTGATCAGCACAGGGCAGCTCCATGTTGACTATCCCATCTTCCAGCTGAATATCGATCTTGAAACCGAGCCGTTTGGCCAGATTGATCATGCCGCGATTGCTGGGCATGGTCATGCCAGAGAGCTGGCCTATGCCACGCTCTCTGGCATAGCGCACGATCTTTTCCATCATCAACTTGCCGAGTCCGAGCCCTTTCAAGTCTGAGCGGACCAGGATGGCAAACTCCGCATCCGATTGATCCGGGCTGGCAATGGCTCGCACCACTCCCAGGATCTGCTGGCTGAAAGGGCCGTCCTGACCCACGGCGACGAAGGCCATTTCCCGGTCATAATCGATCTGGGTCATGCGGGCCAGCTCCTCATGCCCCAGCTCCCCCACGTCGGCGAAGAAGCGTTTGTACCTGTCTTCATCAGACACCTGCCGCACGAACTGCTTGTGGGCCGGCTCGTCTTCGGGGCGGATGGGGCGCAGCAGCACATGACTCTGATCTTTCAGCCAGGCACCCTCTTCCAGCTCGGTGGGATAGGGGCGAATGGCCAGTGGCAGCACTTGTTGTCCTCGCTCTGCCAAGACGAGCCGGGCATCCAGGATCACCATCTCTTCGCCACAGGCCTGCAGCGGGTGCAGATCCAGTTCTTGTATCTCGGGGAAGGCCAGTAGCAGCTCGGAGATCTGGCACAGCACCTGGCCGAGGGCGTCGATATCGAGCCGTACCGGACTGGCCTGCTCGCGGATCTTGGCATCCTTGAGGGCACCAATGATCTGGTAGCGAGCCAGTGCCTGGTTGAGGGGAGGAAGGGCCGCGACCATCTCGCGGGGCTCGGCGCCGGATTCCCCGAGCAGGATGACGGGGCCGAAGACCGGATCCTGCTGCAAGCGGATCCGTAGCTCCAGACCCCCGCTGCGGCGTGCCATGCGTTGTACCAGAAGCCCTTCTATGCGGGCGCCAGGATCGTGCTGACGTACCCTGTCCAGAATGGCATCCGCCGCCTGGGCGACTTCCGCCGAGGTGCGCAGGTTCAGCATGACACCGTGTACATCGGATTTGTGGGCGATGTCGGGAGATCGCAGCTTCACCGCTACGGGGTAGCCGATCTGTTCTGCAGTCAGTGCGGCCTCGATGGCATCGGAAACGATCCAGGTCGCGAGGGTTGATAGCCCGGCTGCCTGCAAGATGGGATGGGCCAGGTGGGTGTCCAGCACCCGCTGCTGGCGCTCCAGCGCTTGCCCAAGGAGCTGCTGGCAGCGCTCGACATCGAGCCTGTCGCCCTGCAGGGAGGCCGGTGTTTCCATCAACTGCTTCTGGTTGCGGCGATATTCCACCATGTGCATGAAGGCCGTGACGGCGCTTTCCGGGGTGCGATAGGTCGGGATGCCTGCCTCGTTGAACAGGCGTCTCCCCTCCTGGGCGGAGTATTCGCCTGCCCAGTTGGTCAGGATGTTGAATCGTCTGGCCCTGGGATGCTGCTTGATGAAGTCGATCAGGCTGCTGGCGAGGGTGACACCTCGGGCGGTGAGGGACGGTGCATGGATCAGCAGGATGGCATCGGCACCGTCCCCTTGGAGCAGCGTCTCGAGTGCACTCTTGTAGGCCTCGATATCTGCATCGCTGCCGATGTCGAGGGGTGGCATCGCCAGCTTGCCTCCCCGAGACAGCAGTACGTCTGCGGCCATGTTGGCGAGGCCGCGCCCGTTGGAGAGGATGGCGAGCCGCTCCCCCTTGAGGGTCAGGGAGTGGCTCAGGGTCTCGACAGTGGCAAACAGTTCGTGGGTATCCCGGACGCGCAGCATGCCAGCCCGGCGGATAGCGGCATCATAGACATTGTCGAGACCGTTGGCCGGGTCGTGCCGACCGCTCTTGAGGATCAGGATGGGTTTGTTGCGCGAGGCGGCACGGGCGGCGGAGAGAAAGTGCCTGGCATCGTGCAGCTTGTCCATGTAGATCAGGATGGCGCGGGTCGTCCCGTCCCGGGAGAGCTGATCCAGCAGTTGGCCAAAGTCGATGTCGCAATGATCGCCCAGGGAGATGAAGGCCGAGAAGCCGATTTCGCGCTGCTTGGCCCAATCCAGGATGGTGGTGCTGACCGCTGCCGACTGGGAGAGAAACGCCACCTGTCCCGGAGTCGCTGCAATGGGGGAAAAGCTGGCGTTGATACCCTGCCCGGGGAGCAGCATGCCCATGCTGTTGGGGCCGAGCAGCCGAATGCCGTATTGCTGGCACAGATGCTTGAGCCGCAGGCGCTCGTCAGTGGAGAACTGGGCGGCCAGTATGATGGCGGCTCCGGTTCCTTTCTTGCCGAGCTCCTCGATGAGCGGCAGTACCCGTTCGCGTCGGGTGCAGACGATGGCGAGATCGGGGGAGAGGGGAAGGCTCTCTATGTCCGGATAGGCGAGCACGCCAGCGATGGCCTGGCTGCGGGGGGCCACGGGTAGTATAGGGCCCTGGAACTGACCCGCCAGCAGGTGCCGGATGACCACATGGCCTGCCTTCTGCGGATCACTGGAGGCGCCGATGACGGCGATCGAGTGAGGTTTGAAGAGCCGATCCAGGCCGCTTTGTTTCATGGGCACTCCTCGTGGTGGCCCCCGGGGCGAGGGGGACGGATGGTGCCAGTCTAATACGCTTTGCGTGCGGGTTCTGTGACCGATTGCGGATCACGATCTGGCCAGTGCGCTGGCGCGCAGATAAAAGCGCAGCTCCCCCTGAATGCATTGCACCGTGGCGAGGTGCCTGTCCTGGAGATAGATCTCCTGCTCCCGATCGAGTTCATGGCGCTGGACCCCGAGGCTTTGCAGATATTCTGCGAACAGGATGGCACTGCGGATTTCGACAAGATGCTGGCTCACGCTCTATTCCTTGATGGTGGCTGGATGGTGCCGGCCAGTGTCCCCTCTTCTCCCCCACTTTCATACTGATACATTTGACACTCACTGTGGCTCTGATGCCTGCCGGATCAGCGAAGGCCTCCCTGGCCGCGTGCGGTGTCCCAGAAGGCGCGGATCAGCGGCTCTTCCAGCCGCTTCTTGAGCACGGCGATACCGACGTCGAACGCCTTGAGCGCCGGTTTGGGCTCGACCACACGCACCTTGTCCCCCATGGGGCTGTGATCGATGACGGCGGCAGGCACGACACCTACACCGAAGCCGAGGGCCACCATGGCGACGATGCCCTCGTTGCCCGCCACTTCTGCATAGATGTTGGGAGCTATCCCCTTGTTGCGGAACCATTGATCACAGCGCTTTCGGGCCAGCCCCTGTTCGGAGAGGATCAGCGGCAGGCGCTCCCAGTCAGGTTCACCCAGGGGGAACCACTGACCCTGCTGGGGGGCATTGCGGGGGGCGATAAACACCAGCGGCACCTGCTGCAGGCTGGCGAATTCCAGCTTGGACGAGAGCGCATCCGGCCTCGCTGCGATGGCGAGATCGGCTTCGTCAGCCAGGATCTTGTCCACTGCCAGTGCCGGGTCGCCGGTCTCCAGCTTGATCTCCAGCTGGGGATAACGGCGACGAAAGCGTTCCAGTACCTCGGGTAGCAGAAAGTAGCTGGCGGTGACCGAACAGAACACCCGCAACCGCCCTTGCAGCGGCTCGTCGCTGCGCTTGAGCTCCTGTTTGAGTTGGCGCCACTCCTGCAGCAAGGCACCGCCAAACTCCCGCAGCTTGTCACCAGCAGGGGTGAGCCGCACCGAGCGGTTGTCCCGCTCGAACAGCACGCAGCCGGTCTCCTGTTCCAGTCGCTGGATGGCGCGGCTCAGGGTGGAGGGGCTGACCGCCATGGCATCGGCGCTTTTGCCGAAGTGGAGGGAGTCGGCGAGGTGGAGAAACAGTTCGAGATTGCGAAGGTCCATCTTTTTATTCCTGCGGCGTTGTCAGGCGCCCTGTAGCACGATGGCTCGGCGGCGGGAGATTGCGGGAAATCACATTTCAATTCCTGCAACGTACTGTTTCGAATATATCAGTTCAGGCAATAAGTGTCCCGCGCTATAGTGGTTTCGACAACGCCGCTATCCGGCATGGAATCAATCGAACGGAGCAATCACCATGGCTAACTATTTCAACACCTTGAACCTGCGTCAGCAGTTGGCCCAGCTGGGCAAGTGTCGTTTCATGCAGCGCGAAGAGTTCGCGGACGGCTGCAACGTGCTGAAGGGTAAGAAGGTGGTGATTGTGGGCTGTGGCGCCCAGGGTCTGAACCAGGGTCTGAACATGCGCGACTCCGGGCTGGACATCTCCTACGCCCTGCGCAAGGCCGCCATCACCGAGAAGCGCGCCTCCTGGCAGAAGGCTACCGACAACGGCTTCGTGGTCGGTACCTATGAAGAGCTGATCCCGACCGCCGATCTGGTGCTGAACCTGACTCCGGACAAGCAGCACTCCGACGTCGTCAAAACCGTGATGCCGCTGATGAAGCAGGGCGCCGCTCTGGGCTACTCCCACGGCTTCAACGTGGTGGAAGAGGGTCAGCAGATCCGTTCCGACATCACCGTCGTGATGGTGGCGCCCAAGTGCCCGGGTACCGAAGTGCGTGAAGAGTACAAGCGCGGCTTCGGCGTACCGACCCTGATCGCCGTGCACCCGGAGAACGATCCCCAGGGTGAGGGCATGGCCATCGCCAAGGCGTGGGCCTCTGCTACCGGTGGCGACCGTGCCGGCGTGCTGGAATCTTCCTTCGTCGCGGAAGTGAAATCCGACCTGATGGGCGAGCAGACCATTCTGTGCGGCATGCTGCAGGCCGGTTCCCTGCTCTGCTACGACAAGCTGGTTGCCGAGGGCACCGACCCGGCCTATGCTGGCAAGCTGATCCAGTTCGGCTGGGAGACCATCACCGAGGCCCTGAAGCAGGGCGGCATCAGCTTGATGATGGACCGTCTCTCCAACCCGGCCAAGCTGCGTGCCTTCGAGCTCTCCGAGCAACTGCGCACCCTGATGCGTCCGCTGTTCGAGAAGCACATGGATGACATCATCGCCGGCGAGTTCTCCCGCGGCATGATGGCTGACTGGGCCGAAGACGATGCCAAGCTGTTTGGCTGGCGCGAAGAGACCGGCAAGTCCGCCTTCGAGAATGCCCCTGCCTATGCCGGCAAGATCGCCGAGCAGGAGTACTTCGACAATGGCGTGGTCATGGTGGCCATGGTCAAGGCGGGTGTCGAGCTGGCGTTCGAAACCATGGTGGCCTCCGGCATCTATGAAGAGTCCGCCTACTACGAGTCTCTGCACGAGCTGCCGCTGATCGCCAACACCGTCGCCCGCAAGCGTCTGTATGAGATGAACGTGGTCATCTCCGACACCGCGGAGTACGGCAACTACCTGTTCGCCAACGCCGCCGTGCCGCTGCTGCGCGAGCACTTCATGCCGACTCTGCAAGCAGGGGACCTGGGCAGTGCCCGTGCCGAGAGCAAGGCGGTGGACAACCTGGCCTTGCTGGCTGCCAACGAAGCGACCCGCAACCACCCGATCGAGAAGATCGGCCAGACCCTGCGTGGTTACATGAAGGACATGAAGCGTATTGCCGTCGGCGGTTAAGCCTTCGCTGAGCGGCATCGGAAGGGGCGGGGATGACGATCCCCGTTACTGGCTGGCTTAGACACCTGGCCTGTCGTCCGGATGATGCAAACAGACAGATTGAAGCCTATAAAAAAGCCCCGCTCATCGAGCGGGGCTTTTGCATTCTGGAGGGCGGGAGCAATCAGGCCTTCCAGGCTTTCCAGGTGTTGATCAGGCCGTTGGTGGAGCCGTCGTGGCTGGTGACGGCCTCATCGGTGCCCAGCTCCGGCAGGATCTTGTTGGCCAGCTGTTTGCCCAGCTCCACACCCCACTGGTCGAAGGAGAAGATGTTCCAGATTGCGCCCTGTACGAAGATCTTGTGCTCGTACATGGCGATCAGGGAGCCGAGGGTTTTCGGGGTCAGCTGCTTGAACAGGATGGAGTTGGTCGGGCGGTTGCCTTCGAACACCTTGAACGGCACCAGATCCTTGACTTGCTCCAGGGTCTTGCCGGCGGCCAGGAACTCGGCCTCCACCGCTTCCTTGCTCTTGCCGAAGGCCAGGGCTTCGGTCTGGGCGAAGAAGTTGGCCAGGAGCTTCGGATGGTGGTCACCGATGGGGTTATGGCTGATGGCCGGCGCCAGGAAGTCGCAGGGGATCAGCTTGGTGCCCTGATGGATCAGCTGGTAGAAGGCGTGCTGGCCGTTGGTACCCGGTTCACCCCAGATGATGGGACCGGTCTGGTAGTCAACCGGATGGCCGTCGCGGTCCACGTACTTGCCGTTGGACTCCATGTTGCCTTGCTGGAAGTAGGCAGGGAAGCGGTGCATGTACTGATCGTACGGCAGGATGGCTTCGGACTCGGCACCATGGAAGTTGTTGTACCACAGGCCAATCAGGGCCAGCAGTACGGGCACGTTCTGCTCATAGGCGGCAGTGGCGAAGTGCATGTCCATCTCGAAGGCGCCTTGCAGCAGGGCCTCGAAGTGCTCGAAGCCGAGGGAGAGGGCGATGGGCATGCCGATGGCGGACCAGGAGGAGTAGCGGCCGCCGACCCAGTCCCAGAACTCGAACATGTTGTCGGTGTCGATGCCGAACTCGGCAACGGCCTTGCCGTTGGTCGACAGGGCGGCGAAGTGCTTGGCAACGTGGGCCTTGTCACCGGCATGACCGAGGAACCAGTCGCGGGCGGTCAGGGCGTTGGTCATGGTCTCCTGGGTGGTGAAGGTCTTTGAGGCCACCAGGAACAGGGTGGTTTCCGGATCGATCTTCTTGAGCGTCTCGGCGATGTGGGTGCCGTCGACGTTGGAGACGAAGTGCATCTCCAGGTGATTCTTGTAGGGGCGCAGGGCCTCGGTGATCATGACGGGGCCCAGATCGGAGCCACCAATGCCGATGTTGACCACGTGCTGGATGGCCTTGCCGGTATAGCCCTTCCACTCGCCACCGATGACCTTCTCGCAGAAGCCCTTCATCTTGGCCAGTACGGCGTTCACTTCCGGCATCACGTCCTTGCCGTCAACCTCGATGGGACGGTCGGAGCGGTTGCGCAGGGCGGTGTGCAGTACGGCGCGCCCTTCGGTCATGTTGATCTTGTCGCCGTTGAACATGGCGTCGATGGCGCTGCGCAGATCGGTCTCGCCAGCCAGGTTCACCAGCAGCTTGAGGGTCTCTTCGGTGATCAGGTTCTTGGAGTAGTCGACCAGGATGTCGCCACCGAAGGTGAGGGAGAACTTGTCAAAACGCTTGGGATCCTGTGCGAACAGATCCTTGAGACGCATCTCCTTGTTGGCTGCAAAATGGGCTTCCAGTGCCTGCCAGGCCTGGGTCCGGGTTGGATTGATATTTTTCATAGGATTATCAGTCTTCCAAGTTGTGTTTGAACCTTGCAGGCAAGGCTCCCGCCAAACCTTATTATGCGAGCATTATACCGGGCACTCCGTGCGCCCCGTGTAACAGAGCATTACCAATTGTCTGCAACGAGGGAGTGTACAACCAAAACAGTGCGATTATGAGTCACCCAGTACCCCGGGATCTTGCGTTCGCGCATGCTTGTTCGGGTTGAAAAGGCTTTCATTTCAAGGGGAGCGCGGCCGTGGCTCTGGAAAGCTGGCGTGACAGATCAAAGGGTATTCAACAGACGCTCATCGGACGGTTTATTGAGCAGGCGCAAATGGTGGGCAACAGACGCTGGCTATCATATGAGCCGAATGGACGAGATCTCCCAGGGATGGCCAAGGTATGGAATCAATGGTGTGGAATGAGGAGATCGAGATGAAAGCCCTGTTATCCCTGTTTGCCCTGAGCCTGATCGCCACCGGCCTCATCGGTTTGCTGACCCTGACGCTGGCCAATGCGGCGCCGACGCTGGAGATCCGCGTACTGGCGGTGATCGGAGCCGTGCTGGGGGGTTATGTGCTGATGCAGCCCCTGCTCAACCGGGTTGCACGCCGGCTGGGGTGAGAACGCGGTGCGACCTAGTGCGCAAGACCGGCCTGTGGCCGGTTTTTTCATGTCACAGAAGGCAGAAACGACAGTGCCAGCCCGAAGGCTGGCACTGGAGAACGCACACCGAGGATCAATCCGCCGTCTTTTGCATGTGGACCACACGCTGGGGGAAGGGGATCTCGATGCCCTCGGCGTCGAAGGTGAGCTTCACCTTCTCGTGGAAGTCGAACCAGACGCCCCAGTAATCGCCGGTCTTGACCCAGGGGCGCACCACGATATTGACCGAGGAGTCGGCCAGCGCGGCGACGGCAATGGTGGCGGCCTGCTCCTTCAGGATGCGGGGCTCTTCGCTCACCAGCCGCTCCAGGATCTGTTTGGCCTTGCGCAGGTCGGAGCCGTAGCCGATGCCGAATGTCATGTCGACGCGGCGGGTATCCATACGCGAGTAGTTGACGATGGTGCCGTTTAGGATGGCGGAGTTCGGCACTACCACCATCTTGTTGTCACCCGAGGTGAGGGTGGTGGTGAAGAGCTGCACCGATTGCACAACGCCATTGGTGCCTGCCACCTCGATAAATTCCCCTGCCTTGATGGGGCGGAAGATGATGAGCAGGAAACCGGCGGCAAAGTTGGAGAGAGAGCCCTGCAACGCCAGACCGATGGCCAGACCGGCGGCACCTATGATGGCCACGAAGGAGGCGGTCTGCACCCCGACCCGGCCCAGGGCGGCGATCACCACGAACACCAGGATGGTGTATTTGAGGATGCTGCCGACGAAGTGGGTGACGGTGGTGTCCAGCTTGCGGGTCTGCATCACCTTGACCACGCCACCGCTGAGAAGGTTGGCTGCAATGTAACCGACCAGCAGGGTGATCAGGGCGGCGGCGATGTTGACCGCATACTCGATGATCAGCCCCTGGTTGTTGGTCAGCCAGGTCTGTGCTTCGGTAATGATCTCGGGTTCCATAGGATGTCCTGTTGGTGTGAAGATTTATGGCAGATGAATCTAACACTTGAGCGCGACAAGCTGGGTCGCATCTGGTGCTTGTCTCTTCTTTTGTGCCACAAAAAGCAAGGGAGGCCAAGGCCTTCCGTTTTGTCACAACCCTGCTGGCGCAGGGACGCTGGGCATGTGCGCACTCAGCTTTGCAGCTGCTGGCTGCGGATGAACTGCCACTGATCTTCAAACCCGGCGGTGGGGTTGATTGTGAGCTCGGAGCAGACGTGCATTGGTTGATGCGGTCTGCTGGCTCAGCTTTGCAGCTGCTGGCTGCGGATAAACTGCCACTGATCTTCAAAGCCGGCAGTGGGTTTGATTTTGAACTCGGAGCGGACGTGCATTGGTTGATGCGGTCTGCTGGCTCAGCTTTGCAGCAGCTGGCTGCGGATAAACTGCCACTGATCTTCAAACCCGGCAGTGGGCTTGACTGTGAGCTCGGAGCGGACGTGCATTGGTTGATGCGGTCTGCTGGCTCAGCTTTGCAGCAGCTGGCTGCGGATAAACTGCCACTGATCTTCAAACCCGGCGGTGGGCTTGATTGTGAACTCCGAGCGGACGTGCATTGGTTGATGCGGTCTGCTGGCTCAGCTTTGTAGCAGTTGGCTGCGGATGAACTGCCACTGATCTTCAAACCCGGCAGTGGGTTTGATTTTGAACTCGGAGCGGACGTGCATTGGTTGATGCGGTCTGCTGGCTCAGCTTTGCAGCAGCTGGCTGCGGATAAACTGCCACTGATCTTCAAACCCGGCGGTGGGTTTGATTTTGAACTCGGAGCGGACGAACTGGCTGATGCGGCCCTCGGTATAGGCCAGCAGCAGGTTGGCCAGCATGGTCTCGTCGAGCTGGAAGCCCTGGCCTTCCCGCAGCCGTTTCTCGCGCAGTACCTGCTTGATCTGGGTCTCCAGCTTGTCGAACAGGATGCTGATGCGATCCCGCAGCCGATCGTGTTCGCCCAGCAGGGCATCGCCATTGAGAATGCGGGTGATGCCGGGGTTGCGCTCGGCGAACACCAGCAGCAGCTGCAGTATGTGATGGCAGCGGGCCATGGTGTCCTTCTCTTCGGCCATGATCAGGTTGACCCGTGACAGCAGGGAATCCTCGATAAAGTCGATCAGCCCTTCGAACATCCTCGCCTTGCTGGGAAAATGCCGGTAGAGGGCCGCCTCGGACACGCCCACCTCGGCCGCGAGGCGTGCCGTGGTGATGCGCTGGCCCGGGCTGGTTTCCAGCATGTGGGCGAGTGCCTGCAGGATCTGATCGCGCCGACTCTGTTTCTGGTTACTGCTTGCCATGGATTCCCCTAAAAAAACAATGGCTTGATTCTATTATTTGGCACGTGCCCCGGGGGGTCGTGTGGTCTTGTTATTGGCGACCAGAAGAACCAAACCCGCCTTCACCCCGTTCACTCTGATTGAATTCGTCGACCAGCTGGAAGCTGGCCTGTACCACCGGCAGGATCACCAGCTGGGCGATGCGCTCGCCAGGCTGCATGGTGAAGCTGTCGTTGCCACGGTTCCAGACCGAGACCATCAACTGACCCTGGTAGTCGGAGTCGATGAGGCCGACCAGGTTGCCCAGCACGATGCCGTGCTTATGGCCGAGGCCGGAGCGGGGCAGGATGGTGGCGCACAGACCCGGATCCTGGATGTGAATGGCCAGCCCGGTCGGCACCAGCGTGGTGTCGCCTGGGGCCAGGGTCAGCGGGGCATCCAGCAGGGCGCGCAAGTCCATGCCAGCGGAGCCCGGTGTGGCGTAAGCGGGCAGCGGGAAGTCGGTGCCGATGCGGGCATCCAGGATTTTCAGTTCAATTTGTGTCGTCATGAATCTTTTTCAATTGGATCGCCTGGCGATCGGGTGGTACTGCAGGAGCCTGGGGCTCCCGGCATGTTCAATGGGCTCAGGGTCGATAATGGCGTGCAATCAGGGCGACAAGATGACGGGCGAGCGTCAGCTTATCGGCCAGGGGCAGGGCGGCTTGACCCCCTTGCCAGAAGACGGTCAGGGCGTTGTCATCGGCATTGAAACCCTGGCCTGCACGGGACACATCGTTGGCTGCGATCATGTCCAGCCGCTTACGTCGAAGTTTGTCGAGGGCGTATTGTTCCACATCCACGGTTTCGGCGGCAAATCCGACGGTGAAGGGTTTGTCTGACAACGCCCCCACATCGGCGATGATGTCGGGGTTTTTGACCAGGGTCAGCTGCATTTGGTCGTTGTCGCCGGTCTTCTTGATCTTTTGCTCGGCCACCTGGGCGGGACGGTAGTCGGCGACGGCAGCGCAGCCGATAAAGAGGTCGCACTCACCGACCCGGCTCATCACCGCTTCGTGCATCTGCAGGGCACTCTCCACATCGATGCGGGTAACGCCGGCCGGGGTGGCCAGTGCCACCGGGCCGCTCACCAGGGTCACCTCCGCGCCCGCTTCGCGCGCGGCGCGGGCAATGGCGTAGCCCATCTTGCCGGAGCTGTGGTTGCTGATATAGCGCACCGGATCCAGCGCCTCGCGGGTCGGCCCGGCTGTGAGCAGCAGCCTGACGCCTGCCAAGAGTGGCTCGGCGGCGAGCTGCTGGCAGCAGCGTTCCACCAGTTCCAGGGGATCCAGCATCCGGCCCGGGCCCACATCGCCGCAGGCCTGGCTGCCGGAATCCGGCCCCCACAGCTGAATGCCGCGTTCGGTGAGGGTCTGGAGGTTGGCCTGGGTGGCGGCGTTGCGGTACATCTGCTGGTTCATGGCTGGCGCCAGGGCGACAGTCGCCGGGGTGGCAAGGCAGAGGGTGGTGAGCAGCTCGTCCGCCATGCCGGCGGCCATGCGGGCCATCAGGTTGGCGCTGGCGGGGGCGATCAGCACCAGATCGGCCCACTTGGCCAGTTCGATGTGGCCCATGCCCGCCTCGGCAGCCGGGTCCAGCAGACTGTCGGCCACCGGGTGGCCTGAGACGGCTTGCAGGGTCAGCGGGGTGATGAACTCCTTGGCGGAGCGGGTCATCACCACTCGCACCTCGGCCCCCTGATCTTTCAGGCGACGTACCAGTTCGGCACTCTTGTAGGCGGCGATCCCGCCACTGACACCCAACAGGATGCGTTTATCGGCCAATCTCATCTGCTGCTTCTCTTCCGGCTCACTCTGACTGGTCGGCTAAGATAGCACAGGCAATGGGTGGCGACAGAGGCTGACATGGGGGAGTTGTGGTCGGGCTCGCGGGATTCTTTGCTATGTTTTCTCTCAATAGCCATGAGGGAGAGACAAATGAGCATCAAGGAGTGGCCGGAAGAGGAGCGCCCGAGGGAAAAGCTGCTGCGCCGAGGGGCGGCGACGCTCTCCGATGCCGAACTGCTGGCCATC
This sequence comes from Aeromonas sp. FDAARGOS 1418, assembly GCF_019048585.1. Lineage (NCBI taxonomy): Bacteria > Pseudomonadati > Pseudomonadota > Gammaproteobacteria > Aeromonadales > Aeromonadaceae > Aeromonas > Aeromonas sp. FDAARGOS 1418. The sequence continues at coordinate 680,961 of NZ_CP077387.1, read as the reverse complement.
TTCCTGCGCACCGGGGTCAGCGGGTTGAGTGCGGTGGATCTCTCCCGCCAGTTGTTACAGCAGTTTGGTTCCCTGCGGGCACTGCTGGGGGCCGAGCAGCAGGATTTTTGTGGCGCTCACGGGCTGGGACCTGCCAAGTATGCCCAGTTGCAGGCGGTGCTGGAGATGGGGCGGCGCCATCTGGCCGAACAGTTGCAACGGGGAGAGGCGCTCACCTCGCCCGGGCTTACCCGGGACTTTCTGCAAGCCCAGTTGCGGGATCGGGGGCGGGAGGTGTTCGCCCTGCTGCTGCTCGACAACCAGCACAGGGTCATCCGGTTTGTCGAACTTTTTTACGGTACCCTCGACTCGGCGAGCGTCTGGCCCAGAGAAATCGTGCAGATCGCGCTCAAACATAATGCAGCCGCCGTGATTCTGGCGCATAATCACCCGTCCGGCGTGGCCGAGCCCAGTCGGGCGGACCGCCAGATCACGGATCGGATCCTGGCCGCCCTGGCCCTGGTCGATATCAGAGTGCTTGATCACCTGGTGATCGGTGATGGCATCACGGTTTCTTTCGCAGAGCGTGGTTGGTTGTGACTGGGCTCTGGCACTGTATTAGTTGATCTTTGATCACGGATGCTGTATAAAATGCCGCCTTCTGTTTGCCCCGCAATCGAAGGCCAGCGGGGCAGATATTTGCTCGAGCAATGAAGTAAGATTTGGAGAGACTGACATGTCTAGAGTATGCCAAGTAACCGGCAAGCGCCCGGCAGTTGGTAACAACCGTTCGCACGCTAACAACGCTACCAAGCGTCGTTTCCTGCCGAACCTGCACACTCACCGTTTCTGGGTTGAGAGTGAAAAACGCTTCGTGAGCCTGCGCGTATCCGCAAAAGGCATGCGTATCATCGACAAGCGCGGCGTTGAAGTGGTTCTGGCTGAACTGCGTGCCAGCGGCGTTAAGGTATAAGGAATTAGATCATGGCTAAAGGTATTCGCGATAAGATTCGCCTGAACTCCAGCGCCGGTACTGGTCACTTCTATACCACTACCAAGAACAAGCGCACCATGCCCGAAAAAATGGAGATCAAGAAATTTGATCCCGTGATTCGTCAGCATGTGATCTACAAAGAAGGCAAAATCAAGTAATTACTTGGTTTCGCTGCAAAAACCCGGCCTCGTGCCGGGTTTTTTTATGGCTGGAATTCAGTACACTGCCGATTCGAAGGGAGGCTAGCCATGTTCAAACTGAGCCGCAAAGGCTGGAACAACGTGATCATCGTGGTCGTGTTGATCGTCATTACCCTGTTGCACCGACTGGAGCAGGCCCAGCGGGAGAACAGTGCCAAACGCGCGCGTCCGCTGTTGCCGGAGAGTGCCGTGGTGCTGACCTGGCAGGGGCCGAGCTGGCAGATAGAGCGTATCGGCCAGGGCTGGCGCAGCGCGCCGGATCTGGGGCTTGGCAGCACCCAGCTGGCGGCCCGCATCGAGGCGTGGCAAGGCTGGCTGCTGCCCCCCGGCGAGCCCGTGCGCGGCACCCCGGTGACCCTCAAGATCTGGATCGCCGGACAGAGCGATCCGGTGGAAGTCGGGCTCTATCAGGACGACGGCAAGTTTGCCGCCCTGCTGCCCTCCTCGACCTGGCTCAGCTTGAGTCAGGCGCAATACCGTGACCTGATGCGCCCCATTCCCTGAACGAGAGATCGCCCATGCCTGAATTACCGGAAGTCGAAGTCAGCCGCCAGGGCATCTCCCCCTGGCTTACCGGCATCAAGGTGACCCGCGTGGTGGTGCGGGACGGCCGCCTGCGCTGGCCCGTGCCCGGCGAGATCCAGGAGCTGGTGGATCTCGTCATCCACCGCGTCAGCCGCCGCGCCAAATACCTGTTGCTGGAGACCGACTTCGGCACCGCCATCCTGCATCTCGGGATGTCCGGCAGCCTGCGGGTGCTGGACATCGGCACCCCGGCCGAGAAGCACGATCACGTGGATATCGAGCTGGCCAACGGCAAGCTGCTGCGGCTCAACGATCCGCGCCGTTTTGGCGCCCTGCTGTGGACCCGCGAACCGGCCGAGGCCCATGCCCTGCTCGCCAAGCTGGGGCCGGAACCCCTCACCGATGCCTTCCATGCCGATTACCTGCGGGAGCGGGCGAAGGGGCGCAGCACCGCCATCAAGCAGTTCCTGATGGACAACCACGTGGTGGTCGGGGTGGGCAACATCTACGCCAACGAGGCGCTCTATGCCGCCGGCATTCATCCCAGGCGGGCGGCGGGCAACATCAGCGCCGAGCGGCTGGGCACCCTGGTGAGCGAGATCAAGCGGGTGCTGGCCGAAGCCATTCGCCAGGGGGGCACCACCCTCAAGGATTTCACCAGCGCCGACGGCAAGCCGGGCTATTTCGTCCAGCAGCTGCAGGTTTACGGCCGTGGCGGCCAGCCCTGTTTCCACTGCCACACCCTGCTCACCGAGGTGAAGATGGGCCAGCGAACCACGGTGTTCTGCTCCCACTGCCAACGCTGAAAGTGGGATTTTTGAGCCGGAACCGGCCAAGTTGTAAGAGAGTATTTCCAGTCTGTTGAAGCGGCGTCAGCCCATGACTACTATCTCGCCAGTTCAGGCTGCGAGGTAATAAAATGACAGCTAAATCAATAGACTGGGAACATTTATCCCGGCAGGGGCACTATTGTGCCCACGATATGGCCCGCTTCCTCTATCCCGAAGACAGCGCCCGCAAGACCTTCAATCGCGGCAAGTTTTTGCTGCGCAGTCTGCTCTACCGTGCGCAGTTGAACCGGGTGTTCGAGCTGTTCCAGAGCGCCCCCCTGCGGGCGCTTCCCGCCCGCCACCCCGAGCTGCTCGACAAGCCGATGCGCCCCTATCGCTTCGCCTGCTCGACGGTGAACCAGCGGGTCAAGATGGTGGAGGATCACTACCGCCTGCTGCTGGGCCTGTACCCCGAGCTCATCGACCCGCTCTATCTGGGGGAGGGGATAGTGCTGGGCCATTATCCCGATGGCGGCTGGCGCATCGTGCTGCGTCACGACGGCACCTTCCGCCGGGAGGCGGAGCTGGCGCTCTCCATCGTCAACGCGCGGGGGGAGCGACTCTACAGCTGTGCCTTCTCCCTGGCGGGCAACGAACAGGAGCTGGCCCTGGTGATCGGGTCGGTGCAGGGGCCAGAGCCCTGTGTCGAGCAGCCCCAGGAGCAGGTGCGGGCATTGACCCGGGCGGGTCAGGGTCTGAGACCCAAGTCGCTGGTGGTGATGCTGGTGATGGCGCTGGCCGGGGCCATGGGGGCCCACCGGGTCTGTGCGGTGCGCATGAAGGCCCACATCTTCCAGGCAAGACGGTACAGCAAGAAGAAGAAAGCCTGCCTGCAGGCGGACTACGACGAGCTGTGGCAGGAGTTTGGCGCCCTCGATCAGGACGCCAACTTCGTGCGGCTGCAACCCGTGGTGCGCAAGCCGCTGGAGGAGGTGGCCGCCAAGAAGCGGGCCATGTACCGGCGTCGCTACGAGTGGCTGGACGGGCTGGAGCGGGCGATCCGCCAGCAGTTTGCCCACGGCTAGGCGTGCAGTGCGTTGATGCAACAAGGGCTACCCGCGGGTAGCCCTTGTTCGTTTCGGCCCATCAGGGGAGGGGATTAGCGCTGCTGCTTGGCGGCAATGGCCTGAGCCACCAGGGGGTCGACGAACTGGTGGATGTCGCCACCGTGCAGCGCCACCTCCTTCACCAGGGTGGAGGAGATGAAGGAGTTCTCCTCCGCCGGGGTGAGGAAGACGCTCTCCAGGGTGGGCATCAGGCGACGGTTCATGTTGGCGAGCTGGAACTCGTATTCGAAGTCGGAGACGGCGCGCAGGCCGCGGATCAGCACGTTGGCCTGCTGCTCCCTGGCAAAATCCACCAGCAGACCGGAGAAGCCCACCACTTTGACGTTGGGCAGGTGAGCCGTCACCTGCCGGGCCAGTTGAACGCGCTCCTCGAGATCGAACAGCGGCCGTTTGCTCGGGCTGTTGGCCACCCCGACCACCACCTCGTCGAACAGTCTGGCGGCGCGGCCAATGAGATCGGTATGGCCGTTGGTGATGGGATCGAAGGTGCCGGGATAGATTACCTTGTTGGTCATGCTGCTGATTCCTGAAACCGGAAAACTGGTCGCATTATAGGGGCTGTTGCCGGTTTGTCGCGACCGGGATGGCGCGGATTTCTGGCGCTGATCGGCGGCCGGGGTCGCACAAATCGGAGCCCCGTGGCGTCTTCGCTTGAGAATCGCCCTGCATCAGGCAAGAATACCCGCATCGCGCATCAAGCCTCCTTCGCTGGTGACAGGGAGCATAGGGATTTTTTATGAAACGTATTCTGGTAGTCCGCAATGACAAGATTGGTGACTTCATGCTGGCGTGGCCGAGCTTTGCCATGCTCAAGCGCTCCATGGAGTGTCATGTGACTGCCCTGGTTCCCGCCTACACGGCGCCCTTGGCCCGCCTCTGCCCCTGGATCGACGAGATCATCCTGGATCCGGGTGCCCGGGCCGACAAGGAGCAGCAACGCGCCCTGCTGGCGCGCATCAAGGCGGCCGCCTTCGATGCCTCCATCTGCCTCTTCTCCAACACCCGCAATGCCAAGCTGGTGTGGAAGGCGCATATTCCCTACCGGCTGGCCCCGGCCACCAAGCTGGCCCAGGTGCTCTACAACCAGCGCCTGGTGCAGCGCCGCTCCCGCTCCCAGAAGCCGGAGTACGAATACAACCTGGATCTGGTGCGCCGCTTCCTCGCCGATCAGCATCAGGCCGTGGTAGAGCCACAAGGACCCTACCTCGGCTTCGACCCCGAAAGCCTGCTGCAGGTGCGCGAGCAGGTTGCCGCCCGTCTCAGGCTCGACGCCAGCCGCCCCTGGCTGATGGTGCATGCGGGCAGCGGCGGCTCGGCCAACAACCTCTCCATCGAGCAGTACTCGCGCCTCATCATCAAGCTCAACCAGGCCTGTCCCGAGTTGCAGTGCGTGTTGACGGCAGGGCCGGGGGAGGAGGGGAAGGCGGAGCAGTTGGCGGCGGAACTGCTGGCCCATGGGGGCAACGGCTGGATCTATCGCTCCGACGAGGGGCTGCCGAAGTTCTGCCAGGTGATGGCCAACGCCGCCCTGTTCGTGGCGGGCAGCACTGGGCCCCTGCACATCGCCGCGGCCATGGACGTGCCGACCGTCGGTTTCTTCCCGGCACACCGTTCGGCGACGCCGCTGCGCTGGCGGCCGCTCAACGGCGAGGGGCGCCATCTGCCCTTCAGCCCGCCGGAAGACAGCGACCACCCGGAGGACATGAGCCAGCTCGATCCCAAGGCCATGGCGGCAGAGATCGCCCGCTGGGCGCCGCCCTTCTGGCGCGCCGAGCGCTGAGAGCGCACACAGAACATACAGACAGGGCCCCACGGGGCCCTGTCTTGTATGGGGATGCGCCCTGCTGGTAGACCGGCCTACCGGGCGTGGCTCCCATCAGCCCCCTTGACGGGCCTGCCCAGGCCCCGGGCAGGGGAAACCTGTCGGTATAAGCCGGAGTCGGGTCATGTTGCCAATATTCATGCATTTGGCTTATAGCGGCCAGTTTTCGTCCGTGGCGCCCGGGTTTGCGCCGTGAGCGGCCCCGCGAGGGCTGCGCCCGCTCCATGGCAATAGGGTTTGCCCCTTGTCCCGCTGGAACAAGGGGTGAGTGATTAATGCGATGTTTGAGGCGCGATGCCCTATTTCGGCTGCTGGGGCTGCTGGCGAACCCAGAGATCGGCGTATTTGACGAAGGTGGAGTGGGCGGAGAGGATGGCCAGCAGCAGGCCCTGCTTGCCGTCGAGGAAACCGGCCTTGAGCAGGTACATCTTGAGGAAGCAGCCGACGGCGTGGACCAGCCCCTGGCCGAGGGATCCCTTCTTGCCGCGGGCGGTGCGCTGATCGGCCCATGCGCGGGCATAGCCGGCGGATTTGACCAGGTAGTGTTCCAGATCCCGGTAGGTGTAGTGGAGGAGGTCGCCCTGCAGGTTGACGATCTTCATGTTGGCGCGCACCTCCACCTTCTCGTGTACCAGCGCCTCGTTGTAGCCGGTCAGCGCCTTGGGGTAGAGGCGCAGCACCCGATCCGGGTACCAGCCGCTGTGGCGGATGAAGCGGCCGAACACCCAGGAGAGGCGCGGGATGGAGTAGATGGTGTCGCTGGCCGGGTTGGCCATGACCCCCTGGATGGCTTCCCTGAGTTCCGGGGTGAGCCGCTCGTCCGCGTCCAGCCACAGCACCCATTCCGACTGGACATGGGACTGGGCGAGGCGGCGCTGACGGCCGAAACCGGGCCAGGTGGTGTTGACGAAGAAGCGGGCGCCAAATTCGGCGGCGATGGCCGGGGTGTCATCCTGACTGCCGGAGTCGAGAATGACGATTTCATCCGCCAGGCCTTCGAGGGAGGCGAGGCAGGCGCGCAGGTTGTCGGCTTCGTTCTTGACGATCAGGACGGCCGCCAGGGTCGGTTTTTTCACAGGCAAGGGACTCTTGTTGGCACCCGGCGGGCGGGTCATGCTCGGATTGGCGCCCATTCTAGCCTAAAACCCCGCGCGGGGCATGACCCGAGGGCCCGGTGGGCCCGCTTTTGAATGCGGGGGAAGGAGGATCTCTGCTACCCGGCAGTCGGTGGCCCAGGGCACGCCGTGTCCGGGTCGAAGAGGGCCTCAGGAGGGATGCGCGGGGGAGCAGATCCTGCCAGGGAGGCGTTTTGCGGGAGCAGACGGGTATCTTCTGTTATTTCTTCGGCCTTTCTTGGGGCATAATCTCGCCCAGTAATGATCAACAGCCGGGCCAGTCCCGAGAGAAGACGCGCGATGAAGATATTGGTGATCGGCCCCTCCTGGGTCGGCGACATGGTGATGTCCCAGAGCCTCTACAAGGCGCTCAAGAGCAACCACCCGGGCAGCGAGCTCCATGTGATGGCGCCGGCCTGGTGCGTGGCGCTGCTGGAGCGTATGCCCGAGGTGGACAAGGCCATCCCCATGCCGCTTGGCCACGGTGACTTCAAGCTGGGGGCGCGCCGCCGCCTCGGCAAGCAGCTGGCCACGGAGCAGTACGATCAGGCCATCATCCAGCCCAACTCCATGAAGTCGGCCCTCATCCCCTGGTTTGCCAGGATCCCGGTGCGCACCGGCTGGAAGGGAGAGCACCGCTTCGGCCTGCTCAACGACATGCGCAGCAACAAGCAAGCCTTCCCGCTGATGGTGGAAGGCTATGTGGCTCTGGCCTATCCCAAGGGGCAGATGAAGAGTCGGGACGACATTCCCGCTATTCCCCATCCCTCCCTGCACGTGGATCTCATCAACCAGGGCAAGGCGCTGGAGCGGCTCGGCCTGAATCGTGCCCGCCCCGTGCTGGTACTCTGTCCGGGGGCCGAGTTCGGCCCGGCCAAACGCTGGCCGGAAGGGCACTACGCCGTGGTGGCGCAAAAGCACCTCGACGAGGGGTGGCAGGTGTGGATCTTCGGTTCGGGCAAGGACGTGGACGTGGCCAACACCATCCGCGATCGGATCAACCCCCTGTCGCGCCCCAACTGCCACGTGCTGGCGGGCAAGACCAGCCTGCACGAGGCGATCGACCTGATGGCCCTGGCCGGTCGGGTCATCGCCAACGACTCGGGCCTGATGCACGTGGCGGCCGCCCTCAACCGGCCGCTGATCGGCGTCTACGGCTCCACCTCGCCCCTCTATACCCCACCGCTGGCGGACAGGGTCGAGATCGTCCACACCGACATCGAGTGCCGCCCCTGCTTCAAGCGCACCTGCAAGTTCGGCCACCTCAAGTGCCTGATCGAGCTGATGCCGGAACAGGTCATCGAGGCGGGAAATCGGCTGGAGCGTGGTGAAACGGCAGATCTGACCATAGTGCGGCAGCCGGTGGAATCCTCTGCTGCTGAACCAGGTAATAGCTAGCATGATCTACCGGTTGCTCTACAACCTGCTGATCCACCTGGGGTTGCCCCTGGCGCTGCTGGCGCTCTACAAGCCCAAAAAAGGCAAGCCCGGCTTCGGGGCGCGCTGGGCCGAGCATCTGGGACGATTGCCGCCGACCGGACAGGAGGCTCCCCTCTGGATCCATGCGGTGAGCGTGGGGGAGACCCTGGCCATCACCCCCTTCATCCGCGCCCTCAAGGCCGAGCGCCCCGAGCTGCCCATCCTGCTCACCACCACCACCCGCACCGGCGCCGAACAGGCAGCCAAGCTCGGGGATCTCGTGGTGCATCGCTATGCGCCTCTCGACTACCCCTGGGCCGTCTCGGCGTTTCTGAGCACCGTCAAGCCCCGCGCCCTCTGGGTGATGGAGACCGAGCTGTGGCCGAACTGGCTGGCGGCCTGCGAGGCACGCCACCTGCCGGTGACCATCCTCAATGCCCGCCTCTCGGAGCGATCCTGTCAGCGCTATGGTCGCTTCCAGGGTGCCTTCGATGCCCTGAGCCGCCCGCTGACCCACCTGCTGTGCCAGCATCAGGACGATGCGGATCGCTTCCATCGACTGGGGATAGGGCGCAACCGGCTGGCGGTGACCGGCTCCATCAAGTTCGACATCCAGTTTGGCGACGAGGTGCAGGCCAGGGGCCGTGCCCTGCGCCAGCAACTGGGGGAGGCACGACCTGTCTGGATCGCCGCCAGTACCCACCAGGGGGAAGACGAGCAGGTGCTGGCCGCCTTCGATCGGGTGCTCAAGGCCCATCCCTCCGCCCTGCTGATCCTGGTGCCGCGCCATCCCGAGCGTTTCGATCGGGTGGCCGAGCTGTGCGCCCCCTACGGTTGCGTGCGGCGCACGGCGGGCAGTGCGGTCGGCGAGAGCGACAAGATCTACCTGGGTGACACCATGGGCGAGCTGCCGCTGATGCTGGCGGCGGCGGATCTCGCCTTTGTCGGTGGCAGCCTGGTGCCCGTGGGCGGTCACAACCTGCTGGAACCGGCGGCGCTGGGCAAACCCTGCTTGACCGGCCCCATCTATTTCAACTTCAGCGACATCACCCGCCAGCTGGTGGCCCAGGGTGGCGCGGCCGTGGTGGCGGACGCCGAGGCGCTCGGCCACCGGGTGAGTACCCTGCTCGGCGATGCCCCTGCCCGCCGCGAGATGGGGGAGCAGGCCCGCGCCGTGGTGCTGCGCAATCAGGGGGCGCTGGCGCGCACCCTCTCCCATTGCCTCGCCAGCCTGGAAAGTGACGACTGAGGCGGGGCGGCGTGGTGGCCGCCCCGCCAGCATGTCTGCCAAACCCCGGGAGACAATCCGCGCCTCTTTCCTTTATGCTCTGCCCTTTGCCCCTGACCCTGTGATGCTCCGATGAACCGCGCTCCCCTGCTGTTGATGATACTGGTCACCCTGCTGGCCGCCGCTGGCTGGCTCTTCTCGAAAGAGGCGATTCGCGAACTGCCCACCGCCGCCTTTATCGGCAGCCGCTTCCTGCTGGCCGCCCTGCTGCTGTTGCCGCTCGCCTGGTTGCGCGAGCCGCCCCCCAGTGGCTCACAACTGCTGCGTGCCGCCGGGTGCGGCACCTTGCTCGGGGCCAGCCTGCTGTTCTGGGTTACCGCCATCAGCCAGAGCGATGCGCTCGGCAGTGGCGCCTTCATCATGAGCGTGGCCACCCTGATGGCGCCGCTCGCCGCCTGGGCCGCCTTCAAGGCCAGACCCGGGCGCCACTACTGGCTGACTCTGCCCGTGGCCGTCGCGGGTCTGCTGCTGCTCTCCAGCAGCACCCACTGGGGCGTGTCGCTCTCCCTGTTCTGGTTTCTGGCGGCGGCCGCCACTCTGGGGGTCCAGCTCGCGGTGCACCGCCACTTCGCCCAGTCCATTCCCCCTACCTGGCTCACCTGCATCCAGTTGGCGGTGACCGGACTGCTCGGCACCCTGCTCTCCCTGCTGACCGAGCAGTGGCCCGCCAGCATCGGCACTGGCATCTGGGGCTGGTTTGCGGCCAGCGTCCTGATCGCCACCACTCTGCGTTACTGGCTGCTCACCCACGCCCTGAGCCGGATGACCACGGCCCATGCCGCCCTGCTGATGCTGCTCGAACCGGTCTGGACTCTTATCCTGAGCACCCTCTTCTATGACGAACCCCTGGGCCCCGCCAAGCTGGCTGGTGCCGGCCTGGTGCTGGGTGCTCTGGTGCTCTACCAGCTCCCCCTGCTGCTGCGCAGCCGAAGGCTGAAGTCACCGGTCTAGCCTGCGCGGGTGGGGGATGCATAGAAAAGAAGGAGAGGGTCTGCATGGCAGACCCTCTTTGCGTGATGGTACATGTCGGGCTCCCTTTGCTCGGGGCTGCCATCAGTCAGGCGGCTGAGCGCTGCGGGAAACGAGCATAAAAAAGCCCCCGGGTGGCGGGGGCTGGTGCATCGATGAGGGAGATCACTCGATGTTCTGGATCTGCTCGCGCATCTGCTCGATGAGGACCTTCAGCTCGACGGCGGACTGGGTCACCTCGGCGTTGATGGACTTGGAGCCAAGCGTGTTCGACTCGCGGTTGAACTCCTGCATCATGAAGTCGAGGCGACGGCCGCAGGCGCCACCCTTCTTCATGATCTTGTTGGTCTCGCTGATGTGCATCTCCAGACGATCCAGCTCTTCGGCCACGTCGATCTTCTGGGCCAGCAGCACGATCTCCTGCTCGATGCGGGCCGGATCCAGCTCCACCTTGGCTTCGGCCAGCCGGTCGGTGAGTTTCTGGCGCTGCCACTCGATGATCTGCGGCAGGTGCACGCGCACCTTCTTCACTTCTACCTGAATGCCGGCCAGACGCTGCTCGATCAGGGCCTTGAGGTTGGCCCCTTCGCTGGCACGGGAAGCGAGGAAATCTTCCATGGTCAGGTCAAACCCGCCCAGCAGCTCGGTGGCGACCACGTCCATGTCCTGCTCGGCGGCAGCCATGACCCCCGGCCAGCGCAGCACGTCCACCGGATTGAGCTGACCCTGGCCCGCCTCTTTCATCACCCAGTTGGCGCTCTCGATGATGAGTTTGGCCAGTTCTTCATTGATGTGCAGCTGGCTGGCGGCGGCCTGGGCGGCCTCGAAGCGCAGGTTGCACTCCACCTTGCCGCGCTGCAGCTTGGCCCGGAAGCGCTCACGCAGAACCGGCTCCAGGCTGCGCAGTTGTTCCGGCAGGCGAATGTAGGTCTCCAGATAGCGCTGGTTGACCGAACGAATTTCCCAAACGGCTGTGCCCCAGTCGCCCTTGAGTTCCTTGCGGGCGTAGGCGGTCATGCTGTGAATCATTGATTGTTCCGGGCTTGATGAAGTGTGCGGCCAGTATACTCAGCCAGGCCTGCTCCGTCAGCCGACGAGGTGGTTTTAGCGGCTGATATTTGAGTAGCGATCGCTTATACTCCTGCGCCAATTCAGCCAGCCCAGAGGTCAGTCCCATGTCCCGTCCCAGCGATCGCAGCGCCGCCCAGGTGCGTCCGGTAACCATCACCCGCCACTTCACCAAGCATGCTGAAGGGTCCGTGCTGGTGGAATTCGGCCACACCCGTGTGCTCTGCACCGCCAGCGTCGACACCAGCGTGCCGCGCTTCCTCAAAGGCAAGGGGCAGGGGTGGGTCACTGCCGAGTACGGCATGCTGCCGCGCTCCACCCACTCCCGGATGAACCGCGAAGCGGCCTCCGGCAAGCAGAGCGGCCGCACCCTGGAGATCTCCCGTCTGATCGCCCGCTCCCTGCGCGCGGCGGTAGACTTGAGCGCTCTGGGCGAGCACACCATTACCGTTGACTGCGACGTGTTGCAAGCCGACGGAGGTACCCGTACCGCCGCCATCACCGGTGCCTGTGTGGCGCTGGTGGATGCGCTGAACTGGATGGTGGAGAAGGGGCTGATCAAACAGAGCCCGTTCAAGCAGATGATCGCGGCCGTCTCCGTCGGTATGTATGAAGGGGAAGCCATCTGCGATCTGGAGTACATCGAAGACTCCGCCGCCGAGACTGACATGAACGTGGTGATGACCGAAGATGGTCGCATCATCGAGGTGCAGGGCACCGCGGAGGCCGAACCCTTCACCCACGAGGAGCTGCTGGCCATGCTGGCCCTCGCCAAGGGCGGTATTGCCGACATCATTGCGCTGCAGAAGCAGTCACTTGCATGATTTTAAAAACGCGGCATTGACCGCGTTTTTTTATACCCCCACACAAGTAAACGACAAGCCAAGCAAGGAGCCAGAATGAAAGCCTACCAGCGTCAATTTATCGAGTTCGCCCTGGAGAAACAGGTCCTCAAATTCGGTGAATTTACCCTGAAATCCGGTCGTAAAAGCCCCTACTTCTTCAACGCCGGCCTGTTCAACAGCGGCCGCGATCTGGCCCGTCTCGGCCGCTTCTATGCTGCCGCCCTGATGGATGCCGGCATCGAATTCGACGTGCTGTTTGGCCCGGCCTACAAGGGGATCCCCATCGCCTCAGCCACCGCGGTGCAGCTGGTGGAGCAGCACGACGTGGACGTGCCCTGGTGCTTCAACCGCAAGGAGGCCAAGGATCACGGCGAGGGTGGCAATCTGGTGGGCAGCCCGCTCAAGGGGCGCATCATGCTGGTGGACGATGTCATCACTGCCGGCACCGCCATCCGCGAATCCATGGATCTGATCCAGGCCAACGGCGCCTCCCTGGCTGGCGTGCTGATCGCGCTGGACCGTCAGGAGAAGGGCAAGGGCGAGCTCTCCGCCATTCAGGAAGTGGAGCGTGACTACGGTGCCCACATCATCGCCATCATCCAGATGAGCGACTTGATCCAGTATCTGGAAGAGAAGCAGGCCGAACAGCCGGAGCTGGCCGCGCAACTGGCCGCCATGAAGGCGTATCGCGCCCAGTACGGTATTTGACGACCCGGTTTCCCCCTCATCCCCGGCCCTTCTCCCGCGAGTGGAGAAGGGAGCAGATCGGCATGCAGCCGATCCCGTCAACGGCGCCCAACGGCGCCGTTTTTATTTTCACAAAAAGTCGGTGTGCTCACTTGAGCTTGCCCTTGCAGTAAAGGTTAAGGTTTGGTCGTCGGCGCGGGTTTCGGCCGACGGGTTCCGGGGAGGAACAACATGACCACTCATCTTCAATCACCCATTCATCTGCAGTTGCCGCTCAGCGGCATGAGCTGCGCCAACTGCGCCGGCCGCATCACGACCGCCCTCAACAAGCTCGACGGGGTATCGGCCACCGTCAACTTCGCGCTGGAGCAGGCGGCCATCGAGCTGACCAGCCCCGACCGTCTGCCGGCGGTACTGGAGAGCATCCAGGCGCAGGGTTATGACTACGGCAGTGAGACCATCCTGTTTCAAATCACCGGTATGACCTGTGCCGGTTGCTCGGCCCGCCTGAACAAGATGCTGGCGGCGCTGCCCGGCGTCATCTCCGCCGACGTCAACTTCTCCATCGAGCAGGCTCGTATCGTGCTGGTTCCCGGGATGCAGACGCCCGCTGGCCTGCGCGAGCAGATCGAGGCCCTCGGCTTCGGCGCCCAGCTGGCACAAGGCTCGGCCAGCGGCCGCCGCCAGCAGTTGCTGGAGCGGGAAGCGCAGGAGGCCGCCACTGCCCGTCAGGCGCAAACCCGGGTCATCGTCTCGGCGCTGCTGACCCTGCCGCTGCTGGCGGGCATGCTGGCCATGGCCGGTCTGCTGCCCTGGCATCTGCCTGCCTGGCTGGAGCTGGTGCTCGCCACCCCGGTGCAGTTCTGGATCGGGGCCCGCTTCTATCGCGGTGCCTGGCTCGCCATCAAGAACCGCTCCGCCAACATGGATGTGCTGGTGGCGACCGGTACCAGCGCGGCCTACTTCTACAGCCTCTATCTGCTGCTGACCCTGGGGATGGCCGCCAGCGGCCAGCTCTATTTCGAGGCGAGCGCCATCATCATCACCCTGATCTCCCTCGGCAAGTTGCTGGAGGCACGGGCCAGGCGCAGCACCCAGTCCGCCATTCGCGAACTGATGGCGCTGCGGCCGGAAACCGCCACCGTCTGGCGCGGCGAGAGCTGGCAGAGCGTGGCCATCGACGAGGTGCTGCGCGGCGATCGGCTGCGGGTGCTGGTGGGTGAGCGGGTGCCGGTGGACGGCAGAATCGCGAGCGGCGCCAGCGAGCTGGACGAGTCGATCCTCACCGGGGAGAGCCTGCCGGTGCCGCGCGGTGAGGGCGACAAGGTGCTGGGCGGTGCCATCAACCGCTCCGGTGTGCTGGAAATTGAAGCCACTACGGTGGGGGAGGACTCCAGCCTCAGCAAGATCATCGCACTGGTGGAGAACGCCCAGATGGGCAAGGCGCCGCTGCAACAGCTGGTAGACAAGGTCTCCGCCGTGTTCGTGCCGGTGGTGATGGCCATCGCCCTATTCACCCTGCTGGTGTGGTACGCCATCAGCAACGACTTCGGTCAGGCGCTGCTGGCGGCGGTGGCCGTGCTGGTGATCGCCTGTCCCTGTTCGTTGGGGCTGGCCACACCAGCGGCCATTGTCACCGGTACCGGGGTGGCGGCGCGCCACGGCATTCTGATCAAAGATGTCGATACCCTGCAGAAGGCCCACGCCATCAAGGCGCTCATCTTCGACAAGACAGGTACGCTCACTCAGGGCAGGCCCATGCTGGCGAGCTGGAGCGGCAACGACGAGCAGTTGCGCCTCGCTGCCGCTTTGCAGCAGGCGAGCGAACACCCGCTGGCGCTGGCCATGCGCGAGGCGGTCGACAAGGAGACTACGCTGCCCCAGCCGGAGGCGGTGGAGGTGCGGGTCGGTGCCGGTATTGTCGGTCAGGTCGCCGGTCATACGGTCGCCATCGGCAATGGCTCTTTGCTGGCCCAGCTCGGCATTGAGGTGCCCGCGCAGGATAAACAGCCTGCCGACGGCGCGACCCGGGTCTGGGTGGCCATCGACGGCGTGGTGGCTGGCATTGCGGCGCTGGCCGATACCCTGCGCCCGGAGAGTCCGGATGCCATCGCCACCCTGCGCCAGCGCGGCATCGCCAGCTGGCTGGTGAGCGGTGATGCGCCGGCGCCGGTGGCCCATATCGCCGCCAAGCTGGGGCTGGACGGGGCCTTTGACTCCGTGCTGCCAGCCGGCAAGGTGGAAAAAGTCGAGGCGCTGCGGGCGCAAACCAGCGGGCTGGTCGCCATGGTGGGGGACGGGGTGAACGACGCTCCTGCGCTGGCGGCGGCGGATGTCGGTATCGCCATGGGCTCCGGCTCCGACGTGGCGATGGAGACCGCCTCCATCACCCTGATGCGATCTGACCCGCGGCTGGTGGCCGATGCCATCGACATCTCGGCGGCCACCTGGCGCACCATCCAGCAGAACCTGTTCTGGGCCTTCGTGTTCAACATCATCGGCATTCCGCTGGCGGCACTGGGTTACCTCAGCCCGGAACTGGCGGGGGCGGCCATGGCCCTGAGCAGCATCACCGTCTTGAGCAATTCCCTGTTATTGAAGCGCTGGCAGCCCCGGGCGGGCAGCCTGCGTGCATCTGAATCCCAAAGGAGTCATTCATGAACATCAGCAAGGTCGCCAAGGCCACCGGCCTGACCGCCAAGACCATCCGCTACTACGAGAGCATCGGCCTCATCTCGTCGCCTGTGCGCAGCGACAACGGGTATCGCAGTTATACGGATGCCTCCCTGCGGGAGCTGCGCTTCGTCAAGCGGGCGCGGGAGACCGGCTTCAATCTGGAGGAGTGTCAGGAGCTGCTGGCGCTCTATCGGGACGAGCACAGAACCAGTGCCCAGGTGAAGAAGCTGGCCCAGGAGAAAATCGTCGATCTGCGCTCCCGCATCGCCGGTTTGCAAGCCATGCTCAGCGCCCTCGAGGAGGTGGTGAGCTGCTGTCACGGAGATGCGAATCCCCAGTGCCCCATCCTCGACGAGCTGGAGAAAGGGTGAGGGAGGGTTGCGCCATTCGACCCTGCAGAAAAGGGTCTGTCGGGGCCTGTGCGGGAGGGGACGCGCTGAGTGGCAGCTTAATAGCGGTCGATTGATTGTTGAGCAGGAAAGGGGAGTGTTAAACTGTGCGGCTCTTGTACAGGGAGTACCCAGTTGACACAGAGTGTGAAATATCAGGTGCGGCGGGCCATCATGGTCCAGCTCTATACCCACGCCTCCTTCAGCCTGCCTTGCCTGGGGCTGCTGGCGATCAGCTGGAGCCTGCTGTTCCACGATTACCTGCCGGCCAGCGAGTCGCTGGGCTGGCTCGGTCTGGTCCTGTTGCTGTTGCTGGGGCGCTGGTGGCATTTGCGCTGGCGCCAGCCCAGGCTGGCGGAGCTTCCGCTGCCGGTGCTCGAGCGCGAACTCTTTGTCGGGGTGACCATCACCTCCATCGTCTGGGCACTGGGCGTGCTGCTCTATATGGACAAGCTGCCCGACACCTATCGTGCCGCCATGATGATGCTCTCCAGCCTGATCCTGACCGGCAGCGCCATCATGCTGTTCGGCAGCCGTCGTACCCTCTATGGGGCCGTGCTGCCCCTCGGGTTTGCCATGTTGTTCGAGCTCAGTGGCGGCAACACCCAGGAGCGTATCGTCTCCTGCATGCTGGCGGGGTATCTGTTCGTCTTTCTGCCGACCCTGCTGCGGCGCCTGCGGCGGGATCAGGTGGCCTCTCTCTACCACAGTTTTTCCAATGCGGATCTGGTGGCCGAGCTGAAGGCGGTCTCCGAGCACCTCAAGCTCACGTCCCGCCTCGACGGTCTGACCGGCATCGCCAACCGGGCCCATCTCGACGACTCCCTGGCGCGCGCCTGGCGTCGCTGCCACCGTGCCAGGGCGCCTCTCTCTCTGGTGCTGGTGGATGTGGACTACTTCAAGCAGTTCAATGATCACTATGGTCACCAGGTGGGGGACCAGTGCCTGCAACAGGTGGCGAGCCTGCTGGCCGAAGTGCTGCGGCGGGAAGACGATCTCGCTGCCCGTTACGGCGGAGAGGAGTTCGCCCTGCTGCTGCCCTGCACCACCTTGCAGGGGGCCATGCAGATCGCCGAGCAGGTGCGTACCTCGTTGCGAGCCCTCGGCATTCCCCACCACAAATCCCGGGTCTCGGGGCGGGTCAGTTGCAGCTTCGGGGTGGCGACCCTGGTGCCGGATCAGCATCACTCCATTGCCGAGCTCATCCAGAAAGCGGATGCGGCGCTCTATCAGGCCAAGCATAATGGCCGGGATCGTATCGAAGTAGCCTTGATGGGTAAGGTTGCCTGAGTTTCACAAGACAGATTAAAGAGGTCGTCTATGCAATGTCATCGTATCGAAGAGCTGCTGGAACTGCTGCAGCCTGCCTGGATCAAGGAGCAGGATCTCAGCCTGGTGCAGTTTGTTGCCAAACTGGCCGAGGAGGCGGGATTTGACGGTCCGCTGTCCGCACTGACCGACGACATGCTGATCTACCACCTCAAGATGCGGGAATCCGACAAGCAGGCGATGATCCCGGGGCTGGCCAAGGATCACGTGCCCGACTTCAAGGAAGCCCTGCTCAAGGCACGCGGCATCAAGTAATCCGGGCGTCATATCGCCATCAGAGAAAGGTTTCAAGAGAATCTGTGAAAAGGCGCATAGTCAACTGGCTATGGGCCTTTTTTGTTGCCTGAAATTGCGACGGGACTCGAACTATAGATACATTTAACCCACACAATTAGCATGTTGTTTAAGATATAATCGCTTTCATAACAATATGAGTGGAGCGATGTGTTGCAATGGCCGACAAGGACAAGATCGACATCAAGGATGTGACCGGTGACGTCACCGGGACCTTCAATCCCAACACCTTCAAGGCGGGAGATGACAGGTTCAACCCCGGCAACCGCATCTATGTCCGCTCCCAGACCGGCTACTGGCAGCGGGTGCGCAAGGCCATGGGCTGGTTCTTCGTCGCGCTCTTTGTCCTCCTGCCCTGGCTGCGTTATGACGGCCGTCAGGCGGTGCTGTTCGATCTGGAGCACCAGCAGTTCCATATCTTCGGTGCCACCATCTGGCCGCAGGATCTCACCCTGCTGGCCTGGGTCTTCATGATCGCGGCCTTCGCCCTCTTCTTTGTGACCACCTTCCTGGGTCGGGTCTGGTGCGGCTACCTCTGTCCCCAGACGGTGTGGACCTTCCTGTTCATCTGGTTCGAGGAGAAGCTGGAAGGGGCCGCCAACAAGCGTCGCAAGCTGGATGCGGCGCCCTGGAGCGGCGAGAAGCTGGCCCGGAAGGGCGCCAAGCACCTGGCCTGGATCCTGCTGTCGCTGGGCACGGGGCTGACCTTCGTCGCCTACTTCCAGGATGTCTTCCACCTGGTGCCCGATTTCTTCACCCTGCAGGCGGGAGGCTGGGTCATCTTCTGGGTGCTGTTCTTTGCCGCCTGCACCTATGGCAACGCCGGCTGGATGCGCGCCATCATGTGTATCCACATGTGCCCCTATGCCCGCTTCCAGTCCGCCATGTTCGACAAGGACACCTACATCGTCGGCTATGACAGCCAGCGTGGCGAGACCCGCGGCGCCCGTGGTCGCAAGGCCGATCCCAAGGCTCTGGGGCTGGGGGACTGCATCGACTGCGACCTCTGCGTGCAGGTCTGCCCGACCGGTATCGACATCCGTGACGGTCTGCAGTACGAGTGCATCAACTGCGGCGCCTGTGTCGACGCCTGCGACCAGACCATGGAGCGGATGGGGTATCCGAAAGGGCTCATCAGTTACACCACCGAGCACAAGCTGGCCCACAGTGAAACCCAGGTGGCGCGGCCCAAGCTGATTGGCTATGGCCTGGTGATGGTCGTCATGCTGGGGGTCTTCGTCTATAACGCCATGTCCATCATGCCCATGGGGCTCGACATCCTGCGGGATCGCAACCAGCTGTTCCGGGAAAACAGTGAAGGGCTCATCGAGAACACCTATACCCTGAAGATCCTCAACAAGACCCTGAACTCCCAGACCTACCGGCTGGACGTGGAAGGGCTGCCGGAGTACCAGTGGTTCGGACCCCGCGAGGTGACCCTGAAGGCGGGCGAGATCTATACCCTGCCGGTGAGTCTGGCGGTGGATCCCTTCAACCTGAAGCGCCCCACTCTGGACGTCCAGTTCGTGCTCAAGCGGGAAGGCGCGGCGCCGGACGACAGCAAGGGGACCTTGCGCCAACCGAGCAAGTTTATCAGCAGGTTGTGACGGCAAGGCGCACCGCCATGCACGGAAACGGCAGACAGTGGTGATAGAATGGGGCGCAACAGCGCCCCTTTTCTATGGTGGATGACATGCGTTTCAACTATTCCGACCTCAATCCCGATCTCATCATGGATGCCATCGATCTCAGCGGCTTGCGCATCGACTCCGGCCTTATCGAGCTCAACAGTTACGAGAACCGCGTCTATCAGTTCCAGGATGAGGATCGCCGTCGCTACGTGGTGAAGTTCTACCGCCCCGGTCGCTGGAGCCGGGCCCAGATCCTGGAAGAGCACGCGTTTGCTGCTCGCCTCTGTGAAACTGAGATCCCGGTCGCCGCTCCCATTGCCTTTGCCGGCGAGACCCTGCTGGAGCATCAGGGCTACCCGTTTGCCATCTGGCAGAGCGTCGGGGGGCGTCAGTTCGAGGTGGACAACCTGGACCAGCTGGAGTGGGTGGGGCGTTACCTCGGTCGCATCCACAGCGTCGGTGCCAGCCATGCCTTTCATCACCGGGTTCCGCTGGATGTGGAGAGCATGCTGCACGAGCCGCGTCAGTTGCTGGCGGCAGGCGAGTGGTTGCCGAGCGGGCTGGCCAAGTCCTTCTTCGGGGTGCTGGACGAGCTGATCCGGCACGTATGCGACGCCATGACCCTGGATGTGGCGCGCATCTCCCTGCATGGGGACTGCCACCCGGGCAACATCCTGTGGCGTGACGGCCCCCTGTTTGTCGACCTCGACGATTGCCGCACCGGCCCTGCCATCCAGGATCTCTGGATGATGCTGAACGGGGAGCGTCATGAGCAGCAGATCCAGCTCGATACCCTGCTGGCTGGGTATGAGGAGTTCATGGAGTTCGACCCGCGGGAGCTGGCGCTCATCGAGCCGCTGCGCGCCATGCGCATCGTCCACTACATGGCCTGGCTGGCAAGACGCTGGGAAGATCCCGCCTTCCCCCGCCACTTCTCCTGGTTCAACACCGAACACTACTGGCGCCAGCAGATTGCGACCCTGCATGATCAGCTCGAGGCATTGAAGGCCCCGCCGCTCAGCCTGATGCCGCAGTGGTAGGGGCGCGAACCCGGCAGATCGCCACGCCACGGGGCGTCCGTTGGTGGTGTCGCCCGCACCATTGCCACAGCGGCAAGGTGCCCGTGGGAGGCGGGATGGCGGTCCCGCCTGTCTGCCTTTGCCATTGACGGCACGAGGGGGAGGCAATAGGCTTGGACTGCTTCGGTTCGCCGGGCGTGCCTCACAGTGATCCCTTAACAGGAAACGTCATGAAAAAAGTACTATTTTTCCTCGCTGCCATGCTGATGATCCCCATGGTTCACGCCGCCCCGCAATTCAAGGAAGGTGTCAACTATGACGTGGTCAGCCAGACCGGCAGCGCCCAGCCGGAAGTGATGGAGTTCTTCTCCTATTTCTGCCCGCACTGCGCCAAGTTCGAGCCGATTGCCGAGGATCTGAAGAAGAGCCTGCCGGAAGGCGTGCCGATGAAGAAGAACCCGGTGGCCTTCCTGGGCCGTGAAATGGGCCCCGAGATGCAGCGTGCCTACGCCGTCGCCAATCTGCTGAACGTGGAAGGCAAGCTGACCCCGGCCATCTTCGACAAGATCCACACCCAGCGCCAGATCCCCCAGAGCCGCGCCGACGTGAAGCAGGTTTTCGTGGACAATGGCGTGCCGGCCGAGGAGTTCGACGGTGCCGTCGACAGCTTCGCCGTCTCCGGCATGGTCTCCCAGTTCGATCGCAACACCGAGAGCTACAATGTGCGCGGTGTGCCGGCCTTCCTGGTCAACGGCAAATACATGGTGAAGATTGAATCCATCACTTCCCAGGAGCAGTTCAACCAGCTGGTGAAATTCCTGCTGGCCAAGAAGGACTGATCATTCCTGAGTCGATACAAAAGCCCGCCGGTGCAAACCGGCGGGCTTTTTGTTTGGCATCTCGCGGGCCTGACTCAGACCCCGACGTGGAAGGCCTGCTTGAGGTTGCGAATGAAGTCCGCATCCCGGCAGAGGGTCTTGCCCGGGCTGTCGGAGATCTTGGCGACCGGGCCGCCGTTGCACTCCATCAGCTTGAACACGATGTTCATCGGGCTGACGCCGGGCAGATCGCAGGTGAGCTTGGTGCCGATGCCGAAGCTGGTGTTGATGCGGCCGCGGAAGTGGCGCAGCAGCTCGACGGCCTTGTCGAGGTTGAGCCCGTCGGAGAAGACTAGCGTCTTCTCGGCAGGATCGATGCCGAGCCGCTGATAGTGGCTGATGGCCTTCTCGCCCCACACCACGGGATCACCGGAGTCGTGGCGCAGCCCCTGGTAGCGGCTCGCCAGCTCGAAGCCGAAGTCACGCAGGAAGGCATCCATGGTGATGCAGTCGGTGAGCGCGATACCGAGGTGGTTGGTGAATTCGTCCAGCCAGCTGGTGAGGGCGGCGCGCTGGCTGAGCTCCAGCGGGAAGCCGAGCTGCTGGTGGGCCTGGAACCACTCGTGGGCCTGGGTGCCCACCGCGGGCAACTGGTACTTCTGGGCCAGCAGGTAGTTGCTGGTGCCGCGAAACGCCGGCAGCCGCTCCTTGAGGCGACCCACCACGGCGTCTTGTACCGCGAGGGAGAAGCGGCGACGGGTGCCGAAGTCGATGAGGTTGAACTCGCTCATCTCCTCCCGGCTCAGCTCCCGTTCCAGCTTGTCGATCTTCTGATCGAGCCGCTCCAGTGCCTGGCTGACGCCGAACTGGGGATAGCGGAAGCGGTTACGCATCTCGCTGATAATGGCGAGCACCGGGATCTCCCACAGGATCACGTCCTGCCAGGGGCCTTCGACCCGCACATTGATGCGGCCATCCTGCTCGAACACCTTGAGCAGGGAGGCGTCCAGCGGCTTGCGGCGCAGGTGGTCCAGGTAGTCAGGCGTGAAGAAGGGGCGTTCGGCCAGAAAGTCGAGTTCGGACCGGGTCAGGCGCAGGGAGCCGGCGAGGCGCAGTTGTTCCTCGATCTGGCCCATCATGGGCAGCAGGTCTTCTTCGTTGCGGCTGTGGAACTCGGCGACGACGTCGGCATCCGGATAGCGATGGAACACCGCCTGCTGCATGTGCAGCTTGTAGGCATCGGTGTCGAGCAGGCTGTGGAGGATGGGAGGCATATCAGGCTCCTGTGATGAGTGCTGCGCGGGCAACGCACTCTGGCTGCATCTGTGACGGGTGGGCGCCGGTGTCGGGTGGGCAGTGGAAAATGGAAGGCATATCAGGCATCCAGCAGGCGTTGAATGTCGGCCAGGGTCTGGGCCAGCTCGGCGCCGGCCTCGAGCATCCGGGTGCGGGCCTGGTCGATTGTCTCGGGGGCGATGCCGCGGCAGGCGTCGAGGTGGACGATGACCCGGAAACCGGCGCGACGCAGTTGCAGCACGCTGGTTTTGACGCAGTAGTCGGTGGCGAGGCCGCCGACCAGCACGGTAGTGACGCTGCGGGCGTGCAGAAACTCGATGAGCCCGGTGCTGCGCAGTTCCGCCAGGTCGTGATAGCAGACGCCATAGGGATGCAGGTCCGGCTCGACCCCCTTCCAGACGAAGAAGTCGTAGTCGATGGGGGCGGGCAGGCCGTCGAGCAGCTCGAACCCAGGGGTGCCGGGCACGCAGTGGGCCGGCCAGGTGAGATCGGCATTCGCCAGAGCAAGGGGTTGCAACATGGCGCCGGGTTCGGTCACCACCCAGGGGGCGTTCGCGGGGTGGGCATCCTTGCTGCCGGTTCGCAGGGTGGCGAGGGCAGCCTGGGCATTGAGCGCCGCCACTATGGTATCCCCGCCAGCGACGGGCAGCTCGTTCGGGCAGAGGGGGGTGAATCCCTTCTGCGCATCAATATCCAGGCTGGCGATGATTCCCATGGATGGCTCCTTCACATAATATTCTTGTGATATTATCTACCAAACATTATTAGAAGGCGAGCAGGTCGACCAGGATGCCGAGAATGAGTCTGGATATGGTGGTGCTGCGGTTGCGCGAGGAGCGGCTCGAGCTGCTTCTCGAGACCCGGGATCGCCCCCCCTTTGCCCACTGCTGGCAGTTGCCGGCCCTGCGCATCGACGAGACCCGGGATCGGGATCTGGACGCGGCTCGCCATCGCCTGCTGGCAGAGTGGGGGCTGGAGCACTGCTACAGCGAGCAGGTCTGTACCCTCGGCAACCTGGAGCGGGATCCCCGCGGCTGGTCCACCACCCTCGTCTATCTCTGTCTGGCGGATCCCGATGGGGGGGCGGTGCGCGGTGGCTGGCATCCTCTGGACGATCTGCCCGGCCTGCAACTCGCCTTCGATCACGGCAAGCTGGTCGCCATGGGGCTGGAGCGGCTGCGCATCAAGAGCCGTTACAGCACCCTGCCGCTGCATCTGCTGGGGGCAGAATTCACCCTCTCCGAGGTGCAACGGGCGTTCGAGATCGTCCTGCAGACCCCCATGAACACGGCCGCATTTCGCAAGCGGCTCCACCGTGCCGACATCCTGGTGGACACAGGGCGCAAGCGCACCGGCAAGCAACGTCCCGCCATCCTCTATCGGCTGGAGACCCCCTGCTGCGTCATGTTCGATCAGGTGATGCACGGTGCGGAAGCATAAGCCGATGTCTGCGAAAGCCGGATTGTCACCCCATAGCGGGTCTGGCGCACTGGCACCTCACACAGGAAGTGAAAGCATGGGAGAGACGGGAATGCACAAGGTGCTGGTGAGCGCCTGTCTGCTGGGGCAGCCAGTGCGTTACGACGGCCAGAGCAAGGGGATTGTCAGCGACTGGCTGCAGGCGCTGGGAGCCGAGGGGCGGGCACTGGCCTTCTGCCCCGAGGTGGCGGGTGGCCTGCCGACGCCACGCCCCCCTGCCGAGCGCCAGGGGGAGCGGGTGGTTACCGAAAGCGGGCTGGATGTGACGGCCGAGTTCGATCGGGGCGCCGCCCTTGCGCTGGCCCTCTGTCAGCAGCAGGACATTCGCTTCGCCCTTCTGAAGGAGGGGAGCCCCTCCTGCGGCAGCGGTCGCATCTACAATGGCCGCTTCGAAGGGGTTTCACTGGCGGGAGAGGGCAAGACCACGGCTTTGCTGCGCCGCCATGGCATCGCGGTGTTCAGCGAGGATCAGCTGCCCGAGCTGGCCTCGGCGCTCGCCTTGGCTGCCTGCGGATCGGTCTGAGCCGCCGCATCGGCCGCCTGCCACTGCGCCAGCATGTCGTCTTTTTCCTTCCAGCGTGCGTTCAGCCACTCCTGGAAACCGCGTTTGAACTGCTTGTCGTTGAAGTAATCCCCCACCAGTTGCTCGTCCACCGGCAGCTCCTCGATCCGCACCCGGATGCGCTTCATCTTCCCCATCAGGAAATCCTTGAAGGGGGTGTCGGGGTTGTCCGGGTAGCTGATGGTGACGTTGATCAGGCTGTCGAACTGATCGCCCATGGCTGCCAGGGTGAAGGCGAGTCCTGCCGCCTTGGGGGGCATGAGATGGCGATAGCGGGAGCGGGCGGCCTCGCGCTTCTGATCGGTGAAGCGGGTCCCCTCCACAAAGTTGATGACGGTGGTGGGAATGTGGCGAAACTTCTCGCAGGCGTTGCGGGTGGTCTCGATATCCTTGCCCCGCAGATGCGGATTTCTTAACAGAAACTCTCTCGAATAGCGGCGCATAAAGGGCATGTCCAGCCCCCAGCACGCGAGCCCCAGCAGCGGGATGTAAATGAGCTCGTGCTTCATGAAGAACTTGGGCACCGGCAGACGATTGCGAAACAGGTGGCCGAGCACCACGATATCGGTCCAGCTCATGTGGTTGCTGATAATGAGATACCAGCCATCCTTGCGCAGCCGGGTATTGTCCTCAATCTGCCAGTCGATGCGGGTAGTGAGGCGGATCACCAGGGCGTTGCAACCGAGCCACAGGCCCATGAAGCGATTGTTGAGCCGGCTGCAGGCGCGACCAAAGGCCGGCACGGGCAGCAGCAGTTTGGCCAGAGAAACCAGCAGGATCAGGCTGGCACACAGGGCGGTAAACAGTATGGTCAGGCCGGCGCTGATGAACAGCACCAGGGGGCCCGGGAGCAGGTTTGGCATGAGTGTCTTACTGCGTCTTGTCCGCCAGCAGCTTATCCAGGGTCTGGTCCTTCTCGTGCCAGATCCCGTTCAACCACTGTTGAAACTCTTGTTGGAACTCGGGGTCATTGAAGTAATCCCCCACCAGATTGCATTCGATCGGCAGAAAGCGGACCCGAACCTTGATCTCCTTGACCCGACCGCACATGAAGTCCCAGTAGCTGGGGACGCCGCCGGGATAGGCGATGGTCACATCCACCAGCTTGTGCAGTTGATCCCCCATGGCCGCCAGGGTGAAGGCGATGCCCCCTGCTCTCGGGTGCAGCAGATGACGATAGGGTGCCCCTTGCCTGTCGTGCTTGCCGATGGTGAAGCGGGTCCCTTCCACGAAGTTCATCACACTCACCGGCATATGGCGGAAACGGGCACACGCCTGGCGCGTGGTCTCTATGTCTTTTCCCTTCAGATGCGGCTTCTTTTCCAGCAACTTGCGCGAATATCGCCGCATGAAGGGGAAATCCAGCGCCCACCAGGCCAGGCCGAGAAAAGGTACCCAAATCAGTTCTTTCTTGAGGAAAAACTTCAGGAAGGGGATTTTTTGATTAAAAATCCGCTGCAATACCAGTATGTCGACCCAGGATTGGTGGTTGGCAATCACCATATACCACTCATTCCGGCGCCCTTTGTCCACTCCGACCACATCGAAAGGGGTGTTGATGATGGTTTTCTGGATCAGATTGTTAAAACCTATCCAGTGGGTGGCGCAGCCGTCCAGGAGGGTGTTGCAGAGACGTCGCGCCCCCTTGAAGGGCAGCAGCAGCTTGATGAGGCCAAGCAGCAGGACGGGGACAAACCAGAACAGGGTGTTGATGAAATAGAGCAGGGTCGAGAGGCTGCCGCGCAGTCGCTCTATCAGCTTGTTGAGCATGGTGAAATCCGTCTTCGTATCGGTGGATGGCAACCAAGTGGTCAGATCTGTTGCCATAATATCAGCCGGCCCACGACTAGACCATGGTGGCGCCCTTTCCGGGTCGGGAGGTGGCTGCTGCCGTTCCCCCGCTCACTGGCCCCCGCGCAGCCGTGACAACAGCCTGTCCATGGCACGATAGCCCAGGGCTTCGATCAGATGCGCTCTCTCGATGGTGGCGTGTCCCGCCAGATCGGCGATGGTGCGCGATACCCGCAGGATGCGGTGCCAGGCCCGGATGCTGAGCCCCAGCTTCTGGATGGCACCTTCCAGAAACTCGGCATCCTGTGGCGATAATCTGCAAACATCTTCGATTTCACGACTATCCAGCAGGTTGTTGAGTTTTCCGCTGCGACTCAGCATGCGCTCTCGCGCCCCCAGCACCCGTTCGCGTATCTGCTGGCTCGATTCCCCCCGCTCCGCCTTGCCGGTCAGGCTCCCCCTGGGCAAGAGCGGGACCTCTACCGTCAGATCGAACCGGTCGAGAAAGGGGCCGGAGAGCTTGCCCAGATAGCGCAGGATCTGATCCGGGCTGGAGCGGGTCTGGCCGTCGCCATAATGGCCGCAGGGGCTGGGATTCATGGCACCCACCAGCTGGAAGCGGGCGGGAAAATCCACCTGGCGGGCGGCACGACTGATGGTGATGTGCCCGGTTTCCAGCGGCTCGCGCAGGGAGTCGAGCACCTTGCGCTCGAACTCCGGCAGTTCATCCAGAAACAGTACCCCGTTGTGGGCGAGGGAAATTTCGCCAGGCCTGGGATGGGTACCCCCGCCCACCAGCGCCACCGCCGAGGCGCTGTGATGGGGCGTGCGATACGGCCTGTGGTGCCAGTGGCCGGCGCGGGGGGTGAGGCCGCCGATGGAGTGAATGGCGGCGGTCTGCTGCGCCTCCTGTTCGCTCAGCGGTGGCAGAATGCCGGGCAGACGGCTGGCCAGCATGCTCTTGCCGGTGCCGGGGGGGCCGATGAACAGCAGGTTGTGGCTGCCAGCTGCGGCGATCTCCAGCGCCCGCTTCGCCTGGGACTGACCGATCACATCCTGCAGATCCGGCACGTCGGGCAGGATCTCCGCGCTCTGGGGTTCCGGCAGCGGCAGTTCGTACTGGCCCGCCAGCCAGGCGGTGACCGCCAGCAGCTGGTGGGCGGTGCGCACCTCGGCATCCTGTATGAGGGAAGCCTCCGGACCGTTCTCCCGTGGGACCAGCAGGGTGCGCCCCGCGTCGCGGCAGGCGAGCACCGAGGGGAGCACCCCAAGTACGGGGCGGATCTCGCCCGTCAGGGCCAATTCCCCTAAAAATTCGTGATCGAGCAGGTATTTTGCGGGTATCTGCTTGGATGCGGCGAGAATGCCGATAGCGATGGCCAGGTCGAAGCGGCCCCCCTCTTTGGGCAGATCCGCAGGGGCCAGGTTGACCGTGATGTGCTTGGCCGGAAATTCGAAATTGCCGTTGAGCAGGGCGCTGCGCACCCGATCCCGCGACTCTTTCACCGAGGTTTCCGGCAACCCCACCATGTTGAAGGCGGGCAGGCCGTTGGAGAGGTGCACCTCCACCGTGACTTGCGGCGCCGCTATCCCCAGGCTGGCACGGCTATAAACAACAGCTAATGACATAAATACCGTCCTTGGTTTGATGTATATGCTGGTTAACCGTTTTTTATTAGTTTTTTGTTCCAGTTGTCAGGTTTCAGAGCAGTTAAAATCAGAGTCTTGTCAGGTAAAAAGTGCTTGCCCAATAAAAATCACCGTGCTAGTTCTAATAGCCATTCGCGGCAAGCTCCGCTCCCATTTCACAGGATTTCCGGTTGTAACTATGAACATGGCCTCCCGTTTCGTCAGCATTATTGTGGTCCTAGTGGTGATTATTATCTCACCGCTCGGGGCTCGTTTGGCTGCACGGAACAAGGGATAGACCCACCACCGGACAGAACGAAACAAGCGACCCCCGAGCCTCACGGCCCGGGGGTTTTTTTTCGACCAAAGGACAGGATTTTCCACATGAACGGCGCGCAGTTTTTGGTACAGGCTCTCAAGAAACAGGGTGTGACCCAGGTGTTTGGTTACCCGGGCGGAGCCATCATGCCGGTCTACGACGCCCTGTATGACGGTGGCCTGGCCCATCAGCTCTGCCGCCACGAGCAGGGTGCCGCCATGGCTGCAGTGGGTTATGCCCGCGCTTCCGGTCAGGTGGGGGTCTGCATCGCTACCTCTGGCCCCGGCGCCACCAACCTGGTCACCGGCCTCGCGGAGGCACTGCTCGACTCTGTACCGCTGGTGGCCATCAGTGGCCAGGTGCCCTGCGCCGCCGTCGGTACCGATGCCTTTCAGGAAGTGGACGTGCTCGGCATGTCCCTTTCCTGCACCAAGCACTCCTTCATGGTGACGGACCCGGCGGATCTGGGACGGGTCATTGCCGAAGCCTTTGCCATCGCCACCGAAGGGCGTCCGGGCCCCGTGCTCATCGACCTGCCCAAGGATGTGCAACTGGCCGCCGTTCCCTCTCAAAGCCCGCTGTTTGCCGTGGAGGAACCCGACCCCCTGAATCCGGCCGAACTGACGGTCGCCCGTACCCTGCTGGCCGGTGCCGAGCGTCCGGTACTCTACGTCGGCGGCGGGGTGGGCATGGCCAATGCCGAGCAGCAGCTGCGCGACTTTGCCGCCACCACGGGGATGCCGGCGGTCACCACCCTCAAGGGGATAGGTGCCCTCGACCCCGACAGCCCCGTTTATCTGGGCATGCTCGGCATGCACGGTACCAAGGCCGCCAACCTGGCGGTGCAGCAGTGCGATCTGCTGGTGGTGGTAGGCGCCCGTTTCGATGATCGGGTGACCGGCAAGCTGGAAGAGTTTGCCCCCGAGGCGAAGGTGATCCACCTGGATGTGGACGCCGCCGAGTTCGGCAAGCGCCGCGCCGCCGATGTGGGCATCACCACGGATCTCAAGCGTGTGCTGCCCGCCCTGGCGATGACGCTGACCCTCGACCCCTGGCGCGAGCACTGCGCCACCATGGCGCGGGAATACGCCTTCCGCTACGACCATCCGGGTCAGGCCATCTACGCCCCGTCCCTGCTCAAAGAGCTTTCAAGCCAGCTGCCTGACACCAGCGTGGTGGCTTGTGACGTGGGTCAGCACCAGATGTGGGTGGCCCAGCACATGCGTTTCACCAGCCCGCGCAACCACCTGTCCAGTGCCGGCCTCGGCACCATGGGCTTCGGCCTGCCCGCCGCCATCGGCGCCAAGATGTCGCGCCCCGATGACGAGGTGGTGCTGGTGAGTGGCGACGGCTCCTTCATGATGAACGTGCAGGAGCTCGGCACCATCCGCCGCGCCCGGCTCAAGGTGAAGATGGTGCTGCTGGACAACCAGCGCCTCGGCATGGTGCGCCAATGGCAGGAGCTGTTCTTCGACGGTCGCTACAGCGAGACCAATCTGTCCGACAACCCCGATTTCGTCGCCCTGGCTGCCGCCTTCGGCATTCCCGGCGAGACCATCACATGCAAGGAAGAGATAGGTCCGGCACTGGATCGCCTGCTGGCGAGCGAGAGTGCCTATCTGCTGCATGTGGCTATTTCAGAGGAAGAAAATGTCTGGCCCCTGGTTCCGCCAGGAGTCGCCAACCACAAGATGATGGAGCAACGCCCATGAACCAGCTCAATACCAGTACCCTGGAAATCCATGCCCAACCCAGACCCGAAGTGATGGAACGGGTGCTGCGGGTGGTCCGTCACCGCGGTTTCAATCTCTGCGCCCTCAACATGGAGCAGGATTGCCAACAGCTGCGGATCACGGTTACTGTCGAATCGGTACGTCCCATCCAGCAGTTGTGGAGCCAGCTGGTGAAGCTGGTGGATGTCTCCCGGGTCGATGCACTGGAACAGCAACCCCGGATCAGAGCTTAAGGAGCCAAGCCAATGTCACAGCCTTCCCAATCCGCCGCCCACCCCCAATACATCTGGTTCAACGGCAAGCTGGTCCCCTGGCAGGATGCCCAGGTGCATGTCATGAGCCATGCCCTGCACTACGGATCCTCGGTGTTCGAGGGGGTGCGGGCCTATGACACTCCCAAGGGGACCTGCATCTTCCGCCTGCAGGAGCACACCCGCCGCCTGTTCGACTCCGCCAAGATCTACTGGATGGACGTCCCCTACAGCGAGTCCGAAGTGAATGAAGCCTGCCGCACCGTGGTGCGCGAGAACGGCCTGAAGAGCGGCTACTTGCGCCCGCTGGCCTTTGTCGGCAACGTGGGGCTGGGGCTGCATCCGCCGCTGGATGCCAAGGCCGACCTCATGGTCGCGGCCCTGCCCTGGGGCGCCTACCTCGGTGAAGAGGGGTTGAAAAACGGAGTGGATGTGTGCGTCACCTCCTGGAACCGGCTCGCTCCCAACACCATCCCGACCGGTGCCAAGGCGGGGGGCAACTATCTCTCTTCCCAGCTCATCAGCCGCGAGGCCAAGCGCAACGGCTTCGCCGAGGGGCTGGCGCTGGATGTGAACGGCTATCTGAGCGAAGGGGCGGGGGAGAACCTGTTTCTGGTGAAGAACAGCGTGCTGTTCACCCCGCCCGCCACCGCCGCCATCCTGCCCGGCATCACCCGCGACACCATCATGACGCTGGCGCGCGACTTGGGTTACGAGGTGCGCGAGCAGGCGCTGCCCCGTGAGGCGCTGTACGTCGCAGACGAAATCTTCATGACCGGCACGGCGGCCGAGGTGACCCCGGTGCGCTCGGTGGATCGGATGAAAGTGGGCGCCGGTTGCCGTGGCCCGGTGACCGAGCAGTTGCAGAACGCCTTCTTCGGCCTGTTCAACGGCAAGACCGAAGACAAGTGGGGCTGGCTGACGCCGGTCAACGACTGATGAGAGCGGGGAGGCGTCACGCCTCCCCGAGTCGCTTCCGGTGAAGGCTCCCCGAGGTGCCTTCACCAGGATCGATTCCCGATCCGCGAATCACACATTCATGTTGAAAGACAATGCGCCCCAGGGGCATTCAGGGAGTAGAGACAATGCCGAAGTTGAGATCCGCCACCACCACCCACGGACGTAACATGGCCGGGGCCCGCGCCCTCTGGCGTGCCACCGGCATGACCGATCAGGATTTCGGCAAGCCCATCATCGCCGTGGTCAACTCTTTCACCCAGTTCGTGCCGGGCCACGTCCACCTCAAGGATCTGGGCCAGCTGGTCGCCCGCGAAATCGAGGCGGCTGGCGGGGTCGCGAAGGAGTTCAACACCATCGCCGTGGATGACGGCATCGCCATGGGCCACGGTGGCATGCTCTATTCCCTGCCGTCCCGCGAACTCATCGCCGACTCGGTGGAGTACATGGTCAACGCCCACTGCGCCGACGCCATGGTCTGCATCTCCAACTGCGACAAGATCACCCCGGGGATGCTGATGGCTGCCCTGCGCATCAATATCCCGGTCATTTTTGTCTCCGGCGGTCCCATGGAAGCGGGCAAGACCAAGCTCTCCGACCAGATCATCAAGCTGGATCTGGTGGACGCCATGATCCAGGGCGCTGACCCCAAGGTCTCCGATGCACAGAGCGATCAGATCGAGCGCAGCGCCTGCCCCACCTGCGGCTCCTGCTCCGGCATGTTCACCGCCAACTCCATGAACTGCTTGACCGAGGCACTGGGTCTCTCCCAGCCGGGCAACGGCTCCCTGTTGGCAACCCACGCCGATCGCGAGCAGCTGTTCAAGCTGGCGGGCCAGCGCATCGTCACTCTGGCCAAGCGCTGGTATGAGCAGGACGATGCCTCGGCACTGCCGCGCAACATCGCCACCAAGGCGGCGTTCGAGAACGCCATGGCGCTCGACATCGCCATGGGCGGCTCCACCAACACCGTGCTGCACCTGCTGGCGGCAGCCCAGGAGGCGGGTGTCGACTTCACCATGGCCGACATCGACCGCATGTCCCGCAAGGTGCCCCAGCTGTGCAAGGTGGCGCCTTCCACCCAGAAGTACCACATGGAAGACGTGCACCGCGCCGGCGGCGTGGTCGCCATCCTGGGTCAGCTGGAAAAAGCGGGCCTGGTGCACGGGGATACCCGCAACGTGCTGGGCACTTCCCTGGTGGAGCTGCTGGCCGAATATGACGTCAGCCGCAGCCATGACAAGGGGGTTCACGACTTCTACCGTGCAGGCCCTGCCGGCATCCGTACCACCAAAGCGTTCAGTCAGGATTGCCGCTGGCCCGAGCTGGATCTGGACCGCGCCGAGGGGTGCATCCGCTCCTTCGATCACGCATACAGCCAAGAAGGTGGCCTGGCGGTCCTCGCTGGCAACCTCGCCCTCAACGGGGCCATCGTCAAGACCGCCGGGGTGGACGAGGAGAACCTCACCTTCCGCGGCCCGGCCCGGGTATTCGAGAGCCAGGAGAGCGCGGTGAGCGGCATTCTGGACGGCACGGTGAAAGCCGGTGAAGTGGTGGTGATCCGCTACGAGGGCCCGAAAGGGGGCCCCGGCATGCAGGAGATGCTCTATCCCACCACCTATCTGAAATCCATGGGATTGGGGAAGGCGTGTGCCCTCATCACCGACGGTCGCTTCTCCGGCGGTACCTCGGGTCTCTCCATCGGCCATGTCTCCCCGGAGGCGGCCTCTGGTGGCACTATCGGTCTGGTGGAGGATGGCGACATCATCAACATCGACATCCCGGCCCGCAGCATGGTGCTGGAGGTGGCCGACAGCGTGCTGGCCACTCGCCGCGCCGCCGTCTCTGCCCGTGGCTGGAAGCCGGTCGATCGTCAGCGCGAGGTCTCCTTTGCCCTGCGTGCCTACGCCATGTTCGCCACCAGCGCCGACAAGGGCGCGGTGCGCGATCGCACTCTGCTGGGGGAGTGAGAGGATGAACTGTCATGATATGGGCGCATTGCGCGCCCTTCGCCACGAGACGGGGGTATAAACCATGGTCTCTGCGGCGGATTATCTACGCAAGGTACTGCTCTCCCCCGTCTACGAGGCGGCGAGGGTCACCCCTTTGCAAACCCTGAAGAAACTCTCCGAGCGGCTCGGCAATCACGTCAGCCTGAAGCGGGAGGATCTGCAACCTGTTCACTCCTTCAAGCTGCGCGGCGCCTACCACAAGATCGCCACTCTGACCGAGGAGCAGAAGGAGCGCGGCGTCATCGCCGCCTCCGCCGGCAACCACGCCCAGGGGGTCGCCCTGTCGGCCGCCAAGCTCGGCATCAAGGCGATTATCGTGATGCCCAAGACCACGCCGGACATCAAGATCGACGCAGTGCGCCGTCAGGGCGGCAACGTGCTGCTGTTTGGCAACAGCTTCGACGAGGCCTATGGCGAGAGCCGCCGCCTCGCCGAGTTGGAGGGCTACACCCTGATCCCGCCGTTCGACGACGTCGAGGTGATCGCCGGTCAGGGCACCATCGGCAAGGAGCTGCTGGAGCAGGATACCCACCTCACCCACGTCTTCGTGCCGGTGGGCGGCGGCGGCCTGGCCGCCGGGGTGGCGGTCTACATCAAGCAGCTGCTGCCGGATGTGAAGGTGATCGGGGTGGAGGCTGAAGGCTCTGCCTGCCTCAAGGCGGCGCTGGCGGCCGGCGAGCCGGTCAATCTGGACCGGGTCTCCCTGTTTGCGGACGGGGTGGCGGTCAAGCGCATCGGCGAGGAGACCTTCCGCCTGTGCAACCAGTATCTGGACGAGGTGGTGACCGTCTCCAACGACCAGATTTGCGCTGCACTGAAAGACATCTTCGATGACTGCCGCGCCATCGCCGAGCCGTCGGGGGCCTTGTCCCTGGCGGGCCTGAAAGCGTACAGCGAGCGAGAGCAGGTGAAAGGGGGGCGGATGGCGGCCATTTTGTCCGGCGCCAACGTGAACTTCCACAGCCTGCGCTACGTCTCCGAGCGCTGCGAGATCGGTGAGAAGCGCGAGGGCATGCTGGCGGTGACCATCCCCGAGCGCAAGGGGGCCTTCCTCGACTTCTGCCGTCAGCTGGGGCCCCGCATGGTGACTGAGTTCAACTACCGCTACGCCGATGCCGAGCAGGCGTCGCTGTTCGTTTCGGTGCGCCTCACCGGCGGTGACGAGGAGCTGGGCCAGATCATCGATCAACTCGGCGGCAACGGTTATCCGGTGGTCAAC
This sequence comes from Aeromonas sp. FDAARGOS 1418, assembly GCF_019048585.1. Classification (NCBI taxonomy): domain Bacteria; kingdom Pseudomonadati; phylum Pseudomonadota; class Gammaproteobacteria; order Aeromonadales; family Aeromonadaceae; genus Aeromonas; species Aeromonas sp. FDAARGOS 1418. The sequence goes on along the minus strand of NZ_CP077387.1, from coordinate 646,749 downwards.
ATGACCGAGAGCGAACTGGCCAAGAACCACGTGCGCTACATGATTGGCGGCCGCCCGGCCCGGCCCCTCGGTGAGCGTCTTTACAGCTTCAAGTTCCCGGAGCAGCCGGGGGCCCTGATGCGCTTCCTGGAGACCCTGGGCTGTCGCTGGAACATCAGCCTGTTCCACTACCGCAACCACGGCGCCGACTATGGACGGGTGCTCTGCGCCTTCGAGCTGCCGGACGAGGACGTGGCGGCTTTCCACGACTACCTGCACGAGATTGGCTACGGCTGGAAAGAGGTGAGCGAGGATCCCGCCTACCGCCTCTTCCTGGCGAGCCAGGGCAGTCAGTGAGCGGGGGCCATCCCCTTGCCAGATGAAAAACGAAGAGCCCGGCTCTTCGTTTTTTTATGGGCAGCGCGCCGGCCCCCATGATTGGGGGCACGGTGGCCGATAATGTCGCCAATATCACACTCCTGAGTCCCTGGTCGTTTGAGGCTGGTTGCAGATGGGATAATCTGAATGCGGGGCTTGGGTTCAGGGCCCCGTCAGGGAAGAGAGACGCAGCCGCGTCATAACAATTCATTGCAGGGGCTCATCCATGAACAGATCTATGCTCGCCGTCCTGATCGGCGCTTTGATGGCAACAGGGACGGTGCAGGCTGCCGCCCAGGACAACACCTGGTATGTCGGCGGCAAGGCCGGCTGGTCAAATTATTACGGGGTGGATTACAACGCTCAGGTCGAAGAGCTGTTTGATGCGACCAAGGTGAACGAGAACAGCGATGATCTCGGTCTGGGGCTGTTTGCCGGTTATCAGGTGAACAGAAACGTGGCGGTTGAGCTCGGCTATGACTGGCTCGGCAAGTATCAGGTGGACAAGCACTACTCGGGCAACGGGGTTGATTTCGCACTCGATGGCGAGGCCAAGGCCCAGATGGTGCAGGCCACCATGAAGATCATCCTGCCTGCAACCTCGGCACTGGATATCTACGGCCGTCTCGGGGGGGCTTATGCCTGGACCGAGAGCTCACTCAACGTCCGGGCCAGCGATGGCACCAGCAGCCTCTCCGAATCCCATGAGGGCAACAAATATCATGGTGCCGCCTTTGTCGGGGCGCTGGGGGTCGAATACGCAATCGACAAGGATTGGGCCGCCCGCCTCGAATACCAGTACACCACCCCCCTTGGGAAGACTTCCCTCGACGAGTCAGGCATCGAGATGGACAATGGCCTGCTGTCGGTCGGCATGCTCTATCGCTTCGGCCAGATCGGCGACGAGCCGGTGGCACCAACGCCTGCGCCCGAACCTGCGTCCGCCCCGGCCCCCGTGCTGGTGGAGAAACAGTTCAGCCTGGATTCCGATGTGCTGTTCGAGTTCAACAAGGCGACCCTGAAGCCAGCCGCCAGCCAGGCCCTCGACAACCTGTTTGCCCAGATCCTGGCGGCCAATCCGAAAGACGGGGTGGCGACGGTGATCGGTCATACCGACCGCATCGGCTCGGAGGCCTACAACCAGTCCCTTTCCGAACAGCGTGCCCGCACGGTGGCGGATTATCTCATCGCCAAGGGATTGTTTGCCGACAAGGTGCGTGCCGAAGGGCGGGGAGAGTCTTCGCCCGTGACCGGGGGCAGCTGCCCGGATGGTGCCAAGGCTCAGATGATCGCCTGCCTGGCCCCGGATCGCCGGGTCGAGGTGCGCCTGACCGGGGTCTCCCAGATCGCCGAATAAGCCATCTTTGCCTTGCTATTAAACAACGAGGGGGCCTTGGCCCCCTCGTTGTTTATGTGGGTGTGAGTCGTGACGTTTGCAGCCGCCTGGCGCAATGACTCACCATGATCAGCAGCAAGGCGCCGGGCAGCACGGTTTGCCAGAGGAAAGGCCAGGACTGGGAGGTGAGCAGGATCAACAGTGGATTGGCTCCGGCGGGTGGGTGGATCAGCCCCAGTCCATGCATGAGTGCAATGGACAGGCCCACACCCAGCGCCAGCTTGAGTTCCATCGGTAGCGGGAGCAATTGCACCACCAACCCCACGGTGGCCGATAACAGGTGGCCTCCCAGCACGTTCTGCGGGCGGGCCAGCGGACTGTCCGGCAGTGAGAAGAGCAGCACACAGCTTGCCCCGAACGGTGCCATCAACAGGGTCGACTGCCAGCTCATGTCCAGCCAGCCGAGCAACATTATGGCCAGGCAGGCACCGAGCCCTGCCAGCCAGGCACTTCGCCATCGTCTTGTTTCCATCTCCTGTCTCCTTGTCTGTGCCGGATCACTTGATCCAGCCTGCGACATTAGGTAGACAGATCGGTGTACTTCAAGAGGAAAGTCACCATGAGCGACAAACGGCAACAGCTGATGACGACAGCCTATCGGTTGTTCAATCGTCACGGCTTTCACGCCACCGGCATCGATCGCATCTGGGCCGAGGCGGGCAGTACCAAACGTACCCTCTATCGCCACTTCCCCACCAAGGATGCCTTGATCGAAGCCGTGCTGATGGCGCGGGATGCGGAGTTCTTTGCCCTGCTCGATGCCAGGATGGATGGGGTGTCGGGACGGGAGGCCAGGTTGCTGGCGCTGTTCGATGGCTTTGCGGACTGGTTTGGCCGCAGCGACTTCTACGGCTGCAACTTCATCAACGCGAGCGCCGAGTTCTCCGATCCTCGCCACCCGGTGCGCAAGCTGGTGGTGGCCCACAAGCGGGCGTTGCTGAACTGGGTCAGGGAGGCCCTCGAATGCACCGAGGTGCAGGCCACCGGATTATGCCTGCTGTTGGAAGGGGCCGTGGTGATGGCCCACAGCTATCAGCAGCCCCTGGCTCTGGAACAGGCCAGGGTGTTGGCGGAGGCCGTGCTGGCAGAGCCGCGCTAGTTCAGTTCCGTGGGGTCGATATCCAGACTCCAGCGCACCCGCTTGGTCTCGGGCCACCCCTCCAGCTCCGTCACCGCCCAGTCGAGCAACTGGGCCAGAGGTGCCCGGCTGGGCCCCTGCACCAGCAGCTGCATGCGAAACTTGCCCGCCTTGCGCTCCATGAAGCCGCTGATGGGCCCCAGCACCTGCACCTGGGGATAGCGGGCGCTGCGCAGGGTATCGGCGAGGCGACTGAGGAACAGCTGTACCTCGTCGCGGCCGTTGGCCTCGGCCCGAAACAGTCCCTGATAGCTGAAGGGCGGCAGCCCCAGCAGGCGGCGCTCTTTCAGCGCCGTGTCGGCGAAGTGGCCATAGCCGTTCTGGGTCAGATCCTGCAGCAGGGCGTGCTCGGGATGGTGGCTCTGCAGCACCACCAACCCGGGCTTGCTGGCTCGACCGGCACGGCCCGCCACCTGGGTGTAGAGCTGGGCCAGCTTCTCGGCGGCGCGAAAATCGGCGCTGAACAGGGCGCCATCCACATCCAGCAGGCCCACTAGCGTCACGTCCGGGAAGTGGTGGCCCTTGGCCAGCATCTGGGTGCCGATCAGGATCTTGTACTTGCCCGCCTTGATGTCGCCGAGGTGGGTTTCGAGCTCCCCTTTGCGGCGGGTGTTGTCCCGGTCGATGCGCACCACCGGATATTGGGGGAACACGGTGCCGAGCAGTTGCTCCAGCTGTTCGGTGCCGACCCCGGAGCCGATGAGCTCGCTGCTGCCACACTCGGGACAGTGGTGGGGCAGCGGGCGCACGCTGTCGCAGTGGTGGCAGTGCAACCGTCGCCCGGCCTGGTGCCAGGTGTACCAGGCGTCACAGCGCTCGCAGGCTGCACTCCAGCCGCACTGGTGGCAGATGAGTGCCGGCGCATAGCCCCGGCGGTTGAGAAACAGCATCACCTGGTTGCCCGCCGCCAGGTGCTCGGCCATCAGCTGCTCCAGCTGGGGGGAGAGCCCGGCCTGCAGCCGCACGTTCTTGATGTCGAGGATCACCTGGCGAGCGGTCTGGGCGTTGCCGGCGCGCCGGGTCAGGCTGAGGTGGTGATACTTGCCGCTGCGGGCGTTGTGCAATGTCTCCAGCGACGGGGTGGCAGATCCAAGCAGGATGGGAATGCCGGCGCGATGGGCCCGCATCACCGCCAGATCCCGGGCGTGGTAGCGAAAGCCGTCCTGTTGCTTGAAGGAGCCGTCGTGCTCCTCGTCGATGATGATGATGCCGAGGTCCTTGAACGGCGTGAACACCGCGGATCGGGTGCCGATCAGAATGGCGGCACCGCCGTCGCGGCAGGCGAGCCAGGCATCGAGCCGCTCCCTGTCGTTCATGGCGGAGTTCATCGCCACCACGGGCACGTTGAAGCGGCGCCGGAAGCGGTTGATGGTCTGGGGGGTGAGGCCGATTTCCGGCACCATCACCAGCGCCTGCTTGCCCGCCTTGAGCAGGGGCTCGAGGATGCTGAGGTAAACCTCGGTCTTGCCGGAGCCCGTGATGCCGTCCAGCAGGAAGGCACCGAACTTGTTGCTCTGGCTGGTGACGGCGGCCACCGCCAGCGCCTGCTCGCCGTTGAGGCGCAGCCCCTCACCCGGCTCGAAGCGGGTGGCCCAGTCGCCATCATGGCTCGGCTCCAGCGAGCGCTTCTCCAGCAGTCCCTTCTTCTCCAGCGCGGTGAGGGCTGCGCTCTGGATCTCCTCCTGTTTGAGGGCGGAGGGGGTCTGCGGCCCCTTGCGCAGCAGGGCGAGGGCCTGCTGCTGCTTGGCCGCCCGCTTGAGCCCGTTGAGGTCGATCGCCATGCCCGCATCGGTAGCAAACCAGAACTCCAGCTCCCGATAGGCGGCGGGCTCACCCTTGCGCACCAGCACCGGCAGGGCATGGGGCAGCACTTCCCCCAGCGGATGCTGGTAGTAACCGGCGCTCCAGGCCATCAGCGCCAGAATGTCGGGCCCCAGCACGGGGGCGCTGTCGAGCACCCTCTTCAAGGGTTTTAATTTGTTGCGGGGGACCTGGCTCTCGGTCGGGTGATCCACCACCAGACCGACCAGGGTCTGCGGGCCGAACGGGATCTCGACCCGGCAACCGGGGGCAGGCAAGGGCAGGGGAGAGAGATAGTCGAAATGACGGCGTAACGGCACCGGCACAGCCACACGAACCAGATCCAGCGTTTGGGAAGAATTCACCAGGGGTTGCCTATTTTTTCTGCGAAGCCACTTGCCTGATCTCAGGCGTTTCCTATATTATTCGCAGCCTTTGAAACTGTGTTCAACAATCGTGTGGTGTCCGACAAGAGATCGGATGGCGACACGGCCTGATAATTGAGGTTGTCCATGAAAGCTGGTATCCATCCTGACTACGTAGCCATCACCGCCAAGTGCTCTTGCGGTAACGTCATCAACACCTTCTCTACCATCGGTAAAGATCTGAACCTGGACGTGTGCTCCGAGTGCCACCCGTTCTACACCGGCAAGCAGAAAGAAGTTTCTAGCGGCGGCCGCGTAGACAAGTTCAACAAGCGTTTCGGTGGCTTGACCTCCAAGAAGTAATCTTGCTTCTGAAGAATTCTGAAAAAGGCGCCCATCGGGTGCCTTTTTTATTGGCCGCCATTCTGTAATTCCCCGCTTTGCCCTATGGTGTTGGCTCAACCAAGGGAGAAGAGCCGATGCGCACATGTCTGGTGATGGGAGCTGCCGGGTACATAGGATCCTACCTGGTGCCTCATCTGCAGGGTCTGGGGTACAGGGTCATCGCCGGGGCCCGTCGTCCCTGCCGTCTGCCGGAGGGGGTGGCGTTTCGCCTCGCCGACAGCCTCAAGCCTGCCACCCTGCCCCCTGCGCTGGCGGGGGTCGACACCGTCTTCTATCTGGTACACGCCATGGGGGCGGGGGCCGGTTTTCACCGGCTGGAGCAGCAGGGAGTGAAGAACTTCGCCGCCGCCGCCCGTGCCGCCGGGGTGCGCCGTATCGTCTATCTCGGCGCCATCCAGCCCGAGCCCTGCAACAGTCGCCACCTCAACTCCCGGCGCTACTGTGGCGAGCTGTTTCGCAGCGCAGGGGTGCCCACGGTAGAGCTGCGTGCCGGCATCATCATAGGCCCCGGCTCGGCGGCGTTCGAGGTGATGCGGGATCTGGTGTACAACCTGCCCATGATGGTGACGCCCAAGTGGGTGCGCTCCCGCACGCCCCCCATCGCCCTCTCCAACCTCTTGCACTATCTGGGCGGGCTGGTGGAAGCCGACGGGGTGGATGGCCAGATCTTCAATGCGGCCGGCCCCGAGCTGCTCAGCTACCAGCAGCAGCTCCAGAAGTTCGCCACCCATATCGGCAAACGCTGCCCCATCATTCCGATACCTTTTTTGAGCCCCCGGCTCTCCGCCTGGTGGCTGCAGTTCGCCACCTCGGTTCCCCAACCCATCGCCAAGGCGCTGGTGGGGGGGCTCAAGCACGACATCCCGGCAGATGACGGCCCCTTGCGCGCCCTGCTGCCCCAGCATCTGCTCAGCTTCGACGAGGCGCTGGCGGAGAGCCTGGCGCTGGAGCAGAGGCTCGGTGCCGAGCAGCACGGGGAGGAGACGCCCCTGGGTCTGCGCTGGCGCCATCCTGAATATGGCTTCTACGACCGCACCGCCAGCGGGGAGGCGGATTGCCTCGCCGCCCCCGAGGTAGTGTGGCAGGTGCTGCAGCAACTGGGGGGTGAGCAGCGCTACTTCTACATGAACGAGCTGTGGGTGGTGCGCGAATGGATGGATCACCTGATCGGCGGCCCGGCCCGGACCCGGGGACGCACCAACCCGGATCGCTTCGTGAAGGGGGACATGCTGGACTCCTGGCAGATCCTCGGGGTGGATGAAGGACGCAGGCTGGATCTGCTGTTCAACATGAAGGCCCCCGGCGTCGGGCGGCTGGAGTTCAACATCCAGCCCCTGGAGTCCGGCCTGACCCGGCTGCGGGTGACTGCCCACTGGCATCCGCAGGGGGCCTGGGGGCTGGCCTACTGGCTTGCCATGCTGCCCTTCCACCTCTTCATCTTTCAGGGGATGACGGAGGCCATCGCCCGGCAGGCAGAGGAAAAAGCCGGCATTCCAGTCATGGATTGAAATCGAATCTATAACTAATTAGGTAGTTTTAGGTGGCATGACATGCTACTTATTAGCCTGTCATTGCTATCCAGCGATATTTTATGCTGTGAAAGGGCGGGGATTTCTTTATGATCCTCAGCCCTCGCCCGCTGGCGAGCCAACGCATCACTCATTCATTTCCGTATCGGGGTCCCCCATGTCCGATCAGCAGCACGATCTCCGCCAACAGGCACTCGACTACCACGCCCAACCCGTTCCGGGTAAAATCGCCATCGCCCTCACCAAGCCCGCCGAGACCGCTCGCGATCTGGCGCTGGCCTACAGCCCGGGCGTTGCCGAACCGGTACGCGAGATCGCCGCCAATCCGGCCGATGCCTACCGCTACACCGGCAAGGGCAACCTGGTGGCCGTCATCTCCAACGGCACCGCCATCCTGGGGCTGGGCAATCTGGGCCCGCTGGCCTCCAAGCCGGTGATGGAGGGCAAGGCCCTGCTGTTCAAGCGCTTTGCCGGCATCGACGCCATCGACATCGAGGTGAAGCACGAGACCAGCGCCCAGTTCATCGATACGGTGGCCGCCATCGCCGACACCTTTGGCGGCATCAACCTGGAAGACATCAAGGCCCCCGAGTGCTTCGAGATTGAAGAGGCGCTGATCGCCCGCTGCGACATCCCGGTGTTCCACGATGACCAGCACGGTACCGCCATCGTCACCGCCGCCGGGCTGCTCAACGCGCTGGAAGTACAGGGCAAGGAGATTGGCACCAGCCGCATCGTCTGCATGGGCGCCGGTGCCGCCGCCACCGCCTGCATGGATCTGCTGATCAAGTGCGGGGCTGCGCCGCACAACATCTTCATGCTGGACCGCCAGGGTGTGATCCACAGCGGCCGCACCGATCTCAACCAGTACAAGCAGCGTTTCGCCAACGACACCCCCCTGCGCACCCTGATGGAGGTGATCGAGGGGGCTGACGTCTTCGTCGGCGTCTCCGGCCCGGACGTACTGCCCGCCGAGGCGGTGGCCCTGATGGCCCCCAACCCGGTGATCTTCGCCTGCTCCAATCCGGACCCCGAGATCAAGCCTGCCCTGGCTCACGGAGTGCGCGGGGATCTCATCATGGGTACCGGCCGCTCGGACTACCCGAACCAGATCAACAACGTGCTCTGCTTCCCCTTCATCTTCCGCGGCGCCCTCGACGCCCGTGCCAGCCGCATCAACGATGCCATGAAGATTGCGGCAGTGGAGGCTATCCGGGCTCTGGCCAAGGAGCCGGTGCCCGCCGAGGTGCTGACCGCCGCTGGCGTGAGTGAACTCGCCTTCGGCAAGGACTACGTCATTCCCAAGCCCATGGATGCCCGCCTGCTGCCGCGGGTTGCCCGTGCCGTGGCGCTGGCGGCGGTTGCTTCCGGGGTGGCCCGCATCGAACTGCCAGGGGATTACATGCTGGGTTGAGTCACGGCAAGCGCGCAAAAACAGAAGGGGCCCCCTGTCGGGGGCCCCTTTTGCATGGCGGAAGCAGGCAGCTTACTTGGTCTTGGGGGCAACCTTGACGGCCGGCGCCTTGGCGTGGGCAGCCTTGTGATGCTTTTTCACGACCTTGGTCTGGGTGGCGTGGGGAGCGGCGGCCTTGGTCGGGGTGGCGGCCATGGTGAAGCCGGAGGTCAGGGCGAAGACAGCGGCCAGAGTCAGGGGGATCAGCTTGTTCATATTCCAGTTCCTCGTTCGGTTTGATGACATGGAGCGTTTCTCCATGACTTCATCCTAGGGTTGTTCGACCTGCGGTTCAGTGAGCGACTGGTGACGGTTTGTATCCAAATGTACGGGCAGGGTCAGGCAGAAACGGGCACCGCTGCTGCTTGGCAGCAGTTGCACCTCGCCGCCGTGGTGGTGGGCGATGCTGCGCACGATGGCCAACCCCAGCCCGGCGCCGCCGGTGCGTCTGTCCCGGCTCTGATCCAGGCGCACGAAGGGCTCGAAGATTTGCGGGGCCAGCGCGGGATCGATGCCGGGGCCATCGTCGGCCACCTCCAGCAGATAGTCGTCCCCCTGTCGCGCTATGCAGAGGCTTGCCTGGCTGGTGGCATGGCGAAGGGCGTTGCCGATGAGGTTCTCCAGCGCCCGATCGAGCAATCGGGTGTCGCCGCGCCAGGGCAGAGCCATGGCCGGGCGCACGAAGTCGAGCCGCTTGTCCGGCCGCAGGGCCTGCCAGTCGGCAAGGCGGCTGCCGGCCCAGCTGCCGAGCTCCAGATCGCTGCATTGCAGCGGTAGTTCGGGGCGATCGAGCCTGGCATAGGTGAGCATCTCCTCGATGAGGGCATCGAGGGCGCCGAGGTCCCGCTCCAGTCCCTGCTGCTCCTCGGGTGAGGGAGGCTCGGCCAGCATGGCGAGGCGATAGCGCAGCCGCACCAGCGGGGTGCGCAGCTCGTGGGCGATGGCGTCGGTCAGCTGCTTGCGGCTGGCCAGCATGGCCTGCAGTTGCTCGGTCATCTGGTCGAAGGTACGGCCGACCCGGCCCAGGCTGCTGCCGGGTGGCAAACGGGTGCGGCAGGAGAGATCGCCGTCACCGACCCGGCGGGCGGTCTGTTCGAGCTGCTGCAGGCCGCGCCAGTGCGGGCGCAGCCAGAGCAGGATCGGCAGCCCCAGCGAGAGACCGATGGCCAGCAGCAGCCCCACGTCGACCCAGTGCAGCTCGTGCAGGTAGGAGAGATAGGGGACGGGGCCGACGATCAGCACCTGATCTGTGCCCGGAATGCGCTGCAGGAAGGTGTCATCCTCCTCGACGATGACGATGTTGCCGGCCTCCAGGAAGGCCTGATCCTCGTTGGCCAGCGGCTGGTTGGCGAGGGCGCCGATCTGCAGCGGCAGGGTGAGCTGGCGGCTCTGCTCCGCCATGCGGGCGGGCCAGTGTTCGGCCGGCAAGCGGGCCAGCTCGCCGGTGAGCAGGCCGAGAGAGCCCTGCATCATCCGCTCCAGATAGCGATCTCCCGCCCGCTCGGCGGTGACCTGATAGACCATGCCGACCAGCAGGATGGCCAGGGTGAAACAGCCGATCAGCAGCAGATAGAACTGGATAAACAGGCGTCGCATCGGGCTCTCCTCTTGCCTGGATTGCGTCTGGGCATTGCCTTGTTGCCCCCTCATCCCCAACCCTTCTCCCGCAAGGGGAGAAGGGAGCAGAGAGCATCAAGGTCATTCGGCGGGGCTTATTCCCAGGCCTGGGGTACTAGTAGATAACCCTTCTGGCGCACCGTCTTGATGCGGGTCGGGTTGCTGGTGTCGTCCCCCAACTTGCGGCGCAGGCGGGAGATGGCCACGTCCATGCTGCGATCCTGGCCGTCGTAGTCGCGCCCACGCAGGCTGCGAAACAGCGCCTCGCGCCCCAGGATCTGGCCGGCGTGGCAGGCCAGCTCCCACAAGAGATCGAAATCGGCGGTGGAGAGCGGAATGCTGTCGCCATCGAGGCGCACGTCCCGGCCCGGCCCGTCGATCTGCAGCCGGCCGAACTGCAGGCGCTGGGGTGGCGTGCCGGCGACCACGGGCTGCGGGGCCTGTTGCCCCTGCTGGCGGAACTGGACCCGTAGCCGGGCCAGCAGCACGGGGGGCGGCGTGGTCTTGAGGATGTAGTCGTTGGCCCCCAGCTCCAGGCTCAGGATCTGGTTCATGTCGCTGTCGAGCGAAGTGAGCATGACGATGGGACCGGCAAAGCGCGGGCGCAGATCCCGGCACAGGGAGAGACCATCCTGACCCGGCAGCATGATGTCGAGCAGCACCAGGTCCGGCTGCTCGGCCTCGACCCTGGCCAGCGCCCGATCGCCCCTCGGCTCCAGTAGCACTTCCATGTCGTGGCGGGCCAGCCAGCTGCTGATGAGTTGGCCTATCTCGGGATCATCTTCAACAAAAAGAATGCGTTGCATGGTGGCATGACACCCAAACTGTGGCGCGGATGCGCGTGCCGCCAGCATAGCGGCTCCGGCCGCCCCATGCACTGGGATAAATAATCAAACAGGGCCCGCGGGCCCTGTCTTGTCTTGCTGGTCAGCGGGGGGCTGTGCCCCGGCGGTATCAACCCGCCTTGCGCTTGAGATAGACCCCGGCTTCCATGTGGTGAGTCCAGGGGAACTGATCGAACAGGGCTACGCGGGCGATCTCGTGGGTTTCGCCCAGCACCGCCATGTTGGCCTGCAGGGTCTCGGGGTTGCAGGAGATGTAGAGGATGTTGTCGTAATCCTGCACCAGCTTGACGGTGGCGTCGTCGAGGCCGGCCCGGGGCGGGTCGACGAAGATGGTGTTGCACTGGTAGGCGGAGAGGTCGACCCCCTTGAGGCGGTTGAACTCCCGCTCACCGCGCATCGCCATGGTGAACTCCTCGGCCGACATGCGCAGGATGATCAGGTTGTCGACGCCGTTGGCGGCGATGTTGAACTGGGCGGAATCCACGCTCGGCTTGGCGATCTCGGTGGCCAGCACCTTGCTAAAGTTCTGCGCCAGGGCGATGGAGAAGTTGCCGTTGCCGCAGTAGAGCTCCAGCAGGTCGCCCTCGCTCCCCCTGGTCACGTCCAGCGCCCAGCCCAGCATCTGTTCGTTGATGGCGGCGTTGGGTTGGGTGAAGCTGTTTTCCACCTGCTTGTAGATCAGCTCGCGGCCTTGCACATTCAACCGTTCGATGACGAACTCCTCCCCCAGGCAGATCTTCTGCTTGTGGGCGCGGCCAATCAACTGCAGCTCGAACCCCTTGGCCCGCAGGTCGGCCTGCAGCGCCTCGGCGGCCTGCTGCCACTCGCTCTCCAGCTTGCGGTGGTAGAGCAGGCTGACGCAGATCTGGCCGGACTGGGTGGAGAGGTAATCGATCTGGAACAGCTTGCGGCGCAGTACGGGGTGCGGGCGCAGCCCCTCCAGCAGCACCGGCATCAGCTGGTTGATGAGGCGGCTGGCGGTGGGGAACTGGTCGACCCGGATGATCTCCTTGGTGGCCGGCGCATACATGCAGTGGAAGAGGTCATCCCCCTCGTGCCAGATGCGGAACTCGGCGCGCATCCGGTAGTGCTCGGCGGGGGAGGCGTGCAACTCCAGCGCGGGCGGATTGAAGGGGGCGAATAGCTGGGTGAGGCGATCGCGCTTCTCGTCGAGCTGGGCCTGGTAGTCGGCAGGAGTCCGTCTGCCCTGGGCGTCGGCGGAAGAGGGCTGGGATTGAGTCATGGATACCTCGCATGCACCGGGCTGAGCCGGGGAAAGACCGGGGGAAGGCCGCAGCCAACCAAAGGGTGGGGATTTTAAAAGGCCGTTGCGGATTGTCCAAGTTTTTTGTGGTCAAGAAGTGGCCAGTCGGGCCGATAACCGATCCACCACTATAGGCGGGAGAGTAATGATGCAAATTGATGGCATGGGCGCAGCCCAACCCAAGGGAGTGGGCATTGCTCCCAAATCGCCTCAACAGACGGAGTCGAAGACGGCGGACAAGGGGGATGAGGTCTCCCTGAACAAGCCCCCGAAATGGGCCCAGGTGCTGATCCAGCAGGCGCTGCAATTTGCGCTGGAGATCAACGGCCAGGGCTACAAGGCACCCAAGGTGCAGGAGCCCCAGGAGGTTACTCCGGAGACCCTGTTCGATTTCCAGTCGGTGGCGGACAACGTGTTGCAGTTCGTCACCGGGCGGATAGGCGCGGCCCGTGCCGACGGCAAGTCCGACGACGACCTGACCAAGATGATGGAGCAGGCCCGCAAGGGGGTGGACAAGGGCTTCGGTGACGCCAGGAAGCAGCTCGGTGACTGGGCGGACAACGAGGACATCAAGACCGGCATGGATCAGAGCTACAAGCTGATCCAGAAGGGGCTCGACGAGTTCGAGAAGGAGTTCTTCGGCAAGGTGTCGACCACGGATCTGGGGGATGCCAGGATGGCCAGCCGCCAGCAGGCCCTCCTCGAGATCGAGACCCGGGACGGGGACAAGGTGATGCTGCGCTTCAGCGACAGCTGGCAGTTCAAGTCCCAGAGCGATGGGGGTGGCAGCCAGTTCAGCCTCAAGTCGAGCCAGAGCTTCGACTTCTCCCTGGAGGGGGATCTCGACAGTGCCGAGATGGATGCCATCGGCACCCTGGTCAAGGGGCTGGACGAGCTGGCCGGGCAGTTCTTCAAGGGGGGCGACGGCAAGACCCTGGCGGACGGGCTGAACGGGCTGCAACTGGATGACAGCCAGCTGGTCTCCTACTCCCTCAAGCTCAAGCAATCGGCCAAGTTGAGTCAGACCTACCAGGGGGCCAGTTCCCTGCAGGAGAGCCTCAAGCCCCTGGCGGACTACCTGCCGAGGCTCAGCCGGTTGCAGCAGCAGGCCGACGCCCTGTTGCCCCCTTCCCAGCAGGAGGCGCTGACGCCCACCGTGCTGGCGGCGCGGGGTCAGGACGGGGCGACCCAGGGGGCAGGCTTCATGGGCTTCAACCAGCGGATGCTGGAAGCCATGAGGCTGCTCGGCCAGCAGATGGCGACCGGCTAGTCTGGCGACGCCCCCGTGATGCTGGCGGGGGCGGGGTGTTTGCCAGCCCGTCCCCGGGCTGGCACACTGCCCTTTTCCCCAGCCCGGCGATGCCATGAACCCCAAGAAGCCAAGAGACAAGCGCGAGCTCTGCTACCCCTTCATCTTCGAAACCCAGTTCCAGTGCGACTACGAGATCGCCACCGACGAGCTCTGCTGCCAGGTGGGGGCCGTGCTCTCTCATCTGATGCCGGATGAGGATACTCGGCCCGTGATGGCGGATCTGGCGATCCTGCAGCGGCTCATCTACAACCTCAACGGCTCGGTGCGGGGACGGCTCGGGATCTTCGAGGAGGATCTGGACTGGCTGAAGGGGCGGTACGATCACTACAACGAGGCGAGTCGCGGCCGGGTGACCGGCTTCGTGCTGCCCCAGGGGCCCCAGCCCATTCCCACCCTGCACCTGTGCCGCTGTGGCAGCAAGAAGGTGGTGCGTCTGCTGGTACGCCTGGAAGAGAGCGGCGTGCGCTTCGATCCTATCCTCTATCGCTTCGCCAATCTGCTGGCCAACTTCTTCTTCGTGCTCACCGTCTACCTCAAGCAGGCGTGGGATGTGACCGAAGTCCCCTATGTCAGCATCAACTACTGATATAAATGACTGAAAAGGCTTTTATTTTTCTAGAAGATCAAAGACGATCAAGCAAAGTTATTAAAACTTGGATGGTGCCGACAGCGGAGTGGGAGAAGCCATGACATCGATTCATCTCAGTGGCAGTTCGTTCTTGATGCCGGGCAACCTCGCCTGGCGCCCCCTGGCTGAATACGGCGAAGTGCAGGTGGCCCCCCATGGCCAGTGGTTGCAGACCCTGATGCACCAGAGCGCCGATGCCGCGGCCGGGACCCACATCATCATCTGGCTGTGGGAAGATCTGGTGCCCGCTCGAACCCTGCAGGAGTGGGGCCGTCTGGCGCAGGATGAGCAGCTGCTGGCGGTTGCCGCCTTCGTCGACGCGCTCTGCCAGCCTCTGTTGCAGCATCTGCAGCGCCGCCCGCAGGATCATCTGCTGGTGGGGGCCTGCAGCCATGCGCCGCTCTGTGTCTATGGCACGGCCCCTGCCGTGCTCGCCGTGCTGGCCAGTGCGTTCGAGCAGCAGATGGCCCGCCTACGCCTGCAGCAACCCGGCCTGGACGACCTGCACCTGCCACTCTGGCTGCAACAGCATGGCCGCCAGCACTGCTTCGATCGGCGCAACCTCTATCTGATGTCCTGCCCCTTCTCCATGGCCGGTCTGGCCAGCCTGGCGCAGTGGATTCTCCCCTTGCTGCAGCGGTTGCAGCAACCCGCCCACAAGGTGCTGGTGCTCGACTGCGACAATACCCTGTGGGGCGGCGTGGTCGGCGAAGACGGTGTCGGCGGCGTCCTGCTGGGGCAGGACGGGATGGGCCGGCTCTACCAGGCTTTCCAGCAGGCAGCCAGCCACTGGCACGGGCAGGGTATAGTGCTGGCGCTCTGCTCCAAGAATCTGCCTGACGATGTGTGGCGGCTGTTTGACGAGCATCCGGGCATGGTGCTGACACGGGCGCAGATCGCCGCCGCCGAAATCGGCTGGGAGCCCAAATCCCAGGGGCTGCGGCGGCTGGCCGCCCGCCTCCATGTCGGGCTGGACAGCCTGGTCTTCTGGGATGACAGCGAGCTGGAGCGGGCCGAGGTGCGGGCCAACTGCCCCGAGGTGATGGTGATGACCCCGCCGGCCGATCTCTGGAGCTGGCCGGATGCCCTGCTGACGCTGCCGGCCCTGTGCAGTCGCCACCAGAGCCGGGATGACGGCCTGCGGCAGCACTCCTATCAGGCCCAGGCCGAGGCCGAGGCGGTGCGCCGGCAACTGGGCGACGAGCACGCCTTCCTGCGGCAATTGGCGCTGCAGGCCGACTGGCAGCCGCTCTCCCCGGGCAACCAGTTGCGAGCCGAACAGCTCAGCCAGAAGACCAATCAGTTCAACCTCTCTGGCCGCCGTTATCAGGCGGCGGAGCTGGCCCGGCTGGCCGCCGAGGGAGGCGACGTCTGGCTGGCCGGCCTGCGAGACCGATTCGCCGATCATGGCATGACGGCGCTGCTGGTGGTGCACCCGCTCGACGAGGGCAGGGCGCTGCTGGATACCCTGGCCATCAGCTGCCGGGTACTGGGGCGCGGCTTTGAATACTGGCTGCTGGCGCAACTGGCAAACCATCTGCGGGCGCAAGGCGTGACCGAGCTGGTCATCAGCCTGGTTGCCACCACCCGCAACCAGCCGGCACGGGATTTTCTGGCGAGCCTGCCAACCCGGCCGATAACCACTCCAGCGGGGTTGCTGCCGCTGGCGGACGAGCTGTTCCTCAGTCTGGATCTCTGCTCTCTTTCTCTCCCGTTTTTGGAGTTCTATGCCAATGAATGACCTTATCGCGCTGGCACACCAGCAGTTCCCTCAGGCCAGCGTCAATGCACAGTCTGCCCTCGGCAGTTTTCCCGAGTGGGATTCTCTGGGTCACTTCAACCTGCTGTTGCTGGTCGAACAGCACTATGCCGTGCGGTTCGAGCCGCAGGAGCTGGCCGAGTTGAAGAGTCTGACCGACATCCAGCAAGCCCTGCTGCGCAAAGGGGTTGCCGTGTGAAACAGGCACTCGAGCAGGCGCTGACCGAGCTGGGGATCCCCAGAGGCGGCGCCCTGATGGTGCACTCGGATGCCATGGTGGTGGCACAGTTTGCCGGCATGGGCAACGCCGAGGGCATCGCGGCCTTCTGGACATGCCTGGAGCAGTGGCTGGATGGACACCTGCTGGTGCCGACCTTCAGTTACAGCCCGATGGCGGACGAATGCTTCGACCCTGCGCAGACCCCGAGCAAGGTGGGCTTGATGACGGAGCTGTTCCGCCAGCGGGAAGGGGTGGTGCGCACACTGGATCCCGTCTTCAGCATGGCGATCAGCGGCCCACAGGGGCCTGCGCTGGTGGCGCGGGAGTGTCACGACTGTTTCGGCCAGGAGAGCCCGTTCGGCTGGCTGGCGGAGCAGAACGGCTGGCTGCTGGGGCTGGGTTGCCACCCCGACCGCATCACCTTCACCCACTACGTGGAGCAGCGGCTGGCCGTCCCCTACCGCTATCACAAGATGTTTGCGGGTCAGGTGCGCGTCGATGGCCGCGTGCGGGAGTGGCAGGCGGATTACTATGTGCGCGACCTGTCGCTGGCCAGCGAAATCGACCTCTCCCGGTTGGTGACCCTATTGCAGGAGCGGGGCGCCTGGCGCCAGACGCTGTGCCAGCGGGTGCCGGTCTGGGCGGTGTCGTGCCGCGACTTCATCCTGGCCGCCAGCGAGTTGCTGGCGGCGGCCCCATACGCCCTGATCCGGGCGGGAGGAGAGTCCCATGCAGTTTGATCACATCGGACTGGTGGTGCCGGACCTGGCGAGCGGTGTGGCCTATTGCCGCGATGTGCTGGGGCTGAGCCGCTGCTCGGCGGCGGTGGAAGATCCGCTGCAACGGGTCTGGGTGCAGTTCGTGCACGACGACCATGGCCTCTGTTACGAGCTGGTCGCCCCGGCCGGCGAGGAGAGCCCGGTTGCCCAGGTGCTCAAGACCCGGCGCAACGTCATCAACCACCTTGCCTATCGGGTGAGCTGCCTGCAGGAGAGCGCCGAACGGCTGCGCGAACAGCGTCACCTGCCCCTTGGGCCCAGCCTGCCAGCGATCGCTTTTGGGGGCTCTCATGTCCAGTTTTTTCTCAGTCCCTTGGGACATATTGTTGAGCTAATTGAGGGGGTTGAATGATGCCGAATCATGACAGTTGTTATTTGCCTACAGACTGGGCTGACCAGGATCAGCTTGGCGAACTGCTGCATCGTTTGCTTTCCTTGCTGTTTCCGCTCAATCGCAGCTTGACAGGCGATGGTGTAAGAAAAACATTGGCCCTGTTTCGCGAACATTGTTTACCTGAATTGCAGATCCATGAAGTTGCCAGCGGAAGCACATTTTTTGATTGGACAGTGCCGGATGAGTGGAATGTCAGAGAGGCTTACATCTTGGGACCTGATGGGCACAAGGTGGTTGATTTCAATGATAGTAACTTGCATTTGGTGGGTTACTCAGAACCGGTACGCTGTACTCTCCCTTTAGCAGAATTACAACCTCACTTGCACTCCTTGCCTGAGTTACCGGATGCCATCCCCTATGTCACGTCTTATTATCAGCGCCGTTGGGGCTTTTGTTTACCCCACAATGTGCGGGAAGCGTTACCCGAAGGAAATTATGAGGTTGTGATCGATACCAGCTTGCAACCGGGCTCACTGACTTATGCCGAGTGGGTGCTACCGGGGGAGAGTGAGCAGGAAATCTTGTTATCCAGCTATGTTTGCCACCCCTCCATGGCCAACAACGAGTTGTCCGGCCCAGGTGTCGGAGTGTTTTTGATGGCCTGGCTGGCCTCCTTGCCTAAGCGACGCTACAGCTATCGATTGATGCTTGTTCCTGAGACAATCGGGGCTATCGTTTATCTCTCTCGCCATCTGGAGCACCTCAAGTCTCATACGTTGGCTGGTTTTAATCTGACATGTATGGGGGATGAAAGGTGTTACTCATTCTTACCATCCAGACAGGGGAATTCTATAGCTGATCGCATAGGACGCCATGTGTTGGGCCATATCGCACCTGATTATATGGCGTATAGCTATCTTGATAGGGGTTCCAACGAACGTCAGCTATGTGCTCCTGGCATAGACTTGCCAGTCACCACCATGATGCGCAGCAAGTACGGTTGTTATTCCGAATACCACACCTCTTTGGACGATCTTACTCTGGTCACGCCGCGGGGGCTGGCGGATAGTTTCCTAGCGTTGCGGCGGGCGATCGAGTGTCTGGAGTTGGATGAATACTGTGAGGCTACCGTATTGGGTGAGCCCCAATTGGGGCGTCGTGGCCTCTATCCGAATCTATCAACACGTGAGTCCGGTGCACAGGTAAAGGACATGATGAACCTGCTGGCTTACAGCGATGGTCATCTGAGCCTTTTTGAGATTGCCGAGATCATCGAAGTACCGTTTTGGCGAGTCGAGCCCTTGGCTAGAAAGCTTATGGATGCAGGGGTTCTGCGCAGGCGTAGTCGTCTTTGAGAATAGGTATTTCGTTGCATGATGTGATGGATGAGAATCCATAGATATTGCGATCGTTCAACTTTGTTTCATCAATCCTGATCACATCGTTAGGAGAGGATCATGAGATGTCCATATTGTCACAGTGATAACACATTGGTTTTCCTTGAACGCAAGATGCCAGCCGTTTTATCTGCATACTCAGGTGATTTTCCGGTAAAGGTGTCGGAATTGCAGGTCAGTGCCTGCAAAGATTGTCTGGTGGGGTTTGCATCCAAGAAATTATCATCGGAAGAACTAACGGAAATATATGACAACTATCTATATATTTCTCCGCTGAATAATATCGGCGCCTCTAAATATGACGGTATGATTGATACCATAACAAGTCATTTTGGCAAAGATGAAAATATACTGGAGATTGGCTGTTCAGAAGGATATTTGCTGAAAAAACTGAACGAGAGCGGATTCTCCAATGTAACAGGAATTGAGCCTGGCCCCCAAGCCGATATTGCGAAGGGCTTGGGGCTTAACGTTATAAAGGGTTATTTTAATGCTAGTCATGTTCCGGACAAGGTAGATGGTTACTATCTTATGCATGTGTTTGAGCATTTTGAAGACCCCTTCTCTATCTTTAAATTGATGACAGAAACGTTGAATGATGCCGGAAGAATTGTCATTGAAGTTCCTGATTTTGGTGGTTTTCATGTACAGCACCTCTTCTATTATAATATCTACTTCATGCAAGTTTTGGCCCGTGATAACAAACTTAAAATAATATATCACCGTGTTGAGAATGACAGTTTAAGGGTTGTTTTTGTCAAGGCTGAAAATACACGTTACAACGAAATTGAAGTGGCCTTTGATAAAGCCTTCTATATCGATAATCTCTCAATGTTCAAGCAGCGGTGCGATGCATCTCGCGACAGAGTAAATGATTTTCTTAGAAAGGCAGATAGCGTCGTCTGGTGGGGGGCCGGTTCTGCATCAGTGATTCTTCTGAATGGAGTTGAGAAAGAGATTTTGGACAGTACGAATATCATTGTCGTTGATGGTGACAAGAATAAAGCCGATCGCATATTGCCTGGTGTGAATCTCAAAGTGAGTTATTTTGAGAAGATCCGTAATCAGCATGTCAGCAATCTGGTAATTGCTTCAAGTTTCTATAAGGAAATATTTGAAACAATGAAAATTCATGGTGTCACCTATGAACATGTCGAGGTATTTAGTGATGCCTGATTAAAGGCATAAGGAGAAGGAACGTCAGAATGACGTGTAGTAAATAATTTTACTGGTCGGAAATTGATAACGACCGGGAGTAATGGCGGGACAGAGCCCGCCATCTACTTGATCCTCTCTCAGGTCAGCTCGACAGCAGTACCCTGGCGGAGTTGGCCGGGATGGTGAGCTGCACCTCCCCCTGCACCACCTCGAACTTGTCGCCGTTGAAGGCGTCGGTGAAGCGGCTGGCGGGGCTGGCGGTCTGCCACAGGGGCAGGCTGATGGTGCGCGGCTCCGTGGGGTGGCGGTTGCAGGCGACCACCACCTGATCGCTTTGCAGGGTACGGGCGAACACATAGCTGTGGGGGCCGGCGTAGAGGGTCTGGATGTCTCCCCGACGCAGGGCCGGGCGCTGGCGGCGCAGCTGGATCAGGCGGCGATAGTGGTCGTGCAGCACGTGATCCCAGTCGGTGGTATCCCAGGGGAAGCAGCGGCGGCAGTCCGGGTCGTTGCCGCCGGAGAGCCCCACCTCGTCGCCGTAGTAGATGGAGGGCACACCGATGTAGGTGATGAGCAGGGTGGCGGCGAGTCGCATCCGCTGCTTGTCTTCCCCCAGCAGGTGCAGGAAGCGGGCGGTGTCGTGGCTGTCCAGCAGGTTGAACTGGGCCAGCTGGTTCTTGAACGGAATATGGGCCCGCGCCAGCTTGAGCCAGTGATCCAGCTCGGTGGCGCTGATCTTGATGGGGTGATAGGCGATGTCCTGCCCCGCCAGGAAGGCGCGGATGGGGTGGGCGAAGCCGTAGTAGTTCATGGCGCCATCCTCCTGATCCCCCTGCAGCCACTGGCTCGCCTCGAAGAAGTGCTCGCCCAGCACGTAGGCGTCCGGATTCTCCTGCTTCACCGCGCCGCGAATGGCGCGCACATGGCCGCGATTGCCCTCGGCAGTACCCCGCTCCCCCAGCATGTGGATGACGTCGAAGCGCCAGCCATCGATCTGGTAGGGGGCGCGCATCCAGTAGCGCAGAATGGCGTTGTCTGCCCGATAAACGGCGTCCTGCACCTGTTCACTTGAGAAATCCAGCTTGGGCAGGCTGCGGATCCCTTTCCAGCTAACATAATCCCCTTCCTGATCGAAGGTGTAGAAGCTGCGCCAGGGGGAGTCCGGGTTGCTCTGGGCGCCCAGCGGCGGGCAGAACCAGGGGTGCTCGGTGGAGGTGTGGTTGACCACCGCATCCAGGATGATCCTCATGCCGCGCTGGTGCAGGTTGCGGGTCAGCTCGGCAAACTGGGCATTGGTACCGAGGTGCGCATCCACCTTGAAGTAGTCCTGGGTGTCGTACTTGTGGTTGCTCGGCGAATCGAAGATGGGGTTGAGGTAGAGCGCCGTCACCCCCAGGGATTGCAGGTAGTGCAGCTTGGCGTCGATGCCCGCCAGATCCCCGCCGTAGAATTCACAGGCGCCGTGCCCCTCTTCGTGGCGGCTGACCGGCTCGCCCCAGGCCTTGCTGATGACCGCCTTGCCCCTGTACTCGTACTCGTGATGCTTGACGCTGAGGGACGGATCGCCGTTGCAGAAGCGGTCGGGGAAGATCTGGTAGAACACCTGATCCTGCACCCAGGCCGGGGGCTGGTGATGGCTGTTGAAGCGAAAATGCTGCTCCCGCGGCGGCATGGCGGCGCTGACGCCTGCCCCGTGCAGCCACCACTGCTCCTCGTCGGTGAGGCACTTGAAGCAGTAGAGGTGGATCTCCTGCCCTCTGGCCAGCGGCAGTTCGACCTGCCAGACCTGAAGCCTGTCCCGGGTGGCGACCGGCGTCATGGCGACCAGATACTCCTCGTTGTCCGGCTCGTGGCGCAGCCACACCTCGCGGATGGGGGCGTCCAGCTCGCTGAACAGGGTGAGCTGCAGGGTGTCGGCACTCTCTTTGAACCAGGGTGCCGCCTGGGGGTGAAACAGGAAGGGATGGGTCATGGTATCTACTGTGTCAGAGAGGCTTAGGAGTGGGGGATGGGCGCAGGCCATCTTATCCCGTCCATGGGCGTGTGTATGTGACGACCGGCCAGAATGAGACGGTGCTTCCGGCTTGGCTGGGTGGTCTGCCGTGACGCTATTGGGTCAGCAAATCGGCCAGGGCGTTGCCCTGCTCGTGCAGCTGCTCCAGCTGATCCGCCAGAATGAGACGGGGATCCGGCTCCTGCTGATCGGCCGTTGTACATCTACTGGGTCAGCAAATCGGCCAGGGCGTTGCCCTGCTCGTGGAGCTGCTCCAGCTGATCCGCCAGGCTGGCGGGATCCAGCCCCAGCTGGTCAGCCAGGGTTCTGGGGAAACGGGCGATGATGGCCTGTGCCGGTACGCCGGCCTGCCAGGCGAAGGAGACGAAGACGGCGAGCCGGATGAGCACGGCCTCCTTGCTGACCGGATCGTGGGAGAGGGGGTCGAGCTGCTGGGCGATGGCATCCACGAAGGCGGGCGACAGGTTCCAGCGCCGCGCCAGCTCTGCGCCGAGCTGGGCATAGTCGTAACCCAGCATCTCCCGCTGGGCATCGACCCGGCTGCTGCCTTTCTCGATGGCCAGATTGATGAGCCCCGCCTCTTCCGGCAGGGTGCTCTGGATCAGCAGCTCGCCGATGTTGTGAATGAGGGCGCAGGTGAAGGCGGTCTCGGGATCCACCGAGGTGGTCTGCTGTGCCAGGGTGCGGGCAATGGTGGCGACCTGGAAGGTCTGGGTCCAGAAGTGGAGCTTGTCAAAGCCGGGGGGGGCCTTGAAGCTGCTGATGATGCCGGAGGCGA
Source organism: Aeromonas sp. FDAARGOS 1418 (assembly GCF_019048585.1). Classification (NCBI taxonomy): domain Bacteria; kingdom Pseudomonadati; phylum Pseudomonadota; class Gammaproteobacteria; order Aeromonadales; family Aeromonadaceae; genus Aeromonas; species Aeromonas sp. FDAARGOS 1418. Next base: position 624,201 of record NZ_CP077387.1, on the reverse strand, counting down.
CTACCACGGAGCGCAGGCGGTTGAAACCGAGGCGGATCACCGCCTGTTCGATGGAGGTGATTTCATTGCCACGGCGCAGGGCAGCGGAGTTGGCCATCCGCAGTACCTTGACGCTGATCACCTGGTCCATGGCGATCTTGGCCGCGATCTCGTCGATGCGGGCATTCTCGTCGTTGAAACTCTGCATCAGCTCGTGCAGCAGTTTCGGAATTGTGGGCAGTTGCTTGATCTTGCCAAACAGGCGATCCATCGACATGGCTGAGGCAGCCTCCATTGCTAACAATGCCTCATATTGTGCCACAGCCTGGCCAGTTGTTCCTGCTGGCGAGCGGTTTTGTGAGCCCTAGTACACCCAGTCTTGCAGCCTGTATTCCAAACGGTGCCGTTTTCCCTGGAGGATCAGGGTCTGGGTGGAACCGCTCAGTGTGGCCCCCTCCGTCAGGGTGGCGAGCACGGCCTGCTCTATCAGATCGAGTTCGGGGGGGCAGGCCATGGCGGTGCTGCCGAGGCTGGTGACCCAGAGCTTGTTCCCCTTGAGGTGACCCTGGCCGAAGTAGCGGTTGCAACCGGCGATGCCGTTGACGGTGAAGTGTTCACCGATCTCGATGTCGGGGGGATTGCTGCGGCGGCTGGCGATGGCCTGGCCATCCAGCCGATCGAGCACCCAGTGATGGTGTTGCAGATCTTGCGAGGCAAAGCGGGGAGCACTGCTGCAGGCGCTGAGCAGAAGCAGGGCGAGCAGCAGTAGCAGGTATCTGGGCATTGAAGGGGCTCCGGTGGTGGGTATGACAAGCATACCCGTCCCCGGGCCCGGGCGGCAGGGCGAGGGGGGAGGAGCCCGACCGCTTCTGTCGCCCCGGGGGAAGAGGGGGTGTCGGCAAATGGCAACACCCGCCCCGAGCGAACCTGTCTACCGGTTGCCCATGGCTCCCCTGGCCGTCTCAGTCCGCAAACAGGCGCTCGGCATAGCGGGCGAGGCCCGAGGCCACCGAACCGAAGTCATCACCCCCCTCCAGCGGTACCTTGGGCAGTTTCTGCTGGATGAAGGCCTTGATGAGGGGGGAGCGGGCACTGCCGCCGGTGACGAAGACCCGGTCAGGCTGCACGCCTGCCGCCTGGATCGCCTCGTCCATCAGCTCGCCAATCTTCTCCAGCAAGGGGGCGGAAGCACTGGCCAGCTGGGGGCGGGTGAGTGCCGCCTCCAGCCCTTTTTCCAGCTCGTTCAGGGTCTGGTGATTGTGCTCGTGGTCGGAGAGGGCGATCTTGCCCTGCTCGGCGCGCCACACCAGTTGATGGCTCAGCTTGTGGGCCCGCAGGCTGGCGAGGCGCAGGAGCTTGCTGCCTGGCTGGCTGTCGAGCTGGAGATCCTGCAACTGGCGGGCGGTATCCAGGCTGTAGAAACGGCTCTGGGCACTGACGTCATTGATGGCGGCGGCGTCCCAGAACAGGGGATGGGGCAGTGGCTTGCCGGTCTTGAGGGTCTCGTGCATGCCGAGCAGCGGCATCATGCCCTCAACGGTCAGGCGGATGTCGAAGTCGTTGCCCCCGATGCGCTGGCCGCTGTGACCGAGCAGATCGCCGCTGCGATCCAGCTGGTCACGGTGGCTCGGGCCCATGCGCAGTACGGAGCAGTCGGTGGTCCCGCCCCCGATGTCCACCACCAGCACCACCGCATCCTCGGTGAGGCGCGCTTCGAACTCGAAGCCGGCGGCCACCGGCTCATAGAGGAACTCCACCCGCTCGAACCCGGCGAGGCGGGCCGCCTCGCTCAGGATGGCGATGGCCTGGCGGTTGCTCTCTTCCCCCGCCAGTCCCTGGAAGTTGACCGGTCGGCCGATCACCGCCTGGCGGATGGTGCTGCCCGTCTGCTGCTCCGCCTCCCGGCGCACGTGCAGCATCATGGCGCAGACGATGTCCTCGAACAGGGCGATCTGGGGAGCCTTGAGGCCATAGGCCCCGAGAAAGGATTTGGGGGACTTGATGTAGTAGCCCTCGTCCGGCTCTTCCAGATAGCGCGCCAGCGCCGCACCGCCGAAGCTCAGCTCGTCGATGAGTCCCTCTTCGCGCATCTGGCGGCGCACCGTCTGGGCCCGGGTCACCACGGGACCGCGCAGCTTGAGGTATTCGCTCTGCTGGACGGGGGCCAGCCCTTCGGCCAGGAGGCCGGCGATGGCGTCCCGGTGGGGGGCATGCAGGGTGGAGGGAAGGTAATGGGAACCGGAGAGGGTCAGCAGCCTGGGGCTGCCCTGTTCCATCACGGCGACGGCACAGTTGGAGGTACCGTAATCAAATCCGATGAACATGCTGGCCAGACTCCTGTACAAAAAAGGGCTGGTAGCCTACCCGATGCCGCCGGGTCTCACAACCCGGCGGCGGGATCAATGGCGTGGCGACAACGCCTCAGGGATCACTCCACTTCGTTGTCAGAGCGGCCCTGGCTCTCGATGGCCTGGATGTTGCTGAGGGTGGTGTCGGCGATGGCGTGCAGCGCCTCCCGGGTCAGGAAGGCCTGGTGACCGGTGAACAGCACGTTGTGGCAGGCAGACAGGCGGCGGAAGACGTCGTCGGTGATCACCTCGTTGGACTTGTCCTCGAAGAAGAGGTCTTCCTCCTCCTCGTAGACGTCCAGCCCCAGGGCGCCGATGCGGGCAGTCTTGAGGGCCTCGATGGCGGCGTTGGAGTCGAGCAGGCCGCCCCGGCTGGTGTTGATGATCATCACCCCGTCCTTCATCTTGGCGAAGGCCTCCTTGTTCAGCAGGTGATAGTTCTCCTTGAACAGGGGGCAGTGCAGGCTGATGACATCGGACTGGCGGAACAGAGTATCGAGATCCACGTACTCGGCGCCCAGATCGATGGCCGCCTGGTTCGGATAGGGATCGCTCACCAGCAGGCGCATGCCGAACCCCTTGAGGATGCGCAAGGTGGCGATGCCGATCTTGCCGGTGCCTATGATGCCGGCGGTGCGGCCATGCATGTTGAAGCCCACCAGCCCTTCCAGGGAGAAGTTGGCGTCCCGGGTGCGCTGATACGCCTTATGGATGCGGCGGTTGAGGGTCATCATCAGGCCCACCGCATGTTCGGCAACGGCCTCGGGGGAGTAGGCAGGCACCCGCACCACCTTGAGTCCCAGCTCCTTGGCGGCGGCCAGATCCACGTTGTTGTAACCGGCGCAGCGCAGGGCGATGACCCTGGTGCCGTACTGCGCCAGCTCGGTCAGCACTTCGCGGTCGGCATCATCGTTGACGAACAGGCAGACCACGGGGAAGCCGTGGGCGAGACGGGCCGTCTTGGCCTCCAGCCGCACGTCGAAGAACTCCAGATCGAAACCGTACTGGGCGTTGGCCTGGTGGAAATGTTCCTTGTCGTAGCTCTTGGTACTGAAAACGGCGACTCTCATGGTGCGCTCTCCGTAGATAATGATGTGGTTAAATTACAACAAATAGTGACCGTCATCACGGGATAAGTGGTGCTGTTTCAACCCCAGGGCATGATGGGGACGGCACTCACTGCACTCTTGTACGAACCATCCACCAACTTGGTGCTGTAAGTCAGATAGACAAGGGCATTGCGCTTCTCGTCGTAAAAACGCACCACCTTCTGCTCCTTGAACACCAGCGAGGTGCTGACATCGAACACCTCTTCCCCCGCCTTCAGCTTGGCGGGCAGGGTGATGGGGCCGATCTGGTGGCAGGAGAGGGAGGCGTGGGAGGGATCTTCCGCCAGCCCGAGTCCGCCCTTGACGCCGCCGGTCTTGGGGCGGGCCAGATAGCAGGCGACACCGGTGATTTTAGGGTCGTCGAACGCCTCCACCAGGATCTTGTGGTTGGGGCCGAGCAGCTTGAAAGCGGTGCTCACCTCGCCGACGGGATCGGCCTTGTCGGCCAGCACCGGGCCGGCCATCAGTGCCCCCAGCAGCAGGGGCAGGGTGCGAGCAAGGGTCTGAAGATGTCTCATGGTCTCTCCTGTTGGCCTCCCTCAGAAAGGGATGCCCAAACGACGATAGAGGCTGGCCAGCACCCAGGCGGGGCCTACCAGCAGAAATTGCAGGTCGGTGAGAAAGGAGGGGCGTTTCCCCTCGATATGGTGACCGACGAACTGGGCTATCCAGAACAGCACGAACCCGATGAGGGCAGGCCACAGCAGCGGCCCCTGCCAGACGTGGCAGAAGGCCAGTCCCAGGGCGGTCAGGGCCGTCATCCCCGTAAAGATCGTCAACGACAGCCGCAGGTAGAAGACCAGCACCGGGATGGCCACCAGCCCCGCCCAGTTGAAGGGCGCTGGCAGGGGACCGGCGGGCAGGCACCAGAGCAGTGCCAGGATGCAGAGGTAGATGCCTGGCACCGCCACCTTGTGGATGGCCACATTGACGGGGTGTTGATGGCTCTGGCCGTAGTCGCGAAACCAGTCATCCAGTCGTTTCATGGCACCTCCCTGGTGCGCGTATTGAGGCCGGGCGACCTCGCGTTCCTGTGCGTCTGCGGCGGGCTGCGCCCACCGGATGGGATGACCCGCGGCTGATCACGCTCCCGGCGGCGGATATTCCCAATGCCGGGATACCGTGTCCGTTCACGCTCGCAGCGGTGGATATTCTCAACGCCGGATATCGTGTCCGTTTACTCCTGCGACGGGGGATACTCCCAATATTGGGCCGGAATGCTTTTGAGCAAGGGGGTCATGTCGGGATTGGGCAGGGCGATGGTGACTCTCTGCTCCAGATTCGCGCTGGCCAGGGCCTCGCGGATCTTGGGGTTCTCCCGAAAGAACGCCATGAAGCTGCCGTCGGCATAGGCACGCTCGAGGCCGGTCTGGATCGCCTTGGCCAGCTTCGGCGACTCCGGGCTGACGAAGAAGAACTCGGCGAAGGGGTAGCGGATCAGCAGGTGCTGATCGATCACCAGGTTGGGATATTGTGCCGCCAGCTCGCTGCGTTCGGCGAAGATTTCCACCAGACCTCGGGGGAAGAAATCCAGCTTGTCGCCGTCATTCATCAGGCGAAACAGGTTGCTGTAGCGCCCGGCATAGGTGGGAATGCCTGCCAGTTCCAGGATCTTGTTGTCGGCCCAGCCCACCCCCTGTGCGGCTTTCAGTTTCTTGAGGTCTGCCAGGGTGTTGATCTGGTTGAACCGCTCCTGGGCATCAGCGTGGATGAAGGAGAGGCGCAGCCCTTCCAGGCCACGAAACAGCGGGATTGGTACTGCGGTGAGGGAGGATTCCAGCGCGCTGGAGGTACCCATCCAGAACACATTGATGACCTTGCCCTTGGCAAGCGCCTGCTGGAGGCTGTACTGGTTGAGATTGAGGTCGACCCGCTCCAGCTTGTAGGGCTGCCCGGCGTGGTTGAGCGCCAGTTCCAGCAGCTTGAGCTGGTATTCGTTGTCGAGATCGTTGATCGGTCGGCTGGGGACCTTGACGGTGAGCGTCTGTGCTTGTGCCAGCAATGGCAGGCACAAGCACAGCCTGATGAGCCATTTCACGCTTTGATCTCCTGTAGGATCCGGGACTTGCCCGGAGTCTAACAGAAGTTGTCACGCTCTTGCTGTGAAAGGGGCCGGGGATCACCCGGCCGCGTCATCTTCGGGCATGGCCTGCCCTGTGCCCGGCTCGTACCGAGGCCGGGCATCGCCGCATCAGGCGACGCGACGGAACACGTGAGTGTCGTTGAATTCCTTGGTGCTCTGGCATTCAACACAGAAGCGGGACTCGGGACGGGCCTGCAGCCGCTTGAGAGAGATCTCGTCGCCACAGGATTCGCAATAGCCGAAATCCCCTTCATTGATGCGCTTCAACGCCCCTTTCAGCTTGCGCAGGTGCAACTTGTCGTGCTCGATGCGGTTCAGCTCCAGGCGACGGGCCTCCTCGACACTGGCACGGTCAATTTCATCCGCCATCTCGTTGGTATCGGTGGCGATAGCCTGGCTGGCCTGGGAGTTGAGACGTTCTTCGAGCTCAAGGATTTGTCGCTCGATCTGGCCTTTGTAGAAGGTCAGTTGGTCTTCTGTCATGAAATCACACATACGGTTTGCTACCAGTCAGTTTCCCAATGTTACCCATTGATGGGGGCTGTCTGTCGTCAGACCAAGCCCTTGTATCCCGTTTTGCACCAAATCCATGCAGGAGAGTGCAAATCAGGGCGGGCCTTGTACCAAAAAAACGCAGACATGCAAAGGAAATTGGATAAGGAGTGTGCGCCCTTGCAAAGAAATGGGCCTTCTCCGACAGGGTCTGACTGAGTATCGAACGAGATCCCGCCGCCGTTGGCATCGAGCTTGCAGTGGGCTGATCGTGACACAAAGTGTTTAGTATTTGGTGCCGCGCTGGTCATTATACAGGCCGTTGTTTATAGTTTTTTAAACACCGCTGCTTGACAAAGGCCTTTATCACGGGCTTTTATGGTGTGGTCGATTACATTTTCTTAACAAGGGTGTTCCTTATATTAGACACCCTTGACAATGGCAACCGTAAAGTCGGGGTTTAACATGGACAGTATCAAGGGCTGGATGGAGAGCAATCGCATCACGGAAGTGGAGTGCCTGTTTCCGGATTTCACCGGCAATGCCCGAGGCAAGATCATTCCAGCCAACAAGTTTCTGCGCGAGGGGGGCATGCGGCTGCCCGAGGTCATCTTCACCCAGACGGTGACCGGCGAGTACCCGGATGACGACAGCATGATAGACCCGCTGGAGCGGGACATGCAGCTCTATCCCGATCCCAACACCATTCGTTTCGTACCCTGGGCGCTGGAGCCCACCGCCCAGGTGATCCACGACTGCTTTGACGTCAACGGCAAGCTCATCGACATCGCTCCCCGCTCCGTGCTGCGCCGGGTTCTGTCATTCTACGAGAAGCAGGGCTGGAAGCCGGTGGTGGCGCCGGAGCTGGAGTTCTACCTGGTGACCCGCAACGAAGATCCCGACTATCCGCTGGTACCGCCGGTGGGCCGCAACGGCCGCCCGGAAACGGCCCGCCAGTCGTTCAGCATCGATGCGGTGAACGAATTCGACCCCATCTTCGAGGACATGTACGACTACTGCGAGGCCCAGGAGCTGGAGGTGGACACCCTGATCCACGAATCCGGTGCCGCCCAGATGGAGATCAACTTCCTGCACGGGGATGCCATCGATCTCGCCGACCAAGTGTTTCTGTTCAAGCGCACCATGCGCGAGGCCGCCCATCGCCACGGCATCTATGCCACCTTCATGGCCAAGCCCATGAGCAACGAACCGGGTTCCGCCATGCACATCCACCAGAGCCTGGAAGACATGGATGGCAACAACCTGTTTGGTACCAGCGAAGGGGGCAACTCCGATCTGTTCATGCATTTCATCGCCGGCCTGCAGAAATACACCCCGGCAGTGACCGCCCTGCTGGCGCCGAACGTCAACTCCTACCGCCGCCTCACCTTTGGCGAGAGTGCGCCGCGCAACGTGCAGTGGGGTGTGGAAAACCGCACCTGCGGCCTGCGGGTACCCTTCTCCGAACCGAGCGCACGTCGGGTCGAGAACCGCTTCGCCGGGGCCGATGCCAACCCGTATCTGGCCCTGGCCGCCACCCTGGCCTGCGGCTACCTCGGCATGCTGGAGAAGCTCGAACCCATGCAGGAGATGAAGGCGAGTGCCTATGACCTGCCCTACAGCCTGCCCCGCTCGCTGGAGGAATCGCTGAGCCACCTGGAGCAGTGTGAACCCATCAAGGACATGCTGGGGGAGCGCTTCATCCGCGCCTTTGTGGCCGTCAAACGCAAGGAGTACGAGACCTATTTCGGCGTGATCAGCCGCTGGGAACGGGAATTCCTGCTGCTGAACGTCTGATCTGTCCCCGGGGGAGGCGAGGCCTCTCCCCGTCATATCGCAAGCAAGGGGCCGAAGGCCCGTCTCGCGGCGGTGCCCGCGACCCGGAAGGCACCGAGTAAAGGTGAGGCCCGCTCCCGCAATGGAGAGGGGGTCACCTGCAATCAACTGGCGACGATGTTCGCCCCATGGAAAGGCATCGAGCAGGCAAGAGAGTGCCAGCCCCGTGAATGGCAGTGACCGGGCAGGCCACCCGAGCCCTCATGAATGGCGACAAGATTCGCCGAATCGAAGGAACCGAGGAGCAAGCAATGCAGCACACCACCCGTGAGTGGCAGCAACTGGAAGCCAGCCATCATCTGCATCCGTTTACCGATTTTCAGGCCCTGAACAAGAAGGGCAGTCGCATCATCACCAAGGCCGAAGGCGTCTATCTGGAAGACTCCGAAGGCAAGCGCATTCTGGACGGGATGGCGGGTCTGTGGTGCGTCAACATGGGCTACGGCCGTCAGGAGCTGGTGGATGCCGCCACTCGCCAGATGCAGCAACTGCCCTACTACAACCTCTTCTTCCAGACCAGCCACCCCCCTGCTGCCGAGCTGGCTACCCTGCTGGCCGAGATCACCCCTTCCCACCTCAACCACGTCTTCTTCACCGGCTCGGGTTCCGAGTGCAACGACACCGTGCTGCGCATGGTGCGCCACTACTGGGCCAGCAAGGGACAACCTGACAAGCAGGTGATCATCAGCCGCCACAATGCCTATCACGGCTCCACCGTGGCGGGGGCCAGTCTGGGGGGCATGAAGGGGATGCACGCCCAGGGCGGCTTGCCCATTCCCGGCATAGTACACATCGACCAGCCCTATCACTTCGGTGAGGGAGAGGGCATGAGCGCCCACGAGTTCGGTCTGGCCCGGGCCCGCCAGCTGGAAGAGAAGATCCTGGCACTGGGGGTGGACAAGGTAGCCGCCTTCATCGGCGAGCCTATCCAGGGTGCGGGGGGGGTCATCATTCCGCCCGAGAGCTACTGGCCCGAGATCCAGCGCATCTGCGACCAGTACGGCATCCTGCTCATCGCCGACGAGGTGATCTGCGGCTTTGGCCGCACCGGCCACTGGTTTGCCAGTGAAGGTTTTGGCATCAAACCCGATCTCATGTGCCTGGCCAAGGGCATTACCTCCGGCTATCTGCCGATGGGCGCCGTGATGGTGGGGGACAGGGTAGCCAGGGTGCTGGTGGAAGAGGGGGGGGAGTTCAACCATGGCTTCACCTATTCCGGCCATCCTGTCGCCTGCGCCGTGGCCATTGCCAACATCCAGCTTATGCAAAGGGAGAGCATAGTTAAGCGAGTTCATGATAGTATCGGCCCCTATTTGCAGCGCCGCTGGGCTGAGCTGGCGGACCATCCGCTGGTGGGGGAAACCCGTGGAAAAGGCCTGGTCGCCGCGCTGGAAATAGTGCAGGACAAGCAGACGAAACGTCGCTTCCCGGCCGAGCTCCATGCCGGGATGACCTGTCGGGAGTTCTGTTTTAACAATGGCTTGGTGATGAGGGCTGTCGGCGATACCATGATCATATCGCCCCCCTTGGTGATCACCGAGGAACAGGTGGATGAATTGGTCAAACTGGCCAGGCTCAGTCTGGACCTGACGGCTGCAAAGCTGCGGGAATAGGCGGGAACCGGGCAGGTTGGCTTACGCATACAATTTGCTTAGGAGACAAGGACTATGTCTTTTAAAAAGGGAATGATGGCTGCTTCCGTGGCGCTGGTCATGATGAGTACCGGGGCGATGGCCGACGAGAAGGTGCTGCACGTCTACAACTGGAGCGACTATATCGCGCCGGATACGCTGGAAAACTTCCAGAAGGAGACGGGCATCAAGGTGGTCTACGACGTGTTCGACAGCAACGAAGTGCTGGAAGCCAAGTTGCTGGCAGGCAAGTCGGGCTATGACATCGTCGTACCGTCCAACCCCTTCCTGGCCAAGCAGATCAAGGCAGGTGTCTTCCAGAAGCTGGACAAGTCCAAACTCTCCAACTGGCAGAACCTGGACGTCGACCTGCTCAAGGCGCTCGAACCGAGCGATCCGGGCAACCAGTACTCCATCCCTTACCTGTGGGGCACCATCGGCTATGCCTACAACGCCGAGAAGGTGAAGGCCGTGCTGGGGGCCGATGCCCCGGTGGACTCCTGGGATCTGGTGTTCAAGCCGGAGAACATGGCCAAGCTGAAGGAGTGCGGTGTCTCCTTCCTCGACTCGCCGACCGAAATGCTGCCGGCCGCCCTGCAATACCTGGGCTTCAAGCCGGACAGCCAGAAGCCGGATGAGCTGAAGAAGGCAGAGGAGCTGTTCCTCTCCATCCGTCCCTATACCGCCTATTTCCACTCCTCCAAGTACATTTCGGATCTGGCCAACGGCAACCTGTGCGTGGCGGTCGGTTACTCCGGTGACCTGCAGCAGTCCAAGGCGCGTGCCGCCGAGGCCAAGAACGGTGTCAGCCTGACTTACACCATTCCGAAAGAGGGGGCAGGCAGCTTCTTCGACATGATCGCCATCCCGGCGGATGCCAAGAACGTCGAGGCGGCCCACACCTTCATCAATTACCTGATGAAGCCGGACGTGATCGCGAACATCACCAACGTGGTGCAGTTCCCGAACGGCAACAAGGCTGCCACGCCGCTGGTGGACGAGGCGATCCGTACCGACCCGGGTATCTACCCGACGCCGGATACCCTCAAGAAGATCTACACCTTCCCGGATCTGCCGGCCAAGGTGCAGCGTCTGATGACCCGCAGCTGGACCAAGATCAAGTCAGGCAAGTAAGAGTGACGAGTACCCCTCCCGGTCCGCAGTTCGGCCGGGAGGGTGGTGACCACCCGACAGGTTGGACGGCGCGTATGGATGCGCGACTGGCAAAATCACACAAATGAGGACTGATAAGTGCACATGACCAAGATGGCAACGCTGGCCCTGACCCTGGGGTTTGCAAATCTGACCCAGGCAGCCCCTGTGGTTCATTTTTACAACTGGTCCGATTATATCGGCGAGACCACCCTCAGTGACTTTCAGCAGAAGACCGGGATCAAGACCGTCTACGACGTGTTTGACTCCAACGAGACGCTGGAAGGCAAGCTGCTGACCGGACGCACCGGCTACGATCTGGTCGTGCCCTCCAACAATTTCCTGGCCAAGCAGATCAAGGCGGGGGCCTTCCAGAAGCTGGACCTCACCCTGCTGCCAAACCTGAGCAACCTGGACCCCTTGCTGCTCAAGCAGCTCGAGAAGGTGGATCCGGGCCATCAGTACGCCGTGCCCTACCTCTGGGGCACCAACGGCATCGGTTACAACGTCGAGAAAATCAAGGAAGTGCTGGGTGTCGACAAGATTGACTCCTGGGCGACCATTTTCGAGCCGGAAAACATGAAGAAGCTCTCCCAGTGCGGCGTAGCCTTCCTCGATTCGGCGGACGAGATGATCCCGGCTGCCCTCAACTACCTGGGGCTTAACCCCAACAGCCATGAGCCGGCGGACATCAAGCGGGCCGAAGAGCAGCTGCTCAAGGTGCGCCCCTATGTGGCCTACTTCCACTCCTCCAAATACATCGGTGACCTCGCCAACGGCAACATCTGCGTGGCGGCGGGTTTCTCCGGCGACATCCTGCAGGCGGCGTCCCGGGCCGAGGAGGCGGGCAAGGGGATCAAGATTGCCTACAGCATCCCCAAGGAGGGTGGCAATCTTTGGTTCGACATGATGGCGATCCCGGCCGATGCCACCAACGTGAAAGAGGCTCACGCCCTGATCAACTACATTCTCGAACCGCAGGTCATCGCCAAGGTGAGCGACTATGTGGGTTACGCGAACCCGAACATCAAGGCGGGAGAGTTCATGGACAAGGCCGTTCGCGAGGATGAGTCTGTCTATCCCCCCCAGGCGGTGCTTGAGCGTCTGTATGTGCAGGAAGCACATCCCCGTTCGGTGCAGCGCCTGATCACCCGGAGTTGGACCAAGATCAAATCCGGAACCTAACCTTGGCGCCCATCCCGGGGCGCCAGATTGTATTGATGGATCGGCCCAGGCCGGAATCACCTTTGGGAGTTTGGTAATGGCGATAGCCTCCAGTGCCTACAAGAAAGCCCTCGAGGGCAGCCAGCAGCGTAAAGAAGTGCTGGTCAAAATAGACAGGGTAAGCAAGCAGTTCGACGAAACGCTGGCGGTCGACAACGTGTCTCTCAACATCCACAAGGGCGAGATCTTCGCCCTGCTGGGTGGGTCCGGCTCCGGCAAGTCCACCTTGCTGCGGATGCTGGCCGGGTTCGAGCGACCCACGGAAGGACGGCTGTTCCTCGACGGCGTCGACATTACCGACATGCCGCCCTATGAACGCCCCATCAACATGATGTTCCAGTCCTACGCCCTGTTCCCCCACATGACGGTGGCCCAGAACATCGCCTTCGGCCTCAAGCAGGATGGCCTGCCCAAGGCGGAGATCGATGCCCGGGTGGAAGAGATGCTCAAGCTGGTGCAGATGACCCAGTACGCCCGCCGCAAACCGCACCAGCTCTCCGGTGGTCAGCGTCAGCGGGTGGCCCTGGCCCGTTCCCTGGCCAAGCGTCCCAAGCTGCTGCTGCTGGACGAGCCCATGGGGGCGCTGGACAAGAAGCTGCGCTCCACCATGCAGCTCGAGCTGGTCGAGATTATCGAGCGGGTCGGCGTGACCTGCGTCATGGTGACCCACGATCAGGAAGAAGCCATGACCATGGCCGAGCGGATCGCCATCATGCACCTCGGTTGCATCGAGCAGATCGGCAGCCCGATGGACATCTACGAAACCCCGGCCAGCCGGCTGGTGTGCGAGTTCATCGGCAACGTCAACCTGTTTGACGGTCTGCTGGTGGAGGATGAGCAGGACCACGCCATCATCGCCTGTGCGGATCTGGAGCAGCCCATCTATGTGGGTCACGGCATCAGCTCTCGGGCGGAGAACAAGAAGGTCACCTATGCCCTGCGTCCGGAAAAACTGCTAATGAGCCTGCAAAAGCCGGAAGAGATCGAGCATCCGGACTTCAACTGGACCAAGGGCGAGGTTTATGACATCGCCTATCTGGGCGGCCATTCCGTGTATCACATCCAGTTGCCCTCGGGCAAAATCGTTCAGGCTTTCATCGCCAATGCCGAACGCCACGGCAAACGGCCGACCTGGGATGACCAGGTGTTCCTCTACTGGGAAGATGACAGCGGCGTGGTGCTGCAATCATGAAGGCATTGAGACGACTCAAACAGGTGGGAGGGCGGCAGCTGGTCATCGGCATCCCCTTCTTCTGGCTGTTCCTCTTCTTCCTGCTGCCCTTCATCATCGTCGTGAAGATCAGCTTCGCCGAAGCGGACGTGGCCATCCCGCCCTACACGGACGTGGTGAGCTGGGCAGACAATCAGCTCACCATACTGCTCAACCTGGGCAACTACCTGCTGCTGCAGGAGGATGAGCTCTACATCGCGGCTTATCTGGGGTCCCTCAAGATAGCCCTGGTCAGCACCCTGCTCTGCCTGTCGATCGGTTATCCCATGGCTTACGCCATTTCGCGGGCCAACAAGGAGACCCAGACCGTTCTGCTGCTGCTCATCATGATGCCGACCTGGACGGCGATCCTGATCCGGGTCTACGCCTGGATGGGGATCCTCAGCAACAACGGCCTGCTCAACAGCGTCCTGCTGGGCATCGGGGTGATCGACGAACCGCTGCAGATCCTCAATACCAACCTGGCGGTCTATATCGGCATCGTTTACTCCTACCTGCCGTTCATGGTGCTGCCGCTCTACGCCAACCTGGTCAAGCACGACCAGAGCCTGCTGGAGGCGGCCTCCGATCTGGGTGCCCGCAACCTGACCCGGTTCTGGCAGATCACGGTGCCACTCTCCAAGAACGGCATCATCGCCGGTTGCATGCTGGTCTTCATCCCGGTGGTGGGCGAGTTCGTCATCCCCGAGATGCTGGGTGGTCCGGAGACCCTGATGATCGGCAAGGTGTTGTGGCAGGAGTTCTTCAACAACCGTGACTGGCCGGTGGCCTCCGCCCTGGCGGTGGTGATGCTGGCGGTGCTGATCATTCCCATCATCCTGTTCAACCGCAACCAGGCCAAAGAGCTGGAGGGCAAGGCATGAGACGTTTCGGTTTTGCCAAGCTGATGCTGTGGCTGGGGCTGCTGTTCATCTACCTGCCCATGATCATCATGGTCATCTACTCCTTCAACGCCTCCAAGCTGGTGACGGTGTGGGGAGGCTGGTCGCTCAAGTGGTACTTCGGCCTGCTCGACAACAAACAGTTGATCGGGTCCGTGTTCCGCTCCCTGGAGATCGCCTTCTACACTGCCATCGCGGCGGTGGCGCTGGGGACGGTGGCGGCCTTCGTGCTGACCCGGATCCCTCACTTCCGTGGCCGGACCCTGTTCGGCGGCATGGTGACGGCGCCGCTGGTGATGCCCGAGGTGATCACCGGTCTCTCCCTGCTGCTGCTGTTCGTGGCCATGGCCCAGCTGGTGGGTTGGCCCGCGGAGCGGGGCATGCTGACCATCTGGATAGCACATACCACCTTCTGTACCGCCTATGTGGCGATCGTGGTGTCGGCGCGGCTGCGGGAGCTGGATCTCTCCATTGAGGAGGCGGCCATGGACCTGGGTGCCAAGCCGTGGAAGGTGTTCTTCCTGATCACCATCCCGATGATCGCCCCGTCGCTGGCGGCGGGTGGCATGATGTCGTTTGCCCTGTCGCTGGATGACCTGGTGCTGGCGAGCTTCGTCTCCGGCCCGGGTTCGACCACCCTGCCGATGGAAGTGTTCTCGGCGGTGCGCCTCGGCGTGAAGCCCGAGATCAACGCCATCGCGAGTCTGATCCTGCTGTCGGTATCCCTGTTCACCTTCGGTAGCTGGTATCTGATGGCCCGGGCGGAGAAACGCCGTCGCGCCGAGATCGCCATGACCACCCAGATGCAGGCAGTTGCCTGACCTGCCCCGTGATAAGATCCGCATTCCCCCATCCGTCAGGAGAATGGAATGCGGATCTCCCTCTTCATCGGCCAGAGCGCCGAACTGAACTCAGAGCAGGCCCCCGGCCTCATCAGTGCCATCCACAAGCAGCCTGCCGACGCCCCTCTGTGGTGCGATTTCCTCGGCCTTCGCGGGGATGAGCAGAGCGACAGACGCCATCATGGCGGCCCGGATCGAGCCCTGCACCATTACCCTGCGGAGCACTACGCCTGGTGGAAAACCTGGCAAACCGCGCTGGGACTGCCTGTACCACGCACACCCTGGCAGCCTGCCGCCTTTGGCGAGAATCTCTCTGGTTCGGGGCTGACGGAGGCGCAGGCCTGCATCGGCGATGTCTATCGACTTAGGGAGGCGCTGATCCAGATAAGCCAGCCCAGATCCCCCTGTTTCAAGCTCAACCAGCGCTTTGGCTATGGCCAGCTCTCCCAGGTGATGCAGCTGAGTGGCCGCTGTGGCTGGCTGCTGCGGGTGCTGGAAGAGGGAAGGGTGGATCCGCAGGGGGAGCTGACACTGGTGGACAGACCCTACCCTGAGCTGACGGTGAAGCGCACCGCCGACATCCTGTTCAACCAGGTCCGCAACGAGGAAGACCTGCAACTGCTGCTGGAGAACCCGGCGCTCTCTCCCAACTGGCGCCAGCATGCGGCTCATTGGCTGGAACATGGAGTGGTGGCGGATTGGAGCCGGCGTTTGCTGGGGCCGACCGAGTTCAGGTTGCCTCGACAGGGCTGAAGGCAGGCGGAAAGATACCTTGTGGGCGATTTTTTCTGCGACTCGCTGAATTATTGAGCGTAAAGCCATTTTTTTAGAGTGAATGCAAAAAAAGGCTTGTGTCGGGTCGGGGCTTTCGGTAAATTCTCGCCCCGCAGACATCGGTGTGTAGCGCAGCTTGGTAGCGCACTTCGTTCGGGACGAAGGGGTCGGAGGTTCGAATCCTCTCACACCGACCACATTTGAAAAGGCCGCTCAATGAGCGGCCTTTTCGCATTTGGTCTGTTGAAGCAAAGCTGACATTTCCATTGTCGATTGCTTCTCCTGCTCCGATTTCCCTCATTTGCCCAACTAAAAGGGCCACCGCTCGGTGGCCCCACTGGTGGAGTCTGATCCTGACTCCGGCACTCTAGATTGTGACAATCTCGTTATGGGTCTTGTCGATGGTGCCCTCCTTGCGCCCCAGGCGCTCATTCAGATATGCCAGTGTTGATGCCGCAATGCCTTGAAACCGTGTTGGGTTTGCAGGGCCGCATGCTTGGGGTACTCACTAATGAAATGTGCTATTCCCTCCATCAGTTGTGAACGCAGCGAAGACACGGGCTCATGCCAGGCTTGCAGGCAGAGATGACCAGGGATCAGCTGCTCTCGATACGCTTCCAGCAGCGATTCCGGCCAGGGCTCGATATGGGAATCGTGACGCAGTAAATAGTGGGCGGCGGGTTCACGGGCATAGATGAACTGAACTTGGGCCAGGTCGCGTTGGCTTAGCGTTTGGCTGCCGATATGGCAAGTCAGATATTTTCCCGTCTTCAGATTCAGGAAGTGACCGCGTTGCCGACAGGTAATGATGCGATACCAAGGCAGGGGTGAACAGAGAGAATACCCCTCCAGCTCCTGTTCCAACCAGTGACGGCACTCTGGGGTCTGCACTTCTTCGCGCATGGCCTCAAGTCGTGTCAGCAAGGCTCTGGATGGTTGGGTAGCCAGTATCGCGCTCATCGTCTGCAATCCTCCCTCTGCACAGAATCCCGACTTTCAGTATGGACCCTGAGCGGAAGAGGGGGTGAGAATTCTAATGATTAAAATCAGCTTAGAAGCGCACTTTTTATGCAATAAAAACCATTAGCCGACGAGGTAGGTCCCCGTGCCGAAGGCGATGTGAGTGCCCTCTTCGTTGTGCAGCTCCATGCGGGCGACTGCGACCTTGCTGCCTGCCCGGATGATGTGGGCGGTGGCGATGAACTCGTTGCCGCGACCGGGACGAAGATAGTCCACCCGCAGATCGATGGTGCCAAGCCGCGAGAAGCGCTCCTTGAGATAGCTGGGGGAGAAGTCCTCCAGCTCGTCGATACAGGAGGCTGCGACTATCATGCCGCCGGCCACATCGAGCAGGCTGGCGGTGACGCCGCCGTGCAGGATGTTGTGGAAGGGGTTGCCGATCAGCTTCTCCTCCATCTTGATGCGAAGCTCCACCTTGTCGAAGTCGTAGTGGGTCACCTGCATGCCGATCAGCTTGTTGAAGGGCATCCTCTCGGCGAACAGGTTGGCAATGCCACTGAGCGCCATCTTCTTGAGCATCTGTTTCATTCCTTGAGTCCAATCCCTGTCGGCATAGCCGAGTAAAAACTCCAGCCAGTCTGCAACACTTCCTTAACAGTCGCAATGGCAGGTTTATTGTGGGCGGCGGCTGCTTTAGAATGGCGACCCCAAAGGAGAGCCCATGACCGTCATTGCCGAAACCCTGCCTGACCCTCAGCCAGAGAACCCCCTTGCCCTGTTGCAGGCGGTGTTTGGCTATCAGCAGTTTCGGCCGGGTCAGCTCGAGATCATCGAGCAGATCGTGGCGGGGCGCGATGCGCTGGTGCTCAAACCCACCGGCGGCGGCAAGTCGCTCTGCTACCAGATCCCGGCGCTGCTGCGACCCGGGCTCGGGGTGGTGGTCTCTCCCCTCATTTCGTTGATGAAGGATCAGGTGGACAGCCTGCGTGCCAACGGGGTGGCGGCGGTCTACATCAACTCGGCCCTGAGCCGGGAGGAGATGATCCAGAACTTTGCCGCCATGCGGCGCGGCGAGATAAAAATCGTCTACGTCTCCCCCGAACGCCTGCTGCAACACGAATTCATGGACCGGCTGGCGGAGCTGCCCCTCGGCCTGTTTGCCATCGACGAGGCGCACTGCGTCTCCCAGTGGGGGCACGATTTTCGGCCGGAGTATGCGGCGCTGGGCCGGCTCAAGCAGTGGTTCCCCCAGGTGCCCGTGGTGGCACTGACCGCCACCGCCGACGAGGCGACCCGCAGCGACATGCTGCACCGGCTGGAATTGAACGATCCCTTTATCCACACTGCCAGCTTCGACCGACCCAATATCCGCTACAGCCTGGTGGAGAAGTTCAAGGCGGCGGAGCAGCTGCTGCGCTACGTGCAGAGCCAGAAGGGCAACTGCGGCATCGTCTACTGCTCCAGCCGCAACCGGGTGGAGGAGGTGGCCGAGCGGCTCTCCCGTCACGGCTGCAAGGCGGCCCCCTATCACGCCGGTCTGCCCCTCGAGCTGCGCCAGCAGACCCAGGAGGCCTTCCTCAAGGATGATATCGAGATAGTGGTGGCGACGGTGGCGTTCGGCATGGGCATCGACAAGCCCAACGTGCGCTTCGTGGTGCACTACGACATCCCGAAGAACATCGAGTCCTACTATCAGGAGACCGGCCGTGCCGGCCGCGACGGCACCCCCGCCGAGGCGCTGTTGCTCTACGATCCCGCCGACATCGGGCGGGTGCGCCGGCTGCTCGACAACATCGAAAACCCCCAGCAGTTGCAGGTGGAGCAGTACAAGCTCAACGTGATGGCGGCCTTCGCCGAGGCGCAGACCTGTCGCCGTCAGGTGCTGCTCAACTACTTCGGCGAATACAACGACAAGCCGTGCGGCAACTGCGACATCTGCCTCGATCCGCCCCAGAGCTATGACGGCACCGAAGACGCCCAGAAGGCACTCTCCTGCGTCTGGCGGGTGGGGCAGAATTTCGGGGTGGGCTATGTGGTGGAGGTGCTGCGAGGTTCGCTCAATCAGCGCATCAAGGATCACGGCCACGATAAGCTCTCGACTTACGGCATCGGCAAGGATCAGAGCCACGAGTACTGGATGAGCGTCATCCGCCAGCTGATCCACAAAGGCCTGCTGACCCAGAACATCACCCGCAACCTGGTGTTGCAGCTGACCGAGGCGGCCCGCCCCGTGCTGCGCGGCGAGGTGAAGCTGGAATTGGCGGTACCCCGCCTGCAGCCCATCTCCAGTCGCAAGGAGAAGCGCAACGGCCTGCTCGACAACGCCAACTACGACAAGCGGCTGTTCAAGGAGCTACGGGCACTGCGCAAGCAGATCGCCGAGGATGAAGAGGTGCCACCCTACGTGGTGTTCAACGACGCCACTCTGGTGGAGATGGCGCAGCTCATGCCGATGACGGAAGACGAGATGCTGGCGATCAACGGTGTCGGTCACCGCAAGCTGGAGCGCTTCGGCGAAGCCTTTATGGACCTGATCATCGACTACTGCCGTCGGTAGGATCGACCCTGGTGGAGATGGGGTCAGCGGCGATTCATGCCGATGACGGAAGACGAGATGCTGGCGATCAACGGTGTCGGTCACCGCAAGCTGGAGCGTTTCGGGGAAGCCTTTATGGACTTGATCATCGACTACTGCCGCCGGTAGGGGAGATTCGCGAAGCGTCATCGGCCGCGGCACTCAGGCCCGTGCGGCACATCAGGGGAGTGGCGCCCGTTGGTCGGACGCCATGAATTATTTCAAGCTGGCGTAATAGGCTGCCAGGTTCTCCATGTCCGCATCGGTGAGCGGCGCCATGAAGGGCACCATCAAAGGTTCCTTGCGGCTGCCATCCTTGAAAGCCTTCAGCTGTTTCACCAGATAGGCGGTGTTTTGTCCCGCCAGATGGGGATAGTTGGGGACAAGGGCCCTGCCTTCGGCCCCATGACAGGCGGCGCATACGGCGGCCTTGGCCTTGCCAGCCTCGACATCGGCCGCCTGGGCCGGCCCCCACAACAACAGCAACGGGGGCAGGGCGCCCAACCATCTTTGCATCTTCTTCTCCTTGAAATGAAATAGCGCATCGCCCGTTAGCCACTGCTGGCCGACGGCGGTATAAAGAGTGACACGAGCATACGCAGGGACGAACCGCACCACCATGAAGCTGATCAACACTTTTGCCACCGAACTGCCCTGGGCCTGTGAGCCCGTCGCCCCCCAACCACTGCATGCCCCCAGCCTGCTGCACCTCAACCGTGCGCTGCTCGGCGAGCTGGGGCTGGGGGCGGTGAGCGAGGCCGACTGGCTGGCCTGCTGTGGTTATGGCCAGCCTTTGCCCGGCATGCAGCCGGTGGCTCAGGTCTATGCGGGCCATCAGTTCGGCGGCTACAGCCCGCGTCTCGGTGATGGCCGTGCCCTGTTGCTGGGGGAGCTGCTGGCGCCGGATGACAGCCGCTGGGACCTGCACCTGAAAGGGGCGGGCAAGACCCCCTTCTCCCGCTTCGGCGATGGCCGTGCCGTGCTGCGTTCCAGCATTCGCGAGTATCTCGCCTCCGAGGCGCTGCATGCCCTCGGCATCCCCACCACCCGGGCACTGGTGCTGGTGGGCAGTCAGGAGCCGGTTTACCGCGAACAGGTGGAGACAGGCGCGACCGTGCTGCGCACTGCCCCGAGTCATCTGCGCTTCGGCCATGTCGAGTATTTCGCCTGGAGTGGGCAGGGGGAGAAGATCCCGGCCCTTATCGACTATGCGCTGCGTCATCATTTCCAGGAGCTTGCGAACGGGGCCGAGCTGTTTGCCGAGGTGGTGCGCCGCACCGCGCGGCTCATCGCCAAGTGGCAGGCGGCAGGTTTCTGCCACGGGGTGATGAACACCGACAACATGTCGCTGCTCGGGCTGACCCTGGATTACGGCCCCTACGGCTTCATCGATGCCTATGTGCCGGACTTTGTCTGCAATCACTCGGATCCGGGCGGTCGTTATGCGCTGGATCAGCAGCCGGCAGTCGGCTACTGGAACCTGCAGAAGTTGGCCCAGGCGCTGGCCGGCTACGTCGACGGCGACGCGCTGGCTGCGGCCCTGGCTCAGTACGAGCACCAGCTGATGCTGCACTACTCCGAGCTGATGCGCGCCAAGCTGGGGCTGGCGGTGTGGGAAGACGACGATCCGGCGCTGTTTCGCGAGCTGTTCAGGCTGCTGGCGGCACACGGGGTGGATTACCACCTGTTCCTGCGTCGGCTGGGGGCGCTGACCGCTCAGGGCGACTGGCCCGCCAGCCTGCTGGCTCTGCTGCCGGAGCCTGCCGCCTGGCAAGGGTGGCTTGAGGCCTATCGGGCGCGCCTCGCCCGAGAGGGGAGCGAGGATGCTGTACGCAAGGGGCAGATGGATGCGGTCAATCCCAAGTATGTGCTGCGCAACGCGCTGGCCCAGCGGGTGATCGAGGCTGCCGAGCGAGGAGACATGGCGCCGTTCGAGCGGTTGTTTGCGGCCCTGCAGCATCCCTATGATGAACAACCCGAGTACGAGGATCTCGCCACTCCGTCCCCCGCATGGTATTGCGGTGGCGAGCTCTCTTGCAGCAGTTGAGGAGCAGCCGATGAACTGGCGTATCACGCAGATAAACAGGGAGGCCGGGGTGGTGACGCTGGAGCACCCCGCGCTCGACTGGGACAGTTTTCCAACCCTGGCCGATGCCCTGTTGCAGGGGTGGGAGCTGGTGGCGCTCGAGCGTGAGTGTGGCGCCGATCGTCACAGCTGGCTGCTGGAATTCGAGGGGAGCCGCTTTCGGCTCGAGTACGAACACTACAGCGGCTGCTGGCTGGCGGCGGAGCAGCTTGCCGATGCCGAGGTGTTGCTCTGGCTGGCCCGCCAGCATCAGGGCTGAGCAGGCGCCGCAGCCTCAACCCACCGTATAAAGATTGAACTATCAATTTGGGGGCGTATAATCTCGCCCCTCAATTATCGCCAATGGTGGCGGTATGGGTTCCCTAACCCCATTAACCAAAAAGGTCACAATATGAATCTGACCCCTGCTCAGCACCAGACGGCGCTGGTGCGCCTCTCGTTGTTCCACATCCTGATCATTGCCAGCAGCAACTACCTAGTGCAGCTGCCGATCACCATTTTCGGCTTCCATACCACCTGGGGCGCCTTCAGCTTCCCGTTCATCTTTCTGGCCACCGATCTGACGGTGCGGATCTTCGGTGCCGGTCTGGCGCGCAAGATCATCCAGACCGTGATGTTGCCGGCGCTGGCCATCTCCTATGCGCTGTCGGTACTGTTCTTTGAGGGCAGCTTCCAGGGCGTTGGCAATCTGGCCGAGTTCAACCTGTTCGTGGCACGTATCGCCCTGGCCAGCTTTATGGCCTATCTGGTGGGCCAGTTCATGGATGTGGTGGTATTCAACCGGCTGCGGCTGCTGAAAGCCTGGTGGGTGGCACCGGCGGCCTCCACCCTGTTCGGCAATCTGGTGGATACCATCACCTTCTTCACCATCGCCTTCTGGCGCAGCACGGATCCCTTCATGTCCGAGCACTGGGTCGAGATCGCAACCGTGGACTACGTGTTCAAGCTGCTGATAAGCCTGGGATTGTTTGTGCCGCTCTACGGCGTGCTGCTGCGTTATCTCAGCCGCAAGCTGGTGGGCGAGGCCGGTTTGAGCGGCCTGCAAACGGCCACACGGCAAGCCTGACGACATTGACCACCCCTCGGGGTGGTCAATTTTTTTGCATTTATGGCAAATAAGGGTTGCTTAGTTAAATGAGAATGATTATTGTTACCTTGTTTTCCGGGAAAGACTTCATTCGTTCCAACGTGATGGACTTCTTGTGAAGGCACGACATTGCTCACATTGCTTCCAGTTAAGGGGCCAGTTTTTACTGGCCCTCTTTTTTTGTCCGCGTCCGGCAGCACGCGGGCATAAAAAATGGGAGCCTTGGCTCCCATTTTCACTCTGCTCTGCTTACTCGATGTCGAGCGCATCGGGGGAGAGGATCACCCCTGTGGTATCGGCGTAGAGATGGTCGTCCGGCAGGAAGGTGACACCGCCGAAGTTGACCGGCAGATCGGTCTCGCCTACGTCCTTGCTGTCGGCACCCACCGGAATGGCCGCCAGCGCCTGAATGCCGATATCCAGATCTTCCAGAATGTCGACCTCGCGCACGCAGCCGTAACAGACGATCCCTTCCCACTCGTTCTCCGCCGCCGTGGTGGCGATCTCGCTGTCGATCAGGGCACGGCGCATGGAGCCGCCGCCATCGATCAGCAGTACCCGACCAACGCCGTTCTCTTTGACGAGTTCACGGATCAGGCCATTCGATTCGAAGCATTTGACTGTGGTGATGACGCCGCCGAAGGAGGCGCGGCCGCCGAAGGAGCAGAGCATGGGTTCGAGCACATCCACCATGTCCTGATAGATGTCGCACAGTTCTGAAGTGTTGTATTCCATTGTGTCAGATCCACCGCTGGAAACAGGTGGATCCAGTATAAGGAGTGGGGTTGGCATTTCAACGACTATTCCTTGCCCAGTGGCGGGAAATGCCGTTTTTGCGCGAAAGCGGCCCCGCGTCATGGCAGGCGCCGCAGACGGTCAGCCTCGGGCCCTAGAGCAGGAACAGGGTCGCCAGCCCCAGGAAGATGAAGAAGCCGCCGGTGTCGGTGATGGCGGTGATCATCACGCTGGCCCCCACCGCCGGGTCGCGCCCCAGCCGGCTCATGGTCATGGGGATGATGACCCCCATCAGGGCCGCCACCAGCAGGTTGAGGATCATGGCGAGCGTCATCACGCCCCCCAGCGCCGCATCCTGATAGAGCAGGAAGGTGGCGATGCCCATGATGCCGCCCCACACCAGGCCGTTGATCAGGGCCACCCCCAGCTCGCGCCACAGCAGGAAGGAGACGTTGCCTGTCTGGATGTGCTGCAGCGCCAGCGCCCGCACTATCATGGTGATGGTCTGGTTGCCGGTGTTGCCGCCGATCCCGGCGACGATGGGCATCAGGGCCGCCAGCGCCACCAGCTGGGAGATGGTGTGCTCGAACAGGCCGATCACCCGCGACGCCACGAAGGCGGTGCAGAGGTTGATGGCGAGCCAGGCCCAGCGGGTCTTGACCGCCTTGGAGACGGGGGCGAACACGTCTTCTTCCTCGCTGATCCCCCCCATCCGGCGCAGATCGGTGTCGCTCTCTTCATAGACCAGATCCACCACCTCGGCGACGGTGAGCCGGCCCATCAGCTTGCCCCTGGCATCCACCACGGCGGCGGAGACCAGGTCGTCCCGCTCGAAGGTGCGGGCGGCGGCTTCGTCGTTGTCTTCCGGATCGAAGGTGACCGGATCCTTCTCCATCGCGTCGCTCACCAGGGTTTCGGGCTTGTGCAGCAGCACGGCGGTGAGGGGCAGCTCCCCCTGCAGCCGGTTGCGCCGATCGGTGACAAACAGCTTGTCGGTGTTGGCGGGGATCTTGCCGCGCAGGCGCAGATAGCGCTGGACGGTGGCCAGGGTCACGTCGGGCCGCACCGTGATGAGCTCGAAGTCCATCATGGCGCCGACCGTGTGCTTGCCGTAGCGGATCACCTCCCGCACCTTGTCCCTGTCCACCGGCGCCATGGAGGTGAGCAGCCGCCCCATCAGGTTGCGGGGCAGGTGCTGGCCCAGGTAGATCTGGTCGTCGATGTCGAGGGTGCTCAGGGCGTGCAGCAGCTCCTTGTCGCTCATGCCGCTGATGAGGCTGTCCCACACCGTCTCCGACGCTTCCACCAGGATCTGGCCGTGCTTGTCTGCATCCACCTGCTGCCACAGCACGTGGCGCTCGTCCGGCGGCAGGGACTCCAGCGCATCGGCGATATCGGCGGCGGGCAGGCTGTTGACCAGCCGGGTCAGCTCGCTGGTCTGGTCCCGAAGCGCTGCGTCCTGCTCCCCTTGCGGGTCGAGCAGGCTCTCGGTGAGGGCGTCATCGGCCAGCAGCAGCGTGAGGATGCGGGCTCTGTCGTGTTCACGCTGTTTGGCGCTGTTCTTGGGGGGGAGGGACATGAAGCAGAATTCCTGAATTCGGTGATCCGGCGGACAGTCCCCATAGGATACCAGACTTAAAACAACAGGTTATGACAGTAAATGCAGAAAAAGAAACGCCACCCGA
Source organism: Aeromonas sp. FDAARGOS 1418 (assembly GCF_019048585.1). Lineage (NCBI taxonomy): Bacteria > Pseudomonadati > Pseudomonadota > Gammaproteobacteria > Aeromonadales > Aeromonadaceae > Aeromonas > Aeromonas sp. FDAARGOS 1418. The sequence continues at coordinate 599,491 of NZ_CP077387.1, read as the reverse complement.
GGGTGGCGTTGGAATGGATGCCGCGATCAGGCCGAGGCCAGGGCCGCGTTGGCGGTGCATCCTTGCCCGAACCAGGCAAGCTGGTCGGCCAGGGTCACCACCGAACCCACCATGATGAGGGCCGGGCTCTCGACCCCCAGCGCCAGCTCGGGGAGCCGATCCAGGGTGCCGCGAATGACCCGCTGGCTTGGCTGGGTGCCGCGCTCGATGAGCGCCACCGGGGTGTTGCTCGCCTTGCCGTGGGCCAGCAATTGCTCGCGGATGGTGGCGCAGGATGAGAGCCCCATATAGAACACCAGTGTCTGCTTGTCCTTGGCCAGCAATGGCCAGTCGAGATCCTGGGTGCCCCCCTTGCCGTGGGCGGTGACGAAACGCACGCTCTGGGCGTGATCGCGGTGGGTCAGCGGAATACCGGCGTAGGCCGCGCAGCCGCTGGCAGCGGTGATCCCCGGCACCACCTGAAAACCGATGCCTGTGCCGACCAGCGTCTCCAGCTCCTCGCCACCACGGCCGAAGATAAAGGGGTCACCCCCCTTCAGCCGCACCACCCGCTGCCCCTTCTTCGCCTCCTCCAGCAACAGCTGGTTGATCCCCTCCTGCGGTACGCAGTGGTTGCCCGCCTGCTTGCCGACGAAGATGCGCTTGGCGTCGCGGCGCACCAGTGCCATCACCTCGTCGGAGACCAGCCGGTCATAGACCACCACGTCCGCCTGCTGCATCTGGCGCAGGGCGTGCAGGGTGAGCAGACCCGGATCGCCGGGGCCGGCTCCCACCAGCACTACTTCGCCAGCGGTGTGGCTTTCGTCGGCAAACAGATTGTCGGCCAGCTGATTGGCAGAGGCGCTATCGCCCCGTGCCAGTGCCTGCCCGAGCCGGTCCGCCCCGAGCAGCCGTTCCCAGAAGCGGCGCCGCTCGCCCATGCTGGCGAAGCGGGCCTTGACCCGCTCCCGCAGGCTGCCGGCGAAGGCCGCGACGGCGCCCAGATGTTGCGGCAGCAGGGCTTCGAGTTTTTCCCGCAGCAGCCGGGCCAGCACCGGTGCCTTGCCGCCGGAGGAGATGGCCACCATCAGCGGCGAGCGGTCGATGATCGACGGCATGATGAAGCTGGAGCGTTTCGGGTCATCCACCACGTTGGCAAAGATCCGCGTCTGATTGGCGCTCTGGTAGACCAGGGCGTTCACCTCGCGCCGATCGGTGGCGGCCACCACCAGCCACTTGCCCGTCAGTTGTGCCGGCGCGAATTCACCGGCCAGCCACTCGATGCTGCCGTTGGCAGCCAGCTCTGCCAGCTCGGGGTCGAGCTCGGGCGCTACTACTGTGAGCTGGGCACCGGCATCCAGCAGCAGGCGCGCCTTGCGCTCCGCTACCTCGCCGCCGCCGACCAGCAGCACGGGTTTGTTGTCGAGTCGGCAAAAGATGGGCAAGTAGTCCATGGGGCCTCCTGATCAGGCGGTTTGGGTCTGGCTGGCAGTGGTGGCGGTCTCGCTCACAGCGACCGGGCGCTCAGCCTTGGGGGTGGCATACCAGTAGCCGAGGCCCATGAAGAGGGCGCCGGAGACGGTGTTGCCCAGGGTCACCCACAGCAGGTTGTGGGCGATGCCGCTCAGGGTGTAGGCCTCCGAGTGGGCGCCAAACCAGGAGAGGGCGAACAGGGTCATGTTGGCGACCGAGTGCTCGTAGCCGGAGGCGATGAAGGCCAGCAGACACCACCAGATGGCGATGAAGCGGGCAGCCCCTTCGGTGCGCAGCGCCATCCAGATGGCGAGGCAGACCAGCCAGTTGCAGAGGATCCCCTTCATAAACAGGGTCAGTGCCGGTGCCTGGGTTTTGGCCAGCGCCACCTTGTGGGCCAGGCTGCCCGCATCCGGCAGCAGGCTGCCGCCGTATGAGTAGATGAGCGCCACCGCGATGGAGCCGAGCAGGTTGCCAGCCCAGGTCTGCGGCAGGATGCGCAGCAGATCCCCCATGGAAATCTTGCCGGTCTTCACCCCGAAGGTGAGGAACATGGTGTGGCCGGTAAACAGCTCGGAGCCGGCGATGATGACCAGGGTCAGGGCGATGCCGAAGGTGGCCCCCATCACCAGCGGACGGATGCTCGGGTCCACCAGGTTGCCCAGGGTGAAGATGAGGATGATGCCAAGGCCCACATAGGCCCCCGCCATGGCAGAGCTGAGCCAGAAGCCGAGCTTGTCGCTGCGCTCGAAGCGGTTGATGCGGGCCGCGTTGGCGGCGCACTTGTTGATGGTTTCGGTATACATCTTTGTTTCCTTCAAGAGGGCCGCCCGCGGGCAGCCCTGACTGTTTTTTAACCCCCTCCCTGCCTCCCCCTTGTCAAGGGGGAGGGGCTTTTTGCTCCCTCCCCTGTGAAGGGGAGGGCCGGGGTGGGGTCTGGTGTTAGACGGCGACCCAGACCTGCTGGTCGCGTACTTCAACGGGGTAGCTCTGCACCGACATCGCAGGGTAGTCGAAGCAGTGGCCATCGCTCAGGCGAAAGCGCTGCTTCTTGAGCGGGCTGGCCACCCAGAGCTCGCCGTCGTGTTCGCAGATCAGGCCCCGCGACAGCACGTTGGCGGCGAAGAAGGGATCCCGGTTGTCGATGGCGAACACCTCGGCGGCCGCGCTCGGGCGGAACAGGGCGATCTGGCGACCTTCAATGAGGGCGCAGACACCGGTGCCCGGCAGGATGTCGTTGAGTTGGCAGGCAAGTTTCATCATTTGGTTTCCACCTCGATCTGGTAGACGGGGATGCGCTCGGCCGGAGTGGCGGGTCTGTGCTGGTCGCGTTCGGCGACGAACTGCACGTCCGGGTCGCGCTTGTCGCTGTTGATGAAGTGGCTGAATCGCTTGAGTGCCTCCTCTTCGTTGAGGGTGCGCGACCATTCGCACTCGTAGCTGTCGATAAGGGTCTGGATATCGCGCTCCAGGGTGTCGGCCAGCCCCAGCTTGTCGTCGACGATCACCTCGCGCAGGTAGTCGACGCCCCCTTCAAGATTGCCGAGCCAGACCGAGGTACGCTGCAGTTTGTCGGCGCTGGTGACGTAGAGCATCATAAAGCGGTCGATCAGCTTGATGAGGGTCTCGCGGTCGAGGTCAGACGCCAGCAGATCGGCGTGGCGCGGCTTCATGCCACCGTTGCCGCCCACATAGAGGTTCCAGCCCGCATCGGTGGCGATGATGCCAACGTCCTTGCCCTGCGCTTCCGCACACTCGCGGGTACAGCCGGAGACGCCGAACTTCATCTTGTGCGGGGTGCGAATCCCCTTGTAGCGGTTCTCGAGGAAGACCCCGAGGCCGACGCTGTCCTGCACGCCGAAGCGGCACCAGGTGCTGCCGACGCAGGTTTTGGCCATGCGCAGCGCCTTGGCGTAGGCCTGACCTGTCTCGAAACCCGCTGCCAGCAGTTTGCGCCAGATGGCGGGCAGATCATCCTTCTGGGCCCCGAACAGGCCGATGCGCTGGGCGCCTGTGATCTTGGTGTAGAGCTTGTAGTCGCGGGCCACTTCGGCCACCGCCAGCAGCCCCTCCGGAGTCACTTCGCCACCGGCCATGCGCGGGATGACGGAGTAGCTGCCGTCTTTTTGCATGTTGCCGAGGAAGATGTCGTTGGTGTCCTGCAACGGGATGTTGCGCGGGCTCAGCACATGCTCGTTCCAGCAGGAGGCGAGGATGGATCCGACGGTCGGTTTGCACACCTCGCAGCCATAGCCCTGACCGTGCTTGGCCAGCAGCTCGTCGAAGCTCTTGATCCCCTCCACCTTGACCAGATGGAACAGCTCCTGGCGGGAGTGGGGGAAGTGGGCGCAGAGGTGGTTGTTGACCTCGATGCCCTGCTTCACCAGTTCGGCGTTGAGCACCTGACTGATGAGCGGCACACAGCCGCCGCAGCCGGTACCGGCCTTGGTGTGCTGCTTGATTGCGGCAAGGGTGGTGTGACCCTCGGCCACCGCCTTGGCGATGTCGCCCTTGGAGACGTCGAAGCAGGAGCAGATCTGGGCGGTTGAAGGCAGGGCATCCACCCCCAGCGTCGGCTTGGCACCGGCGTAGGCGGGCAGGATCAGGGTATCCGGGTGGCTCGGCAGCGGCAGGGCGTTGAGCATCATCTGCAGCAGGTTGCCGTAATCTTCCACGTCACCCACCAGCACGGCGCCGAGCAATCGGCTGTTGTCTTCGCTCACCACGATCTTCTTGTAGACGCCGGCCTGATCGTCCTGAAACACATAGCTGTGGCTGCCCGGGGTGCGGCCGTGAGCATCACCGATGGAGCCGACGGAGACGCCGAGCAGCTTGAGCTTGGCGCTCATGTCTGCCCCTTCGAAGCGGCTGTCGCCGCCGAGCAGATGGTCGACGGTGATCTGGGCCATCTTGTAGCCCGGCGCCACCAGTCCGAAGAAGCGGCCCTGCCAGGCGGCGCACTCGCCGATGGCGTAGATGTCGGGGTCGGAGGTGAGGCAGTGATCGTCGATGACGATGCCGCCGCGCTCGGCGATGGCGAGATCACCGTAACGGCCGAGGGTATCTTGCGGGCGGATGCCGGTGGAGAAGACCACCACGTCCACTTCAAGCTGGCTGCCGTCGGCGAAGGCGAGGCGGTGTTTCGCCTGCTCGCCGCCATGCATCAGGATCTCGCTGGTGCTCTTGCTGGTGTGTACCTGAACGCCCATGGATTCAATCTTGCGGCGCAGCAGCTGGCCGCCCTGACCGTCGAGCTGCTCGGCCATCAGCACAGGAGCAAACTCCACCACGTGGGTTTCGAGACCCAGTGCCTTGAGGGCACCGGCGGCTTCGAGGCCAAGCAGACCGCCCCCGATCACCACCCCGCTCTTGCCGCTCTTGGCGGCGCTGCGGATGGCTTTCAGATCCTCGATGGTGCGATAGACGAAGCACTCATGGTGCTGGCTGCCCTGGATGGGCGGCACCCAGGGGTAGGAACCGGTGGCCAGCACCAGCTTGTCGTACTCGACCACTGTGCCCTTGTTGGAGTGCACTTCGCGGTTGGCCCTGTCGATTTTTTTCACCGCTTCGCCGAGCAGCAGGCGGATGCCGTGCTTGTCGTAGAAGCCGGGTTTGACGAGGGAGAGATCTTCGCTGGTGTGATGGGAGAAGTAGGAGGAGAGATGGACGCGATCGTAGGCGGGACGGGGTTCTGCACCGAAGACGGTGATCTCGTAGCGGCCCGGGTCGGCCCGCTCGATCAGCTCTTCGATGAAGCGGTGCCCCACCATGCCGTTGCCCACAACGACCAGTCTGACTTTGCTCATAGTTGCCTCAAGTTTGGAGTAATAAAACATCATTCTGGGGCTAGGCTACCCAGTCGGCGGGGGTGGGCGATTGATGCAAATCAAGTGTCTGTTTATATATCTCTTCAGGGGTAATGTTCGAAAATTCAAGCATATACATAAATGGGTATATTGAAGGCTCATTCAGGGGCCCCGTCAGGGCAATCAGGGAGGGGGAAAGGGAAGGAGGCGAGGCCTTATCTGCCTGACGGAAAAGATGAAAATTGCCGCCATGGACCAGGAGACCCTGCATCGGGTCTCCTGGTGGAGCGCCGACACCGTCAGGCGATATGGCGGCGGAACAGGGCGAGGGCCAGGGAGAGGCTGATGCCGCCGATGGCGATCAGGGGCCAGAGCAGGGGCCAGGCCGCCGACCAGCCGAGCCCCTTCAGGAAGACCCCCTTGAGCAGCACGATGAAGTGGGTGAGGGGGTCGATGGCCGCCAGCCATTGGAACACCTGGGGCATGTTCTCCACCGGCGAGATATAGCCCGAGAGGATCACCGCCAGCACGGTGAAGGAGAAGACCCCGAGAAAGGCCTGTTGCTGGGTCGAGCAGAACGACGAGATGAAGAGCCCGATCCCGGCCAGTGCCAGGCCGTAGCAGACCATGCCCGCCAGCAGTAGACTGAGGCTCCCCGCGAAGGGGAGGTGAAAGACAAAACGGGCGGCCAGCGCGACTATGCACCCTTGTCCCACCGCCACCAGGATGCCGGGCACTGCCTTGCCCGCCATGATCCAGCCTGCGGTGAGGGGGGAAACCAGCAGCTGATCGAAGGTGCCCTCCTCCCGCTCCCGCGCGACCGAGAGGGCGGTGACAATCAGACAGCCGGTGGTGGTGATGATGGCCACTAGGGCCGGCAGGATATGCCAGTGGAACTCGATATTGGGGTTGTAGAGGTTGCGCACCGCGAGGGTCGGCGGCGCCTTGCCTGCGTTCCCTTCTTCATTCTGCCAGCGGGCGATCACCTGACTGATGTAGCCCGCCGCCACCTGACCGCCGTTGGAGCGGCGGCCGTCGATGATCAGCTGCACCTTGGCCGGTTCGCCCCGCGCCAGCCGGCGGGAGAAATCGCTCGGGATGACCAGACCGAGGAGCGCCTGCTGTCCGGTGATGGCCTCGGTCATGCCCGCCTCGCCCTGCACCGGGATGATGGTGGTGAAGGCGGGCATATGAGTGAGGCGCTCCAGCAGCTCGCGGCTCTGGGCACCGCCATCCTGGTTGTAGATGGCCAGCGTGTTGCCGGTCACCTCCAGAGTGGCGGCGAACGGAAAGAGGGCGGTCTGCAGCAGCACCGGCATGATGAGCAGAAAGCGCCCCTGAGTATTGCCCATCAGGGCCTGCAGCTCTTTTCGGATCAGCCACCAGAGTCGGATCAGCATGGGTTACTCCAGAGTGCGCCGCGTCTTGCGGGCGGTCAGGGCCAGCCAGAAACCGGTCAGCAGCAGCAGACAGAAACCGTTGACCAGCAGGATCGAGAAGACGCTGCCCGCCTGATAGAGGGTCTGCAAGGAGCTCGCGAAGTAACGGGCCGGAATGAGGTGGGTGATGGCCCGAAGCAGCGGCGGCATGCTGGCGATCTCGAACACGAAGCCCGACAGCATCACGGCGGGCAGAAAGGCGGCGATCAGCGCCGCCTGCGCGGCGTTGAACTGGCTGCGCATCACGGTAGAGAGGAACAGCCCGAGCCCAAGGGCGCTGCCGAGAAAGACGCTGGTGACCAGAAAGAGCAGCAGCAGGGAGCCGCGCCACGGCACGCCCATTACCGCCACCGAGAAGAGCAGGCAGAGCAGCATGGCGATGATGCCAAGGCCATAGTAGGGCAGCAGCTTGGAGAGCAGCAGCTCCCCCTTGGTGACCGGGGTGGCGAGCAGCGCCTCCATGGTGCCGCGCTCCCACTCCCGCGCCACCACCAGCGAGGTGAGCAGGGCCCCTATGATGGTCATTACCACCGCAATGGAGCCCGGCACCAGAAAGTTGCGGCTCACCAGCGCCGGGTTGAACCAGGCGCGGCTCTCTATCGACACCGGCATGGCGACCCCCTCGCCGGCGAGCCACCCCTGCCAGATCCCCTGCACATAGTTGGTGACGAAGTTGGCGGTGTTGGGCTCGGAGCCGTCAGTCAGCAGCAGCGCCTGCGGCGTGCCATTGCCCTGACCGGCCATGGCGCGGGAGAAGCCGTCATCGATCACCAGCAGGCCGCGGATCTCGCCACGGGCCAGACTGGCGAGCAGGGACTCCTTGCTCGGGCCGCTGTGGATCTCCAGCGCGGTTGAGCCGCGCAGGGCCTGCTCCAGCCGCACCGCCGGGGCGCCGCTGTCGGTACGCCAGATGCCGAGGCGCAGATGGTCCACATCCAGATTGATGGCGTAACCCATCACCACCAGCAGCACCACCGGCATGATGAAGGCGATGAGGATGCTGCTCGGATCTCGGACGATTTGCAGCATCTCCTTGCGGCAGAGGGCCAGCAGTCGCCGACGGTTGATGCTCATGCGTCCTCCTCGCTGGCCCGCTCGACCAGGGTGATAAAGGCCTCTTCCATTGTTGGCAAAGAACAGGTCGGCAAGGAGCCGGTTGGCAAAGAGGTCGCCGCCTCTTTGGCGGCCAGCCCCTTGAGATCGTCCGGAGTGCCGAGGGCCAGCAGCTTGCCGCGATAGATGAGGGCAATGCGGTCGCAATACTCCGCCTCATCCATAAAGTGGGTGGTGACCAGCACGGTGACGCCGTGGTCGGCCAGCGCGTTGATGTGCGACCAGAACTCGCGCCGGGTCACCGGATCGACCCCGGAGGTGGGCTCGTCGAGAAACAGCAGCGGCGGCTCGTGCAGCAGGGCGCAGGCCAGCGATAAGCGCTGGCGCAGGCCGAGTGGCAGGGATTCCGCCTTTTGATCGAGCCAGGGGGCGAGGGCAAAGGCAGTCACCATGGCGTCGATCCGCGTCTGCTGGTGGCGGCCGAACAGGCCGTAAATACCGGCGAAGAAGGAGAGGTTCTGGGCCACGGTGAGCTGCTTGTAGAGGGAGAACTTCTGCGCCATGTAGCCGAGACGCTGGCGCGCTGCCGAGGGGCTGTGGGCCAGATCGATGCCGGTCACCAGCGCCTGTCCCTCGCTCGGGCGCAGCAGGCCGCACTCCATCTTGAAGGTGGTGGACTTGCCCGCCCCGTTGGGGCCGAGCAGGCCGAAGATCTCGCCGCGGCGCACCGCAAAGCTGACGTCATCGGTGGCGGCAAAATCGCCGAAGCGCTTGGTGAGGTGGCGCGCCTCGATCACCGCCTCGGGGGAGACCCCCTGCGGCAGTTCCGCTTCGCGCATCCCGGTTGCCAGACTCGACTCACCGCCGGGGCCGCCGCCGAGCAGGTCGATAAAGGCATCCTCCAACCGGGGCTGGGCCGGTTGAAAGGCGCCGTTGGCCAGTTGCAGCTCCGCCAGCGGCGGGGGCGTCATGCCCGGGTGCAGCAGCAGGCGAACCCGCTCCCCCGCCACCGCGCCATCCATCACCGCCGGGTGAGCCAGTGCCCGGCGCAGCAGGGCGCGCCGCTCGCGGCCATCCAGTTGCCCCGCCTCCAGCAGCCAGCAGCGGCTGGCCATGGCTCCCATCAGATCGGCCGGGGTGCCGCTGGTGCGCACCTCGCCATCCGCCATCAGCAGCACGTGGTCGCACAGCTCCGCCTCATCGAGATAGGCGGTACTCCAGAGCACCGTCATCCCTCCCTTGGCCAGCTCGCGCACCATCTGCCAGAGGGCGCGGCGGGAGATGGGATCGACCCCGACCCCCGGTTCGTCCAGCAGCAGCACATCCGGGGTGCCGAGCAGGGCGCAGGCCAACCCGAGCTTCTGTTTCATCCCGCCAGAGAGCTTGCCTGCCGGCCTTGCGGTGAAGCGGGCAAGATCGGTGAAGGCGAGCAGCCGCGCAAAGGTGGGCGTGCGTTCGGGCTCCAGTACGCCGCGCAAGTCAGCGTAGAGGGTGAGGTTCTCCAGCACGCTGAGATCCTCGTAGAGGCCGAACTGCTGGGGCATGTAGCCAAGGCGCTGGCGCAGCAGATCTCCCTCGCTCACCGGATCCAGCCCCAGCACCCGGATGGTGCCCGCTTCCGGGATCAGCAGACCGGCCAGCAGGCGTAGCAAAGTGCTCTTGCCGGCGCCGTCGGGGCCGACCAGCCCGGTGATGCCGCCAGCCGGAATGGTGGCCGAGATGGCGTTGAGGGCGACCCGATCGCCAAAGCGTTTGGTGAGCCCCTCGAGGGAGATGGCGCAGCTCATGGGGCCAGCCTGACGGTGACCGGCATCCCTTGGCGCAGGGCCGGGTCGGGATCCTGTACCACGATGCGCAGCCGGTAGACGAGGTGGGTGCGCAGGTCCGGTGTCTCCACCGATTTCGGGGTGAACTCGGCGTTCGGCGAGACAAAGCCCACCACCCCGTGATAGGGCTTATCCGGCCGCGAGTCGGTGGTGAGCGTCACTTTGGCGCCGCTCGGGAAGTGGCCGAGCCAGGGCTCCTCCACATAGGCGCGCACCCAGACCGGCGCGGTCAGGGAGAGGTTGAAGGCGGTCGCTCCGCTCTGCACCATGCTGCCGTTCTCGACGGCGCGGCTGATGATGATGCCGTCGCTGGGGGCGGTCAGGCTGGCATCCGCCAGCGCCAGCTCGGCACTGGCGAGCGCCGCTTTGGCCCCTTCCAGCTGGGCATCGGACTGGGCAATCTCTTCCGGGCGGTAGCCGGTTTCGAGCTGGGCGAGCTGTTCGCGTGCCGAGCGCACCTGGGCCCGGGTCTGATCCCGCTGGGAGCGGGCGGTATCGAGCTGACCGCGGGAGATGGCGCCGGTGGCGGCCAATGCGCTCTGGCGGCGCCACTGCTGGTCGGCTTCCAGCGCAGCGGCGTCTGCGGCGGCCAGTGCAGCCCGGGCGCGGTCGGTCTCTTCGCTGCGATAGCCTTTGTGGATCAAGGCGTTGGCGGCAGTGAGCGCAGCCAGATTGGCCAAGGCGCTGTCGCGGCTGTGGGTGAGGGGCGCCGGATCCAGGCGTGCCAGCAGTTGACCTGCTTTTACCCTATCCCCCTCGTCTACCAGCACCTGATCGACGCGGCCGCCGACCCGAAAGGCCAGATTGACGTCGCGAATATCGACGTTGCCGTAGAGGATGGAGCCGTCAGCCGGGCGCCCCTGCCACCAGAGGTAGCCACCGATAACGGTTAGCAGCAGGGCTACGATTGCAATGCGTTGCTTCATACCGCTTCTCCTTGAGGGTGGTTCTGCAGCCAGAGGTAACCACTGAGAACCGCCAGCAGCAGAGCTACCATAGCGATGCGTTGTTTCATGCCGCTTCTCCTTCTTTCATGTCGGTGGGGCGCAGGCCGCGCAGGGCCCATACCAGCCGTTGTCTGGCGGCCTCGGGGTTGTCTATCTGGCTGAGAAAGGGGGCGGCCTCTTCGGGCAGCCAGCCGAGCTGGCGACCGCTGCCGGCGATCACCAGCGGCAGGCCGACCGACCCCATGATGAAGATCATCAGCTGGAGCGGGTGACCGGCGACCAGCGACCCTTCCGCCTGTGCCATCCGTACCTGTTCGATCAGCAGCAGGGGATGGCGGCGCGGCAGGCTGAGCAGAAAGCGCTGGGCCGCCCCTTCGCCCGCCAGCGCATCGCCAAACAGGTGGTTGATAAAGCCGCGCTGGCGCGCCACCAGCCCGATCAGCGCCTCCATGGTCGCCTCGAACATGGCGATGGCAGAGGGGTAGGAGCCTTTGGCTGCCACCGATTTGAGCTCGGCATAGAGGGGGGCGTACCAGAGCTCCACCAGCTCGTCGATAAAGGCGTCGCGGTTGCCGAAGTGGTAGACGAAGGAGCCGAGGTTCACCTCGGCCGCTGCCGCCAGCTCGCGCACCGTGAGGCCGCGCAGCCCCTTGTCGGTGGCGATGGCGAGGCCGGTATCGAGCAGTTTCTGACGGGTGGGGTGCATCTGGCTGGCGCTCTTGGTGTATGCATTTTGTACGCAATTATACGGCCGTATAAAAAATGCGGAAGCGGGCAGCAGGATCTTTTTGCCCGCAATGTGATCCGCCCCGCTCTGAGGGGGCGTGATTCCCGTCCGGCAGGGGGAAGGATCCACCGATTGTGCCCAAGCCACGGGTATGTCGGTGTGATGGGGTGGTGACAGGCGCTTCTGGTCCCGGGGGCGGGCGCTCGGGCCACAAGGGGCCTGTGATGGAGCCGGGCGCTGCCTGACCCGGATCAGGGGGTGTCGGTGGCCCCGGTGTGATAGGGGGGCCGGGCACAGGTGTCCCGTATCAGGGCGCGCAGCCAGCGGTGGCCCGGATCGGCATCCTGACTGGGGTGCCAGAGCAGGGCGACCCGGATCCCTGGCAGAGCGAAGGGCAGGGGCAGGGTGACCAGATCGCCGAGCAGGCTGGCGCAGTGCAGGTGCGGCACCGTCGCCACCAGATTACTCTCCCTGACCAGGGCCAGCGCCGTCGCAAACCCGGGAACCAGGGTGGTGATGGTGCGCCGCTTCCCCTGGCCTGCGAGGATCTCGTCGATGAGGCTGTGTGGCTGGCCCCGGCGGGAGACCAGCACGTGGCGGGCGGCGGCATAGCGCGCCACGGTCAGGGTGCCGTCGCAGAGGGGGTGGTCCGGGTGCACCACGGCGACGAAGTGGTCCTGGAACAGGGCCTGGGTGCGCAGCTCGGGGGCCGTGGTGGCGCCGATGACCCCGGTCTCGAAGTCCAGCTCGCCACGGCGCAGGGGGCCGCTCTCCTTGTCGGGTTTGGCCAGAAAGTGCAGCCGCACCCCGGGGGCCTCGACGGCGAGGCGCGCCAGCAGGGCGGGGCCTACCGCCTCCACGAAGCCGTCGCTGGATCGCAGGCGGAAGGTGCGCTCCAGGCTCGCCGGGTCTACTTCCTGCTGGGGGCGCAGCACGGCCCGGGTCTCCTGAACCAGGCGGGCGACCTCATCCCGCAGGATCTGCGCCCGAGGTGTGGGGATCAGGCCGCGTCCCGCCCGCACGAGCAGCGGATCCCCCGTGGTCTCCCGCAGCCTTGCCAGGGCTCGGCTCATGGCGGAAGCACTCAGGCCTAGCCGTCTGGCGGCGCCCGCCACACTGCCCTCTTCCAGCAGGGCATCCAGGGTGATCAGCAGGTTGAAATCCGGGGTCATGGTCGTCTCCTCGCAGGCGGCGCCTGACGGGCCGACCCCTTCATGATACGCGAGTTGCCGTCTCTTCATATGGCGTCTGATGCAACTATAAGCTGCAATCCGTGCGTCTTCCGCCTTGTCATCCCCCCCGCTAGCCTGGGTGCATCATCACTTGCCGGAGAGACTGCCATGTCCACACCACTTCTTGTTTCCCCTCCCGTGACGCGCCGTCTTGGTCTCGCGGGGCTCGGGCTCGCCACCCTGCTGCCCATGCTGGCGGGCAGCATGGCCAACCTGGTGCTGCCTGCCCTGGGGCGGGACTTCGGCGTGCCCTTCGCCAGCCTGCAATGGGTGCTGGTGGCCTACCTGCTTGGGATCACCAGTCTGACGGTGGTGGCGGGCCGGCTGGGCGATCGTCTGGGGCGGCGTCGCCTGCTGCTCTGGGGGACCGGGGTCTTTGCGCTGGCTTCCCTGCTGTGCGCCCTGGCCCCTTCCATTGGCTGGCTCATTGCCGCTCGCACCCTGCAAGGGGCGGGTGCGGCCTGCATGCTGGTGCTCTCGCTGGCCATGGCAGGAGAGCTGGTGCCGCCAGCCCGACGGGGCTGGAGCATGGGAATGCTCGGCACCCTGTCGGCCTGCGGCACAGCGCTCGGCCCCTCCTTTGGCGGCCTGTTGATCGGCGGATTTGGCTGGCAGGCTCCCTTCCTGCTGCTGCTCCCCCTGACGTTGCTGGCGCTGGGGTGTGCCTGGCGGGATCTGCCCCGGGATGAGGCGGGCTCTGCCGAGGGAGGCCTCCCGCTCACTAGTCTGTTGCTGCTGGTGACGGCGCTGCTCTGCTACGGGCTGGCACTGACCCGGGGCAGCCCACTCGGGGTCTGGCCGGGGATAGGTGCGCTCGTCGCCATGGTGCTCTTCGTGTGTGCCGACTCGGGCGCCCGTCGCCCCTTGCTGCCCCTGGCGCTGCTGGGGGCGTCCAGGCGAAGAGGCGGGATCATCGCCAGTGCGCTGGTGGCCAGCGTCATGGTGGCGACGCTGCTGATCGGTCCTTTCTACCTTCACGGCGCCTTTGCCCTCGACATGGGGACGGTGGGGCTGATGATCTCCATGGGCCCCCTGCTGGCGGCGCTGTCCGGCATGCCCGCCGGCTGGCTGGTGGACAGGGTGGGGGCGACCCCTGTGGTGCGCCTCGGCCTGGGGCTCATGGTGGTGGCCGCCGTCTTGCTGGCCCTGCTGGACAGGGCGCTCGGGCCCCTCGGCTACCTGCTGCCCATCCTGCTGCTCACCGCCGGTTATGCCCTGTTCCAGACCGCCAACAACAGCGCCGTGGTGGGGGAGGCAGAGGGGGCGAGCCGGGGCGCCGTGGCCGGGCTGCTGACCCTGTCGCGCAACCTGGGCCAGCTGACGGGGGCGGCGGGGCTGGGGGGCCTGTTCGCCGCCCTGGCGGGGCGGCCCGATCTCGCCCTCGCGACGGCGGACGAGCTGGCGTTCGCCACCCGGGTCACCTTCGCCCTGACGGCCTTGCTGCTGATGAGTGCGCTCTGGCTGGCGGGAAGGGAGGAGCGTGCCGCGCAGGATGACGCGACCCGGGACGGCTGCGAGTCGGGAGAACGCTGAAAACGAAGACGCCTCCACAGGGGAGGCGTCTTGCTATGGGATTGAGCAAGATAGTAAACCGCTCGGATCCTCGTTATCGATCAACCTGTTACAGAATGAAGCGGCTCAGGTCCTCGTCTTCAATCAGCTTGCCGAGGTGGGCGTTGACGTAGTCGGTGTTGATGACGAAGGTCTCGCCGGATTTCTCGGAGGCGTCGTAGGAGATGTCTTCCATCAGCCGCTCCATCACGGTGTGCAGACGGCGGGCGCCGATGTTCTCGGTGCGCTCGTTGACCTGCCAGGCCGCTTCGGCCAGACGGCGGATGCCATCCTGGGTGAACTCGATGTTGACCCCTTCGGTGGCCATCAGCGCCTTGTATTGATCGGTCAGGGAGGCGTTCGGCTCGGTCAGGATGCGCTCGAAGTCTTCGGTGGTCAGGGCGGTCAGCTCGACCCGGATCGGCAGACGGCCCTGCAGCTCGGGGATGAGGTCAGACGGCTTGGCGATCTGGAAGGCACCGGAGGCGACAAACAGGATGTGATCGGTCTTGACCATGCCGTGCTTGGTGTTGACGGTGCAGCCCTCGACCAGCGGCAGCAGGTCGCGCTGAACCCCTTCACGGGAAACGTCCGGGCCCGAGCTCTCGCCGCGCTTGCAGATCTTGTCGATCTCGTCGAGGAAGACGATGCCATTGTTCTCGACGGAGGCGATGGCCTTCTGCTTCAGCTCTTCCGGGTTGACCAGGCGGGCCGCTTCCTCTTCGATCAGCGCCTTCATGGCCTCCTTGACCTTGATCTTGCGCTTCTTCTTCTGGTTCTGGCCCAGGTTCTGGAACAGTCCCTGCAACTGGTTGGCCATCTCTTCCATGCCCGGCGGGGTCATGATTTCGACACCCATGGGGGAGGCGGCCAGATCCAGCTCGATCTCCTTGTCATCCAGCTGACCTTCCCGCAGTTTCTTGCGGAAGATCTGGCGGGTGTTGGAGTTGTCGGCTTTCTCTTCCTCACCCCAGCTGTTGCGCGGGTTGGGCAGCAGGGCGTCGAGGATGCGCTCTTCGGCGGCTTCCTCGGCGCGGTATTTCATCTTCTCCATCTCGGTCTCGCGCACCAGCTTGATGGCGACATCGGTCAGATCGCGGATGATGCTGTCCACTTCCTTGCCCACATAGCCCACTTCGGTGAACTTGGTCGCTTCCACCTTGATGAAGGGGGCGTTGGCCAGCTTGGCCAGGCGACGGGCGATCTCGGTCTTGCCGACGCCGGTCGGGCCGATCATCAGGATGTTCTTCGGGGTCACCTCGTGGCGCATCTCCTCGGAGAGCTGCATCCGGCGCCAGCGGTTGCGCAGGGCGACGGCGACCGCGCGCTTGGCGTCGGCCTGACCAATGATGTGTCTGTCCAGCTCGTGGACGATTTCTCTCGGGGTCATCTCGGACATGATGGCGTTCCTGTATCCGGGGCGGGCAGGGCCCACCCCTTGGAAAATGGGGCGTCTGGCAAGGCGGCCTTATTTGGCGGCCCTATTTCGCCGACTTATTTAGCTGAATAATCCAGCACTTCGATGGTGTGGTTGCCGTTGGTGAAGACGCAGATGTCGCCCGCAATCTTGAGGGACTTCTCGACGATGGTCCTGGCATCCAGCTCGGTGTTCTCCAGCAGGGCGATAGCGGCGGACTGGGCGAAGTTGCCGCCGCTGCCGATGGCGATGAGATCGTGCTCCGGCTGCACCACGTCACCGTTGCCGGTGATGATGAAGGATTTGTGCTCGTCGGCGACGGCCAGCAGCGCCTCGAGGCGGCGCAGGGCGCGATCGGTGCGCCAGTCCTTGGCCAGCGCCACGGCGGCGCGCTCCAGGTTGCCCTGATGGGCCTGCAGTTTGGCTTCGAAGCGCTCGAGCAGGGTGAAGGCGTCGGCGGTGCCGCCGGCGAAACCAGCCAGTACCTTGCCGTTGTAGAGGCGATGAACCTTGCGGGCGTTGCCCTTCATGACGGTGTTGCCAAGAGAAACCTGGCCATCGCCACCGATGACGACCTGACCGTTGCGGCGAACTGAAACTATGGTAGTCACTTTACTTACCTCGCTTGAGCCGAATGACGGCCTGACTGTGCATGGAGGAAAAGATGGGGATGGCAAAACGGCTTTTCAAGCCTGTGCCGAGCACGGATCGCGGGGGAGGGATCGGGTGGGCGCGGGATGGCGCCAAAAGAAACAGGGCCGGGTGTTGCCACCCGGCCCTGTGCATGGACGCGGCGATCACCCCTTCTTGGGGATGCAGCCGCTGATGCCCGAGCCCTGCAGCTTGCGGTTGGCCGCGTCGGCCGCCGCCTTGCCGTTGAAGGGGCCCACCATCACCTTGTAGACGGCGCCACCGGCCCCGTTCACCACCTGCAGGCTGGAAGAGAGCCCGGCGGTGAAGGCGATGCGCGCCTTGAGGGATTCCGCGGAATCCTGGGAGCGCAGGGCGGCACACTGCATCATGTAGCGACCGCCGTCGGCGGCTGCGGTCTGTGCAGTCTGGGTCGCCGCCTTGGCCCTGGCGGCCTCGGCCCGCTCCCGCTCCAGTTCGGCGCGGATCTCCCGCTCCATCCGCTCACGCTCGGCCTTCTGGTCGATCACCTGCTCCCGGGCGCTGGCGACCGGGGCGCCGGTGGCCGGCTTGGCCGGTTGCACCGGTTGCGGCTGATAGGGCTTCACCTGACCGATGGGGGTTCCCGGCTGGGGGATGTCAGTCGCGACCGGCTTGGGCAGTGCCTCCGGTTGCAGGGTCATGGTCTCGGCGGGCGGTGGCGGCAGCACGCCCGGCTGGGGCGGCGGCTCTATGATGTCCACCTGCTTGTTCTCCAGCCGCTCGATGTAGCTCCACTTCTCCTGGGGCAGGGTATTGCCCTGTGCCTTGGGTTTGTTGGCCTTCACCTGCTCTTCGATGGTGGGGGCATCGGCGCCCTTGCCGTTGATGAGGTAGAGGAAGGCGCCGAAACCGACGACCAGGGCCCCGGCCAGCAGTGCCGGGATAACAGGAAAGCGGCGAGGGGCCGCTTTCTTGATGTTACGGCCACCCGCCCGTCGTCTCGGGCTGTTGCCGACGTAATCCCGGGTCGCCATCTATTACATGCGCTCCAGGGTGTGGATGCCCAGCACGCCCAGGCCCAGCTTGAGCACCTTGGCGGTGGCGGCGCACAGCAGCAGACGGCTCTGGCGGGTCGCCTCGTCCACGCCGTCCTTGTTGATCGGGCAGGCTTCGTAGAAGGTCATAAAGTTGCCAGACAATTCATAGAGATATGTGCACAGAAGGTGCGGCATCCCTTTGTCCGCCACGCCGTTGACCGCGTCGGAGAACTGGATCAGCTTCTGGGCCAGGGTCTCTTCGGCGTCTTCGCTCAGGACCACCTTGCCGCTCAGGGTGTCGGCATCGACGCCGGCCTTGCGGAAGATGGACTGGATACGGGTGTAGGCGTATTGCAGGTACGGCGCCGTGTTGCCTTCAAAGGAGAGCATCAGATCCCAGTCGAAGATGTAGTCGGTGGTGCGGTTCTTGGAGAGATCCGCATACTTGACCGCGCCCATGGCGATGGCGTGCACCACCTGGGCCTTCTCTTCGGCAGAGAGGTCGCTGTTGCGGCTCTCCAGCAGGGCGCTGGCGCGCTCTTCCGCTTCGTTCAGCAGGTCGACCAGCTTGACGGTGCCGCCGGAGCGGGTCTTGTAGGGACGGCCGTCCTTGCCCAGCATCATGCCGAAGGCGTGGTGCTCGAGGGGCACGGATTCCGGCACATAGCCCGCCTTGCGGGTGATGGTCCAGGCCTGCATCAGGTGCTGGTGCTGACGGGAGTCGATGAAGTACATGACCCGGTCGGCGCCCAGGTTTTCGTAACGGTATTTGGCGCAGGCGATGTCGGTGGTGGTGTAGAGGAAACCGCCGTCGCTCTTCTGGATGATGACGCCCATGGGCTCGCCATCCTTGTTCTTGAACTCGTCCAGGAAGACCACTGTGGCCCCTTCGCTCTCGACTGCCAGCCCCTTGGCTTTCAGGTCGGCAACGATCTGCGGCAGCATGTCGTTGTACATGGACTCGCCCATGATGTCCTTGTTGGACAGGGAGATGTTCAGACGGTCGTAGTTGCGCTGGTTCTGCTCCATGGTCATGTCGACCAGCTTCTTCCACATGGTGCGGCAGTACTCATCGCCACCTTGCAGTTTCACCACGTAGTTGCGGGCGCGCTCGGCGAAGGCTTCGTCTTCGTCGTAGTGACGCTTGGCCTGGGTGTAGAAGGCTTCCAGGTCCTTGAGCTCCATGTCGGAGGCGTGCTCGTTGGCCATCTTCTCCAGATAGGCGATCAGCATGCCGAACTGGGTGCCCCAGTCGCCGATGTGGTTGGCACGCACCACCTTGTGGCCCAGGAATTCGAGGGCGCGGGCGGCCACGTCACCGAGCACGGTGGAGCGGATGTGGTGCACCGCCATCTCCTTGGCCACGTTGGGGGCGGAGTAGTCCACCACCACGGTCTGCGGCGCTGGCAGTTTCACGTTGGCGTTGTCGGAGGTCACCATGGCTTCCACCTGACCGGCCAGCCAGCTCGGGTCGAAGAAGAAGTTGATGAAGCCGGGGCCGGCGATCTCGACCTTGGCGATCAGATCGGAGGCAGGCAGGTGCTCGATGATGGCAGCGGCCAGCTCGCGGGGATTCTTGCGGGCCGGTTTGGCCAGCAGCATGGCCAGGTTGGTGGCCAGGTCGCCGTGAGCCTTCTCCTTGCATCGGTCTACTTGCACCCGGGCTTCCAGGTCGGCGGGCAGGACGCCTGCGGACTTGAGATTGGCTACCGTTTGTTCAAGTAGATGATGAATATGCTCTTTCATAACTGACCACCGAGGTTGCGCGTCGAAAAGTGACTGACTGGATAAGGGCGTGAATTTTACCCGCATCGGGCCGAGAAAACTATAGGAACGGCCCGCACCCGTGGGCGTGGCGGATATTTCACTGCGTTTTCCACCACATTGCAGGATATTGATTTGGGTAAGTGGTGGTTATCCATTTCTACTGCATAACGAAACGGCTTGTCCAGGCTATTTTCCCCTGATTATGACAGGGTTATTTATACCGATTCGATCTGAATGATCCCGCTTCCCGTGGCGGTCGTATCCTTTGAGGACGCCGTTGGAGGATGATTCCCATGACACTGGTACTGTTTCCACTCTCCGCTCACCTGCTGCCGGGCGGCATCATGCCGCTGCGCATCTTCGAGCCCAGATACCAGCGCATGATCGCCGAGTCCCGGGAGCGGGAGTTCGCGCTCTGCATGCTGGACCCCCGCCAGCCCGACGCGCTGCGCAACATGTACCCCATCGCCACCCGGGTGCGCATCATCGATTTCGATCTGCTGCCCGATGGTTTGCTCGGCATCACGGTGCTCGGGGTGGAGCGGGTGCGCATCACGGATCTCTGGCAGGAAGAGGACGGTCTGCGGGTCGGCGAGGTGGAGCCCCTGCCCCCCTGGCAGAGCGGCAGGCTCCAGGCGGATCAGCACTCCCTGGCCAAGGCGTTGCAGGACGTGTTCAACGACTATCCGGAGTATGCGGCCCTCTATCCGGAGCCGGACTGGGAGGATGCGAGCTGGGTCGCCCAGCGCTGGCTGGAGGTGCTGCCCATCCCGGTGGAGCAAAAACAGTGGCTGGTGGCGGCCAAGGACAACCAGCCCACCCTCTCCCTGCTGAGCGGTCTGCTGGTCGCGAGCCATTGAATTCCCCTTCCCGGTGATCCTTTTTCCTCGCTCACCGTATTGGGGGTGAACACCACACGCGAGGGATGGCGCAATGGCATATACTGGCCAACAACAATCGGCTCCACGCAGGACATCGCCCCCCATGGACAACCCAGACGGCGACCTCACATCTTTGCTGGTCCGGGTGGCCGAGCGTGCCGACAAGGCTGCCTTCGCCACCCTGTTCCACCACTTCGCGCCGCGCATCCGCAGCTACGGGCTGCGCCACCTCGGCAGTGAAGCCAACGCCATGGAACTGGTGCAGGAGACCATGCTGCTGGTCTGGCAGAAGGCACGGCTCTATCACCCCGACAAGGGCGCCGCCACCACCTGGATCTACACAGTGATGCGCAACCAGAGCTTTGACATGCTGCGCCGCCGCCGCGCCAGCAAGGAGGAGCTCTGCGCCGAGGAGATCTGGCCGTTGCTGGAGTTCCGGGCCGAAGAGGAGCACCTGAGCGGCGGTGAAGACGCGGTGCTGACCCGCCAGATGGCCCACTATGTCGCCACGTTGCCGGAGCCGCAGCAGCAGGTGGTGCGCGGCATCTACCTGCAGGAGCTCTCCCAGCAGGAGCTGGCCGACCGGCTCGGCGTGCCTCTTGGCACCATCAAGTCCCGGCTGCGGCTGGCACTACAGAAACTGAAGGAACAAGTGGAGCAAGGCCATGATTAAGACCCATCCGACTGAACCCATGCTGCGCGCCTTCGCCGCCGACGAGCTGCCCCTGCCGCTGGCCGTCGGTGTCTCCGCCCATTGCGAGTTCTGCCCCGAGTGCGCCGCCCGGGTGAAGGAATTTGAAGAGGCGCTGGCGTGCCAGCATCTCGCCCCTGACGCGCCGGACGAGGCGCTGCCCGCCGGATTCGATGCCATGCTGGCGGGCATACTGCAACAGCCGGTGGTGACGGAGGCGGCGCTCGCCCTTCCCGAGAGCCTGAGGCCAGAGCTCAGGGTGGCGGGTCACAGTTACCGGCTGCCGCGGGCATTGGCTCGGCATCATGCCCCCAGGTGGCGTCATCTCGGGGCCATCCGTCAGGTCAGCCTGCCCCTGGACGAGATGGGGGCGCGGGCCAACCTGCTCCACATCGAGGCGGGGGGGCGGATCCCGGAGCACACCCACAAGGGATATGAGCTGACCCTGCTGCTGGCGGGCACCATCGAGGATGGCGACACCCGCTATCAGGCGGGGGACTTCATCTGGCGTGACGCCAGCCACGCCCACAGCCCCCGTACCCCGGACGGCTGCCTCTGCTACACGGTGCAGGATGCCCCCGTGCAGTTCACCAAGGGGCTGTCACGGCTGCTCAACGGCATCAGTCAGCACCTCTATTGAGTTGGGCTCACGGCTGCCCGGTGATCGCGGGCTGCCGCGCGACTGAGGCGGTATCACGGCATGAAAAAAGGGACCCTCGGGTCCCTTTTGTGTTGCTTGGCGGCGAAGCCCATCAGGCCACGAAGACCAGGTAGACGACGAAGGCCAGCAGGAAGCGGTAGATGGCGAACGGGATGAAGTCGAGACGACGGATCAGCGCCAGGAAGGTCTTGATGGCGACCATGGCCACCACGAAGGCGGTGACGAAGCCCACCGCAAACATGGGGAAGTCCGCCATGGAGAGGAAATCGCGGCTCTTGTAGAGATCCAGGCCGCTGGCCGCGATCATCATGGGTACCGCCATGATGAAGGAGAATTCCGCTGCCGCGTGGCGGCTGATGCCCATCAGCATGCCGCCGCTGATGGTGGCGCCGGAGCGGGAGAAACCGGGCCAGAGAGCCAGGCACTGGAACAGGCCGATGCCGAAGGCCTGCTTGTAGCTGATGTCGTCTAGGGTCTCCGCGGTCACGGCGGGGCGGAACTTTTCGGCGATGATGAGCAGGATGCCACCGGCCACCAGGGCATACATCACGGTTTCCGGCCCGAACAGATTGGCCTTGATCCAGCTGTGGATGGCCAGCCCGACGACCACGGCGGGCAGCATGCCGAGGATGACGTGCACCAGGGAGAGGGTCGCGTGGCCCGGGGTCGGTTTCTGACCGAAGTGAATGCCGATGAGTCCGAACAGGCGGCGCCAGAACATGACGACCACTGCCAGGATGGAGCCGAGCTGGATCACCACCTCGAAGGTGGCGGCCTTGGGTCCTTCAAACCCGAGGAGGTGGCCGACGATGATCATGTGGCCGGTGGAGGAGACGGGGAGGAACTCGGTCAGGCCTTCCACTATGCCCAGCACAAAGGCGACGAACAGGGCGTAGGATTCGGTCATGGTGCAGATCTCTTGGTTATGGGGTCTGGATAAAATCAACCCCGAACGGGTCGGGGCGGCCAATGATGGCGGAAAATCGCGCGGGCAACCAGTGAATATTGGGGATTTCAGCGCCCTGTTCCGGCCGGGAAAGGGCGCTGGCGGACCATGCAGGGCGCGGCTTGAAGCATGTTGTCAGAAACCATGACTGCCCCGTCACGTTCTGACAGGGCAGTCACGCCAGATGCCCTCGTCTTTATGACCTTTTTGTGCTGTCAGGCCAGTATGGACAGGATTTTCTGTTGAAGATCATCGTCCAGAGGGGGCTGCCCCAGGGCGTCGACGGCGCTCGTTATCTGTTGGGGATGGCTGGCGCCGATCAGGGCGCAGCTCACCACGGGGTCGCGCAGCACCCATTGCAGTGCGAGTTGCGACAGGGACTGACCCCGTTGCAGGGCCAGTGCATGCAGGGCGCGGACGGTGGCGAGCTTCTCCTCGGTGATCTGGTCCGCCGTGAGGAAGGGGCTGGCACTGGCGGCGCGGGAATCCGCGGGAATGCCCGCCAGGTAGCGATCGCTCAGCAGCCCCCCCGCCAGGGGCGAGAAGGCGACCACCCCCATGCCGTGCTCCCGGCAGGCTGGCAGGGTGTCGGGCTCAATATCGCGCTGGAACAGGGAGTATTTGAGCTGGTTGACCAGGCAGGGGGTGCCGAGCTCCGCCAGCCGGGCGGCAGCCTTGGCCGCGAGCGGGGCCGGGTAGTTGGAGAGGCCGATGTAGAGCGCCTTGCCCTGGCGCACCATCAGGGCCAGGGCCTGGCAGGTCTCCTCGAGCGGGGTGCGGGGATCCGGCCTGTGGTGATAGAAGATGTCCACGTAGTCGAGGCCCAGACGGCGCAGGCTCTGGTGCAGGCTGGCGAAGAGGTACTTGGCGCTGCCGCCATCGCCGTAGGGGCCGTCCCACATCACGTAGCCCGCCTTGCTGGCGATGATGAGCTCGTCCCGATAGGGAGCCAGGCTCCTCTTGAGCAGCGTGCCGAAGGTCACTTCGGCAGATCCCGGCGGCGGCCCGTAGTTGTTGGCGAGATCGAAGTGGGTGATCCCCAGATCGAACGCCTGATGCACCATGGCCTTCGCGGTGGCGGGATCGCTCCCGGCGCCGAAGTTGTGCCAAAGGCCCAGACCGATGCCGGGCAGGCGCAGGCCGTGGCGGCCCGCCGGTCGGTAGGGCTGGCGCTGGTAGCGGTCGGGGGCGGCGAGGTAGTTGTCATCCATCACGGTGCGGTTCCTTGGCTGGTGTGCAATGAGGAGCGACGGGCCCTGCGGCGGGCCTCACCCCGGCTGATTCGGCGGTGCCATCGGGGCCGGGGCTGCCATGACGTGGCGGCGCGCCCGGGCCCCTTCGTCTGCCCGAGCGGGGCTGTCAGGGGGCAGGAATAAAGCGATAACGGGTCTGGTGGCGATAACGCTGCCCCGGCAGCAACCAGGGATCGCCGAGGGCGGGCCGGTTCGGGCTGTCGGGCAATTGCTGGGCCTCCAGGCAGAAGCCGTCGTAATCCCGGTAGGGTCGGCCCTGACGATCCGGTGTGCCGGTCAGCCAGTTGCCGCTGTAGAACTGCAGGGAGGGCTGATTGGTGTAGACCGCCATGGTCAGCTTGCCATCCCCCGAGATCACCCGGGCGGCCCATGGCTGATTGGTCCCACCAAACGGCTCATCAGCAGGCTCAAAATCGTTATTGTTGAGCAGAAATGCGTGATCGTACCCCTTGGCCAACTGCTGCTGGGGGTGGTCCAGCCACGCCTGGCCGATGGGGCGGGGGGCGCGCAGATCGAAGGGGCCTTCCACCGGGGCGATGGCCAGCGGCAGGCTCTGGTCATCCGTGGGCAGGTAGCGGTCGGCGTCTAGGCTGATGGTGTGGTGGCGGATGTCGCCACCGCCATCCAGGTTGAAGTAGGCGTGGCTGGTGAGGCTGACCGGACTGGGGGCGTCCGTGCTGGCGCAGAAGTCGACCACCAGATCGCACTGCTCCAGCCGATACTCCAGGCTCACCCTCAGATTGCCGGGAAAGCCCTGATCCCCCGCCCGGGAGAGGAGCGCCAGCTTGACCCTGTCCGCCTCCTGCTCCTTGATCTGCCAGGTGCGGCGATGGAACCCGTCGCGCCCGCCGTGCAGGCAGTTGGCCCCCTGGTTGGCGTCCAGCGTCCAGCACTGGCCTTCCCGCTCAAGGCGGGCGCCGCCGATGCGGTTGGCAAAGCGCCCCGCCACGGCCCCCAGCCATACCTGCTGGGTGAGGTAGGCCTCGTCGGCGCAACCCAGCAGCACCTCCCGCCGCTCTCCCGCCACCGGCAGGGTGAGGGAGGTGAGGGTGGCCCCGTATGTGAGACCGCGCAGCCGCAGTCCCTCCTCGTTTTCCAGCTCGAATCTCATCATGGTTTGCGGTTCCCCGTCGTGATCCCGTCGCCCCCTGCCGGCGTCGCGAGTGCCGGGCAGGGGGCGTCACCCGTTGTCAGGCGTGCGTTACAGTCTGCCGGCCCCTGCGCTGGCACGGCAGACGTAGCAGTCCGCCTTGAGGCCGAAACGGGCCGGGTATTCCGCCTCCACCACGGCGATCACCTTGGCCACCTTCTCGGGGCGCAGCAGGGCGACCACGCAGCCGCCAAAGCCGCCGCCGGTCATGCGCACACCGCCTTCGCTGCCGATCCGGGCCTTGATGATCTCCACCAGGCCGTCGATAGGGGGCACGGTGATCTCGAAGTCATCCCGCATGGCGGCGTGGGACTGGCCCATCAGCTCGCCGAGGCGCACCAGATCGCCCTGTGCCAGCGCATCGGCCGCCGCCAGAGTGCGGGCGTTCTCGCCGACCACGTGGCGGGCACGGCGATAGCAGGCCTCGTCCAGACCGACCTTGCCCGCTTCCAGGGTCGCCAGATCCAGGTCGCGCAGGGCCTTGACCCCGTAGTGACGGGCGGCGGTTTCGCACTGCTGGCGACGGGTGTTGTATTCGCTGTCCACCAGGCCGCGGCGCACGTTGGAGTTGACGATGAGCACCGCCAGATCGGTGGGCATGGGGATGAGCCGGGTCTCCAGGGAACGGCAATCGAGCAACAGGGCGTGATCCTGCCTGCCGCTCGCGGAGATCATCTGATCCATGATGCCGCAGTTGCAGCCGACGAACTGGTTCTCCGCCTGCTGGCCGTTGAGGGCGATTTCCGCCTGGCTGATGGCCAGCCCCTGGGCCTCCTTGAAGGCCTGGCCGATGGCCACCTCCAGGGAAGCGGAGGAGGAGAGACCCGTCCCCTGGGGCACGTTGCCGGAGACCACCAGATTGAGGCCGCGCAGGGCGTGGCCCCGTGCCTGCAGGTGTTTCACCACGCCGCGGATGTAGTCGCTCCAGCGCTGGCTGGGGTGGTGCTCGATGGGTTGATCGAGACTGAACCGGTCGCGCTGGTTGTCGTAGTCGGCGGCGATCACTTCGACCAGGTTGTCGCCGCGCAGGCCGATGGCGACGCAGGTCTCGTAGTCGATGGCGCAGGGCAGCACGAAGCCGTCGTTGTAGTCGGTGTGCTCGCCGATGAGGTTGACGCGGCCTGGAGCCCGTACCAGCAGGTCGGGTTGTTGCTCAAACTGCTCGGCAAACACGGCGCTGACGCGCTGGCTCGGGGTCATAGGGCCTCCTCGTTGGCCTGGTTCTGGTCGTTGTAGTGGATGGGACTGAGGGCGCGCAGCCGTTCCGCCGCCTGTTCCGGGGTGAGGTCGCGCTGGGTTTCGGCCAGCATCTCGAAGCCCACCATGAATTTGCGCACCGTGGCGGAGCGCAGCAGGGGCGGATAGAAGTGGGCGTGCAGTTGCCACGCCTCGGGGCAGTCGGAACGGGGCGGGGCGAAGTGCCAGCCCATGGAGTAGGGGAAGCTGCACTGGAACAGATTGTCGTAGCGGCTGGTGAGCTCCTTGAGCGCGATGGCCAGGTCCTGTTGCTGTTCCCGGGTGAGATTCAGCATGG
This sequence comes from Aeromonas sp. FDAARGOS 1418, assembly GCF_019048585.1. Classification (NCBI taxonomy): domain Bacteria; kingdom Pseudomonadati; phylum Pseudomonadota; class Gammaproteobacteria; order Aeromonadales; family Aeromonadaceae; genus Aeromonas; species Aeromonas sp. FDAARGOS 1418. Next base: position 573,509 of record NZ_CP077387.1, on the reverse strand, counting down.
AGGGGACATGGGCCTTGGGCAGCAGCAGGGTCTCGAACGGCCAGGCCGCCCAGAAGGGCACCACCGCCAGCCAGTAGGCCGTCTCCACCACGATGCGGGAGCGATCCGCCAGCTCCCGCTCCACATAGTCCAGCAGCAGGGGGCGGCCGTGTTCGGCCAGCCAGGCGCGCTGGTGAGCCTCTTCCCGGGCAATCTCGTTGGGCAGGAAGTCGCTGCCCCAGAGCTGGCCATGAGGGTGCGGGTTGGAGCAGCCCATGACGGCGCCCTTGTTTTCAAACACCTGCACCCATTCCCACTGGTCAGAGAGCTCGGCCACCTGGTCCATCCAGGTGGTGATCACCCCTTCGATGGCGGGCAGGGGCAGCTCGGGCAGGGTCTTGCCGTGATCCGGCGAGAAGCAGATGACCCGGCTGGTGCCCCGGGCGGCTTCCAGCTTCAGCAGGGGATCCGGCGCCGCGTCGGCGGCCGGGGTGTCCTGCATCAGGGCGGCGAAGTCGTTGGTAAAGACGAAGGTGTCCTGATAGTCGGGGTTGATATCGCCGGTCACCCGGGTGTTGCCCGCACAGAGGAAGCAGTCGGGATCATGGGCCTGGCTCGGCGCCAGGCTCACCTTCTCGACCTGGCCTTGCCAGGGGCGCTTGGCCCTGTGAGGGGAGACCAGCACGTACTGGCCGGTGAGCGGGTTGAAGCGGCGGTGGGGGTGATCAACGGGGTTGAACATCATCACTCCAGTCTGTGAGTTGAATACATCCGAAGGCGCAGGCCAGGGCCTACGCCTCGTAACCATTGGGGTTGGCGGACTGCCAGCGCCAGCTGTCGGCGCACATGGCGGCGAGATCCCGGCTGGCGTGCCAGCCCAGTTCCCGAGCGGCCTTGGCGGGATCGGCCCAGCACTCGGCGATGTCGCCGGGGCGCCGTGGCTCGATCCGGTAGGGAAGGGGCCGACCGCAGGCGGCCTCGAACGCCGCGACCATCTGCAACACGCTCTGGCCCTGGCCCGTGCCCAGGTTGTAGGCGTGGACACCGCCCCGTCCGGCGCAGTGTTCCAGAGCCTTGACGTGCCCTTCGGCGAGATCCATCACATGGATGTAGTCGCGCACCCCGGTGCCGTCGATGGTTGGGTAATCGTTACCAAAGACCGAGAGGCAGTCGCGCCGGCCGATGGCGACCTGGGTCAAAAACGGCATCAGATTGTTGGGGATGCCCTGGGGATCCTCCCCCAGAGTGCCGGACTCGTGGGCGCCGACGGGGTTGAAATAGCGCAGCAAGGTCATGCTCCAGTGGGGCTCGGCCCGCTGCAGATCCTCGAGGATCTCCTCGATGATCAGCTTGGATCGGCCATAGGGGTTGGTGGCGCTGCGGGGGAAATCCTCCCGGATCGGGGTGCTGGCGGGATCGCCGTAGACGGTGGCCGACGAGCTGAACACCAGATTGCGTACCCCGGCCCGTTTCATCGCCTGCAGCAATACCAGGGTGCCGCTCAGGTTGTTCTCGTAGTAGTCCAGCGGGATGCGGGTCGACTCGCCGACCGCCTTGAGGGCGGCGAAGTGGATCACGGCGTCGATGTGCTGCTCCCTGAAGATGCGATCCAGCAGGGCCGGGTCACGGATGTCCCCCACGTAGAAGCGGGGCTCGCGCCCGCTGATGGCGGCGACACGGGTCAGGACGCTCGCCTTGCTGTTGCAGAGGTTGTCCACCACCACGGGCTCCATGCCTGCGGCCTGCAAGGCCAGACAGGTGTGGCTGCCGATGTAGCCGCAACCGCCGGTGACCAGTACTTTCATCCGTTGTTCCACCCTCAACTCCTCGCATCAGGAAAGCCTGAGCAGGAGTCTAGCCGAGGGGCTGACGGGCAAACTGTGAGCTGCTTAACAAATATGTGTAAACGATTACACTTGTTTTCATCGACCAATGTGGCAAGTTCTGATTTTTCCCCCTGTTATCAGTGACATTGAACGGTATAATGCGGCCAGTCGCAGCGTGAAATAAGTGAAAACAGCATGAGCACCATCAAGGATGTCGCCCGTTTGGCCAATGTGTCAGTGGCAACGGTTTCACGGGTGATGAACAACTCACCCAAGGCCAGTGCCGCCTCCCGCGAGGTGGTGCTGAAGGCCATGGCCGAGCTGGGCTATACCCCCAACGCCAACGCGCGGGCCCTGGTCAGCCAGACCTGTGACACCATGGGAGTGGTGGTGGGTGACGTGGCGGATCCTTTCTTCGGCGCCCTGGTCAAAGGGGTCGCAGCGGTGGCGGTGGAGCAGGGCTTGCACCTGTTGATGGGTAATGGTTTTCACCGCGCCCAGCAGGAGCGGGAGGCCATCGAGCTGCTCATCGGCAAACGCTGCGAGGCACTGGTGGTGCACAGCAAGGCGCTCAGCGACGAGGAGCTGGTCGACTACGCCCTGCGCGCCCCCGGCATGGTGCTGATCAACCGCGACATTCCGAGTCTGAGGGGGCGCTGCATCGCTCTCAACAACCGCCAGGGTGCGGCGACCGCCACCCGTCATCTGCTGGATCTCGGCCACCGCCATATCGCCTTCCTGAGCTCGGATCACGCCATCGAGGATGCGCTGTTGCGCCACCAGGGCTATCAGGATGCCCTGGCGGAGGCGGAGGTCTTCGCCGATCCCGAGCTGGTGGAGAGCGGCATGCCCAATGAAGAGGGGGGCGAGCGCGCCATGCTCAACCTGCTGGCCAAGGGGTTGCCCATCACGGCGGTGGTGGCCTACAACGACGCCATGGCGGCAGGGGCCATCTCTGTGTTGGCGGACAACGGCCTCAAGGTGCCGGAAGAGGTGTCGGTGGTAGGCTTCGATGACATCATCTACGCCAGATACCTGAGACCCAAGCTCTCCACCATGCGCTATCCCATCGAGCTGATGGCGGCCCAGGCGGCCAAGCTGGCGCTGCAACTCGCCGCAGGGGAGAGCGAATCGGTGCAGAGCCGCATCTATACCCCCACCCTGATCAACCGCCATTCGGTCGCTCCCGTCAGGTCCTGATCGCAGCGCTTGCGCCCCCGTCGGCGCAAGCGCTGCACCTGGCGAACCCGTACTGCAGCATATAAAGCGCCCCCATAGCTCAGACGATAGATAGCTCAGAGCATGGCTAGCGCAGACCATAAAGGACTGTCTGAGGAGTGAGAACCGTCCCCTCACGCTCCCTGCCTGCCGAACTCGCCAGTCCTTCCCGCTCGTCTGTCACGAGCCCCTCTCCCCCGGCCTGCCGAGCCTCACTTCCAGCCAGATCCTGCCAGACGCTCGCCATGGCTTTTCTCTGCGCCGGGCAGGGGCTCTCGTGGCCTCTGCACACTCCTTCGAGAGGCCGGGCTGCGTGCGTGCCCGGAACCGGGTTGAGGCGCTCCAGCGCCTGATGGAGCGGGGGGGGGGGCGTGATGTCGGGTCTTTGCCATGGCTTGCTCAGCTGGTTCGGCCATTGCCTCCCGGTTTCACACTCCCGGGCATCTTTTGCCCTTCCGAAGGTCCGCTTTTCCCCCGTGGGGTTATTTACTCGGATTTATCCGATTTTTACTCCGTTTTACTTAACAAAACGAGTGTAATCGTTTACATCTGTGTGAGCGGGATCGCCGATCACCGGGCAAAACTCTCCTACACTGCAGTGGTTTTCAGCGTGAATGCAGGGAGAAGTGAAGCATGCTCAGGGAGATAGTGGCCCGTCAGGATTGGCAGACCCAGGGGATCACCGCCGTGAACCGGTTGCCAGCCCATACCCCCTTGTCCAGTTGGCGCAGTGAAGGGGAAGCCAGGATAGGGGGGTTGTCACCTTCCCGCCTGCTGCTGGACGGCGAGTGGCAGTTCTCCTGGTTCGAGGCCCCGGAGCGGGTGCCGGAGCAGTGGCTGGTAGAGGATCTGCCAGATGCCTGCCCCATCAAGGTGCCGGGCAACTGGCAACTGGCTGCGGCCTATCCGGGGGCGCGGCCCGTCACGGATGTGCCCATCTACACCAACATCAAATACCCCTTTCCCTGCGACCCGCCCCGGGTGCCTGCCGAGAATCCCACCGGTTGCTACTCCCGCGAGTTCACCGTTGCTGCGGACTGGCTGGCCGAGGGGCAGACCCGGATCATCTTCGACGGAGTGGACAGCGCGTTTCACCTCTTCTGCAACGGCCGCTGGGTCGGTTACTCCCAGGACAGCAGGCTGCCGGCGGAATTCGATCTGACCCCCTTCCTCCAGGCCGGGGCCAACCGCCTCGCCGTCCTGGTGCTGCGCTGGTCTGACGGCTCCTATCTGGAAGATCAGGACATGTGGCGCATGAGCGGCATCTTCCGCTCAGTCAGCCTGCTGCACAAACCGGCCCGTCATCTGATGGATATCCGGGTGACGCCAGAGCTCGACGCCTGCTACCGGGATGCCCGCCTCAAGGTTGAATTGCAGGCGGCCAACGGAGCCGGTCTGTCGGTGGAGGCCAACCTCTATGATGGCGACGAGCGGGTTGCGACCCTGCGCCAGCGGATCGGCACCCAGGCCATCGACGAGAAAGGGGTGTATGACGATCGCGCCGAGCTGTGGCTGATGGTAACGGCGCCACACAAGTGGAGCGCCGAGACCCCGCACCTCTATCGCCTGACCCTGACCCTGCTGGACGAGCAAGGAAGCGTCCTCGAGAGCGAGGCCCATGACGTGGGCTTTCGGGCGGTGGAGATCCGTGGCGGCCTGCTGCGGGTCAACGGCCAACCCCTGCTGATTCGTGGTGCCAATCGCCATGAACACCATCCCGCCACGGGTCACGTGGTGACCCCGGCCGACATGGAGCAGGATCTGCTGCTGATGAAGCGGCACAACTTCAACGCGGTGCGCTGCTCCCACTATCCCAATCACCCCGAGCTCTATCGCCTGTGCGACCGGCTCGGCCTCTATGTGGTGGACGAGGCGAACCTGGAGACCCACGGCATGACCCCCATGGGGCGGCTGGCGCGGGATCCCGCCTGGAGCAACGCCTTCCTGGAGCGGGTCACCCGCATGGTGGCCAGGGACTTCAACCACCCCTGCATCATCATCTGGTCCCTGGGGAATGAATCCGGTTATGGCCCGGCCCACGACGCCATGTATCGCTGGGTGAAGGGGGCGGACCCCAGCCGCCCGGTGCAGTACGAAGGGGGCGGGGCCGACACCCCGGCCACCGACATCATCTGCCCCATGTATGCCCGTACCCATCAGGATCAACCCTTCCCGGCGGTGCCCAAGTGGGCGCTGGCCAAGTGGATCGGCCTGCCGGAAGAGACCCGGCCGCTGATCCTGTGCGAATACGCCCACGCCATGGGCAACAGCCTGGGGGGCTATGCCCATTACTGGCAGGCATTTCGCGATCATCCGCGGCTGCAGGGTGGGTTTGTCTGGGATTGGGTCGATCAGGGGCTGGACAAGCAGACCGACGATGGCCGCCATTTCTGGGCCTATGGTGGCGATTTTGGCGACACTCCCAACGATCGCCAGTTCTGCTGCAACGGCCTGCTGTTCCCCGATCGCACCCCCCATCCCTCCTTGTTTGAAGCCCGGCGTGCCCAGCAGCCCTTCGTTCTGACCCTGCAGGGTCGCCAGCCGCTGACGGTGGAGATCCGCAGCGAATACCTGTTCCGCGAGACGGACAACGAACGCCTGCTGTGGCGTCTGTGTGAAGACGGCGTGGTGGTGAGCCAGGGTGAATGCCCGCTCGAGCTGGCCCCCCGGGGGAGCGTGACGCTGACCCTGCTGGAGCAACTGCCGGCCTTTGCGCCGGGGGCGCTCGCCTGGCTGGATCTCGCCATCGTGCAGCCCACCGCCACGGCCTGGGCCGGAGCGGGTCACGAGGTGGCTCGCCAGCAATGCCTGTTGCCCGCGCCCATGGCGCTGCCGTCGGCCTGCCCGGCGGTCAGCCTGACAGAGCTGCGCGATCACTGGGTGCTTGGCGCCGCAGATTCCCTGTGGCAGCTCGACAAGGCCAGTGGTCGCATCGTCAGCTGGCAGAAGCAGGGCCGCGAGCGGCTGCGCGACGCCATCGCCGATCATTTCTATCGGGCGCCGCTCGACAACGATATCGGCACCAGCGAGGCGGATCACGCCGATCCCAACGCCTGGATTGCCCGCTGGCAGGAGGCCGGACTCAATGATCTGCAGCACCGCTGTCTCGGCCTGGAGGCGAGTCCGGAGCTGGGGCTTATCACGGCGCACCACGGCTACTTCGTGGGTGACGAGCCGAAGATCCTGACCCGCTGGCATCACAGGATGGACGGGGAGGGAGTCATGCACCTCGCCATCGAGGTGGAGGTGGCCGCCGACATGCCCTCCCTGCCGCGCATCGGTGCCCGGCTCTGGCTGGCCGATGAACCGGCCGAAGGTGCCCCGGTGAGCTGGCTGGGGCTTGGCCCCCACGAGAATTACCCGGATCGCCGGCTCGCCGCCGATCTCGGTCGCTGGCAATTGCCCATCGAGGCGTTGCACACCCCTTATGTCTTCCCCACCGACAACGGACTGCGCTGCGATACCCGCGCACTGCAACTGGGGGATCTGGCGGTGGAGGGGCGCTTCCACTTCAGCGTCAGCCGCTACAGTCAGCAGCAACTGGCCGAAGCCCGTCACCAGACTGATCTGGTGGCTCTGGGGGGCACGCACCTGTGCCTCGATGGCTTCCACATGGGGGTAGGAGGCGACGACTCCTGGAGCCAGAGCGTGCGGCCCGAGTTCTGGCTGTTGCCGGGGCGTTATCACTGGCACTGCCGTCTGAGCTAGCCGGACCCGCCGTCGCGAGATGGCGAGACCCAAAGGCAGTTTCTCACGTAACTATTTAATTTTTAACAATATTACGGCTATGTAACAGAGTGTAAACGTTTTCATTTTGTTGCCAGGATCACAGACCGCCTCACAACAAACTGATTACATTAGGCTGGCGCCAGCTCAAACGGTGTACAGCATTCCCTACAAAAAACAGATAGAGATCGGAGCATAACAATGAAAAAACTCACGACAGTTGCCACCTTGCTGATGGGACTGATGGCGGGAGCCCAAGCCCAGGCCGATACCCGTATCGGGGTCACCGTCTACAAGTACGACGACAACTTCATGGCCGTGGTGCGCAAGGCCATCGAGAAAGAAGCGGCGGCCACCCCGGGTGTGGAACTGCTGATGAACGACTCCCAGAACGACCAGTCCAAGCAGAACGACCAGATCGACGTGCTGCTGGCCAAGGGCGTGAAGGCCCTGGCCATCAACCTGGTTGACCCGGCGGCGGCCCCTGTCGTGATTGAGAAAGCCCGTGCGGACGAGATCCCCGTGGTCTTCTACAACAAGGAACCGAGCGCGGCCGACCTGGCCAGCTATGACAAGGCCTACTACGTTGGCACCGACTCCAAGGAGTCCGGCATCATCCAGGGCCAGCTGATCGCAAAGCACTGGAAAGCGCACCCCGAGTGGGATCTGAACAAGGATGGCGTCATCCAGTTCGTGCTGCTCAAGGGTGAGCCTGGCCACCCGGATGCGGAAGCCCGCACCACCTACGTCGTCAAGACCCTGAACGATGGCGGCATCAAGACCGAGCAGCTGCACATGGATACCGGTATGTGGGATACCGCCATGGCCAAGGACAAGATGGACGCCTGGATCTCCGGTCCGAACGCCAACAAGATCGAAGTGGTCATCGCCAACAACGACGGCATGGCGATGGGCGCCGTGGAATCCCTGAAGGCCCAGGGCAAGACCGCCATCCCGGTGTTCGGTGTTGACGCCCTGCCGGAAGCCCTGGCCATGGTCAAGAGCGGTGCCATGGCCGGTACCGTGCTGAACGATGCGGCCAACCAGGCCAAGGCCACCTTCGAGCTGACCAAGAACCTGGCCGAAGGCAAGCCGGCCGGTGAAGGCACCAACTGGAAGATCGACAACAAGGTCGTCCGCGTTGCCTACGTGGGCGTAGACAAAGACAACCTGTCCCAATTCGAGTAATTCCCCCCTCAGGGCAAGGGAGATCCCCTTGCCCTCTTTTCAACCAGATGTGATGGCTGATATGACAACACGGCAACAATCAGAATGGCTGTTGGAGATGATTGACGTCAGTAAGAGCTTTCCTGGCGTCAAGGCACTCGATAATGTCAATTTACGGGTCCGTCCTCATTCTGTGCATGCGTTGATGGGCGAGAATGGCGCAGGGAAGTCCACGCTGCTCAAGTGCCTGTTCGGCATCTACGAGAAGGATCAGGGCAAGATCTTCTTCAAGGGACAGGAGATCAACTTCACCTCGTCCAAAGAGGCGCTGGAGAATGGCGTTTCCATGGTGCACCAGGAGCTGAACCTGGTACTGCAACGCACCGTGATGGACAACATGTGGCTCGGCCGCTATCCCACCAAGGGACTGTTTGTCGACCACGGCAAGATGTATCAGGACACCAAGCATATCTTCGAGGAGCTGGACATCGACATCGACCCCAAGGTCAAGGTCGGCACCCTGTCGGTTTCCCAGATGCAGATGATCGAGATTGCCAAGGCATTCTCCTATGACGCCAAGATCGTCATCATGGACGAACCCACCTCCTCCCTGACCGAGAAAGAGGTCAACCACCTCTTCAAGATCATCAATAAGCTCAAGGAGAAGGGGTGCGGCATCGTCTACATCTCCCACAAGATGGAAGAGATCTTCCAGCTCTGTGACGAGATCACCATATTGCGGGATGGCCAGTGGGTGGCGACCCAGCCCCTCCAGGGCATGACCATGGATCAGATCATCGGCATGATGGTCGGCCGCGAGCTCACCCAGCGCTTCCCGGAAAAAACCAACCAGCCCAAAGAGGTGATCCTCGAGGTCGAGCACCTGACGGCCAAGAACCAGCCTTCCATCAAGGACGTGACCTTCAACCTGCACAAGGGGGAGATCCTCGGCATCGCCGGTCTGGTGGGGGCCAAGCGCACCGACATCGTGGAGACCCTGTTCGGCATCCGCGATCGCAGCGAAGGGACCATCAAGCTGCACGGCAAAGAGGTGGCGAACCACAACGCCCACGAGGCGATCCAGAACGGCTTCGCCCTGGTGACCGAGGAGCGCCGCTCTACCGGGATCTATTCACGCCTCGACATCGCCTTCAACTCCCTGATCGCCAACATGGACAACTACAAGGGATCCATGGGGCTGCTCAGCGACAACAAGATGAAGAGCGATACCCAGTGGGTCATCGACTCCATGCGGGTCAAGACACCGACCCAGCAGACCCAGATCGGCTCCCTCTCCGGTGGCAACCAGCAGAAGGTGATCATCGGTCGCTGGCTGCTGACCCAGCCCGAGATCCTGATGCTGGATGAACCGACCCGGGGTATCGACGTCGGCGCCAAGTTCGAGATCTACCAGCTCATCCTGGAGCTGGCGAAGAAGGACAAGGGCATCGTCATCATCTCCTCCGAAATGCCGGAACTGCTCGGCATCACGGACCGCATCATGGTCATGAGCAATGGCCGGGTCGCGGGGATCGTCAACACCAAAGAAACTGACCAGAGCGAGATCCTGCGCCTGGCATCTCTGTACCTATAAAGACAGGAAGACATTATGGAGTCGGCTAAAAATTTCAATCTGATGCAGGCGCTCAAAGAGAACGGCATCTATGTGGTGTTGCTGGTGTTGCTCATGATCATCGTGATCAAGGAGCCCTCCTTCCTCAGCCTCACCAACCTCAGCAACATCCTGACCCAGTCCTCGGTGCGGGTCATCATCGCCCTCGGGGTGGCGGGCATCATCATCACCCAGGGTACTGACCTGTCCGCCGGTCGTCAGGTCGGTCTGGCGGCGCTGATCGCGGCCACCATGCTGCAGGCCCTGACCAACGTCAACAAGGTCTTCCCCACCCTGGGGGAGGTACCCATTCCGGCGGTGATCCTGCTGGTGTGCGTGGTGGGGGCCCTGATTGGTCTGGTCAACGGCCTGATCGTCGCCTACCTGAACGTGACGCCCTTCATCACCACCCTGGGCACCATGATCATCGTCTACGGCATCAACTCCCTCTATTTCGACTCCGTGGGGGCTTCTCCGGTAGCCGGGTTTGATCCTCGCTTCTCCAACTTTGCGCAGGGCTTCATCCGGATTGGCGGGTTCAAGCTCTCGTACCTGACCTTCTATGCGGCCATCGCCAGCGTCTTCGTCTGGGTGCTGTGGAACAAGACCCGCTTTGGCAAGAACATCTTCGCCATCGGTGGCAACCCGGAAGCGGCCAAGGTGTCCGGCGTCAACGTCGCCGTCAACCTGGTGGTCATCTATGCCCTGGCCGGTGTCTTCTACGCCTTCGGCGGCATGCTGGAAGCGGGGCGGATCGGCAGTGCCACCAACAACCTCGGCTTCATGTACGAGCTGGATGCCATCGCGGCCTGCGTGGTGGGGGGCGTTTCGTTTGCCGGCGGTGTGGGAACTGTCGCGGGTGTGATCACCGGCGTACTTATCTTCACGCTGATCAACTATGGTTTGACCTACATCGGTGTCAGCCCTTACTGGCAGTTCATCATCAAGGGCGGCATCATCATCCTGGCGGTAGCCCTGGACTCCATGAAGTACGCCAAGAAGAAGTAAGTATTGGCAGGGAGGGCCGGGTCATCCCGGCCCTTTCTCTTTGGAGGGACCCATACCATGGCATTCAAAGTCAAAATCAACGTGCTGTTGCTGCTCGCCATTCTGGTCACCATCGGTACCGCCTGGTTCAGCGTCAACCATTTCATCAGCGGCTACATCCGCACCCAGGCCACCCAGAACATCAACGAGCAGATCACCCTGGTCAGGGAGAAGCTGGCGGGTGACATCAACCAGAAGGTGCTGCTGGCCGCCAACCTCAACCTCGGGGTGACCAGCGTCAAGAAGGCGCTGCAGGAGACCGGCTTTCACAACATCGTCAAGCTCATTGGCGACATGGCATTCGACGCGAACGGGGTCATCGACGACAAGGCCAGGGTTGACGCCCTGCGCAAGCTGATCCCCGCCGCCAACAACCAGATCACCGTCAGCCCGCTGGAGCAGCTGGACGGCAAACCCGTCATCTCCATCCTGGTGCCGCGCGGTGCAGACTCCGCCTACCTCTACTACCTCGACATGAGCGAATTCAAGACGCTGCTGACCAAGGTAAGCGGAGAAGGGCGTTACTTCTCCCTCACCGACAGTCAGGGACAGGTGCTCTACAGCAGCAAGCCCCAGGGAGAGAGCGAGAGCCGCCCCAACAAGCTGGATATTCGCGGCAGCGAGTGGACCCTGACCGGTTATGTGGATCTCGACTATATCCGGGCCATGACCCAGGCGCTCAACGGCAAGATCACCCTGGCCCTGCTCGGGGTGGCGGCGCTGGTACTGGCCCTCTCCATGGTGGCCCTCAATCTGGCCTATAGACCCATCCTCTCCCTGCGCGACCTGGTACAGGAGCTCTCCCAGGGCAATGGGGATCTGACCCGCCGGCTCACGGTGACCAGCAAGGATGATCTCGGCCAGATCTCGGCGGGCATCAACCGTTTCATCGAGCAGTTGCAGGGCATGATGGGGGAGGTGAGACAAGCGAGCGGCCAGCTCAATGAAGGGATATCGGCATTGGCGAGGCAGACGGGGTCAGCCCAGGGCCTGCTGGCCGAGCATGTGCGGGAGACCGAACAGGTGGTCACCGCTATCAACGAGATGAGCCGTACTGCCGTCTCGGTATCGGAGAGCGCGGCCAATACTGCCCAGCTGACCGGCCAGAGCCAGCAACTGGCCAACCAGTCGCGTCAGGTGGTGGATCAGGCCATGGCCAGCGTCACTGCGCTGGTGACGGAGGTGGAGGCCACGGCACACTCCATCGAAGCCATGCAGCAGGATGTGCAGCAGATAGGCTCGATTCTCGGGGTCATCGGTGGCATCGCAGAGCAGACCAACTTGCTGGCCCTCAACGCCGCCATCGAGGCGGCCCGGGCTGGTGAGCAGGGGCGGGGGTTTGCGGTGGTGGCGGACGAAGTGCGCTCTCTGGCGGGACGCACCCAGAAGAGCACTGCCGAGATCCAGACCATGCTGACCCGGCTGCAACGGGGCACCCAGACCGTGGTGGCCGCCATGGGCAACACCCGGCAGAGCTGCCAGGATGCGGCGGAAAACACCAGCAAGGTGAATGCGTCACTGGATCTGATGGCGGGAGAAGTGGTGGAGATCAACGATCTCATCAGCCATATCGCCACGGCCGCGGAGGAGCAGAGTGCCGTCGCCGAGGAGATCAATCGCAACATGAGTGCCATCGCCGAGGTGATCACCCAGCTCAAGGGGAATGGCGAGCGCACCGTGGACAGCTCGAATGCCATGCAGCGCACCTATGACAGGCTGCGGGAGATAGTGGGGCACTTCCGGCTGGAATAGCGCCGGCTGGGCGAGTCCCGGGTACCCTGGCCAGCAATATCGTGGCCGGGGTGACCCATCAGCGGGCTGACGTGAAAAAGGCCCAAAAAAGATGGGGGCGACTTGCGTCGCCCCCGATAGTCTTATCGCTCATATCCTTGAACGAAGTTGCTCCCTGCAATCCCTGACTATACCTCTTCCTTTAGGTTTCCCCTTCCCAATCCTTTGGGGTGTCCTTTAGCCATCATGGCCTGACGAGTCATCCGTTCCCGTCGCACTTTCTCCGTCCTGGGAGGTGTCCTTTACCACATCCTGTGGTGAGTCCATTTGCCCAACCCTGGCAGCCAGTCTTCCTGACCGACTTCATTGCGTCCGTGCAGGAGTAACTATAAGGATTTCGCGCAGGGCGACAATGACATGCTGAAAAACGTTTTTTTCAAACTGGTTTCCCGCGAAAGGATAATGAAGTTATCTTTTTTAAAATCATGGTTTTAATGATCTCTTATGCTGTTTTTTCACGCGCATCTTCCGACTATGGCGAGAATTTTGTTGGCACTTTGCTTACGCAGTCGATGGCGAATATCTCACAAGGCGTTTAACTGCGGTTCAGAATCCGGGGAGGCCGGTCAGTGTCGATCGCAGATGAGGGTGGAGGAGAGCAACGGGCATGATGCAGGTGGCGTGGTCCGGATCCCATTCAGGAGATAAAGGAGGGAAAGCGGGGATGACCCAAGAGGAGATCGCCTCCCCTTGGGCGAGAGGGTCAGGGATGCTGGCTGCCACCGTGCCATTGGCATAGGTAGGCGGGGACCAGCATCTGGGGTGCCTGGTCAACGTGACAGACCACCAGCGGCATGGCGGGGGCTCCCTGGGCATGCACCAGGGCCGGTGTCATGGGCAGGACCAGGGCGACGAACAGAAACAGCGACGGGATCTTCATGGTTATCTCCTTGGTGACGGGAACGAATGTGACAAGCATCACTTCTTGAGTTAAGGCGAACCCGAAATCGGCGCAAGGTGACTGAAAAAATTCAACTAATGAAAAAACTTTGAATCCCGGTTGCACTCCGGTCGGTGAAAAAGCCGCCATCAGGATGCGTGCAAAATGCATATCCATATAAAAGAGATAGTGCACACGACTTGGCAATGAGGCTCGCCATCTGGCCCGGGCAGGCCGCCATGATCTGGGACAAGAGATAGATTATTCAGCGATAAAGGAGCAGGTGATTATTTATGTGGGAGCAAACGGGATGATAAGCGAGGATAAATTCAAAGGTGGGTGAACTTTATTCAAAAAATGAGCGATTTTATTTTAATATAATGATTTATTTAATGTTTTTTATTTGTGGATATCCATTTATGGATATCATGGATGAATGAAATTGCGTTCTTTGTGGAATATATTGGGGCTTTATTGCGTATTTATGCCGGATGGAGGGTGAGGGAAATGTCAGATATGTAAACTCCATCATAAATTAACTTCTGAATTTATGCAGTCTCGGGTGAATGTGATCAATGTCCAAGTTTGGTGGAGTTGCCAGACCTAATCTCTGCGTCGAAAGGCAAGGGCAGGATAGAACACAAGCCGAGTACCCTACATAAAGAATATCCCGCCTTAGTCACGAGCCTGAATAGAAGGAATCTATTCAATCACTCGCAGGGACCACTGCTAGACGGAATATCATCATGAGCAAATTTTATGTAGGTTCTGAAGTTGGCCAGTTGCGCCGTGTCATGTTGCACCGCCCCAACCTCAGTCTGAAGCGTCTGACCCCTTCCAACTGCCAGGATCTGCTGTTTGACGACGTCCTGTCCGTGGAACGTGCCGGTCAGGAGCACGACAAATTCGCTCAGGTACTGCGCGATCAGAATGTCGAAGTCTTCCTCCTGACCAATCTGCTGGCGGAAACCCTGGACGTGCCGGAAGCCAAAGCCTGGCTGCTGCAACACCAGATCTCCGACTATCGCCTCGGCACTGCCCTGGCCAACGACGTGCGCTGCTTCCTGGCGGACATGCCTCACCGCGAGCTGGCCCGCATCCTCTCCGGCGGCCTGACCTACTCCGAGATGCCCTACAGCGGCGTCAACATGGTGGTCGGCATGCATGCCCCGACCGATTTCATCATCGAACCGCTGCCCAACCACCTCTTCACCCGCGATACCTCCTGCTGGGTCTATGGCGGCGTCTCCATCAACCCCATGGCCAAGGCCGCCCGTCGTCGCGAGACCAACCACGTGAAGGCCATCTACCGCTGGCACCCGCAGTTTGCCGGTCAGGAGTTCATCAAGTACTTCGGTGACGAGGAGCGCGACTACGACAACTCCACCATCGAAGGGGGCGACGTCCTGGTCATCGGCCGTGGCGCCGTGCTCATCGGCATGTCCGAGCGCACCACGCCGCAAGGGGTGGAGCATCTGGCCCGCAGCCTGTTCAAGCACGGTCAGGCGAAACAGGTCATCGCCATGGAGCTGCCGAAACACCGTAGCTGCATGCACCTCGACACCGTCATGACCCACATGGATGTCGACACCTTCTCCGTCTATCCGGAAGTCATCCGCAAGGATGTGAACTGCTGGAGCCTGACCCCGGGCGGCGCCACCGGGATGAACATCAAGGAAGAGGGTTACTTCGTGACCGCCATCGAGAAGGCGCTGGGGGTGGATCAGCTCAGGCTCATCACCACCGGCGGCGACAGCTTCGAGGCCGAGCGGGAGCAGTGGAACGACGCCAACAACGTGCTGACCGTGCGCCCCGGCGTAGTGGTGGGTTACGAGCGCAACACCTACACCAACGAGAAGTACGACAAGGCCGGCATCACTGTGCTGCCCATCCCGGGTGAAGAGCTGGGACGTGGCCGCGGCGGCGCCCGCTGTATGAGCTGCCCGATGGAACGTGACGGTATCTGACAAGACGGCGTGGCGCCGGCAGAGGCTGGCGCCACACACACCCGAACTCGAGAGTAACACCCATGAAAAAACCAACTGTCGTCGTCGCCCTGGGGGGCAATGCCCTGCTCCGCCGCGGTGAACCTCTGGAAGCCGACATCCAGCGCAAGAACATCGCCACCGCCGCCAAGACCATCGCCCGCATCGCCGAGGATTACAACGTGGTGCTGGTGCACGGCAACGGCCCGCAAGTCGGCCTGCTGGCCCTGCAGAACAGCGCCTACACCAAGGTCTCCCCCTATCCCCTGGATGTGCTGGGTGCCGAGTCCCAGGGCATGATCGGTTACATGCTGATCCAGGAATTGAAGAACCTGATGCCGAGCCGCAACGTCACCGCCCTGCTGACCCAGGTGCAGGTCGATCCCCAGGATCCGGCGTTTGCCAACCCGACCAAGTTTATCGGCCCGGTTTATGAAGAAGTGGAGGCCCGCGCCCTGGCTGCCGAGAAGCAGTGGTCGGTCAAGGCCGACGGCAAGTTCTTCCGCCGCGTGGTGCCGTCCCCGCTGCCCCAGCGCATCGTCGAAGGCGACGCCATCGAAACCCTGATTGCCCAGGGTCACCTCATCATCTGTACCGGTGGTGGTGGCATCCCGGTGACCTGGGATGGCCAGAGCCTGACCGGCATCGAGGCCGTCATCGACAAGGACATGTCTGCCGCCTACCTGGCCAAGCAGATCAAGGCCGACGCCCTGCTGATCCTGACCGATGCCGATGCCGTCTATCTGGATTGGGGTAAACCGACCCAGCGTCCGCTGCGGGTCACCAGCCCGGACGAGCTGGCCGGCGTCAAGTTCGATGCCGGCTCCATGGGGCCCAAGGTCGAAGCCTCCTGCGAATTCGTCAAGGCGACCGGCGGCATGGTCGGCATCGGCTCCCTGGAAGATGGCCTCGCCATCCTCAAGGGGGAAGCCGGCACCAACATCGTCGCCACCAATACCGTCAATGCCTGAGCCAAGGCTCTGGTCTGAACAACTGCGTAGTCAATAACACTGCCAAATTGGTCTGAACAAATATAGAGAGAACTCATCATGGCTTTTAATCTGCGTAACCGTAACTTCCTGAAACTGCTGGACTTCACCCCGCGCGAAATCCAATACATGATCGATCTGGCCATCGACCTGAAAAAAGCCAAATACGGTGGCTATGAGCGCAAACACCTGACCGGCAAAAACATTGCCCTGATTTTCGAGAAGACCTCCACCCGCACCCGTTGTGCGTTTGAAGTGGCGGCCTTCGACCAGGGCGCGCAAGTCTCCTACCTCGGCCCGAGCGGTTCCCAAATCGGTCACAAGGAGTCCATGAAGGACACCGCCCGGGTGCTGGGCCGCATGTATGACGGCATCGAATACCGCGGCTACGGCCAGGAGATCGTCGAAGAGCTGGGGGCCCACGCCGGTGTGCCGGTCTGGAACGGCCTGACCAACGAATTCCACCCGACCCAGATCCTGGCGGACTTCATGACCATGCTGGAGCACGGCAAGGGCAAACGTCTGGATCAGATCAAGTTCGCCTACCTGGGTGATGCCCGCAACAACATGGGCAACTCCCTGATGGTGGGCGCCGCCAAGATGGGCATGGACATCCGTCTGGTGGCGCCGAAAGCCTTCTGGCCGGAAGAGGAGCTGGTTGCCACCTGCCGCCTCATCGCCGAAGAGACCGGTGCGCGCATCCACCTGACCGAAGACGTGAAAGAGGGTGTGCTGGGTGCCGACTTCCTCTACACCGACGTCTGGGTCTCCATGGGTGAAGCGAAGGAAGCTTGGGATCAACGGGTGAAGCTGATGACCCCGTATCAGGTCAACATGGACGTCATCAACGCGACCAAGAACCCGGATGTGAAGTTCATGCACTGCCTGCCGGCGTTCCACAACGACGAGACCACCATGGGCAAGGAAGTGGCCGACAAATATGGCATGAAGGGCCTGGAAGTGACCGAGGACGTGTTCGAATCCGAGCACAGCATCGTGTTCGACGAGGCGGAAAACCGGATGCACACCATCAAGGCAGTGATGGTGGCTACGCTGGGCGACTGACGTCGTCAGTGGTGCCGGGGGGTGACCCCCGGCTTTTCAACCATGTGACAGCGGCATAATACCTCCAACCCTACGACCCGCAGCCTGCATGGATACCACACCCACAGAAGGAAGCTGGACCATGACCAAATTCAAGTTCCCGTCAGCCTACACGATACTGTTTGTGCTGATCGCCCTGGTGGCCGCCCTGAGCTGGATAGTGCCGGCCGGCAAATACGAGATGACCATGAACGAGGCCCTCGGCAAGGAAGTGCCGGTGGCCGGTACCTACAAGCTGGTGGATGCCAATCCCCAGGGGATCGTCGACGTGCTGCTGGCACCCATCGACGGTCTCTACAACCACGACACCTATGAGGCTGGCGCCATCGACGTCTCCCTCTTCATCCTGATCATCGGTGGCTTCCTTGGCATCGTGACCAAGACAGGTGCCATCGATGCTGGTATCGAGCGCGTCACCGATCGCCTGCGTGGCCGTGAAGAGTGGATGATCCCCATCCTGATGGCGCTGTTCGCCGCAGGGGGCACCATCTACGGCATGGCGGAAGAGTCTCTGCCGTTCTACACCCTGCTGGTGCCGGTAATGATGGCCGCCCGCTTCGACCCCGTGGTCGCTGCCGCGACCGTGCTGCTGGGGGCCGGTATCGGTACCCTGGGCTCCACCATCAACCCGTTCGCCACCGTGATCGCCGCCAACGCGGCCGGCATCTCCTTCACCGACGGCATCTGGTTGCGGGTCGCCATGCTGGTGGCCGGCTGGCTGATCTGCGTGGCCTATGTGATGCGTTACGCCAAGATGGTGCGAAGCGACCCCAGCAAATCCCTGGTGGCCGACAAGTGGGAAGAGAACCGTGCCCACTTCCTCGGCAACAAGAGCGACCAGATGCTGGAGTTCACCACCACCCGCAAGATCGTGCTGGGTATCTTCGTCGCCGCCTTTGCCGTGATGATCTACGGGGTGGCCGTGCTGGGCTGGTGGATGGCGCAGATCTCCGGCGTGTTCCTGGCTGCCGCCATCATCGTCGGCGTCATCTCCCGCATGAGCGAGGAGGAGCTGACCTCCAACTTCATCGACGGTGCCCGCGATCTGCTCGGCGTGGCCCTCATCATCGGTATCGCCCGCGGTATCGTGGTGGTGATGGATAACGGCATGATCACCCATACCATTTTGCACAGTGCAGAGGGGATAGTGACCGGCCTCTCCACCATCGTCTTCATCAACGTGATGTTCGTGCTGGAAGTGGTGCTCTCCTTCCTGGTGCCCTCTTCCTCCGGTCTGGCGGTGCTGACCATGCCGATCATGGCGCCGCTCGCCGACTTCGCCAACGTGGGCCGCGAGCTGGTGGTCACCGCCTACCAGTCCGCCTCCGGCCTGGTGAACCTGGTGACCCCGACCTCCGCCGTGGTCATGGGGGGGCTGGCCATTGCCAAGGTGCCCTATGTGCGCTGGCTGAAGTGGGTGGCCCCGCTGCTCGGCATGCTGACCGTGCTGATCGTGCTCTGCCTGAGCCTGGGCGCCGTGCTGGCATGAATGCCGACAGACATAGGGACAACAACGGGAGCCTGGGGCTCCCGTTTTTGATGGCTGGCAAAGCGGGGCGCCCGGCCTCTCACGTGGCTTGGCTCCTTGCCGCGCGGGCAACTAAAAGGCGACCCCGGGGTCGCCTTCTGGCATCCAGCAGGGGTCAGCGGGCGTTTTCCAGGGTGCGCACCACGGCAGCGTGAGCCTGGCGGGTTCGGCTGATGTGGCGCGGGGCGATCAGTACCACGTCGTTGCCGGCCACGGCCCCCAGGATCTCGGGATTGGCGTTGCGATCCAGCAGGCGAGCCACCACGGTAGCGGCCCCCGGGGTGGTATGCACCAGCACCATCTGCTGGTTGTGGACCACGGCGCGCACCATGTCGTGGATGGAGCGGGTGCTGCCGGCGGGCTCCAGCTGCTCGTCCACCAGGGTGTAGACCTTCTTGCCGTTGGCGTTCTGGGCCTTGGCGACCCCGAGACGGCGCAGCAGGCGGGAGATGGTGGACTGGCTGATGTCCGCAAAACCGCGGGCGGAGAGCTCGCGGCGGATCTCCTCCTGGGTGCTGTAGCAGTGCTGGCCGATGATCTGGCGGCAGGCGTCGAGCTGGGCCAGGTCGGACTCTGGTTCTGCTGGGCGGCTGAGGGTGTTGACCATGGCGACTTCCTTTGGCGATGAGCGATGGCGGTCTCGCCCAGTCTGTCGTTCCGGCTTTTCATAGCGAAAAACACTAATGAGGAGCACTCAAGCAGGGGATGAGCGAGGTATATCCATTACGGGATGGCAAATTATAACCAAAGGGGGAATAAGTGATGTGACAGGGTTCAAAAATGGGCCCGATGGGGCCCACATGGATATCTTTTGTCGGCAGGAAATCAGTAGCGTTCGCTGACGATGTCCTGGGTGAAGGACTTCTCGCAGTATTTGCACTTCATCCGCACCGCCCCTTTCACCTCGCGCACCCGGAAGTAGCTCTCCACCGGTTCGTTGTGGGAGATGCAGTTGGAGTTGGGGCAGTGGAAGACCCCTTCGATGAACTCCGGCAGCGCCAGTTGGTGCTTCTTCACCACCACGAAGTCTTCGATGATGTTGACGGTCGCCTTGGGGGCGAACAGGGCGAGCTGGTTGGCCTGCTGCTCGGTCAGACGGGTGTTCTCGATCTTGATGAGATCCTTCTTGCCGAGGGCGCCGGATTTGAGGTTGAAGCCGACGGTGATCCGCTCCTGGGTCTCGATCAGCTGGAACAGCTTGAGGATCTTGATGCCCTGGCCGGCGGGGACGTGGTCGATGACGGAGCCGTGACGGATGGCTTCGACTTGCAGTTGGTTCTTCTCGGACATGATGTTCCCCTTTCCCTTAGACGGTTTCGTTCAGTACCAGTGCCAGCAGTGCCTGGCGGGCATAGACCCCGTTCTCCGCCTGCTGGAAGTAGTAGGCGTGGGGGGTCTTGTCGACGGCGACCTCGATCTCGTCAACCCGGGGCAGGGGATGGAGGATCTTCATGGTGGGCTTGGCCCCTTCCAGGGTCGCCAGCTCCAGCACGAACTTGGCGGCCATGTGCTTGTACTCGGTCTCGTCGAAGCGCTCCTTCTGGACGCGGGTCATGTAGAGGATGTCGAGCTCCGGCATCACCTCTTCCATGGTCTCGTGCACGCTGAAGCGGATGCCCTTCTCTTCCAGCTCCTCGCAGAGGTAGTCCGGCATGGCCAGCGCCTCCGGGGAGATGAAGAAGAAGCGGCAGTTGAACAGGCTCAGGGCCTGGGCCAGGGAGTGGACGGTGCGGCCGTACTTCAGGTCACCGACGAAGGCGACGTTGAGGCCGTCCAGCTTGCCTTGGGTCTCGTGGATGGAGAAGAGGTCGAGCAGGGTCTGGGTGGGATGCTGGTTGGAGCCGTCACCGCCGTTGATGACCGGCACCCGGGAGAACTCGGAGGCCAGACGGGCTGCCCCTTCCTTCGGGTGGCGCATCACCACCGCATCGGTGTAGGAGCTGATGATCTTGATGGAGTCGGCCAGAGTCTCGCCCTTCTTGGCGCTGGTGTTGCCGCCGTCGGCGAAGCCGATGATGTTGCCGCCCAGGCGCTGGACTGCGGTCTCGAAGGAGAGACGGGTGCGGGTGGAGGCTTCGAAGAAGCAACTGGCGACCAGCTTGTCTTTCAGCAGGCGGCTGTCGGGTTCGGCCTTCAACCGCTGTGCGGTGGCGACCACCAGTTCCATGTCGGACCGGGTCAGATCCGAGATGGAGATGACGTGTTTGTTATAGAGTGGATTGGTCATCGTCTGCATTCCCTTTGGCATCAATGAAGGTTTTTCCGGCACAAAAAAAAGCCCCTGAAACAGGGGCTCTTTTCAAAAAAAACGGGGGATCTGTGGGACGGGAACCGGAAACAACGGGGCCGCTCTGGTGCGCTCCACCCGTCTGCAAGGCTGCTTTTTTCATCAAAAACGGCATTGTCCTGTCCCGACCTTTTTCAAAACCGCACCGATTATAGGGCTGGTTTTTGAATTGTCAAAAATTTATTTCATAGGCAGGATTTGGCCAGAAAAACGTTTAAGTGTCGCGAACGGGTCGGCAAATCCAGAGTGCGTGCTGCGCCTGCAAAGGAGCGCCATCGGCGGCCATGCTGCGCAGGTAGCCGAGCCTGTGGTGCCCCTCCAGCAGGCAGTAGGGATGGGGCAGGGGGTGACCGTCCGGGTAGCAGGTTCCCGGGGCGGTGGCGAGGACGATGACAGGCTCGGACCAGGTGCCCCGGCGCAGCATGTCATCGCCGAGCCAGGAGCGGCGCACGTAGCGGTTGCTGCGCAGCATCTCGCCCCAGCGATCGATCACCTCCATGTGGCGGGAGTCTATCTGCTCGATAATCTGCGCGGTGGGCCAGTGCTCGCACTCGAACTGGTGGCTGGCGAGATCGATAAAGCTCCAGTTGGATTCAAAACCGCGCCAATGACGGTAAATCCACTGGGCGAGCACATTGGAGGGAATGGAGGGCACCAGGGGAGAGACTCTGTCCAGATAGTCGGCCAGGGTCTCCGTCTTGCGCTCATCCCGGAAGTTGAGGGGCGCAAGCTGTTGCAGCAGTCGGTAATTGAGCATGGGCAGCCTCCCTGAGCCTGGTTTCACCCTACCCCCATTTGTGTCCCATTCCTACCCCGTCGGGGCTGCAAATACAGCAGCTTACCCCCGCTCCTTGTTGGAATTGCGGGGATCTGCTCGTCATTTGTTCGATCGCATCGAAAGTGAGAAAAAAAGCCTTTACCTTTGACCTCCGCTTTGTATACTACGCCTCGTTTGTTGCAGGGGCGTAGTTCCAATTGGTAGAACAGCGGTCTCCAAAACCGATGGTTGCGGGTTCGAGTCCTGCCGCCCCTGCCATTTTTCAGAAAGGCCAGCTCATTGAGCTGGCCTTTCGCATTTCCGGCGTTTGCCACCGCCTCCGTTAGCCTCTTTTCCCCGCTTCGCCGCTGCCATTTCTGTCAATGGAGGCCGCTTTTCCCCTGTGCTACACCTTGCTTCCTGCCAGATGGCGCCCTCAGGCGCATCGCATCCGGCGGGCCCAAGGAGCTTCAACAAGGAGAGAGCGATGAACAAGGCAGTGGATACGCGCCCCCCCCATGCCCATGCCGGTGGCTGGGTCCCCCGGGATCAGGCCCATGTGGCGCGCTGGGTACAGCGGCTGCGTCAGGCGGTCACCCGCCAGCCTCGCCCGCTGGTGGCCCCGATCGCCGGACTGAAGGCGCTGGTGGAGCAGGATCCTCTCCTGCACCAGCAGGCCCAGGGGATGTTTGACGAGGCGTGGCAGCACGAGCACAGCACGCCGCTCGGTCAGGTCCAGGTGCGCAGCTTCGATGAGTTCCTGCAGCTGCTCAACGGCATCATGACCACGGCCCCGGAAGCCTATCAAGATGTGCAGACCCAGGAGCCCGCCGGGCTGATCGGATTCCCCATCAATGCCCTGCTCAACTGGCCCATGGCGACGGCCGCCGGGTACGACTTCTTTGCCAATGCGCTGGTGAACCAGCAACTGCGCAAGATCCTCGGATACTGGGCCGACTTCCTGCAAAGTCCCGCGTCCCGTTATGTGCTGACGGAGTCGGTGAGCCCCCTGGATCGCCAGACCCTGATCGTCCCCTGGCTCGGGGAGGTGGCGAAACGGGAGATGGTCAAGGTGGCGCAGGGGGCGCTCGGGGCCGGCGACAACCCCACCCCAGAGCGCTTCGAGGGGATCTTCCACACCGTGCCGGGAGAGGAATACGAGGGCTTCGCCAGCTGGGACGACTTCTTCACCCGCCGCTTCTGCCCCGGCGTGCGGCCGGTGACGGCCCCGGACGATGACAGCGTGATCGCCAACGCCTGCGAGTCGGCCCCGCTGCAGGTGGTGACCGGGGTAAGGCGGCAGGACGCCTTCTGGCTCAAGGGGCAGCCCTATTCCCTGGACAACCTGCTGGACTTCGACCCGCGCGTCGCCGCGTTCGAGGGGGGCACCCTCTATCAGGCCTTCCTCAGCGCCCTCAGCTATCACCGCTGGCACAGCCCGGTGAGCGGCACGGTGCGCTCGGTCAAAGTGGTCAACGGCAGCTACTACCTGGCCAACCGCCACCAGGGTTTCGACAGCCCGGCGGGGCCCGACCCCAGCGCCCCGAACCAGTCCCAGCCCTTCCTCACCGCAGTGGCGACCCGGGCACTCATCTTTATCGAGGCGGACAACCCCAAAATCGGCCTGATGTGCGTGGTGCCGGTGGGGATGGCCGAGGTGTCGAGCTGCGAGGTGACGGTGCAGCCGGGGCAGCGGATCGCGAAGGGGGAGCAGCTCGGCATGTTCCACTTCGGCGGCTCCACCCACTGCCTGCTGTGTCGCCCCGGTGTCGAGCTGGCGTTCGACTTCTACGGCCAGCAGCCGGGGCTGGAAGCGACCAACCTGAGGATCAACACGGCGCTGGCGCGGGTCAAATAACCCAGCCGCCGGACAGTAAAAGGCCGCCCTTGAGGCGGCCTTGTTGTTTGTCCATCAGATGGCGCCGACCTGCGTCTTGAGGGTTTCCACCAGCCGCTGGTGGCGGGCGGGGAGCGGCCATTCGGCGCGGTAGATCAGCCAGAGGGTGTCGATCACCTCAATGCTGCTCTGGATCACCCGGATCTGCTCCTGTTGGGCAAAGGCGGTGACGGCGAAGCGGGGCAGCACGGTAAAGCCGAGGCCGCGGGCGACTGGCTCCAGGATCAGGCCGATCTGGTTGGTAAAGCCGCGCAGCGGGATCTCGCCGAAGCGCTGGCCGGGATAGCATCGTCCCAGCAGGCGCTGAGCCATGCTGCGGCCATCCGGGTGGTCAATAAAGCCGAGCTGACAGAGGTGCTGCCAGCTCGGCTCCTCGCCGTCGTTGGGTACTACCAGACAGAGGGGTTCGCGGGCGAAGGGCTCGGCGGCTATGCTGGGGTGCTCCGGCGGTTGATCCACCAGTCCCAGATCGCTGCGCCCCGCCAGTATCGCCTGCACTATGTCGGGGGTGGGGGCAAAGCGGTGCTGGATGGTGAGTCCGGGGTGCTCCTGTTGCTGGTCGAGCAGCAGGGGATAGAGCAGCAGGCCGATGCTGCCGGGGGTGCTGAGGGTGATGGCGCCGCGGTGAGGGTCATCGTCAGAGAGACGGGCCCGCAGCTGTTCGGCGGCCTGCGCCTGCTGGCGGGCGAAGTCGAGCAGCACCAGCCCGCGCGGGGTGAGCTCCAGCTGACGGGGCTTGCGTAGCAGCAGGGGGCCGAATTCGGCCTCGAGGCGCGAGATATGCTGACTGACGGCGGCCTGAGTGAGATCCAGCCGATCGGCGGCACGGGTAAAACTGCCGGTTTCATGCACCACCACCAGGGTGTGGAGCCAGAGTGGATTAACCATAAATTTAATTTATGCATTCCATTAGTTTGACCTTATTTTTCATTATGGCGTCTCTTCCTATCATGTCACCTGTTTCCCACACACAATTTCAAGGTGACTTATGACTTACCCGCGCAACTTCTCCCACATCGGCATCACGGTGACTGACCTCGACAAGGCAGTCGAGTTCTATACCAAGGTGATGGGCTGGTATCTCATCATGCCGGCGACCACCATCACCGAGGATGACTCCGCCATCGGCGTGATGTGCAACGACGTATTTGGCCCGGGCTGGGGCTCTTTCCGCATCGCTCATCTCTCCACCGGCGACAAGATCGGCATCGAGCTGTTCGAGTTCCCCAACAGCGAGCAGCGCGAAAACAACTTCGAATTCTGGAAGACCGGGGTGTTCCACTTCAGCGTGCAGGATCCGGATGTCGAGGGGCTGGCGGCGCGCATCGTCGCAGCGGGTGGCAAGCAGCGGATGCCGGTGCGCGAGTACTATCCGGGCGAGAAGCCCTACCGCATGGTCTACATGGAAGATCCCTTCGGCAACATCATCGAGATCTACAGCCACAGCTATGAGCTGACCTACTCCGCCGGTGCCTATCAGGGGTAAGTGACAGGCCGCCTTCGGGCGGCCTTGTGGTGCCTGCGGGTGTCAGCATGGAATAGTGAACAGTCTGTTGCTGGTAGTGCGTTCTGTTGTTGATAGATGAAAAAATATCAGGATTCACTAAAGACCGTTCATCATTGTGCCGATAGAACTACCAAGATGGGGGTATTCCCGGCCCCCGGCTACCACAAGGATTCGTTGTCATGACTCTCTCGTTGCGCGGCAAGCTGCTCGCGGCCAGCCTGGGGGTAGTGCTGCTGATGGCAGCCCTGCTCGGTATTGTCGCCTTCCACACCCTCAAATCCCGCACCCTTGACGCCATCCAGAGCGAGGCGGTCAACTACGGCCACGCCCACTCGGTGGCCATCGGCAACTGGCTTGAGGATCGCAAGCACGCGGTCGACGCCCTGGCCGCTGTCATTGCGCGCGACCCCGACACGGCCCTGGTGCCCCACCTGTTGCAGACCCGCACCTCCGGCGGTTTCGGCCTCACCTATTTTGGTTCGGCGCAGGGGGAGATGACCCGCCACGATCCCTCCCTCAACACCGCCAACTATGACCCCAGGGCCCGCCCCTGGTACCAGAACGCCGACAAGGCGGGCAAGCTCATCGTCACGCCGCCCTATGTCAGCGTGACCATGCAGCAGATGGTGGTGACCCTGGCCGAGCCGGTGAGCCACCAGGGCCGGGTGATCGGGGTGGCCGGGGCGGATCTCTCCCTCGACGCCCTCATCGACGAGGTGCTGGCCATGAAGGTGCAGGGAGAGGGCTACGCCATGCTGCTCGACCGCACCGGCCTCATCGTCGGCCACCCGAACAAGGAGCTGGCGCTCAAGCAGGTGGCGGAGCTGGATCCCGGTCTCACCGGGGCGGCGCTGGATGCGTGGAGCCGCGACGGCGAACTGCACGGCGCCAACCTGAACGGGCGCGAGGTGCTGCTCTCGGTGCAGGGAGTGCCCGGCACCGACTGGCTGCTCGCCATGGTGATGTACAAGGAGGTGCTGGAGGCGCCGCTCGCCTCCCTGCTGTGGCAACTGGTGGGGCTGACCCTGGTGCTGCTGCTGGTGTTCGGTGCCCTGCTCATCGCCATGTTCAACTACCTGTTCGCGGATCTGGGGCGGGTCTCCAGGGCGCTTGCCGACATCGCCCACGGGGAGGGTGATCTCACGGTGCAGATCGCCACCCGCAGCCAGGATGAGGTGGGGCAGCTGGCCCAGAACTTCAACCAGTTCGTGGCGCGACTGCACGGCATCGTCAGCCGGTTGCGGGACGTCACCGTCGAGCTGGCGGCCCAGTCCCGCACCCAGGCGGCGGGGGCCGAGGCCCGCAGCCAGCGGGTGCGCCAGCAGCAGGACGAGATCGTCATGGTGGCCACCGCGGTGACCGAGATGGCCTCCGCCACCCAGGAGATCGCCGGCAACGCCGAGTTTGCCGCCAACACCGCCGGCGATGCGGTGCGCCTCGCGGTGGCCGGCCAGTCCCAGGTCGGCCAGAGCCAGCGCAGCATCACGGGGCTGGCGGGGGAGGTCTCCGACGCCAGCCAGACCATCCACGAGCTGGATGGCCACGCCCAGCAGATCAGCGGCATTCTGGCCACCATCAGCGGCATCGCCGAGCAGACCAACCTGCTGGCCCTGAACGCCGCCATCGAGGCGGCCCGGGCCGGGGAGCAGGGGCGCGGCTTTGCCGTGGTGGCGGACGAGGTGCGGGTGCTGTCGCGCCGCACCCACGACTCCACCGCCGAGATCCAGCAGATGATCGAGGCGCTGCAGCAGACCACCCGCAAGGCGGTGGGCGGCATGGAGACCAGCCGCCAGCTGGCGGGCACCAGCGTGGAGGACGCCGAAGCGGCGAATCTCAGCCTGGGCAGGATCAACGAGGCCATCGGCGCCATCAGCGACATGGCGACCCAGATCGCGGCGGCGGCCGAGGAGCAGACCTCGGTGACCGGCGAGATCAGCCGCAACACCGAGAATATCCGCCACGTCTCCCAGGCGCTGGCGGCCCAGGCCGGCGAAGAGGCCGCCCAGGCGGCCCAGCTCAAGTCTCTCACCGAGCGGCTGGAGCAGGAGATCGGGCGCTTCCGGCTCTAGGCTGGGACCCGGATGTGACAAAGGCGACCCCGGGGTCGCCTTTATTCATCCTGTGTATGGATATTATTTCACCATGCACCCGCTGAATAATACCGGGTCCTGGCCCTGCAACGGGCGCAGGCAGAGGCTCAGAGAGGCTTGATGTAGCTGTAGAACTCGTTGTCCCGCTGGTAGCCGTGCCCTTCGTAGAGGGCCTGAGCCTGCCGGTTGTCGGTGGCGGTGCTCAGCATCAGGAAGGCGGCGCCCGTCTCCTGGCCGTGGCGATCGGCCCGCGCCAGCAGCGCCTGGGCCACCCCCTGCTGGCGGGCCGCCGGCGCCACGAAAAGATCGTACAGCAGCCAGATGGGCTTCAGGGCGAGGGAGCAGAACAGGGGATAGAGGTGGGCAAATCCCAGCACCTCTCCCTCCTCGCTCTGGGCCACGAAGAGCACCGACTCCCCGGCGGTGCAGCGCTCCAGCAGGAAGGCTTCGGCGGCCTCGGGCCGGGCAGGCAGCCGGTAGAACGCCCGGTATTCCACGAACAGGGGGGTGACCCGGGGAATGTCACCGGGGGTGGCCTGGAAGATCCTCATGGGGCGTTCCCCGCCGGATCCTGGCTGACCCAGATCAGCCGGTCGGTGGCAAAGCCGAGCCCCCGGGCCCGCTCGACCAGGGCCTCTACCTTCTCTTTGGGGGGATGGGGCGTGCGGGAGAGGATCCAGAGGTACTGGAGGTTGTAACTGCTCACCAGGGAGAGGTCATAGTCCGTCGCCAGTACGTTGTAGCTGCCGTAGAAGGGGCCGAAGAAGCTCACCTTGAGGCGCCCCTCGTCGCTGTCACCCACGAAGTAGGCGCGCCCCTCGGCCTCGCGCCACTCCCCCTGTTCGTCCTGCCCCCGGTTGATCACCCTGACACCACCGTCATCCCGCAGGCTGTAGGTGGCGGTGACCCGGTTCAGGCCGCGCTCGAAACCGTGATCGAGGCGGGCCACCTCGTACCAGGTGCCCAGGTAGCGGTCGAGCTGGAAGGGCTTGACCACCTGGTGCCCCGGTGGAATGCCGGTGCAGGCGGTGGCCAGCAGGGTCAGAACGAGCAGGATCAGTGTGCGCATGTCATCCCTCCACGATACGCAGTTGTCCCGAGCGGAAGCGTGCCGCGTGTTCACTCGGGGTGTTGCCAAAGAAGCGTTTGTATTCGCGGCTGAACTGGGAGCCGCTCTCGTAGCCCACCTTGTCCGCCGCCACCCCGGCCTTGAGGCCGTCGTGCAGCATCATCAGCCGCGCCCGGTGCAGGCGCAGGGTCTTGATGTACTGCAGGGGCGAGGTGGCGGTGGCCGCCTTGAAGTGGTGGTGGAAGGCCGAGACGCTCATGTTTGCCTCCCGGGCCAGCTC
This sequence comes from Aeromonas sp. FDAARGOS 1418, assembly GCF_019048585.1. Classification (NCBI taxonomy): domain Bacteria; kingdom Pseudomonadati; phylum Pseudomonadota; class Gammaproteobacteria; order Aeromonadales; family Aeromonadaceae; genus Aeromonas; species Aeromonas sp. FDAARGOS 1418. The sequence continues at coordinate 544,770 of NZ_CP077387.1, read as the reverse complement.
CTCCACCGTCAGGTTCTCGGTAAAGCGCTGCTCCATGATACGCAGCACCCGGGCTATCTGGCTCACCTGGCTGTGACGGCTGGCCATGGCCAGCAGGGCGGGGGCCCCCCCCTCGTGCAGGGCGTGGAACAGGATCTCGCGCACGATCTGGGGCCCCAGCACCCGGGCGTGGAGCGGTTTGTCCATCACGTCGATGAGGCGCTCCACCGCGCAGAGCATGGTCTCGGAGAGGGGCACGGAGACGACGCCGCGACCCGGCTCCGCCGGGGCGGGGGCCGCGTCCCCCATCTCCAGCAGCAGGGCCTGCAGCGCCGCCACGTCGATCTCCACCGAGAGCCCCACCAGAGGGGATTCGGGGGAGGCGAAGCACTCGCACTCGCAGGGCAGCGGCAGGGTCATCATCAGGTAGTGCTCGGGGTCGTAGCGGAAGGTGAAGTCCGAGAGATAGCCCACCTTGTGCCCCTGCAGGATGATGATCATGCGCGGGCGGTAGAGCACCGGGATGCGGTCGTGATGCTCCGTGGTGTAGATGAGGTGCACGCCGGGCACGGGGGCGGCGGTGATCCCCGGGTGGGGGGCCAGGGCGGCGAGTCGGCTGGCGAGGGCGGACTGGTGGGTCGCCGCGATGGGCTGATTTGTACTCATTTATCCAGGCTCAGTAGAAATAGGCAATAAATCGGCAGAAAGTTCCCTTGATGGTAGGGGGTTATAAGAGAAAAATGCAACCCATACCTTACCGACTACGACCACCCCGGGAGATCCCATGAACAACTTCATCCTGCACACCCCCACCAAGGTGCTGTTCGGCAAGGGCCAGGTGGCCCAGCTGCGCGGCCAGATCCCCAGCGACGCCCGCATCCTCGTCACCTACGGCGGTGGCAGCGTGGTGCGCAGCGGCCTGCTGGGCCAGATCCGCCGCGAGCTGGCCGGCCTGACCCTGTTTGAATTTGGCGGCATCGAGCCCAACCCCACCTACGAGACCCTGATGGGCGCCGTCGAACTGGCCCGCGCCGAGAAGATCGACTTCCTGCTGGCAGTGGGTGGCGGCTCCGTGCTGGACGGCTCCAAGTTCATCGCCGCGGCCGCTCACTACGATCCGGCCAGGGATCCCTGGCACATCCTCGAGACCGTCGGGGGCGAGGTGGCCTCCGCCATTCCTCTGGGCAGCGTGCTGACCCTGCCGGCCACCGGTTCCGAGATGAACATGGGCGCCGTCATCACCCGCAAGAGCACAGGGGACAAGCAGCACTTCTTCTCGCCCTTCGTGATGCCGCGCTTCGCCGTGCTCGACCCCGTGCTCACCTACACCCTGCCCGCCCGTCAGGTGGCCAATGGGGTGGTGGATGCCTTCATCCACACCCTGGAGCAGTACCTCACCTACCCGGTGGATGCCAAGGTGCAGGATCGCTTCGCAGAAGGGCTGCTGCTGACCCTGGCGGAAGAGGGGCCCAAGGCGCTGGTGGAGCCGGAAAACTACGACGTGCGTGCCAACATCATGTGGAGCGCCACCCTGGCACTGAACGGCCTGATCGGAGCCGGCGTGCCCCAGGACTGGGCCACCCACATGCTGGGCCACGAGATCACCGCCCTGCACGGTCTGGACCACGCCCAGACCCTGGCGGTGGTGCTGCCCGCCCTGCTGCAGGCCAAGCGCGAGCAGAAGCGCGCCAAGCTGCTGCAATACGCCGAGCGGGTCTGGGATCTGCGCAGCGGCAGTGACGAGGAGCGTATCGACGGGGCCATCGCCGCCACCCGCGACTTCTTCGAGCGGATGGGGATCAAGACCCGGCTGCGGGATTACGTGGCCGACGCCCGGATCGACGCCCTGCTGGCCAAGCTCGAAGAGCACGGCATGACCGCCCTGGGTGAGCACGGCGACATCGACCTGGCCCAGAGCCGGCATATTTATGAGGCGGCCTGGTAAGCAGAGCGCGCCTGAAACGGGCCCAAGGCCCGGTTGCACCAGGGGGCCCGAACCCGCCAGCAGGCGGGGACGCGGCCCCCTGATCGTTGCAAAATGGTTACTTTTTCCCTTTTCATCTCATCAGATGAGCCAACGGCAGATTTCGTAAGAACAAAAAACGCTAAGGTAGAGGCCGGGTTAAACATTTTTTTTGACTGGTTGGATCACTTTTTTTAGCGCTTTTTGCTGGTATAAGCCCCTAATTTGGTTTGTTTTTTTTAATCATGGTCCGGGATGGGCTGAATTCTGTACCCGCCCGCCCGGGGCCGTGGTTGTAATAAAACTCCAAAATTTGATACTAATCACCCTCGCGCCTGAAAAGCGGGGGCCTGACCGTGACAGGAGGTCGAGGTGAAGCCTGCTGATTTTCATAACAAAGGGCCCGTGACCTGCACTTTGATCATGCCTTGTCCCCTCAGACATGAGAGACTTGGCGATGATTGTTTATTAACCATCAGGGAATAGTCATGCAGATTGGAATACCGAGAGAGAGTCTCGCCGGTGAGACCCGGGTCGCAGCGACCCCGGCCACTGTCGAGCAGCTGAAAAAGCTCGGCTTCGAGGTTGCCATCGAGGCCGGTGCCGGCCTGCGAGCCAGCTTCGATGATGCCGCCTTCGAGGCTGCCGGTGCCAGCGTGGTACCGAACGTCTGGCAAGCCGACCTTGTCTTCAAGGTCAACGCGCCGACCGAGGCCGAAATCGCACAAATTAAGGATGGTGCCACCCTGGTGAGCTTCATCTGGCCCGCCCAGAACCCCGAGCTGGTCAAGAAGCTTTCCGAGCGCAACATCAATGTGATGGCGATGGACATGGTGCCGCGGATCTCCCGTGCCCAGTCCCTCGACGCCCTCTCTTCCATGGCCAACATCGGTGGCTATCGCGCCGTCGTGGAAGCCGCGCACCAGTTCGGTCGCTTCTTCACCGGCCAGATCACCGCCGCCGGTAAAGTACCGCCCGCCAAGGTGCTGGTCATCGGTGCCGGTGTGGCCGGTCTGGCCGCCATCGGGACCGCCGGTTCCCTCGGTGCCATCGTGCGTGCCTTCGATACCCGTCTGGAAGTGGCCGAGCAGATCGAGTCCATGGGTGGGGAATTCCTCAAGCTGGACTTCGGCGGCGAAGATGGCGCATCCAGCGACGGTTACGCCAAGGTGATGAGCGAAGAGTTCATCAAGGCCGAGATGGAGCTGTTCGCCCAGCAGGCCAAGGAAGTGGACATCATCATCACTACCGCCCTGATCCCGGGCAAGCCGGCACCCAAGCTCATCACCAAGGAAATGGTGGACAGCATGAAGCCGGGCTCCGTCATCGTGGACATGGCGGCCCAGGCCGGCGGCAACTGCGAATACACGGTACCGGGTGAACTGCATGTCACCGACAACGGCGTCAAGGTGATCGGTTACACCGATCTGCCGGGCCGCCTGCCTGCCCAATCCTCCCAGCTCTACGGCACCAACCTGGTGAACCTGATGAAGCTGATGTGCAAGGAGAAGGACGGCAACGTCGCCATCGACTTCGAAGACGTGGTGCAGCGCAACATGACGGTGGTCCAGGCCGGTGAAGTGACCTTCCCGCCCCCCGCCATCTCCGTCTCTGCTGCCCCGCAGAAACCCGCTGCCGCCAAACCGGCCGCCAAGAAGGAAGAGGCCAAGCCCTCCAACAAGAAGTTCGTGTTCGGTGCCCTCGGCATCGCCGCCTTCGGTTGGGTGGCCGCTGTGGCGCCTGCCGCCTTCCTCTCCCACTTCACCGTCTTCATCCTGGCCTGCGTGGTCGGTTACTACGTGGTGTGGAACGTCTCTCACGCCCTGCACACGCCGCTGATGTCGGTCACCAATGCCATCTCCGGCATCATCGTGGTCGGTGCGCTGTTGCAGATTGGACAAGGGTCGACCCTGGTCACCGTGCTGGCCTTTGTCGCCGTGCTGATTGCCAGTATCAACATCTTCGGTGGCTTCACCGTCACTCAGCGCATGCTGAAGATGTTCCGTAAGGATTAAGGAGGTTTAACGTGTCTCAAGGACTGGTAACAGCATCCTATATCGTTGCCGCCGTGCTCTTCATCCTCAGTCTCGCGGGACTGTCGAAGCAAGAAACGGCCAAGCATGGCAACCTGTTCGGTATCGCGGGGATGGCCATCGCCCTGCTCGCCACCGTCTTCAACCCGGAAACCAGTGGCGTCCACTGGATCATCCTGGCCATGGCCATCGGTGGCGCCATCGGCGTGCGTCTGGCCCTCAAGGTCGAGATGACCGAGATGCCCGAGCTGGTGGCCGTGCTGCACAGCTTCGTGGGCATGGCAGCGGTGCTGGTGGGCTTCAACAGCTTCATCGATCTGCACCCCTCCGCCCCCGCTGAAGTGGTGGTCTCCGTCGGCTCCAACCTGGATGCGACCCTGGCAGCCGCCCGGGCGGCGTTCGAGCAGGCGGCCAGTGTCGCCCAGGTCGAGCACCTCTCCGGCGCCATGCTGAACATCCACCTGGTGGAAGTGTTCCTGGGCGTCTTCATCGGTGCCGTGACCTTCACCGGTTCCGTGGTGGCGTTCGGCAAGCTGCGTGGCCTCATCTCTTCCAAGCCGCTGATGCTGCCGCACCGCCACAAGCTGAACCTGCTGGCCGTGGTGGTCTCCATCGCGCTGATGATCCACTTCGTCAACGCCGGTGGCTCCACCTTCGCCCTGCTGGTGATGACCCTGATCGCCTTCGCCTTCGGCTGGCACTTGGTCGCCTCCATCGGTGGTGCGGACATGCCGGTGGTGGTCTCCATGCTGAACTCCTACTCCGGTTGGGCGGCGGCGGCGGCGGGCTTCATGCTCTCCAATGACCTGCTGATCGTCACCGGTGCCCTGGTGGGTTCCTCCGGTGCCATCCTCTCCTACATCATGTGCAAGGCGATGAACCGCTCCTTCATCTCCGTGATCGCAGGAGGCTTTGGCTCCGACGGCGTGGCCTCCACCGCCGAGCAGGAGCTGGGCGAATACCGCGAGACCAACGCCGAAGACGTGGCCGACATGCTGAAGAACGCCAGCTCCGTCATCATCACCCCGGGCTACGGCATGGCGGTGGCGCAGGCCCAGTACCCGGTGGCCGAGATCACCCAGAAGCTGCGTGATCGCGGCGTCAAGGTGCGCTTCGGCATCCACCCGGTGGCCGGTCGTCTGCCTGGTCACATGAACGTGCTGCTGGCGGAAGCGAAAGTCCCCTATGACATCGTGCTGGAAATGGACGAGATCAACGATGACTTCGCCGACACCGACGTGGTGCTGGTGATCGGTGCCAACGACACCGTCAACCCGGCCGCCATGGAAGATCCGGGCAGCCCCATCGCCGGCATGCCGGTGCTGGAAGTGTGGAAGGCGCAGAACGTCATCGGCTTCAAGCGCTCCATGAACACTGGCTACGCCGGTGTCCAGAACCCGCTGTTCTTCAAGGAGAACACCCAGATGCTGTTTGGCGATGCCAAGGCCAGCGTCGAGGCCATCCTGAAGGCGCTGTAAGCGTTGACCGGATGAGACAAAAAGGGGGCTTCGGCCCCCTTTTTCTATGACCAGAGTGGGTGACCGTGGCAGGGAACAGACAGGCGGTGGTGCCTGCCTGTCCGGGCTGACTGGCGAGCCCTGGCTCAATTAAAGTTGATCAAAAGCACCAAAAAACCACCTTGAAGGCCTCTCATGGGGCCTTTTTGTCATTTCAGTCGTGATTTTGCTCACATTTTGTGGTGTTGTCTCACCAGTCGGGCATAATGCCCGCGCAGAAAGCGGATTTGCTCAATTTTATTTGAGTCCGCTTCGAATATCCTTACCCAACGTTGACCGGATGACCCCATGACCGAGGTAGCCCCCTTGCGCGACGTCAGCACACTGACCGATGAAGAGCGCCATCTGATCGCCAGCTTCGAGCCTGCGGTGGCGGCGCTGTCCGCCCTGTTTGGCCCGGGTTGCGAGGTGGTGCTGCACGCCTTTGACAGCCTGCATGCCTCCGTCATCAAGATTGCCAACGGCCACATCACCGGCCGCCAGGAGGGAGCGCCGGTCACCGACTTCGCGCTCGACAAGTTGCACAGTGCCGCCGGCAGCCAGTGGAGCAGCTATTTCTCCCGCACCCGGGAGGGCTCCCTGCTGAAGTCCTCGTCCATCACCATCAGCAACCGCGAGGGCAAACCCATCGGTATGCTGTGCGTGAATTTCAGTCTGGACACGCCCCTTGGCAGCCTGCTCGACACCTTTGCCCCGCCCGCAGTGCCCCCTGCCCACGGCACCGAAACCTTCGCCAGCTCGGTGGATGATCTGGTGGCGCAGGTGATCGCCAAGGTGGACAGGGATCCCGGGCTGGGCAGCAGCGTGCGCAACAAGGCGATCGTGCACCGGCTTTACGACATGGGCATCTTCGAGATCAAGGATGCCGCCCAACTGGTGGCCGAGCTGCTCGGCATCTCCCGCCATACCGTTTACCTGCATATCCGCAATCACAAGGCGGAACTGGCCGAACAACAATGACGAGCCCGCACGCGGGCGCCATGAACATGAGACACATCGCAATGAACGCACAATGGACCGACTTTATTACCCTGCTCAAGCGTGAAGTGGTGCCGGCCCTCGGCTGCACCGAGCCTATGTCGGTCGCCCTGGCGGCGGCCAACTGCCGCAAGCTGCTGGGGCAGGTACCGACCCGCACCCGCGTCTGGGTCAGCGGCAATCTGTTCAAGAACGGCATGGGGGTCGGTGTGCCCGGCACCGGCATGATCGGCCTGCCGGTGGCCGCCGCCGTCGGCATCACCGGTGGCAACCCGGATGCCGGGCTGGAGGTGCTCAAGAGCCTCACGCCGGATCAGGTCGAGGCGGCCAAGGGGCTGCTGCCCACCATAGAGGTGGATGTGAAGGATGTGCCCGACGTGCTCTACGCCGAGGTGCTGGCCGAAGTGGAGGGGCACAGTGCCCGGGTGGTGATCTGTACCGACCATACCCGCATCGTGCTGATGGAGAAGGATGGCGAGGTGCTGATGGTGCAGGACAGCGCCCCCGGGGTGCAGATCCAGCCAGCCAAGGCCGACAAGCCCACCATGACCCTGAAGGAGATCGTGGCCTTCGCCCTGGAGGTGCCGCTGGTCGAGATCGACTTCATCCGCGAGGCGGCCACCATGAACCAGGCGCTGGCGGACGAAGGGCTGCAGGGCTATGGCCTGCGCATCGGCAAGATCCTCACCGATCAGGTGGAGCGCAAGCTGCTCTCCGACGACCTGATGACCCTGGCCATGCGCCTGTCGTCTGCCGCCTCCGATGCGCGGATGGATGGCGCCATGCTGCCCGCCATGTCCAATTCCGGTTCCGGCAACCAGGGCATTGCCGCCACCATGCCGGTGGTCGCCGCGGCCCGCTTCCTCAAGGCCGATGACGAGCAGCTAGCCCGTGCCCTGGTGATGAGCCACCTGGTGGCCATCTACATCAAGGCCTACCAGAACAAGCTCTCCGCCCTGTGTGCCGCCAGTACCGCCGCCATGGGATCGGGGGCCGCCATCACCTGGCTGCTGGGGGGCCAGTTCGAGCAGATCAGCCACTGCATCAACAACATGATTGGGGATGTTTCCGGCATCATCTGCGACGGCGCCGGCAGCGCCTGCTCCATGAAGGTCTCCACCTCCACCTCGGCGGCGGTGAAATCCTCGCTGATGGCCATCAACAACCTGCGCGTGCCCCAGAGCGAGGGGATCGTCTCCGACGACGTGGATCAGACCATCGCCAACCTGGGTCGCCTCTCCAGGGAGGGGATGCTGGATACCGACATCGAGATCATCAACATCATGCGGGCCAAGCAGCAGGGTAAGCACCAGTGACCCCGGAGTGCCGCCGTCGGCCATAAAAAAACCGGAGCCAGTGGCTCCGGTTTTTCATTGTCCGTTCGCTACTCAGCCGCGACCGAGACGGTTGTCCGGGTAGTTCTTGGCCAGCACTTCTCGGGCATGCTGGGCCAGGGTCGGCATCTTCAGGGTGTCATAGGCGTTGACCATGATTTCCAGTGCCTTCTCGGTTTCCACCGTGTCGGGATAGGTCTCGACGATCAGCTTGGCGCGGTTGGCTGCGGCGATCAGGGCGCCACGCTTGACGTAGTACTCGGCTACCCCCAGGTCATAGCGGGCAAGACGGTTCTTCAGGCCGATCATGCGGGCACGGGCATCGGCTGCATAGCTGCTGTTGGGGTAGTTCTGCAGCAGGGTCTTGAAGTCCTGGAAGGCCTGACGTGCGTAGGAGGGGTCCTTGTCATCCCGATTGATGCCGAGGAAATCCTGGAAGAAGTTGTAATCCGCCGCCATGTTGGTCAGGCCGCGCATATAGAAGACGTAATCGATGTTCTTGTGCGCCGGGTTCAGGCGGATAAAACGGTCGATGTTGGCGATCGCCTGGGCGGTATCATCCTGCTTGTAGTAGGCATAGATGAGATCGAGCTGAACCTGGTTTGAGTAGGCACCGAACGGGTAACGAGAGTCCAGCGCTTCCAGCAGTTCGATGGCATTGAGGTAGTTGCCGGTATCCAGTTTGATGCGGGCTTTCTGGTACAGAACTTCCGGCGGTTCGTCGGGAACCTTGGGTTTGGTGCTGGAACAGCCAGTGATCAGGGTAGCGACCAAGGCGAGCGACATCAGCAGGTGAGACTTCTTTCCCATCAACAACATCCGGTCCATTTCCACGAAATTGGCAAAGTATCCGTTATGCTTGGCTAAAAGAAAAGCTAGAATACCCGGATTATTTCGAATTGATACCCCCGCTCAAGAGACCATACATGAGCCAGCATATTGAACTGACAGGCGAATTTCAGGATCACCAATTCGGGCAACGACTCGACCAGGCCCTGGCCGAATTGTTTCCCGACTACTCCCGGACCCGCATCAAGGAGTGGATTTTACAGGACAGAGTGACCCTGGACGGTCAGGTTGCCAATACCCCGCGCGAGAAAGTGGTGGCCGGGCAGCAGGTACATGTGAATGTGGAACTGGCAGACGACACCCGCTGGGATGCCCAGAACATCGAGCTGAACATCGTTTATGAAGATGAACACATCCTGGTGATCGACAAGCCGGCCGGCCTGGTGGTTCACCCGGGCGCCGGTACGCCGGACGGCACCGTGCTCAACGCCCTGCTGCACCGCTACCCCGGCATCGCCGAGGTCCCCCGTGCCGGTATCGTGCACCGTCTGGACAAAGACACCACGGGGTTGATGGTGGTGGCCAAGACCATTCCCGCCCAGACCCACCTGGTGGAAGCCCTGCAGGCACGCCAGATCACCCGTGAGTACGAGGCGATTGCCATCGGTCACATGACCGCCGGCGGCACCGTCGATGCCCCCATCGGTCGTCACCCGACCCAGCGTACCCACATGGCAGTGGTGCCCAACGGGCGCGAGTCCGTCACCCACTACCGGGTGCACGAGAAGTTCCGTGGTCACACCCGTCTGCGGTTGCGGCTGGAGACCGGCCGTACGCACCAGATCCGTGTCCACATGGCCCACATCAAGCATCCGCTGGTGGGGGATCCCGCCTACGGTGGCCGTCTGCGTCTGCTGCGCAACGCCACCCCCGAACTGACCGAGGCCCTGCGCGCTTTCCACCGTCAGGCGCTGCACGCCACCATGCTGAAGCTGGCGCACCCCATCACGGGTGAAGTGATGGAGTGGCACTCCCCCACGCCGCAGGATATGGTGGCGCTGATGGAAGTGCTGCGGGCGGATACCCTGGCCAATCCGGACGATCTGGTCTGGAACTGATCCCGAGGGCGGCCTTGCGACGATTCCTGCCGTAACCTGCCCTCCATGATCTGATGCGGGGCCCCTTGACTGGTTGCAGCCAAGGGGCCCCGTTTTCATATGAACGAAAGGAGCCACAGATGAACTGGATCGCACCCGAATGGCCCGCACCGGGCAATGTCAGGGCTCTCTCGACCACCCGGGACGGCGGCATCAGCGAAGGGGTCTTTGCCGGTCTGAACCTCGGGGCCCATGTGGGCGATGCACCGGCCAGGGTCGAGGCCAACCGCGCCCGACTGCAGCAGGTGGCGGGGATCCCCGGCACTCTCAACTGGCTCAACCAGGTACATGGCATCGCCGTCCATCCGGTGAGCGACCGTTATGAGCGCGCACCGGATGCCGATGCCGCCTGTGCGCATGAGGCGGGGCAGGCCTGCATCGTGATGACTGCCGACTGCCTGCCGGTGCTGTTCTGCGATCGGGCAGGCACCGTAGTGGCGGCGGCCCATGCCGGTTGGCGCGGACTGCAGGGGGGTGTATTGGAGACAAGCATCGCCGCCATGGGCTGCGAGCCTGGCGAGATCCTGGCCTGGCTGGGCCCGGCCATCGGTCCCGCCGCGTTCGAAGTGGGTGGCGAAGTGCGTGAGGCCTTCATGACGGAGCAGGCGGAAGCGGCGACTGCATTCGTGCCATCCCTCAACGAAGGGAAATGGCTGGCGGATATCTACCAGCTGGCCCGACTGCGCCTCGCCCGCGCCGGCGTCACCGCCATCTATGGCGGCGAATACTGCACCTTCAGCGACAGCGAGCGCTTCTACTCCTATCGCCGCGACGGACAGACGGGTCGCATGGCCTCCCTTGTGTGGCTGGAAAAATAGCCGAAGAGGCGCTCGCGAGTGGCCGCAAGCGCCTCTTCACTCCCTGGTGATGGCCCTTTGGCGGCCATGTCTTGCTGCCGAGCAGGCTCAGGGCAGCAGGCTGCCATTGCGAGGTCGTTTTCCCTCGGTCATTGCTATTGAGGAAAAAATAAACAGCCCCCCCTTGAAATTGCCCTTCAAGACCACATCTTCCTTGTCAGAAAGCGATGTTGTTGCCGCGCATGCGGCGTCTGTCTTGAAGGGGGAGTGCAATGCGCCTCGATCGCCTGACCAGCAAATTCCAGATTGCCATTTCCGATGCCCAGTCTCTTGCACTGGGTCGTGACCACCAATTCATCGAACCCGTCCATCTGATGAGCGCCTTGCTCAATCAGGACGGCGGATCCATTCGTCCGCTGCTCACCCTGACCGGGCTCGACATCAATACCCTGCGCTCGCGCCTCGGCGAGGAGCTGGATCGCCTGCCCCGCGTCAGTGGGGTGGAAGGGGACGTACAGCTCTCCAACGGCCTCGGCCGCCTGCTCAACGTCTGCGACAAGCTGGCCCAGCAGCGCAAGGATCAGTTCATCTCGTCCGAGCTGTTCGTGCTGGCGGCCCTGGACGAGAAGGGGACGCTGGGCGAGCTGCTGCGTGCCCAGGGGCTGACCAAGGAAAAACTCGAGGCAGCCATCGACAAGGTCCGTGGCGGCAAGAAGGTGGAGGATGCCAACGCCGAGGAGAATCGCCAGGCGCTGGAGAAGTACACCATCGATCTCACCGAGCGGGCCGAACTCGGCAAGCTCGACCCGGTGATCGGCCGGGATGACGAAATTCGCCGCACCATCCAGGTGCTGCAACGCCGCACCAAGAACAACCCGGTGCTGATCGGCGCACCCGGCGTCGGCAAGACCGCCATCGTCGAGGGTCTGGCCCAGCGCATCATCAATGGCGAAGTGCCGGAAGGGCTCAAGAACAAGCGGGTGCTCTCCCTGGACATGGGGGCCCTGGTGGCCGGTGCCAAGTATCGCGGCGAGTTCGAGGAGCGGCTCAAGGCGGTTCTGAACGATCTGGCCAAGGAGGAGGGCAGCGTCATCCTCTTCGTGGACGAGCTGCACACCATGGTCGGCGCCGGCAAGGGCGAGGGTGCCATGGATGCGGGCAACATGCTCAAGCCCGCCCTGGCCCGCGGCGAGCTGCACTGCGTCGGGGCCACCACCCTCGATGAGTACAGGCAGTATGTGGAGAAGGATGCCGCCCTGGAGCGCCGTTTCCAGAAGGTGCTGGTGGAGGAGCCCTCGGTGGAGGACACCATCGCCATCCTGCGTGGCCTGAAGGAGCGCTACGAGCTGCACCACCATGTGCAGATCACCGACCCCGCCATCGTCGCGGCGGCCCAGCTCTCCCACCGCTACATCGCGGATCGCCAGCTGCCTGACAAGGCCATCGACCTTATCGACGAGGCGGCGGCCAGCATCCGGCTCCAGATCGACTCCAAGCCGGAATCCCTGGACCGGCTCGAGCGGCGCATCATCCAGCTCAAGCTGGAGCAGCAGGCGCTGATGAAGGAGGACGATGACGCCAGCCGCAAGCGCCTCGATCTGCTCAATCAGGAGCTGACGGAAAAAGAGCGGGAATACAACGAGCTGGAAGAGGTGTGGAAGGCCGAGAAGGCTGCCCTCGCCGGGACTCAGCACATCAAGGCGGCGCTGGAGCAGGCCCGTCAGGATCTCGAGGTGGCGCGCCGCGCAGGGGACTTGGGCCGCATGTCCGAGTTGCAGTACGGCCGCATCCCTGAACTGGAGAAACAGCTGGATCTCGCCACCCAGGCCGAGATGCAGGAGACCAGCCTGCTGCGCAACCGGGTCACCGACGTGGAGATCGCCGACGTCCTGGCCCGCTGGACCGGCATTCCGGTGGCCCGCATGCTGGAAGGGGAACGGGAGAAGTTGCTGCGGATGGAGGATCAGCTGCACAGCCGGGTGATCGGCCAGGAAGAGGCGGTGGACGCCGTCTCCAACGCCATTCGCCGCTCTCGTGCCGGGCTGTCCGATCCGAACCGGCCGATCGGTTCTTTCCTGTTCCTCGGTCCGACCGGGGTGGGCAAGACCGAGCTGTGCAAGGCGCTGGCGGAGTTCCTGTTCGATACCCAGGACGCCATGGTGCGGATCGACATGTCCGAGTTCATGGAGAAACACAGCGTGGCCCGTTTGGTGGGGGCGCCTCCGGGATACGTGGGTTACGAGGAAGGGGGGTATCTCACCGAGGCGGTGCGCCGTCGCCCCTATTCGGTGATCCTGCTGGACGAGGTGGAGAAGGCCCACCCGGACGTGTTCAACATCCTGTTGCAGGTGCTGGACGATGGCCGCCTGACCGACGGTCAGGGGCGTACCGTGGACTTCCGCAACACCGTGGTGATCATGACCTCCAACCTCGGGTCTGATCTCATTCAGGAGCACCACTCCGAGAAGGATTACGACGAGATGAAGACCATGCTGATGGAGGTGCTGACCCGCAGCTTCCGGCCGGAGTTCATCAACCGGATCGACGAGACCGTGGTGTTCCACCCCCTCGGTGAGGAGCACATCAAGTCCATCGCCCGTATCCAGCTCAAGAGCCTGATGAGCCGTCTGGAGTCCCAGGGCTTCGAGGTGGAGGTGAGCGAGGAGCTGCTGACCAAGCTGGTTCATGCCGGGTTCGATCCCGTCTACGGGGCGCGCCCCCTCAAGCGGGCGATCCAGCAGAAGGTGGAGAACCCGCTGGCCCAGGCCCTGCTCAGTGGTCGGGTCATCCCGGGCAAGACACTGCGGCTGGGGGCCGACAGCAACGGCCTCACCATGACCCAGTAATGGGATTGTCGATGAAAAACGCAGGCCTCGTGCCTGCGTTTTTTTATGGGCGTTCGCAACCCGTCAGGGGGGATCCTGTGCCCTGTTGCGGCATGTCACCCGACCCATTCAATGTGCTCCAGCCTGTTGTGTGGCACGGCGTCGGTCAGCCAGCGGCGCAGGCTGTCGATATGCTTACGCCGGGTGCTGTGTCTGGGCCACACCAGGTAGTATCCATCCGTGGTGGCGACGGCTTGGTGAAAGGGCAGTGCCAGCAGCCCGTTTGCGATGGCCTCCTGGCTCAGCAGCAGATCCCCGACCGAGACGCCGTGGCCGCTGATGGCGGCCATGTTGCCCTGCTCCAGGGTGTCGAACACCTTGCCACTGGCCAGATTGAGCCCTGGCCTGGCGCCGGTTCCCTTGAGCCACCGCCGCCAGTCACGGCGATCCGGCGAGGGGTGGATCAGTTCGCACGCCGCCAAATCCGTGTGGGCGGTTTCCACCAGGGCCGGGGCACAGAGGGGGATCAGCCACTCTTCGAACAGCAGGTGACACTCGGTGTCATCCCCGAAATGGCCGTTCCCCAGCAAGATGGCGCAGTCATAGGGCTCACGGTGAAAATCGACGCCGTCTATGTCCATCCAGACGCTGGAGGCAAGGATCCTGGGAGTGGGGTGATGTTCACGGAACGTGCCGAGCACATCCAGCAGCCAGCGCATGGTCAGGGTCGAGGGCGCCTTGAGTCGCAGCTCCTGGCCGTTGCGGCGAAAGGTCTGACACGCCATCGCCAGGCTCTGGAACCCCTCCGTCAACTGTTCTGCCAGGGCGCGGCCGGCTTCCGTCACCTCGACCCTGGGGCCATGACGGTGAAAGAGTTCGCACTCGAACCAGGCCTCCAGGGTCTGGACATGGCGACTGACGGCGCCCGGCGTCACGTGCAGGGAGGCTGCCGCCTTGCTGAAGGAGCCGAGCCGGGCCGCGGCTTCAAACGCACGCAGCGCGTAGAGAGGAGGAAGGGTCATCGTTCGATATCAATGTGAGCTTTACTCACATTCAATGGGAGTTTTATCCGTTTTTCAAGGGCTGAGTCCCGTTGAATAATGCAGCCAACCCCGGGGCTGGTTGAGCATGACTCATCATGCCAGTCCTGGCTAAAGGCGGACATGGCGGTATCAACGAAGGAGGAAAGACGGAATGAACATGATGTTGCTGGGGGCCTACACCTTGTCGGTCGTGCTCCTGTTGTTGACTCCGGGGCCCGTCGTGGCACTCGTCACCGGCACGGCGGTTCGTCATGGTTATCGCCAGGCCTGGATGACCCTGCTCGGCACCAACGGGGCCTCCCTGGTGCTGATCCTGATGGCGACCCTGATCCTGGCCGGCGTGATCTCTCTGCCACCCTTGTGGCTCTATCTGCTGGGCGGGGCGGGGTCACTCTACATCGGTTATGCGGCCGTGGGCGGCTTGATGGCAGGGGTGAGCCAGGATACCGGATCCGGTGCGCCTGTCCTTGCAGGTGGTGGCTTTACGCAGGGCTTCATGACCGGCGTGGCCAATCCCAAGGACATTCTCTTCTTCGTCGCCTTCTTCCCGCAGTTCATCGCGGTGACACCGCACTTTGGCACCAGCATTCTGACCCTCTCCATGGTATGGATCTTCTTCGATCTGCTGGTGCTGAGTCTCTATGTCCTGCTGGTGAAGCGTTGGATGCCGGCCCGGCACAGCAAGCATATCGCGTTGATTTCATCTTTGTTTTTGCTCGCAGTTTCACTGTTCGGGGTTATGTACAATGGGGTGAAAGTCACCCTGATGCTGGCGTGACCAGGGGTGAGACAAGGGAGTCAGGCATGTTTCTATTCGTGTTCTATCTGGGCGGCAACGCCGGCCAATCCAATATCGAGGTCCACGACATCCAGTTTGTGGCGGCGCAGACCCCCGAGGAGGCCTGGCCTGTACTGCGGGAGGCCTGGTTCGGCGATCCCGACAAGGTGCATATCGACGGTTACGCCAGGCTGCTCTGGGCGGATGGCTATTCGGTGCATCTGCGGGAGACGCCTCCTGAGAAAGAGGCTCCCCGCCTCTACTTTGTGAACATGGGTGGCTATCACCCAGACTCCCTCGCGGAGCTGCATGCCTTCGATTTCTTTGTGGCAAAGGATGCAAAGGAAGCAAAAGCCAGGGGGCTCGCATCCTTGCTAAAGGGGGTCAGGCACCAGCACAAGGACAACCTGAAAGAGGTGGACGACTGCCTGCTGCTGGAGACGGTGAGCGGTCTGTACGTGCACCTTGTGCCCGACTCCGAAGGGAGCCCCTTCAGGCCGCAATGGCAGGGATATCAGCCCATCGGCCGCTGAGCGTGACGGTTGCAGGTGGGAGATAAAAAAACGGCAATCCGAAGATTGCCGGGAGGAATGTATTCGATGCGATCTGACGTGGGCTGAGCGGATCGCAGGGGCAAGCCCCAGGGTCGGCAGGCACAGTCAGCGACCATGCCCGCCTTACAGTCAGTCGGGATACGCTCTCCACCCCGGCTGACCAGCTTCGCTACCGCGTCTGTCCCGCGCCGTGTTGCCGCGATAGGAGGACAGATGCAATCAAATCAATTCGTTACAGCATGCCTGGGATGGCAGTTTTCATTTCAGATGGCCAGACGCCGACCTGGACCTGACCTATGTGCTCTTTTTGCAGCAGCAGCATGGCCAGACGGGATTGGCCGATGCCGCCGCCGATGGTTTGCGGCATGCGTGCTGCCAGCAGATCCTGATGCCAGTCATATTGCAGGCGATCCTCGTCCCCGGTGATGGCGAGCTGGCGGCGCAGGGCCTCTGCGTCCACCCGGATCCCCATGGAGGAGATCTCGAAGCTGTCTTCCAGCACCGGGTTCCACACCAGGATGTCACCGTTCAGACCCGCCAGCCCCAGCTCGCTCTCGCTGCTCCAGTCGTCGTAGTCCGGGGCTCGCACGTCGTGGCGTTCGCCGTGGGAGAGGGCGCCACCGATACCGATGAGGAAAACCGCTCCCAGCTCTTTGGCGATGGCGCGCTCGCGTCCCTTGGCATCGAGGTCCGGGTAGCGGGTCAGCAGCTCTTCACTGTGCAGGAACTGAATATCCGCCGGCAGGAAGGGGGTCAGGTCGTGCTCGGCACAGACCGCGCGCTCGGTGGCCTTGATGGCGGCCCAGATGCCGCGCACCGTCTCCTGCAGATAGGCCAGATCCCGGCGCTCGCCCGGCATCACCTTCTCCCAGTCCCACTGGTCGACGTAGACGGAGTGAATGGGGCTGAGACGTTCCTCGTCCGGACGCAGTGCCTTCATGTGGGTGTAGATGCCTTCACCCGGGCCGAAACCGAAGCGACCCAGAGTCTGGCGCTTCCACTTGGCCAGGGAGTGGACCACTTCATAGCTGTGCTCCGGCAGGGTTTTCACCTTGACCTGCACTGCATGCTCGCAGCCGGAGAGGTTGTCCTGGGTGCCGTCACCGACCCGGCTCAGAATGGGGGCTTGTACCTCCATCAGGCCGAGTTGCAGTGCGAGTTGGCGGGAGAACATCTCTTTGACGAAGCTGATCTGCTGTTGGCTGCGGATGTAGTGCTGTTTCATGCTGAATTACCTGTCGTGAATCCGTTGAATGCGGTGATTCTTCAACAGAATGCCAACTAAATTCAATATTCGATAATTGAAATAGGCTTTGTGTGTTTTTTTCTTCAAAATAAGCCATCAATTAATGATGAATCATTAAAAGGAGCGCAAAAAAGTGTCAGAAAATTATCGGATCGATAATCTCGATCAGGCCATCCTCTCCGCCCTGATGGAGAATGCGCGCCTGCCTTACGCCGAGCTGGCCAAACAACTGCTGGTGAGCCCGGGCACCATCCACGTGCGGGTAGAGAAGATGAAGCAGGCGGGCATCATCGAGGGAACGCGGGTGCAGGTGAACCCCAAGAAGCTGGGCTACGACGTCTGCTGCTTCATCGGGATCAACCTCAAGAGCGCCAAGGATTACCCGTCGGCCCTGGCCAAACTGCAGGCGCTGGACGAGGTGGTGGAGGCCTACTACACCACGGGCCACTACAGCATCTTCATGAAGGTGATGACCCGTTCCATCGACGAGTTGCAGACGGTACTGATCCACAAGATCCAGACCATCGACGAGATCCAGTCCACCGAGACGCTGATTTCGCTGCAAAACCCGATCCTGCGGGATGTGAAGCCTTGAGTCGGGTGGTCTGAGGGGGGCGTAGAGATCCCTCTCCCGTGCGAGACCCTGTTCGCGCAGCAGAATTCGACCCTGTGGGAGATGACACCCTGAGCGGTGGATCAGGGTTCGATATAGGGGATGCCGTATTTGTCGTAGAGGGCCTTGAGCCGGCCGTCCCGCTTCATGTGCAGCAGTTCGGCATCATAGGCGGCCATCAGGGCCGGGGTGTCGGCATCGGCCCGGGAACGGGTCCAGACATTGAAGTAGGGGCTGGTCTTGAGGGGTTTTGGCAGGTAGTCGAGCTTGCCTTCCAGTCCCTCCTCTCTTATCTGGGTGAAGGCGGTGACCAGGGACATGGGCACCACGTCGATGCGACCGGCGATGAGTTTGCGCAGTTGCAGCTGGTTGATGGGGATCTCCTGGAAGTGATAGCTCGGGTCTGTCATGGCTGCCGCGAGCTCGGGGGTATAGGAGAAATCCCGGGTGACACCGATGCGCCAGGGTTTGAGATCCGTCAGATGGTCATAATGGATCCGGCCTGCGGACTCCTTGCGTATGAAGAAGTGCCAGCTATGGAGCATATGGGCCTGTTTGGGGTAGAGCAGATAGGCCTCCCGCTCCGGTTTGTAGGAGTGGGTCAGCAGCAGATCATAGAAGCCGCTTTCGGCATTGCGGGTGAGCCTGGCCCCCGAATCGATGAGCTCAATCCTGATGGGGGTATGGAGCGTGCCGAAGATGGCGGTGACGAGATCCACATCCAGCCCGCGAGGGTGCCCCTGTGCATCCAGCCACTTGAGAGGAGGCTCCAGGATGCCACCAATGACCAGCTCCCTGGCTGACAGCCAGCAGGGCAGCAGCAAGCAGAATACGAGCAAGCGTCGCACGTTACATCTCCTGAGCACTCGGGACGGGGTCGCATCCGGCAGGGACTGTGACCGGCACCTATCTAACTAGAGACGACCACGGATGGCAAACCCTGAAATGGGGAGGGGACAAACGAACGGTGCCGGTGGGAGGGGGGCGGGCTGCCTCGACAGGCCGCCCCGTGGCAGAGTCGGGCGGGATGGACCAGCCACTCGCCGGCTGTGGGCGGGAGGGTAGTCGGCATGAAACCTGTGCGAGGTTGCCTGCCTCAGGTTGCCTGACACTGTTTCATCTGGGTGTTGAGGGCCTGCATCACCTGACGACGGCTGATGATGCCCGTCACCTTGCCTCCCTCCATCACTGGATAGACCTTGGGTCTGGCCCCGGCCATCTGGCGGGCGAGATCCACGATGTTGTCATCAGGAGAGACGAACAGCGGGGTCCGGCTCATCAGATCTTCGACCAGAGTACGGGTGTCGCAGTGATAGCTGCCCGTGAGCAGGGCGGGAATGCAATCCTGCTCGGAGAGAAATCCGACGAGGTGCTGATGGTCATCCAGTACCGGCAGGCCCCCCAGGTTTGCCCGATGGAGTCTGTCCAGCGCCTCGGCCAGACCGAGGCCGGGGTGCAGTGAGTGGGTCAATGGCTGCATATGATCGCGAATTTGTAGCATGATGGTGGCTCCATGGGGGTCGATGGGGCCACTATGCCCGGTGGCCGTGACAGGGGGCCAATGGGTTTTGCCTCGGACATCGATAGGTCATGGCCGATGAATGGGCCCTCCGTGCGATCCTGCATGGATCGGGGAGGGCGACAACCACAAGGAGAGGGTATGCGTGCATTGGTAACGGGCTGTGGCCGTCGCCTGGGATTCTATCTGTGCGAGCAGCTGGTGGCCGCTGGCTGGCAGGTGACGGGCAGCTATCGCAGCGAACGGCCCGAGTTGGATCGTCTGCGAGACGTGGGCGTCGAGCTGGTACAGGCGGACTTCACCCGGGAAGAGGAGGTGGGCGCCGTGGTGACGGCGCTGGCGGCCCATGAGGATCTTGCCCTGATCATCCACAATGCCTCCGCCTTCGAGCCCCAGGCGGCGGATCCTGCGGTGCAGCTGGCCCAGTTTGATCAGTTCTACCGGGTACACATGGCGGCTCCCTTCCAGCTCAACCGGGCGCTGGCCCCCGCCCTTGCCCGCCAGCCCAACGGGGGCATCATCCACATCACCGATATCTACATCCATGCCCCGGCGCCCCAGTTTGCCGCCTACGTGGCCACCAAGGCGGGAGCCCATTCCCTGGCCATGAGCTTTGCCCGCGAACTGGCACCCGCCGTGCGGGTCAACACCATAGAGCCTGGCCCCATCCTGTTTCTCGACGAGCACGGGGATGACTGGCGCCAGCAGGTGCTGGCGAAGACGCCGCTGGCGCGGGAAGGGGGTCTGGAGCCCATCTGGCAGGCGGTACAGATGCTGATGAAGAACGACTACATGACCGGGGCCAGCATCCGGGTGGACGGGGGGCGCGCCCTCGCCGTCATCTAGGGCAAGGCGGGCCGCCATGACATGAGGCGCCTTTGGGCGCCTCATGTGTGTGAATGGCTCAAGGGTGCCGGATGGCGGCGTGCCGGGAAGGGGGACCGGGGTGGCCGTTGCCGGGAAGCAGGGCCTCGTCTTGCTGGCAGAGATGGATGGGGGCCTGGCCGATGCGCTGCTTCGCAAACACCTTGCTGCCCGGCAGGCCGAGGGTCACCTTGCCGGAGTCCACACTGCCGCCCTGATACATCTCCGCCAGCAGATCCCCCAGGTAGGCATCCACCCCGGCCTCGGCGAAGTCATCCCGTTCGCCGCAGGCCAGGATGTCGATGTCCAGTGGCCTGTCCGCCACCTTGCACAGGGGGTTGCTGCGATCCCGGCCATGGGCCAGCTCCATGGTGACGAACTCGGCCTTGAGCTGGACGGGGGAGAGGTCGCTCTGGACGACGAACAGGCAGTTGAGGAAGTCGTGGCGCGAATGCATGCCCACGGGCTTGGTCTGGATGACGGAACTCAGGTGAAGGCGACCAAAGCGGGCCAGCAATTCGGCGACGGCCTGACTGACGTGCAGGGCGGGGTCGAGATTGGATCCAATGCTACAGAGGTAAAACATGCTTTCCATTCCTTGGGTTGGGCTCGTCTGAAATATATACGCAGCTCACGGTTATGGGATTCACTATGAATTAACATGTCGTCATCTGTTGTGATCCAACGCTGATTGGCAGAAAGGAGGTTTGCATGAGCGTAGAAATGAAATGGGCACTGTTGGCCGCGTCAGGGGCCCTTGCCATGATCATTGTCATCTGTGTGGCGTCCGTCGGCCTGGCGTGAATCCGGCCTCGGTGAGCAATCAAACCGGCTTTATGGCCGGTTTTGCTTTTTGGGGCAGTGCGGATATGCTGGCTCCCCCATGACGAATCGAGACCGCAGAAGATGACCAAGGTTCGGCCCCGCTCCCTGCTCCAGGTAGTACTGATGGGCTTCGTGCTGGTGCTGATGCCCCTGGGGGGCATGATCTGGCACGACAGTCAGGCTCTCTCCCACCTGGGCCAGCTCACCAGCGACGAGATGGAACGTGCGGTGCGGGACACTCGCCGGGCGACGCTGCTCTCCACCCAGGCCATCGATCTGGAGCGCACCCTGCGCCGCTATGCGGTCCTGGGTGATGACCGCATCCTGGCCAGCTATCGACAGCAGCTGGTGCGCTACCGGGAACTGCTCGCGACCCATCAGGACTCCATTCCGGATGCCGAGGTCTACGGAGATCTCGAGGCGGCGCTGGTCTGGCTCGACGGCCTGCAGGATCTGCGCAAGGCCAGGCAGGAGGCGACCAGCCCCCGTTTCACCGACTTCAACGAACTGAACCAGCAACTGGAAGTGGTCACCCGCAGCCAGGTGGATGATCACGTGACCCGCATGCGGGGCGCCATCGTGGAGCTGAAACAGCAGATCTGGTGGGTCAGCGGCTTCGTGGTCGGGCTCAGCCTGCTGCTGGTGTTGCTCTTTACCTACCTCATCATCCACCCGGTACGTCAGATTGAGTCGCGGATCCTGAGTCTGGGCGCAGGCGTCGAGCCGGATCAGCGCCCGGTGGATGGCCCGGCCGAACTGGTGCTGCTGGGAGAGCGGATCAGCTGGCTGCACGACAAGCTCAAGGAGCTGGAACAGCAGAAATACCAGTTCCTGCGCCACGTATCCCACGAGCTGAAAACCCCCCTTGCCGTGCTGCGGGAGGGGGCTGATCTGCTCTCGGAGCAGCTGGTGGGGCCCCTCAACGGGGATCAGCAGGAGATCTGCCAGATGCTGGAGGAGAACAGCCGCCGTCTGCAGACCCTGATCGAGCGGCTGCTCGACTTCAATCGCCTCAGCCAGCAGGAGGTGTTCACCCTGTCCGAGGTGCCCCTGGCGCCCTTGTTGTCAGACTTGTCCGAAGAGTACCGGCTCGCGCTGGAATCCAAGCAAATCAGTGTACACTTGCCGCCCGAGCCCATCAGCCTGCGGGCAGAGCCCTACCGCCTGCGACTCATCCTCGACAATCTCTTTTCCAACGCAGTCAGCTATGGCGCCAGGGGCGGACAGATCTGGATCCGCGCCGGGGCGGGGGCGGGCGGCGGCTGGCTGGAGGTGGCCAACGAAGGGCCTGTCATCCCGCCAGACGAGCGGGAGCGCATCTTCGAGCCCTTTGAACAGGGCAGCATAGTGCGTCAGGGATTGCTGAAAGGCTCCGGCATGGGCCTCTCCATTGCCCGTGAGTCTGCCATGAGTCTGGGCGGCGAGCTCAGGCTGATCGAGGATGCCCAGGCGGATGTCTGTTTCCGGCTGGATTTGAACGTGCGCCCGAGCTGACGGGCGTGGCGGCGACCCCGCAGGTGCGGGTGGCGCCTTGACACCGAATATTGAGAGGAGCGGGCAGGTGCCTGCTCCCCACCAGGATCTGAAGTGACATTCAAGATGAAACGATTTGTGATTCCCGTATTGATGATAGGCCTGCTCGCTGGCTGTTCCCTGCTGCCTTCTACCAGCCTCACCGAGCCTTCCCAGGAGGCGATCGCCAGGCGGATGGAGTTTGCCAACAAGGAGATGCAGGTGCGCCTGCAATACTCGGACTGGTTGCTGGCCAGCCATCCCCAGCAGCGGATTCAGGAGCGCCAGCGACTGGCCGGCGCCACCGACCTCGAGAGCCGGGTCAGCCTGGCCATGGTCAACACCCACCCGTCCGAATCGGTGGCCAGCCGCCGGGCCGGGCTGGATCAGCTGAAAGCTCTGTTGCCGGAGCTCGGTCTCGATGCCCAGGCCTTCCTGCGCAGCTGGATCGCCCTCGGGGAGGAGCTGCTGGTGCGAGACAGCCGCCGCGACGATCAGAGTCAGGAGGTGAAGCGTCTGCGCCAGCAGATAGAGCAGCTCTCCGCAATCGACGAGCAGCTCAACCAGCGTAAGCTCAATGGGGGAGGTCAGCCATGACAGCTCCGGACCGCGCCGTAATGACCGCGTTTTTCGCCAAGAGGGGGTGAGAGCATGAGCCGTATTCTGCTGGTGGACGATGATGCCAGCCTGCTCAAGCTGATGAGCATGCGCCTGCGCAGCCAGGGTTACGAGGTGGATACCGCCGACAGCGCCGAAGGAGCGCTGGACAGGCTGCGCCAGCAACGGGCTGACCTGGTGCTGAGCGATCTGCGCATGGGGGGCATGGACGGGCTGGCGCTGTTCGAGCGGATTCAGTCCCAGTGGCTCGGCATGCCGGTGATCATCATGACCGCCCACGGCACCATTCCCGATGCCATCCAGGCGACCCGCTCCGGGGTGTTCAGCTTCCTGACCAAGCCCATCGACAAGGACGAGCTGCTGGTCACCATAGAACATGCTCTCAGCCTGACCCGTCCGAAGCAGCAGCAGGAGTGGCAGTCCCTCATCCAGACCCGCAACCCGCAGATGGAGCAGTTGCTGATCCAGGCGAGCAGCATCGCCACCATGGACGTGCCCGTGCTGATCCTGGGCCCCTCCGGCGCCGGCAAGGGGGTGATGACCCAGGCGCTGCACCAGGCCAGCCACCGCCGTGACAAGCCGCTGCATACCATCAACTGTGCGGCTCTGCCCTGGCCCGCGCTGGACTTGCAGCTGTTTGGCGAGGATGGCCAGTCCGGCCTGTTTGCCGAGGCCAAAGGCGGCACCCTCTTCCTCGACGAGATAGGGGATCTGTCGGAGTCACTCCAGGCCAAGTTGCTCCAGGTGCTGGCGGAGTATGGTCAGGGCACCCCCGAGGTGCGGGTCATCAGCTCCAGCCATCAGGATCTGGTGACCGCCATGGAAGAGGGGCGTTTTCGCGAGGATCTCTTCTACCGCCTAAACGTGGCCAACATCACCCTGCCGCCTCTGAGCGCCCGCAGCGAGGACATCCCCCTGCTGGCCCGTCAGGCGCTGGACGATTACCGCAACCGTCACCCCGATTGCGCCGCCCTCGGCTTCTCGCCTGAGGCGCTGGCCCTGCTGGCCGCCGCGGCCTGGCCGGGCAACGTGCGCCAGCTCTGCGGGGTGGTGGAGCAGCTCGCGAGCCTCTGCTGCAGCCCGGTGATCGGCGCGGCCATGGTGGAGTCGGCCCTGAGTGGCGGCGGTGGCGGCATTCCCTCGTTCAACGAGGCGCGGGCCGAGTTTGAAAAGGAGTACCTGATCCGGCTGCTGCGCACCACGGAAGGCAATGTGACCCTGGCGGCCAACATGGCGGGGAGAAACCGCACCGACTTCTACAAGCTGCTGAATCGGCACGGCATCGAGGCGGCCAACTTCAAGTCGAAGGGATAAATGACAGAGGGGCGGCCGTCGATGACGGGCCGCCCCTCTGGTTTCCGACAGAATCGGCCTCAGGCCGGGTCGCTGACACCGCTGGTAGAGAGAGTCTTCTGGGAGAGCCAGAGGCCGCTCGCCTTCATCAGATAGCCAAACAGGGCGCCGATGATGAGGGAGGGCAGAATGAGCCGCCACTCGCCTGCGGCGCCGAAGGTGGCACAGCAACCGGCGAAGGTGCCGGGAATGTAGGCGAGCCACTGCTGCCTGGCCTGCACGCACATCAGGGTGGCCACCACCCCTGTCATCAGATAACCCGCCATGCCGGCCCCCCACCAGGTCTCCCCGTGGATCAGCAGGAGTGCCCACAGCATGCCGGTGGTGTTGCACAGCAGGGTCTGCAACAGCGCCTTGTAACCGCCACTCGAGGCGAAGTAGCTGGTGCAGCCGAGGAAGCCGACCCAGGAGATGAGACCGAGTGCGGCGGCCAGTCCACCCCAGACGGCGGAGAGGATCCCGGTCGTGATGGCGATGGCGAACAGTGGGCTCATGGCGTGACTCTCAGTGGTTGAATCCGGAAAAGGAGGCAGCCTACTCCGCGGTAGAGCGGCAGCAAGCGGGGGCCGGATTGTGTGTGATCCCGATCACTCTTTGCAACTCTGGAATACGCTTGCGCTCGCTAAAAAAATTCATTGGAGGCGCCGCAGACCTTGTTCCATAGTTAGAGGCCCTGTCCTGCTCATGGAGTGAGTCTGATGGTGCCAAACGTGATCGTTCCTCTGCTGGTGTTCGTAGTGCTCTTCCTGGCCGGTACCATGGCCAAGGCACTGCCCCTTTACCAACTCATGTAATTCTGTGTGAAATAAAACTCGGCCGGGGCGGGTCTTATGGTTGTCAACCTCATCGTCCCGGGAGTTTTTTCATGTTGATCAAGCGCCGTACTTCTCATCACCCCACCGAACAGGATGTCACGCCGGAAACCGTCTATCAGGATCGTCGCCGCATCCTGAAAGGGCTGGGCCTGGGCGTCGGTGCCGCCACCCTGGCGTTTCCGGTGAAGGCCAGCCTGCTGGATCTCTTCGCACCGGACAAGCCGGCCACCGTGGCCCCCACCAGACCCCTCGACATCCGTGCCGCGACCCGGCCAGAGGGATTGATCCTCACCCCGGAGGAGAAGGCCACCACCCACAACAATTTCTACGAGCTGGGGACCGACAAGGGGGATCCGGCCCGCAACGGCCATTACCTCAAGCCCGAGCCCTGGACCCTGAAGGTGGAAGGGGAGGTGGCCAAACCCTTCACCCTGGATGTGTGGGATCTCATCAACAAGAGCACGCTGGAGGAGCGCATCTATCGGCTGCGCTGCGTGGAGGCCTGGTCCATGGTGTTGCCCTGGAGCGGCATTGCGCTGGCGGATCTGATCCGCCGTGCCGAGCCCACCAGTCGCGCCAAGTTCGTGGCCTTCGAGACGCTCTATGATCCGGAACAGTTGCCGGGGCAGGCCTCCCGTGCCCTGGGGGGCGGCATCGATTATCCCTATGTGGAGGGCTTGCGCCTCGACGAGGCCATGCACCCCCTCTCCTTCCTCGCCATGGGGCTCTATGGCAAGACCCTGCCCGCCCAGAACGGGGCTCCCATCCGGCTGGTGGTGCCCTGGAAGTACGGCTTCAAGAGTATCAAGAGCATCGTCTCCATCCGCCTGGTGGAGGAGATGCCCCCCACCACCTGGAACCTGCTGGCCCCCAACGAATATGGCTTCTACGCCAACGTCAACCCGAACGTGGATCACCCGCGCTGGAGCCAGGCGAGCGAGCGTTTCATCGGCGAGGGGGGCATCTTCGGGGCCAAGCGCCAGCCGACCCTGATGTTCAATGGCTACGGCGACGAGGTGGCGTCCCTCTATCAGGGGATGGATCTGCGTAAATGGTATTGAGACTGACGCTCTGTCCGACTGATCTCTTGCCCCCTTTTCCCCTGGTGGGCGAGGGGATGAGAAGCGGGAAAAACATGACGGGAACTGCAATATGACGCCGAGACTGAAAACAGCCCATGTCAACGGCTTGCGGGCGCTGGTGCACTTTGGTTCGCTCGGCTTTCTGCTCTGGCTGGGCTATGCCGTGCCAGCCGGGCTGCTGGGGGGGGATCCGGTCCAGGGGCTGACCCATTACCTTGGCAAGGGGGCCCTTCACCTGCTGTTGCTGACCCTGCTGGTGTCGCCGCTCGCCAAGCGCTGGCGCCAGGGGCAGCTCATCAAGTTGCGCCGCCCCCTCGGGCTCTGGTGCGCCGCTTGGGCGTCCCTGCACTTCATGGTCTGGCTGGGGCTGGATCTGCAGTTCGACTGGGGGCTGATTGGCGGCGAGCTGGTGAAGCGCAGCTACATAGTGGTGGGCATGGTGGCGCTGCTGCTGTTGCTGGCGCTGAGTATCACCTCGATCCCGGCCCTGTTGCGTCGCATGGGGCCGGCCTGGCAGAAGCTGCACAACTGGATCTACGGGGGGGCTCTGCTGGTGCCGGTACACTACTGGTGGTCGGTCAAGAGCGGGTGGCAGGAACCCCTCATCTATCTGGTGCTGGCCTGCGCCCTGCTGTGGCCCCGTCGGGAAAAGCTGCTGCGCCCCTGGCGCAGGCGAGCGCAAGTGGCCGGGAGGGAGGCGGCGCAACAGTCGTCACGCCCATAGCAAAAGAGGCCTATTCGGCCTCTTTTTTGGTGATCTCGCCGGTGTTGGCATCGACCTGCAACTGGACGCGCTGATCGTCGGCATCCAGGGTATCGACCTCGAATTTCTCCCCTTCCAGCTCCACTTCCCGAATGTCGTGATACCCTTGTGCCAGCAACAACTTGACCAGTCCGGCCATGTCGAGACGTGTCTGCGCCGCCCAGCCAAAGGTGGAAAAGAGGCACAAGATCAGCAGGATACTGCGTGGGATCATATTCATTCCGGATTCATGGCTGGCACACTATAAACGGCATTATGTTAGGTTTTGAGAGATGAATCACCCATGAATAGCGCGCTGCCCCTGCTTGGATTGCTGCTGCCGATGCTGGTTCAGGCGGCCCAGCCGAACGAGGCCTTGCTGCAACAGGCGGTCAGCGAGGGGCGGGTCCGCCCTTTTCATGAGTTGATGGAGGTGGCCTCCCGCCTGCCGGTGCGCGTGCTGCGCGTCGATCTGGGTGAGGAGGATGGCGTCTGGCTCTACGAGCTCAGGCTCATCGACGA
This sequence comes from Aeromonas sp. FDAARGOS 1418, assembly GCF_019048585.1. Taxonomy (NCBI): domain Bacteria; kingdom Pseudomonadati; phylum Pseudomonadota; class Gammaproteobacteria; order Aeromonadales; family Aeromonadaceae; genus Aeromonas; species Aeromonas sp. FDAARGOS 1418. The sequence continues at coordinate 517,312 of NZ_CP077387.1, read as the reverse complement.
GGAGAACAGCGTCATCAAGGTGGGCTATCGGGCTGACAACCTGGAGATGGTGTGGCTCAAGGGCCACCATCTGGAGCGCCTGTTCGCTCCGCGCCCGCCCCCGGAAGAGGAGTAACGGCGTGAGTCCGCGAACCTACCGCCGTCCGGTTCGTCCCCCCAACCGTTGCCGGTGCCGGCACAACCCTGTTTTGGATACCCATGTATGCGCATTCTGATAGTTGAAGATGAAAAGATCCTCGCGGGCCAGCTGGCGGAACAGCTGCGTCTGTCCGGTTTCGTCACCGATCTCTGCCACGATGGCAACGAGGCGGGCTTTCTCGGCGAGACCGAACCCTATGACGCCATCATCCTGGATCTCGGCCTGCCCGGTCGCGACGGCCTGAGCGTACTGAAGGAGTGGCGCAGCAAGGGGATGGACACCCCGGTGCTGGTGCTGACCGCCCGTGGCCAGTTGCACGAGAAGATTGAAGGGCTCAACGCCGGGGCGGACGACTACCTCACCAAGCCCTTCCAGGTGGCGGAGCTGGTGGCGAGGGTGCAGGCGCTGGTGCGCCGGGCGGCGGGGAACGCCAGCTCCATCCTCGAGATCGGTGGCGTGCGTCTCGACATGGCGGCGTCCCAGGTATGGTACGAAGGAACCCCCATCAAGCTCACCGCCCACGAGTTCCGGGTGCTGGGCTACCTGATGCAGCACAGGGGCAAGGTGGTGTCCCGCAGCGAGCTGATCGACCACATCTATGCCCAGGATTTCGATCGCGACTCCAACACCGTGGAGGTGTTCATCGGCCGCATTCGCAAGAAGACCCACGCCGATCTCATCGAGACGGTGCGCGGCCTCGGCTACCGGATCAACGAATGACGCGACCGCAACCGATGGCGGGGTGGGTTGAATGAGGCTGGTACGCACCCTGCGAGGTCGGCTGGTGGTGATCGCCATGGTCTGGTGCGGTCTCTTCCTGTTCGCCACCGGCTTCAGCCTGCAGACCATGATGCGCAACTACTGGCAGGAGGCGGAGGCCGATGGCCTGCGCCTGCAGCTCTACGATCTGCTCTCCCGCCTCGAGATCCAGCCGGACGGCATGCCGGTGGTCACCGAGCCCATGGCCGACCCCCGTTATCGCCAGCCCTACTCCGGCTACTACTGGCAACTGGAGCTGGGGGAGACGGTGGTCAGTCGCTCCCGCTCCCTGTGGGATGCCCATTTGAGCGCCCACGGCCTGAAGTCGGCCTTCGGCGATCCGGATCTCTTTGTCGGCAAGGGGCCCAACAAGGAGCCCCTGCTCATCATGACCCGTACCGTGCTGCTGCCGGGGTCTGATCGGGTCTTCACCCTGGTGATGGCCAAGGACAGCAGTGCCCTGACCCAGACCCTGAAGAAGACCCGCATCAGCCTGTTCCTTGGCCTCGGCTTCGCCGCCACCGGCCTGGTGCTCGGCTTCATGTTCCAGATCCTCTACGGCCTGCGCCCGCTGCACCTGCTACGCCGCGAGCTGAGCCGCGTCCATCAAGGTCATCAGGAGGGGTTCCGGCTGCGCTACCCCCTGGAGATCCAGCCGCTGGTGGAGGACATCAACCGCCTGCTGCACCACTATGGCGAGCTGCTGCAACGAGCCCGCTCCCACACCGGCAACCTGGCCCACGCCCTCAAGACGCCGCTCAGCATCATGCGCAACCAGGTGACCCAGTTGCCGCCGGAGGATCAGGCCGCCCTCGGCGAGCAGCTCGACCAGATCCAGCGCCACATCGACTACCACCTCGGCAAGGCGCGGGTGACCGGCGCCGCCAAGATCCTCGGGGTGTCGACCCCGGTGCGGGCCCGGGTGGAGTACATCTGCCGCGCCTTCTCCCGCCTCTATCCCGGCAAGACGGTGGACTTGCAGGTGCCGGTCAATCTGGCGGTCGGAGTGGAGGAGCAAGACTTCGACGAGATGGTGGGCAACCTGCTGGAGAACGCCTTCAAGTGGTCCGCCAGCTCGCTGCGCATCTCCAGCGCCGAGCTGGGGGGCTGGATTACCCTGCGCATCGAGGACGACGGTCCCGGCATGAGTGAGGATCAGATCGCCAAGGCGGTGCTGCGGGGGGTGCGCCTCGACGAGAAGGTGCCGGGCTCGGGCCTTGGCCTCAACATCGTCTCGGATCTCGCGGAAGCCTATCGTGGCAGCCTCATCATGGGGCGGGCTGAGCTGGGGGGGCTCGCCGCTTCCCTCTCCCTGCCCAAGGTGGCCAGGGTCGAGTGATGGGGCGCCCCGTCGGGGGGCCCCTTTTGTGCCGCCGTGCTGGCAAGGGTGCGGCACCCGGCATAAGATACGTCTCTTGTTTCAGGTGTAGGAAGGGTAGCAATGACTGACGATCCTTGGGCTTTGTGCCATCTCGATGATTCGTTCGATGCCTCGGTGCTGGGCACCAAGGGGGCCCAGATCCAGTGGTTCGAGGACAGGGATGCCCTGATCCAGTTCCTGCTGGAGGACTTTGTCGACCTGCTGGCCGACGTGGGTGAGCTGGACGAGGATCAGACCGAGAGCGCCCGCGAGCGCTTCACCCTGCTGGTGGAGCAGAGCCTGGATGATCGCACCCTGATGGATGCTATCAACGATCTCGCCTCCGGCCTGCGCCGCATTGCCTGGCTGGGGCCCCTCTCCGAACTGGCGGAGTTGAGCGACGACTTCGCAAGCGGGCTGCGTGCCTTCTTTTGGAGCCAGTATGACGGTGACGAGGATGACCCCGAGGCCTGGGTGCCGGAAGATCTCTGGCCCCAGCTGGTGGAGTGTGCCGAAGAGTACATGGTGGAAGGAGACTTCTGAGCCACACCACAAACTGCGATAAGAAAACGGCGCCTTGATGGCGCCGTTTTTGTTGCTCAGTCCTCTACTCAGGCGTTGGCCGGTACCTCGTGCGCCGTGTTGGCGAGCACTGGCCCGATATACTTCTCTATCTGCAATTGGGCCATGTGGCCGCAGTTGCCCTGGGCCAGACTGGACGAGCCCTCGTCGAAGGTGAGGCAGTTGACGTTGCCGTTCTTGCAGATGCTGCCCGCTTCGCCCGGCTTGGCCGGATCGTACCAGGCCCCTTCACACACCCGCACTACCCCGGGCCGGATATCGGCGGAGATCAGGGCCCCCACCAGGATCTGGCCGCGCTCGTTGAAGGCCCGCACCAGATCGCCATCCTGGATGCCGCGCGCTTTGGCGTCGTCCGGATGGATCAGGATCGCCTCCCGATCGGCGATGGCGAACTTGTCCCGCAGCGGGGTGTTGTCGAGCTGGGAGTGCAGCCGCTGGGTCGGGTGGGAGGTGTTGAGCGACAGCGGATAGCGCGCCGCCACCTCGCTCTTCACCCACTCCTTGGGCTCATACCACTTGGGATGACCGGCGCAGTCGGCGTAACCCATCCCCGCCACCGTGTTGGAGAAGATCTCGATCTTGCCGGACGGGGTACCGAGCGGGTTGAGCAGCGGGTTTTCGCGAAAATCGGCGTGACGGATCCACTGGCGGTTGGCCTCGGGGATCGGGAAGCGGATGTAGTTGTTGGCCTCCCAGAACATGTTGAACGGCGGCAGCGCGACCCGGGCACCGCGAGCCTGGGCCGCCATGCCGTCGTACATCTGCTTGAGCCACAGCATCTCGTCCTTCCCTTCGGTGTACTGCTCCTGCACGCCCAGCTTGGCGGCGATGGCGCTGAAGATGTCGAAGTCGTTGCGGGACTCATGCTGGGGGGGGACGCACTGGTGCATGGGGAAGACGTAGCGCTGGGAGTAGTCGCCCCCCATCTCCAGGTCGTTGCGCTCGTAGCTGGTGGTGGCCGGCAGCACGATGTCGGCGTGCTTGGCAGTCGCCGTCCAGTAGGGCTCGTGCACGATCACGGTCTGGGGTTTGCGCCAGGCCTGCAGCAGGTTGTTGGTGTCCTGATGGTGGTGGAAGGGGTTGCCGCCCGCCACGTAGACCAGCTTGATGTCCGGATAGGTCACCTTGCGGCCGTTGAAGTCGATGGTCTTGCCCGGGTTGGCGAGGCAGTCGGCGATGCGGGCCACCGGGATGGGGGCCGGGCTGTTCTTCGGTGCGCTGCCAGCGGAGATGCCCGCCAGAATGCCGCCCTTGGCGGTGGGGCTGCCACCGGAGGAGTAGTGGTAACTGAAGCCGTAGCCGCCCCCCGGCAGGCCGATCTGGCCCAGCATGGCGGCCAGAGTGACCAGCATCCAGTTGGGCTGCTCCCCGTGGTGCTGACGCTGCATGCCCCAACCGGCCATGATCATGGTGCGCTTGGCGGCCATGTCGAGGGCCAGCTGGCGGATCACCTTGGCATCGACGCCGCAGATGGCGCTCGCCCACTCGGCGCTCTTGGGCTGACCGTCATCCTTGCCGAGCAGGTAGGCGAGGAAGGTGTCGAAGCCGACGGTGTAGCGATCGAGGAAGGCCTGATCGTGCTTCTTCTCGCTGTAGAGGGTGTGGGCCACCCCCAGCATCATGGCCACGTCGGTATAGGCGTTCGGGGCAATCCACTCGGCATTGGCCTGCTTGGCGGTCTCGTTGTAGACGGGGTCGATGCTGATGACCCGGGTGCCTTTCTCTTTCAGCGCCTTGAAGCCGGCCTGCCCCTCGTGATCCGGCATGTTCCAGCTGTTCTTCAGGGTCACCTGGGCGTTGACCCCCCAGAGCACCACCAGTTCGGCGTGTTCCACCACGTTGGGCCAGGCGGTCTGCTGCTCGTACACCTCGATGGAACCCATCACGTGGGACATGATCACCTGGGCCGCGCCGGTGGAGTAGTCCCCGGCATAGCCGGTGAAACCCCCGGCCAGGTTCATCAGGCGGTGCAGCAGGGTGCGGCTGTTGTGGAACATGCCCACGCTCTTCCAGCCGTAGGAACCGGCGTGGATCGCCTGAGGGCCGAAATCAGACTGGACGCGCTGGATCTCGCCGGCCACCAGTTCGATGGCCTTCTCCCAGCTCACTCGCACCCACTCGTCGGCACCGCGCAGCTCCGGTCTGGCACCCGGGCCGTGCTCCAGCCAGCTCTTGCGCACCATGGGGTACTTGATGCGGTTCTTGGCGTGGACCTGGAACGGCGCCATGTCGATGAGGTCATTCGGCGCTGGGTCATCGGCCACCGGCTGGACCCGCACCATGCGGCCCTCGGAGACGATGGCCTCGAAGGCTCCCCAGTGGGCGCCGGTCAGGATGCCTTTCTGGGCGGGGACCAGAGTCGGGAACTGCTCCAGCGCCGTGCTGACGGCCTTGGCCAGGGCGCTTTTCGGAAAGAGACCAGCCAGCAGGGGCAGGGCGGCACAGGCCCCCAGCCCCTTGAGCAGAGTACGGCGGGAGAGGTTGGTCTGTTGGTCATTGAAAAAAGTCATGGGAGAGTCCTCTGTTCCTGCCTTAATGGGCCGCGCTCATGTCGCTGGCGTGTTTCTGCACGTATTGGGTGAGCATGCGCGCCTGCTCCGGGGTGAGGGAGGTACGGGACTCCATCCCCTTGATGACGCCGATCCACTGGTTGGCGTTGAAGTGATCCAGCGCGGTGAGGCCGTGACAGCCGGTGCAGTTGTTGGACATCAGGGTGGAGGCGTATTGCCACAGCTTGCCCTGGTCGCCGATGAGCTGGCTCTGGTCGACCCAAGCGGTCAGGCTGACCTGATGCCAGGTGAGGTTGGTGGCGCTGTCGGTCTCGCTCTTGCCGGTCACGAGGGCTTTTCTGGCGGCTTCGCCGACCAGCACGCTCAGGATCCGTTTGCCGGGGGCGGCGTAGAACACCTCGTTCACCCCGTCCTGCTGCCAGCCGTCGATGCGCACCTGGGCGCGGCCGTTGTCGTTGGCCAGCACTTCCACCTGGGTGGAGGGCATCAGGGTGCCTTCATCAGTCTTGGCGCCGGCATCCAGATAGAGCGGGGTGGTGGCAATGGCATAGCGGGTGGTGACGGTGGCCGGGGTCTGGGCGGCGGCTTGCGCCAGCTCGCTGGCACCGGCGGCAGCCAGGCCGCTCATGTCCGGCATGATGTGGGCGACGCCGCGGTGGCAGTCGATGCAGGTCTGACCCTCCTTGATGGCGACCGGGTGCTCGGCGCGGGCATTGGGGCGCTGGGCCAGGATGTCCATGGCGGCGTAGCTGTGGCAGCTGCGACAGGTGGCGGAGTCATTGGCCTTGAGCTGATCCCACACGGTCTGGGCCATGCGCAGCTTGTGGGCCTCGTATTTTTCCGGGGTGTCGAGGGTGCCGATCGCCTCGTGATAGATGTCTTTCACGGCGCGGATCTTGGTCCAGAGATAGGCGGCGGGTTCACTGGGGATGTGGCAGTCGGCGCACTCGGCGCGGATCCCCTTCACGTTCTGGAAGTGGACACTGCCCTGATATTCGGCGAGGGGGGTCTGCATGGAGTGGCAGGAGACGCAGAACTCGGTGGAGCTGGTCTTGTGCAGCACGGTGACGGTGACGCCCAGTGCAGCGACCCCCAGCAGGGCCCCGAGCAGCAGAAGCCAGAACCAGGTCTTTCTCAACAGTTTTCCAAGCATGGTGACGGTGTCCTTCGAATTCGGGTATTACCAATATAGTAGTAGTCCCAAGATTCGATGGGTTGACCTCGGTCATGATTTTTATTTTGACATGTAAGTAATTTTTGGTTTTTTTTTTGTTTGGGCATGCTTTTTTGAATTTTAATCGCACTTTTACCCTTCAACGGGAGCGGGATGTCCTGTGATGGGGGCGATGCCCAAGCCGGGGCGGGGAGGCCGCGCACCACCCCGGGGCTTGGGGTTTGCGGTGAGAGGATTGTATACTGTTCACATATACAGTATTCAGGTGTATCCATCATGCGACTCTTTATCGCCGAGAAACCCAGCCTTGGCCGTGCCATCGCCGATGTCCTCCCCAAACCGCACAAGAAGGGGGAGGGTTTCATCGAGACGGCGCAGGGAGACGTGGTGACCTGGTGCATCGGCCACCTGCTGGAGCAGGCCGAGCCCGATGCCTACGATGCCGCCTACAAGCAGTGGCGCATGGAATCCCTTCCCATTGTCCCGACCCAGTGGCAGCTGGTGGCCAAACCCAAGACCAAGGCCCAGCTGGCCGTCATCAAGGGGCTCATCAAGCAGGCGGACTGCGTGGTCAACGCCGGTGACCCGGACAGGGAAGGGCAACTGCTGGTGGACGAGGTGATCGACTTTCTCGGTTATCCCAAGACCAAACCGGTTCAGCGCTGCCTCATCAGCGATCTCAACCCGCCCGCCGTGCGCCGCGCCCTCGACAAGCTCAGGGACAACAAGGAGTTCGTGCCGCTGGCGGTGTCGGCGCTGGCCCGTAGCCGTGCCGACTGGCTCTATGGCATCAACATGACCCGGGCCTATACCCTGCTTGGCCGCAAGGGGGGTTGCAGCGAACTGCTGTCGGTGGGCCGGGTACAGACCCCCTTGCTCGGTCTGGTGGTGCGCCGGGATCTCGAGATCGAGGCCTTCGTTCCCAAGCCGTTCTACGAGGTGATGGCCCATCTGCTGACCCAGGGCAACGAACGCTTCACCGCCAGGTGGCTGCCATCGGAGGCCTGCCTGCCCTGGCAGGATGAGGAGGGACGGGTGCTCAACCGGGCGCTGGCCGCCAAGGTGGTGGAGCGGATCCAGGGGCAGCCCGCCCGGGTGGAAGCGGTGGAGGAGCAGGCGCGCAAGCAGGCGGCGCCGCTCCCCTACAACCTCTCCAGCCTGCAAATCGATGCGGCCAAGCGCTTTGGCATGGATGCCAAGCGGGTGCTGGATATCTGCCAGAGTCTCTACGAGCGGCACAAGCTCATCACCTATCCCAGATCCGACAGCCGCCATCTGCCGAGCGAGCACTTCAACCGGGCCGGCCAGGTGCGGGAGGCCATCGCCAGCACGGCCCCTGCGCTGGCCAGGGCGGTCGCCGAAGCGGATGGCAGGATTCGCAGCAAGGCGTGGAACGACAGCAAGGTGGATGCCCACCACGCCATCATTCCCACCGAGAAGAGGGGGAGCGAGGGGAGCCTGGGGGCCGACGAGGCGAAGCTGTACGGCCTGATTGCCCGCCAGTATCTGCTGCAGTTCTACCCGCCGTTCGAGTACAACGACAGCAAGGTGTTGCTGCGCATCGCCGGAGGGCTGTTCCAGGCCAAGGCGCGCCGCATCCTCAAGGCGGGCTGGAAGGCGCTGCTCGGGGTGGAAGAGGATGACGAGGAGGAGGCGGGAACCCTGCCTGCCCTGAAAGAGGGAGAGGAGCTGCTGTGCGAGCGGGGGGAGCTGCTGGAGAAGATGACCCAGCCCCCCAAGCCGTTTACCGATGCCACCCTGCTGGCCGCCATGACCGGCATCGCCCGTTATGTGCAGGATCCCGAGATCCGCAAGACCCTGCGGGAGACCGACGGTCTGGGCACCGAGGCGACCCGGGCCGGGATCATCGATCTGCTGTTCAAGCGCCGCTTCCTGGTGCGCCAGGGCAAGAGCATCAAGGCCACCCCGACCGGGCGAGCCCTGGTCCAGGCGCTGCCTGCGACCGCAACGACACCGGACATGACGGCACTGTGGGAGCAGAGTCTGGGGCAGATCGCCGAACGTCACGGCAGCTACCAGCAGTTCATGGGGCCGCTCACCGAGCAGCTCAACGGCCTGATCGAGGGGGCCCGGCAGGATTCCGGCGCCAGCTTCAGCGCGCTGCCCAAGGCGGCGCCCGGTGACAGCAAGCACCGCTTTGTCCGCCGCAAGCGGACTGCGTCCACCGCCGCACGCCCCCGCACGAGCAAGAGTGCTGGCAAGAGTACGGGAAAGAGCTCTGGCAAGGGGACGACCAGGGGCAAGGCGGCCTGAGGCTGGCGCGCGCCGTGATCACATAGAAAAGAAAGAGGGGCCGGAGGCCCCTCTTTGTATGGATGGGATGGCTTACCCCGTGTAGACGCTCTCTTCCGGATAACGGATGCGGGTCTCCACCGGACGGGCCAGCATGATGGCCAGGGTGAGGGGCCCCAGACGGCCACAGATCATCACCAGCACCAGGATCAGCTTGCCCGGCTCGCTCAGTGAGGCGGTGATGCCGGTGGACAGACCCACAGTGGCAAAGGCAGAGATGGTCTCGAACATGATCTTGTCGAAGGGTTGCGACTCCGTGAGCATCAGCAGGAACATCGCCAGCATCAGCACCATGGTACTGACGATGATGATGGCCAGGGAACGGGTCACTATCTGGGGTGACAGGGTGCGGCCGAAGGCGGTGACATGGGGGCGCTTGGTCAGAAACGCCCGGGTCGCCAGCAGGACGACGGCAAAGGTGGTGACCTTGATACCGCCCCCGGTGGAGGTTGCCCCGGCACCGATGAACATCAGCATCATCATGAACAGCAAGGAGGCCGGCACCATCTGGCCGATATCCACCGTGTTGAAGCCCGCCGTGCGCGCGGTGGCCGACTGGAAGAAGGCTGCCAGCCACTGGCTCCCGAAGGAGGCGTTGCCCAGGGTGCCCGGGTTGTTGTGCTCCAGCAGCCAGAACATCAGGGTCCCCAGCAGCAGCAGGGCAGGGGTCATCAGCAGCATCAGCTTGCTGTGCAGTTTCAGCTTGCGCCAGCGGCGGTTGCGCACCAGGTCGACGATGACGGTGAAGCCTACCCCCCCCAGGATCAGCAGGGCCGGTATGGTCAGGCTGATGATGGGGTCATCCCGGTAGTCCATGAGGTTGTTGGCAAACAGCGAGAAGCCGGCGTTGTTGAAAGCTGACACCGCGTGGAAGAAGCTGACGTAGAGGCCGTGGCCCCAGCCCATGTCGGGCACCCAGCGAATGGCCATGATGGCGGTGCCGATCAGCTGGGCAATCAGGGCGAACAGGACGATGCGCTTCACCAGCTGGACGATGTTGACGGATCCCTCCTGGCCCAGTGCCTCCTTGGCCAGCACCTGCTGGCGCAGCCCGACCCGCTTGCTGAACATGGCGATGAGCAGCAGTGTCATGGTCATCTGGCCGAGACCGCCAATCTCCATCAATATCAACAGGATGATCTGCCCCTGCAGGGTGAAGGCGGTGCCGGTATCCACCACCCCGAGGCCGGTCACGCTGATGGCCGACGTGGCGGTGAACAGGGCGTTGATGACGGTGACCTCACCCTTGTGGCTGGAGGGCTGGACCAGAAACAGGGTGCCGACCAGCAGGATGATGAGGAAACTGCCCAGGATGAGTTTGGCCTCGCTCCAGCGGGAGTTGTCTTCCCGGTGCAGGGTGAAGGCGTAGTTGCTGCGCCAGTTGATCATAGGGTGTCGAGCCAGTGATCGATGGCGTGCTTGTTGCCGGCCAGGATCAGGATGTCACCGAGTTGCAGCTCCATCTTGCCGGTCAGGACGTTGTGGAGCACCTCGCCACGCTTGATGGCCAGCAGCTGGAAATCGCTTTGCTGCAGCAGGTGCAAATCTGCCAGGGTGCGGGTGTTTTGCTGCAGGCCGATCACGAACTCGGTCAGCACCATGTCGTGACCCAGCTCCAGGTAGTCGAACAGCCGGTTGTCCAGCATGCTCTGGGCTACCCGGCGGCCCATGTCCCACTCCGGGTTGATCACCTTGTCCGCGCCCACCTTCTGCAAGATCTTGGCGTGGAACTTGTCGCGGGCCTTGACCCAGACCTTCTTCACGCCCGCCTCTTTCAGCACCAGCGTGGTCAGGATGCTGGTCTCCAGGTTGTCGCCGATGGCGACAAAGACGATGTCGAAATTCGCCAGGCCCAGTTCGGCGACCGTGGCCTCGTCGGTGGCATCGGCCACGATGACGTGGTTGCAGAGGGTGGCTATCTGGCGGGTCTTGCTCTCGTCGATGTCGATGGCCAGTACCTCGGCATTCTGGCGCTGCAACTCTTCGCACAAGGCGCTGCCAAACAGGCCCAGGCCGATGACGGCGAATTGATTGTTCATACATGCTTCCTCAGCGGGATGAAGGGGTTACTCTACTCCAGAGCCCTGAGTCCGAAAAGTGTCCGGGTTTTTTGTCCCGGGGGATCTGGGGTAAACTGCGCCCTTGTCCTTGTCGGAACACACAGATGAAACTCACCCCCCACGCCTCCCTGTCGACCCTCAATACTCTGGGCCTGGACGCACACTGCCTCTGGCTGGCCGATGTGACCCGGCCGGATGATCTCGCGCAACTGCGGACCAACCCGGAGTTGGCCACCTTGCCGCGCCTGGTGCTGGGAGGAGGAAGCAACATCCTGTTCTGCGATGACTTTGCCGGTCTGGTGGTCCACAACGGCCTGAAAGGGATCACGCTGCACGAGGAGGCCGAGCACTGGCTGCTGCACGTGGCGGCAGGTGAGAACTGGCACGAGCTGGTATGCCACGCCCTGCAACAGGGCTGGCACGGGCTGGAGAACCTGGCACTCATTCCCGGGACGGTCGGGGCGGCCCCGGTACAGAACATCGGTGCCTACGGGGTCGAGCTGGCCAGCGTCTGTGCCTACGTGGAGGCGTTCAACTGGCAGAGTGGCGAGGTTGAGTGCATCGCGGCGGCCGACTGCCGGTTCGGTTACCGTGACAGCATCTTCAAGCACGACTATCAGGACTCCCACTTCATCACCGCCGTCGGTCTGCGCCTGCCCAAGGCATGGCGCCCGGTCGCCGGTTATGGCCCGCTGGCGGCGCTGGGAGATGCCCCTTCGCCACAGGCCATCTTCGACACCGTCTGTGCCACCCGCATGGCCAAGCTGCCGGATCCGGCGGTGCTGGGCAACGCGGGCAGTTTCTTCAAAAACCCTGTGGTGCCCGCCGCCCTGGCCGAGACCCTGAAACAGCAATACCCGCAGATGCCCTGCTACCCCGCGGCAGAAGGGCAGGCCAAGCTGGCGGCTGGCTGGCTCATCGATCAGTGCGGTCTCAAGGGGTTTGCCATCGGTCGTGCCGCCGTCCATCAGGAGCAGGCGCTGGTGCTGGTCAATCTGGGGGGCGCCAGCGCCATGGAACTCATCGCGCTGGCGGCCCATGTCCGCGACAGCGTAGAGCACCAGTTCGGTGTGGTGCTGGAACATGAAGTGCGCTTCATGGGGCGCAGCGGTGAAACCTGGCTCGACGAGGTACTGGCATGACCCTGACCCCCGTCAGACAGACCCTGATCACCCTGCTCAGCGATGGTCAGTTCCATTCCGGCGAGCAGCTGGGCGAGCGCCTTGGCATCAGCCGGGCGGCGGTGAGCAAGCACATGGCCGCGCTCAAGGATCTGGGGCTGGATCTCTTCAGCCTGACCGGCAAGGGCTATCGGCTGGCGGTGCCCATGGCCCTCTATGACGAGGGGCGGCTGCAGGCAGAGGCACCGATGGCGCCGGTGCACTGCTTCCCTGTCATCGACTCCACCAACCAGTACCTGCTGGAGCGGGTCAACACCCTGAGCTCCGGGGAGAGCTGTCTGGCCGAGTGCCAGACCGCCGGGCGGGGACGTCGTGGCAAACCCTGGGTTTCCCCCTTCGGTTGCCAGCTGATCCTGAGCATGTACTGGCGGCTTGAGCAGGGCATGGCGGCCGCCATGGGACTGAGTCTCGCGGTCGGCGTGGCGGTGGTCGAGGCGCTGGAGTCACTCGGTTATCCCGGGGTGGCGCTCAAGTGGCCGAACGACCTCTATTACCAGGGCCGCAAGCTGGCGGGCATCCTGGTGGAGATGAGCGGCAGTGCGGGTGCCAGCTGCCATCTGGTGATCGGGGTCGGCCTCAATCTGGCGATGCCGAGTCGGGAGGGGGAGAAGATCGATCAGGCCTGGTCCGAGCTGCGCCATATCCAGCCCGAGCTGGTGGATCGCAACGAGCTGGCCGCCTGCGTGCTGCTGCACCTGCAGCAGGCCATGCAGACCTTCGAACAGACGGGACTGGCGAGTTTCGTCGAGAGCTGGAACCGGCTCGACCACTTCGCCGGCCAGCCGGTGAAGCTGCTGATGGGAGAGCAGGTGAGCCGCGGGATTGCCCGGGGGATCGACGAACGCGGAGCCCTGCGTCTGGAGACGGAAGAGGGGCTCAAGTTCTATCTGGGAGGGGAACTCTCCTTGCGGCGGGGGGACTGAGCCCATACGCTCATGACGACTGAATGAAAGAGGGGGCCTGCGGGCCCCCTCTTTCATGTATGCACTGCGACAGTGGTCACTTGCGCAGCTTGATCTGCTCGATGGCGTGCTCGTTGCCCTTGGTGAGGATGAGGTTGGCCCGCTCCCGGGTCGGCAAGATGTTCTCTTGCAGATTCAGGTAGTTGATATCCTGCCAGATGTTGTTGGCGATCTCGGTCGCCTCGCTCTCGGCCAGCTTGGCGTAGTGGTGGAAATAGGAGTCGGGATCCGAGAAGGCGCCGCTGCGGAATTTGAGAAAACGATCGATGTACCAAGTGCGCAGCAGCTCGGCATCGGCATCCACATAGATGGAAAAGTCGACGAAGTCCGACACGAACACGCGATGAGGGTCCTGGGGATAGCCCATGCCGCTTTGCAGCACATTGAGCCCTTCCAGGATCAGGATGTCCGGCTGCTCCACCACCTTCTTCTCGTCGGGCAGGATGTCATAGATGAGGTGGGAGTAGACGGGGGCCTCGACCTTCTCGTGGCCGGCGCGGATATTGGCGACAAACTCCACCAGATGGCGGATGTCATAAGACTCGGGGAACCCCTTGCGACGCATCAGGCCACGGGCTTCCAGCTCCTTGTTGGGAAACAGGAAGCCGTCGGTGGTGACCAGCTCCACCCTGGGGTGCTCCGGCCAGCGCTCCAGCAATGCCTGAAGGATACGGGCCGTGGTGCTCTTTCCCCCCGCCACGCTGCCGGCGATGCTGATGATATAGGTGCCCTTGCCGCGGGACTGACCGAGAAACTGCTCCAGCACCCGGCTGCGGCGCTGCTTGGCCTTGACGTAGAGATTGAGGAGACGGGAGAGGGGCAGATAGATCTCTTCCACTTCCCGCAATGACACCTTCTCGTTGATCCCGCGCAGGGTCTGCAGATCGTGCTCGGTCAGGGTCAGGGGGACCGCATCGCGCAATAACGCCCATTGTTCGCGGGTGAATTGCAAATAGGGGTTATGCTCTGTCGTCATGGTGTCATCACTGTTTCTTGGGCAGGGCGACCATACACCAAGGGATCGGGAGCGACAAGGGACGCGTCCGGTCGGGACGGAGAAGGAGCGTTTTTTTGCCTGGATCCCGGCATAAATGCACATTTTGCAAGGTGCAATGGTTGCATCCCCAAAATCCTTACCATAAAATGCGCGACGCTTGGATGTCTGTCGTCTATTTGCCCAGCAAATGCGACAAAAACAACGGGTGCAAGCAGAATTACCGTTGTGGCATTTATGCAACTGGAGGGGTTCCCGAGCGGCCAAAGGGATCAGACTGTAAATCTGACGGCTCTGCCTTCGAAGGTTCGAATCCTTCTCCCTCCACCATATTTCTCTGCGGTTTGAGTTCTTTGGGTTAGAGAAATGCGGGCATCGTATAATGGCTATTACCTCAGCCTTCCAAGCTGATGATGCGGGTTCGATTCCCGCTGCCCGCTCCAAGATGCTGATATGGCTCAGGTAATTCTGAGAGCCACACCTTAGGGTGAGTTCGGCAATCGAACCAGCCTGTCAGCACCAACCTCTCTACTCCCCTTGATTCAAATCCATCATATAAACTGTTCTGTGGTTAGCTTGCCACCGCGTACTCAGCGTTAGTTTAGAGGGACGATCATGTCTAAAGAAAAATTTGAGCGTAATAAACCGCACGTTAACGTGGGTACCATCGGCCACGTTGACCACGGTAAAACCACCCTGACCGCCGCCATCACCAACGTGCTGGCCAAGCACTTCGGTGGTAAAGCTTTCGCCTTCGACCAGATCGACAAGGCACCGGAAGAGCGTGAGCGTGGTATCACCATCAACACCTCCCACGTAGAATACGACACTGCAACCCGCCACTACGCCCACGTAGATTGCCCGGGTCACGCCGACTACGTTAAAAACATGATCACCGGTGCTGCCCAGATGGACGGCGCAATCCTGGTAGTAGCAGCGACTGACGGCCCGATGCCGCAGACTCGTGAGCACATCCTGCTGGGTCGTCAGGTAGGCGTTCCGTACATCATCGTGTTCATGAACAAGTGCGACATGGTAGATGACGAAGAGCTGCTGGAACTGGTCGAGATGGAAGTTCGCGAACTGCTGTCCGAGTACGACTTCCCGGGTGATGACCTGCCGGTAGTCCGTGGTTCCGCACTGAAAGCGCTGGAAGGCGAAGCTCAGTGGGAAGAGAAGATCCTGGAACTGGCTGGCCACCTGGACACCTACATTCCGGAGCCGGAGCGTGCCATCGACCAGCCGTTCCTGATGCCTATCGAAGACGTCTTCTCCATCGCAGGCCGTGGTACCGTAGTAACCGGTCGTGTAGAGCGCGGTATCGTCAAGGTTGGTGAAGAAGTGGAAATCGTTGGTATCAAAGATACCACCAAGACCACCTGTACCGGCGTTGAAATGTTCCGCAAACTGCTGGACGAAGGTCGTGCAGGTGAGAACGTTGGCGCCCTGCTGCGTGGCGTGAAGCGTGAAGACGTAGAGCGTGGTCAGGTACTGGCCAAGCCGGGCACCATCAAGCCGCACACCAAGTTCGAATCCGAAGTGTACGTGCTGTCCAAAGAAGAAGGTGGTCGTCACACCCCGTTCTTCAAGGGCTACCGTCCGCAGTTCTACTTCCGTACTACCGACGTGACCGGTACCATCGAACTGCCGGAAGGCGTAGAGATGGTAATGCCGGGCGACAACATCAAGATGGTTGTTACCCTGATTGCGCCGATCGCGATGGACGACGGCCTGCGTTTCGCCATCCGTGAAGGTGGCCGTACCGTAGGTGCTGGTGTTGTAGCCAAAGTTATCGCTTAATCTTGGCTTACATAAATAAAGCAAAGCCCCTATAATAGGGGCTTTCTTATGCAGGGGCGTAGTTCGAATTGGTAGAACAGCGGTCTCCAAAACCGATGGTTGCGGGTTCGAGTCCTGCCGCCCCTGCCATATACCTCGTCTCGTACGGGGCTTTTGTGTCTTTGGTTACGTCAGATACAGGTGGGTTGTATGAGTGTTAGTTCTGAGGGTCAGGGCGGAAGCAAGGATACCCTGCTTTGGGGCCTGGTTTTCATCATCCTAGCGGCCGCTGTAGTGGGCAATTACCTGCTGAGCGACGTTATTGCTGCCGTCCGCGCCCTGGGTGTGGTCGTTGTCATCGCTGCTGCCGGTGCAGTGGCCCTGCAAACCACCAAGGGCAAGGCAACACTGGCGTTTGCCCGTGAGTCTCGCCTGGAAGTCCGCAAGGTCGTATGGCCGACCCGTCAGGAAGCCATTCAGACAACCCTGATTGTGCTGGCGGTGACTGCCGTGATGGGGCTGCTGCTGTTCGTGTTGGACGGCGCCTTGGTCTGGTTGGTCAACCTGATTACCGGTGTGTAAGGATAAGCCATGACTGAACAACGTGAACAGCGTATGAGATGGTATGTCGTGCAGGCATTTTCCGGATACGAAGGCCGTGTTGCCAAATCCCTGCGTGAACATATCAAGATGCATGGCATGGAAGAGCTGTTTGGTGAAGTGCTGGTCCCGACCGAAGAAGTGGTCGAGATGCGTGCTGGCCAGAAGCGCAAGAGTGAGCGCAAATTTTTCCCGGGATACGTCCTGGTCCAGATGGTGATGGATGAAACCACATGGCACTTGGTACGCAATGTACCACGTGTAATGGGTTTCATCGGCGGTACCTCCGATCGCCCTGCTCCTATCTCCGATAAGGAAGCGGATGCCATCCTCAATCGTCTGCAAGATGCCCACGACAAGCCGCGTCCGAAAACCCTGTTTGAACCGGGTGAGATGGTCCGGGTTGCCGATGGTCCGTTCGCCGACTTCAACGGTACCGTTGAAGAGGTGGACTACGAAAAGAGCCGCGTGAAGGTCTCCGTACTGATCTTCGGCCGCTCAACGCCGGTAGAACTGGATTTTGGTCAGGTCGAAAAAGGCTGATTAATCTCTGTACGTTTAACGGTTGTCAGGGGCAGCGATTATCTCTATAATTCGCTGCCCCTTTATTTGTTGGGGAGCCGTTTGCAGGAGCATGTCTCCGAGGCGTTAGAACCCATTTTTGAGGTATTTTTGTAATGGCTAAGAAAGTCACAGCTTATATCAAGCTGCAAGTTAAGGCTGGCAGTGCTAACCCCAGCCCTCCCGTTGGTCCTGCTCTGGGTCAGCACGGTGTGAACATCATGGAATTCTGTAAGGCATTCAACGCCCGTACAGAAAAGCTGGAAAAAGGTTCTCCGACTCCGGTCGTGATCACCGTTTACAGCGACCGTTCCTTCACCTTCGAAACCAAGACTCCGCCCGCTTCCTTCCTGCTGAAGAAAGCCGCTGGTATCCAGTCTGGTTCCGCCAAGCCGAACAAAGACAAGGTTGGTAAGGTGACTGTGGCTCAGCTGCAAGAAATCGCCAAGACCAAAGAGCCGGATATGACTGGTGCCGATCTGGATGCAAAAGTACGTTGCATCGCCGGTTCCGCTCGTTCCATGGGCCTGGTAGTGGAGGAGTAAGACAATGGCTAAACTGTCCAAGCGTATGCGCGTTATTCGCGAAAAAGTTGACGGTACCAAAGAGTACTCCATCAACGAAGCCATTGCCCTGCTGAAAGAACTGGCTACCGCCAAGTTCGTTGAAAGCGTTGACGTTGCCGTTAACCTGGGTATCGATGCTCGTAAATCCGACCAGAACGTACGTGGTGCAACTGTACTGCCGCACGGTACTGGTCGTGACATCCGTGTCGCCGTGTTCACTCAGGGTGCCAATGCCGAAGCCGCCAAGGCTGCCGGTGCTGAACTGGTTGGTATGGACGACCTGGCCGAGCTGGTCAAGAAAGGCGAGATGAACTTCGACGTCGTCATCGCATCCCCGGATGCCATGCGTGTTGTTGGTCAACTGGGTCAAATCCTGGGCCCGCGCGGTCTGATGCCGAACCCGAAAGTGGGTACCGTCACTCCGAACGTAGCCGAAGCCGTCAAGAACGCCAAGGCTGGTCAGGTTCGTTACCGTAACGACAAGAACGGTATCATTCATACCACTCTGGGCAAGGTCTCTTTCAACGAAGTTCAGCTGAAAGAAAACCTGGAAGCGCTGCTGGTTGCCTTGAAGAAGGCCAAGCCGTCCTCCGCCAAGGGTGTATTCATCAAGAAAGTCAGCATCTCCACCACCATGGGTGCCGGTGTTGCCGTAGACCAAGCTTCCCTGGAAGCTCAGGCCTAATTGATGGATTTTACAAGGCGCAAAATTTAATCTATAATTTTGCGCCTTGATTGGTTGGGGGTTTCGACCTCCGTCCAAGACCGCAGGAGGCCGCAAAGCCTTAATTATTCCTGCGTAGACGGTGCCGGAAACCCAGCGAGAAAGATTCTTTCTCTTCTGGAATCCTGCTACCGCATCGTTCCCCTCTGTTGTAAAGGTAGGGGGGATGTGTCAGTACTGGGTCAACAGACCCGGATTCAATCCAGGAGTTAAGCCAATGGCATTGGGACTCGAAGACAAAAAGGCAATTGTTGCTGAAGTCAACGAAGCTGCCAAAGGCGCTCTTTCTGCAGTTGTAGCCGATTCTCGCGGCGTCACTGTAGAGAAGATGACCGTCCTGCGTAAGACCGCTCGTGAAGCTGGTGTGTACATGCGCGTTGTGCGTAACACCCTGCTGCGTCGCGCGGTAGAAGGTACCGAATACGAGTGCCTGAACGACGCATTTACCGGTCCTACCTTGATTGCTTTCTCTAACGAACACCCGGGCGCTGCCGCTCGTCTGTTCAAAGAGTTTGCCAAAGCGAACCAAAAGTTCGAAATCAAGGCTGGCGCTTTTAACGGTGAGTTTATCGCCGCAGCACAAATTGATCGTCTGGCCACGCTGCCGACTTACGAAGAAGCAATTGCGAAGTTGATGGCTACCATGAAGGAAGCCTCTGCTGGCAAGCTGGTTCGTACTATCGCTGCTGTTCGCGACCAGAAACAAGCTGCTGCTTGATTCTCGCCTATCTAGGCTGTTTGAGTTTATTCAACATCAGGAATTTTTGTCATGTCTATCACTAAAGACCAAATCATCGAAGCCGTTGCTTCCATGTCCGTAATGGAAGTTGTTGAGCTGATCGAAGCTATGGAAGAGAAGTTCGGTGTTTCTGCCGCTGCTGCCGTCATGGCCGGCCCGGCTGCTGCTGAAGCAGTAGAAGAGAAGACCGAGTTCGACGTAGTTCTGACTGCTGCTGGCGCCAACAAAGTTGCCGTCATCAAGGCCGTTCGTGGCGCTACCGGTCTGGGCCTGAAAGAAGCCAAGGACCTGGTAGAAGCTGCTCCGACCAATCTGAAAGAAGCCGTGTCCAAGGACGAAGCTGAAGCTCTGAAGAAAGAGCTGGAAGCTGCCGGTGCTTCTGTTGAGATCAAATAATCTGCATTTATGTAGATTAGCCTGATAAAACAGGCTAAGGCTGGTGAATCTTTATTCACCAGCCTTTTTGCGCTGTAGACTGAGAGTATTTCACACCGTTCACGACTCTCGGTGCACCAGCAATCCGGACCGCCTCATCGTCCGGGCCAACACAAAACGGTGTTGAGACAGAGCTGTCCCGTGGGGACAGAGTGGGTCACTTATCAGCGAGCTGAGGAACCCTATGGTTTACTCTTATACCGAAAAAAAACGCATACGTAAGGACTTCGGTAAGCGAGACCAGGTACTGGACACGCCTTATCTGTTGTCCATTCAGCTGGACTCCTTCAAGCAGTTCATCGAGGCTGACCCGGAAGGTGAGTACGGCCTAGAAGCCGCCTTCCGTAGCGTTTTCCCGATCACCAGTTACTCCGGTAGTGCTGAGCTTCAGTATGTCAGCTATCGCCTGGGTGAGCCGGTATTTGACGTAAAAGAATGCCAGATCCGTGGAGTGACCTACTCCGCGCCGCTGCGTGTCAAGCTTCGTATGGTTCTGTACGACCGTGAAGCAGCTGCCGGCACCGTCAAAGACATCAAGGAACAAGAAGTTTACATGGGCGAAATCCCGCTCATGACC
Source organism: Aeromonas sp. FDAARGOS 1418 (assembly GCF_019048585.1). Lineage (NCBI taxonomy): Bacteria > Pseudomonadati > Pseudomonadota > Gammaproteobacteria > Aeromonadales > Aeromonadaceae > Aeromonas > Aeromonas sp. FDAARGOS 1418. The sequence goes on along the minus strand of NZ_CP077387.1, from coordinate 497,297 downwards.
GAAAACGGCACCTTTGTCATCAATGGTACCGAGCGGGTCATCGTCTCCCAGCTGCACCGCAGCCCGGGCGTCTTCTTCGACCACGATAAAGGCAAAACACATTCATCCGGTAAGGTGCTTTATAACGCTCGCGTTATCCCCTACCGTGGCTCCTGGCTGGACTTCGAGTTCGATGCGAAAGACAACCTGTTTGTCCGTATCGACCGTCGTCGTAAACTGCCAGCCTCCATTATTCTGCGCGCCCTGGACTTCAGTTCCGAAGAAATCCTGGCCACCTTCTTCGAGACCATCGGTTTCGAAGTCAAGGATGGCAAGTTGATGATGGATCTGGTGCCCGAGCGCCTGCGTGGCGAGACCGCGACCTTCGACATCATTGCCAATGGCGCCGTGGTGGTTGAAACCGGTCGTCGTGTCACTGCCCGTCACATCCGTCAGCTGGAAAAAGACGGCATCACCCAGATCGAGGTGCCGGTAGAGTATGTTGTTGGCAAAGTTGCAGCCAAGAACTACGCGCACCCGCAGACTGGTGAAATGGTTGTCACTGCCAACCAGGCGCTGAGCCTGGAAGCGGTTGCCAACCTGTCCCAAGCCGGCTTCAAGCACTTCGAGGTTCTGTTCACCAACGAACTGGATCACGGTGCCTACATGTCCGAGACCCTGCGTATCGACTCCAGCTCCAGCCGCCTGGAAGCCCTGGTCGAGATCTATCGCATGATGCGTCCGGGCGAGCCGCCCACTCGCGAAGCGGCCGAGCAGCTGTTCGAGAACCTGTTCTTCTCTTCCGAGCGTTACGACCTTTCTACCGTAGGTCGGATGAAGTTCAACCGCCGTTTGGGTCGTGAAGACGAGACTGGCGTTGGCGTGCTGACCAAGGACGATATCGTCGAGGTCATGAAGCGCCTGATCGACATCCGTAACGGTAACGACGAAGTGGACGATATCGACCACCTTGGTAACCGTCGTATTCGTTCCGTCGGTGAAATGGCCGAGAACCAGTTCCGTGTCGGTCTGGTCCGTGTCGAGCGTGCGGTGAAGGAGCGCCTGTCTCTGGGCGATCTGGACACCCTGATGCCGCAGGATCTGATCAACGCCAAACCGATCTCCGCCGCGGTCAAAGAGTTCTTCGGTTCCAGCCAGCTGTCCCAGTTCATGGACCAGAACAACCCGCTGTCCGAAGTGACCCACAAGCGCCGTATCTCCGCGCTGGGCCCGGGCGGTCTGACCCGTGAGCGTGCCGGTTTCGAAGTTCGAGACGTACACCCGACCCACTACGGTCGTCTGTGCCCCATCGAAACGCCGGAAGGTCCGAACATCGGTCTGATCAACTCGCTGTCCGTGTATTCCCGCACCAATGAGTACGGTTTCCTCGAAACCCCGTACCGCAAGGTGATCGACGGTGTGATCACCGACGAAGTGGATTACCTGTCTGCGATTGAAGAAGGCAAGTACGTGATCGCACAGGCCAACGCCGCGACCACCGAAGATGGCCGTCTGAAAGATGAATTGATCCCGTGCCGTCACAAAGGTGAATCCACCTTTATGAACGCCGACCAGATCCAGTACATGGACGTGAGCCCGCAACAGATCGTCTCTGTGGCAGCGGCCCTGATCCCGTTCCTGGAACACGATGACGCGAACCGCGCATTGATGGGTTCAAACATGCAACGTCAGGCTGTACCGACCCTGCGCGCCGACAAGCCGCTGGTTGGTACCGGTATGGAACGCGCAGTGGCCGTTGACTCCGGTGTGACCGTAGTGGCCAAGCGTGGCGGCATGATCGACTATGTCGATGCCTCCCGTATCGTTATCAAGGTCAACGAAGATGAGCTGCTGCCTGGCGAAGCCGGCATCGACATCTACAGCCTGACCAAATACACCCGTTCCAACCAGAACACCTGTATCAACCAGCGTCCGTGCGTGATGTTGGGTGAGCCGGTGATGGCTGGCGACGTACTGGCTGACGGCCCGTCCACCGATCTCGGTGAACTGGCGCTGGGTCAGAACCTGCGCGTCGCGTTCATGCCGTGGAACGGTTACAACTTCGAAGACTCGATCCTGGTGAACGAGCGTGTTGTTCAGGAAGATCGCCTGACCACCATTCACATCCAGGAACTGGCCTGTATCTCCCGTGACACCAAGCTGGGTCCGGAAGAGATCACTGCTGACATCCCGAACGTGGGTGAAGCCGCTCTGTCCAAGCTGGACGAGTCCGGTATCGTCTACGTGGGTGCCGAAGTGAAGGGCGGCGACATTCTGGTCGGCAAGGTGACTCCGAAAGGTGAAACCCAGCTGACCCCGGAAGAGAAGCTGCTGCGCGCCATCTTTGGTGAGAAGGCGTCCGACGTGAAGGACTCTTCCCTGCGAGTGCCGAACGGTGTGTACGGTACCGTGGTTGACGTGCAGGTCTTTACCCGCGATGGCGTGGAAAAAGACAAGCGCGCCAAAGAAATCGAAGAGATGCAGTTGAAGGAAGCGAAGAAGGACTTGACCGAAGAGTTCAAGATCCTGGAAGACGGCATTTTCGGCCGTTCCCGCAACCTGCTGCTGGCCGCCGGTTACAGCGAAGATCGTCTGAACAAGCTCGATCGTTCCAAGTGGTTTGAGCTGGCCATCGAAGATGAAGCCAAGCAAATCGAGCTGGAGCAGATCGCTGAACAGCACGTTGAGCTGAAGGCCGAGTTCGACAAGAAATTCGAGAACAAGCGTCGCAAGATCATCCAGGGCGATGACCTGGCGCCGGGCGTACTGAAGATCGTCAAGGTCTATCTGGCCGTCAAGCGTCGCATCCAGCCGGGTGACAAGATGGCGGGCCGTCACGGTAACAAGGGTGTTATCTCCAAGATCTGTCCGGTCGAGGATATGCCCCATGACGAGTACGGCCGTCCGGTCGACATCGTACTGAACCCGCTGGGTGTACCGTCTCGTATGAACATCGGTCAGATCCTCGAAGTGCACCTGGGCCTCGCGGCCAAGGGCATCGGCGAGAAGATCGACCGCATGATCAAAGAACAGCGCGAGCTGCACGAGATGCGCGAGTTCCTGCAACAGGTCTATGACCTGGGCGAGAAGGACTCCCAGCAAGTGAACATTGCTGAACTGTCTGACGACGACGTGCGTACCCTGGTGGGTAACCTGCGTAAGGGTCTGCCGGTGGCTACACCTGTCTTTGATGGTGCCAAAGAGCGCGAAATCAAAGCCTTGCTGAAGCTGGCCGATCTGCCGGAATCCGGTCAGATCTCCCTGTTCGACGGTCGTACCGGTAACGCCTTCGAGCGCAAGGTCACCGTGGGTTACATGTACATGCTGAAGCTGAACCACCTGGTAGACGACAAGATGCACGCGCGTTCTACCGGTTCCTACAGCCTGGTTACCCAGCAGCCGCTGGGTGGTAAGGCGCAGTTCGGTGGTCAGCGGTTCGGTGAGATGGAAGTGTGGGCCCTGGAGGCTTACGGTGCGGCATATACCCTGCAGGAAATGCTGACCGTCAAGTCTGACGATGTGAACGGCCGTACCAAGATGTACAAGAACATCGTGGATGGCGACCACCGTATGGAGCCGGGCATGCCCGAATCCTTCAACGTATTGCTGAAGGAAATCCGCTCTCTGGGTATCAACATCGAGCTGGACGAAGAGTAAGAGCTCGCTCTTATTGTTCGAGAATTGACGTGGGCGCCCCGCTGTTTCGGCAGCTGGGGCGCCGAGGTTAGACTCCTGACAGGGGAAACACGTGAAAGACTTACTCAAGTTTTTGAAGGCTCAGACCAAGACCGAAGAGTTTGACAGTATCAAGATCGGTCTGGCCTCTCCTGACATGATCCGCTCCTGGTCATTCGGTGAGGTCAAAAAGCCTGAGACCATCAACTACCGGACTTTCAAGCCGGAGCGTGATGGTCTGTTCTGCGCCCGTATCTTCGGACCGGTGAAGGACTACGAGTGTCTGTGCGGCAAGTACAAGCGCCTGAAACACCGTGGTGTGATCTGCGAGAAGTGCGGTGTAGAAGTGACCCAGACCAAGGTCCGTCGTGAGCGCATGGGCCACATCGAGCTGGCCAGCCCGACTGCCCACATCTGGTTCCTGAAGTCCCTGCCGTCCCGTATCGGTCTGCTGCTGGACATGACCCTGCGTGACATCGAGCGCGTGCTGTATTTCGAATCCTATGTAGTGATCGAACCCGGCATGACCAACCTCGAGCGCAGCCAGATGCTCTCCGAAGAGAACTATCTGGACGCACTGGAAGAGTGGGGCGACGAATTCGACGCCAAGATGGGTGCCGAGGCCATTCTGGCTCTGCTGCGCGCCATCGATCTGGAAGGCGAAGTCAAAGCCATGCGTGAGGAGCTGGATCAGACCAACTCCGAGACCAAGCGCAAGAAGACCACCAAGCGTCTGAAGCTGATGGAAGCCTTCCTGCAATCCGGCAACAAGCCGGAGTGGATGATCATGACAGTGCTGCCCGTGCTGCCGCCGGACCTGCGTCCGCTGGTACCGCTGGACGGCGGTCGTTTCGCGACCTCCGATCTGAACGATCTGTACCGTCGCGTGATCAACCGTAACAACCGCTTGAAGCGTCTGCTGGATCTGGCTGCGCCGGACATCATCGTGCGCAACGAAAAGCGCATGCTGCAAGAGTCCGTGGATGCCCTGCTGGACAACGGCCGTCGTGGTCGTGCCATCACCGGTTCCAACAAGCGCCCGCTGAAATCCCTGGCCGACATGATCAAGGGTAAGCAAGGTCGTTTCCGTCAGAACCTGCTGGGTAAGCGTGTCGACTACTCTGGTCGTTCCGTTATCACCGTAGGTCCGACCCTGCGTCTGCATCAGTGCGGTCTGCCGAAGAAGATGGCACTTGAGCTGTTCAAGCCCTTCATCTACGGCAAGCTGGAATCCCGCGGTCTGGCGACCACGATCAAGGCCGCCAAGAAGATGGTGGAGCGCGAAGAAGCCGTCGTCTGGGACATCCTGGACGAAGTGATCCGCGAACACCCGGTTCTGCTGAACCGTGCACCGACCCTGCACCGTCTGGGTATCCAGGCGTTTGAACCGACCCTGATCGAAGGGAAGGCCATCCAGCTGCACCCGCTCGTCTGTGCCGCCTATAACGCGGACTTCGACGGTGACCAGATGGCGGTCCACGTACCGCTGACCCTGGAAGCCCAGCTGGAAGCGCGCGCCCTGATGATGTCCACCAACAACATCCTGTCGCCTGCCTCCGGTGAGCCGATCATCGTTCCTTCTCAGGACGTGGTTTTGGGTCTGTACTACATGACCCGTGCCCGTATCAACGCCAAAGGCGAAGGTATGGTGCTGTCCGGTCCTAAAGAGGCCGAGAAGGTCTACCGTGCCGGTCTGGCCGACCTGCATGCTCGCGTCAAGTGCCGCATCACCGAGTACGTGAAGAACGAAGCCGGTGAGCTGGTTGCCAAGACCGAGATGAAGAACACCACCGTTGGTCGTGCGATCCTGAGCCTGATCCTGCCCAAAGGCATGGAGTACGCGCTGATTGACGAGCCCAAGGTACTGACTGCTGCAGAGCAGGCTGACCTGGACGCCAACCCGCAGAACTGGATCAAGTGCGTCTCCAACAAGGCGCTGGGCAAAAAGCTCATCTCCCGTCTGCTGAACACCTGCTATCGCAAGCAGGGCCTGAAGGATACCGTCATCTTCGCTGACCAGCTGATGTATACCGGTTTCCACTACGCGGCCCTGTCCGGTGCCTCTGTTGGTATCGATGACATGGTCATCCCGGATGCCAAGAAAGACATCATCGCTGCTGCAGAAGCCGAAGTTGCCGAGATCCAGGACCAGTTCCTGTCCGGTCTGGTAACCGCGGGCGAACGTTACAACAAGGTTATCGATATCTGGGCCAGCGCGAACGATCGCGTCTCCAAGGCCATGATGGACAACCTTTCCAAGGAGCGTAACGTCAACTCCCTGGGCGATGAGGAAGAGCAAGCCTCCTTCAACAGCATCTTCATGATGGCCGACTCTGGTGCGCGGGGCTCCGCCGCCCAGATCCGTCAGCTGGCCGGTATGCGTGGCCTGATGGCGAAGCCGGATGGCTCCATCATCGAAACGCCGATCGTGGCGAACTTCCGTGAAGGTCTGAACGTACTGCAGTACTTCATCTCCACTCACGGTGCTCGTAAAGGTCTGGCGGATACCGCACTGAAGACAGCGAACTCCGGTTACCTGACCCGTCGTCTGGTTGACGTGGCCCAGGACATGGTGATCACCGAGGACGATTGCGGCACTACCGACGGTCTGTGGATGACTCCGCTGATCGAGGGTGGCGACGTGGTCGAGCCGCTGCGTGAGCGCGTGTTGGGTCGTGTGGTGGCCGAAGACGTGATCAAGCCGGGTACCGAGGATGAAGTGCTGGTAGCGCGCAACACCCTGCTCGACGAGCAGCTGTGTGACCTGCTGGAGCGCAACTCCGTCGACCGCGTGAAGGTACGTTCTGCCATCACCTGTGAGACCGACTTCGGTAACTGTGCTCACTGCTACGGCCGTGATCTGGCCCGTGGTCACCTGGTTAACAAGGGTGAGGCTGTCGGTGTTATCGCCGCTCAGTCCATCGGTGAACCGGGCACCCAGCTGACGATGCGTACCTTCCACATCGGTGGTGCCGCATCCCGAGCGGCTGCCGAGAGCAGCATCCAGGTGAAGAACACCGGTAGCATCAAGTTGCAGAACGCCAAGTTCGTTCTGAACAACTCTGACAAGCTGGTTATCACCTCCCGTTCTACCGAGCTGACCATCATGGACGAGATGGGCCGTACCAAGGAAAGCCACAAGCTGCCTTACGGTTCCGTGCTGGAAGTGAAGGATGGCGAAGCGGTGAACGCCGGTGATACCGTCGCGAACTGGGACCCGCACACCCACCCGATCATCACCGAAGTGGCGGGTCGCCTGCACTTCGAACACATGATCGACGGTGTGACCATCACTCGTCAGACCGACGAGCTGACCGGTCTCTCTTCCATCGTCGTGCTGGATGTCAACGAACGTCCGAGCGCCGGTAAAGAGATGCGTCCGACCGTGAAACTGGTCGACCTGAATGGCAAGGATGTGATGATCCCGGGCACCGACGTTCCCGCCCAGTACTTCCTGCCGGGCAAGGCGATCGTGAACCTGGAAGATGGTGCCAACGTGGGCGTGGGTGACGCGGTTGCGCGTATCCCCCAAGAGTCCAGTGGTACCAAGGACATCACCGGTGGTCTGCCGCGCGTTGCGGATCTGTTCGAAGCACGTCAGCCGAAAGAGCCGGCCATCCTGGCCGAGATCTCCGGTACCATCTCCTTCGGGAAAGAGACCAAGGGCAAACGTCGTCTGGTCATCACCCCGACCGATGGTGGCGAGATTTATGAAGAGATGATTCCGAAATGGCGTCACCTCAACGTGTTCGAAGGTGAAAAAGTTGAGAAGGGTGAAGTGCTGGCGGACGGTCCCGAGTCTGCTCATGACATCCTGCGTCTGCGCGGTATCAGCCCGGTCGCCAACTACATCGCCAACGAAGTGCAGGACGTTTACCGTCTGCAAGGCGTTAAGATCAACGACAAGCACATCGAAGTCATCGTGCGTCAGATGCTTCGCAAGTGCGAGATCCTGAGCGCTGGCGACACCGACCTGATCGAAGGTGAACAGGTTGAAGTGGCCCGTGTGAAGATCGCCAACCGTAAACTGGTTGCCGAAGGGAAGACCCCGGCTACCTACCGTCATATCCTGATGGGTATTACCAAGGCATCTCTGAGCACCGAGTCCTTCATCTCCGCGGCTTCCTTCCAGGAGACCACCCGCGTGCTGACCGAAGCAGCCGTTGGTGGCAAGCGTGATGAACTGCGCGGCCTGAAAGAGAACGTGATCGTGGGTCGTCTGATCCCGGCTGGTACCGGCTTTGCCTACCACCACAGCCGCATCAACCAGCGTGCCGCCGCAGCTCGTGCTGTCGGTGTGCCGCAGGTGACTGCCGATGAAGCTCAGCAAAACCTGGCGGATCTGCTCAACGCAGCCGGCAGTTTTGACGAAGAGTAATCTTCCGCAGCAGTGATCGAAAAGGGCCCCTTCTAGGGGCCCTTTTTTTATTTCCCATCCGGCGCCCAGCGTGCACTGGGCTGGGGCAGGGGGATGATCCAGTGCAAGGTTATAGAGCAAAAAATCAAAAAAAGTTGACATTGCCCCGTCGCAACTGAAAACTCGGGAAAGTTGAATGGGTATTACAGGGGTAGAACATGGCTGTCGGTATCGAGGAAGTACTGCTTCCCGAAGAGCAACTGAGCGGTCGCGCTTTTACAGACGAAGACAGGGAGCTGTTGCGTTCATATGGGGGCCTTATCGAAGGCCTGGCCGATCTGTTCGGCAAGCACTGCGAGGTGGTGCTCCACTCCCTGGAAAATCTGCATGAGTCCGTGATCCAAATCGCGAATGGTTTCAATACGGGTCGAACTCTGGGGGCGCCGATCACCGATCTCGCCCTGAGGATGCTCAAGGACATCGAGAGCACGGGTCAGGATCACACCCAGAGTTATTTTGCCCGCAGTCGGACCGGTGCCTTGATGAAGTCGAGCACCATCGCCATCCGTAACCGCGACAAGCAGGTGATCGGCCTTATCTGCATCAACCTGCACATCAATGCACCTTTCCACGAGTTCGTGGCCGAATTCTTCCCGACGCCACAGCAGGTGGAGCGGCAATCACCGGAGACCTTCGCCAACAGCGTCGAAGAGCTGGTTGCCCAGACGGTGGACAACACCATCGACGAGATCAATCGTGATCCCTCCGTGGCCAACAATGCCAAGAACCGTTTTATCGTGACCCAGTTGTTCGAGAAGGGCATATTTGATATCAAGGACTCGATCAACCTGGTCGCCGACAAGCTGAATATTTCCAAACATACCGTGTATCTCTACATCCGACAGCGCAAGCAGGGTGAAGAAGAGAGCGAGTAAGCGCCATAGATGGGGGATAGATAACAATGGCTAAAGAAGTGATTGCAACCGACAAGGCGCCTGCCGCAATTGGCCCTTATGTCCAGGCTACCAAGCTGGGTGAGCTGGTCTTTACCTCCGGGCAGATCCCGCTCGATCCGGCCACCATGGACATCGTTGCCGGTGGCATCGAGGCTCAGGCAGAGCAGGTGATGAAGAATCTGGTTGCCGTCTTGAAAGCCGCAGGGGCCGATACCAGCAAGGTGCTGAAGACCACCTGCTTCCTGAGTGACATGAACAACTTTGTGGCCTTCAACCAGGTGTATGCCCGCTACTTTGGCGAGTCCGCCCCGGCACGTTCCTGCGTGGAAGTTGCTCGTCTGCCCAAGGATGTACTGGTCGAAGTCGAAGCCATCGCTTACGTCTGAGCCTGTTTCATTGGAAAAGCCCCTCCCAGGAGGGGCTTTTGCGTCTGTGAGGTAGAATGGATACACCGCTGTGCAGGAGTGCGATCATGAGTCTGAATTTTGCTCTGCTGGTCACCGGGCCCGCCTATGGCACCCAGACGGCCAGCACGGCCTATCGTTTTGCCCTGAGTCTGGTCGAGCAGGGACACCGCTTGTCCCACCTCTTCTTCTATCAGGAGGGGGTGTGCAATGCCAATGGCCTCCATGCGCCAGCCAGCGATGAGACCGACCTGGTGGCATTGTGGCGCGAGTTGGCCATCCAGCAGGGTATCCGCATCGATGTGTGTGTGGCTGCGGCCATGCGCCGTGGCGTGCTGGATGAGCAGGAGGCCAAGGGAATGGGACGGGAGCATTTCAATCTGGAAGCGCCATTCTGCCTGAGCGGGCTCGGTCAGTTGGCGGAAGCCGCACTGACCGCTGATCGCTTCGTTCAGTTCTAGGGGGACAAAATGACCAGAATAGCGTTTATCTCACGGCGTGGTCCCCATGGTTCGGCGAGTGGTCGGGAGGGGCTGGATGCTCTGCTGGCCACCTCTGCATTGACGGAGTCCCTGGCACTCTTTCTGGTGGGGGATGGCGTGATGCAACTGGTGAGGGAGCAATCACCACACGCCATATTGCAGCGTCACTACGCCCCGACCTTCAAGATGCTGGAACTGTATGACATCGAAGAGATCTATGTCTGTGCGGTGTCACTGGCTGAGCGAGGACTGACGGCGGCGGATCTGCTAATCCCAGTGATTCCGCTCTCTCCTGCGGAAATTCGCCGTAGCTGGGCGGGTTTCACCACCCACATCTGCTTCTGAGGTGCCCGTGATACAGCTGATATTGAACTCTCCCTTCATGAGCCAGGATCTCGAGTTGGCGTTGCGTTACCGCATGGAAGGGGATCTGGTGGTGTTGATGCAGGATGCCGTGATGGCGGCGGCTGCCCCCGGGTGGTGCGAGCGCTTGGCAGAGGTCCCCCTGTACGTCATGAAGGAAGATCTGCAAGCGAGAGGCTTGTCATCCGGGATCGGGATGGAACTCGATATGCCGGGTTTGATCAGGTTGATCGCCGAGCACGGATCACCGCAGACCTGGGGCGGTTAGGCTTGGTTTTCCTTTTTATCTCAGTTGCTTAGCATAATGTCATTCGACTGTCATTTGCCATTTCGGTGTGCAAATTGTATAAATCTTGACTCCCCAGACAACAGGGCATAAAATTTCGCGTCCCCGTATCTGCGGGGAGGATTTTTCACACGTTTATGAAGTCATTATCAGGAGCCTTTTGATGGCAACTATTAACCAGTTGGTTCGCAAGCCACGCATCAAGCTCGTTGTGAAAAGCAACGTGCCGGCGCTGGAAGCGTGCCCTCAGAAGCGTGGCGTATGCACCCGTGTATACACCACCACCCCGAAGAAGCCTAACTCTGCACTGCGTAAAGTATGCCGTGTACGTCTGACCAACGGCTTCGAAGTCACCTCCTACATCGGTGGTGAAGGTCACAACCTGCAAGAGCACTCTGTTGTTCTGATCCGTGGCGGTCGTGTAAAAGACTTGCCAGGTGTTCGTTATCACACCGTTCGTGGTGCGTTGGACTGTGCCGGTGTTAAAGACCGTAAGCAGGCTCGCTCCAAGTACGGCGTGAAGCGTCCGAAAGCTTAATGGTTCTCCGTTAAGTAAGGCCAAACGTTAATTCGTTTCTAGTTAGATAACTTTCTAGTTTTGGGTAACCCCTGAAGTTACGGAGAATTTGAAATGCCAAGACGTCGTGTTGTTGGTCAGCGTAAAATCCTGCCGGATCCCAAGTTCGGATCTGAGCTGCTGGCTAAATTTGTCAACGTAGTAATGGTTGACGGTAAGAAATCTGTTGCAGAAGCCATCGTTTATGGCGCCCTGGACATCATTGCCACCAAATCTGGCAAAGAGCACCTGGCCCTGTTCGAAGTCGCTCTGGACAACATTCGTCCGGCGGTCGAGGTTAAATCTCGTCGCGTCGGTGGTGCAACCTATCAGGTGCCGGTAGAAGTTCGTCCGGTACGTCGCAATGCTCTGGCAATGCGCTGGTTGGTTGATGCCGCTCGTAAACGTGGTGAAAAATCAATGGCTCAGCGTTTGGCTGGCGAGCTGCTGGATGCCGCTGACAATAAGGGTTCGTCTGTCAAGAAACGTGAAGACGTTCACCGTATGGCTGAAGCGAACAAGGCCTTCGCTCACTTCCGCTGGTAATCCGCTTGCGCAGGGTCTTATGACTCTGCGCACCTTTAATTATCTGGGGACAAGCGCCCTAGTAAGAGGATGACAATGGCTCGTACAACCCCCATTGAGCGTTATCGTAATATCGGTATCTCCGCTCACATCGACGCCGGTAAGACTACTACTACCGAGCGCGTTCTGTTTTACACCGGTGTAAGTCACAAGATCGGTGAAGTTCACGATGGCGCCGCCACCATGGACTGGATGGAACAGGAACAAGAGCGTGGTATCACCATCACCTCCGCCGCGACCACCGCTTTCTGGTCCGGTATGGGTAAACAGTTCCAACCGCACCGTATCAACATCATCGATACCCCGGGCCACGTTGACTTTACTATCGAAGTAGAGCGTTCCATGCGTGTTCTGGATGGCGCCGTGATGGTGTACTGTGCCGTAGGTGGCGTACAGCCCCAGTCTGAAACCGTATGGCGTCAGGCTAACAAGTACAAGGTTCCCCGTATCGCGTTCGTCAACAAGATGGACCGTACCGGTGCCAACTTCCTGCGCTGCGTTGAGCACATCAAGACCCGTCTGAAAGGTAACCCGGTTCCTCTGCAACTGAACATCGGTTCCGAAGAGAACTTCAAGGGCGTTATCGACCTGGTCAAGATGAAAGCCATCAACTGGAGCGAAGCTGACCAGGGCGTATCCTTCGACTACGAAGACGTCCCGGCTGAGTTGCTGGAACAGGCGCAAGAAATGCGCATGAACCTGGTTGAAGCCGCTGCTGAAGCGTCTGAAGACCTGATGGAAAAATACCTGGGTGGTGAAGAACTGACTGAAGAAGAGATCAAGAAAGCTCTGCGTCAGCGTGTTCTGAACAACGAAATCATCCTGGTTACCTGTGGCTCCGCGTTCAAGAACAAGGGCGTACAGGCCATGCTGGATGCCGTGGTCGAGTACCTGCCGGCTCCGACCGACGTTGCTGCTATCGACGGTCTGAAGCTGGATGGCGAGACCAAGGACGAGCGTCACGCTTCCGATGACGAGCCGTTCTCTGCTCTGGCATTCAAGATTGCTACCGACCCGTTCGTGGGCAACCTGACCTTCTTCCGTGTTTACTCCGGTGTGGTCAACTCCGGTGACTCCGTGCTGAACTCCGTTAAAGAGAAGCGCGAGCGTTTCGGCCGTATCGTTCAGATGCATGCCAACAAGCGTGAAGAGATCAAAGAAGTTCGCGCAGGCGACATCGCTGCTGCCATCGGCCTGAAGGACGTCACCACCGGTGATACCCTGTGTGACGAAAGCGCACCGATCATCCTGGAGCGTATGGAATTCCCGGAGCCGGTAATCTCCATCGCCGTTGAGCCGAAATCCAAGGCTGACCAGGAGAAGATGGGTCTGGCTCTGGGCCGTCTGGCTCAGGAAGATCCGTCCTTCCGCGTATGGACCGACGAAGAATCTGGTCAAACCATCATCGCCGGTATGGGTGAGCTGCACCTGGACATCATCGTTGACCGTATGCGTCGCGAGTTCAAGGTAGAAGCCAACGTAGGTAAGCCGCAGGTTGCCTACCGTGAAACCATCCGCAACACCGTCAAGGACATCGAAGGCAAGCATGCCAAGCAGTCCGGTGGTCGTGGTCAGTACGGTCACGTCGTTATCGACATGTACCCGCTGGAAGAAGGCAAAGCCTACGAATTCGTCAACGACATCAAGGGTGGCGTGATTCCGGGCGAATTCATCCCGGGTGTTGACAAGGGTATCCGCGAGCAGCTGAAGTCCGGCCCGCTGGCAGGCTATCCGGTAATGGATCTGGGTGTGCGTCTGCACTTCGGTTCCTACCACGATGTCGACTCTTCCGAACTGGCGTTCAAGATCGCTGCTTCTCTGGCGTTCAAGGCTGGCTTCATGAAGGCCAACCCGGTACTGCTCGAACCGATCATGAAGGTCGAAGTCGAGACTCCGGAAGACTACATGGGCGACGTGATCGGTGACCTGAACCGTCGTCGCGGCCTGATCGAAGGCATGGAAGATGGCCCGTCCGGCAAGATCGTACGTGCGCTGGTGCCGCTGGCCGAAATGTTCGGTTACGCCACCTCCCTGCGTTCTGCTACCCAGGGTCGTGCTTCCTACGCCATGGAATTCGCCAAGTATCACGATGCCCCGACCAACGTCGCCCAGGCCGTGATCGAAGAGCGCAAATCCAAGTAATTTAAGATTCCCCGCCTACGACGGTAGGCGGGTTTAACCTAGAAGGACTACGTCGTGTCTAAAGAAAAATTTGAGCGTAATAAACCGCACGTAAACGTCGGCACCATCGGCCACGTTGACCACGGTAAAACCACCCTGACCGCCGCCATCACCAACGTGCTGGCCAAGCACTTCGGTGGTAAAGCTTTCGCCTTCGACCAGATCGACAAGGCACCGGAAGAGCGTGAGCGTGGTATCACCATCAACACCTCCCACGTAGAATACGACACTGCTACCCGCCACTACGCTCACGTAGATTGCCCGGGTCACGCCGACTACGTTAAAAACATGATCACCGGTGCTGCCCAGATGGACGGCGCAATCCTGGTAGTAGCAGCGACTGACGGCCCGATGCCGCAGACTCGTGAGCACATCCTGCTGGGTCGTCAGGTAGGCGTTCCGTACATCATCGTGTTCATGAACAAGTGCGACATGGTAGATGACGAAGAGCTGCTGGAACTGGTCGAGATGGAAGTTCGCGAACTGCTGTCCGAGTACGACTTCCCGGGTGATGACCTGCCGGTAGTCCGTGGTTCCGCACTGAAAGCGCTGGAAGGCGAAGCTCAGTGGGAAGAGAAGATCCTGGAACTGGCTGGCCACCTGGACACCTACATTCCGGAGCCGGAGCGTGCCATTGACCAGCCGTTCCTGATGCCTATCGAAGACGTCTTCTCCATCGCAGGCCGTGGTACCGTAGTAACCGGTCGTGTAGAGCGCGGTATCGTCAAGGTTGGTGAAGAAGTGGAAATCGTTGGTATCAAAGATACCACCAAGACCACCTGTACCGGCGTTGAAATGTTCCGCAAACTGCTGGACGAAGGTCGTGCAGGTGAGAACGTTGGCGCCCTGCTGCGTGGCGTGAAGCGTGAAGACGTAGAGCGTGGTCAGGTACTGGCCAAGCCGGGCACCATCAAGCCGCACACCAAGTTCGAATCCGAAGTGTACGTGCTGTCCAAGGAAGAAGGTGGTCGTC
>NZ_CP077387.1:402500-477500 GCF_019048585.1 Aeromonas sp. FDAARGOS 1418 | reverse complement strand
GAGAGAACTCGGGTGAAGGAACTAGGCAAAATAGAACCGTAACTTCGGGAGAAGGTTCGCTCTTGATGGTGAAGTCCCTTGCGGATGGAGCTGTCGGGAGTCGCAGTGACCAGATGGCTGGGACTGTTTATCAAAAACACAGCACTCTGCAAACACGAAAGTGGACGTATAGGGTGTGACACCTGCCCGGTGCCGGAAGGTTAATTGATGGGGTTAGCGCAAGCGAAGCTCTTGATCGAAGCCCCGGTAAACGGCGGCCGTAACTATAACGGTCCTAAGGTAGCGAAATTCCTTGTCGGGTAAGTTCCGACCTGCACGAATGGTGTAACCATGGCCATGCTGTCTCCACCCGAGACTCAGTGAAATCGAATTCGCCGTGAAGATGCGGTGTACCCGCGGCTAGACGGAAAGACCCCGTGAACCTTTACTACAGCTTGGCACTGAACATTGAACCTACATGTGTAGGATAGGTGGGAGGCTTTGAAGGCGTGACGCCAGTTGCGCTGGAGCCGTCCTTGAAATACCACCCTTGTATGTTTGATGTTCTAACGCAGGGCCCTGAATCGGGCTCGCGGACAGTGCCTGGTGGGTAGTTTGACTGGGGCGGTCTCCTCCCAAAGAGTAACGGAGGAGCACGAAGGTTGGCTAATCCTGGTCGGACATCAGGAGGTTAGTGCAATGGCATAAGCCAGCTTAACTGCGAGACGGACAGGTCGAGCAGGTACGAAAGTAGGTCATAGTGATCCGGTGGTTCTGAATGGAAGGGCCATCGCTCAACGGATAAAAGGTACTCCGGGGATAACAGGCTGATACCGCCCAAGAGTTCATATCGACGGCGGTGTTTGGCACCTCGATGTCGGCTCATCACATCCTGGGGCTGAAGTCGGTCCCAAGGGTATGGCTGTTCGCCATTTAAAGTGGTACGCGAGCTGGGTTCAGAACGTCGTGAGACAGTTCGGTCCCTATCTGCCGTGGGCGTTGGATGATTGAAGGGAGTTGCTCCTAGTACGAGAGGACCGGAGTGAACGAACCTCTGGTGTTCGGGTTGTCACGCCAGTGGCACTGCCCGGTAGCTAAGTTCGGAATCGATAACCGCTGAAAGCATCTAAGCGGGAAGCGAGCCCTGAGATGAGTCATCCCTGACCCCTTGAGGGTCCTAAAGGGCCGTTGGAGACCACAACGTTGATAGGTGGGGTGTGTAAGCGTAGCGATACGTTGAGCTAACCCATACTAATTACCCGTGAGGCTTAACCATACAACACCCAAGAAGTGTTCTGGGCCTTGTAGCAAGTGCATAAACTACTTACAAATTCAGTGATAATGACCAGCAACTAGCAAAGTCGTTATTCACGTCAGCTTTTTCAGATTGAAGATTTTGCCTGGCGGCAATAGCGCAGTGGAACCACCTGACCCCATGCCGAACTCAGAAGTGAAACGCTGTAGCGCCGATGGTAGTGTGGCATTCGCCATGCGAGAGTAGGACACTGCCAGGCACCCAATTAAACGGTGACGTGAAAAAATCACGTTACTGGCTGCGAGGATGACACCTCACAAACAAGCAGCAAATGATTTAGCGAAAGCTAACCGAATGCGGAGCGGTAGTTCAGTCGGTTAGAATACCGGCCTGTCACGCCGGGGGTCGCGGGTTCGAGTCCCGTCCGCTCCGCCACTAAATTGAAAGGCCTTCCCTGACGGGAAGGCCTTTTTGCTTTCTGGCGTCTGGATAAGAGCTCAGGGAGCAAGAGGCAGCCACGAGGGCTGTGACTTGCCACTGGCAACTTTGTCCCGCTCTGTTGTCCCTTGTGCTTGAGCCGGACTTTGTCCGTCTCTGCGTCCGTTATGCCACTAACAAGAAGCCCAGTCGACAGACTGGGCTTTTTTTCGTCTCCACGCTCTCCTCTTCGATCTTCGCAGCAGAAGCATTGCCTTCTTGAGCCGTAAGCTTGCTAGTAATAGACGCAGAGCCAGATGGTTGTCTCGGTCGGATGGGTCCACTCCACCCTGTGCTGAAGGTGCGCCGGGATGTTGATGTAATCCCCCGGCCCCAGATGGACGCGTTCCTGTACCCCGGTATCCGGTGTGATGAAGACCAGGATGGCCTCTCCCTGCGCCAGCAATACCCATTCGTGTTCATCCTGATCGAACCACTCTCCGGTAGGGGTCTGTTGTCCCTGGGAGAGGATGCGCTCGATGCGAAAGTGGTTGGTGCTGACCAGGTCGGTAAACACCTCATTGGGCAGGGGGGAGGGGATCTGGCCAAGCAGGTTGCCTGTGTGCATGGGCTTCTCTCCGGTAGATGGGAACGTGGCTAGTTAAGAGTGTAGAAGCTTGGGATGGGCCGCTCTCATGGAAAATGAGGTCTCCAACGAGCCCTTTTGTGAAAAACTTCGGGGAAATGGAGGCTTATCCGCTGCAATCTCGCCAAATTCTT
The DNA here is from genome assembly GCF_019048585.1 of Aeromonas sp. FDAARGOS 1418. NCBI lineage: Bacteria > Pseudomonadati > Pseudomonadota > Gammaproteobacteria > Aeromonadales > Aeromonadaceae > Aeromonas > Aeromonas sp. FDAARGOS 1418. The sequence continues at coordinate 475,069 of NZ_CP077387.1, read as the reverse complement.
GCTATTTTGCGCGCCAGCAAGCAAACGATTTCCTTCACACTTTCAGGATGAACTATGGCAACGCAACAAACGACGGCCCGCGCCGGCAATGGCGGGTTTCTGGATTCCTATTTCTCCATCAGCCAGCGTGGCAGCACGGTGCGACAGGAGCTGCTGGCCGGGTTGACCACCTTCCTGGCGATGGTCTACAGCATCATCGTCGTGCCGAACATGCTGGGCGCAGCCGGCTTTGAGCAGGGCCCGGTGTTTGTGGCGACCTGTCTGATCGCCGCCTTCGGCTCCCTGCTGATGGGGCTCTGGGCCAAGCTGCCGATGGCCATCGGTTGTGCCATCTCTCTCACCGCCTTTACCGCCTTCAGCCTGGTGCTGGGTCAGGGGCTGAGCATTCCGGTTGCCCTTGGCGCCATCTTCCTGATGGGGGTGCTGTTCACCCTGATCAGTGTCACCGGCGTGCGCCAGTGGATCCTGGACAACCTCCCCTCCGGCATCGCCCACGGTACCGGCATCGGTATCGGCCTGTTCCTGCTGCTGATCGCCACCAACGGGGTCGGCATGGTGATCAAGAATGAAGGGGCTGGCCTGCCGGTGCAGCTCGGCGAGATCACCGCCTTCCCGGTCATCATGACGGTGCTGGGTCTGGCTGCCATCTTCGGCCTGGAGCGCCGCAAGGTGCCGGGCGGTATCCTGATGGTGATCATCGCCATCTCCATCCTCGGCCTTATCTTCGATCCGAAAGTGACCTGGCAGGGCTTCTTCGCCATGCCGAGCCTGAGTGGCGAGAATGGCTCCCTGGTGGGCAGCATGGATCTGCTGGGCGCCCTCAATCCGGTGGTGATTCCGACCGTGTTGGCGCTGGTGATGACCGCCGTGTTTGACGCCACCGGCACCATCCGTGCCGTGGCCGGTCAGGCTGGCCTCATCAACGAGCGTGGCCACATCATCAGCGGTGGCAAGGCCCTGACTGCGGACTCCGTCAGCAGCATGGTGGCGGGCGTGGTGGGTGGTGCTCCGGCAGCCGTCTACATCGAATCCGCCGCAGGGACCGCTGCCGGCGGCAAGACAGGTCTGACCGCCACCCTGGTCGGCGTGCTCTTCCTGCTGATGATCTTCCTCTCCCCGCTGAGCTATCTGGTACCGGCCTACGCCACCGCACCGGCCCTGATGTATGTGGGCCTGCTGATGCTGGGCAACGTCACGAAGCTGGACTTCAACGACTCGGTCGATGCCCTCTCCGGCATGCTGTGCGCCGTCTTCATCGTGCTCACCTGCAACATCGTCACCGGCATCATGTTAGGCTTCGTGGCCCTGGTGGTCGGCCGCCTGTTTGCCGCCGAGTGGAAGAAGCTCAACATCGGCACCGTCATCATCGCCGTGGCCCTGGTGATCTTCTACGCCGGTGGCTGGGCCATCTAATCTTCACGCTATCGAGAAGGGCCCTGCGGGGCCCTTTTTCATGGCTGTGAGGCGGCTAACACTTTCCCGGGTCTTCCCCATCCGCTCGTTTCAGATTGAAACGTCAGGCTTTGTTTGCTGTTTCAGATCCGAACCGAAACCCCTGTCATTTTTATCCCCCTATGGCTCGCTAGACTGGCTGCATCAACCATCTGTCCACCCGTGTGGTGGCAAGCCAAGGAGTGAGCCATGAAGAAGCTGATCAACGCTGTCGATGCCGTGGTCCGTGAACAACTAATGGGGATGGCCGCTGCCCACCCCGAGCTCAAGGTGCGAATCGAACCCCACTACATCACCCGCGCCGATTCCCCCGTGACGGGCAAGGTGGCGCTGGTCTCCGGTGGCGGCAGCGGCCACGAGCCCATGCACGGTGGCCTGGTGGGCAAAGGAATGCTGGATGGTGCCTGCCCCGGTGAGATCTTCACGTCCCCGACCCCGGATCAGATGTACGAGTGCGGTCAGGCCGTCGACGGCGGCGCCGGCGTGCTGTTTCTGGTGAAGAACTACACAGGCGACGTGCTCAACTTCGAGACCGCGGTCGAGCTGCTGCACGGTGACGGGGTCAAGGTGGGCTTCGCCCTCATCGATGACGACGTGGCGGTGAAGGACAGCCTCTACACCGCTGGCCGCCGTGGTGTTGCCACGACAGTGCTGTGCGAGAAGCTGGTCGGTGCCGCCGCCGAGGCGGGCTACGATCTGGCGCGCTGCGAGGCGCTGGCCCGTCGCATCAACAACCAGAGCCGCACCATAGGCGTGGCCATGCACGCCTGCACCGTCCCTGCTGCGGGCAAGCCCTCCTTCATCCTGGCTGACAACGAGGTGGAGTTCGGTGTTGGCATCCACGGCGAGCCGGGCATCGAGCGCCGTCCCTTCACCGACCTCAACGCCCTGGTGGACGACATGTTCAAGGAGCTGACCGACAACAGCCCCTATGGCCGCACCCTGCGTCACTGGGATCGTGCCTCCGGCAGCTGGCAGGAAGAGCACACCTTTATCGAGCCGCTCAATGGGGGTGACAGGGTCATCGTCCTGGTCAACAGCCTGGGCGGCACCCCCATCTCCGAGCTCTATGGCGTCTATGGCCGCCTCGCCACCCTGTGCGAAGAGGCGGGCATCCACCTGGTGCGCAACCTCATCGGCCCCTACTGTACCTCCCTCGACATGACCGGCATCTCCATCACCCTGCTCAAGGTGGATGACGAGCTGATGACCCTGTGGGATGCCCCCGTTCACACCCCGGCCCTGCGGCGCGGCTGCTGAGGAATATTCATGTTAAGCAAGCATCAGATCGTCAACTGGCTGCTCGACTGCGAGCACATCTTCACCGAGCAGCGTGACTACCTCACGGCGCTGGATACCGACATCGGCGACGGCGACCACGGCCTCAACATGCAGCGCGGCTTTGCCAAGGTGGCGGAGAAGCTGCCCGCGGTGGCGGACAAGGACATCGGCCAGGTGCTCAAAACCACCGGTATGACGTTGCTCTCCTCGGTCGGCGGCGCCAGCGGCCCGCTCTACGGCACCTTCTTCATCCGGGCAGCGGCCAGCAGCGACGCCTGCCAGAGCCTGACCCTCGGTCAGCTTGGCAAGATGCTGAGCGACGGGGTGGAGGGGATCGTCTCGCGCGGTCGCGCCGAACCGGGTGACAAGACCATGTGCGATGCCTGGTGGCCGGCCCTGGCCGCCCTGCAGCAGGCGGAGCAACAAGGCTTGCCGCTGCCCGAGGCGCTGGACAAGGCGGTGGCTGCCGCCGCAGCCGGCACCGAGGCCACCATCCAGATGCAGGCTCGCAAGGGGCGCGCCAGCTATCTTGGTGAGCGCAGCATCGGCCATCAGGATGCGGGGGCCACCTCGACCCTGCTGCTGCTGACCGCCCTGCGTGACAGAGCGAGGTTGTGACATGATCGGCATCGTAGTGGTCTCTCACAGCGCCATGCTTGCGGCCGGTTTGAAAGCCCTGGCCGATCAGCTGGGCAGCCCGGCGAAACTGTTGCTGGCGGCCGGGGTCGATGACCCCGCCCATCCTATCGGCACCGACGCCATCGCCGTGATGAGTGCGATGGAAGAGGCGGACGACGGCAGCGGGGTGCTGGTGCTGATGGACTTGGGCAGCGCCCTCCTGAGCGCCGAGACCGCCCTCGAGCTGCTGCCCCCCGAGCTGAGCGCCCGGGTGCGGCTCAGCCCCGCCCCGCTGGTCGAGGGCACTCTGGCCGCCGTGGTGGCCGCTGGCGCAGGCCTGACGCTGGACGAGGTAGCCGCCGAGGCGCTTGGCGCCCTGGGTCCGAAACAGGGAATGCTGCCTGCCAGTGCGGCGCAGGCTACCACGGAGGCAGCCCCTGTTGCCGACGACGGCTGGCTGCGCTGCGAGGTGGTGGTGGAGAATCCCCACGGCCTGCATGTGCGCCCCGCCGCCCGGCTGGTCGCGGCACTCAAACCCTTTGCCGCTGAACTCAGGCTGCAAAAGGGGGAGAAAGAGGCGAATCCCCGCAGCCTGAGCCGGCTCGCGATGCTCGATGTGCGCCAGGGGGACAGGCTCATCCTGCTGGCGCGAGGTGAGGATGCCGGGGCGGCGCTGAGCTGCTTCCAGCAACTGGCGCAGGATCGCTTCGGCGACTGAAACATTTCCCCATCCGGGCCCCGTCACGACGGGGCCCGCTTTTTTTGAGGGGCGTTCTGGTCAGTGGTGGTAGTCGGCGGGATCGATGTCGAGCAGTTTGAGTCGCCGCCAGAGGGTGGTGCGGCTGATCCCGAGCTGGCGCGCCATCTGGCTGACCTGGCCCTTGCTGGCACGGGCGGCCCGCAGGATTGCCTGATGCTCCAGCTCCGCCAGGGTGAGCAGCGGCTGTCCCACCACCTCGTCCGCCAGCAGGCAATGGCCCTGGCGGATGGCGGCCGGGAGCGCCCGGGGCGGGATCTGTGCCTCACTGCAATGAAGCTGGGCGTACTCGATGGCGCTGCGCAGCTCCCCCAGGTTGCCGGGCCAGGGGTAGGCCAGCAGGCAGTCGAGGGCGTCAGGGGTGAACTGGCGCCCCGGCTCGCCCCCCTGCACCGTCAGGTGCTGGCGGATGAGGCCAGGCAGATCGGCGCTGCGTTCCCGCAGGCTCGGCAGCCAGAGTTCGCACCCTTGCAGCGCATAGAGCAGCTGGCGACCGAATTCCCCCTCCTGCACCCGCTGCTCCAGCGGGGCGCTGCTGGTCGCGATGATCCTCACCCTGAGGGGCAGGATGCGGGCGGAGTCGAAGCGCTGGATGCGCCCCGTCTTGAGCAGTTGCAGCAGGGCGGCCTGCATGGGGGCGGGCAGGCTCTCCACCTGCTCCAGCACTAGCGTGCCACCGTGAGCCAGCTCGAACTTGCCTGCCCGCTCCTGCCCCGCCTCGTCGGACCCCATGAGTTCCAGCGCCATCCGCTCCCTCGGCCATGCCTGGCAGTTGAAGATGACCAGGGGGCCGGCGGCTCGCTCGCTGCCAAAGTGGATGGCCTCCGCCAGCTGGGCCTTGCCCACCTCCTCTTCCCCTCGCAGCAGGACGGGGCCCTGTCCCCTGGCCGCCTGGCGGGCGTGGCGAAGCAGTTTGCGCATGGCGCTCGACTCCCCCACCAGGGCGGAGAGCTCGGGCACCGTCTGGCGCAGTTGATGAATGGCGCGCAGCCGATCGGTGGGATGGAGCAGGACGATGAAGCTGACCCCGTCCGGCCCCGGCAGGGGCTTGAGGCTCACCAGGGCGTCGATGAAGGCCTCGCCCCGGGACTCTCGCCGCTCCAGCGTCACCTCCACATGGCTCAGGGGGGTCATCTCCGCGATGGCCAGACGCAGGCGCTGGGGCATCAGCAGATGGTGATCGAGGGGCTGACCCAGACAGACAGCCGGGTCGAGTTGCAGCCGACTGGCCGCCAGGGCGTTGAGGTAGCGCAGCCGCCCCTGGGGATCCCAGGCCAGCACGCCGTCTTCCATGCCATCCAGCAGGGCATAGAGCTCGCTCAAATGGTGCTGGGACTCCTGCATCAGGCGCTCCATCTGCAGCAGATTGGCCAGCTCGCGGCCGGCGCTGACGGTGAGCGCGAGATCTCCCGGCGCGGCCTCCTCCACCCGGCAGATCAGGGCCACGATCGCCACCTGGCGACCGGTGCTGTTGTAGACGGGGCTGGCACAGCAGTGCCAGGGGTGGAGACGCTGGTTGAAGTGCTGGGGGCCGCTGACGCAGAGCGGTACCCCCTCCAGGGCCGCGAGGTTGACGGCATTGGTGCCGATGCGTCCCTCGCTGAAAAATGCGCCTGGGCCAAAACCGAGGGTCGCCAGCGCCTGCAGGGTATCGGGGTGGCCGGTCCGGGCCAGCAGGCAACCGCTCTCGTCAGTGAGCAGCAGGGCGCAGGGGCGCCCCTCCATGAACTCGTAGAGATCCTCCAGCGCCATCTCGCCGGTGGTGAGCAGGTCCCGTTTGCGCTGGCGCAGGCTATCCAGGGTCTGCCCTCTGGCGCAGTGGGGAGGATGCCAGAGGGACGCGCTGGTCTGGTGGGCACAGCGCAGCCAGGAGGCCTGCAGGTGCTCGGGCCAGGACGGGAGGGGCTGGGGGACGGATGGCATGGTCACGGCGATGTCCGGCAAAAGGGAAGGGGCCATTTAATCACCCTTGCCGCCCCGATTCAGTGACCGCTCTCAGAGTGTCGCGTCCTTGCCCCGGGTGGCAGCCTCTGCAGCAAACTGCTGCTGGAGCCATTGGCTCACCGCCCGGCACTGGGGACTGCCTTCGCTCTCCTGATGGATCAGCATGTTCCAGTTCGGCCCGGCCACCCGGTGGGACGAGAGGGGCAGCAGCCACCCCTGTCGGCGTGCGTCGCGAGAGAGCAGCTCGCTCGCCAGCGCCACCCCGAGCCCGGCGCTGGCCGCATCCTGCAACAAGCCGGGATCGGAGAAGTTGAGCCCCTGGGTCTGCAGGTGCAGATCGTCGCCGCCCTTGAGGGTCCAGTGGTGCCAGTCCATCTCCCGCTCCCCGTGCAGGGTGGTGCGCTCCTGCGCGGGCTGTGCCAGCACGGCCAGGCTCGCCACCGGCAGCAGCCGATCCGCCAGCAGCGGCTGATGGCGGCATTCCGCCTGGGGAGCCAGCCCCCAGCGCAGCGAAATGTCGATGGTCTGCTCGGCCATGTTCGGCGTGTCGTCGCTGGTGAACAGCCAGAGATCGATGCCCGGATGCTGGCGGTGAAGGTCGGCCAGCCGGGGCAGCAGCCAGAGGCGGGCGATGGCGGTACTGGTGTTGAGCACCAGCTGGTTCGGCTTGCGGTACTGCTCGAGGCGCTGTATTCCCACCGCCAGTTGCAGCAGCACTTGCTGGGTCGTCTCCAGCAGATCCTGGCCCGCGTCGGTCAGGGCGACGGAACGTCCCTGGCGGTGAAACAGAGGCTGGCCAAGCAGCTCCTCCAGCGAGCGGATCTGCTGACTGATGGCAGATTGGGTGAGGTGCAGCTCCTGGGCCGCCTGATGAAAGCTGCCGAGCCTGGCCGCCGCCTCGAAGCCGCGCAGCACGTTGAGAGGGGGCCAGTGTTTGAACATCATTGATTAGCTCCGCTTATCACTTTTATCGAAAATCGATCGTTTGTTACCCATCAACGGGGAGAATAGTCTATTCCCATCGTCAATAACCTTAATAGCACCTAATCAGAGAGGCTGAGATGCGCGAGCAGGGAATGCGGGCTGTGGGCTGGTTCATGCCAGCGGAGTGGTGCCGGCACGCGGCGACCTGGATGGTCTGGCCGCACAACAAGGCGCTGTGGGAAAACGGCTGGGGCGTAACCCTGCCCCAGGTCCAGCAGGACTTCGCCCGGGTGGTCAATGCCATCGCCCGCTTCGAACCGGTGAACCTGGTGGTGGATCCCGCCGCACAGGCGGAGGCTCGCGCCCTGTGCGGCGACGGGGTGCGCTTCATTCCCCTGCCGGTGGATGACAGCTGGTGCCGTGACTCCGGCCCCACCTTCATCTGCCATCCCGAGCTTGGCACCGCCGGGATTAGCTGGCGTTTCAACGCCTGGGGCGGCAAGTCGGCCCACGGTCTGGACGAGGGGCTGGCGCGGCGCGTGCTCAACAGCCTGGAGCTGGAGTGCATCGGCAGCTTCCTCGCCAACGAAGGGGGCGCCATCCATGTGGATGGGGAGGGCACCCTGATCACCACGGAGTCGGTGCTGCTCAACAGCAACCGCAATCCCGGCATGACCAAAGTGGAGATCGAACGGATCTTCAGCCGCCTGCTCGGCATCGAGAAGACTATCTGGCTGCCGGGGGATCCGGACCACGTCACCGGCGACATGACGGACGGTCATGTGGACGGGGTCTGCGCCTTCAGCCGCCCCGGCCACCTGCTGGTGGACGCCACCCTGGACGGGCACTCCACCTATGGCCGCGTGGTGCGGGAGAACCGCCGAGCCCTGGCCCTGGCCACCGATGCGAGAGGTCGCTCCTTCGAGTGCCTCGAGCTGTTCGAGGCGAGCGAGGCGGTGGACGCCGAGGCGGAGGTGTTCTGCGCCTCCTACACCAACTTCTACATCGCCAACGGCGCCATCATCATGCCCGCCTACGGCGTAGGTGCGGACGAGGCGGCGGGGGAGGTGCTGAGGCGCGCCTTCCCGAACAGGCAGCTGGTGCCGGTGCGCATCAACCAGTTGGCCCACGGCGGGGGCGGCATTCACTGCATCACCCAGCAGCAGCCGGCCTGGCCGGTGCAGGGGTAAGCGTTTGGAGCGGCCTCGTCAGGCGTCTGCGAGGCCTCATGACGGGATCAGGGAGGAGAGATTCATGAACAAGGTCGTCGCAACCATGCAGTTTGCCTGTCAGGGGGAACGCGTGTCAGGGAGGGTATCCGGATGAGCAAGATCGTCGTCGCCACCACACAATTCGCTTGCAGCTGGGAGCTGGAGCGCAATCTGGACACAGCGGAGAGCCTGGTACGGGACGCCGCCGCCAGGGGGGCCAACCTGGTGCTGTTGCAGGAGCTCTTCGCCACCCCCTATTTCTGTATCGAGCAATACCACGGCCATCTGGCGCTGGCGGAGTCGTTCGAGCAGAGCCGGGTGCTGCGCCGCTTCTCGGCCCTGGCGCGGGAGCTGGGGGTGGTGTTGCCCATCAGCTGGTTCGAACGTGCCGGCAACGCCTGCTTCAACTCCCTGGCGATGGCGGATGCGGATGGTCGCCTGCTCGGGGTCTATCGCAAGACCCATATCCCGAATGCCATCGGCTATCAGGAGAAGGAGTATTTCAGCCCGGGGGATACGGGGTTTCGGGTCTGGGACACGGCCGCTGGCCGCATCGGGGTCGGCATCTGCTGGGATCAGTGGTTCCCGGAGGCGGCCCGCGCCATGGCGCTGCAGGGGGCCGAACTGCTGCTCTATCCCACCGCCATCGGCTCGGAGCCGGGGGCAGAGGGGCTCGATTCGCGGGATCACTGGCAGCTGACCCAGCGCGGCCATGCCGCCGCCAACATCATGCCGGTGATCGCCGCCAACCGCATCGGACGCGAGGTGGCGACCCGGGATCCCGCGTTGCAGATGCGCTTCTATGGCTCCTCCTTCATCACGGATCACAAGGGGGCTCTGCTGGCCGAGGCGGACAGGGATACCCCGGGCGTGCTGGTGCGGGAGCTGGATCTTGCCGCCATGGCCGAGGAGCGGCTGACCTGGGGCATCTACCGGGATCGCCGCCCCGAGATGTATGGCGCCTTGCTGAGCCTGGATGGGCAGGGCCAGCGGGGAGGGCGTCCATCATGAGCGCCTTGACCAAGATAGCCACGGCACTGGCCCTGCTGCTGGGTCTGGGGGCCCAGGCCGCAGAAGGGACGGGGGAGGCGACAGAGGAGAAGGTGCTGCGCCTCTACAACTGGTCCGATTATTTCGCCCCCGATACCCTGAGCGAATTCACCCGGGAAACCGGGATCCGGGTCATCTACGACGTGATGGACAGCAGCGAGACCCTGGAGGCCAAGCTGATGGCGGGTCGCAGCGGGTATGACCTCATCTTCCCGGGGGACACGGTGGCGGAGCGGCTGATGCGGGCGGGCAGTTTACAGCCGCTCGACAAGGGCAAGCTGCAACACCTGGGGGACATAGACCCCGGCCTGGCGCGGTTGCAGCAGGCCTACCCCCATGCGAAGGAGGCCGTGGTGCCCTACACCTGGGGCACCATAGGGCTCACCTACAACGCGGACGCCATCCGGCAGAGGATGCCGGATGCCCCGGTCAGCAGCCTGGACATGCTGTTCAAGCCCGAGCTGGCGGCGAAATTTGCAGATTGCGGCATCTCGGTCATCGACTCCCCGGACGAGGTGCTGGCGGTGGTGCTGCACTATCTTGGGCGGGATCCCCGCAGCGGCAAGGCGGACGATCTGGAGGCGGCCCTGGCCCTGCTCAAGGGGATCAAGCCCTATATCCGCAAGTTCCAGTCCCAGCCGGTAACCCAGCTGGTGAACGGGGATCTCTGCCTCTCCCTGGGCTACAGCGGCGACATGACCCAGGCCAGGCGCGCCGCCGCCGAGGCGGGCAAGCGGGTCGACTTCGAATACCGATTGCCGAAGGAGGGGAGCACCATCTGGATGGACACCATGGCGATCCCGGCGGATGCCCCCCATCCTGACTATGCCTATGCCTATGCCTATGCCTTTATCAACTTCGTGATGCGCCCGGCCAACATGGCGGCCATCACCAACAGCACCGGCTATCCGACTGCCAGTGCCAAGGCCAGACCCATGGTGGATGCCACCATGACGGCCAACCCGGATATCTACCTGGACGAGGCCAGCTACCAGCGGCTCATTCCGGGTCAGGATATAGCACAATCCCAGATGCGTGCCCGCATGCGAGCCTGGACTCGCTTCAAGAGCAGCCTCTGAACCCAGGAGTAGAACGATGTTTTCCCGACGCCACGTATTGAAACAGCTGGTTGCCCTTGGCGCCATTGCCGGGTTTGGCAGCCTGCCCGGTGCCCGCGCGGCCTTCGCCGCCGGCGAACCCGGCGCCGCCGCTCGCTACCACATGCCGGAGGAGTCCTCCCCCCAGGCCCTGGTGTGGGTGGCCTTCGGGGCCACCAGCGAGATCTGGGGTCGCCACTACAAGGAGGTGCAGGCCACCATAGGGCGGCTGGTGCAGGCCATGGTGCCCTACGCCCGGGTCAACGTGCTCTGCCACGAGGATGACGAGGCGCTGGCGCGCCAGTTGTGCGGCGAGCGCAACACCCACTTCGTCCACGCCGAGATGGATGACATCTGGCTGCGGGATACCGGCGGCGTCTTCGTGCAGGACGAGCAGGGAGGGCTCGGGCTGGTGGACTTCAACTTCAACGGCTGGGGTGACAAGCAGGAGCACAGCCATGACGCCAGGGTCGCCGCCCTGGTGGGCCGGCAGACCGATGCCTATTACCTGCAGAGCGAGCTCATCGGTGAGGGGGGCGGCATCGAGGTGGACGGCAACGGCACCGCCATCATGACCGAGAGCTGCTGGATCAACAGCAACCGCAACCCCGGCCTCACCAAGGCGCAGGTGGAGGCGGAGCTCAAGGCCAACCTGGGGCTGCGCAAGATCATCTGGCTGCCGGGGATCAAGGGCCGTGACATCACGGATGCCCACGTGGACTTCTACGCCCGCTTCGTGCGCCCCGGGGTGGTGGTGATCAACATGGACAACGATCCCGACTCCCACGACTACAAGGTGACCCGCCAGCACCTCGCCATCCTGCAGCAGGCGACGGACGCCGACGGCAACAAGCTGGAGCTGCATCAGCTGCCGCCGCCCCTGGGCGGGCGGGACAACAAGTTCAGCCGCAGCCCGGACTTTGCCGCCGGTTACATCAATTACCTGCCCATCAACGGCGCCGTCATCGCTCCCCAGTTCGGGGATGCCAGGGCCGACCGTCATTGCCGGGATCTGCTGGCCCGCCTCTATCCGGGGCGCAAGATAGTGCAGATAGACATAGACCCGGTGGCGGCCGGGGGCGGCGGCATCCACTGCATCACCCTCCATCAACCTGCCTGATCTTACGCGCAGGCCGCCTCTGGCGGTGTGACGCAGGACAAGGGGCGCCTCGGCGCCCCTTGTCCTTGCTGGCGTTCCATGGCGCCTCGCTCAGATCCCCGTCATGCCGATCTCGTCGAGCTGGACGTGAGGGGGTTGGCGCAGGGTGTAGAGCACGGCCTCGGCCAGATCCTCCACCTGCAGCCAGCCGGGCTTGCGATCGCCCGGGCAGGCCGGGGGCGGCACCTGCACCAGTCCGGGACAGAGGGTGTGGACCCGGATGCCCTGATGCTGCACCTCTTCCCGCAGTGCCCGGGCGAACCCCAGGACCGCAAACTTGGCAGCGCAGTAGACGCTGGCCCTGGCATAGCCGTGCCTGGCGGCCTGGGAGGCGATGTTGATGACGGTGCCGTGGCGGTTTGCCAGCATGTCCGGCAGGCAGGCCCGGGTCAGCAGGAAGGTGCCCTTGGCACAGGTATCCATCACCCTGTCCCACTCCGATTCCGGCAGATCCTGCACCAAGTGGTCGCTGCCGACCCCGCTGTTGTTGATGAGCAGATCGACGGGGCCGAGCCGCTCCCGGATCCGGGCATGGCCGTCCCGCACCTGATCGCCGTCGCACACATCCAACGCCAGTGCCATGACTCGCACCCCGTATCGCGCCTCCAGTCTGGCCGCTTCCTGCTCCAGCAGCCCCAGGCGGCGGGAAGCCAGGATCAGCTCCACCCCCTGGCTGGCCAGGGCCTCGGCGATGGCCAGTCCGATGCCGCTGGCGCCGCCGCTGATGAGGGCCCGTGTTGCTCTCAGTTCGTTCATCTTGTCTTCTCCTCCAATGGTGCAGGCATTGTGGCGGGCGCCTTCGGCAGGGAACAGGGGAGGGGAAGGAGTGATTCGAACCCTGGTTCGTGTTTTGGCATTACGGTTCGAACTTTGGTTCTAAACGCCGCGACCAGCCGTTGGCTCGATTAGCCGTAAGGGGTAATCGGACGTTCGCGTAAATCAATTCTCCCGATATAACAGCCATCCATATTTCCCTGCTGCAGATGCCGATGATTCATGGGCACACCGGGACAGCTGCATCTCGATCGTCCGATTACGCTTCGCTAATCGAACCTGCATGGGACGGTAATAAACAAAAGAGCCGCCCTGGGGCGGCTCTTTGCATCGGGGATGAATGAATCGTCACGGCGCCTTGGGCGGTTCCACCAGAGCGCTCGCCGGTTGGTCATCTTCCTTGATCCAGGCATCCAGCAGGGTGTAACCCACCGCCAGTACCACGGGGCCGATGAAGAGACCGATGATCCCCATGGCCAGCAAGCCGCCGATGACCCCCACCAGGATCAGGATCAGCGGCAGGTCGGCCCCGCGCTTGATGAGGAAGGGGCGCAGGAAGTTGTCCATGGTGCCCGCCAGCAGGGACCAGACCAGCAGGAAGGTGCCCCAGGTGGTGTCCCCGCTCCAGTAGAGGTAGCCGACGCTGGCCAGCAGCACCGGGAAGGGGCCTATCTGGGCGACGATCAGCAGGAACATCAGCACCACCAGCACCATGACATAGGGAATGCCGGCGATGAGCAGGCCCAGGCCCGCCACCGAGGATTGCACCAGGGCGGTCACCACCACCCCCATGGCGACGGCGCGGATGGCCTGGGAGGCGAGCACCACCGCATTGTCACCGCGCTGGCCCGCCAGACGGTGGGCGAAGCGGCGAATGCCTTCTGCCGCCTTCTCTCCCGAGTGGTAGAGCAGGCCGCAGATGGCCACGGTCAGCAGGAAGTGGACGAACAGCAGGCCGAGGTTGCCCGCCTGGGCCGCCAGCCAGCGGGCGGTCTGGCCGAAGTAGGGGGCCAGCTTGGTGAACAGCACCTGGCCGCCGCTCGCGAGGATCTGCTGCCAGAACTCATAGAGCTTGTCGCCCACCAGGGGGACTTGCTGCAACCAGAGCAGCTCGGGGGGCGGGGATTGGCTGAGCTCGGTGCCCAGCTCGATGAGCATGGGGGCCTTCTCCGCCACGTTGGCCAGCGTCATGAAGAGGGGAATGACAAAGATGAGCAGCAAGATGCTGGTCATCAGCAAGGCCGCCAGGGTGCGCTTGCCCCACAGCAGGCGCTGGGCCATCTGCATCAGGGGCCAGGTGGCGATGGTGATCATGGTCGACCACACCAGGGCGGGCAGGAAGGGGCGCAAGACCATGAAGCACGAGATGATGAGCAGGCTGAGGAACAGCAAGCTCAGAGTGATCTTGGCCAAATCCACTTTTTTCATATTCATGGCATTCCCTTAACGAGGGGTTGAGCGCCCGGTTCGGGCACCGTGACGGATAGCGGACAACGACCACCAGAGCCCGGCGCTGAGCCAGAACCCCAGGCAGCCAAAGAGCCACCCTTGTCCCGCGAGGATCAGCAGAGAGCTGCTGGTGAGCGCGGGCACCAGGAACAGGAGCCCTGCCACGACCAGTCCCCCTGCCAGGGTCAGCAGTGCGGCGGGCAGGGCGGGAGTGGGGCTCCGTTCGAGTGATAGCAGATTACCCGATACCAGCCCCAGGGTGAACATGGCAAGCCCGGCCAGGGCGGTGGACTGGGTGAGCCAGGCCGAGAGGGCGCTGGCGATGAGTAGCCCGGCCCAGGGGAGCGGGCGTGCCGCCAGCTTCGCCAGCGGGGCGCGCAGTGCCAGCAGCAGGGCCCCCAGGGCAAGGCCGGCCACCACATCCGAGAGGAAGTGGACCCCCAGCCAGACCCGGGCCAGCCCGGCCACGCCGGCCAGCAACAGGGCCAGCAGGGCCCCCTGCCATGCCCGCAGCGCCGGCAGCCAGCCAAGCAGCAGGCCCCAGTAGAGCAGGGTCGAGGCGGCGTGGCCGCTCGGCATGCCGAAGCCCTGGGCACTCTGGCGGGCCAGCTCGGGCTGCAGGTGGAAGGGCCTGGGCCAGCCGATGCCCGCCTTGAGCAGGTTCACCACCAGGGTGAGCAGCACCATGGCAAACAGCAGGTGGCGCAGCCTGGACCAGCCGAGCAGGGGCAGCAGCAAGGGCAGCAGCGCCAGCTGGAAGGGGGCCGAGCCCAGCAGATTGCCCGCCCTGGGCCAGAGCGCATCCGGCCCGAGCCATTGTTGCAGGCGCTGGAGCAGCGGCAACTCGGCGCGGTGCAGCGCACTGGCCGCGTCGCTGAAATCCGTCACCCACAGCACCTGGCTCTCGGGCACCTCGGCCAGCCTCGGGGCTATCCAGTCGAGCTGCGCCGGGAAGCGACGCTGGTCAAGGGGCAGGTCGGCGGCCGCGATCAGTCTGGCGTTCAGGATCTCGCCACCGAGATCCGGGGCCTGGAGCAGGGAGACAAACCCCGTCCCTCGCTGGACCCGCAGGGGTTCCAGGGTCTGGCAGGCGAACACCCTGGCCCGTTGCCAGCGCCCCAGCTCGCCGGTGACGCGACCCTGCAGGCCGGTCTCCTCGAACAGCTCGCGCAGGGCCGCCTGCTCCGGGGTCTCCCCCCTGTCGATGTAGCCGCCGCTCAGGCTGTAGCGCGAGGAGAGCCTGTCCTGCACCAGCAGGATCCCTTGCTGGTGGCGGATCACGCAGGCGGCCGCAGAGGGAGGGGATTCGGCGCGGGAGGCGGGCAGGGCACCGCCCAGCAACAGCAGCAGGCAGAAGACGACTCGAAACATGATGACACCCAGGGGCAAAGAGTGGGGACAAGGGTCACAGAAATCAGACGGCCGGGCAATGGCTTGCAGGGGGCACCGACCCTGTCGGGGATGCAAGGATTGCCGTCTGCGCGGGCAGTCCCTAGTATTGGCGGCTATTGTTCTTCTCATTCACTACATTGTGGGGCTCTTCATGCGACAGTTCGGTTTCTTTCTGGGGATTGCCATCGGCGTCATCCTGATACTGTTTGGCAGCATCGTCATCTTCCAGGCCCTGCCTGCGGCGCTGGACGTGCTGGAGATGCCGAGCCGAATCCCCTTCGTGCGCGAGGTGTACACCTGGCTGATGAGCAGCGCCAACGGGCTCACCGCCCAGCTGGAGCAGAACTTCCTGGAGGCCTTCCAGACGGTGCTCAAGCTGATCCTGCTCATCACCTTCATGTGGGTCTGCGTCAAGCTGGTCAACATGGGGGTGCTGATCATCCGGGCCGGCGTCGACCTTATCCGCACCGCCATCGAGCACAGCGAAGAGAAGGGTGCCAAGCCCACCGAGCAGGACCGCCATTTCTGATCTTCCCCTGCCACGGGTCAGATAAACAACAGGCCATCATGTGATGGCCTGTTTTTATGGTGGCATGACGCTTAAAAAAGTCAGTTAAGCAGTTTTTCCAGCTCCGCTTCGGCATCCGCCCTGGCCTGATCGCTCAGGGTGCCGGAGGTCGCTTCCCGCTTCTCGCCCTGTTGCTGCACCGCCTTGGCCGCCTGCTGCTGCGCACTGGTCGCGGCACTGATGGTCGCTGCGCTGCTGGCGGCTTGTTGCTTCGCCGTGGTTGCGGCGCTGCTGGCGGCTTGTTGCTTCGCCGTGGTTGCGGCACTGCTGGCGGCCTGCTTGGCGCTGTCGCTCAATGCCTTGGCGGTTTGCTGCTGCGCACTGGTCGCGGCACTGATGGCCGCTGCGCTGCTGACGGCCTGCTTGGCGCTGTCGCTCACCGCCTTGGCGGCTTGCTGCTGCGCTGTAGTGGTGGCGCTGCTGACGGCCTGCTTGGCGCTGTCGCTCACTGCCTTGGTGGCTTGCTGCTGCGCCGAGGTTGCGGCACTGATGGTCGCTGCGCTGCTGGCGGCCTGCTTGGTGCTGTCACTCACCGCCTTGGTCGCTTGCTGCTGCGCCGTGGTTGCGGCACTGATGGTGGCTGCGCTGCTGGCAGCTTGCTTGGCGCTGTCGCTCACTGCCTTGGCGGCTTGTTGCTGCGCCGTGGTGGTGGCGCTGCTGACGGCTTGCTTGGCGCTGTCGCTCACTGCCTTGGCGGCTTGCTGCTGCGCCGTGGTTGCGGCACTGATGGTCGCTGCGCTGCTGACGGCCTGCTTGGTGCTGTCACTCACTGCCTTGGTGGCTTGCTGCTGCGCCGTGGTGGCGGCACTGCTGGCGGCCTGCTTGGCGTTGTCGCTCACCGCCTTGGTGGCTTGTTGCTGCGCCGTGGTGGCGGCACTGCCGATCACCTGTCTGGTGGAGTCGGACAGGGCCTTGCTGGCGCTCTGTTGCAGGCCCCCCATCATGGTGCCCAGCAGAGAACTGCCCGCGCCCGTGAGCCCCTGACCGGCACCGGTCAGGGCCGTGGCGGCCGGGGTGGCCTGGGACTGCCAGCCCTGCATGGCGCTGGGCCAGGTCGGGGTGGCGGCCGTCAGGTTTTCCCCGAAGACCTGGGTCGCCCCGTCACCTTTTTGCACCATGACGGCGAGCTGGTTGGTGTCGGCGTTCCAGACCATGCCGGCCTGTTTGGCCACGTCCGGCACGGGGGCGTAGCGGGAGACCACGTAAAAGAGCGGCCCCTCCTGTTGCAGCTCGTCGGCGGTCTTGAGCAACTGCATGGTGCTCTCGTAGTTGGGCCCCAGCATGGCGGTCATTCTGTCCTTGATCAGCGGCTGCTCGAACAGGTTGGCCTCGTTCGGATCGAAACCGACCAGCGGCTTGAGCAGGGCCCACATCAGCT
The DNA here is from genome assembly GCF_019048585.1 of Aeromonas sp. FDAARGOS 1418. Lineage (NCBI taxonomy): Bacteria > Pseudomonadati > Pseudomonadota > Gammaproteobacteria > Aeromonadales > Aeromonadaceae > Aeromonas > Aeromonas sp. FDAARGOS 1418. The sequence goes on along the minus strand of NZ_CP077387.1, from coordinate 458,015 downwards.
GGCTGGTGGGGCTCATCATCAGCAGGGGGGCGACACAGGCGGACAACATCAGGCTCAGGCAGGCAGCCTTGAGCAACGGCATGATACGCATTGACAACATATCCAGTTAATTATCTGATTATTAAGGGTTATTCATTACCGCATCCCGGCGATGCCGGTGGGGGCCCACGGCAGAACCCTGACAGGCCTTGGCGGGCGCAGGCAGGCTATCATATTGCTTCCGGAATGCCAGATGAGCCGACATTTATTGGTCAAGTCGAGGGCTCTGCTGGTCGCTTTACACTTTCACTCCCCCGTGACAGGAATTCCCATGATCCGTTGTGCAGGTTGTCTGCTGGCCCTTGGCTGGCTCTTCCCCGCGTTGGCCGCCCCGGCGTCCAACACCCTCAGCCACTCGGTGGGCACCGAGCTGGTGCTGCCCCTTGGTTCGCTGCCCGAGCGGGTGTGCTGGTATCAGGATCAGAAATACTCCCAGGGGGCCCGTATCCAGCAGGGGGAGCTCTGGCTGGAGTGCGCGCCGCAACAGGCGATGGAGACCAATGGTCCCCTGATCTGGCGAGAGGTGACGACTCCGTCACAGAGTGGTGAACCGGAGGGCAACCAGCGGACGATCCGGGTGGGCCAGTGAGCCTTTTCTTGATCCAGCTACAGACACGGGCGTGATCTCTATCGCATAATGCGGCTCTTTCTTCTCTTGACTGGGATCTAAGCAATGGCTCGTCGCTCTTCCAATGCACAACGTCGTCGCAGTAGCTGGTGGTACAAACGCTTGTTGGCAAGGGAGCGGGAAGAGCGCGAAGCGCGTTCCGTCCGGGATTGATACCGCATTAAAATCGGAGCCTCGGGCTCCGTTTTTATGGGTGACTAAACGTGCATTACCGCAGGCAGGTTTATTACCACAGGTGGATAATGGTGCCGTGCTGCCAGTGCACAACGTCGTTGCCGTCGTGAGCTGGCGGTACAACCCCTTCATTCATCAAGACCGTCATGCGAGAACGGGGGCCATCAGGCCCCCGTTTTGCTTTTGCAGAGGTTGGCTGCCTGCGGCTTAACGCTGCAGGGCGGCCAGGGCCAGCTCGACCCGTTTGGCGTACTCGGGGTCGGCCTGCTCGAAGTGCCTGAGCTGGGCCGCGACGATGGCGTCATCCTCCACATTGATGAGGGAGCGGGCCAGGTTGGCGGCGAGGCGGGCGCGCTGTCCCTCGTCCATCAGGCGGAAGAGATCCCCCGGCTGGCTGTAGTAGTCGCTGTCATGGTCACGAAAATCATGGTGCAGGGCAGCCCCTTCCAGACTCAGGGCCGGTTCGTGCTGCTCGCTCGGCTGCTGGGTGCCGAAGCGGTTCGGTTGGTAGTTGGGGCTGGCGCCGCCATTGCTGTCTGCCCGCATGGCGCCGTCGCGGTGGGCGCCGTGGTGGAATGGGCAGCGCGGGGCGTTGACCGGCAGCAGGCCGTGGTTGACGCCGAGGCGATAGCGCTGGGTGTCACCGTAGGAGAAGAGCCGACCCTGCAACATGCGATCCGGCGAGAAGCCGATGCCGGGCACCACGTTGGCCGGGGTGAAGGCGGCCTGCTCCACGTGGGCGAAGTAGTTGTCCGGGTTCTGGTTGAGCTCCAGCACGCCCACCGGGATGAGCGGGTAGTCCTTGTGGGGCCACACCTTGGTGAGGTCGAACGGGTGGATCTTGTAGGTCTGGGCTTCGGCCTCTGGCATCACCTGCACATAGACCTTCCAGCGCGGGAAGTCCCCCCGCTCGATGGCGTTGAACAGATCCGCCTGGCTGGTCTCTCTGTCCTGACCGACGGCGGTGGCCGCCTCTTCATCGGTGTAGAAGCTGTGGCCCTGCTCGGTCTTGAAGTGGAACTTGACCCAGAAGCGCTCGTTGGCGTCGTTGATGAAGCTGAAGGTGTGGCTGCCATAGCCGTTCATCTCCCGCAGGCTCCTGGGGATGCCGCGATCACTGAACAGTATGGTGACCTGGTGCAGGGATTCCGGGTGGCGGGACCAGAAGTCCCAGGCGGCGGTGGCGCTGCGCAGGTTGGTGCGGGGATCCCGCTTCTGGGTGTGGATGAAGTCGGGGAATTTCAGGGGATCGCGAATGAAAAAGACCGGGGTGTTGTTGCCCACCAGATCCCAGTTGCCCTGCTCGGTATAGAACTTGAGGGCGAAGCCGCGCACGTCACGCTCGGCGTCGGCGGCCCCCTTCTCGCCGGCCACGGTGGAGAAGCGCAGGAACACCGGGGTCTGCTTGCCGACGGCGTTGAACAGGTCGGCCTTGCTGAAGGCGCTGATGTCGTGGGTCACGGTGAAGGTGCCGTAGGCGCCCGAGCCCTTGGCGTGCACCACCCGCTCGGGAATGCGCTCGCGGTCGAAGTGGGCGAGTTTCTCCATCAACCAGATGTCTTGCATCAGGACGGGGCCGCGGGGGCCGGCGGTGAGGCTGTTGTTGTTGTCGACAACGGGGGCGCCGTTGGCGCTGCGCAGGGTCTTGTCGGTCATGGCGGGTCTCCTTGTAATGAGTCGCCAGACTAGGGGAAGTGGGGGAGCGGCTCCAATGGAGTGTGCCTAACCCTTTGATTGGTTTCGCTGATGGGGGTGGAAACAGACGCCAGCCTTGCGGCAAGATGGGATTCAGCCAATCAGGAGGTCTCATGTCCATCACCATTCGCCGCGCCGGGCCGGAAGATGCCGCCGCCCTGCGGGATCTTCACGCCATGCCCCATGCCCAGGCGGGCACCCTGCAACTTCCCTTCCCCTCCCTGCAGCAGTGGGAGCAGAAGCTGACCCCGCGGGATGGCATCTACAGCCTGCTGGCGGAGTGGGAGGGGGAGGTGGCGGGCGCGCTGGTCCTGATGGTGGAGCCGGCCCCCCGCCGCCGCCACGTGGCGAGCATCGGCATGGCGGTACACGATGACTGGGCCGGGCGCGGGGTGGGCACCGCCCTGATGCAGGCTGCGCTGGATCTGGCGGACAACTGGCTCGGCTTGACGCGGGTGGAGCTGACGGTCTGGGCCGACAACCAGGCGGCCCTGGCCCTCTATCGCAAGGCGGGCTTCGTGGAGGAGGGCGTTGCCCGGGATTACGGCCTGCGTCATGGGGTGCTGGTGGATGCCCTCTACATGGCCAGGGTGCGCCGATGATCGACTATCGCGAGCGCCTGACGCCGGTGCTGAGGGCACTGGAGCAGGATCCTGATCTCTCCATCGAGGCGCTGGCGAGTCGCGCCTGCCTCTCCCTCTACCATTTCCACCGGGTGTTCACCGCCGTGGTGGGGGAGGCCCCCGGCGAGATGTGCCGCCGCCTGCGGATGCAGCGGGCGGCCTGGCAGCTCTGCTACACCGATGCCAGCGTCACCGCCATCGCTCTGGGGGCGGGGCTTGGCAGCTCCCAGGCTTTCGCCAAGGCGTTTCGTCGTCACTATGGTTGCACCCCGGGGGAGTTTCGCCGCGACAAGGGCAAGAACGGACACCTGGATCGCAAGGAAGGACACGCATGGCAAGGGGCACTCCCTTATGCTGAAGGCCACTCATCAGCAAGGAGCAACACCATGAACACCGTCGAGATGGACGCCCGCACCCTGGCCTATATCCGCGTGACCGGCCCCTATGGCGAAGGGTATGACGCCGTCTGCCATCGCCTTCACCAGTGGGCCGCGCCCCGTGGCCTGGAAGGAGGAGAGTGGATCTTCATCTACCACGACAACCCCGAGGTGACGCCGCCGGCCCAGTGCCGCACCGACATCGGCATCAGCGTACCGGTGGGCACCCTGGGGGCGGGGGAGGTGGAAATTCAGCTCATCCCCGCCGGGCGCTACGCCCAGTCCCGCTATCTCATCACGGATCGCAGCCAGTACGGGGAGCGCTGGCAGGAGCACATCGGCGATATCGTCGCGGCCGGCCTCGCCTTTGGGGACGGCCCCTGCTTCGAGCTCTATCACAGCGTGAGCAATGACCCCCTGCGGGATGACGTGAGCTTCTGCTCCAGCGTGCGCTAGGCAGGCGGCAATAAAACGAGGCGCCCAAGGGCGCCTCGTTTTATTTGGGGTCAATGACCACCGCAGATATCAGGGCTGGCTGGGCACCTTGTTGCGGCGGGACTTCCACCACCAGCGCAGGCGGATCTGGGAGATGAGCATCCCCGCCAGCATCAGGGCGCAGCCGACCACGGCCCGTTCGTCCAGATGTTCCCCCAGCAGCAGGACACCGCCGATGGCGGCGAACACCGTCTCCAGGCTGAGGATGATGGCGGCATGGGCCGGATGGGCACCGCGCTGCCCCACCACCTGCAGGGTATAGCCGATGCCGACCGAGACCAGACCGGCGTAGAGCAGCGCCTGCCAGCCCGCGACGGCACCACTCGCCGTCGGGGTCTCGATGACGAAGGCCGTGGCCAGGCTGAGCAGGCCGCACACCACGAACTGCACCCCGGCAAGACGAATGGGGGCGACCCGGTTCGAGTAGTGATCCAGCACCAGCAGGTGCACGGCCCAGAACAGGGCCCCGATCACTTGCAGCAGATCGCCGTAGCCGATGGTGAACTCCTCGGTGACGCTGAGGTAGTAGAGCCCGGCCATGGCGATGAGGGCGCCAATCCAGGTGTTGGCCCCGGTCTTGTGGCGCAGGGCCAGGCCGATGACGGGGACCAGGATGATGTAGAGACCGGTGATGAAGCCCGCCTTGGCGGCCGTGGTGTAGAGCAGCCCCACCTGTTGCAGGGAGGCGGCGGAGAAGAGCACGGTGCCGGCGATGAGGCCCCCGGTCAGCAGCAGGCGGTGATCACCGGCAGGCTGGGGTGGCTGGCGTGACTTGAGCCACCACAAGAGCAGCAGCAGGGAGAGGGCGCCCAGCAGGAAGCGCAGACCGTTGAAGGTGAAGGGCCCCATGTGATCCATCCCCAGACGCTGGGCGACGAAGCCCAGCCCCCAGATGGCGGCGGCCATCAATAACATCATGTTTGAACGCATACGGAATCATCCCTGAGAAAGAGTCTCGGCGGCACTCGGGCCCCGCCATTACGATACCTGCGAGAAGGGGCGTTTGTCGTCAGCCATTTGTTGCCGGGCGAGGGCAGGATCAGCGGCTGGCCAGCTTGGCGAGCAGGGGCAGCAGGGCGAGCAGCAGCAGGTTGCCCCTAAGGATCCAGATCACCCAGAACTGCTGCTGGGTGGAGACAAGGGGAGCCCGTCCCTGGCGCAAGGATCGGCGCCAGTGGTGGAACAGCCGGCTGGGGTAGCCAAAGCTGATGGCCATGGCGAAGAACATCAGCAGCTTGGTGCGGTAACCCGGATTGGCAAACAGGATGGCCGGTGGCTGGGGATGGGCGACCACCAGCAGCACTCCCGTGATGAAGATGAGCAGCAGGGCCAGGGCGGCCAGGCTGTCAGCCAGCAGCAGCTTGCGCACCTGCTCGATGGACATGCCGCGCCGGAACAGGAAATACTCCGAGGTGATGGCACCGGTCAGGGTGATCACGGCGCAGTAATGGAGGGCAGTCAGCAGTTCCGGTTTCAACATCCAGGCCAGTTCCTTCTCGTTGGCCACCTGATGCGCTTCCCTTTGGACGCCATCAGGTGGGGCTGATATTCTGACACTACACGATGTCAGGGGATAGCATGGAGTCAGGGTTGGATAAGCGAGCAGTCTCCAAAAAGACCTGGTCCCTGGTGGCACGGATGCGCCTGGGCCTGCTTCTGCTCTTCATTCCCGTCCTGATGCTGGGCGCCATCTACTACCTGCACATGGAGCGCAGCCTGCAGCGAGAGCTGCAACAGCGCCTGCTCGCCACCAATCACCAGTTGCGCCACGTCTTCATCGAGCCCTACCTGAACGAGATGGAGCGTCAGTTCTCCCTCATCTACGACCAGGTCAAGGTGGAGGACATCAGCGGCCCCCGTCTGCGCAACACCGACTCCTATCTCAGGGAGTGGCGTCTCTACAAGGGGGTGATGGCGGATCTCATCTACATCTATGTGGGCACCGCCGAGCGCCAGATGCTGATCTACCCCGAATGGCAGGCGGATGCGGACTTCGATCCCAGGGTGCGCCCCTGGTATCAGCTGGCCAGCCAGCATGTGGGCAAGATGGTCTGGACCGAACCCTACTACGACTACACCAACGGCACGCTGGTGATCGCCCTGGCGCGGGCCATCACCGACAAGGAGGGCAAGGTGCGGGGGGTCTTCGCGGTGGATGCCATCCTGGCCCCCTTCTCCGCCCAGCTGAACCGGCAGTGGAACAGCGGCTACCAGATGATCGTCAACCAGTCGGGCAAGGTGCTGGCCCACCCCGATCCCTCACAACTGCTCAAGCCCATGACGCACCCGACCTGGCTCTCCCGCTTCAGCGGGGAGGACGGCATCTTCCTGGATCAGTCGTCTCGCCAGTTCGTGGCCTACAGCCGTCTGCCGGACCACAACTGGGTGCTGATCAGCGTGTTGCCCGCCTCCAGCATCCAGGCGGTGGTGGCGAGCGCCTCCCTCAACGTGCTCGGGATCATCCTGCTGGCCAGCGTGCTCTACATGGTGCTGGCACTGATCTGGTCCCGTTATTTCAGGCGGATGCTGGACGAGATCTCCACCGTGATCCGGGCCAGCCGGACCCAGCCTGACGAGGTGCACCAGGGGGGGATGCGCGAGCTCAGGCACGTCTATGCCGAGCTGGCGGAGGTGAGCAAGGATTATCACGAGGTGCGCCAGCAGGCGAACCTCGACAAGCTGACCGGCCTTTACAACCGGCGCTTCTTCGACGAGCGGTTGAATCGGCTGCTGCTCGATCAGGACAGCTTCTGCCTGGCCATGATCGATCTGGACGGTTTCAAGCGGATCAATGACACCTATGGTCACCAGACCGGGGACGTGGTGCTCAAGCGGGTGGCCAGCTTTGGCGCCAAGCTGCTGGGGGATCATGGCTGGGTATGCCGCTATGGCGGGGAAGAGCTGGTGGTGCTGTTCGCCAATCCGGACATCCACTTCTGCCAGATGCTGCTGGAGCAGTACAGGATTGGGGTGGCCTCCCTGCACTGGCGTGAACCCGGTCTTGGGATCACCTTCAGCGGCGGCCTGGTGGCGAGTGCCCCCGGGCTTGGGGCCAGGAGCCTGCTGACCATGGTCGATGCCGAGGTCTATCGCGCCAAGGGTGACGGCAAGAATCGCATCTACATGGTGGATCCCCTGGCTCCCCGGGACGACTCGCCCTCAGGGGATGGCATGTTGAGCAAAGAAGAGGCCTGAGGGCCTCTTCTTCATTGCGCGGATCAAGGGTGCAACTGCCAGGTCCAGAGGGGCCAGCCCAGCTCCTCGGCGCACTGGCGCAGGGCGGGGGCCGGATTGACCGCATGGGGATGGCTCACCGCCTGCAGCATGGGCAGATCGTTGTGGGAATCGCTGTAGCCGAAGCTCTCCTGCCAGAGGTGTTCCTTTCCGGCAAAGAGCTGGTTGATGCGGGCCACCTTGCCTTCGCGAAAACTCAGGGTGCCGCGGGTCTGGCCGGTCAGCATGCCGGCTTCCTCGTCGAGCAGGATGGCCACGCAGTGATCCATCCCCAGCATCTGCGCCATGGGGGCCACCAGATGCTCGCCGGAGGCGGAGATGAGCACCAGCTCGTCGCCACGCTGGCGGTGCCACTCGATGCGGGCCAGCCCCTCGGGGTAGAGGCGCTCCCGCAGCACCTGTTCGGCAAAGCGGGTGCAGAGGGAGTCGAGCCACTGGCGCGTCCTGCCTGCCAGCGGTTGCAGGGTGAAGGCCATGTACTGGTGCATGTCCATCTTGCCCTGATGGTAGAGGGACATCATGGCCTGCTCCTCGGCCACCATGCCCGCCGGGGCCAGCTCCTGGGCCACCATGTACTCCAGCCAGAGGCTGGCGGAATCCCCCGCTATCAGGGTCTCGTCCAGATCAAACAGTGCCAGGGCCATGGCTGCTCCTCGGGTTGGCTGCCAGCATCGGGGTACTGGCTAAAAAATGAATGGGATTCATGGCGTTATGCTACCTCACAGAGTTGATCCCGGGCCACCACCAGGGTCACGGCGCTGCCCACCGGCAGCAGATCGCCGGCACGGCGGTTGAGGCAATCCACCGTCAACAGCCCCGCCTCGCACTCCACCTGATAGCGGATGACGTTGCCGAGCAGCTGCTGCTGGCGAACGATGCCGGGCAGGCTGGGCTCGTGGCTGACCGCCCCGGCGGGCAGCAGGGTGATGGACTCCGGCCGCAGCGCCAGCTTGCCGCGAAAGCGCGGGCCGAACAGGGATTTGGCCTGCTCGCCACCCAGCAGGTTGTAGTTGCCGATAAAGCCCGCCACGAACTCGCTGGCGGGGCGGGTGTAGATCTGCTCCGGTGTGCCGCTCTGGACGATGGACCCCTTGTTCATCAGGAAGATCCGATCCGACAGGGTCAGCGCCTCCTCCTGATCGTGGGTCACGAAGATGGTGGTGAGCTCGAGGCGCTGCTGGATCTCGCGGATCTGCTGGCGCAGGCTGCGGCGGATGCGGGCATCCAGCGCCGAGAGCGGCTCATCCAGCAGCAGGATCCGCGGCTGCACCACCAGGGCCCGGGCCAGGGCCACTCGCTGGCGCTGGCCGCCGGAGAGTTCGCCCGGATAGCGGCGCTCGAAGCCGGTCAGCTCCACCAGCTCTAGCGCCTCCTGTACGCTGGCGGCGAGATCCCGCCCCGGCTGGGGCTTCATCTTGAGGCCGAAGGCGACGTTGTCCCACACCGTCATATTGGGGAAGAGCGCATAGCTCTGGAACACCATGCCGATGCCCCGCTTCTGGGGTGCCTGCCAGGTGATCTCCTCACCGGCTACCCGCACCTGACCGCCATCCACCGGGGTGAGCCCGGCCAGCGCCCGCAGCAGGGTGGATTTGCCGCAGCCGGAGGGGCCGAGCAGGGTCACCAGCTCCCCCTTGCGGATGCCGAATTCAATTCCCTCGAACACCTTGGTGTCGCCGTAGGATTTGTGCAGTTGATTCACTTCTAGATGGAACATGTTGATTCACCGATGAAATCTGTTGGCCGCCCAGGTGAGCAGCAGGGTCAGCAGGAAGTAGCTCATCACCAGTGCGCTGGTGAAGTGGCCCGAGGTGGCACGCATGTTGTAGAGGTAGACCTGCAGGGTCTCGTAACGGGTGCCCACCAGCATGTTGGCAAACACGAACTCCCCGAGCAGGAAGGAGAGGGAGAGAAACAGCGCCGCCAGCAGCCCCTTGCGCAGGCAGGGGATCACCACCAGCAGGAAGGCGCGGGCACTGCTCGCCCCCAGCAGGTGAGCGGCATCCATCAGATCCTTCAGCGGCACCCCTTGCAGGCTGTTGGCCAGCGCCCGGTACATGAAGGGGAGCACCACGGTGAACCAGGTGCCGATGAGGATCCACGGCGTGCCGATAATCGGCAGCACGCCGTCAGCGTAGATCTGCAACAGCCCCACCGAAGAGACCACGGGTGGCACCGCGAAGGGGAGCAGGATCAAGAGGTTCATCCAGGGATCCAGCCTGGGGAAGTAGTAGGCCACCACCAGCACGGTGGGCACTAGTACCAGGGTCCCCAGCAGCAGGGTGGCGAAACAGACCAGGAGGCTGCGGCCAAAGGCCGCCAGAAAGCGCGGGTCACCCCAGAGTTTGAGATACCAGTCGAGGGTGAAGCCGTCCGGCAGCAGGGTCGCCCCCCAGCGGGTGGAGATGGAGTAGAGAAAGGTAGCCAGCAGCGGGAGCAACAGGGTGGCGACCAGCGCCCCCAGCACCCATCTGGGCCAGCGCGGCGTCAAATCATGCATGGGATTGCCCCCTGTTCACATAGCTCTTTTTCAGCAGCCACTGGTTGGCGGCCGTCACCACCCCCAGCAGCACCATCAGGATCACCGCCAGCGCCGCCGCGAGATTCGGCTCAAGGAAGATGTCGCCGGAGACCAGACTGGCCACCCGGATGGTCACCAGATTGAAGTTGCCGGTGGTGAGTGCGTAGGCTGAGGCATAGGCCCCCACCGCGTTGGCAAACAGGATGATCAGGGTGCCGAGCAGGGCTGGAGTCAGCACCGGCAGCGCCACGTGCCAGACATACTGCCCCTTGCTCGCGCCGAGCAGCGCGGCCGCTTGCGGCCACTCATCCTGCAGCGCATCGAACGCCGGGTAGAGCAGCAGCAGGGCGAGCGGGATCTGGAAGTAGGTGTAAATCAGGATAAGGCCGCTGCCCGAATAGAGGTTGAAGCCGTCGATGAGGCCCCAGGATTTGAGCAACAGGGTCACTGCACCGTTGATGCCGAGCACGATGATGAAGGCGAACGCCAGCGGCACGCCGCTGAAGTTGCCGGTCATGGTGACGAAGGCCAGCAGCACCCGCTTGACCCGCTCGCCGCTGTGGCGCAGGGCCGCGGCCCCGAGGGTGCCGATGGCGAGCCCCGCCAGGCTGGCGATGCCGGCAATGCGCAACGAGTTGCCGAAGGATTGCAGATAGAAGGGGGAGCTCAAAATCTCCCGGTAGTGGTCGAGACCCCAGCCATCGGGGGTCTGGACGCTGCCCACCAGCACCCACACCATGGGGGCGAGCTGGAACAGGATCATCAAGAGGACAAAGGGCAGCAGCACCAGGACCGGCAGCCAGTGGCGGCGCTCCCGGCGTGGCTTCACCTGTTGATCCGCGAGGATCTCGGTGGTGGCAGGCATCATCAGTGCACCTCGAGCATAAAGGCCGCCTTGAGCAGCGGGGGGGCTGCCGGCTTGTCGTGGGGAACTCCCAGCAGATCCGCCATCAGGGCGCAGAGCTGGGTCTGGGCGATCACTACCCCATCCGGCCAGCGCTCGACGAAGGCATCGCCAAACAGCCAGAGCGGCACAGTGCGCTCTTCTGGCAGGGTGCCGCCGTGGCTCAGGTCGTTGTTCATGCCGTGATCCGAGGTGATCACCACCTGATACCCCTCTGCCAGCCACTGGGGCAGCAGGTCGGCCAAGAGGCTGTCCATGCGGCGCGCCTGATTGCGGTACTGACGGGAATCGAGGCCAAACTGGTGGCCCGCATCGTCCACTCCCATGGGGTGGATCAGCAGAAAATCGGGGTCGTACTGGCTGCGCAGCCACTCGCCATCCATCAGCAGATGGCTGTCGGGGTAGTTGTCATCCCAGTAGAAGCAACCGTGCTGGATGGGCAGCTGCTCGTCGTGGGTAAAGCGATCGCGGGCCGCCAGCCAGGGGCTCTTGTTGTAAAGCTCGCTCACCCAGTAGTAGGCCGCCGCTGCGGTGCGTTTACCCGCGGCCCGGGCCAGATGGAAGATGGAGTCGTGTTGGCTCAGGCGATTCACCCCGTTGTGGGTGATGCCGCTCGCCACCGGCGGCACGCCGGTCAGGATGCACTCGTAGAGAGGGCGGGAGAGGGAGGGCAGGGCGGCACTCAGGGTCGTATGCAGGCCGCGCTCTGCCTCCACCATGCCACAGAGGTAGCCCATGCAATGGGCTACCTCTGCTGCCAGGCCATCCACAAGTACCACTATCACCTTGTGTTGCACTGGCCGCTCCTTACTGCATGTTGATCATGACGGTTTCCTGCCACTGGCGCGGCAGGGCCTTGGAGCTCTGCTCCCAGGCGGCGTGATCCTGCACCGGCTTGGCGTTGGCGTACTGCTCGGCCGGCAGCAGCTTGGCCTTGACGTCATCCGGCAGGGTCACGTTGCTGCGAATGGGGCGGGCGTAGCCACGGGCCAGGTTGATTTGACCTGCATCGGAGAGGATGTATTCCCGCGCCAGCTTGGCGGCGTTGGGGTTCTTGGCCCACTTGTTGATGATGGTGGTGTAGCCGGCGATGACGGAGCCGTCGCTCGGGATCACCACATCAAACTTCTTGGGGTCGATCTGGTCGCGGTAGTTGAGGGCGTTGAAGTCCCACAGCACCCCCACTTCCACTTCGCCTTTCTCGATGTTGGCGATGGTCGGGTCGTTCAGCGACAGACGGCCCTGCTTGGCCAGCTTGCCGAACAGATCCAGGGCTGGTTTCAGATTCTTCTCGCTGCCGCCGGTGGCATAGGCCGCCGCCAGCACGCCGTTGTTGGCCTGGGAGGCGACGCCCACGTCACCCAGGGTCACCTTGTAGTCGCCACCCAGCAGGGATTGCCAGCTGGTAGGGGCGGCCTTGACCAGATCCTTGTTGATCAGGAAGGCGATGGTGCCGGTATAGGCCAGCATCCAGTGGCCGTCCGCATCCTTGGCCCAGTTGGGAATGTCGGCCCAGGTGGAGGGCTTGTAGGGCTGGGTGACCCCCTGCTTGACCGCCACCGGGCCGAAGGCGCCGCCCACGTCGCCGATGTCGGCGGTGGCGTTGGCCTTCTCGGCGGCGAACTTGGCGATCTCCTGGGCGGAGCTCATGTCGGTATCCTGATGCTTGATGCCGTAGATGCTGCCGAGCTGCTGCCAGGTATCCTTCCAATTGGCCCAGCTGTCCGGCATGCCGACGCTCTGGAGCTGGCCCTCACCGCGGGCGGCTTTTTCGAGATCCGCGATGTTCTCGGCGGCAAACAGCGGTTGACTGATGGCCACCAGGGCCAGTGCACTTGCGATCACGCTTTTCATCATCCCATCCCTCTGGACTAGGTCAGTTAAGGTTCGAGAGGGATGCTAGAGGGGAATTATGACGGTGGCGGGGCGCTTTGATGGCAGTTTCGTGACAATCGCCCTGTCATGGCGCTGTCATCAGGGGCGGTTACAACTCGGGGTCGACAACCTCTGGTCTACTCCAGTGGTGTGCAAATCCGAATGACCGACAGGGATGTGACAGTGACAGAGCGATTGAGTGAACAGGGGATGGCCAATGGCCGCACACCCTCCAAGTGCGAACAGATTTGCCGGACCCTGCGCCGCTATATCGGTAGCGGACACCTGGCGGCGGGGCAGCAGCTGCCCGCCGAACGGGCGCTGAGCGAGCGCTTCGCCACCACCCGCATCACCATCAAGGAGGCGCTCTCCAGCCTCGAGGCGGACGGCCTCATCTACCGGGCCGAGCGGCGCGGCTGGTTCGTGGCGCCGCCTCGCCTCACCTACGATCCCGCCATCCACACCCACTTTCACCAGTGGATTGGCGAGCAGCAGCGCACCGCCGAGACCCGGGTGCTGGCCCATGGCAACCAGCTTGCCAGCAGCGAGTTGTGCCGCTGGATGGGTCTGGAACCCTTTACGCCGCTCTACGAGATCCGCCGCCAGCGGCTGATCGACGGTCGCCCCGTGCTGCACGTCAGCCATCACCTGCTGGCGAGCCGCTTCCCCGGCATCGCCAGCGCTCCTCTGGCCAGCTCCCTCACCGAACTCTACCGGCAGCGCTATGGCATAGGCCAGGGCTGGGCGAGCCTCGAGATCACCCCGTCGGCGGCCCGGGGAGAGATAGCCCGCGCCCTCAACCTGGCCCAGGGGAGTGCCGTGCTGCGGTTGGTGCGGGTCAATCATGACGAGGAGGGGAAGCTGGTGGATTGCGACATCGAGCACTGGCGACCGGACGCCATCCGCATCTGCCTGGATACCCGGGCACTGCAACCGCTCGCCACCGGCGCGCGGCAGGTGCAACTGGCAGAGTAGCGGCGTTCTGGCGCTGACATGGCGGATCCCGCAGGATCCACCGGGATCAGTTGTCGATGTTGGGGATCAGATCGTCGAAGCTCTGGTAGCCGCAGTCCGCCAGTTGCAGCGACATGGTGTAGGTCTTGCTGCCCTCCCGCTGGCCGATGGCGGGGCGGTTGAGCTTGAGCTCCTGATGCCAGTACTCCTTCATGCGATCGATCAGCGCCATGGCCTCGCTCTCCCCCAGATGGAGCTGGCACAGCGCCATGTAGTTGTTGGGCCTGTGCATGTTCTCCACCAGATAGTCCCCCAGCACCGACATGGCCTGGCGCGCCTGCTGGCGGGCGAAACGGCTGTGCTGCTCGAAGCTGATGCGCTCGCTGATGAGGAAGTGGTAGCTGTTGTCGATGCCAAGCTGCAGGATGCCGAGCTTCTCCAGCTTGCGCAGATAGAGGTAGCAGGAGGCATCGGTCAGGCCGTACTCCCGCTTGAGATCGATGAGGGTCTTGTCGCGCCAGAAGATGTTGGCGAGGAAGGCATAGAGCCCCGGCTCCTTGTGAAACGCCTCGTCCTGCTCCTGGGTAAAGACGGCCCGGCGGCTCTGGGCATCCTGGGTCCGGTCCAGCAGCTCTTCGAAGGAGAGTCCCACCAGATGGCAGATCTCCAGCAGGGTGTCGAACGGCAGGGAGGGCTTGTTCATCATGCGCTTCACGGTGGCGATGGAAACCCCCATGGCTTCTGCCAGGGTCTGATAGCGGATCCCCTTGTCAGTCAGGGTTTTCTTCAGGGTGTCGAGGATGTGATTGGCCAGTGTCTGGCTGTAGGTCATGCAACTATTCCTTTATCTGCATTTTTAGTCGTGTCAGAAATTGAGTGGTTTGTCTGTATCGGGCTCAAATTTTGACACCTAGAAAAACCAGAGGAGGGTAACCCGGTGATAATGGCGGAAATGGCCTGACCAGTTGTGGTGCAAGGTGGCAGAAAGTGACACTCGGTGGTGCATATCCTTCAACCTTTCAACATTTTGCTGGTGATGCATATTACATCGCACATAATTCAACACGAATCGGATTCAATACCTTCCTGGTTGAGAAAACGATTGTTTGCTTCCAATTTAAGGGTTTTTTTAACCGCAAGGTTTTATTCTTTCCTGGCATTGAGCGGAACTCGCAAGAGGTCCGCTTTTTTTCTTTTCTCCGAATCTGAGCCCGTCGTCAAGAATGGGGCGCAGTTTTGGTACTTCCTGCGCCACCGACCCCGGAAGGCAGTCCTTTATTCCCCCTGACCGGCAAACAGCTTGGGGATCTCCCGCACCAGCCAGCTCTTGGCCTTGCCCATGGTGTCCCGCCGCCAGGCCAGCACGACCTGGATCTGGTGGCGATATTCGGGACTGATCACCTTGAGTCTGCCCGCCTTGATGTCCTCCTCAATCCAGCGTTGCGGCATGGTGCCGATGCCGAGCCCCGCCAGCAGGGCGTCCCGCTTCTCCCCCATGGTGCTGACGGTCAGGCGCGGCTGCTTGTCGAGCAGGCGGTAGGTGAGCACCGGCTTGCGCAGTGCCGTGTCGGCCACCGCGATGGCGCGATAGCGGCGCAGGGTCTCGTCCGCCAGGGGCTCGGGTTCCTGATGCAGGGGGTGATCGGGATGGGCGACGTAGAGCATCACCTCCTCCCTGAGCACCTGGTGCTTGATGCCGGTCATGGCGATATCGGCATTGAGGGAGGAGATGAGCAGGTCGGCGCGGCCATCCTCGAGGCACTCCCAACTGCCCGCCAGCACCTCGGCGCGAAACCTCAGCCGGGTATCGGTCTGTTCGGCCAGCCGATCCACCAGGGGGTAGAGAGCCTGTACCGGCATCAAGGCATCGACGGCGATGGTGATGTCGGTCTCCCAGCCACGGGAGAGGGCCCGGGTCTCCCCCACCAGGTGCTCGGCCGCCTCCAGCAGCACCCGGCCCCGCTCCAGCAGCATGCGGCCCGCCGGGGTGAACTTGGTCCTGTGGCCGCTGCGGTCGAACAGCATGGCGTCCAGCTCGTCTTCCAGCTTTTGTACCGTGTAGCTCAGCGCCGAAGGCACCTTGCCCAGCTCGTCGGCCGCCGCCGCGAAGCTGCCACGGCGGTCGATGGCGTCCAGCACCCGGATCGCCTCCAGGGTCAGCGCCCGCTCCTTGTTCGATTCCTTGGCCATATCCAACCTTCAATTTTTTTGAATGTGTTTACCAGATTATCTCGCTAACAACTTAGGGGAAGTCACTTTAATATTCAATCAACGCTTAGGCAGGAACGCCTGGCAGCCAAATAAAAGGTAGTTCCGGGCTGAGACATCCTCAAACACGATGTCTGATGTCAGCAAAAGAACAACATAGTATTTGAATGATCTCTTGCATGGATGCATTGATTCGGGCCCAAGGGGCCTTGGCAATGACATAAAACCCAAGAGAGTGAATGAACATGAAAAACGTAATCAAGATGCTGGCCGTTGCAGGCCTGATGACCGCAGGTGCCGCCCAGGCTGCCGTTCCCGCTGACTTCAATGCCGCCCCGGGCGTGCTGTTCGTCAACTGGAGCGCCACCGCCGCGATGGACGGCAAGGCCAACCCCATGCTGGAGGTGCGCGACGAGTCCGGTGATCTGCTGGCTTCCGTCCACGCCAACCTGATGGGCACCCAGCAGGTCGCCATCCCGAGCCGCACCCAGGGCAAGCTGACGGTGAGCCTGGGCAACGAAAGCAGCAGCTACCGCATCCCCTTCGGTCTGGGTGACGGTCGCCAGCGTTAATGAACCAACTTGGTCAGTGAGGAGCACACCATGATGAAATTGAGAGCCGCAGAAGCACGGGGCAAGGCCAACTTTGGCTGGCTGGATGCCCGTCACAGCTTCTCCTTCGGTCACTACTATGACCCGGAATGGATGGGACACTCTGCCCTGCGGGTCATCAATCAGGATCGGGTGGCGCCGGGTGGCGGTTTCGCGACCCACCCTCACGCCAACATGGAGATCCTCACCTGCGTGCTGCAAGGCACCATAGAGCACAAGGACAGCCTCGGCCACGCCGAGCAGATCCCGGCGGGGGATTTCCAGCTGATGAGCGCAGGGTCCGGCATCCGGCACAGCGAGTACAACCCCTCGCAGACCGAGCCGCTCTCCCTGTTGCAAATCTGGATCGAGCCGAATGAACACGGCACGACCCCGGGTTATCAGCAGAAGAAGATTGAAAACAAGCCCGGGATGACGCTGGTGGCGTCACCGGACGGCGAGGCGGGATCCTTCAGGATCCGCCAGCAGGCCCGCGTATGGCGGCTGCAGCTCGCAGAAGGGGAGACCCTGGAGTGGGCACTGCAAGGGCGTCATGGTTACCTGCACATGATTTCAGGGGAGCTGACCGGCAACGGTCTGGCTGCCCGACCCGGCGACGGGCTGCTCAGCCGCGACGAGTCGAGCTGGGTGCTCACCGCCTCCAGGGGGAGTGAAGCCCTGCTGTTTGACCTGCCTTGATAGAAAAATCTTGGCGAAATGAATGAGTTAACAATTAGCTTTTACACTGTAAATACCATGATGGTAAGCAAAGGAATATGACGATGGACAAGATGAAAGATGTGGCACTGCTGGTGGGTCGTGTACTGCTGGCGCTGATGTTCGTGATGGCTGGCTGGGGCAAGATCGGCGGTTACGCCGGTACCCAGGGTTACATGGAAGCCATGGGCGTGCCCGGGTTCATGCTGCCCCTGGTGATCCTGCTGGAGCTGGGTGGCGGTCTCGCCATCGTGCTGGGCCTGTTTACCCGCAGCCTCTCCGTGTTGCTGGCCGGTTTCACCCTTATGGCCGCCTTCATCTTCCACTATCAGCCTGCCGAGCAGATGCAGATGCTGATGTTCATGAAGAACGTCTCCGTGGCCGGTGGTTTCCTGGCCCTGGCGGCGGCCGGTGCAGGGGCTTTCAGCCTGGATGCCCGCCTCGGCAAGCACTGGTAATACCCTGACGTTTCAAGTTTTCCAACGCCTTTTGGCCGGTGCCCTGCACCGGCTTTTTTGTGCCCGCTCTCCGGGGATGTCATCGGTGTGACGGCGCGCAGTCCGGACGCGACAAGTGCCTTTTGCATCTTATCCCCCGATCCCCGACAATCCCGATTCGCGTGCCGTGACGGGAATGCCAGAGAGTGTCCCCCCGCGCACCCCCTCTTCATGAAATTGGCGGGAGTCGTCCATGTTTACCCTCTACCACTCCAATCAGCTGGATCTGCTCAAAGAGCTGCTGGTGAGCCGCATCCGGCAGGCTCCGCTCTCCCACCCCTTCGATCGGGAGCAGATCCTGGTGCAGAGTCCCGGCATGGCCCAGTGGCTCAAGCTGGAGCTGGCCAAGGCGTTCGGCATCGCCGCCAACATCGACTTTCCCCTGCCCGCGAGTTTCATCTGGGAGATGTTCACCCGGGTGCTGGCGGACGTGCCGCGCCAGAGCCCCTACAACAAGGGGGCCATGAGTTGGCACCTGATGACCATTCTGCCCACCCTGCTCGGCAGACCCGCCTTTGCGCCCCTCGCGGCCTATCTGGGGGGCAGTGACGGGGCGGCGCCGGAGCAGGTGCGGCTCTGGCAGCTCTGCCAGAAGGTGGCGGATCTGTTCGACCAGTATCTGGTCTACCGACCGGACTGGATCGCCCGCTGGGAAGAGGGGGAAGGATTGAGCCAGGAGCTGGCCGGAGTGAGCGGTCAGGATTGGCAGCCCGAGCTCTGGCGCGAGCTGGTGGCCCGCACCCTGGCCCTCAGCCCCAGCGGTTACCACCGCGCCAACCTCTACGAGGCCTTCATCCACGAGCTGGAGCGCACCCGTGATCTGCCGGGCAGGCTGCCGCAACGGGTCTTCGTGTTTGGCATCTCGGCCCTGCCGCCCCGCTATGTGGAGGCCCTGCTGGCCCTCGGCAGCCGCCCCGAGGTGGAGGTACACCTGTTTGTGACCAACCCCTGCCGCTACTACTGGGGGGACTTGCTCGATCGCAAGACCCTGGCGCGCCTCGAAAACAAGCTCAAGCCCGGCACGGATCTCGAGACCCTGCAGGGCCCCGCCAACCCCTTGCTCGCCTCCATGGGCAAGCTGGGGCGCGACTACCTGCACCAGCTGATGGAGCTGGAGGTGCCGCAGATCGAGGCCTTCGTCGACATCGAGGATCGCGACGATGAGGGCAAGGTCACCTTGCTGCGGGCCATCCAGAAAGACGTGCTGGAGCTGGCGGAACGGGGGGCCGGCGAGTTCAATCTCGATGCCAGCCACCACAAGAGCCCTGTCAGCCTGGATGACGGCACCCTGCAGATCCACGCCTGCCACGGCCCCATGCGGGAGCTCGAGGTGCTGCACGACCGGCTGCTGGCCCTGTTCGAGCAGGATCCCACCCTCACCCCCAAAGACGTGGTGGTGATGATGCCGGACGTCAACAGCTACGGCCCCTACATCCAGGCCGTCTTTGGCAAGGAGGCCGGCAAGGGGCGGAGCGGGGCCCGCGGCCAGATCCCCTTTGCGATCTCCGATCGGGCGGCGAGCCAGGAGAGCCCGCTGCTGCAAAGTTTCCTCGCCCTGCTCAGGCTGCCGAACGCCCGCTTCGGGGCGGGGGAGCTGCTCGCCATCCTGGAGGTGCCCGCCGTGCTGCGCCGCTTCGAGCTGGACGACGACGAGTTCAACGTGCTGCGGCGCTGGGTGCAGGAGACCGGCATCCGCTGGGGGCTGGATGACGACTATCCCGAGCGCTTCGCGCTGCCGCGTCTGTCCGGCAACAGTTGGCTGTTCGGCCTGCGGCGCATGCTGCTGGGCTTTGCCATGGGGGACGGGGAGCCGGTGGCGGGGATCCTGCCCTATGCGGACATCGAGGGTCAGCAGGGGCTGATCCTCGGCAAGCTCGCCTGGTTCGTCGACTCCCTGGCGGAGTTTCTGCCCAGGCTGCAACAGGCGCAGCCGCTGGCCGAATGGCACGCCTGCCTGCTGGCGCTGCTGGAGCGCTTCTATCTCGCCGACGAGGATGAAGAGCGCCAGCTCCAGCTCATTCGCAGCCAGCTCACCGACTGGCAGGCCCAGCTCGGCGAGGCCCGCTTCGAACAGGCCATCAGTGCCGACCTCTTGCAGGACTACCTCGGCAGCGTGCTGGGGGAGTCCCGCTCCAGCCAGCGCTTCCTCGCCGGTCAGGTCAACTTCTGCACCCTGATGCCGATGCGCTCCATCCCCTTCCGCCAGGTCTGCCTGCTCGGCATGAACGACGGCGTCTACCCGCGCACCCTGCCCCCCATGGGCTTCGATCTGATGGCGGTGGCCTCGCGGCGCGGGGACCGATCCCGCCGGGATGACGACCGCTACCTCTTCCTCGAGGCGCTCCTCAGTGCCCAGCAGGGGCTCTACATCAGCTATCAGGGGTTCAGCGCCCAGGACAACAGCGAGAAGGTGCCCTCCGTGCTGCTGGCGGAGCTCATCGACTACGTGCGCCAGGGCTTCGTGCTGGCGGGGGATGAAGATCTCGACGACGACACCTCGGGCCAGCGGCTGCTCGAACACCTGATCGTGGCGCACCCCCTCACCCCCTACAGCCCGGCCTACTTTTACCCCGAACCCGGCTCCGGTCTCTTCACCTATGCCGCCGACTGGCTGCCGGCCCTGAGCCCGGAGCGGGGGGCCGCCAACTTCCAGAGCGGCGATCTGCCCCTGCCTGCGGAGTGGGGCAGGGAGCAGGGGCTGGAGCTGGCGGAGCTGCTGCGCTTCTATCGCCAGCCCGCCAGGTACTTCCTCAACCGCCGCCTCAAGGTATGGTTCGAGCTGGAGGAGGCGACCATCGAAGACAGCGAGCCCTTCGAGCTGGACGGCCTGCAGCACTATCAGCTCAAGGCGCTGCTGCTGGATGCCCATCTGACCGAAGGGGAGAGCGAGGCCCGTCGCCACCGGCTGCAACTCTCCGGCCTGTTGCCGCAAGGGTGGTTCGGCAGCCTGCTGCTGGAGGAGATCGACGGCGAGATGGGCAAGCTGGCGGCGCGGCTGCGCCCCTGGACGGGGGACAGACAGGCGGTGGAGATCGACATCGCCCTGGCCCAGGGGCAGCTCCAGGGCTGGATAGACACCCAGAAGGGACGAGCGCTGGTGGTCAAACCCGGCAGCTTCAACGGCAAGGATCTGCTGCTGGCCTGGATCCAGCACCTTTGCCTCTCATTGAGCAGCGCCCCCGGCGACACCCTGCTGTTCGATGCCAAACAGAGTCTGCGGCTGCCAAGGCTTGCGGTGGACGAGGCGCGGCCCAGGTTGGCGGCCCTGGTGGCCCTCTGGACCCAGGGAATGAAGCGGCCGCTGCCCTTCTTCCCGAGCACCGCCTGGGAGTGGCTCAAGGCGATCGAGAAGGATCCGGCAAAGCCGGAGGAGGCCGACAAGGCGGCGCTTGCCCGCTTCAACGGCGGCTACATGGTGACGGGAGAGGGGCAGGACGTCTATGTCGCCCGCTGCTTCCCGGAACTCGATGACGAGGTGCTGGCCCAGTTGCAGGGGTTGGCCCGTGAACACCTGACCCCGCTCCATCAGGCGCTGGAGGAGTTGCAATAATGGCTAACCCGCTCAATCCCCTGCGTTTTCCCCTCTATGGCGAGCGGCTGATCGAGGCCTCCGCCGGGACCGGCAAGACCTATACCATCGCGGGCCTCTATCTGCGCCTCTTGCTGGGCCACGGCCCGGTTATCGAACAAGCAGGCGAGGAGGGGGGAGACGCCGGTCAGCCCTGTGCCCACGAGCGGCCCCTGTCGGTGACCGAGATCCTGGTGGTGACCTTTACCGAGGCGGCCACCGCCGAACTGAGGGGGCGGATCCGCGCCCGCATCCACGAGGCGCGCCTCGCCTTTATGCGCGGTCACAGCACGGATACCCTGCTGGCCCAACTGCTGGTGGAGGTGGAGGATCACGATCTGGCGGCCCGTCGCCTGCTGGCCGCCGAGCGGCAGATGGACGAGGCCGCGGTCTTCACCATCCACGGCTTCTGCCAGCGGATGCTCAGGCAGAACGCCTTCGAGTCGGGCGCCCTCTTTGAAACCGAATTTTTGACCGACGACAGCCGGCTCCGGCTGCAGGCGGTGAGTGACTACTGGCGCGCCGAGTTCTATCCGGTGGATCAGCCCCTGGCCCGGGCGGTGCGAAGGCTCTGGCCGAGCCCCGCCGCCCTGCTGCGGGAGATGGGGAGCTGGCTCGACAATGACGAGCTGGAGATCCGCCCGGTGGCGGGGGACGAGACCCTGGCGGCGCGGCATAGCGTCGCCATGGCCCGCATCGGGGCGGTGAAAGCCGGGTGGCTGGCGCAGACGGACGAGATCCGCAGCCAGACCGAGGGGCAGATCAGCCGTTACACCGGCAAGAACTATGAGGGCTGGCTTGCCAAGATTGGCGACTGGGCGCAGGACGAGACCAGCGGCTACGTCCTGCCCAAGGAGCTGGAGCGCTTCGGCCAGCAGGCGCTGGAGGAGAACCTCAAGAAGGGGGGAGCGGTGCCCACCCTGCCGCTCTTTGGCGAGATAGACGCCCTGCTGGCGAGCCGACCCGGCATCCGGGATCTCGTCTTGCAGCGGGCGGCCAGGGTGGTGCGCAGCCGAATGCAGGAGAGCAAGCGCCAGGCCCATCAGCTCTCCTTCGACGATCTGCTGCGGGATCTCGACGGGGCGCTCGGCTCGGGCCTGGGGGAGCGGCTGTGCGAGCGCATCCGCGCCACCTACCGGGTCGCCATGATCGATGAATTCCAGGATACCGACCCCCAGCAGTACCGCATCTTCCATCGCCTTTACGGCGGTCACCAGGACACGGCGCTCCTGATGATCGGCGACCCCAAGCAGGCCATCTACGGCTTTCGTGGCGCCGACATCTTTACCTACATCCAGGCGCGGCGAAATGTGAGCGCCCACTACACCCTCGGGCGCAACTGGCGCTCAAGCCGCGCCCTGGTGGCGGCGGTCAACGGCCTGTTCGAGCGGGCGAAGGATCCCTTCATCTACGAGGCGGACATCCCCTTCCTGCCGGTGGAGGCGCAGGGCAAGAGCCGGGCACTGCTGATCGAGGGGCAGACCGCCCCCGTGCTGCACTGCTGGCAGCTCACCGGTCAGCCCACCTTCAACAAGGGGGAGTACCAGAGCAGGATGGCCCGCGCCACGGCGGCGGAGATCCATCGCCTGCTCACGCTGGCCCGGGAGGGCAAGGCGATGCTCGGCAGCGAGCCGGTCAGGGCCGGGGATATCGCCGTGCTGGTGCGCACCGGCGCCGAGGGCAAGCTGGTGCAGCAGGAGCTGGCACGCCTTGCCATCGCTTCCGTCTATCTGTCGAACCGCGAGAGCGTGCTGGCCCAGGTGGAGGCGCGGGAGATCCTGCTGATCCTGCATGCCTGCCAGAACCCGAGCGATGAGCGAAGCCTTAGGGCGGCGCTCGCCACCGGCCTGTTCGATCTCGATGCCAGGGCCCTGGACGCGCTGGCCTCGGACGAGCGGGCCTGGGAGAGCGCGGTGCAGGAGTTCATGGGATACCGCGCGGTCTGGCATCGCCACGGGGTGCTGGCCATGCTGCGGGCCCTGATGCACGGGCGCAACCTCGCCGCCTCCTTGCTGGCGAGCCCCTACGGGGAGCGGCGGCTGACCAACTTCCTCCATCTCGGCGAGCTGCTGCAACAGGCGAGCGGCGAGCTGGACGGGGAGTACGCCCTGCTGCGCTGGCTCGGGGAGGCGGTGAGCCAGCCCAACGGCCAGGACGGGGAGCAGATACTTCGCCTGGAGTCCGAGCGCAAGCTGGTGCAGATCGTCACCATCCACAAATCCAAGGGGCTGGAGTACCCGCTGGTCTTCCTGCCGTTCATTTGCAGCCACCGCGCCGCCGACACCCCCCTGTTCCACGAAACGGGGGAGGCGGGCAATCGCACCGTGCTCGATCTCACCGGCGCCGAGGAGTCCCTGGCCGAGGCCGACAAGGAGCGCCTCGCCGAAGACTTGCGCCTGCTCTACGTGGCCCTGACCCGGGGGGTCTATGCCACCTGGCTCGGGCTGGCGCCGGTGCGCTCCGGGGCGGGCAAGTCGGAGAAGACCGACCTGCACCGCACCGCCATCGGCTACCTGCTGCAAAAGGGGGAGGAGGGGGACGCCGGGACACTGGCGACCGCCCTCACCGACCTGGCCCAGGCCCTGCCGGGGGTGGCCGTCGGTGAGCCCTCGCTCACCCGCCCGGCCCCGCTGCCCGCCGAGGCGGAGAAGCCGGGGGAGCCCACCGTGCGCACGTTCCAGGGGCAGCTTGAGCGGGACTGGTGGATCAGCTCCTACTCCGGGCTCGCGGCCCAGGGCAACGGCCACGGCAAGGGGGTGCTGGCCAACCCCGGCTTCGACGACGAGGTGGCCACCGAGGCAGCCGTCACCGTGCAGGAAGAGGAGGCGCCCGCCCCTTCCATCTTCACCTTCCCCAAGGGGGCGCGTCCCGGCACCCTGCTCCACAGTCTGTTCGAGACCATCGACTTCGAGCATGCGGGGGGCGAGTCGCTGGCACAGCACATCGCCGCCCTGCTGACCCAGGAGGGGTTCGACGAAGGCTGGGCCCCCGTGCTGCAACAGCAGGTGGAGGCGGTGCTGGATACTCCCCTTGAGACCGGCCTTGGGGATCCGGTGCGGCTGCGGGATCTGGCCCCCGAGCGCAAACAGGTGGAGCTGGAGTTCTTCCTGCCCATGGGGCGGGTGACGGCACCGGCGCTGACCGCACTCTGCCAGCAGCACGACCCCCTGTCGCGGGGCGGCAAGCCGCTCGGTTTTGCCACCGTGCAGGGGATGCTCAAGGGCTTCATCGACCTGGTGTTCGAGTGGCAGGGGCGCTGGTATCTGCTCGACTACAAATCGAACCACCTTGGCATGAGCCCCGCCGATTACGGCCGCCCGGCCCTGGAGCGGGCCATGGTCGAGCATCGCTACGATCTGCAATACCAGCTCTATTCGCTGGCCCTGCACCGGCTGCTCGCCTTGCGGCTGCCGGGCTACGATTTCGACCGGCATTTTGGCGGGGTCTTCTATCTCTTCCTGCGCGGCATGCCCCAGGGGGGCATTTTCCATGCCAGGCCCAGCCGGGAACTGGTGCTGGGGCTGGACGAGTTGTTTAGTAAAGGTGTGACGTCTGACGATCATCGTTTAGAAAAATCGAACAAGGCAGAGGCATGAGGGGCGAGATGAAGGGCGAAACCATGATAGAGCGGCTGAAGGCCTTGGCGCTGGCGGGGCGCATCCGCCAGCTTGACCTGCAATTTGCCAGGCTGGTGGCCGACCTTGGCGGCAGCCCCGAGCTGGTGCTGGGGGCCGCGCTCGCCTGCCATGAGCTGGGGCGCGGCCATGTCTGCCTGCCGCTGGCGATGCTCGTTCAGAGCGGTGACGGGCAGGGATCCTCGCGCCCCTTCGGGCTGGATCCGGATCAGAGCCGGGATCTGCTGGCGGATCTCGCGGATCCTGCGAGCTGGCCCGCCCTCTTTGCGGCCAGCCCCCTGGTGGGGAGCGAACAGGAGGAGGGAGAGACCCCCCGCTGGCCCCTGCGACTCTGGGGGGATCGCCTCTACCTCACCCGCTATCACGACTTTGAGCTGGGGGTGGCCCGCCACCTTGGCGCCTTGAGTGAACGGGCCGAATGGCCGGAGATTGCCCCGGCCCTGTCACGCCTCTTTGCCCGCGACTACGGCCTGGTGTTCGGGGCCTTGCTCAAGGCCCGCCTCGCGCCGGATTTCTCCGTCCGCCCCTTTGTGGAGAAGTACCTGGATCTGGTCTTCCCCCATGAGGTGGAGTGGCCCGCCGTCGAGACCCTGCTAAAAAGCGCCCAGGCAGCCAGCGAGCTGGAGCGGCTGGATACCCTGGTGCCCGAGGCGCTCTGCTGCAACGGCCAGAAGCTGGCGGCGGCCACGGCGGCGGCACGCCCCTTCGCGGTCATCTCCGGCGGCCCCGGCACCGGCAAGACCACCACGGTGGCCAAGCTCCTCGCCATCCTGGTGGAGACCGGCCTGCAAGGGGGCAAGGCCCCGGCGATCCGGCTGGTGGCCCCCACCGGCAAGGCGGCGGCGCGTCTGACCGAGAGTATCGGCGCTGCCCTGCAGGCGCTGGACTTGCCCCCCGAGTGGGTGGAGGCCATCCCCACGGAGGCGGGCACCCTGCACCGGCTGCTCGGGGTGATCCCCGGGCGCAGCCAGTTCCGCCATCACAGAGGCAACCCGCTGCACCTCGACCTGCTGGTGGTGGACGAGGCCTCCATGGTGGACCTGCCCATGATGGCGCGCCTGCTGGACGCGCTGCCCCGCCACGCCCGCCTCATCCTGCTCGGCGACAAGGATCAGCTCGCCTCGGTGGAGGCGGGGGCCGTGCTCGGGGATATCTGCAGCTTTATCGAACAGGGCATCAGCCCCGCGCAGGCACACTGGCTCTCCCGCCAGACCGGCTATCGCCTGCAAGGCACGCCGACGGGGGCCAGCGTACGCGACAGCCTCTGTTTGCTCTCCAAGAGCTGGCGCTTTGACCAGCATTCGGGCATCGGCCAGTTGGCGCGGGCCTGCAACAGCGGCGACGGGGCGGCGGTGGAGGCGGTTTGGAGCGCAGGATTTGGCGACATCCGCCTGCACCCCTGGGCGGGGGAGGCCTACAACGGCTTGATTGCCGAGGGAGTGGCCGGTTACGGCAGCTACCTCAAGGCGGCCCGGGCCGGCGAGGACCCGGCGGCGGTGTTCAAGGCGTTCAACGGCTTCCAGATCCTCTGCGCCCTGCGGGACGGCCCCTTCGGGGTGACGGGGCTCAACGAGCGGCTCGAACTGGCCCTCGCCAAGGCAGGGCTGATCCAGCGTGACGGCGACTGGTATGCGGGCCGCCCGGTGATGGTGGTGCGCAACGACCACGGGGTCGGCCTCTATAACGGCGACATGGGGCTCTGCCTGCCCGATGACACCGGCCGCCTCAAGGTATGGTTTGAGCAGCCGGACGGCACCTTGCGGGCCCTGCTGCCCAGCCGTCTGCCCCCCCATGAGACGGTCTACGCCATGACCATCCACAAATCCCAGGGCTCGGAGTTTGCCCATACCGTGCTGGTGCTGCCCGACAGCCCCAGCCCGCTCCTGACCCGCGAGCTGGTCTACACCGGCATCACCCGCGCCAAGGCCCGCCTCGACCTCTACGGCGATCGCGCCCTGCTGGCACAAGCGGTACGGAAAAAGACCGAGCGGTATTCGGGGTTGGCACAGAGGTTGGGGGAGTGATTGATGGCGGCGGCGGAGAAGGGATTTGCTGCCCTTTAACGAAGCTTCATTAATCGGTCAGAGGGTAAGTAACTGGGGTTCACTATGTACTAATGAAGTATTCCTATGTACTAATGAAGGGTAATTTTATGTTTAATATCAGTGCTTTATGTATTGTTTATCTCTAGAAGAGACTAGTAATTCCTTATTGGAAAGCCCCTGCTTGCATTACATAATGCCTGCACATGAGCCACAGTGCGTATAGGTAGGTACTAAATGGATCTTTTGGGTAAGGTTATTGAGTTACTGGATTTTGTGTCAAAAAATGCTGCTTCATTGTCATTTTTTGTATTATGTCTTTCTATTTTTTTCCTCGCGGTTGCTTTATTACTGGGGAGAGTATAATGCAGTTATCATGGGCTAAAATGCCATCAAAATGGATCTCCAGTGGAAAGTTGAAAGATTTAAATGCTAATAAAAATGTTGCAGTAAATATTGCCATCATAAAAATATATATATTGATGTGCATTCGTTTGGCGCCAAGTGATAATCAAAAAAATAGCTGTGTTATAACTTATGATGAGATGTCATCTGTCGCTAACTTAAGTCGGACTGTAATTAGCGGGGCGTTAAAATGGCTTGTAGCTAATAATGTAATTGAAGCCACTGGCAAAAGAGTTAGGGGGTATAGCATACCTAATTATAATAATCCTGGGTGGTGCAAGTTCCCTATTAAAGATGTTGTTGATAAGGGTGGGAATATTAATTTTTTTAAAATGATATCGAACCGCCATCCTGTTGAATTGCATGCCCTTAAACTAGTGGTCTATTTACTGGCTATCAGAGGGAATGATGATGAGCATTCAGAAGTAACCTTGTCAAAAATAACTTCAAAAATAGGTGTTAACTATAAGGATATATTTCCTGCATTAACACTACTAAAAGTATTGGGGTTGGTTTCAGATTTTCAGAGAGAAACGCTTCCACAAAGAACAGTTAGACTTAGCCTGATAGAATACAAGCAGGATGAAGTATTAAATGTATATTTCCCTTACGGTTCATATCTGCCAAAGGGCACAAGACGCCACATTTCAATGCCAGCGCTTACCGTTTAGTTTTCGATCCGCCCTAGTCCCGATCTCGTATGTTGGGCTGCGCAGGCTTTGCACCAGCCTACCGATTGTGTAGGTTGTAGTTGAGCGAAGCGAATCCCAACGTTTCCGCGAAATCTCTTTTTTCCTCCCCCTCATCCCCAACCCTTCTCCCGCAAGGGGAGAAGGGGGCAAATACGCCCGTCCGATTACGCTTCGCTAATCGAACCTACGTGGTTGGCTATTTTGCCTTCAACCGAATCAATATGGCTGGCGATCATATCCCCGGTGCCGCTTTATCCCCTCTCCCGTTGGGAGAGGGCAGGGTGAGGGGAGCGTTCAGGCATTAGATGGTCAGCTCCAGCCGATTGCCTTCCGGGTCGAGGAAGGTACTTTCGTAATAGCTGTCGCCGGTCCAGCGGGGGCCGTCCAGGTGTTTGACCTCGGCCCCCTTGAGCAGCTTGAGGTGGGCTGGCACCGAGCCACTACCGCCAGGCGAACCATCCTGTCTTCAAGGGCGCTGAACCGCCCCAAAAAACGGGGCCGAAGGTTTCCCTTCGGCCCCGTCCTCAACCTCTCTCGTTAGATGCTGGATTTGACGCTGACGAACTCGGGGTAGGCATCGATGCCGCACTCGTGGACATCCACACCCATCATCTCTTCCTCTTCGCTGACCCGCAGGCCCATGGTGGCCTTGAGCAGGCTCCAGACCACGAGGGAGACGACAAAGACCCAGCCGAAGATGGTGGCAGCACCCAGCAACTGGGCACCGAAGGTGGCGCTCGTGTTGGAGAAGGGCACCACCATCAGGCCGAACAGGCCGCAGACGCCGTGTACCGAGATGGCACCGACCGGATCATCGATCTTCAGGCGATCGAAGGCGACGATGGCGTAGACCACCAGGGCACCGGCCAGGGCGCCGATCAGGCTGGCGAACAGCGGGCTGGGGGAGGCCGGGTCGGCGGTGATGGCGACCAGACCGCCGAGGGCGCCGTTGAGGATCATGGTGAGATCCGCCTTGCCCCAGGTGAGCTTGCTGACCAGCAGGGCGCCGACCACACCGGCGGCTGCGGCGGCGTTGGTGTTGACGAACACGGTGCCGATGGCGGTGGCGTCAGCGGTGCTGGAGAGCGCCAGTTGGGAGCCACCGTTGAAGCCGAACCAGCCCATCCAGAGGATCAGGGTGCCCAGGGTCGCGAGCGGCAGGTTGGAGCCGGGGATGGGGTAGATCTCCCCTTGCTTGCCATATTTGCCGCGACGGGGGCCGAGCAGCAGCACGGCGGCCAGGGCAGCGGCGGCGCCCGCCATGTGGACGATGCCGGAGCCTGCGAAGTCGGAGAAGCCCGCCTCTTTCAGGAAGCCGCCGCCCCAGCTCCAGTAGCCTTCCACGGGGTAGATGAAGCCGGTCATCACCACGCAGAACAGCAGGAAGGACCAGAGCTTCATCCGCTCTGCCACCGCACCTGAGATGATGGAGGTGGCGGTGGCGACGAACACCACCTGGAAGAAGAAGTCGGAGTGCAGGGAGTGGCCCGCGTCGTCCGCCTGGCTGCCCATCAGGCTGCCAAAGCTCGGCAGCCAGCCGCCGGCGCTGTTGTCCACGTACATGATGTTGTAGCCGACCATCAGGAACATGATGCAGGCGATGGCATAGAGCAGGATGTTCTTGGTCAGGATCTCGGTGGTGTTCTTGGCGCGGACCAGGCCGGCTTCGAGCATGGCGAACCCGGCGGCCATCCACATGACCAGCACGCCGGAGATCAGCAGGTAGAAGGTGTCGAGTGCATAGCGCAGCTCGCTGACGGATGTGATCAACTCTTCCATGTCGTATTCCTCAGTTCCAGTCGTATCAAAGGGCGTCTGCGTCGGTCTCGCCGGTGCGGATGCGCACGGCGGCCTGCAGGTCATAAACGAAGATCTTGCCGTCACCTATCTTGCCGGTGTGGGCAGCCTTGCTGATGGCTTCGATGATCTGCTCGACGTTGTCGGCCAGGGTGGCGATCTCCAGCTTTACCTTGGGCAGGAAATCCACCTGGTATTCGGCACCCCGGTACAGCTCGGTGTGCCCCTTCTGGCGGCCAAACCCCTTGACCTCGGAAACCGTCAGCCCCTCGACGCCGAGGTTGGCGATGGCTTCGCGCACGTCGTCGAGTTTGAACGGCTTGATGATGGCGGTGATTAATTTCATGCAATATCCCCAATCCTTGTGGTTCACCCAGATAAAGGCAAATATTGCGCCAGAAAAGTATTTTTCTTTTTATTCATGCACTTACTTATTAATCGCAACCCTGGTCAGCGAGGCTTGCCCAATATGGGCAGGGCTGCGCCAAAGGTGTGCACCGCCGTGGTGCAATCTGGCCGGCAGAAGAACGGAAGGGAGCGTGACGGCGCGCAAGACTCGAAAGTGTGCGGGCTGCTACTGTTGTTCAACAAGAGGGCAACCTGGCCGATAACCCGTCATGACGGGGTGTCGAGGCCAGTCGCCCCCTTGAAGGCTCGACCGGCAGGCCCGGTTTTCCCGCCAGGTCAACAAGCGGAACCGTGGCGCCGAGTAGCAGAACAAGGAAGGTTTTCATGCTGCATGACAATGAGATGACAAGGCAACCGGCCCTCGACGAGGCCGTGATGAGCGGCATGCTGGAGGTCGTGAGCGACGGTCTCTGGGACTGGAATGCCAACACCGGCTATGTCCATCGCTATCCCGGCTGGTATCAGATGCTGGGATATGAGCCCCACTCCCTCGACAACACCGTCTTCACCTGGGAGAACCTGATCCACCCGGACGATCTGGCGCAGGTCATGGAGAGCTTCGATGCCTGCCTGAGCGGGCGGGCGGCGGACTACCGGGCCGAATACCGCTGCCGTTGCCGTAACGGTGATTACCTCTGGGTGGCGGATTGCGGCCGCATCGTCGCACGCAACCCGGACGGCAGTGTCGCCAGGATGGTGGGGGCACACCGCAACATCCACGCCCAGCGGGAACTCTACGCCCGGCTGGAGCTGCAAAACCGCACCCTGGAGCAGCAGGTGGCGCAGCGTACCGCCGAACTGGAGCGGCTCAACCAGGCATTGCAGTTCCAGGTGGAGGAAAACCGCCGCCTGGCGGAGACGGACTCCCTGACCGGCGCGGCCAGCCGCTATCGGCTGGAGCAGGCGGTGCGGCTGGAGCATGAGCGCGCCAAGCGCTTCAAGGAGCCCTTTGCCGTGATCGCCATGGACGTGGACGACTTCAAGCAGATCAACGATCGCCATGGCCACGGGGTGGGGGACCAGACCCTGATCGATATCGTGCAGCTGACCCGGGGCTGCATCCGCGAGATCGATCTGCTGGCTCGCTGGGGGGGTGACGAGTTCATGCTGGTGCTTCCCAATACCCGGTTGCCCGACGCCCGGGTGGTGGCCGAAAAGCTGAGGCAGCGCCTGAGCCATGCCAGGGTCAAGGGGATCGAGCCCGTGACCTTGAGTTTCGGGCTGGTGGAGTCCGACCCCGACGAGCAGGTGTCCCACCTGATGGCACGGGTCGACAGGGCGCTCTACCGGGCCAAGCTGGCGGGCAAGGACCAGCTCAGCGGCTGACAAGGGCACTGGTCGGAGCCGCTACGGGGCTTTTCCCCCCCGAATACGGCTTGACCAAGGGATTTTCTTGACTCCAATTCATCCCGCTGGTTTCATGCGCGCTCTTTTCATTCTTGCGAGATGTATCTTCATGAAAAAGTCCTTGCTGATTGCCCTGACCGCCCTGCCTCTGGTTGCCCACGCCGGCCTGATGGATTCCCTGACCGACACCGTGACCAGCAGCGTCACCAGCACCGCCAAAGAGATGGCTGGCAACGCCATGGACACCGCTTCCAACGAAGCGATCAAGAAGGCCCTGGACATCAAGGAAGGCGGCTCCAACAAGCAGGCCATCAAGGACAAGCTGGGCGCCCCGGCCAGCACCAAGACCGACGCCGGTCTGGAAGTGTGGACCTATGACCTGGACGCTCTGAACAAGGCCTCCCCGCTGCTGGCCGAGACCACCAAGTCCCTGCTGAAAGACTCCGAAGTGGCCCAGAAGAACGTGGTCATCAAGTTCGAAGGCGAGACCGTGAAGACCCTGAACCTGGCCAACAAGGCCTGAGTCCTGGCAAGGTGAATGAAAAAGGGGCCCGCGGGCCCCTTTTTGCTGTCTGGTGTTCAGGCTCACACCTTGAAGCGGTGTACCAGAGCCAGCAACTGGCGGTTGGACCCCAGCAGGGTAGCGGCGCTCTGCTCCGTGTTGCCGCCGTTCTCCACCAGGAGGTTCAGCATGTCGCGAATGCTCACCATGTTGCGGTTGATCTCCTCGGTTACCCGGCTCTGTTCCTCGGCAGCGGTGGCGATCTGGCTGCTGAGATCGTGGATCTGCACTACGGCGTCGGCCATGGTGTCGAGGCCGCCGGTGACCTGCCCCGTGGTGTCGGCCGCCGCCTGGCAACTGCGCTTGGTCTGCTCCATGGCGACCACGGCCTCGGCGACCCCCTGGGTGAGCCGTGACAACATGCTGCCCACTTCGGCGGTGCTGTTCTGGGTGCGTGCCGCGAGGGCACGCACCTCGTCGGCCACCACCGCGAAGCCCCGGCCCTGTTCACCGGCCCGGGCCGCCTCGATGGCGGCGTTGAGCGCCAGCAGGTTGGTCTGGGCGGCGATGCCGCCGATCACCCCGAGCACGCTGCCGATCTGCTGGGCATCTTCCTGCATCTCCAGCACCTTGGCGGCGGCGAGATCCACCTCGTCGATGAGGGCCACCACGCTGGCGGAGGCCGATCCCACCACCTTGCGGGAGCTTGCCGCCTGACCGTTGGCGGCCTCGGTGAAGCTGGCGGAGTCGTTGGCGTGGCGGGCAACGCTGTCGGCGGTGGAGCTGAGTTCGTTGAGGGCGGTGACGACCTGATCGGTTTCGCTGGCGTGTTCTCCCAGGATCCGCCTGGCCTGCCCGGTCTGCTGATCGAGCTGGGCCAGCTCGCGGGTGATGAGATCGGTGGCGGCGGTCACCTGCACCATCATTTGTTGCAGGAAGGCGATGAAGCGGTTGACCGACAGGGCGATGTTGTCCAGCTCGTCATGCCCCTTGACCTGGATGCGGGCGGTCAGATCGGCGTCGCCGGCGCTGAGGGCGTCGATGTTGAGCTTGAGGGTCTGCAGGCGGCTGCCAAGCTGGCTGATGGCCAGCACCATGAGCACGAACAGCAGCCCCGCCAGGGGGAGCTGGATGCTCGCCAGGGTGGCGAGCACATCCCGGCTGTCCTGGGTCAGGGTGCGGGTAGGCAGGGCGGCGGCCAGCAACCAGGGGGTCCCTTCGATGGCCTCCATCAGCAGGGTCTGTTCCTCACCCTGATCCTGGAAGGTGGTGCGCAGCTGCCCCTTGCTCGCATCCTGGCCCAGCAGGCCGCTGATGGCGAGGGCGAAGGGATAGTCGGCGTGGGCGGAGAGGTTGCCGAGCACCACATCCCCGGTCAGACGGGCGTTGCGGCTCAGGATCTTGCCGTCAGCCTCGATGATCATCACCTGACCGCCGATCTCCTGCTCTTTCTTGGCCACCAGGTCGTTGAAGAAGCCCAGGGTGACGTCTATGGTCGACACCCCGTAGAGGGCGCCATCCTGGTAGATCCCCATGGCGCAGTTGGTTCTCGGCTGCTGGCTCGCGCCATCCTTGTAGGCGGCGGCCCAGGCACAGACGCCACGGGGCGCCTGCTGACCGGCCTTGTGCCAGGGCTGATCGAAATAGTTGGGCGCCTCTGCCGAGTTCCAATAGGTGTTGGGAATGAGGGCGTTGGACGCATCCCGGTGGAAGAAGGTGCTGAACTTGGCGCGCCCCGCCTCCCGCTTGTCCGGCAGGGGCCAGATGCCGCCACCGAAGACCATGCCGTTGCCGTACTGGTCGATGAGGGCCGGGAGCTGGGCATCTATCTGCTCGCTCGGCAGTTGTGCCACCAGCTGGGTGATGCTGCGCGACTGGGTCTGCACCCCGTTGAGCTGGTCACGGATATCGGTCGCTATCTCGCCGACCCGCAGCGCCACGTTCTCCTCCCCCGCTTTTTGCAGGGCGGGGGTGATCCAGATCTGGATGCCGATCACCGTCAGGGCGCACACCAGCGCCATGAAGCCCAGAAAAACGGCGGTATAGCGCCCCTTGATTGTGCCCAGATTCCATCCCATAACGACTCCTGTCCACTGTGCCCGGGATCGTGCCCGCGTCTGTTGTGTGAGGGACCATTATGATTTATTTCGAAAGTGAAACGTTTGTTATCGCTCACATAACATGATGCGGCCAAGCAGGAAAAGGTGAAAAACTGGGGGGGGGGGAGACAAAAAAAGGGTGGCTTGCGCCACCCTGTCGTTTTCGCCGTTGTCGGGGCAGGGCCCCGCCGGATCACTGGTCTGCTTCGGCAAACCGCTTCATCACTTCGACTTACTGATTTGCTTCTGCGAACAGCTTGATCATCTCGACTTACTGGTCTGCTTCGGCAAACGGCTTCATTACTTCGATTTACTGGTTTGCTTCTGCGAACTGCTTCATCACCTCGGCGTGCTTGATCATGCCGTCGGCACGCAGCCCGAGGTTCTTCACGAACTCGGCCTTCTTGGCCGGATCTTCAATCTTGTCGTAGCGCTGTTGCAGATGGGCCTGGATCTGTTCCGGGGTCATGTTCTTCATGCGGGCCATCTTGTCGTGGCGGCCGCCATGATGCTTGCCGCCCATCATGCCGGTACCGTCCATGGGGCAACCGGTCGCCGTGGCCTGGGTCGGTTGCGCGGTGGAGACCGCCTCGCTGGCGGCATAGGCGCCCAGCGGCAGGCCGAGGATCAGGGTGGCGGTCAGCAGGGTCTTGGTCAGCTTTTTCATGGGTAACTCCTGTCGGATGTGTACGGGTAGAGGCTCTTTCGCCTTGGTATCCAGTAAACACCGTGGAAGTGTCTGAAATTTGCCAGTAGAGGCCTATTTTGTAGCAGAGTGTGGCACAGGGGCGTGCTGGCACACTTTGACACAACCCGCCCGGTTGATTTTCGTATAATCGCCCCAGCCCGATAACGGAGAGATGATGATGAACCAAGGCAGCCCTCACATTCTGGTGGTCGATGACCACAGCGAGATCCGCGATCTGCTCAAGCGCTTTCTGGAGCAGCATGGCATGCGCGTCAGTTGCGCCCGCGATGGCAAGGAGATGAAACGGCTGCTGGATGAGCGGGAGTTCGACCTGCTGGTGCTGGATCTGATGATGCCGGGGGAGGATGGCCTCACCCTGTGCCGCGAGCTCAGGGTCAAATCCCGCCTGCCGATCATCATGCTGACCGCAATGGGGGAGGAGACGGACCGCATCATCGGCCTGGAGATGGGGGCGGACGACTACCTCTCCAAGCCGTTCAACCCGCGGGAGCTGCTGGCCCGCATCAAGGCGGTGATGCGCCGCACCCAGGCGGAGAGCCTGCCCGTGCCGGAGACCCTGACCCGGGATCTGCGCTTCGATCGCTGGCTGCTCGACGTCAATCGCCGCGAGCTGGTGGACGAGGAGGGGGTGGGGATGAGCCTCTCCACCGCCGAGTTCGATCTGCTCAAGGTGTTTCTGGAGCGGCCCCAGCGGGTGCTGAGCCGGGATCAGTTGCTGGATCTGGCCCGTGGCCGGGAGGCGGTGGCCTTCGATCGCGCCATCGATACCCTGGTGAGCCGATTGCGGCGCAAGCTGGAGCGGGATCCCAAGAATCCCGAGCTCATCAAGACCATCTGGGGTGGCGGTTACCTGTTCGCCGCCGACGTGACCCAGGAGTGAGGCCGACATGATCAAGCGCGTCTTCGCCAGGCTGCTGCCCAAGGGGTTGACCGGCCAGATAGTGCTGGTGGCCCTGGCGGGGCTGGTGTTGATCCAGTTGCTCAGTATCCAGATCTACCGTTCGGACAGGGAGGAGGCCCTCGGTTACGTCAACAGCCGCAACGCCATGCAGCGGATCATCTCCGTGGTGCGCCTGCTCTCCCTCTCTCCTCCTTCCCTCTATCACGAGATCCTCAAGGCGAGCCGCAGCGAGACCCTGCTGCTGCGTCTGGCCGACGAGCCGTTGCAGCCGGACAACCGCAGCCCCCGCTTCGAGAAGCTGGTGCGGGCCAAGCTCGGCTATCCATCCTCCCTGGCGGTTGAGATCAGCGCCGAGCTGAAGCAGGACATCCAGCGCAGCCGGGCCTGGCAGCACCACAACCGCATGATGAAGGATCGCAACGGCATGCCGCCGCCCCAGGACATGCGGCTCTACGGCTCCATCGAACTGCCCAACGGCGGCTGGCTCCAGTTCAGCTCCCTGGTGGACAAGGAGACGGCGAGCTGGTCCTGGCAGACCACCCTCAACCTGCTGCTGGTGGCGAGCCTGGTGATCGGCCTGATGATCTGGCTGTTCCGCCGGGCGACCCGTCCCCTCAAGCAACTGGCGGCCAACGCCGACAGGCTGGGGCGTGGTGAGGACATCGAGCCCCTGCGCGAGGAGGGGCCCACCGAGATCCGCGAGTCCATCCAGGCCTTCAACCGGATGCACACCCGGCTCGATCGCTTCGTGCAGGACAGAACCCGGATGCTGGCCGCCATCTCCCACGACCTGCGCACCCCCATCACCAGCCTGCGGCTGCGCAGCGAGTTTCTGGCGGACGGGGAAGACAAGGAGCGCTTCCAGCAGACCCTGCAGCAGATGGAGCAGATGCTGGCGGCGACCCTGAGCTTTGCCCGGGAGGAGGGGCAGCAGGAGGCGACCCGGGAGCTGGATCTGGTCAGCCTGCTGGAGAGCCTGTGTGACGACTATGCCGACATGGGCCAGCCCGTCACCTGCCTGGCCGAGGGCAAGCAGGTTTACGCCTGCCGGGCCAACACCTTGCGCCGGGTACTGCAAAACCTCATCGGCAACGCCATCAAGTACGCAGGGGGGGCCGAGGTTTCGCTGGTGCGCGGTGACGGCGAGTTGCTGATCCTGGTTCGCGATCAGGGGCCGGGGATTGCGGAGAGCCAGCTGGAGGAGGTGTTCAAGCCCTTCGTGCGCCTGGATGAAGCCCGCAACACCGAGTCTGGCAGCGTGGGACTGGGGCTCGCCATCGCCCGCACCCTGGTGCACCAGCACGGCGGTGAGCTCAGCCTTCACAATCGCCAGGAGGGGGGGCTGGAAGCGCGGATCAGCCTGCCCCTGTAAGGAACCTGACCAGGAAATGGGGCACCACCAGGGTGCCCTTTTTGCTGCCCGTGGCGAGAGGGAAGCAGGGCAACAGGTCGGCCACCCGGAAACGGGCAACAAAAAACCCGCCGAAGCGGGTTTTTTCAATTCTTGCTGAGGCCCTTGCCCAAAGAGGGGAAGGTGCTCCGGCTTGAATTACTGCGGAACGACGTTCGCAGCAGCCGGGCCTTTCTGGCCTTGCTCGATGGTGAACTCAACGCGCTGACCTTCTTCCAGGGTTTTGAAACCGTTGGACTGGATGGCGGAGAAGTGAACGAACACGTCTTTACTGCCGTCAGCCGGGGAGATGAAACCGAAGCCTTTCTCGGCGTTGAAGAATTTTACGGTACCAGTCATTTTGGACATGATAATTTCCTTGAGTAGTGATTAGTGAAACGCCACCGGAGCGGCAATCCATGATTTTTCGTCAGAAATACGTATGGGGAGCACTAAAGAAGGAGAATTATCTGGCAAGAATTATCGTGGATAACTGCCTGCACAAATCACTGCTTTAAGATGACTGCCTAACATAATCAGGTCTGAACTACCGAACCATCGAAAACGATTAGAACACGCACACCCTGTCATGGCAATCTTTATCTTGGTATTCGTTTCAGTCAGTGATGGCTGGATAGGCGTTTTATCCGGGTGTGCATCAGCTGGCAGGGGCCTCCTGCTGCCCTTTTCAGGGGGATGACATGACGCTCTGCCAGCCCCCTTTTTTGCAGCAGCGTCATCTGCGAGCATTCATGCTGCCGTTACCGTCTGCCACGGTATTTGTTGCTGACGGAATCGGACCAGCTGAAGGTGTCGGGCAGTACTTGGGCACTGGCTCGCTCTTTGGCTTTCTCCCGCGCCAGTGCGGAAGCCGCCTTGGCGGCCTGGGCGCGATCGGCGGCGATCTTCTGGCGTCCTGCCTCACGGATCTTGTTGCGCTCCCCGTTGGTCAGGGTGTGATCGGCATTGGCCTGGGCCTTTTGCACCAGCAGGGCAATCTCGGCTTTCTCGGCCTCGGTCAGATCCTTCATTTCCAGCTTCTTCATGACGCGCTCCTGCGATCGTTGAATGCCCACCCTAACACACATCCACCGGAGACAGGCTGACCATCCGTCCCCGGATGCCAAAAGTGTCGCCCGGTCGTCATTTCCCGGGGGAGCACGCGACGGGAACGCCTGGCTGACAGGCGCTGCCGGGAGGCTGGATCCCGGCGGAAGATTGGGAGTATGCTGAGGCCAGTGCGATCCCCGATCGTCACTGTTGGCGTACTGAAATCCACGATTCGGCTGACATGCTGGAACACCCGTTCCAACTGTCCAGGTAACCTTTTTGGAGTCTGATGATGAGCAACAAAGAACAGCATCACGGCAAAGATGCCAAGAAAAAACCGCAGATGT
The DNA here is from genome assembly GCF_019048585.1 of Aeromonas sp. FDAARGOS 1418. Lineage (NCBI taxonomy): Bacteria > Pseudomonadati > Pseudomonadota > Gammaproteobacteria > Aeromonadales > Aeromonadaceae > Aeromonas > Aeromonas sp. FDAARGOS 1418. The sequence goes on along the minus strand of NZ_CP077387.1, from coordinate 419,592 downwards.
CACTGAAAGAGAAACGCGAAGCCAAACGTCAGAAAGCAGAGCTGAAAAACGGCAGCGCGATGAAGTAACGCTCCATCCACTGCGACTCCCCGGAGCCGGTATCAAGCCAGTCCATCATGGGCTGGCTTTTTTGTCTCCGGCAGTAGAGGTGGTGCCATAGGCGGCAAAGATCCGTTCATAGCGCCCGTCCGCCTTCATCTTGGCGAGCTGTCTGTCGAACCATTGTCGGTGGCCCGCCTCGCGAAAGGCGAAGTGGTAGTGAGTCGGGGGGAAGAGGTCGTGCTGTCTGACCTTGTCCTTGGGATAGCGGTCGCCCTCCTGGTCATCCCCGAGCAACTGCGCCAGATAGTAGTAGAACACCCGCTGTTCCAGGATCACGGCATCGGTGCGCCCGAGCAGGAGCCGCTGTACCTGTCCCTCCTGCCTCGCCACCTCTTCATAACGGGGATTCTGGTCGACGATGTCGGAGAAGGTCGTTCCCAGGATTTGTCGTGCACGCTGGAAGGCACTGACTCGCAGGGTCTGCAAATCCTTCATGGTGTGGACTGCCGTCGGCGCCAGGGTAAAGACACGGTTGTGGAAGGTGATCACCGGCTGTGAGAGGTAGGCGCTTTCCAGCATGCCGGGTTTGATGTTGATGATGGCGTCCAGCTTGCCTTCCTCCAGCATCCTGAAGGTGCGCTCCAGGGGAAGATAGACGACCTGCAGCTCATGGGGGCTGCCTGCGAAGGCCTCTCGCATGAGATCGAGTTCGATGCCCCTGTCTTCGTGGCTGATGACATAGGGAGGAATGGCAAAGCTGACTCCCACCCGCAGCGGCTCCGCGGCAAGGTGGCCGCCGAACATCAGCAGGGCGAGGCACAGCAGACGGCTCAAGTAGTTCATGCAGGTTCCCGAAGGGAGAAATCGTCTCGATGATAGCCACAAGCCTGGACGAAGGGGACGTAAAGCGGGGGAAAGTGGCAGCAACATGGTCGTCGGGGGAGGTGAATGCGTCAGAAACAGGTAAAAAAAGGCCCTGATGAATCAGGGCCTGCCGCAGGGGATCAGAACGGAATATCGTCGTCGAAATCCATCGGCGGTTCGTTGTAGACCGGCGGGGCAGATTGCGGCTGCTGGGCCGGACGGCCGTAACCGCCTTGCGGTTGCATGTTCTGCTGCGGGGCAGCAGGACGTTGCATGTTCTGTTGCGGTGCAGCCTGTTGCGGCTGGCCCCAGTTGCCCTGGGATGATTGGCCGCCCATGCCCTGGCCACCGCCCTGCGGACGGCCACCCAGCATCTGCATCACACCGGTGAAGCTGTCGACCAGCACCTCGGTGGTGTAGCGCTCCTGGCCGCTCTGATCCTGCCATTTGCGGGTCTGGAGCTTGCCTTCCACATAGACCTGGGAGCCCTTCTTCAGGTACTCGCCGGCCACTTCGGCCAGCTTGCCCATGAAGACGACACGGTGCCATTCGGTGCGCTCTTTCTGCTCACCGGTCTGCTTGTCGCGCCAGGTATCGGAGGTGGCCAGGGTGATGTTAGTCACGGCACCGCCGCTCGGCATGTAGCGCACTTCCGGGTCTTGCCCCAGGTTACCGATCAGAATGACTTTGTTGATGCCTCGACTGGCCATAATCTCTCTTCCACCCTTATGTATACCGGCCAGGCCAGATGCCTGGGCCCATTCAATAATACGTTTGTTTGCAACGAGATGCGCGCCCTGGACGGGTGTCATCTCTCTATCAGTGTCCTGGCTGCGCCGGAGCTTGCCGGCAGAGGCGTCATGGATCGGCCGCAGCGTTTGGCCGCCATAGTACCAGTTGGCGGGCATGAGCGCACATCTTCCCTGCCACTGTGGCGTCAATGGATCGCCACAGCCTGAGTAACTTACCCGAGGTAAGGTGTCACCAGCAAGGGGAGGCGGCTGGGGCAGGCTGCGTGAAGAGGGCGGAGCTGTTATGGTGCGCACCGGCACTACTTGACCCCCCAAATGGGGGGGGCGTGCTAGCCAATTGTATTGGCTGGAAAATTGCTGGGCTTCAAAGGAGCCACCGATGCGTCTAATACTTTTTTAATGCTGCAGCCAGGAGGGGGATTGGTACTCTTCCTTGCCAAAAAGCCCCGACTCGAATGTGCAAGGAAGTTCTCTTGATGACGCCCGACACCCTCCTGGTGCTGATCACCGAAAATAACGCACAAGCCTCCCGTTTCCAGCGTCACCTCAGTGAAGAGCTTGGTCTGCCCATCTTGCTGGTGGGGGAGCTGAATGACCTGCCAGACGTTGCAGAGGGCGCCCCCAAAACCTTGCTGCTGATCGATCTGGACTACCTCAAGTCGACCCAGCAGGAGCTTTGGAGCAATGCCATCTGCCAGCGCTTTGGCGAGGCCAGTGCCGTGTTGCTCAATGCCCCGACCAGCACCAACAAAGAGCTGCTGCTGATGTGGCCCCATACCAGCGGGCTCTTCTTTCGTCAGGACACGCTGGACAGGCTGGTCTTCGGCATCCGCAAGGTGTTGCAGGGGGAGTACTGGATCCCGCGCCACCTGCTGTGCGACCTGGTGGACTACTACCGCAAGGGGAGCGGGCAACCTCAGCGTCAGCAGACGCTGCTGACCGCCCGCGAGCAGGAGATCGTGCGTCACCTGATGACGGGGGCCTCCAACACCGAGATCGCCGACAGCCTGTTCGTGAGTGAACACACCGTCAAATCCCATCTCTACAACGTCTTCAAGAAGCTGAACGTCAAGAACCGGTTGCAGGCGGTGAGCTGGGCCAAGGAGTATCTCTGAGGAAGGGGGCACGGAAGGAAAGACTGTCTATTCATCCAGTAGTCTCTATGCCATACTGGCCCGCTCTGGTTCCCGTATCGAGCGCGCAACAAGATGGAAAAAATCGTGATCCGGGGTGCCCGCACCCACAACCTCAAGAACATCAACCTGATCCTGCCACGTGACAAGCTGATCGTGGTCACCGGCCTGTCCGGTTCGGGCAAATCCTCCCTGGCGTTCGATACACTCTATGCCGAGGGGCAGCGCCGCTATGTGGAGTCGCTCTCCGCCTATGCCCGCCAGTTCCTCTCCCTGATGGAGAAGCCGGACGTGGACCACATCGAGGGGCTGTCGCCTGCCATCTCCATCGAGCAGAAGTCCACCTCCCACAACCCGCGCTCGACCGTCGGCACCATCACCGAGATTTACGACTACCTGCGGCTGCTGTTCGCCCGGGTCGGGGAGCCACGCTGCCCGACCCACGCCATTCCGCTCGCGGCCCAGACCATCAGCCAGATGGTGGATCAGGTGCTGGCCCAGCCCGAAGGCGCCAAGCTGATGCTGCTGGCCCCCGTGGTGCGCAACCGCAAGGGGGAGCACACCAAGCTGCTGGAGAACCTGGCGGCCCAGGGTTACATCCGCGCCCGCATCGACGGCGAGGTGTGCGATCTGTCGGATCCTCCCGCCCTGGAGCTGCACAAGAAGCACACCATCGAGGTGGTGGTGGATCGCTTCAAGGTGCGCGATGACCTGGCCCTGCGCCTGGCCGAATCGTTCGAAACGGCGCTGACTCTCTCCGGCGGCATCGTGCTGGTGGTGCCGATGGACGGGGAGGATGGGGTTGCCCCCATGACCTTCTCCGCCAACTTCGCCTGCCCCGAGTGCGGTTACTCCATGTCGGAGCTGGAGCCCCGGATCTTCTCCTTCAACAACCCGGCGGGGGCCTGTCCCACCTGTGACGGTCTCGGGGTGCAGCAGTATTTCGATCCCGCCAAGCTCATCCATGATCCGGGCCAGAGCCTGGCTGGCGGCGCCATCCGTGGTTGGGACAAGCGCAGCTTCTACTACTTCCAGATGCTCAAATCCCTGGCCGATCACTACAAGTTCGACCTGGAGACCCCCTGGGAGGATCTGCCGCTCAAGACCCAGGAGGTGATCCTGCGCGGTTCCGGGCGCACCGAGATCGAGTTCCGCTACATGAATGACCGTGGCGACGTGGTGGTACGCAAGCACCCGTTCGAGGGGATCCTGCACAACATGGAGCGCCGCTACCGGGAGACCGAATCCAACGCGGTGCGGGAAGAGCTGGCCAAATACATCGCCAACAAGTCCTGTACCAGTTGCGGTGGCAGCCGACTGCGGGAAGAAGCCCGCCACGTCTTCGTGGACAATCGCAACCTGCCCGCCATCGCCGAGCAGTCCATCGGTGATGCCCTGGCCTTCTTCGAAGGGTTGAACCTGTCCGGTCAGCGTGCCCAGATAGCGGACAAGATCCTCAAGGAGATCGTCGAGCGGCTCGGCTTCCTGGTGAACGTCGGCCTCAACTATCTGAGCCTGTCGCGCAGCGCCGAGACCCTCTCCGGTGGCGAGGCGCAGCGGATCCGGCTGGCCAGCCAGATCGGGGCTGGCCTGGTGGGGGTCATGTACGTGCTGGACGAGCCTTCCATCGGCCTGCACCAGCGGGACAACGAGCGCCTGCTCAAGACCCTGACCCACCTGCGCGATCTCGGCAACACCGTGATCGTGGTGGAGCACGACGAGGACGCCATTCGCCTAGCCGACCACGTGCTAGACATCGGCCCGGGGGCTGGCGTGCACGGCGGGGCCATCGTTGCCCAGGGGACGCCGGAGGAGATCATCGCGAACCCCGAATCCCTGACCGGTGACTACCTCTCCGGCCGCAAGCAGATCGCCATCCCGGTCGAGCGCACCCCGCTCACTGGCAAGTGGCTGAAATTGAAAGGGGCGAGCGGCAACAATCTGCGCAACGTCAACCTGGATCTGCCCATCGGAGTGATGACCTGCGTCACCGGCGTCTCCGGTTCCGGCAAGTCGACCCTGATCAATGACACCCTGTTCCGCATCGCCCACCGCGAGCTCAACAAGGCCACCGAGTCCACCCCGGCTCCCTATCGCAGCGTCGAGGGGCTGGAGCATCTGGACAAGGTGGTGGATATCGACCAGAGCCCCATCGGCCGCACCCCGCGCTCCAACCCGGCCACCTATACCGGTTTGTTCACTCCGATCCGCGAGTTGCTCTCCGGCACCCAAGAGGCGCGTTCACGCGGCTATCAGCCGGGCCGCTTCTCCTTCAACGTGAAAGGGGGCCGCTGCGAGGCGTGCCAGGGGGACGGGGTCATCAAGGTGGAGATGCACTTCCTGCCGGACGTCTACGTGCCGTGCGACGTCTGCAAGGGCAAGCGCTACAACCGCGAGACCCTGGAGGTGAAGTACAAGGGCAAGAACATCCACGAAATCCTCGAGATGACGGTGGAAGATGCCCGTGCCTTCTTCGATCCGGTACCGGCGGTGGCGCGCAAGCTGCAGACCCTGATGGACGTGGGCCTCTCCTACATCCGGCTCGGTCAGTCCGCTACCACGCTCTCTGGCGGCGAGGCGCAGCGGGTCAAGCTGGCGCGGGAGCTCTCCAAGCGGGACACCGGCCAGACCCTCTACATCCTGGACGAACCGACCACCGGGCTGCACTTCCACGATATCCAACAGTTGCTCAAGGTACTGCACCAGCTGCGGGATCGGGGCAACACCATCGTCATCATCGAGCACAACCTGGACGTCATCAAAACCGCCGACTGGATCGTCGATCTGGGCCCGGAAGGGGGTGCTGGTGGTGGCCGTATTCTGGTGACGGGTACGCCTGAGGAGATGAGCCGTTGCAAGGAGTCCCACACGGCGCGCTTCCTCGCTCCTCTACTGGAGAAATAAGCGTCACTCGAGAAAAAGGGGCCAAGGCCCCTTTTTTGTTGGCCGGTGGGCGAGGTGCGCCGGTCTGGCGCCCGGCCAGGGATGAGAGGGAGAAAAGAGGGACTCGTCCGGCAGACTCAGTGTGTCAGCATCAGGAAGGCGAGGGCGAACAGGAAACCCAGCAGAATGAAGAGGAAGGAACCTATCCCCCAGATGGCGGCAAGGATGCCGAGAATTTTGTCTTTGCGTGTCTGTGGTTTCATAAAATTCAAATTACAGCATGGTTACATCGCATTAATAAAATACGCCCCGGGGCATAATTAAACAACAATTGAAAGGTGATATGAAGATGTTTAAGGTGTATTTAATTGGTATTTTACATTTCATGCTGATGCAGTAATTTAAAGCATCATCATGTATTTGAATGACTTTTTATTTTCATCTGCGGTTTGATTGTCCAATCAAAGCTGCCGTGTACATCTATCTATTTCTTGATAACTATTGAGCTAAATCAATAACCGGCCATTCACATCCTTTTATAGTTTTCGGGCTTGCAACATAGAAAGAAAACAAAAAAGGAATAATGTGATGAAAAAGATCCTTCCTCTGTTAATCGCAGCCGCTTTTGCTTCCCCCGTCGCCATGGCACATCAGGCCGGTGACATCCTGGTCCGTGGTGGCCTGGCGTTCGTCTCTCCCCAGACCAGCAGTGACAACGTGCTGGGGACGGGCGAGCTGGAGATCGACAGCAACATGCAGCTTGGCCTGACCCTCTCCTACATGTTGACGGACAACTGGGGTGTCGAGCTGCTGGCCGCGACCCCCTTCTCCCACTCGGTGTCGACTGCCGGCCTGGGTGAGGTCGCCAAGGTCAAACACCTGCCGCCGACCCTGATGGCGCAGTACTACTTCGGTGATGCCAACAGCAAGGTGCGCCCCTATGTGGGTGCCGGTATCAACTACACCACCTTCTTCGACGAGGAAGGGCGCGGTGCCCTGGCCGGGACGGATGTGAGCGTGGACTCCTCCTGGGGGATGGCGGGTCAGGTGGGCCTGGACATGGCGATCAATGACCGCTGGTTCGTCAACGCCTCTGCCTGGCTCATCGACATCGATACCGATGTGCATACCGCCGTGGGCACCATCAACACCTCCATCGATCCGGTGGCCTTCATGTTCGGCGTCGGTTACCGCTTCTGATGACAAACGTGGCCGGTGCACGGCCATGACAACAAGCATGTCTCTTTGGCCCGGCTCTGTTCGGGCCCTTTTCTGCCTGCCATGTCACGCCAACTGTGATCTGGCCCGCCATCGCGTCACGAACCGCTATTCCATTGCACCCCGCTGCCGATAACCTCGGCATTCACCCCTTTCCCCAACGAGTGAGGATACCTCCATGGGTTTATCTATTGTGCAGCGGATCATCGCCGGCTTCGTGCTGATGCTGTTGTTGCTGGTTCTGCTCGGCTTCATCAGTATCTTGAAGATCCGGGGGATCAACGAGGGGCTCTCCCAGGTTTCTGATCGTGCCACCCCCCTGGTGATCGCGGTCGCCGGGCTCAAGGGCGCACTGCAGGACAGCAACCGCTGGGTGCTCACCTACAGAACCAGCGAGGAGGCGGCCCAGTTGCCGCAACTGGCCAGCCAGTTCAAGGCGCAGCAGGAGCGTTTCCTGGCCCAGAGCAAGGAGATGGCCCGGTTTGACGGGGTGGCGGAGGCGAGCGAGCGGTTCCGCCAGGTCGACGGGGCGACCCGCGAGTTCTACGGGTTGGCGGATCAGGTGCTGACCCAGCACGGTCAGTGGGTGGCCGCACTCGATCGGCGCCATGAACTGGAGCTGGCGTTCATCCGGCTGGAAGATACCTACCAGTGGGCCGCCGATCTGTTGCTGCAGCAGACCGCGAGCAAACGCTCCATGCGCAACAAGGCCGAACTCATCACCTCCGGCATTGCCCGGGATCTAAAAAACATCCGCCGGGCCGATGCCAAGACCGATCTCAATGAATTGGAGAAGGTGCTCGGCAAGGATATCGAGATGGCACGCAAACGGCTCGAACGGGTGCAGGTGCCCGATGACGTGAGGCAGCGTTTCATCGTCAACCTCGATCGGATGCAGGAGCTGGCCCTCGGCCCGAAAGGGTTGCTGGCGACCATGCGCAATGGCCAGCAACTGGCGGCCTCGCTGCAGTCCCTGAACCAGCGGCTCGACACCTGTCTGGTCAACAGCCTGGCGCTGCTGGACGAGATGGCCAAATCGGCGGGCAGCATTGCCAGCGCGAGCCGGGTCGGGGCGGATGACGCCGTCAGCAGCGCCAGCGCCTGGATCCTGATCGTGTCTGCCATCTCCGCGGCCGCCGCGCTCCTCATCGGTTACACCACGGCCCGCAGCATCCAGCGTCCGCTGCAACTCATCGATCGGGAGCTGGATCGCATGGCCACGGGTGACATGACCCGGCGCATCGACTACCAGAGCCGCTGCGAGTTTGGCAGCCTGACCCGCTCCATCAATACCCTGGCAGACAAGACTGGTGAGCTGCTCGCCCAGATCAATGCCGGCTCGCGCCATCTGGTGGACGAGGCGAGCCGCGCCGCCGAGATAAGCGAGCGGGCCATGTCACGGGTACAGGATCAGAAGAGCCAGACCGATCAGGTGGCTGCCGCCATCACCGAGCTGGAGGTGAGTGCGACCGAGGTGGCGCGTTCCACCGATGGCACCAAGCGCGAGGTGGACCTGGCGGACGAAGAGGCCCGCGCCGGACGCAAACAGGTGGCGACTACGCGCCAGATCACCGAACAACTGGCGGGTGCCATGGAAGAGGCGGTCGGCATCACCCACAAGCTGGGGGAATTCAGCGACAACATCGGCAGCATCCTCGACGTGATCCGCAGCATCGCCGAGCAGACCAACCTGCTGGCGCTGAACGCGGCCATCGAGGCGGCCCGGGCGGGGGACGCCGGTCGCGGCTTCGCGGTGGTGGCGGACGAGGTGCGGGCACTGGCGAACCGGACCCAGACCTCGACCGAGGAGATCCAGGCCATGATCGAGAACCTGCAAAGTTCCAGCAAGCACGTGGTGGCCGTGATGGCACGCAGCCAGGAGCAGACCCAGGATTGCGTGGCCCAGACCCGGGTGATGGACGAGGCGCTGCAATCCATTGCCGAGCGGATGAGTGCCATCAAGGCGATGGCGGATCAGGTGGCTCATGCCGCCCAGGAACAGATCTCCGTGAGTCAGGGGGTTGCCCGTCATGTCGCTGGCATTGCGGATGTGGCTTACGAGACCGAGCGGGAGGCACGGGAATCGGCCAGCAGCAGTGAGGTGCTGGCGGATCTGGTCGCCAAGCAGCAGCAATTGATCGCCCATTTCAAGGTATAGGAGGACTTATGGCTAACAAGTGGATCGGGGCCCTGAGTCTCCTGTTGTGTGGCCAGCTGATGGCCAGCGAGCTGGTGATAGAGAGCTGGCGCATAGATGACAAGGCCTTGTGGGAACAGAAGATCATTCCTGCTTTCGAGGCCGCCCACCCGGGTATTCAGGTGAAATTCAACGGGGTGCAGAACGTCGAGTACATGCCGACCCTCTGGGCCAGCCTCAAGGCGGGCAAGGCGGGGGATCTCATCACCTGCCGCCCGTTTGACGACTCCCTGGCCCTGTTCAAGGCGGGCCATCTGGTGGAGCTGAGCGAGATGGCGGGGATGGAGAACTTCCCGAGCTTTGCCCAATCCCCCTGGCAGACCGACAGTGGCGCCCAGACTTTCTGCGTACCCATGGCATCGGTGATTCACGGCTTCTTCTACAACAAGAAGATATTCAGTGAGCTGGGGCTGACGGTACCCCAGACCCGCGAGGCATTCTTCGCGGCCCTGGACAAGGTGAAGGCGGATGGTCGCTATGTTCCCCTCGCCGTGAGCGGCTCGGAGAGCTGGGTTGCCTCCGAGCTCGGTTTCCAGAACATAGGCCCCAACTACTGGAAGGGGGAGGATGGTCGATTGGCGTTGATCGGGGGCCAGGAGCGCTTCAACAACCCGCAATACGTCAAGGTGTTCGAGGAGCTGGCCCGCTGGCGTGACTACCTGGGGGAGGGGGGTGAGAGCCGCGACTACGCCACCACCAACGAGCTGTTCACCTCGGGCAAGGCTGCCTTCTATGCGGCGGGATCCTGGGAGATCGCCCCCTTCACCGGCAAGGTGGACTTCGGTGTCATGCGCCCGCCCGTGGCAAAGCAGGGGGATGGCTGTTTCTTCACCGATCACACCGATATCGGTATGGGGATGAATCCGGCCAGCAAGAACAAGGAGGCCGCCATGACCTTCCTGCAATGGCTGACCACTCCCCAGTTTGCCGAGCTCTATACCAACTCGCTGCCCGGCTTCTTCTCGCTCTCCAACCACTTCTTTGAAGCCACCAATCCGGCGGCCAGAGAGATGATGGAGTGGCGGGATCAGTGCGATTCCACCATCCGGGTTGCCACCCAGATCCTCTCCCGCGGCACTCCCAAGCTCGGGGATGAACTGGCCGAGGTGAGCCAGCAGGTATTGCTGGGAACCGTGGCACCCAAGGCGGCGGCCGATCGCCTGGAACAGGGGTTGAAAGGGTGGTATGCCCCCCATCAGGGCAACCAGGGCAAGGGACAAGAGTGTCAGTGTGAGGCGAGCGTGTCTACCGTCCCTGTGTCGGGTGCCATCGGGACCGAACCTGCTGCGCCTGTGGTGCCGGATGGACAAGCGCCCTCCGGAGCAAGCGCGACCCAGCCTCCGTCAGAACCGGTGTCCGGAGCCGTCGCTCCAGCGCCTCCTGCAGAAGTGGAGGAGGCGCTCGCCAGTGAACTGGAGGGGGCACAACCCTGATGGTTCACCATGAAGAACGGGAGGCCTTGGCCTCCCGTTTTGCATCTGCGTGATGACCTGTCATTCCCGTGGCCAGCGGCACAGGCTGCCGATACGGGCCACCGGCACGAAACCCAGAGTGCGATAGACCCGCTGGGCGTGATAGTGCTCGTCTGCCACTATGATGAGCGAACTGGCCCGTGCCAGTCCCTGGCGTGCGACCTGGCTCAGCAACAGACGACAGAGCCCCCGGTTTCGCCACTCTGCGTGCGTGTGCACCAGTTGAAAGCGTCCCAGGGTGCCGGTGAAGAAGAGTCCGCAGCTGGCAACCAGTTGATCCTGGTGCCATAACCCCCACCACTGTCCGAGCCCGTCATCGATCATGGCCTGATAGAGCTGGCGGCGTGACAAGAGGTAGGGAAGATAGCGCTCCTCCGAATGGGCGGGATCCCGCTCTGCCAGCTCGAAGGCGAGCCACTGATCCCAGTCCGCCGCGGTGAACGGGCGAGCCGGGGCCAGGTCGCTGCCGGTGGGAGCTTGCCACTCCATTGCACCCAGCGCCAGTACTACGCACTCCATGTATTGGTATCCAGCCGCCACGAACCCGGCGACCCGGCTGTTCTGGCCTGCGGCGAGGGGCCACTGGAAGGTGCGGTGGCGGATACGGGGATCCCAGCCAATCAGCCTGTCGAAACTGGCCTCGAGCCAGCCCTTGTCACGATCGCTTGGGGGGGTGGGCAGCAACAGGTAGTTGCCGAAGTAGTAGTCTGGAGAGCCCGGGGTGCGCACGGTCCAGAACGCATCATGATCCGTCACCTCGCCCTGATAGCGATCGAACAGCAGATCGGTGGCAAAACCGGGGTGATCTTCCATGATGGGGCTCCTGCAAACGCTTGAATTGCTTATCGGCAGGCGGGGAAAGAAGTTAAAAAAAGGCCGGGAAACCCGGCCAAACAATCACACGCAGATTCAGAACGTCCAGGACGATCCGCCCGCATCATAGCGTGCCTGACAGCATTTTGGGATGGGGTCGCTCATTACTTAGGTTGAATTGCAAAATAAAAAAATCGGCAATCCCCCTTGTCGCTGACAAATCGGTATTGACTTTGATCCGTTTTCTCATAAAGATAGAAAGACGTTTAGACGTCCAAACATCCGTTTTGGCGTGAAGGAATGGGTTGCAGGACAGGGAGAGAGCAGATGGGATTTCACAGCGCGCGTCAGGTTGAGGCACTCAACCAGAGTTTGGCGGATCTGGGTGGCGACATATCGGTCAGTTTCGAGTTTTTCCCGCCCAACAGCGAAGGGATGGAGAACACCCTCTGGCAGTCCATCGAGCGCCTGCAGGTGCTGGAGCCCAAATTCGTCTCTGTGACCTATGGCGCCAACTCGGGCACCCGGGACCGCACTCACAAGGTGATCAAGGACATCAAGGAGCGGACCGGCCTCATCGCCGCCCCGCACCTGACCTGTATCGACGCCAGCCGTGACGAGCTGCGCACCATTGCCCGTGACTACTGGAACAGCGGTATTCGCCACATCGTGGCCCTGCGCGGAGACTTGCCTCCCGGTCTCGACAAGCCTGACATGTATGCCACCGACCTGGTCGCCCTGCTCAAATCCGAAGCCGATTTCGATATCTCGGTCGCCGCCTATCCGGAAGGCCACCCCGAGGCTCGCAGTGCGCAATCCGACCTGCTGAACCTCAAGCGCAAGATAGATGCCGGTGCCAACCGGGCCATTACCCAGTTCTTCTTCGATGTGGAGACCTATCTGCGTTTTCGGGATCGCTGCGCCGCCATCGGTATCGATGCGGAGATCGTGCCGGGGATACTGCCGGTCTCCAACTACCAGACCCTGGCCAAGTTTGCCGGTTTCACCAACGTGAAGATCCCGCGCTGGATGCACCAGCGTTTCGAAGGGCTGGAAAACGATCAGATGACGCGCAACATGGTGGGAGCCAGCATTGCCATCGACCAGGTGCGTGTGCTGAGTCAGGAAGGGGTGAAGGATTTCCACTTCTATACCCTGAACCGCTCAGAGCTGACCTACGCCATCTGTCACACACTGGGTGTGAGGCCGAAAGGTCAGGCCTGATCTGCGGCTCTGATACAGAAAAGCCAATGAGTCTTCTCATTGGCTTTTTGTTTTGGGCGACAGTCAGGGCCGGGTTGGCTGGATCTCCCTGGGCTCGAGATCGATGACTGCATTGCCGGCGGCACCGGGATACTGGTGATAGCTCTGGTCCTGCTCCAGGGTATAGAAGGTGTCGAGGTAGTCGTCGTTGTTGGTCATCCAGGAGTCCGGGAGTGCCTTGACGATACGACCGCCGAGGTCGAGGAAGGGCAGGGCCTCGGGTACGCCGCCCGCAGTGAAGCCGAGTTTGAGTGCGTCAATCAGGAGGGCGCTCAGCTCCTTGTAATTGACGTTGTCATCCTGCTCCATCATGACCACGTCGACGGCTCCCCAGCGGTAGCGATCCCAATAGACCAGGATCTGGTTGGGGGTGTAGTCGGTGTTGTCGTAGTCGAGATAGGGCATGTCGACGATATCCACCACGGGCTCGTCCCTGCCAGGGTTGACTCCGGCCACGACGGCATAGACCTCGGCGGCGCCCAGCAGCCAGGGCTCCTGATCATCGTTGAGCCTGATCTTCTTGATAATGCTGGTCTTGAGGGGCGTGGTGTTGCTGGTGGCACGGGGCGTCACCTGCATGTCGGCGGCAGCCAGCGCCTTTCGCATCACCTTCAGGCCGGCATTCTTGGCTTTGACCGGATCGGCCTCCACCACCAGTACCGGTCGCGCCGGCGGCTGGTTCACATCGAGATAGATCGGGCTGCCGGCGCTGTCGAACGCCTCGATGGCGCTCCAGCTCTTTTCGTCACCACTTGGTATGTAGGCAACCAGTGGCTCAACCCCTTGTTGCAGTGCATCCGCCTGATCCGGATTGGCCAGCCGCAGTTGCATCAGTTCCCTGACCTCACCATCCAGCCCTTGCCGACTGATGGCCGCCTGGTTGGCATCCCGAGCCTGACGCTTCAGGCGCGGGCTGGCCTTTTGCAGCAGGTTGGGCAGTGGACTCTGGTATTCCTGATTGTTCAGGAGTGGCAGCAGGTTCTTCTGCTGCAGCGCGAGCTGGCGTGCCAGCTCCCGATCGGTGTCGGCAGCCTGGGTCGTGGTGGCGCCCAGCAGTGCCAGTAACAAAATGGCAGCCTGATTCCTCATCTTCGTTCTCCAGTATTGAGTCTGACAACGGCGCTTGTCGGGAAGGATCTGCGCCGTTTTGTCACTAGAAAGGAATAAGGTTCATATGTGAACGCTCTTCTCAGGATTATGTGCTGCGTCTCACTGGAGTCTCCCCAGATGGTCAGATCAGGCGCGGAGCCGGTTGACTTGATGCAATGTCACTCCGATCAGCAATCCCCAGCAGGCAGACCCGACCCCGAGCAGGGTGATCCCCGAGGCAGTCACGAGGAAAGTCAGTAGCGCGGCTTCCCGCTCCTCGTCCTGCTGCAAGGCGCTGTGCAAGCTGCTGCCTATGGTGCCGAGCAGCGCCAGCCCGGCCACGCAGGTGACCAGCACCGCAGGGAATGCGCTGAACAGGGCAACCACGGTGGCACCGAAACAGCCTGTGAGCAGGTAGAAACAACCAGCCCACACGGCAGCAGGCCAGCGTCGAGTGACATCGTGATCCACTTCCTTGCCCATGCAGATGGCGGCAGTGATGGCGGCCAGGTTGAAGGCATAGCCGCCAAACGGTGCCAGCAGCACGCCGATGAATCCGGTCCAGCCAATCAGGGAAGAAGTGGCCGGTTGATAGCCGTGGGCGCGCAGGATGGCAATGCCCGGCATGTTTTGCGAGGTCATGGTAACGAGAAAGAGCGGGAGTGCGATGCCGAGCAGGGCGTCGATGGAAAAGGCTGGCGAGATCCAGACCGGGGTGGAAAGTTGCCAGTGAACCTCGTTGAGTTGCAGCTCGCCCCTCAGGGTGCAGAGCAGCATGCCGGCCGCCAGGACCAGCACCATGGTGTAGCGGGGCCAGAGGTGGCGACCCAGCAAGAAAGCCAGTAGCAAGGTGCCAAGCAGCAGAGGATCTTGCGGTGCCACCTTGAAGAGATCCAGCCCGAACCTGAGCAAGACTCCGGCCAGCATGGCGGCCGCCAGGGGGGCGGGAATGTGACGCATCAGCCTGTCGAACCAGCCGCTGATACCGCAGAGGGTGATCAGCAGTGAAGAGATGATGAAGGCGCCGATGGCCTCCGCCAGACTGAAGTTCCCCAGGCTGGTGATGAGCAGGGCGGCACCCGGGGTGGACCAGGCCGTCAAGACAGGCACCCGGTAATAGAGGGAGAGGCCGATGCAGCTGACCCCCATGCCGATACCCAGTGTCCATAACCAGGAAGAGACCTGGGCTGCATCGGCACCGGCGGCCGTGGCAGCCTGGATGATCAAGACGACAGAACTCGTGTAACCCACCAATACGGCGATGAGTCCCGCGACCATGTGGGGGAGGGCTAGGGGCATGGGAAACTTCCTTGTGGATGCTGATAGCTTGTGCGCTATTGCGTACAATGTGGTTTTGACTATAGCGCTGTGCGTTATGGCGCACAATATGGTTAGAAGTAATCGGAGAACAGATGCAGGAGATGAGTCGCTATCTGGCCCAGCGATTGAAAGGGCTGCGCACTGAAAGAGGATGGAGCCTGGATATGGCCGCCCGTGAAACGGGGGTGAGCAAGGCCATGCTGGGACAGATCGAGCGAGGTGAATCCAGTCCGACGGTGGCAACATTGTGGAAGATTGCCACCGGCTTTCGGGTCTCTTTCTCCAGTTTCATTGAGCCGACACCAGCGGCACAGGGAGAGACGGTATACCGTATTGCCGATGATATTCGACAGCAGCCGGCGGGAGAGGGGATGCAGGTTGCCCCGCTTTTCCCCTATGAGGCCCGCTTTGGTTTCGAGTTGTTCGAACTGACCCTGCTACCTGGCTACCAGCGGGAGTCAGAACCCCATGAACCCGGAGTGACCGAACATGTCATCGTCATCAGCGGTGTGATGGAGGTACTGGTTGACGGGGCGTGGCGTTCCCTCGATCAGGGTGAGGCCGTCCGGTTTGCAGCGGACCGTCCCCATGGCTATCGCAATCTTGGGGTCGCTCCCGCCATCTTCCACAATTTGATCCACTATCCGGCCATGGCCACGCGATGACTAGCCGGGGCGGCCATCCGCCCTGGGACTGGTCAGTATGGGGGTATAAACCCAGATGAACAGACCGTAGGCGGCAACCCAGCTCCATCCGCTGAGGTTCCATCCCGTGAGGGTGAGGTTTGGGCAAAAGAGGGGGAGCAAGACCCGCAACAGTGCGGACAGCATGACCAGTGCAAATGCCGCCGTGATCCTGCGTCCTATCTGCAGGGCTCTGCCACTGTGTCCGAGGGATACACGGGCTATCATCCCGAGGATCATGGCCCCCATGCTGCCTGCGCTGAACAGATGGCTGGCCAGTGACAAGGCAATCGGCCAGCCAGCCGTGCGTGCCGCCAGGGCGGTCAGCCCCAGTGGGATAAAGAGGTAGGCCAGGTGAAGCGACCACAGCAGGGGCTGGGCTAACGTGGTTCCGGGTCGCCAGCGCAGCTGCCTGTAGAGGTGAGCCCCTGCCGCCACTATATATAGAGGGAACATCTGGATTCCGAGGACCCACTGGGTCGGGAGCACCAACCAGAGCAGCAGGATGAGCCACAGAGACGCGAGGGCAATGCGCTCCAGCCACGGCAGTGGTAATGCTTTTTCCGTCCCAGTGGCTCTGGCGGTAAAGAAGGGAATGACACGTCCTCCCATGACGGCAATCAGGGTCGTGAAGAGGAGCACGGTTGCAAGCAGGATATGTTCTACCAATGGCCATTCGGCATGCCACCGCCAGCAAGCGGTATTGAGCAGGGTCAACACGAGAAGCAGGGGAACAAAAAAGAGATTGCGCCACTGGCGCGTCACTATGATGGGTCTGGCGAGAAACCACGTACAGAGGGGCAACCAGGCCAGGTCCATGACCATCAGAGTGACATTGCTTTCCCCAAACCAGGGGAGCAGGCCTCTCGGGATGGCCCACAATCCCACGACCAGTGCCAGCGGCCAACCGCGTACACCTGGGTGAGCGGTCCAGTTCTGGACGGCGGTAAGCAGAAAACCCGCCACTATGGCGGCACCAAAGCCGAACAGCATTTCATGTGCATGCCACCAGATGGGGTTGCTAATCCCGGGCAGAGCGAACCAGCCGTTGAGTTGCCCCAGCCAGCCCAGCATCGCCAAAGCCGAGAACAAGGCGCCGAACAGGAAGAAAGGCCGAAACCCGAGGCGGAACAGAGGAACGATTCTCTCCTCTTTGCGGCTATCCAGGATCTGGTGCATGAATGAAACCTTAATTGAACATTTGAAAAGCCAATTATAAAGTGGCTTTTCAAATGTTCAATTTAAATCCAATGACAGCCCGAAATGGTGGTGATGCGAACGAAATAGAACCGCTTTGCTGTATATCTGAGCGAACTGTTCTTTTCGGTGAAAAAGCCCTTGTCATCACGGCGCGGCTCCCTAT
>NZ_CP077387.1:17500-397500 GCF_019048585.1 Aeromonas sp. FDAARGOS 1418 | reverse complement strand
TAAAGTGGTACGCGAGCTGGGTTCAGAACGTCGTGAGACAGTTCGGTCCCTATCTGCCGTGGGCGTTGGATGATTGAAGGGAGTTGCTCCTAGTACGAGAGGACCGGAGTGAACGAACCTCTGGTGTTCGGGTTGTCACGCCAGTGGCACTGCCCGGTAGCTAAGTTCGGAATCGATAACCGCTGAAAGCATCTAAGCGGGAAGCGAGCCCTGAGATGAGTCATCCCTGACCCCTTGAGGGTCCTAAAGGGCCGTTGGAGACCACAACGTTGATAGGTGGGGTGTGTAAGCGTAGCGATACGTTGAGCTAACCCATACTAATTACCCGTGAGGCTTAACCATACAACACCCAAGAAGTGTTCTGGGCCTTGTAGCAAGTGCATAAACTACTTACAAATTCAGTGATAATGACCAGCAACTAGCAAAGTCGTTATTCACGTCAGCTTTTTCAGATTGAAGATTTTGCCTGGCGGCAATAGCGCAGTGGAACCACCTGACCCCATGCCGAACTCAGAAGTGAAACGCTGTAGCGCCGATGGTAGTGTGGCATTCGCCATGCGAGAGTAGGACACTGCCAGGCACCCAACACGAGAAACCCCGCTCACTCGAGCGGGGTTTTTTATTGCCTGAAATTCAGCCCTCACTGGAGGGCAAACGGGCACTATGGTGCTGTTCGTCGTTCACGTTCACTTGTTGCCCGTACCGGAAAAGTTGCGCCTGCTCTGGTCACATTGAACCCACATGTTGGCTCTCTTTGTTTTCATCATTTTTAGCGTAATAACCCAGTCGGGGCCGTTCTGTCTAAACCCGCCGCCCGCGCTGCGATTGGGGTTGTATCTGAATCATAACTCGGTAGAGTAAGGGGCATTCCGGGTTTGCCCGTGCCATGGTTTCGGTTTTTTTTCTGGTATGGGACTCTCCGCCTGTTTTCATTCACCTTCACTCAGTGGTACCGATATGGAACAAGTAAACAAGTCAACCTTCAACGATGTGCTGGAATATGTGCGTATGTCCCGTCGTCAGAACAAGCTCAAGCGTGAAATCGCGGACAACGAGAAAAAGATCCGTGACAACCAGAAGCGGGTACTGTTGCTCGACAACCTGAGTGACTATATCAAGCCCGGTATGAGCATTGACGAGGTTCAGGCCATCATTGCCAACATGCGGACCGATTATGAAGAGCGCGTAGATGACCATATCATCAAAAATGCCGAGCTTTCCAAGGAGCGCAAGGAGCTGAGTACCAAGCTGAAGAGCATGAGCACCAGCAAATAATCCCGCCCCGCTCTCGTCAACACCGGCCTCTGGCCGGTGTTTCATTTTCATGCCGCAGCTCGGATCTCTTGCCGCGTTGCAACAATCGGCTCCCATTTTCACAATCGCCCTGTTAACATCGCTGCAAAGCGGTCAATAGATTTCAAGCCCTTGACTTGAAACGACTAAGCTTGATTGAAAGACAATAAATTGCGCAACCATGGTGGGGCTGATATGGGCGCATCAAAACAGACGGATTCAAATAAAGTGGCATCTCAGGATTCATCCGTACCTAATACGGACGGGCAACAACCGCGTAAACGCCGACCCTGGTGGCGCTGGTTGTTCTGTTTTATCTTCTTGCTTTGCCTGGCTGCCGTGATCGCCCTGGTGGGTTATGAAATGAAGACCTCCCGACTGCAGTCACAGGAGATCTCCCGCTATGCGGCCACCCTGACCTATCAGCTCGAACCCGGCCCCAGCAAGCAAATTGCCTTCCCCGACGACGGTCCGTTCGACAAGCGACTCGGTTATGTGCTGATGCCCATGATCCAGGAACGTCTCGTTCAGCGTGGCTACCAGGTGAGCGAACAGGTCCGTTTTTCCGATGCGCTCTACAACTACGCCAGCCACGGTTTCTTCGTGCCTTATACCGAGAAGGTTCAGGCAGGATTGACACTCTATGACTGCCGTGCCGAGCCTTTCTACCAGTACAAGTATCCGACTCATTACTATCCGGATTTCAATGCCATACCACCCCTGGTCATCCAGTCTCTGCTGTTTATCGAGAACCGTGAACTCCTGAGCAACAAGGAACCGTTGGCCAACCCTGCCGTAGACTGGCCGCGCTTTGCCAAGGCGGCGCTGTCCCAGGTGGGCAAGGCGCTGGATATGCAAGATCAATCCGCTGGCGGCAGCACCCTGGCGACCCAGGTGGAGAAATATCGTCATTCTCCTGATGGTCTGACCGTTTCGCCGACCGAGAAAATCCGCCAGATGGTCTCGGCCAGTGTTCGTGCCTATCGGCTGGGGCCCGAGACGCTGGAGGCCCGCAAGCTGGTTGCCTGGGCCTACCTCAACTCGGTCCCGCTCTCTGCGGCGCCCGGTTATGGCGAGGTGCACGGTCTCGGTGATGGCCTCTGGGTCTGGTTTGGCGCCAATGTTGATGAGGTGAATCGACTGCTGGATCCCGCTCGCAACCAGGATTCCACCCTGGCCGAGCAGGGCCTTGCCTTGCGCCAGGTTGTCTCCCTGATGATCGCCCACCGCCGTCCTTCCTATTACCTGGCGCAGGGCAGAGAAGCACTGTCGACCCTGACAGACAGCTATCTGCGACTCTTCGTGCAGGAGGGAATGATCACGCCCCCCCTGATGGAGTCGGCTCTCAAGGCCAAGCTGGTCTTCCGCGATTTCCTGCAGGCACCTGCCATCACCAGGGTCAACAACAACAAGGGACTGCAGGTGGCTCGCACTCGTCTCAGTCGTCAGCTCGGGGTGCAGCTTTATGATCTGGATCGCATGGATCTGACGGCCAACACCACCCTCAACATGCCGCTGCAGAACGAGGTGTCACGCTATCTGCAGCAACTGGCAGACCCTGCATTCGCAGCCCAGGTGGGCCTGTTTGGTGAGCGCCTGCTCTCGCCGGAGAAGACGGGTGATGTGAAGTACAGCTTTACCCTGTTCGAGAAGACGCCGGAAGGGGTCAAGGTCAGGGTGCAGACCGACAACACGGACCAGCCGTTTGACATCAATGAGGGCAGCAAGCTTGAACTGGGATCCACCGCCAAGTTGCGGGTGCTGACGACCTATCTCGAGATTGTCACCGAGTTGCATGACAGCTACGGCAATATGCCGGTGGAGAGCCTGCGAAAGATCGAAGTGTCCGATCAGGACAACATCAGCCGCTGGGCCATCGCCTATCTGATGAGTGCCAAGGACAGAAGCCTGCCGGTGATGCTGGAGGCCGCACTGGACCGCAAGTATTCCGCGAGTCCCTATGAAGGCTTCTTTAGCGGCGGTGGCATGCACACCTTCAACAACTTCCGCAAGGAAGACAACGGTCGCATCCCGCCCATTCGCGATGCGCTGCGGGAATCCATCAACCTGCCCTTCGTGCGCTTGATGCGGGACATCGTCCGCTACAGCCTCTACAAGGAGGGAAATCGTGCCCAGTTGTTGAAAGATGACAGGGATCCTCGCCGTACCGAGTATCTCGCCAAGTTTGCCGACAAGGAGGGCCAGACCTATCTGCTGAGGTTCTGGCGCAAATATCGTGGCAAGAGTGCAGAAGAGCAGCTCGATACCTTCCTCGATGGTCTCAAACCCAGCGCGGTGCGTCTCGCCGCGGTGCATCGCTATCTGATGCCGGAAGCCTCCCAGGCCGAATTTGCCGCTTTCCTGGTCAAGCGCCTGCCGCGGGAGAAATTGACCGAGAAGCGCATAGAGCAGCTCTATACCAATTACGGCCCCGGCAAATATTCTCTGCCGGATCAAGGTTATATCGCACGGGTGCATCCACTCGAGCTGTGGTTGCTTGCCTATCTCAAGGAGTTTGACAAGGCCACCTTTACCGAGGCGGTAACCGCCAGCCGTGACGAGCGTCAGGAGGTCTACAGCTGGCTGTTCAAGACCCGTCATCGCAGTGCCCGGGATAGCCGGATCCGCACCATGCTGGAGGTTGAGGCCTTCCTCGACATCCATCAGCGCTGGTCTCGCCTGGGTTACCCGTTCGATCACCTGGTTCCGTCCCTGGCGACCGCACTGGGCAGCTCGGGCGATCGTCCTGCTGCATTGGCCGAGCTGATGGGGATCATCCAGAACGGCGGCATTCGTGCACCGACCCTGCGCATCGAGCACCTCTCCTTTGCCAAGGGGACCCCCTTCGCCACCGTCTTTGAGCCGGCGAACACCCAGGGGGAACGGGTGATGCCTGCCGAGGTGGCCAACGCCTTGCGCAATGCACTCTCCAAGGTGGTGGAAGGGGGGACGGCGCGGCGCATCGCCGGGGCCTTCGCCTTGCAGGATGGTACTGTCCTGGCCCTGGGGGGCAAGACGGGGACCGGGGACAACCGGATCGAGACAGTGGGTCGCTACGGCAATGTGACCAGTTCACTGGCTCGCAACCGGACTGCGACGTTCGTCTTCTACATCGGGGATGATCACTTCGGCACGCTGACGGCTTATGTGCCCGGCAGCCAGTCCGACAAGTTCCGCTTCACGTCGGCGCTACCTGTACAGGTGCTCAAGGGGATGGCCCCCCTGCTGGTCCCCTATCTGCAACCCGCTACTCACACCCAGTGCGTGGCGGGCAGCTGAGCGGACATCGCATGAAAAAACGGGGCCATTTCGGCCCCGTTTGATTGTGTACTGCACGCCGCCATAAGGCGGACGTGAGTCATCACTTACAACAGATCTTCAATTTCACCGCGCAGGTACTGGTACATCTCGCGATAGGCTACCGGCGGCTTGTTCAGCTCCCGCTCCTTGTTGGCGGTGCGGATCAGCTGACGCAGCTTCTGGCGATCCAGCTCGTGGAACTGGGACATCAGCTCGTTGAGGGCGCTGTCGCCTTCGGTGATCAGCCGCTCGCGCCACTGTTCGAGGCGGTGCAGGCGGGCGTTCACGGTGGAGTGACGCATCTTGATGATGGAGAGGGCCTCTTCGATGGGGGCGACATCGCGGCTACGCATCAGACGGCCGATGAACTGGAGATGGCGGCGGAAGGACTCATCCTTCTTCGGCTTGAGCTTGCGGCCCAGCTCGACCGCTTCGGCAAGCTCTTCATCCAGGGGGATCTTCTCCAGCTCGCTGTGACTCAGGGAGACGATCTCTTCCCCCATCTTCTGCAAGGCCTCGGCATCACGCTTGAGCTGGCTCTTGCTGGGGCCCCAGTCTTCCCACTCGTTGTCGTCTTGATATTGACTCATCGGTCTCTGTATTCCTGTCATTCACGTTTGACGGATATGTTACCAGCTTCTCCCGCTGGGCGCAGGGGTCTGATATGCTTAGCCCCTTTCCTTCCCTTCATACAGATGTGAGTTATGGACCAGCAAGATCAAATCCGCCAGGATCAATCCCATCTCGAGGCCGTGGTCGCCGAGGCCCTTGAGATAGCGAAAGGGCTGGGCGCCGGGCTTGCCGAAGTCTCCATCAGCAAACAGACCGGCCTCTCGGTGAACACCCGGGGCTGCGAGCTGGAAAGCATCGAATTCAACAAGGATGGCGCACTCGGCATCGCCGTCTATCGCGACGGTTGCAAGGGGTCCTCCTCCACCACGGATCTGACCAAGCCGGCCATTCGCGCCGCCGTGGAAGCGGCCATGGAGATCGCCCGCCACACCTCTCCCGATGACTGCGCCGGTCTTGCGGATGCGGATCTGCTGGCCTGGGATGCCCCGGACCTGCAACTGTGCCACCAAATCGAGCTGGATCCCCAGCGTGGCATCGCGCTGGCCATCGAGTGCGAGCGGCTGGCCCTGGGGCGGGATGCCCGCATCAAGCACTCTGACGGAGCCAGTTTCTCCAGCCACCTGGGCGTCAAGGTCTATGGCAACAGCCACGGCTTCGTCAAAGGCTATGCTGCATCGCGCAACTCCCTGAGCTGCGTACTGATCGGCGAGCAGGATGGCGACATGCAGCGCGACTACGGCTACTCCTCCAGCCGCTCCCTGGACGGGCTGTGGAGCCCCCAGCGCATCGCTGACGAGGCGGTGGAGCGCACTGTTTCCCGCCTGGGGGCTCGCAAGATCAGCACCCGCCATGCCCCTGTGCTGTTCCACCCCGATACCGCTGCCGGTCTGTGGGGCCATCTGGTGATGGCAATCAGCGGGGGGAACCTCTATCGCAAGTCGAGCTTCCTGCTGGACAAACTGGGCAAGCAGATCCTGCCCGAGTGGCTCACCATCCAGGAGTTCCCCCACTTGCCGGGAGGACTTGCCAGCACCCCGTTCGACGGGGAAGGGGTTCGCACCCGAGACATGGACATCATCCGCAACGGCGAGCTGATGAGCTGGCTGCTCACCTCCTACTCCGCCCGCAAACTGGGCCTGACCACCACGGGCCACGCCGGGGGCATCCATAACTGGCAGGTCTCCAATACCGGCCAGGACTTCCAGGGCATGCTCAAAGAGATGGGCACCGGGCTGCTGGTGACCGAGCTGATGGGGCAGGGGGTCAACATCGTCAATGGTGATTACTCCCGCGGCGCAGCCGGTTTCTGGGTTGAAAATGGCGAGATCCTCTATCCGGTGGAGGAGATCACCATTGCAGGCAATCTGGCCGACATGTTCAGCCATATCGTGGCGGTGGGCAGTGATGAGGATGAGCGTTCCAGTCTCAAGACCGGCTCCGTACTGGTCGAGCAGATGAAACTGGCGGGGCACTGATCCCCCTCCGTCCGATCTGGAATATGGTGTCTAGTCCTGAGATAGGTCTACACATTTTCAGCTAGCTTTTAGCACTCAGAACCCCCGATGCGTCACATCAGGGGTTCTGTATTTCAATGCCTGATGCGGTTGCTCCAGGTTATAAGTATCCACTGCCTTTCGCACTTTTCCCCGCCTGCGCCAGCCTCTGCAGGCTTTGCAGCAGTGACTCTCTTTTCAAGATCTCAGTGCATTTTGGTGACAGTTATGAGTATCTGTCATCAAGCATTTGACCCCGTGTTGTTCATGCAATGACTGATACAACCCCGAACAATACTGCACCTGGTGGTCCGAATGATGAATAAGCTCTCCGTGGTCACGTTGTTGCTTCAGTGTTTTCTCGATCACCATCGACTCGGCATTCATCTCTTAGTTGCCACTATTTTGCGTGAGCAGGTGTCCGTCACCTAGCTCAGGTAGAGCGGCCCTGAGTGTCATAACGCGTCTGCGTCTGTTTATAGGTGAGCTTGCCTTCTTCAATCTGCTCGACCAGGGCCAGTTTAAAAATCAGAGTAATTGTGTTGTGTTCGTTTACGCCCTGTCCCATCGAGATCTCCATCTATTCGGAGGAGAAGATGCAAACCATATTCAGGCAGATGCGCCGATCAGACGTCGGCCAGCTGCAATGCCTGGCGGTAGTACTCGTTGGCCTTGTTGGTCAGGCGGCGCTTGTCCATCACCTGGCCGAGGGCGTGGTAGAGGGCGGCATCAGGCGCCTTCGCCACTTCCTGCTCCAGCAGGCGCTGGGCTTCGTCCAGTTGACCGGCCAGCAGGCAGACCCGGGCCAGCGCGGCTTCGGCGCCCGGCTGATCCTGGATCTTTCTGAGCAGGGTCAGCATGGGCTGGTAGTCGTCCAGTTTGAGCTTGGGCAGGCGGGCGAACAGCTCGGGGGAGGGATCCTTGCGCAGGGCCTCCAGCCAGAGATCGGCGGCTTCGGCATCGGCCCCCAATCGGCGCAGGCGATCCCCGTAACTGGCCAGCAGCACGGGATCCTGGCGCTGTTTGCGGGGCAGACCCTGCCAGACTGTGCGCAGGGTGTCGAGGGAGCCGCTGGCGGCCTCCAGACGACCGCACCACGCCTGGTGCAGCAGGGTCTCTTCCTGCTGAGCGGTCAGCTTGCCCACCTTGCGCAGGGCAGGGGCGAGATCGATGAGGGCCGCCCAGTCTTCACGGGCCAGATACACCTGACGCAGCTGATCCAGCACCATGGGGTGGCGCGGGTTGAGGGCATAGATGGACTCGAGGCGACCGAGGGCGCTGTCGTACTGGCCCTGCTCAATCTGCAACTGGGTCTGGATCAGGGTCAGTGCCAGCTCTGCCTTGGGGTTCTCTTCCTGAGCTTTCTGCAGGTAGTGATCCCGGCGCACGTCATCGCCCCGGGCCTGGGCCACCCGGGCGGCGCTCAGGTAGTTGAGCAGCGGGGTGTCGCTGTTGTCTGCGCCCTTGATGAGAAGCTTCTCGGCCTGGTTGTAGTGCCCCTCTGCCATGGCCAGGGTGGCATTGACGGTTTGCAGGTTGGCCTTGCGGCGGCGGCGGGAGCCGAACCAGCCCTGGGTCTTGCGGCGCAGGCCGAACAGGCGGGCCAGCACCCATTCCACGATGAGCAGGGCGCCGTAGAACAGCACCGCCAGGATCACCGCGCTGGTGACCGAGGATTCCACCGTGTAGTTGCCCAGCGAGATGAGCACATAACCCTTGTTGCCGGAGGCTTCGGGACCGAAGATGAGGCCCGCCACCATCACGGCGACTATGACGATCAGACGAATCATGGTCTCCTCCTCAGTTGCCGGCCAGGATGCGTTGCAGGCGTTCGGTCAGCACCTGTTCCAGCATGGTCTGGGTCTTGAACTGATCCGGGTAGTCAAACTGGATCTGCTCGCCTTTGAGCTTGTCGAGCTCGGACTGCATGTACTGGGTGGCGCTGTTGTCGGCATCGAAATACTGGGTCAGCCAGCGCTGGGCCTTCTCCAGGCTGTCGACATAGAGGGACTGCTGTTCACGATAGACGGCGAGCTGGGCCTGCAGCAGCTTGGTCTTGAGGTTCTCCCGCAGGAAGATCTCCTGCTGCGGGGAGAGCAGGGCTTCCACGGCGCCATCCCGGCGACGGATGGTGATGAAGTTTTCGGTGAACTTGACCCAGTTCTTCTTCAGGTTGCTCTGCCACTCGTCCGGGTTGGTGCTGACGGTCTGGTCGGGCTCGCTCTTGGCTTCCGGCATGCTGACGGTGGAGAGGGGCAGCAGCTCGATCTGGTCCGAGAGGGCGGCCAGCTTCAGGGTCAACCCCTCGCGATCGACTCGCGGCATCCCCTTGAGCTTGGCGATGTCTTCCGCCAGCGCCTTGCGGATGGGCATCAGGCTGGGGTCGTTGAGCGCCTTGATGCGCTCGTCGGCGTTGCCGAGCAATGTGATGGCGGAGACGATGTCGTGTTCGAGCCACAGCTTGCGGCCCGCCATGCGCACCAGGTATTCGGATTCGGCCAACATCCAGTCATTGGGGCGCTTGTCGTCCAGATCCAGCACCTTGGTCTGCAAGGCGTCCAGCGCCTCCTGCAACTGCTGCTGGCTCTTGCCGAGGGCACCGATCTGTTCGGCATCCTTGCTGCTGCCCTGATCAATCCTGGTCATGGCGTCGGCCAGTTGCTGCTTGAGGGCTACCAGTTCGGCCTGCTGGGCAACGGCGTTCTGGTGTCCGTGCACATAGAGACCACCGGCCAGCCCCAGGGCCAGCAGGATGGCGATGCCGCCAAGCACGGTGCCAGAGCTGCCCTTCTTGCTCCCTGTCGTTCCGGGAGCGGGCTTGTTGTTGTCGGCCACGCTGGCCGCGGCACTCGGCTGGACTTCTTGCTGTTCAGTCATTCCATCTTCCTCAGTTCCAGGGCGGCCACCAGAGCCTGGTTGGATGCACCTTGGGCAATCACGATACGGGTAAAACCAGCCCCTTCTGCCATCTCGGCCACCCGGGGACTGGGCACCACCAGCAGGCGGTCATAAAGCCAGGGGTGCTGCGGATCGGGCACCAGGGCCAGCAACCGCTGCAACAGTTCGCCACTGGTGATGAGCAGGCTGTCGAGCCCGGCTGCCTGCCAGTGGCGGGTCAATGCGTCCCCGTCAAGATCGGGGTAGTGGCGCTCGTAGGTGGCACAATAGTGCACCAGTGCGCCCCGTGAGGCCAGCGTCCGGGCGATGAGATCCCGCCCGTCGTTGCCGCGCAGGATCAGCACCCGGCGGCCACTCACCTCTTGCAGCGCCGGCAGGGCCAGCAGCCCTTCACTGCGGGGATCGGCCGGGCACAGGGCCTGGATGCCCGCCTCGGCGAAGGCATCCGCACTCGCCTGGCCGACTGCAAAGTAATCAATATGTGGCCAGGTCTGACCAGTTTGCAACAGAAAATGATGTGCAAAATGAACGGCATGCATGCTGACGGCGATAACGAGGTCCGCCTCCCGCAGCATGTCACCCAGGTGAGGGAGGTCGCATCCCGGCCGGGTTTCCAGCAACGGACAGCAGAGCGGTGCGTGACCCAGCTGGCGTAGCATCTGCACCAGCTGGTTGGCCTGGGCGGCCGGGCGCACCACCAGGGGGACCATCAGGCGGCGCTCCGGGCAGATGACCGCGAACCGGTCCGTACTGCACTCATGCCCGGTAGACCTCGGCCAGGATGACGTCGGCGCCGGCGGCCAGCAGGCGCTGGGCCAGGGTGTGGCCCAGTGCCTCGCCTTCTGCCAGGGGGCCGCGGATCTCGTCGCGAATGACGCGGGCACCGTCCGGGCTGCCCACCAGGCCGCGCAGCCATACCTCTTCTCCCTGTACCAGAGCATAGGCCCCGATGGGCACCTGACAGCCCCCTTGCAGGGCGCGGTTCATGGCGCGCTCGGTCAGCACCCGGATGCGGGTCTCGGGGTGTTCGAGCGGCGCCAGCAGGGCGTGCAGCTCGTGATCGTCGAGGCGGCATTCGATGCCGACCGCCCCCTGGCCGTTGGCGGGCAGGCTCTGCTCGGGCTCGATGAAGGCGGCGATGCGATGGGCCATCTCCAGTCGTTTCAGGCCGGCGGCGGCCAGGATGATGGCGTCATATTCACCGGCATCCAGCTTGGCGAGGCGGGTGTTGACGTTGCCCCGCAGGTCGCGGATCACGAGATCAGGGCGGGCAGCGCGCAGCTGGCACTGACGGCGCAGGCTGGAGGTGCCGACCACGGCCCCTTGAGGCAGCTCGTCTATCTGGTTGAAATGGTTGGAAACAAAGGCATCACGCGGGTCTTCGCGCTCACAGATGGTGTGCAGGCCGAGTCCATCGGGGAACTCCACCGGTACGTCTTTCATGGAGTGGACAGCGATGTCGGCACGCCCTTCCAGCATGGCAGTCTCCAGCTCCTTGACGAACAACCCCTTGCCGCCGACCTTGGCGAGGGGAGTGTCGAGGATCTTGTCACCCTGGGTGCTCATGGGCACCAGTTCGACCTGCAGATCCGGATGGAGTGCCTCCAGCCGATCTTTCACAAAATTGGCCTGCCACAGGGCCAGTGGGCTCTTTCGAGTGGCAATTTTCAGGGTTCGGGCTGCCATATCAATCAGTTGTTTCATCTTTTGAGAGGAAAACGATCTTACCACCCTTTGCAGGGGCTTTCATGGCGCAGCCCGCAAAAGCGGGGCCAAGCTCAAAAACGGGGGCTGAAAATTATTTTCATTCAGCCAATAATTGATTTTAAATCATTGAAAATAAGCAATTTTATTGCTTTCCGCTGATACCGTTACGAACGGGGTCAGAAATAATCCGGTGATTGTGTGCGGGCTTGTTTACCACTGCTGTTTGCATTGTTAACATGATCACACTTTTTTGACGTCTCCCCGTTTTGGTGCGTCATTTCTCTTCCCCATAGGTAGGGCATTGCTGGTTAAACTCGACACGCTGGTGGCGCGCTACGACGAACTCAATCGTCTCAAGACGCAACGAGCGCTGGATCTCATGAGTCGCTACGGGCAGCAGGTTTTCCACTTGCTGCCTGTCATGCTGCACTTCAATCACCCCCTGTTGCCCGGTTATGTGGCAGGGGATGTGCCTCATGGTATCTGGAGTTTTGTCGCCAACGAGGCCCAGCAGGCCTTCATCCAGGATCTCTGCCAGAACGCCAACTGCCAGGGCGGTCTCAGTACCCACGACAAGTCCATCCAGGGCCTCTACTCCATGGGGAGCACCTCCTCCATCGGTCAGTGCTGCCACTCGGATCTCGACATCTGGGTCTGTCACGTGGCCGGTCTGTCGAGCGAGCGCCTCGCCCTGCTGGAACAGAAGTGCCAGCACCTCTCCATGTGGGCCGAGCAGCGGGGGGTCGATCTCAACTTCTTCCTGATCCCCGAAGACAAGTTCCGTCAGCGCAACGATGCCCAGATGCAGGGGGAGAGCTGCGGCAGCGCCCAGCACCTGCTGCTGCTCGACGAGTTCTACCGCAGCGCCATGCACATCGCCGGCAAGCGGCTGCTCTGGTATCTGGTGCCTGCCGAATATGACGATCACTACGACGACTACGTCAATGGCCTGTTTGCCCACGGCAAGTTGAGCCAGGATGACTGGCTCGATCTGGGGGGCTTTGATCGCATTCCTGCCGAGGAGTATTTCGGCTCCGCCCTGTGGCAGCTCTACAAGGGGATCGACTCCCCCTACAAGGCGGTGCTCAAGTCGGTGCTGATGGAGGCCTACTCCCACGAATATCCCAACACCCGGCTGCTGTCGGTTACCAGTCGCGACTGGTTCCAGCACAACGAGGGGATGCACTACCGCCTCGACAACTACTGCCTGATGCTGGACAAGGTGACCAACTACCTCAAGTCCATCGGCGACATGCAGCGCCTCGATCTGGTGCGTCGCTGCTTCTATCTGAAGGTGTGCGACGGGCTGAGCCATCCCAAGGAAGATCACTCCCCGGACTGGCGCCGGGAGCAGATGGCCCAGCTGGTAGCCTACTGGGGCTGGAGTCCGGAGCGCCTTTACCACCTTGATCACCGCCAGGAGTGGAAGGTGGAGGACGTCAAGGTGGCCTACGCCGAGTTGCTGGAAGCCCTGATGCAGAGCTACCGCAACCTCATCCAGTTCGCCCGGCGCAACAACATCAGCGAGTCCATCAACCCGGAAGACATCGGCATCCTGTCGCGCAAACTCTATGCCGCATTCGAGAGCCTGCCGGGCAAGGTGCAGCGCATCAACCTCAAGATTGCGCCGGATCTCGGCGAGCCGGATCTCAGCCTGGTACAGGTACCCCACGGCCGCCTGAATCGCGCCGGCTGGTATCTCTACAAGCATTCCCTCGAACCCGCCGACATCATTGGCCGGGCGCCGCTCGAATATAACGGTTACATCAGCAAGCTGGTGGCCTGGGCCTATTTCAACGGCCTGCTGACGCCCCAGTCCCGGGTGCACCTGTTCAACCAGGGCTCGGATCTGCACATCGACAACCTGCATCAGTTCTGTCGCGATCTCTCCGGCACCTTCCCGGTCAAGTATCCCCGCGCGACCAACCTGGCCCTGAGCCGGCCGTGCGAGATCCGCCAGCTCTCCATCTTCCTGAACCTGGAGACGGACCCGTCCAGCCACTGGGTGGGGCAGGTGATCGAGTTCGATGCCAACGCCGCCGATGTCTTCTCGTTCGGTCGCAACCAGGAGTGTCTGGTGGGATCCGTGGATCTCGTCTATCGCAACTCCTGGAGCGAGATCCGCACCCTGCACTTCGAGGGGGAGGAAGCCGTGGTGGACGCCCTCACCACCATCCTCGGCAAGATGCACCAGGATGCCGCGGCCCCCGAGATGATCGAGGTGTTCTGCTACAGCCAGCACTTCCGCTCCCTGGTGCGCACCCGCTTCCAGCAGCTTGTGGCTGAATGCATCGAGCTGCGCCTGGCCCGGGACAAGCAGCAGCTGGTCAAGACGCTGGCGCTCGGCAAGGAGAAGTACGGCATCTTCTTCGAGCGGCGCGGGGTGTCGGTCAAGAAGCTGGAGAACGCCATCGATTTTTACCGTCACATCTCCCACAACAAGCTGGATCACCTGCCGCTGCGCCTGGACAAGACTCACAGCCAGCACCTGCCCGGCATCGTCGACGCCTACGCCAGCGAAGGGCTGGTGCAGTTCTTCTTCGATACCCGGGATGCAGGCACCAACATCTATATCCTGGACGAGGCGAACCGGGTGGAGATCTACCAGCACTTCGCCGGCAACAAGGACGAACTGGTACAGGGGGTGAACCGATTCTACACCTCGGGTCACGAGCGATTCAGCAATGCGGGTCAGTTCAGCAACTTCAACCTGCCCCAGTACTACGAAATCGTGCAGGTGGGTGACAAACTCGATGTGATCCCCTACCGCAGCCAGAGCCCGCAGCGGGACACCCCAGGAGCGGCCCGGGAAGTGGGATGATGTGCTGATAACCGCACCGGCAAGATGGCAAACGGCCTGCATGATGCAGGCCGTTGTCCTATCCGTGGTGCGGGAATCTGGCGTGGAGGGGGCCGAAGCCCGTGGGGGATGCCGTCGAGCATCGCCGTCAGGGATGAAAGCAAACGGCCTGCTGATGCAGGCCGTTGTCTTACCCGTGATCCGACAATCAGGCGCCGAGGCGGGCCAGCAACCAGCTGCGAATGTCGCCCAGCTGGGGGCGGCAGATCTCGTGGCGCATGGGGTATTCGTGCCACTCGGGGCTGAGTCCCACCGCTTCCAGCCGGTTCTTGGCGTCCCAGCCCATGGAGAGGTTCACCACGTCGTCATAGATGCCGTGCATGTAGCAGATGGGCAGGGCGCGGGCCGCCTCGCTCATTTCGCCGGGCAGGGCATCGGGTACCGCCAGATAGGTGGACATGCAGAGCAGGCCTGCCAGTGGCACCGGATGGCGCAGGGCGGTGAAGGAGGCAATCACCCCGCCCTGGGAGAAGCCCGCCAGCACGATACGCTCGGGGGGGAAACCCTCGGCCACCAACTGTTCGATCAGCGAGGCGATACGGGCCGCTGACTCCCTGACATGGGACTCCACGGCGCGATCAGCCGGATCCTCGAAGCTCTTGATGTCGTACCAGCCGCGCATCCGGTAGCCCATGTTGATGGTGATGGGACGCTCGGGCGCATCGGGCAGCAGATGGCGGACGGGCAGGTCGGCGGGCAGGGCCAGCGCCTCCACCAGGGGGGCGAGGCCGGCGCCGGAGTCCCCCAGCCCGTGCAGCCAGATCACCGCATGGCGGGCACCTTCGGGATGCAGATCCGTCATGAGAAGACCACGGGCTCGCCGGCCTGGGTGGTGCAGGCCCGGGTCAGCAGGGCCTTGAGCTCGTCGCCGAAGCGGTTGTCGATCCAGCTGTCACCGCGCAGCTCGAAGTGGAAGCCGTTCTCCCGGGTGGCGACCCAGATCTGGTGCAGGGGCTCCTGCTTGTTGATGATGACCTTGGTCTTGTTCTCGAAGCTCAGGGTCAGCACTCCGCCGGCGCGTTCGCAGTCGATATCCGGATACCCCTCGTCGATGGTGTCTTCCACATACTGGAAAAAGGCGTCGGTCAGGGCGTGATACTCGTGATCCTTCATCGGTTTATCCTGTTGCTTTTAACAATGTGAGTGCGATTATAGAGGGCCAAAAATTTTTTCGCAGCGAACCATTATGATTACCCAGTTCACCAAGTGCCTGTTTGCCGCGTCGCTGTCGCTCGGGTTGGCCGCCTGTGGCCTGACGGGGCCGCTCTACATGCCGCCGGCCGAACAGCCCGCACCTGCAGAGCAGACACAGCCCAAGACAGAGAGTACACCGCAAGGCGCCTCGCCTGCGACCGCTACACCGGCCTCAGAGGCCGCGCCGCAATAATCTAGGAAGGAACCGCCCCCTTGGATCACTTTAACTACGACGCAGACGGTCAGCTTCAGGCCGAACAGCTTCCCCTGCAACAGCTTGCCGACCAGTACGGCACTCCGCTCTATGTCTACTCCCGCGCCACCCTGGAACGCCACTGGCATGCCTTCGACCAGGCGGCTGGCGACATTCCCCACCTGATCTGCTACGCGGTCAAGGCCAACTCCAACCTGGCCCTGCTCAATCTGCTGGCACGCCTCGGTTCGGGCTTTGACATCGTCTCCGGCGGCGAGCTGTCCCGGGTGCTGGCGGCGGGCGGTGATCCGGCCAAGGTGGTCTTCTCCGGCGTTGCCAAGAGCGAAGCCGAGATGCGCCTTGCGCTGGAAAAAGAGATCCTCTGCTTCAACCTGGAGTCCGAAGCCGAGCTGGAGCGCCTCAACCGGGTCGCAGGCAGCATGGGCAAAAAGGCGCGGGTCTCGGTGCGGGTCAACCCGGACATCGACGCAGGCACGCACCCCTATATCTCCACCGGCCTCAAGCAGAACAAGTTCGGCATCCCCATCGAACAGGCGCCCGCCATCTACCGCAAGGCGGCGGCCATGGCCCACATCGAGATCAAGGGGGTGGATTGCCACATCGGCTCGCAACTCACTGAATTAAATCCCTTTATGGAGGCGGCGGACAAGCTGCTCAAGCTCATCGACGAGCTGGCGGCGGAAGGCATCCACATCCATCACCTGGACGTGGGCGGCGGTCTGGGGGTCAACTACGGCGCCGAGCAGCCGCCGCACCCCACCGAGTATGCCGAGGCGCTCAAGCAGAAGCTGGCGGGCCGGGATCTGACCCTCTTGTTCGAACCGGGCCGCGCCATCGTCGCCAACGCCGGTGTGCTGCTGACCCGGGTCGAGTTCCTCAAACCCGGCGAGACCCGCAACTTCGCCCTGATCGACGCCGGCATGAACGATCTGCTGCGCCCCTCCCTCTACGGCGCCTGGATGAACATCATCGAGGTGGACAGCCGGGCCACCCACGAGAAGGCACTCTATGACGTGGTGGGCCCGGTGTGCGAGACTGGCGACTTCCTCGGCAAGGAGCGTACCCTGGCGATTGCCGAGGGCTCCCTGCTGGCGGTGCGCTCCGCTGGCGCCTACGGCTTTACCATGTCCTCCAACTACAACACCCGACCCCGTGCGGCCGAGGTGCTGGTGGACGGTGACCAGGCGCACCTCATCCGTGAGCGGGAGCAGTTGGCGGATCTCTGGCGTGGCGAGCACCTGCTGCCGTGATGGATGGATTTTCAGCGTTCCTCCATGTGAGAGCGTGATTAACGGTGAGACAGGAACGCGCGATGTTGATTGAGTTTTCCAAAATGCACGGCCTCGGTAACGACTTCATGGTGGTGGATGGCGTCACCCAGAAGGTGTTCTTCAGCAACGACATCATCAAGAAGCTGGCGGATCGTCACTTCGGTATCGGCTTCGACCAGCTGTTGCTGGTGGAGCCGCCCTATGACCCCGAGCTCGACTTCCATTACCGCATCTTCAATGCCGACGGCAGCGAGGTGGAACAGTGCGGCAACGGGGCCCGTTGCTTCGCCCGTTTCGTGCGTCTCAAGGGGCTGGTCAACCGGGATCGCATCGCGGTCAGCACCGCCCGGGGCCGCATCACTCTGCAGCTGGAAGGGGAGAACCAGGTCACGGTCAACATGGGGGTGCCCCAGTTCGAGCCGGGCAAGATCCCGTTCCGTGCCCAGAAGGCGGAGAAGACGTATCTGCTGCGGGCCCAGGATCACACCGTGATGTGCGGTGCCGTCTCCATGGGCAACCCTCACTGCGTCATCGAGGTGCCCTCGGTGGCCGATGCGCCGGTGGAGACCCTGGGACCCATCATGGAGCGCCACGAGCGCTTCCCCGAGCGGGTCAACGTCGGCTTCATGGAGATGGTCAACGCCAGCGAGATCAAGCTGCGGGTCTTCGAGCGCGGGGTGGGGGAGACCCTGGCCTGCGGGACCGGGGCCTGTGCGGCCGTGGTGATAGGCATCAGCCAGGGCAAGCTCAAGGAGCGGGTCACCGTCACCCTGCCGGGTGGCAAGCTGACCATCGCCTGGAAGGGACCGGGTCAGCCCGTCTACATGACGGGGCCGGCCGAGCACGTCTTTGACGGCCAGATAGAGTTGTAGACAAGGAGCGGGTGATCCCGCTCCATCAACGGATCATATCGGGGCCCTTGGCCCCTTTTTCGGATGGATCAACCAAGTTATGAGCGAACTCAAACGGCAGGAATCACTGGTGGATGAAGCCACAGTGCTGGAGTACCTGGCCCGTTATCCCGAGTTTTTCCTGCGTCACGGGGCCATGCTGGACAAGATCCGCATTCCCCATGCGCAAAAGGGCACCATCTCCCTGGTGGAGCGCCAGCTGGACAGACAGCGGGAGCGCATCGAGCAGCTGGAGCAGGAGATCACCGAACTGATGGGGGTCGCCAGCGAGAACGAGCGGATCTTCCGGGTCTATGCGGATCTCTACGGGGAGATCTACGGCTGCCAGACCCTGTTCGAGCTGAGCGCCGTGATGGGCAAGGCCTTCGTCCAGCGGCTGCGACTCACCGGCCTGCGGCTCTGGCTCAACCCCAGGCATTTCCAGCTGAGCGGCCCCGAGCAGCGTTTCCTGGCGCAGGGCAAACAGCTCGAACAACTGCTGGGTCAGCGCCTGCCCGGCACGGACTACTATTTCGGCCGCCTCAACCAGAGCGAGAAGCAGGCGCTGTTTGGCAATGATGTGCTGGTCAACTCGGTGGCCCTGATGCGGCTCGGGGAGCTCGGCGTGCTGGCCTTCGCGAGCTCGGATCCCAGCCACTTCACCCCCCACAACGACACCCTGCTGCTGGGTCAGCTGGGGCGTCTGCTGCAGCTGCGTCTGCCCGAGCTGGCCCGTGGCTAAGGCAACGACCCGATCCCCTGCCAAGACGCCCCCTGCCGCCGACCCTCTGCCGGTCGCACTGGCGGGGGAGCTGGACGCCTTTATCGAATACCTGAGGGTCGAGCGCCAGCTCAGCCCCCACACCCGCAGCAACTATCAGGCCCACCTGGAAGCCATGACCGCCGAGCTGGTGAAGCTCGGGGTCGACGACTGGGCCCGGCTCGAGGCGAGCCAGGTGCGCAGTCTGGTGACCCGGATGCACAAGGGGGGGCTGGCGCCCCGTTCCCTTGCCACCAAGGTGTCGGCCCTGCGCAGCTTCTGCGACTGGCAGGTGCGCCAGGGGCGGCTCACCGCCAACCCGGCGCGGGGCATCGTCACCCCCAAGCAGGGGCGGCCCCTGCCCAAGAACCTGGACGTGGACGAGATGTACCAGCTGCTCAACATCACCGACGAGCAGGATCCGCTGGCGGTGCGGGATCGCGCCATCATGGAGCTGATGTACTCCTCCGGCCTGCGTCTTGCCGAGCTGGTGGGGCTCAACCTCGCGGACGTGAAGCTCGAGGAGCGCCAGCTCAGGGTGATCGGCAAGGGCTCGCGGGAGCGGGTGCTGCCCATCGGGCGGATGGCGGTGGAGTGGTTGCACAAGTGGCTCAAGGTACGCCCCCTGCTGGCCGGTGACGAGGGGGAAGCATTGTTCGTCTCCAAGCGCAGGCAGCGGCTCTCGGCCCGCTCGGTACAGGAGCGGCTCGACGGCTGGGGCAACAAGCAGGCGCTCAATGCCCACGTGCACCCCCACAAGCTGCGCCACAGCTTCGCCACCCACATGCTGGAATCCTCCGGCGATCTGCGGGCGGTGCAGGAGCTGCTGGGGCATGCGGATCTCTCCACCACCCAGATCTATACCCACCTCGACTTCCAGCATCTGGCCAAGGTATATGACAGTGCCCACCCGCGAGCGAAGCGGGATCCGGAAACGCCGGAGGATGAGTGATGTGGTGTGCGATCTGCGGGGATGACAATCTCCACGTCGCCCGGGTCAGGCGGGCGCTCGCAACGCCAGAGAATGAGGAGTAAAGAAACAGCCATGCAGTTTTACCGTCGCTGGCAGCCGGTGGCCGCCATCTCGTTCGATCTGGACGACACCCTCTATGACAACGGCCCCGCCATCGCGCGGGCGGAACAGTGGATGTTGGACCACCTGCGCAGCGAATACCTGGCTACCGCCATGCTGGACAAACCGCGCTGGCTCGCGCTCAAGCGCCAGTTGCTGCTGGACCACCCGGCGCTGAGCCACGACGTCAGCCTGGCGCGTCAGCGGGGCATTCGCGAGGCCCTGGTGCAGGGGGGCATGGAGCCCGGGCTGGCGGAGCAGCAGGCCAGGGCGGTGTTCACCGGCTTCATGGCCGAGCGCTCGAAGATAGAGGTGAGCGAGGCGACTCACGCCCTGCTGGCTCGTCTGGCGGCGCGCTACCCGCTGGCGGTGATCACCAACGGCAACCTGGATCTGGAGCAGGCGGGTCTGGCTGGCTACTTCACCCTGGTCTGCAAGGCGGGAGCGGGAGCCAGAATGAAACCGGCGCCCGACATGTTCGTGCAGGTGCAAGAGGCCCTGGGGCTGACCCCCGGCCGCATCCTCCATGTGGGCGATCACTCGGTGACCGACGTGCTGGGGGCCAGGCTGCACGGCTTTCGGGCCGCCTGGCTCAACGAGAGCGGTCAGTCCTGGCAGTCGCTGTCGCTGCTGCCGGATGTGGAGCTGGGACAGCTGCAGGATCTGGCCACC
Source organism: Aeromonas sp. FDAARGOS 1418 (assembly GCF_019048585.1). NCBI lineage: Bacteria > Pseudomonadati > Pseudomonadota > Gammaproteobacteria > Aeromonadales > Aeromonadaceae > Aeromonas > Aeromonas sp. FDAARGOS 1418. The sequence continues at coordinate 377,303 of NZ_CP077387.1, read as the reverse complement.
CTGCTGCTCTGAGCTGGGGGTGAGGGACTGATTCCGTGATCTATATCTGGCAATAACAACAAGGGAGCAAGGGCGTGAAGGGAATGAAGGGTGTCATCTGGCTGGCGATCCCCGTGATGCTGGCGGGATGCGATCTGGTGCAAGACCGTTACCGGATGGAGTTCAGGGACGGATCCTGGCGGGAGATCGCCATCTCCCCGTTTTCCGACGAGGCGCGCTGGCGCGAGGGGTGTGCCACCGGCGAGATCCAGGTGGACATGACCCTGCCCCTGAAACGGGGCAAGGTGGTGAATGGCCGGGAGCAACTGCTCATCGGCGGCGAGCTGTTCGAGCTGGAGGATGCCCGTCTCTATCGCGGCAACGGCATGGTGCTCGGGCAGGCCCCGGACCATATCCAGCGGGGCCTCAAGGGGCTGGATGTCTGCCGTACCCTGCGCCCTGATCGCGGAGCCCTGCCCAAGCTCAAGGGCAAGGGATTTGGCGACTAGCCCGTCTGCTGCCTGAACGGGCAGGAGGCGTCGCCGAAGGCAGTGGGCAGCTTGATGGCGTGGGGGGGTCACAGGCCCGTCACGTCGGATGCCTCTGGGCAGCCCCCGATGTACGAAGCCCTGCCCAGGCTCAAGGGCAAGGGGGCGGCGACTAGCCGACCTGCTGCCTGAACCGGCGACAGGCGTCGCCAAAGGCGGTGAAGAGCTTGATGGAGTGGGGGTTCTCGCTGGCCTTCCACTCCGGGTGCCACTGCACCGCCAGCAGGAAGGGGGAGAGGGCGGGAGCGTGGATCGCCTCGATCAGCCCGTCTTCGGCATGGGCCAGGGGGGCCAGCCCCTTGGCCAGCGTCTTGATCCCCTGCCCGTGGAGGGAGTTGACCGGAATCGACGGCTGCCCCATCAGCTCGGCCAGCCAGGTACCGGGCACCAGCTCGACCTGATGGCTCTCGCCATACTGCTCGTCCACCGGGTCATCCGCATCCTCCCGATGATCGTCATAACCCGGCTCGCAATAGACCTTCTGGTGAATGTCGCCTCCCAGGGCCACGTTGATCTCCTGCATGCCGCGGCAGATCCCGAGGATAGGCAGGCCACGGTCGAGGGCGGCGCGCACCAGGGGAATATCGAACAGATCCCTGTCCCTGTCCTGGGGCTTCTCCGGGGTGAGGTTCTCCTGGCCATAGAGGGCAGGATCGATGTTGGATCCGGCACCGCTCAGATAGACCCCGTCGGCGAGGTCCAGATACTGCTCCAGATCCTCGGTGCCACAGCAGGTGGGCACCAGCAGCGGCACGCAGCCGCTGATCTCCACCAGAGGCTTGATGTATTTGTGGGTCATGACCTGGTAGGCGTGGCCACTGCGGGCCTGGGCCCCCATGGTCATCAGCACGACGGGTTTGTTATGGGAACTGGGGTTGGGCATAGGTCACCTTGGCTATCCTTGGCGGTCTCATCCTGCGCCTTGGGAAGGCCCTTGCCGCCTCGGCTCGCAAGGGCATGCCTCAAGGCATGGTCGTGGGATCAGGGTCGCGCCAGCGTGCCAGAATCGTCGGTCAGCCTTGGCAACGACAGCCTGGATCCTGTCTCCAGTCTGCCAAGGCCGTTCAATATGTCAAACAAAATGATGCAATTATGTTAACCATTGATGTCGAGATACGGCTGCGAGTCCCATTTAAAGGGACTTGAGGGGGGATGCCTGGTGCGGCGAGCGATTTGATGGTGGATATATTAAACATCTGGCCGGGCAGCCGGATAGCAGAAGGGGCCCACAGGGCCCCTTGTCGACTCAGGCGTTCAGGATGAAACGTTCGATCACCTGGGCGACCCCGTCTTCATCGTTGCGCCCCGTGGTGTGCTGTGCCAGCGCCTTGATCTCGTCGGTGGCGTTGCCCATGGCGACCCCGAGTCCGGCGTAGGCGATCATGTGGTGATCGTTGCCCGCATCTCCCACCGCGATCACCTGGGAGGCATCCAGCCCCAGGTGCTCGGCCAGGGCGGCGACGCCGGTGCCCTTGTTGCTGCGTTTGTTCATGAACTCGAGGAAATAGGGGGCGCTGCGCACCACGGTATAGCGCTCGTGGAGCTCGGCGGGCAGCTGGGCGATGGCACGGGAGAGCAGGGGCTCTGGGTCAATCATCATCACCTTCATGATCTGCTCGTCGTCGGGCAGGGTGGCGAAGTCCACCAGGTTGATGGGTTGACCGATGAGGCGGGATTCGTGCTCGGTGTAGGGGCTGATCTTTGGGCTGATGAGCCCCTGGCGGACGGAGAAGCCGTGGATGTTCACCCCCAGCTCACAGGCCAGGTGGGCGATGGCACGGGCGTCGCTGCCGGTCAGCAACTGGCTGCGGATGATGCGTTGCTCGGACACCTGCTGCACCAGGGCGCCGTTGTAGCAGATGACGTAGTCATCCTGGCCGGTGAGGCCCAGCTCGGTCAGGGCTGCGGTCATGCCTTCCAGCGGGCGGCCGGAGGCCAGCACCACGGTCACGCCCCTGGCGCGGGCTGCCGCGATGGCGGCCTGGGTGCGGGGGGAGATTCGGCCCTCTGGGGTCAGCAGGGTGCCATCCATATCCAATGCGATCAGCTTGTACATCTTCTCACTACCTGAGTCTGGCCGGCCCGCCCGATGGGGCCATGGGGAGGCCGAGTGTAGCGAAAATCGCCGCCGGGATCACGCCGCCTGCCGAAGCGGGGGCACGTTGCCGCTCAGCGCTGGCCCTGGTAGGGGGTCAGTTGCAGCTGATCTTCCCGGATGGCGAAGTGGATGGGGCCGTGCTCGATGTCGACCCTGTTGTGGTGATGGGCCATCTCCACCTCGACGCCGGGGAAGAGGCGCTGGGTGGCGATGATGTCCATGTTGGCCATGAGCGCCTGCAGCTCCCGCTGCGCCTCGGCGAGCTGTTCGTCCAGGCTCTTGCTCTCGTCGAACTGGCGGGTGCGCAGCGCCTTGATCTTCTGCAGGGTCTCGGGATTGCGCTTGTCACGGGGCAGTTGCAGCAGCCGCAGGATGAGATCCTGCAGCTTGTCTATCTGCTCGGCGCAGGTCTGTTTGCGCTGGCGCAGCGCCAGCTCCTGCTCCTTCTGGCTGAAATAGCCACCGAGGATCTGCAACCGGGTCCGGTTGGCCGCCGAGGCTCCGAGCACCGGTGCCATGATGAGCCGGTTGGCGATGTTGATACCGCCGATGAGGTGCCCCTTGCGCATGGCGCTGTCCCCCACCTTGAGATCCTGGCCGCTGCGGCAATAGCAGTGACTGAGCTGGCTCAGGATATGGATGTCGCCATCGGCCTCCAGCCTGGCGTACTGGGCATAGCTGGCGTGGATCTCCCCCCCGGCGTTGAGGTGGCAGAGGTATTCGTCGTCCGCCAGCTTGCGCCCTATGATGCCGTTGCGCACCGTGATGGTGCCGCCGGATTCGATGTAGCCGCCCTCGACGAAGCCGCCGATCACCACGTCCCCGCTGGTCTTGACGCGCATGCCGGGCATGACGTCCCCGGTGACCAGCAGCGATCCCTCGAACTCGACGTGGCCGTGGCGGATGTCGACCTGCTTGACGTTGAGTACCTCGTCGACCCGCATCCCGGCACGCTCCTGACAGGGGAGCCCCGGGCGGGTCGCCAGCAGCAGGTCCGGATCCTCGGGGGAGAGGCAGGTGCCGTCACCCGGCGTCATGGCGCTCTCCTTGCCGTGGCGGGCGGTCAGGGTCTGGCCCGTCACGGTGAAGCCGTCGATGCCCTGGGTGGCGGGGTGCCTGCGCATCAGCAACGCCCCCGCCTTGACGGTGAGCAGGGTGCCGAGGTCGCGCATGTCCACCTTGCCGTGATCCCGCTCCTGGGGTTTGAGGATCCGCTCGGCTGCGGTCTCCACCAGCCGCTCCAGGCGGGTATCCAGGCCGTGCCTGGCGGCCTTGCCGAGGGCGATGACGGGATTGAGCTGGGCACCGGGTGCCGCCTCACCCGCTGCCTGGATGGCGGCGGCAAGCAGCCGATCGCTCACCCCCTGCTTGACCGTGCTGGCCGCCAGGGCCTCCTGCAACTGGGCCAGGGTCAGGGGCTGGCCACCCCAGTCCGCGGTGATCTGTGCCCTGGCGCTCATCTGGTCCTTGTCCACCTGGATGAGCAGCCTGGCATCCTGGCGCCGGGCAATGGGGACTGGCGGATGTGCGGGGGCATCCGGCTCTGCAATGAGGGCGTTGAGCAGGGTGACGGCTTCACGGATCCCCTCGCCGAGGGGTTCGTAGCGCCGACAGTTGGAGAGTCGCAGCAGGGCCAGGACGTCGCTTTCCTGGATGGGCTCGGTGAGGCCCGGGGTGATGCGCAGGCAGACATAGCTCATGTCGGCCGACAGCTGAAACCACGCTTTGCTTAACACCGGGCCCTCCTTCGTTGTCCCTGTCCGGTTTGCCCCATGCCGGGGCCTCTCCTTGCCGGCATCCAATGCCGCCGGGGCGGATCCAACGTGCAGTATTCGGGTATTTTTCCTTCCGGGTCAACGATCTGAATGCAAATGGGTGAGCCGGGTTTAGGAAATATCGGCTGACGGGAGAGGGGCGGAGCCGGCCATGCCATGGGCTCCATTGCGTTTTTTAGCGCAATATGCTGATATTTTATGCTTTCGCTATCCAGAGTGTCCATCACGTTCAGGGAGGCGATGCAAATCACCTTGCCAGGCAGGAAGAGAAGGATTTTAATCTGCCGCCGCCCCAGGGCGAGGACCCTGGTCGCCATCGATCAGCCCCTTTTTCTGTCCAACCGAACGAGCCCCATGACCGCCCAAGGCCACCTGCTGTTTTCCGTCACCTGCGTCCTGCTTGCCCACAAGGTCGAACTGACTCCGGCCCTGGCCGATGCCAGCCTGTGGCACATCGTCCCCATGGCCCTGGCGAGCGCCCTGCTGCCGGATCTCGATCACCCCCGTTCCCTGCTCGGGCGGCAACTGCCCTGGATCTCGGGGCCGCTCTCCCGGCTGTTCGGCCATCGCGGCTTCACCCACAGTCTGCTGGCGGTGGGGATGGGGGTCTGGGGGCTGGCCCAGGTGGAAGCCCCCTGGTTGCTGTCGGGGGCGGTGAAGGATGCCCTCATCGTGGGCTATCTCAGCCATCTGCTGGGGGACTGGCTCACCCCCATGGGCATTCCCCTGCTCTGGCCCTGGCGTCGGCGCTTTCGCCTGCCCGGCCTGCCCCTCAAGAGCGGCGGGGGTTACGAGAGGGCCTTCTGCCTGCTGACCCTGGCGCTCGCCGGGTACTGGGTCCATGGCGGTGCAGGCTTGGCTCACTTCTAGCCCCGGGCGCCCTCCTGGCACCTGGCCGTTCGGGTCAGGGTGAGGTAGTCGGCGAGCACCGGCAGCCCCAGCAGGTGGCGGCGCAGCATGTCGAGGGCGGCGAAGGCGAGGATCCGGCGACCGCTCGCGGGATCCGGGTGGCTGACCCTGAGCGTCTGGCCGTGCAGTTGCCCGTCGGCGCAGAGCAGCAGCGGCACGCCGTCAGGACCGGCACGGCCTATGGTGAGGCTCAGGGGGGCGTCGGGCACTGCCAGTTGAGTCAGATCGTCGCTCAGGGTGTGGCTGAAGCCGGCAGTCAGGGCAGGTTGCCCGTGACACATGACCAGCAGGGTGCCCCGGCTCTCCCCTTCCTGCAGGTGCAGCGACCGCTCCCCCAGCAGGGCCAGGATCTGGCTGGCAGGCGCCTCGTTGCCACGCCCCACCAGCCAGGGGGCGATGGCCGCAAGCAGCCTCGCCTCGGCGGCGTCCATGTCGGCGGTGCTGGCACCGTGGCCGATGAGCTTGAGCTCGATGAGGGGCATGGAGGAGCGGTAGCCCAGCTCGATGCCGGCAGGCCAGGGGGCCGCATCCAGCATGTCGCTGAGGGCGGACTCCGAGACGCCGAAGGTGTAGAAACGGCGCAGCTCGGTGTCCGTCTCTTCCCCGGCCAGCGCCTTGAGGCGGGGCATGATCTGTTCGCGCACCATCTGCTTGAACTCGAACGGCACGCCCGGGGTGAAGAAGAGCCGGCTCTGGCCGTGGCTGGTCGGGTGGCAGACCACAAAGCCGCAGGCGGTGCCCACCGGGTTGTCGAGGATCTCGCAGTCCCGGGGCAGCCAGGCCTGCTTGGTGTTGCTCCGGGCCATGGTGCGGCCCCGGCTGGCATAGCGTTCGGCCATGGTGGCGAGCCAGTCCGGGAACAGGGTCAGGGGCTGGTCAAACGCCTCGGCCGCGGCCTGGGCGGTGAGGTCGTCTGCCGTGGGGCCGAGCCCTCCGCACACCAGTACCACCTCGGCGCGGTTGGCGCTCTCCTGCAGCACGGCTGTCAGATCCGCGAGGTTGTCCCCCACGGTGGCGCGGCGGCGCACCTGCCAGCCCTGCTCCAGCAAGAGGGCGCTGAGCCAGGCGGCATTGGTGTCCACCACCAGGCCGGTCACTATCTCGTCGCCTGTGCTGATGATCTCGATGCGCATGGGGACTCCTTGGGTGGGGCCAGCCCTCTCAGGGCTTGCCGTGTTCGAAGTAGTAGCTGATCCGGGTGCGGGGGTTGAGGTATTCGAACACCGCCGGGGGCAGGCGTTTGGGCTGGATCACCTTGGCGATGGTCAGCCCGGCCGCGTCGAGGTCGATGATGGCCGCCTCCTGGCGCGGAATGCGGGGGTCGTATACCAGCACGGCGGGGTAGAGCAGGCGGGAGGCGTTGACCGACATCACCAGTCCCACCTGGCCGTTGGAGAGCTGCACCACGCTGCCCGGGGGATAGACCCCCATCAGCCGGATCAGCATGCCGAGGTGATCGGCGTTGAACTGGGACTTGCGCTGCTTGTAGAGGCTGCCGAGGGCCGCGTAGGGCACCTTGGCCTCCAGGTGGCAGAGGTTGTCGTACTCGTTGATGAGGGAGACGATCTGGGTGAGGGGATCGAGCTGATCGCCCTTGAGCCCCTGGGGGCCGGTGCCGTCCAGGTACTCGTGGTGGTTCTGCACTATCTGCTTGGCCGCTTCCGGAAAATCGCTGACCAGCCCCAGCAGTTCCAGGCCGTAGCGGGGATGCTGGGCCATCAGGTTCTGCTCCGGCTTGGTCAGCGGCTCCGTCTTGCGCAGGATCTGGCTCGGGATCCTCAGCTTGCCGATGTCGTGGAACAGGGCCCCCATGCCGACCTGGCGGATTGCCTCGGCCGGCAACTTGCACTCCCGGGCGAGCAGCATGCTGAGCACGCTGACGTTGAGGGAGTGAAACTGCAGGCTGTTGCCATCATCGCTGTCAGAGACCAGGTGCAGCACCATCTCGTCCACCGAGAGGAGCTGCTCCGTCATGGCGTTGATCAGCTCCTGGGCCTCGCTGATGGCGTTGAGGGGGCGGGACTGGATCTTGCCCATGAGGTTGCGCACCTGGGCCAGGGATTGGCGGAACTGTTTCTCGCACTGCTGCAGGTCGCGGCGATAGCGCTGCAACTGCTCGATGCGCCGCAGTTTCTCCTGCTGCATCTCCTCCTGGCGGGCGACGAGACCCTCTCCCTCAACCTCATCCGCCTGGGGCTGGGTCTGTCCGAGGGGCTTGGGCGGCGTGTCGCTCTTGTCGGGAATGATGGTCACCAGCTTGAGGCCAAGGCGACGAATGAGCTCGATCTCCTCCTCGCTCTTGAGCTTGAAGCTGGAGAACAGAAACGGGTGCTCACGCCATCCCAAAGGCAGGGAGACATAATTGCCGACTTGCAGCCGTTCTACGGAGATCTTGATTCCTGTCATGGGGTTGGGCACGAGGGACACACTGAGCCGTATGCTAGTCAAAGGGCGGGGTGAATACAAAAGGTATCTGATGACAGCGAGAGCGCTTTATTATAGGCTTCTAGATGTCCAGACATATTTACCGATGCAGTACAGGGAGTCAGCATGCCGATCAAGATCCCGGACCAGTTGCCCGCCGCCGAAGTGCTGGGGCAGGAGAACATCTTCGTGATGACGGAATCCCGGGCCGTCACCCAGAACATCCGCCCGCTGCGGGTGCTCATCCTCAATCTGATGCCCAAGAAGATAGAAACCGAGATCCAGCTGATGCGGATGCTCTCCAACTCGCCCTTGCAGGTGGACGTGGATCTGTTGCGCATCGACGATCGGGAGTCGAAAAACACGCCCCAGGCGCACCTGGAGAACTTCTATCACGACTTCGAGCAGGTGAGAGGCAACAACTACGACGGCATGATCATCACGGGGGCGCCGCTCGGGCTGGTGGAGTTCGAGGAGGTGGTCTATTGGCCACGCATCGTCGAGATCATCGAGTGGTCCCATCAGCATGTCACCTCCACCCTCTTCCTCTGCTGGGCGGTGCAGGCGGCGCTGAAAGCCTTGTACGGCATGGAAAAGCAGACCCACGGCGAGAAGCTCTCCGGGGTCTATCGCCACCACCGCCTCGACGAGCACGAGGCGCTGCTGCGCGGCTTCGATGACGAATTCGTGGCGCCCCACTCCCGCTATGCGGCCTTCGACGGGGATCTCATCCGCGCCCACACCGATCTGCAGATCTTCGCCGAGTCGGAAGAGGCGGGCGTCTATCTGGCCGCCACCAAGGATTGTCGCCAGGTGTTCGTCACCGGCCATCCGGAATATGACGCCCTGACCCTGGATGGGGAATACCGGCGGGATCTGGCGGCCGGGCTCACCCCCGTCATTCCGGTCAACTATTACCCGAACAACGACCCAAGCCAGACCCCGCGCGCCACCTGGCGCAGCCACGGTCACCTGCTGTTTTCCAACTGGCTCAACTATTACGTCTACCAGTTGACCAGCTACAAGGTGGAAGACATCGGCAAGGTGTTTACCTACCAGCAGCCCAAGGGATAGAGCCCATCAGTCCGCCCCGGCCAGCCGCCGTCCACGGGTATCGAGCCAGTGACGGTGGCAGGCCAGGGTGAAGGCCCGTGGCCGTCTGGCCCGGATGAGGGTCATGGCCTCCTGCTGGGGCAACCCCTGGGCCATCAGCAGCAGGGCGGCCGCCAGCCCGGTACGCCCGCTTCCTCCGTGGCAGTGAATGGCAAGGTGACGCCCCTCGCGCAGCAGGGCGAGCAGTCGGGGTTGCACCCCGGGCCAGGCCTGTTCGAAGGGGGCATCCGGTGCCTCGTCATCCGCAATGGGCAGATGGAACCAGCTCATGCCTCTGGCCTGCACCAGCTGCCCGAGAGAGAGGGGCCCGCACAGGGCCAGCTCCTCCACCGTCATCAGGGTCAGCACCCCGCCGGCACCGGCCAGCTGCAACTGGGCAAGGGCGTCGGCCATGGGGACCTGCTGGCTGCCGGGGCAGGGGGTGAGCAGGAGCTGGCCGTCGAGCCGTGGAACGTCCAGGCTCCAGAAGGGATGGGCACTGAGCATGGGGTTCCTCGTGGTGGTCGGGATCAACGGGATCGGCATCCCGCGGGTGCGGCACAGCATAGAGGGGCCGGAGGCGATGTCAATCTGCGTTGTGTTCGGCCCGGTTTACGGGCAGAGTCTAAAAAAATCGAGCGATGCAAGGAGTAAAGATGAGAAACCTGGATCAACTGGACTTGGACATCCTGGCCCATCTGTTTCGCGATGCGGGCATGACCAACAAGGATTTGGCGGCCCTGGTCGGGGTGGCGCCGTCCACCTGTCTGGAGCGGGTGCGCAAGCTGCAGCAGGATGGCGTGCTCAAGGGGGCGCACTGTGAGGTGGATTACCAGGCCCTGGGCGGTCACATCCAGGCCATGGTCTCCCTGCAACTGGCCCGTCACAGCCGCCAGATCATCGATGCGTTTCGCGACGCCATCCTGGCCCTGCCCGAGGTGATCAGCCTGTTCCACATGGGCGGCAAGGATGATTTCCTGGTGCACCTGTGCGTCTCCGATACCGAACACCTGCGCAATTTCGTCTTCGATCACTTCACCTCCCGGGAAGAGGTGGTGCACCTCGAGACCTCCCTGGTGTTCGAGCACAGGTTCAGCCGCTCGCTTCCCTGCTTCCCCCACCCCTGACGGGGCTAGCCGCAAGAAAAAACCGCCCGAGGGCGGTTTTTTTGTGGGCGGTTCCTCAGTTGAGAGCCAGACGGCTGTCCTGCGCCGTCCGGTAGAGCCCCTGCTGATAGGCCAGGCTGCCCCACAGGACCAGCCCCAGGGCGGCATCCTTCATGGCGCCCGGCTGCTGCGCCGGGGTGAGCGTTTCGGTCGCATCCTCGTAGATGAAGCCTTCCGGCGCCCGCTCGGGCTGCAGGATCACCACGTCCTTGCCGCGCATCAGGGCGAAGTTCTTGTCGTACTGCATGATGGCGCGTCCCGGCCAGTCGGCGGGCATGCGGGTGAGATCCTTGCCCAGCATGGGGTAGTCGGCACTGATGCCCATGAGGGAGAGCAGGGTCGGGGCCATGTCGATCTGGCTGACGATGCGGGGGTCCTTTCTCGGTGCTATGCCGTCCCCCAGGATGACCCCCGGGATGTGGAAGCGGGGGATGGGCACCAGGCTGGCTCCCCCGACCCGGCTGTCGTGATCGGCGATGACCAGGAACAGGGTGTCCTTCCAGTAGTCCGATGCCCTGGCCTTCTTGAAGAACTCGCCGACGGCGTAGTCCGCGTACTTGGCGGCGTTGTTGCGGGTCTGCTTGGGCTGCTCGTACAGGGCGATGCGGTTGTCGGGGAATTCGAAGGGATCGTGGTTGCTGGAGCTGAACACCAGGCTGAAGAAGGGTTTGCCCTCCTTGTGCAGCGCCGCGAAGGTCTCGTCGGCCTTGGCCATCAGATCTTCATCCGAGGCGCCCCAGGATCCCTCGAACACCGGGTTCTTGAAGTCCTTCTGCTCGACGATGGTGGTGAAGCCATTGCCGAGGAAGAAGCTGCGCATGTTGTCGAAGTGGCTCTCGCCACCATAGATGAAGCTGGTGTCATAGCCTCGCTGCTTGAGCAGGTCGGCGATGGTGAAGAAGTTGGTCTGGCTCTTGCCGAGCTTGACCACGGCCTGGGCCGGGGTCGGCGTGAAGCCGGTGAGCACCGCCTCGATGCCGCGTACCGAACGGGTACCGGTGGCGTAGAGCTGCTCGAACGCCCAACCCTCTTTCGACAAGGCATCGATGTTCGGGGTGAGCGGCAGGCCGCCGAGGGAGCCGACGAACTGGGCCCCCAGGCTCTCTTGCAGCAGGATCACCAGGTTTTTGGGCTTGCCCTGGTAGCTGGCCGTGTTGAAAGTCTGGCTCGGCAGATCGGCAGAGGTGAAATCGCCGAGAGGGCGGCCGCTCTCCTCGCGGACTATGTCGAGTACCTGATGGTCAGCCATCTTGCCGTAAAACTGGCTGGCATCCTCCTCGGCCCCCATCTGCTTGATGGCAAAGAAGAGGGAGTAGGCGGAGTTGACGGTGAGGGCGTTGACCAGGGGATCGTCCGCAAAGGCCACCATGGCAGGGTTCAGGGCGCGATGGCCGAGACTGGAGCGGGCGCCGAGGAAGCCGACGGCGAGGATCAGCAGGGCGAAGGCGGGGCGCCAGTACCAGCGGGGGAAGCTTAGGTCACGCACCAGGCGGCCGCTCAGCCACCAGCCACCGCCGAGTACGGCGCCGCTGAAGATCACGGCGAGCAGCAGCTCGCCCTTGCGGCCAGCCCACAGCATGGAGAGCACCTCCTTCGGATAGATGAGGTACTCCACATAGAGGCGGTTGGGGCGTACCCCGTATTCGGTGACGAAGGCGGGAGTGGAGATCTCGAGAAAGAGCATCAGCCAGAGCCCCAGGGTGAGCCAGATCCGGATAAGCTGCATCCAGAGCCGCCCCGGCACGTGGGGTCCGGCCAGCAACTGGGTCAAGACGGCGGGTACGCCCCAGACCCAGCAGAGGGTGGCAATGTCGACCCGAATGCCTTGCAGCAGCATCTCCTGCCAGCCAGAGACGGCATCCACCCGTTCCAGTTGCCAGAGCCCCAGGCCAAGGCGGCTGACGGTCAGGGAGATGAGCGCGATCAATGAAAAGACGGCAATGGGCCAAACCGGTCCCAGCCATTGTTTGATGGTGGTCATATTGTTCCTGCAAACCTGTTTGCGCCCAGTCCCCGGGCGCATTGTTGTTATGGTGCAGGAGTATGACAGTGGCGCCTGGCAAAGGTTGCATGGGCATGGGGTATAAATGGAGAAGTTGGCACGTTTTATGATTTTTTTGTGACGGGATGCAGGGTTCTAAGAGAGCATAAAACGCTGGGGAAACTGTGATCCTGCTGGCACATCGAGACAATGGTCGTGCCTATAATGGCGCCGGATTTCTCAATCGGAGCCGAAGGGATGCCGGTCTTCATCGATGTGGAATATATGCAGGGCTGGTCTCTGTTCGTGGTGCTCTCCGACGGCACCACAGGCGTGCTGGATCTCACCCCCTGGCGCGGCCAGCCGCTGTTTGCGGCCATGGAGACCGAGCGTCGCTTCGCCCGTGTCTTCATCGATGATCGCCATCAACTGGCATGGCCCTCGGGCTTCACCCTGGCGGCCCACGAGGTCTACCACCTGATCCTGCCCATCGACGAGCGCGCCGCCTTCCCCGATCGCAACATGCATCACTTCTGACATGCTAACTCGTTGAGTCAGGTAACGTTTTCAGTCACAGACCCGCGTCGGTCAGGTCGTTATCATGACCCCAGTGCGGCGCTTTGGGCGCCCATCCACCACAGCGGGAACATAACAATGAAACAAGGAACGTTGCGTCGTGGCGGCCTCATCGGGGCCGCCCTGTTACTGACGGCTTGCGGCAGCGGGGGAGGCGGTGGCAGCAGTGACCCCCAGCCTCCGGTAGTCAATCCGCCCCCCGCGTCGGCCAGCCGCGCCTGCTACGGCAATGATCAGCCAGCCTGCAACCTGCGCACCTACCAGGTGATGGTGGAGTCCTTCGTCGACGGCGACGGCAGCGCCAACTACGGCGTCGGCTACGGCCCCTCCCGGCACAACGGCGATCTGCAGGGGATCATCGACAGCCTCGACCACATCAAGAGCCTCAACGTCAACGCCATCTGGCTCACGCCGGTGTTTGACTCCTGCGCCGGCCAGGCCGGGGACGACCGGCTGGATGCCACCGGTTACTTCGCCTGCGACTTCTTCAACGTGGATCCCAACTTCGGCAGCAACGCCCAGCTTAAAAAACTGGTGGACGGGGCGCACCAGCGCGGGCTCTATGTCTTCCTCGACGGGGTGTTCGGCCACGTCAACAAGGTGGGGGTGAGCAAGCCTTCACCAGAGGGGCGGCTGCCTGCACTCAAGAGCGGCGGCGCAGGCTACCCGGGTCAGCTGGTGGATTACGGCCAGCCCGAGAGTCTGGCCTACTTCAAGGAGGTGGCCCGTTACTGGGTCGAGCAGTACGGCATCGACGGCTGGCGCCTCGATCAGGCTTATCAGTTGGGGCTGGATGACTGGCGCGCCATTCGCAGCGAGGTGGCGCAGGCCAGCGCGGCGCGCAAGGCCGCCGGCCAGCAGTGGGGCACCCTCGGCTACATGGTGGGGGAAGTGTGGAAGGGCGCCGACGAGATTCGTGCCCAGGCCTATGGCCCGAGCGACAATCCGGCGCTCTCTTCGGCGTTCGACTTCCCCCTGCGCTACGGCCTGGTACAGGCGCTGGCGGTGGAAGAGTCTGGCAAGGGCGGGCAGGGGGCCAGCGTGCTCGACGCCAGTTGGAACAAGGTGGAGAACTACCCGGACCACGCCATGCCCAACCTGATGCTGGGCAACCACGACCTGGTGCGCTTCGGCGATCTGCTGGAGCGGGGCAACTTCAATGGGGTGGACTACTGGCAACGCCACAAGGCGGCCTTCAGCTTCATGGCCGCCCGCTCCGGTCCCATTACCTTCTACTATGGCGAGGAGTTTGGCGACGAGGTGCCTGGCTTTGCCAGTCAGGTGGGGGGCGACTGTGCGGCCCAGGGGCTCTGCGATGATCACGTGGCCCGCAGCGATGGCAAGGTCCCCGGTGTCACCGGCTTCGTGCCGAGCAGCGAGCAGGCCGAGCTCAAGCAGTGGCTGAGCGATCTGCTGGCCTTGCGCGCCGGGCACCCGGCCCTCTATCAGGGGGAGCGGGTCAAGCTGGTGGCCGAGGGGAGCGTCTATGGCGACATCAAGCAGACGGCTGGCGAGCAAGTAGTCTACCTGCTCAACGTCTCCACCACGCCCCAGAGCTACGCGGTGCCGGTCGGCAAGCTGCGCAGCGGCAGCGCCCTGGTGGATCTGCAGAGTGGCGAGAACCTGGCCATCGGTGGCAGCAGCGTGACGGTGGACTTGCCGCCCCTCACCGGCCGCTTCCTGCTGGTGCGCTGAGGGAGGCAGACAACAGAAAGGGCTCCATCATGGAGCCCTTTTTCATGGTGGCGGCTTACTTCTCGATGCCGCTGCCCAGATCGTCCCGGCGGGAAGAGACCGAGGGCTCGGCCCCGTGGCGCCAGTGTTCCAGCCGGTTGTGCACCCCGCGGCGCAGGCTCTTGAAGCTGGCTTCCAGATAGTCCACCCCCACCAGGATGGAGAGGGTGACGACGGTGAGCAGCAGCGCCTGATGCAGCATGTCCATGCCGATGAGGGCGCCGAGGGCGGCCAGCATCCAGATGGCGGCGGCGGAGGTCACCCCCAGCACCTGACCATCCCGGGTCATCATCACCCCGGCCCCGAGAAAGCCGACCCCGGTGATGAGCTGACCCAGCACCCGCGCCTGATCGGCGCCCTGAGGGCTGACGGCGGCGCCGATGGCGAGAAAACAGTAGGTGCCGAGCACGATGAGGGAAGAGGTGCGGATCCCCACCGGCTTGCCGCGAAGCTGCCGCTCCAGCCCCACCAGGGTGCCACACACCAGACAGACCAGGATGTTCTCCCAGCCAAGGGGCGCGATGTCCCACCACTGCATTGTCATCATATCCACCTCTGCTCGCGATGCTTGTTATCCTGTCGCGCTCTGCCCCCGGTTCTCCAGCCGCTGGCGGAAGGCCCGGGCGAGGCGCTCGTAGAGGTCCTTTGCCTCCCTGTCTTCAATATCGCCACGTATCCAGGGGTTGTCGATGATTTCCAGCAACACGCAGCCCTGACCCTGCTGGCGCAGATCCACCCCGAACAGGCCGTTGCCGAGCTGGTGCACGGCGCGGCGGGCGGTTTGCAGCACCCGCTCCGGCACGTCGCTGAGGGGCAGCGCCTCGATGCGGCTCATGTCGAGGGGGTGTTTGCGGCGACGGATGCGGTTGCCGGGTTCGGGTCGGTAGCGGCGGCAGGCGAACAGCGGCGAGCCGTCGAGAAAGCCGATGCGCCAGTCGAACTCGGCAGGGATCCGGCTCTGGACCAGCAGCAGGGCGGAGCGGGCCAGCCCCTCGTCCAGCAGGCGGGCGAGCTGGATGTCATCGCTGGCCATGGCGAGGTCGCGCCCCTGGGCGCCGTCGGGGATCTTCACCATCAGTGGCAGACCGAGGCGCTGCACCAGTTCGTCCACATGCTGGCGGCCGCGGCGGGTCACGACGGTGGTGGGGGGCATGGGCACGCCGCTGCGCACCATCAGCTCGTAGAGATAGAGCTTGTTGCTGCAGGCGAGGATGGCACGGGAGCTGTCGATGACCGGCATCTTGAGCTGCTCGGCACGGCGGGCAAATTCGAAGGTGTAGTGGCCGACCGCGGTCTCGGCGCGCAGCCAGAGGGTGTCGAACTCCGGCAACCGCTCGATGGCCGAGGGAGGCAGGATCTCGGCCTGGATCCCCTGGGCAGCGGCCGCCTTGATGAAGCGCTCCAGCGCCAGGGCATCGCTGCTGGCGCGGCCGTCGTTGGGGTCGACCAGGATGGCGAGCTGGTAGCGTGGCGCCGTCTGCTCCTCGTCCCCCGTGCCCACCAGCGCCTGGGCGTGCTGCACCATCAGCGCCTTCTCGCTCGGGCTCAGCGCCAGCGGTGACAGGCTCTCCTGCTGGCGCACCGACCAGCCGTGGCGACCGCGCTTGAGGGTCAGCTCCTGCAGCGGCAACTGGCTCAGGCCGTAGTAATAGCGGGCGAGCCCCGCCAGCTCGCTCTGTTCGCACTGGCCGAAGATGGCGCGCACCCGGATCCTGTCCTCGCTCTGCTGGGCCAGCCAGCCCTGCAATTTGCGCCACAGCTTGGCGGGAGGCTGCTGGGGTTGCAGCCGGCTGATGGCCTGCAATCCCGGCAGGCAGTGGTGGCCGCGGGCCTGGGCCAGCAGGGAGCAGTAATAACCGGCCCCCAGGTGTTCCAGGCTGCGGCAGAGGTTGATGATGCGCGGACGCCCCCCTGTGGTGGGCAGACCGTGTTGCAGGTAGGTGCGGGCGGTCAGCAGATAGTCGGCATGGCAGGGCCAGTCGCCCGGCTCCTCGACGATGACATAGGTACTCATATTTTCAGGCTCCACAGAAAGGACTGCCAGAAACGGCAGGATCCCCAGTGGGCTTCGATGCACCGACAAGCACGACAATGGCGCGAGGGGAAACAAGAGGTTACAGTGCCTAATATTCTGCCTTGGTAACTTGTGATACAAGTCGCATTTCTGGTGCTGAGGATAAATAACCGAACAAGGACTCCCCGTGTTGACCGTGCGCGCCGCCCGAGCCGATGATTTGGGCGCCATCGTGAAGCTGGAACGCTACTGTTTTCCCCCCGAGGTCGCCTTCGGCCGCAGCCGCTGGCACTATCTGCTCAATCAGGCCAAGGGGCGCACCCTGCTGCTGCAAGACGAGAAGGCGCAGGTGATGGGCTATTTGAGCGTGCTGGAGCACAAAGGCTGGGATCGTCTCATCATCCAGACCCTCGCCATCCGCTGGACCGTCCGCCGTCAGGGGTGGGCACGCCGCCTGCTGGAGCAGGTGATCCGTGAAGGGCGCGAGGCCGGCTGGGGGGCGATTCGCCTCGAGGTCGCCGACGCCAACCCAGAAGCCAGGACCCTCTATCAGGGGCTGGGGTTTCGCCCCAGGGTACGGCTGCCCGATTATTACGGGCCCGGCCAGCATGCCCACCGCCTGGTGCTGGCGCTGGGGGATGAGCGGCAGGAGCCATCATGAGTTGCGAGGATTGCCTGGCTACGGCCATCAGGGCCAAGCTCGGGCGCTGCCCGGTCTGTGCCGCCCAGACCTTTCTCATCGGGGTCGTCGGCTGGCTGGTCTGGTGGTGGTGCGGCGCCGATACCTCGGTCAACGCCCTGACCGGCCTGCTGTTTGCGCTGGGGGGATCGGGTCTCTTCCTGCTGCATCTGGCGGTGTTCGCATGGCGAAAGCTGGGCAAACGCGACATATAACGTGCTGATTTTTCAAGAAGACAAATAACAATGGAGGTTCACATGATTGCAATGGTAACGGGCGCCTCGTCCGGCTTTGGTGAGGCCATCAGCCGCCTGCTGGTGAGCGCAGGCCACCGGGTCATCGGCACCGGGCGTCGCGCCGAACGGCTGGCCGCCCTGTCCGAGGAGCTGGGCGAGCAGTTCCTGCCTCTGGTGTTCGACGTCCAGGACAAGGCTGCCACCCGCGCCGCCATCGAGGGGCTGCCGACCGAATGGCAACAGGTGGACCTGTTGGTGAACAACGCCGGCCTGGCTCTGGGGCTGGAGCCTGCCCACAAGGCGGATCTGGAAGACTGGGAGCAGATGATCGCCACCAACATCAGCGGCTTGACCCTGATCACCCGGTTGCTGCTGCCGGGCATGGTGGCGCGCAACCGCGGCCACGTCATCAATATCGGCTCCATCGCAGGGACCTACCCCTATCCGGGCGGCAACGTCTACGGCGCGACCAAGGCGTTCGTGAAGCAGTTCAGCCTCAACCTGCGCGCCGATCTGGCGGGCACGGCGGTGCGTGTCACCAACGTGGAGCCCGGCCTGTGCGGTGGCACCGAGTTCTCCAACGTGCGCTTCCACGGCGACGACGCCAAGGCGGCCACCGTCTATCAGGGGGTGCAGGCCATCCTGCCGGAAGACATCGCCAATACCGTACTCTGGATCAGCGAGCAGCCCGCCCACGTCAACATCAACAGCATCGAGATCATGCCGGTGGCCCAGACCTTCGGCCCGCTCCACATCAGCCGTCGCTGATGTCATGACGAGCCGACTCCTGTCCACAAGAGGCGCCTTCGGGCGCCTTTTTTTGATGGGTCTGGTCGCACTTGTCATGGAGTGCAGAAGGAGGCGTGCTGTGACCCGTGCTGAACCGTCGGAAGAGGGGGGTACTCAAGTTGGCCTGCATTTTGCTGTCTCCGGCTCATGGCGGGGAACCCATCCCCGGAGCCGGCGAGGCCGGCAGTGAGCGTGGAGCCTTCATGGATATCAAACCCTATGGTCATCAACTCGCCCAGAGCGCGTCCCAGAACCGTGCCTTGGCGACCCTCAGCGACAGCGATGACAAGCAGAGCGGCTGGTCTCAGCAGGTCAGCCTCTCCAGTCAGGTGCTGACCGGCAAGGCGCAGCAGGCGCTGACCTACGAGCATCTGGCCAGGAACGGCAAGAACACAGTCCTGACCGGTGGCGTCAAGGATGTGCGGGTGCAGCAGATGGTGGACAAGGCCCTGGGCTTTGATCGCAAAAAATTTGACGATCTCGAGCGTCAGCTCAAGGGGATAGCGGATGACAAGACGCTCTCTGCCGAGGAGCGCGAAACGCAGAGCAAGGACCTGGCCGCGCAGCGCGATGCCATGCTCAAGGAGGCCATGGATCGCCTCACCGGCAAATCCGCCTCCCAGGCATGATGTGATTCAAACGGCAATCTTTTGGCGTTAAAGGCAAGGGGTTGCCCCCTTGCCACGGGGCTGGCAGGCCGTGGTCAGGGTTCAGGGACTCTGGGGGGCAATGCCGATGGCGATGGCGGTGGTCTGCACGGCCTTGATCTGGTCCCCCTTGGCGATGAGGGCGAACTGGGCCGGATCCTGCACCTTGAGGGTCAGGGTGTGGTCGACCCCCTTGACCCGGATGGTCTGGTGAGCCTTGTCCACGTCGATGACGTCGGCATAGATGGTTACCTGCATGCCGGCGCCAGCAGCGGGTTTCTCCCCGGCGGCCGCCTTGCCCCCTTCCACTTCCACCACCCGTTTTCTCACCCCGGCGGAGCCCTTGAGCAGGGTCAGGTCCAGCAGTTGCAGATATCTCAAGGCCACGACATCTCCCACCTTGAGCTGGGGAAGGTTGGTCACCTCCTCCCCGGCGATCAGATCCAGGGTCTGCCCTTCGGCACTTTTCAGGCTGACCTTGCGGGTGGCCAGGTCGATGGCGGTGACGGTTGCCCTGGCCGTCAGTTCTTCGGCCTGGCTGGCTTGTCCGGGGGCCACGGCCACATGGGTGGTGACCTCGGCGGCATAGAGCAGGGGAGGGGCACAGAGAGTGAGGGCACCCGCACTCCAGGCGTGCTTCAGTTTCATGATAGAGACCACTGTGAGTGGGAAAGGGACCCCGGGAGGGGCTTGAGGGGGCGACGAACTCGTCTTCCCGCTATCACCATAGCAAAGCCGGGCAGGAGCGCCCGGCATCGGCAGGCTGGCATCGTATTTTTGACGACAGGATCCCGTTTTTTGACCTGATGGCACGGCAGGCGCACAATTCCCCGGCATGCAATCAACCGAGGGCTCTGCCGTGTACAACTTCCAATATGCCAATCCCACCCGCGTCTGTTTCGGTGAAGGCCAGATCGCCAGGCTGCCGGAGCTGATCCCGGCCGGCAGCCGCCTGCTGGTGCTCTACGGGGGTGGCAGCATCAAGCAGAACGGGGTCTATGAGCAGTTGACCCAGGCGCTGGCGGGCCGGGAGTGGCTGGAGTTTCCCGGCATCGGCGCCAACCCCCAGTACGATCAGCTGATGGAGGCGGTGGCCCTGGTCAAGCGCGAGCGCATCGACTTCCTGCTGGCGGTGGGTGGCGGTTCCGTGGTGGATGGCACCAAGTTCGTGGCCGCCGCTGCCTGCTTCGAGGGGGACGACCCCTGGGAGATCCTGCGGGACAAGGCCCCCATCAAGGGGGCGCTGCCGCTCGGCTGTGTGCTGACCCTGCCGGCCACCGGTTCGGAGAGCAACCCCGCCGCCGTGGTGAGCCGGGGGGAGGCCAAGCTCTCCTTCTACAATCCGCTGGTGCAACCGGTGTTTGCGGTGCTGGATCCCGCCACCACCTACAGCCTGCCGCCGCGCCAGGTGGGCAATGGCGTGGTGGATGCCTTCGTCCACATCCTCGAGCAGTACCTCACCTTCCCGGTGGGGGGCGAGGTGCAGGACCGGCTGGCGGAAGGGCTGTTGCAGGTGCTGGTGGACAACGGTCCGCGTGCGCTGGCGGAGCCCACCAACTACCAGGTACGTGCCAACCTGATGTGGGCGGCCAGCCTGGCCCTCAACGGCCTCATCGGTCGCGGCGTGCCCCAGGACTGGTCCACCCACGCCATCGGTCACCAGCTCACCGCCCTGCATGGGCTGGATCATGCCCAGAGTCTGGCGGTGGTGCTGCCCTCCCTGCTGCGGGAGCAAGCGGCCCAGAAGCAGGAGAAGCTGGCCCAGTTCGCCGAGCGGGTATGGCACTCCAGCCGCGAGGACAAGGCACTGCGGATCGAGGAGGCCATCATCCGCACCGAGCAGTTCTTCCAGCAGATGGGGGTGGGCACCCGGCTTGCCGACTATGGCCTGGATGCGCGCTGCATCCCGGGGATCTGTTCCAACCTCAAGCTGTTCGGCCTGACCGCCCTCGGTGAGCAGCAGGACATCGACCCCGACAAGGTAGCGCGGATCCTCTCTCACGCCCTCTAGGCCTGAGGCCCTTGGCCAAGGGGCGATCTGGACAATAAGTGCGGCCAGGATCCTGTCCCACGCGCTTTGATCATCTGGCTGACGGCCGGAAAAGAGAACGCCCCGATCATCGGGGCGTTTTGCAGGGTGTCACCGGGGCACCGCCGTTTATTCGGCGCTGCGGTCCAGCTCGCGCTCCAGGGCTGCCGCCTTCTGGCGAGCCGGATAGGTGTTGAGTCGCTGCCAGTAGGCCTCAAGGTGCGGGAACTGGGCCAGCTGGCCGCTCTGGGCCAGCAGATCCACCAGGAAGGAGTTCAGGATGTCGGCGCCGGTGAGGCGATCGGCCACCAGGTAACGGCGGTTTGCCAGCACCTCATCGAGATAACCCAGCACCTTGGCGCACTCGGCTTTGGCGTAGTCCGGCAGGAAGCGCATCGGGCTGCCATCCTTGCGCACGAACATGTCGAGCAGCAGCGGCAGAATGCCGGAGCTCTCGGCGAAGTGGAGCCACTGCAGGTATTCGGGATACTCCGGGCTGTCGGCGGCCGGTGCCAGCCCGTCCGGGGCGTGGCGGGCGATCAGGTACTCGGTGATGGCACCGGATTCTGCCAGTACCCGGCCGTCAAACTCGATGACCGGCGACTTGCCGAGGGGGTGGACGGCCTTGAGCTCGGGCGGCGCCAGAAAGGTGGCGGCATCGCGCTGGTAGGCCTTGATCTGGTAGGGCAGGCCCAGCTCTTCAAGCAGCCAGATGATGCGCTGGGAGCGGGATTTGTTCAGGTGGTGCAGGACTATCATGAAAACCTCGACGCAGTGACGGAAGGCGGTGATACGTAGCGCCCCGGTAGCAGGTTCACTTATGGATGAAAAAGAGCGGGCGTGGTGCCCGCTCCTTCGTCGATTGACTCAGGCCTCCAGCGCCTGATCCAGATCCGCCAGTATGTCCTCGATGGCTTCGATCCCCACCGACAGCCGGATCATCTCAGGTTTCACTCCAGCCTTGGCCTGCTCCTCTTCGCTCAACTGGCGATGGGTGGTGGAGGCGGGGTGGCAAGCCAGGGACTTGGCGTCGCCGATGTTGACCAGCCGCTTGAAGATCTTGAGGGCATCGTAGAAGCGCACACCCGCCTCGTAGCCGTCCTTCAGGCCGAAGGAGAGGATGGCCGAGGGGCGACCGGCCATGTACTTCTCCGCCAGCGGGTAGTGGGGGTGACCCGGCAGACCGGCGTAGCTGACCCAGGCCACCTTGGGGTGGTGCTTGAGGTGGTGGGCCACCCGCAGAGCGTTGTCCACGTGGCGCTCCATGCGCAGGCTCAGGGTTTCCAGCCCTTGCAGCAGCAGGAAGGCGTTCATCGGCGCCAGCGCCGCCCCGGTATTGCGCAGCGGCACGGTGCGCACCCGGCCGATGAAGGCCGCCGGGCCGAAGGCCTCGGTGTAGACCACCCCGTGATAAGAAGGCTCGGGTTGGGTCAGCTGGGGGAAGCGCTCGGCGTGATCCGCCCAGGGGAACTTGCCCGAGTCGACGATGACGCCCCCCAGGGAGTTGCCGTGGCCGCCGACATATTTGGTCAGGCTGTGCACCACGATATCGGCGCCGTGTTCGATGGGTTTGCACAAGACCGGAGTGGCGACCGTGTTGTCGACGATGAGCGGCACGCCGCGGGCGTGGGCCACCTTGGCCAGGGCGGCGATGTCGACGATGTTGCCCGCCGGGTTGCCGATGCTCTCGCAGTAGACCGCCTTGGTCTTGTCGTCGATGAGGGCGGCGATGGCCTCGGCGCTGTCACCCTTGGCGAAGCGCACCTCGACCCCGAAGCTCGGCAGCATGTGGGCGAACAGGGTGTAGGTGCCGCCATAGAGCTGGGGGGTGGAGACGATGTTGTCACCGGCGGCGGTCAGCGCCTGGATGGCGTAGGTGATGGCGGCGGAACCCGCCGAGACCACCAGGCCGGCGATGCCCCCTTCCAGCGCAGCCATCCGTTGCTCCAGCACATCGTTGGTGGGATTCATGATGCGGGTGTAGATGTTGCCTGGCACCGCCAGATTGAACAGATCCGCCCCGTGCTGGGCGCTCTCGAACTCGTAGGCCACCGTCTGGTAGATGGGCACGGCAACGGCCTTGGTGGCGGGATCGCTGGAAAAGCCGTGGTGCAGGGCCAGGGTCGCATCTTTCATCACACACTCCTTGTTGGATGTCACCATTATGGATGGATAGACGTCCAATCTAGCAGTCCTGGCGCCGATGTAAACCACCCATTCCGGCAAAGCAATGCCGGGGGATGGCGGTGACCGGATGGCGTCGGTGACGGCAACCTCAGAGACGGCGGCGATACTCCCTGTCGTCTATCTGGTGCATATCCCACTGCATCAGGCGGTTGAGCTGCACCATGGGATCTTCGACCAGCGTCAGAGGGCGGGGCAGGATCCTCAGGAAGTAGCGACGGAGGGTTTGCTGGATCCGGTTCGGTTTGAGGGGGGTGGCATGGCTCATGATGGTGCTCCTGTGCTGTGGTTCTCACGTTTGCCAGCAGTATTGAGCTAAAATGCGGAAGTAAAAACTGATGACTTTCAGGGACAGGATTTCCTCTTTTATGCCTACTAGCCGCCTTTATCAGCAATTTCAACGGCTCGCCCAGCAGCTTGGCTGCGACGAGCGGGAAATCAGCCTCGCCGAGGTGGCGGACCTGCTCTGCTGCACCCCCCGCAATGCCCGCCTGCTGCTGCGCCGCATGGAAGGGCAGGGCTGGCTGTGCTGGACGGCGGAGGCAGGGCGGGGGCGGCGCTCCCGCCTCACCCTGCTCGACAACCAGGAGAGCCTGACCCGGCGCCGATTGCGGGATCTGCTGAGCCAGGGCCAGCTGGCGCAGGCGGTACGGCTGGCCGAAGATCGCCTCGATCTGCTCACTCCGCTGCTGATCGAGCAGCTCGGCCAGGCCACCCGGGAGGGGCGCCAGATCCTGAGGGTGCCCTACTACCGGCCCCTGCCCGGTCTGCTGCCCACCGGCCCGCTGCGCCGCTCCGAAATCCACCTGAGCCGCCAGATCTTCAACGGTCTGACCCGGCGAAACGAGGAAAATGGGGAAATCGAGGGGGATCTCGCCCACCACTGGGAGTGTCTGGCCCCCTGTCACTGGCGCTTCTATCTGCGTCCCGTGGTGCGCTTTCACCATGGCCGCGAACTGGTGGTGGAGGATGTGATGGAGAGCCTGCAGGCCTTGCGGGATCGCCCGCTGTTCGCCCATCTGGCACGGCTGGAGAGCCGCTGGCCGCGCACCCTGGACATCCATCTCGACAGCCCGGATCCTCTGCTGCCGCACTTGCTGGCCGAGCCGGTGGCGGCCATCCTGCCGCGGGAGCTCAAGGGGGAGGCGAATTTCGCCCTGCAGCCGGTGGGCACCGGCCCCTATCGGGTGAGCGCCAACGACCCGCTGCACCTGTGCCTCGAAGCATTTGACGACTACTTCGGGCTGCGGGCCCTGCTCGACGAGATCGACATCTGGATGCTGCCGGAGCTGGCGGAACGACTGGAGAGCCACGTCAGGCTGGGCAGCGACACCCCGGAGCTTGGCTCCATGCGCGGGGAGTCAGAACTGGAATCCGGCTGCTACTTCCTGCTGCAGGACGACAGATCGGTCCCCCTGCAGGACCCGGCCCTGCGCCAGTGGCTGACCCGGCTGCTCAACCCCATCGCCCTGATGGCCCGGGTGGCACCCGAACTGCAGCGGGGCTGGACCAGCGCGCTGGGTCTCCTGCCCCACTGGCGCGAGAGCCTGCCTCTTCCCGAGCCCGGCCCGGTCAGCCTGCCAGCGCGGCTGGTACTGGCCTGCTTCAACCAGCATCTGGAGTTCAACGAGTGCGCCAGCGCCATGAGCAGCCTGCTGGCAGAGCAGGGGATCCAGCTCGAGGTGCGTACCCTGGACTACGGCCGCTGGGTGAGCGGGGAGGATGAAGATGTGGATCTCTGGTTCGGCACCCTCAACCTGGAGCATGAGCACGCCTTCGCCCCTTACGCCTGGCTTCAGGGCACCCCCTTGCTGCGCCGGGTGTGGGGCGGCCAGCAGGCCCTGTGGCAGGGATTGACGCAGTGGCGCGCCCATGGTGAAGAGCCCGGTCCCCGCGCCCTGCTGGCCGAGGTGCAGCGCCAGAGCTGGTTCGTGCCGCTGTTTCACCACTGGCTGGAGCTGGAGAGCCGGGTCGGCGTGCACGGTGTGCGCATGACGGCCCTTGGCTGGTTCGATTTTCGCAGCGCCTGGTTAAAGCCCGAGCAGGTGGCGCAGGAGCCGGAAACCGGCGGTGGCTCTCACCCCCAGGCAGGGACGCTTGAGTCGGACGGGTTGGCGCGCTAGCCTGTGCGCGGTCCTACGACAAGGAGTCGACATCCATGCTGGAAATGCAGATCCAACCCCGTTTTCAAGAGACGGACGCCCTCGGTCACATCAACAACACGGTGCCGGCGGTCTGGTTTGAATCGGCCCGTGATCCCCTGTTTCGCCTCTTCTCGCCCGAGCTGGATGTGCATGACTGGCATCTGATCATTGCGGGCTACACGGTGCAATTCAAACGGGAGCTGTTCTATGGCCAGATGGTGTCGATCAAGACCGGCGTGCGGCGTATCGGTACCAGCTCCTTCACGCTCTGGCAGGAAGCCTGGCAGGGCGGCGAGCTGGCGGTGACCGCCGAGACGACCCTGATCCATTTTGACTACCGGGCCCGGCAGTCCATCCCTTTGAGCGAGGCTCACCGGGAGGGACTGAGGACCTGGCTGGTAGAGAGTTAATCCGGCCTTCGGGCCCACCACAGGACACTTATGCGCACAACCGCGATCGCCCTGAGCCTCGGCTTGGGACTGGGACTCTGCTCCCTGCCTTCATTCGCCGCCTCCCTGGCCGAGCAGTTCACCCTGATGGAGAAGGGGGCCGACAGCGCCCTCGATACCCGCTTGTTCAGCCACGATGGCGTTGACATCAAGGCCTGGGTCGACGGCACGCCCGTCATCATCGCCGTGCCCATCCTGAACGAGCAGGGCAAACAGGAAGGGGAGAGCCGTTACTACTTCAAGGGCGGCAAGCTGTTCGGGGTGAAGGAGCCCACCGCCCAGTTCGCCTTCGATGACAGTGGCAAGCTGACCCAATGGCTGGACGACAAGGGGCAGCCTGCGGAGTTTGTCAGCAAGATGAGCATGCAGCAGCGGGAAGCCTGGCTGACCAGACGGGCTGCCGAGCTGGGCGGGTTGTTTGCACCGAGCACCGCCGAGGAGAAGGCTGACAAGGGGGGGGGGCAAGCTCAAGGGGGCGGAGCTCGCCCAGTGGCTCTGCAATGGCAAGCTGATGGCGCTCGCCGGAGGTGACAAGGTGACTTTCGAGCCGGCCAAACTCAAGAGGAGTGCAGAGGGCATCAAGGGAGAGGTCTCCCTGCGCCAGGAGAAGGGGTGGCAGGATCTCTGCCTCACCTGCGAGGTGCAGGGCAACCGGGTGACTCGCCTCACCTGGCAGCCACTGCCGGGTGCCAACAAGCCGCAGTAAGGGCGGCAGCGTCAAAGAATGGGGGCCCACTTGCGGGCCCCTTTTTCATGCCGGTTACTGCTCGCCCAGGGTGAGCCGGGTGAGGACCTCCACCCGTCGCCACTGACCGGGCTCGAACCAGCGTGCCAGGATCTCCGGCTGCTGGCTGGCCCGGGCCTCGGCAGGCAGGGGCCTGATCTCGGCCAGATAGCCGGCCAGCTGCTGCTCGAACCCCTGCTGGCTCTCTGCCAGCTGGTGCAATCGGTCTGCCGCCTCCGGTCCCAACTGTTCGCGCAGTGCGGCGTCACGCCCGGCTGCGGGGAGTTGTTCCAGAGCCTGCAGATCGCCCAGCAGGCGGCTGTTGGCCTCCGCCTCCCGAAACCACTGGGGCTGCTCCGCCAGCCAGAGCTCCAGCTCGCTCACCAGCAGCGGCTTGTCGGCATCGCTGGCCTCCGCCAGCGCCTTGCGGCGCAGGGTCCACTGCTCCATCAGCCTGTCCTCGGCAAACAGCTGCTCCTGCTCGGCCGGGGTGAAGCGCTGCCTGCGCAACTGCTCGCGCTCGTCGAACAGCTTTTGCAAGCTGGCCAGGCCCGGATCCGCCGGCACCGTCAGGCTGCCCTCGGCCGCGAGAAAGGCTTCATGGCGGGCCTGCAGCGAGCCCTTGTCCGACGGCGGTGCGGCCTGCCTGACCAGAGGGGAAGCGGGCCCGGCATGTTGCGGCGAAGGGGCGGTTGCGTCAGCGGAGGGCCAATATTGCCAGCCCCCCAGCAGCAGGGCCGCCGCCAGCGGAGCGGCCATCAGCCATGCCCTGTTCATAGTCCCAGCCTCTGCAGGCGGTTGGCGTGCTGGCGATAGAGGTTGACCGGGTCGGTCTCGAACAGGTGGCGAATGCCGAACGACTGGTTCACCTCGTCCAGATGGTTCATGCGGTAGTGGGTGCCGATCACCTTGCCGAGGTGGCTGCTGCACACCCCGACCAGGCCGTCACTGGGCTCCTTGAAGAAGCTGCCGGTCAGCGCCAGCGCCGGATCCACCGGATCCAGGATGTTGGTCATGGTGCCGCGTCCGCTCCAGGAGAAGTAGTAGACCCCGTTGGCGGCCTGCATGGGCCCTTCACCGCAATGCTGGCTCGGCAGCCCTTCCGGATAGCGCTGGTTGAAGCGCTGGGCGCCGGTGCTGGTGAGGGCGTCGAGGGCTGCGAGGGGATCCTGCGGCAGCTGGCTGCCCCCGGAGAGCAGCGAGATGACCCCGGACAGGGCCGAGGCGGCGGCCACTGCCAGACCTTCGGCCGCCGAGCCCGGCGTCACCTTGGCCCGCACCAGGTCGGCGATCTCCGAGCCATGGTTGACCCCGCCCACGCTGGTGGCGGAGGCGACCAGCTCGGGGGCGACCGAAGCGACGTAGCGAATGGTGGGGCCACCGTGAGAGTGGCCGATGAGGTTCACCTTCTCCGCCCCCGTGATGGCGAGCACCTGCTGCACCTGCTTGAGCAGCTGTTCACCGCGCAGCTCCGAGCTCTGGGTGGCGGAGACCTGTGCCACGTAAACCTTGGCGCCATCCCGGGTCAGGGCCTGGGGGATGCCGTAGAAGTAATCGACTCCGAGCAGCTTGTCGAAACCGAACAGACCGTGCACCAGCACTATGGGGTAGCGGGTCTGGGCATAACCGGCCCCCTGACCCAGCATGGGCAGGGCGCACAACAGCATCAATAGCCATCTTTTCATCTTCACCGTCCTTGTGAAAAAACCGGCTGCACTCTGGTCGTCACCGGGGGTCGTCACCGGGCAGCCACCGGCCTCATGCCAGTACCGGCAGCATGGTGGCTGAACTCAAATGTATCTGTGGATGGGATCACTAAACCGGGGATTGCAGAAAAACCCTACCCATATGGGCAAAAAAGGCGGCACCAACTATTCCTTGTGTCTGCTCATCAAATAAGTTAAATAATAATTATTATCATTTGAGTGGTCGAGTCATGACGGGAACCTGGGTGAAGGGGTGGGTCGGTACCACCGGAGCGGACAGCAGTATGGCGCACTGGAAGGCGCAGACCCTGAGTGGCAACCGTCATTTCGATGCGGGGGAGTACGCCAGGGCGCTCGACTGCTATCAGCAGGCGCTGTGGCTTGCCCGCCAGCAGTTTGCCGACTGGCATGATGCTGACGAAGCGGTGGCGGCCCTGGTGGTGGCCCATCACAACCTGGCGGATCTGCTGGTGGCCATGACCCTGCCGGATCGGGCCGCCGACCTGCTGTGTCACATCCATGATTGCCTGCTGGCCACCAGCCAGTCCCCCACCAGTTCCGCTGCCCTGCGGGAGGCGGCTGTTCGCCACGCCCGCAGCACCCGTACCGAGCTGCTCGCCTTTCTGGGCAAACACGGTCATCACGACGGCATCCAGCGCAGCCTGGGTCAATGTCTGTGTCAGACCGGCTCTGCCCATCAACTGCATTGAGCCCAACAGGAGAGACAATGAACATGAGCCATACCCTGCCAGCCCTTCCTTACGCCTATGACGCACTGGAACCCCATATCGATGCAAAGACCATGGAGATCCATCACAGCCGTCACCATCAGACCTATGTCACCAACCTCAATGCCGCCCTGGCCGATCTGCCGGAGCTGGCTGCTCTGCCGCTGGAGGCGCTGCTTGCCCGTATCGACAGCCTGCCGGCCCAGGTTCAGGGGGCGGTGCGCAATCACGGCGGCGGTCACGCCAACCACAGCCTGTTCTGGCAGGTGATGAGTCCGCAGGGTGGCGGCGAGCCGGACGGCGAGCTGGCCGCAGCGATCGAGCGGGATCTGGGCGGGTTGGAGGCCTTCAAGCAGGCCTTTACCCAGGCGGCGCTGAGCCGTTTTGGCAGCGGCTGGGCCTGGCTGGTGGTCGATGGGCGCGGCAAGTTGCAGGTGGTGAGCAGCGCGAACCAGGACAGCCCCCTGATGGAGGGGCTCACCCCCATACTCGGGCTGGATGTGTGGGAGCATGCCTACTATCTCAAGTACCAGAACAAGCGTCCCGACTACATAGCTGCGTTTTACAACGTGATCGACTGGGACGAGGTGGCACGGCGTTACGTGGCGGCGCTGGCCTGACGACCCATTTCACCTGATGAAAGAGACCCGCCTGTTGGCGGGTCTCTGCTATTGAGGGGTCAGTGTGCTGCCGGTTGACGTTGCCGCGCTGGCGGCAGCCGGATTATCCATGGGCGTAGCTTCGCTCGGCACGGCGGCGCTGGTGGCCAAGGCACTGCTGGTTGCAGCCGCTGCACTGGTGGCGGTTGCAGCGCTCACTGCCGCTGCCTGCTTGGCCTTCGGCTGATGAGGGGGCGGTGCAATGGGCAGGCAGGGTTGGCTAGCCCCTATGGTGCTCAACGCCTGGCAGGGAACGGGAGCGCCGATGACGATGGGCTCGCCGAGGAACTTGGGCCCCTTGTCCAGCACGTAGAGGTCTAGCAGCCCCATCAGGCGAGCGAACACCTCGCGTACCCGGGTCTTGATGCCCTGATAGGCGCTGGGATCCACGGCGTTGAAGCCGACCGCCTCGATGCCGAAATGGCGGGCGATGAAGATGGCGCGCTCGTTGTGGAAGGCCTGGGAGACCACGGTGAAGTGGGCCTGACCGAACACCTCCTTGGCACGTACGATGGAGTCCAGAGTCCGAAAACCGGCGTAGTCGCTGTAGATGGCGCTGGCCGGAATGCCGGCCTGGATCAGGGCCCGCCGCATCTGGCGCGGTTCGTTGTACTGCACGGTGGCGTTGTCGCCGGAGACCAGGATGTAGTCCACCTTGCCGTTGTTGTAGAGCTCGGCGGCGGCCTTGATCCGGTATTTGAAGTAGTGGTTCGGGCTCCCGCCAATCAGGTATTTGGAGGTGCCGAGCACCAGGGCGACCCGGTTGTAGGGCACCGCGTTGACGTCGTCGTAGGTGTAGTGACGGGCGTCCGAGACGGTCCACTCGCTGTAGCCAAGCAGGGCGGCGATGGAGGCCAGCAACAGGCAGAGGCAGGCGAGCAGGATCTTGGCAAACTTCTTCATGCGCGGTGCGGTTCGGGTCTGAAGTAAGAGAAGACAGGGGGCCATTCTATTACAAGTTGTTGTGGCGCGTCAGGTTTGATGGCGGCGCAGGGTCTCACTCGGGCAGAGGTTGTCGCAGCGCGCGCCATGATCCCGGGCTTATCAAACGGCGCCATAAACAAGGGGCGGCCATGGCCGCCCCTTGTCATAGCCGTCTCGTTCTCAGTGGGAAGAGTCGTTGGCCTTGCACTCGTCGGAGTCCTTGTTGGCTTCCCACCAGGGCAGCAGCTCGCGGCCGAGCCACTGCTGGTAGGCCTCGCTGTCATTGGCAATCAGCTGGTCCAGCTCGGCTTCGAAGGCACTCATGGCCTGCTCTCGATCCGGGCCTCGCAGGGCCCGGGCCATGGCCAGCCAGCTGGCGCCGCGACCGGTTTCGTTGAGGAAGCGGTGCACCGTGTAGGACCAGGAGTAGACCATCTCGCCACCCTTGTCGTAATCCAGGTGCAGGATGTCGGCCAGGGCCGGACGGTCGCTGGCCGGGCGGCCGGCGACGTTGTCCAGACCGCGGGCGAAGCACTGGCCGTGGGCGATGAATTCCGCCAGCCCTTCCGACCACCAGGTGGTGCGGTTGAGCGGGTAGTGGCCGAAGCTGCCGTACTGGTTGAAGCGGCCGTCCAGGTAGTGCACGTACTCGTGGCGCAGGTTCCACACCTGGAACGCAGGGCGCTTCCACTCCGCCTCGTAGGCGAAGAAGCGGGCCTGGTTGCCGGGGCGAGCCGGATCCCCTTCGAGGTAGATGCCGCCGTTGTCGGTGGAGACGCCGCCAAACAGGGCACTGCCGTAGCGTTTCCAGTCGGCGGAGGAGTTGAAGACCACCAGTTCCAGCGCCTCGTTGTGATCGTCCGCCACCGGCTGCCAGCCTGTCTCCATCTGCTGGTGGAACTGCTGCTCTTCGGCACCCAGTTCACGGCAGATCCCCTCGGCCTGGCTCATGGTCAGATCCTGGGCCCGCAGGCGCAGGGTCGGCGAGCAGGTGTGCTCGAACGGCAGCACGTCCTCCACCCGGACAGGGGTGCAGAGCCCGGCGAAGTTACCGCTGATGCAGGCTTCGCTGGTGCGGTCCGTGTAGATCAGGTAGTAGGTGGAGAGGGTCAGTGACATGTCTTCCAGCAGGTCCTGACTCTGCTGGCCACCGGGGATCAGGTCGTGGTGGCGAACCTGTGCGATGACGGAGTCATCCAGCAGCTTGCGGTAGCCGTCGAGCTCGTCCGGGCGGGTATAGCGGGCGACCCGGTAGAGGCGGGTGTAGGCATCCAGCACGTTGTTGAGCAGGAACAGATCGGCACCATTCCTTCCTTGCCACAACGCGAGCTCGCTCATGCCGAGGGCGTGCAGTTGCTTGCGCAGCTCGCCATCCTGCTGGCGGAAGTCGTTGGCGAAGGGATCGCTGTAGTCGCTGGCGAAGTCGAGGAAGTTGAGCAGATCGAACAGGCCGGTCGCCCAGGCGTGCTGACCGTTGATCTCGCTGGCATGGCGGGTGCTGTAGGCCAGCATCTGGTTGAATTCGCCGAGCAGGGTGCCAAAGCGGCTCTGCACTGCCGGGCTCTTGAACTGACCGTGCAGGGCGATGCTCCATGCACCCATGACGGCGCCTACTTCGTCGCTGGCTTGCTCCGGGAAGAGCAGCGGATGGGCGCCTAACGCGGTCAATGCCTCGGCCAGCGCCTCGGCGGCGGCCGGGCCGTCTTCCTTGTGCTTGCCGTAGTTGTGGTAGTTGTGGGCGCGCACGTATTCCAGCAGCAGCTTCATGGCCGGATGGGCCGGCTGATTGGCCGCCAGCAGGCTCTGGATGCCGCGGGACACGGCCAGCAGCTTGGTGTCATCGTGACCATAGTTCTCCTGCCAGACCGGTGCGGGCTGGCTACTGGCATCCTGCACTATCCTGGCTGCTTCGGCGTCCAGCAGTTCGGTGCCCGGCAGATCCGGCTCGGAGCAGGCGCGGCCGTCGGCACGGCGACAGTCGATCTGCTCTTCCTTGCTGGCCAGCACGATGGGGCGGTTGAGCACCCGGCTCTCCTGCCAATCGGTTGTTTCCGGCAGGGTCTGCCATTCGCTGCCCCCCACCGGGTATTGATAGCCGGTGTCCTTCAAGATCACCTGCACTTCGCTGCCGGCGGGCAGGGTCTGACGGCACACCCGGTAGCTGATGGTCTTGTCCCCTTCCTGACGGGTCTGGGGTTCATCGCACTCCTGCTGGGCCTTGATCTCGTCCAGCAACCAGGTGTACTGGCGCCAGACGTGCAACTCGCTCACCTGCTTGGCGGCCTGGCTGCCCGCGATGGGCTGCAGGCGGAAGAAGATCTGCTCGAGGCGGCCATCCCGTTCATTGGGGGTCTCTTCCAGCACCTTCAATTGCTGCCAGTTTTGCGGCTGGTACTGCCATGCCTGCTCGGCGCAGCGACCTTCGGCGTTGAGCTCGCAGCGATCCAGCTCCTGCTCGCTGTGACCCAGGATGACCCGCTCCGCCAGCGGCAGACGATCCTGACGCGGCGCGGTCGGGGTGCCCGCCAGCGGCTCCCAGCGGCCCTGCTTCATGCCGTAGCCATAGTCATAGCTGCTGGCCGGGACGGCCTTGCCGGCCGGTACCACCTCTTCACAGCTGAGGTAGCGGATCTGCCAGCCCTGCTCGATCTTGAGTTGCGGCTCGCCGCACTGCTGCTCTGCCAGCGCGGCCAGGTTGGCATCGCGCCAGTCGAAGCGGCGATACACCCTCAACTGCTGATAAGGGGCGTCGCTGCTGTGGGCGCTCAGTTCAAAGGTCACTTCGGTGAGACGATCCCCCAGCTGACGGCTGGATTCACCGTTGAGTCGATACTCTTGCCAGTCGGAGGGGGAGTAGTTGCCCAGCGCCGAAGTGGCGAGCAGGCTTGGGGCTGCCAGCAGCAGCAGCCGGGGAGAGAGGTGCTTCATCATGATCCCTTTGGTGGATGGAGAGGCGTGGGGACCAGAGAGGGTATTGGGCTCCAAAGGAATATCAATTGGCCAGATGGCGCAGCGAAATGATGCATTCGGGAGCAAACAGCATAAAAACAGCCCCAAAGGGGGCTGTATTGATAGCAAGGACTCCGCCCCATATGGGGGAGGCGTCACTCCTCTTGTCGCAAGCTGCGGGCGAGCAGGGTGCGGGAGGGTTTCAGATTGCCGCCGAGATCCGGCCAGGGCAGCCAGCGATCTGGCACCATAAAGCCGGGCAGTGTGTCTCTGATCCAGTTCGCCAGTTCGGCATAAGAAACGGGGGCCCCGAGCCAGTCGATAAAGGCGGCGGGCCTATGCCCCCATTCGTCGCTTGGCACCGGCACCACCAGGGCCTGGGCCACGGCGGGGTGATCCACCAGCCGCTGTTCTATGGTCTCGGGCTGGATGTTCTCCCCTCCCGAGATGAAGAGGTTGTCGAGCCGCCCCTCCACCACCAGATCACCCCCCGGAGTGAGGCGGCCCTTGTCCCGGGTGTGGAACCAGCCCTCTTCATCGAGGGGGCGCACCAGCTCGCCTTCCCTGAAATAGCCGGCAAACAGGGTCTCACCGCGCACGCAGATCTCCCCCTGGCGGATGCAGACCTCCCGCCCCGGCAGCGGGCGACCCACCACGCCGGCGGCGCAGGGTTGCCCGGTGCAGACCTGGCTGCCCATCTCGGAAAGGCCATAGCTCACCTTGGGCTCCAGCCCCAGGGCGGTCAGCCGGTTGACCAAGGGCGCCGGGATGGCGGCGCCCCCGAGCAGCAGCTCTCGCACCCGGGTGCGGGATGGGTCGAACCCCTGTGCCAGCAGGCGCCAGAGCTGGGTCGGCACCAGCGAGAGGTGGGTGATGGGCTGATCCTCGAGCCGCGCCTTGAGGGGCCGGGTGCGATCGTCCAGCACCAGGGCGGCTCCCGCCAGGAAGACCCGGAACAGGATGGCGTAACCGCCGACGTGAAACAGTGGCAGGGAGAGCAGCCAGCCGCAGGCTTCGTCCAGGGGGATCAGGGTGGCGGAACCCCGGGCGGAGGCGAGGTGGTTGGCGAGGCGGTGGACCACCGCCTTGGGGGTACCGCTGGATCCCGAGGTGAGGATCATGTTGTTCGGCTGGTCGGGTACCAGCGGGGACTCCCCATCTGCGGCCAGCTCGCCCGTGAAGTCGAGGCTGAGGGCTTGCCAGTCGCCCGCCGGGATCTCGCCTGCCGACCAGAATGCCCGGGCCTCGAGCTGGCTCGCCAGTTCGCTGTGTCTGGTTGCCGGAAAGGCGGGATTGAGCGGGCAGAAGACGATGCCGCTGCGCACGCAGGCCCAGGCCAGCAACACATCCTCCAGAGCGCCGCGCACCACGGCGGCGAGATGATCCCCCCGTTCCAGCCCGGCCCGGGCGAGCTGATTGCACAGGCTGTTGAGGCGCAGGTCGAGGCGCTGGTAGCTAAGAGGCTCCCCGCTGTGGATGGCAATGCGATGAGGGGCCTGTGTCGCCCAGCGTCGTACCGGGCAGGTTTCCTGCCGTGGGATCTGACGGGTCACCATGGGTCAGTCACGGTGAAACAGGGGGTCCATCCTGCCCGGATCGGGTTGCCCCTGCTTGTCCAGCAGATCCCTGGCCAGCCAGCGGCGGGTATCGAGGCCAGGGGCCTGATCCGGCGCCCACTCCCCTGCGAGGCGGGCGAGCTGGCCGATGCCGAGACCGGACTCGAAACAGGAGGAGACGATCACCTTGAGTTTCAGTTCGCGAGCGCGGGCTACCAGGGCCTCGCTGTTGGCGAGGGCGCCGAGCAGGGTCGGCTTGAGCACCAGGGCGCGCAGTTGCGGGATGGGCTTCCAGGGCTTGCCCTGGGCCAGCAATTCGTCCAGTGCCACCGGCATGCCGGTGCGGCTGGCGACGAAGGCGATGTCCTCGAAGTCGGCGCACAGATCTTCGAGGTATTCGATGCGATTCGGATCCAGGTGGCCGCAGAAGGCCCAGGCCTCCTCGCGGGTCCAGCCCTGGTTGGCGTCCAGGACCAGCTTGAGGTTGGGGCGCCGATCGAGCAGCAGCCGGATCAGCGCCAGCTCGTCGCGCATGGGGTAGCGGGCTACCTTCAGCTTGGCCTTGAGGGGGGTCTCGTGCAGCCACTGTTTCCAGTTCTTGAGCAGCTCCTGGGGGGAGCCCTGGATCAGCGGATAGGGCTCGGGCAGGGGGGCACCCTGCTCGGGCCAGCTACGACGGGCGCAGTCGAGCCCGAACTGCACCGAGGGCAGCTGTGGCGTCGGGGTCTGTCCCCGCGCCAGTTGCGCCAGACAGTCGAGGGCCTCGGCCTGGGCGTCGGCCAGGGTCTCTTTGGAAAATCCTGGCAGGGGGGCTATCTCCCCCCAGCCATCATCGATGCGTACCAGCAGGCCCTCGCGCGCTACCTGCAACTGACCATGAAAGGCCAGGGGCTGGGTAAAGGGCAGTTGGTAGCGGTAGAGGGCGAGTGTCATCAGGGATTCCGCTTGTATTTGGAGAAGTCGGGACGGCGTTTCTCGTTGAATGCGTTGCGCCCTTCCTGACCCTCTTCGGTCATGTAGAACAGCATGGTGGCATTGCCTGCCAGCTCCTGCAAACCGGCCTGGCCGTCGCAGTCGGCGTTGAGGGCCGCCTTCAGGCAGCGCAGGGCCATGGGGCTGTGTTGCAGCATCTCGCGGCACCAGCGCACGGTTTCACGCTCCAGCTCGGCCAGGGGCACGACGGTGTTGACCAGCCCCATGTCGAGGGCCTGTTTGGCGTCGTAGAGGCGGCAGAGAAACCAGATCTCCCGAGCCTTCTTCTGGCCGACGATGCGGGCCATGTAGGAGGCGCCCCAGCCGCCGTCGAAGGAGCCCACCTTGGGGCCGGTCTGACCGAACTGGGCGTTGTCGGCGGCGATGGTCAGGTCGCACATCATGTGCAGCACGTGGCCGCCACCGACGGCGTAGCCAGCCACCATGGCCACCACGGGTTTGGGGCAGGTACGGATGTCACGCTGGAAGTCGAGCACGTTGAGGTGATGGGTGCCTTCATCGTCCTTGTAGCCACCGTAGTCGCCGCGGATCTTCTGGTCGCCGCCGGCGCAGAAGGCCTTCTCGCCGAAGCCGGTGAGGATGATGGAGCCGACCTTGTCGTCGTAGCGGGCATCGGCCAGGGCTTGCAGCATCTCTTTCACGGTACGGGGGCGGAAGGCGTTGCGCACCTGGGGACGGTTGATGGTGATCTTGGCAATGCCCTCTGGGGACTTGTGATAGAGGATGTCCTCGTAACCGGCGGAGCAGTCGTGCCACTCGACAGGGGCATAGAGCTCGGCTTCCGTCATTGCTTCAATCATGGATCTTCTCTTCTGGTTGGTGAGCCCACTCCCGCAGGAGCCGGGCAAAGGTATCGGGCTGGCTTGTGTGCAGATTGTGTCCGCCATCCAGAGCCAAGTGTTTGATATTGCAGCCTTGCTTTACCAACTGGCAAGCGAGGGCATGGAATTTGTGATCCCGGTTGCCGGAGATCCACTGCACCGGCAGCCGGGTATCCCGAAGCCAGGGGGCGAGATCCGGCTGCCGCCCCAGGGACGTTGCCCTCAGCATGGCGGCCACGGCCTTGCCGTCGTTGCCAAGGCGGCGTGCGGCCTGGCGGGTGCGGGCATCGTCGTCCAGGTCGGCGAAGACGCCCTGGCGGTACCAGTCGGCAAGCACCCGGGTCAGGGACTCGCACTCGAAACGCCGGGCCCAGGCTTCATCGTGAGCGATGCGGGCCGGACGTTCACCGGCAGGCAGCCCGGGGTGGCAGTTCTCCAGCAGCAGGGCCTGCAACCCCGCCGGGGAGTGGCTGGCGTGATGAAGCGCGAGCCGCCCCCCCAGCGAATACCCCACCAGCCGGTAGTGGGCGATATCCCGTGCGGCCAGCTCGTCGCAGATCCAGCGATGGGCCTCGTCAAAGCCGCTCACCCGCAGTGCCCGGTTGCGGCCGTGGCCCGGCAGATCCAGGGCATGGCACGGGATGCCGGGCAGGGCCTGGATGACAGGTCGCCAGTCGTCGGCGTCCCCCAGCAGGCCGTGCAGCAGCACCAGTGGTACGGCGGGATCAGAGACCACGGATAGCGGCTCCCAGTGCCTTGAGATCCTCGGCGACTTCACTGCTCGGTACCTTGATTTCAATCAGGGTTACCCCGTTTTTCAGGGCTGCGGCATAGTCCCGCTCAAATGCGTCGAGGGTGGTGGGGGCCCGGTAGTGCAGGCCGAACATGGCGGCGGCGTGCTCGAAGTGCAGGCCGTGGGGCAGGCAGTAGTAGGTCTCCAGCAGGGCGTCCTGGGTGGGTACAGGCAGCATGCGGAAGATGCTGCCGCCGTCGTTGTTGAGCAGGATCACCGCCAGGGGGCGGCTCCCCTTGCCGAGCAGCGCCAGGCTGTTGAGATCGTGCAGGGCGCTGAGATCCCCGAGCAGCAGGGTGGTGGGCTCGCGACTGTCAGGCGGGACCGACTGTGCGAAGCCGTATGCGGTGGCGATAAGGCCATCGATGCCGGAGGCGCCGCGGTTGGTCATCACCCGGCTGGGGCCCTTGCCCACCTCGCCCAGCATGTCCATCAGCCGGGCCGGCATGCTGTTGCCGACGAACAACTGACCCTGGATGAGCTGATTCAGGCGGTGGCACACCCCGAGCTCCGAGAAGCGATCACAGGCGGTGCGGATCTGCTGGCTGATGGCCTGCTGGCGCGCGGCCAACTGGTGCCAGGGCTGCTGCGAATGGGGGATTGGATGGGCGGCCGCAAAGGCGGCGGGATCGCACACCAGGCGACGGCGCAGCCGGTAGTCGGGGTCGAGGCGTGCCGGCTGCGGGTCCACCAGCCAGTAATCCTGCCAGGGGTGTTGTTTGATGAACTGGCTGAGGCGCTTGGAGATGAGGCGGGCGCCGAATTGCAGCAGTACCTCGGCGCGGGCCAGCTCGGCCACGAAGTCGCTGTGTTGCAGGGCGAGATCCGTGTGGACGAGGTTGCGATCATCGAAGCGGATCTGGCTTTGCAGATCCGCCAGCAGGGGCCAGCCGAGGCGGTCGGCCAGCTCGGCCACCGCCTTGCCTTGCCCCGGATCCTGGATGCGTCCGGCGACGATGACACCGCGCTTGCCCTTCAGCTCCTCCCAGTCCGGCTGGGCGGGGCAGCCTGGCTCGCCAGCCAGCCAGGGGCTCCAGGGCTTGGCCGAGTGCAACCAGTCGCCGAGGGGCGCCAGGTAATCGGAAAAGTCCAGATAGTGGTCGCCGGGGTAGAGGGGCTCGGGGTACATGCAGTTGAAGTGCACCGGCCCCGGGGTGTGCGCCTGTCGGGCCAGGGCCTGATCCACCGAGCTCAGCACGAAGGCCGCCGGAATGGCGGGCGTGGGGCTCGGCAGATTTTGCTGGTAGACGGGGTAGCGACCGAAGATCCCCGGCTGATCGATGGCCTGGTTGGCCCCGTTGTCGATGAGCTCGGGTGGCCTGTCGGCAGAGAGAATGATGAGCGGGACCCCGGTGAGCTGGGCTTCCGCCACCGCGGGCCAGAGGTTGGCCACCGCAGTGCCCGAGGTCATGATCACCGCCACCGGGCGGCCGCTCCCCTTGGCCAGCCCCAGCGCCATGAAGCCCAGACCCCGCTCGTCGAAGTGCAGATGGCGGCGAAAGCCCGGGTGGGCTGCGGCGGCCATGGTGAGCGGCGCCGAGCGGGAGCCGGAGG
The DNA here is from genome assembly GCF_019048585.1 of Aeromonas sp. FDAARGOS 1418. NCBI lineage: Bacteria > Pseudomonadati > Pseudomonadota > Gammaproteobacteria > Aeromonadales > Aeromonadaceae > Aeromonas > Aeromonas sp. FDAARGOS 1418. The sequence goes on along the minus strand of NZ_CP077387.1, from coordinate 338,443 downwards.
CCAGGGCGATGTCACGTACGCCGAGGCGAAAGAGCTCTTCCAGCAAGAGGGAGGACCAGACATGGTTGAAGGTGGCGTGATGGCTGGCAAAGGCGTGATGCGCGGACACGTGGCTGGCGGACATGAAGCTCTCGCAGTGAGGAGTCGGTGAGAAACGCTATCCCAGCAGGGAGAGCACGTTGGCGATCTTGTTGTCGAGTTCGGCCCATTCGGCGGCGGGCTCCGATCCCGCCACTATGCCGGCACCGGCGAACAGGCTGATGCGCGGGCCCCTGATCCGGGCGCTGCGAATGGCGACGGAGAACTCCGAGGTCTCCCGGCTCAGCATGCCGCAGGCACCGGCATACCAGCCGCGATCATGGGGCTCGCATTCACGGATGAAAGCTAGCGCCGCCTCGCGGGGGGCGCCCCCCACGGCGGGAGTGGGGTGCAGGGCAGCCAGCAGTTGCCAGTCGCAGACGCCGGGTTTGAGCTCGGCCTCAATGTCGCACTTGAGGTGTTGCAGCAGCCGCAATTTCAGAATGCGCGGCTCGGTCAGGGTGGCATCGGTCGTGAGGGGGGCCAGGCGGCTGAGAATGTCGGCATGAACCAGCCGGTTCTCCAGCCGGTTCTTGCTGTCGGCCAGCAGCTCGGCGGCCAGGGCCGCGTCGGTCGCCTCATCCCCGGAACGGCGAATGGTGCCTGCCAGCGCCTCGGTAAAGAGGTGGCCCTTCTCCCGGCGGTAGAGGCGCTCGGGGGAGCAGGAGATGAAGCTCTGCTCGGGGGAGAACTGAAAGCCGAAGTGGAAGCACTCCTGGGCGTGGCGGGCCCACTGTGTCAGCAGGGACCAGGGGCAGAGGGGTGCATCGTGCGCCTCGCTCTGGAGCAGGCTCTCCCGGGACAGCACCACCTTGGGGGTGCGGGCCTGGAAGTCGGGGGCCGTGACCTGCTCCACCAGGGTCCGCCATTGGGCAGGGCCCGGCAGGTCCTGGCGCTGCCATGGCCGCTTTTGCAGGGCGGGCAGGGGGGCTTCGGGTTGCAGGGCATCGAGCGCCGCCTCGGCGGCGCAGAGTTCGGCTTCGAATGCGTGACCCTCTTCCCGGGCTGGCAGCCAGAGATTGAGGCAGAGGCTGGTGCACTCCCCCCGGCGTACCAGCTCGATACGGGGCAGCACGAAGCGGCAGGGGCCAAAACCCTGCCAGCCGGGCAGATCCGGGTCGAACGCCAGACCGCCGTAGTAGCGAGGGCTGTCTTCACTGGCCGTACCGGCAAGGTCGCAGACCCGCTGGATATCCTCCGGCCGGGTCAGTTCGTGGATGGCGCCAAGCGCCACGTACTCGGGGCTCTGTTGCCCTCTGGCGCGCCAATAGATGCGGGGGTAGAGCGTCTGGGCCGCCAACCAGCCGGGAAAGACGTCGACGTGAGCGGCCACGCGCAGTCGCACGAAACCGCTGACAGTGCTGTGACGCAGGGCGTCCAGTTGTTGCTTGAGGTGGGTCTGAGCCAACATGGATGTCTAGTCTGAGCCGGATAATCGCGATCGCTCCGGGGGAGGATGGCGCAGGTTGATGCCAAAGGGCGACGATTTCCTATATATTATCTGCCCATTCGTCCATGTAAATTGCCCGGGGGAGCCGACGCCCCCGCGCAGCCAAGTATACCTAAATCCGGTTCGATAACCCTTAACACGATCAATATCTGATTGTTTGGCCATCACAATATGACAAATACCTTCTCTGTTTGGTTGCTGGCGGCGCGTTTGCGAACACTGCCCCTGGCGTGCTCCTCCATCTTGCTGGGCTCGGGGCTGGCAGCCAGCCGGGGAGCGTTCGACGGCACCATCATGGGGCTCTCCCTGCTGACCGCCATCCTGCTGCAAATTCTCTCCAATCTGGCCAACGACTATGGCGATGCGGTCTCCGGTGCCGACAACGGGGAGCGGATCGGTCCCCAGCGCGCCGTGGTTTCCGGCCTCATCACCCGGCACCAGATGTGTGTGGCCATGGGGCTGACCGCTCTGGCGGCCGTGGTGAGCGGCCTCTCCCTGCTGGTCTGCGCCTTCGGGGAGGCGTGGCAGCAGATCCTGACGTTCATCCTGCTGGGGGGAGCGGCCATCGTCGCGGCCATCACCTACACGGTGGGCAAGAGCCCCTACGGCTATCGCGGCTTCGGGGACATCTCGGTGTTCCTGTTCTTCGGCCTGCTGGGGGTGCTCGGCTCCTACTACCTCTTCACCCATAGCCTGGAGTGGGACCTGTTGCTGCCCGCCACCGCCTGCGGCCTGCTGGCGACTGCCGTGCTCAACATCAACAACGTGCGGGACATCGAGACCGATGCCGCCAGCGGCAAGATCACCCTGGCGGTGCGCCTTGGCCGCAACCGTGCCATCGCCTATCACTGGGTCTTGCTGGGGGCGGCGCTGCTGGCGACCATCGCCTTCCTGCTGACCCAGCCTGCGAGCCTCTGGCCCTGGATCTTCCTGCCCGCCATGAAGCCCCTCACCGATGCCGCCCGCACCCTGCGAGAGAGTTTCGATGGCGAGGTGCTGACCGGCGCCCTCAAGAAGACCGCCATCAGCGCATTTCTGTTCAGCCTGCTGCTCTCCGCCGGGCTGGCGCTCACCTGAGGCCGACGCGTTTGGCAACAAAAAGGGCTCCCGAACGGGAGCCCTTTTTGTTGATGTGTCGACGCGTTGTTGTTTCATCAGACCGATGTGATGAGCGCCAGGGGAGGAGCATGCCGCCAGGCGAAGGATGATGCCAGGTGATGCAGACGACGAGGGCCCCCGACAGGGAGCCCTCGTGTGCATGAGGCGGGCTTGCCCCTGGGTCAACTTGCCTGGGCCACGGCCGTGCGGCGAGAGAAGAAGAGACTGTCCAGCAGCCAGATGGCAACCATGGAGGCCCCCACCAGCGGGAAGCAGATCCCGAGTACGACCAGCACCGCGATGGCACCGCCCATGGGAGGCAGCTTGGCGGGCAGGGGCGGGGCGGCGAGGCGACCACTGGGACGGCGGCTCCACCAGACCCAGAGCCCGCTCACCGAGCTTGCCAGAATCATCAGGCAGATGAGCAGCATGACGAGCTGGTGCGGCCAGCCGTAGAGCTTGCCCATGTGCAGCATGACGCCGGTTTCCACCGTCTTGGCGACCGGGCCGTAATCCTGCCAGCGCACGTCGACCAGCACCTTGCCGCTGTATTGGTCGATGTGCAGGGTGGCGTCGTTGCGGGGATCATCGGCAAAGATGGCGATGGTATAGACGCCGGTTTCACCGACCGGGGGGGTGATGCTGTAACCCGGGCTGACCCCACGCTCGCTGGCGATGTCGACCACCTGTTGCAGCGGAATGCGATGGCTGGCCATGACCATGCCCTCGTGTCCGCCGCCATGGGTCATGGCGCTGTGATCATGGCTCTCTGCCGTGGGTTGGGAGCTCGGCATGGGCAGGGTCTCGGCCCCCCAGGAGACGGTCTGTTCGTGAGCCTGGTTGAGGCTGCGGGTGAGGGGGGCCGACTTGGGCACCTCGTTCCACATGGCCGCAGGGAAGCGGTTCCAGACATCGGCGAACTGGCCGCCCCAGAAACCGGTCCAGGTCATGCCCGTCAGCAGCAGCAGCAGCAGGAAACCCGCGCCCCAGAAGCCGACCACGGCGTGCAGATCACGCCACCAGAGACGGCCGCGCTGGTGCATTCTCGGCCAGAGGATGCCCCCCACACCCGGTCCCTTGCGGGGCCACCAGAGATAGAGTCCGCTGACGAGGAGCACGATTCCCCAGCCTGCGGCCAGCTCGATCAGGCGATCTCCCGTGGTGCCAAGCATCAGCTCCGCATGGAGAGCGCGCGCCACCGCCTGCAGGTTCCACTTGTTGTCCATGGTACCGAGCAGGGCGCCGTTCGCGGGATCCATGAAGAGGGTCAGCTCCTGCCCTTCACGCATCACGACTATCTGGGCGCTCGCGTCTGCTGCCACCGGGGGCAGGTATTTGCGCAGGCTGGCGTCCGGCATGGCGATGGTTGCCTTGGCCAGCAGCTGGTCGGCACTCAGGGTCTGGGTGGCGGGCGTCACCTTCATCAGCTGGGGGTAGAGCAGGTTGTCCAGCTGCGGTTTGAACAGATAGACGATGCCGGTGAGGGAGAGCAGGATCAGGAAGGGGGCGACGAAGAGACCGGCATAGAAATGCCAGCGCCAGATCCGTTGGTAATAACTTGCGTCTTGTTGCTTCATCGTTGATCCCTGGGTGAACGCCAAAAGGTTTCAGTAGGTGGAATGTTTTGAGTGGCGCGGATAATAGCAGCAACGTTTTGTTAACTGCAACAGAACATGTCGAAGAAATGTACATTCCACCATCGGGGTAAAAACGGGGGTTGAATGGAGCTCTCCGTTCACAATGCGGGGAGCTTCATGGACTTTTCGGGGATAAATTCTTACTTTGTGGCAACACAGGGCATATCAGCCGCAGCGAAGGACTCAAGGCAGGAGGTGAACGTGCAAGCACACGGCCATTTTGAGATGCAGCGACAAGGGCAACTGCTGATCTGTCGGCCGAGCGGCCCTTTCAACCTGGCAGGCGCCATGGCCTATGAGGGCAAGTTCAGCCAGCAGATAAGCCGTTTGCAGGGAGCCCCCTGGGGCATCGTCGAGGTCGCGACCGAGTTCGAGGCCGCCGGCCCCGAGGTGCTGGCCCGTTTTCGTCGCCAGTTCAACTGGTGCGCCACTCATGGCTGCGCCTTTCTGGCGGTGGTCATGATCGGGGATTTCAAACGTTATCTGGCGGATCACGTCTTCAGCGAGCTTCCCTTTCAGGAGGTGCGCTATTTCGAGGAGGAAGCGCAGGCCATCCACTGGCTGACACAGCGCCTCGAGGGGCTGTAAGGCAAGGAGAACCACGTCAGCACGGGTTGAACTTCCCGTTCATTCCAGCCTGATGAACCACTTGTCCCGCTCGTCGAGGCAGTCGGGCTCCCCCATCTCGAATTCACGGCAGATAAGCGGCCGCACCTCGTAGATGCGACACATCATGGTGTTGCGGTCGAGGGCGGCGCACCAACCATCTTCCAGTCTGTGCATCACGGGCACTTCTCCTTCCCGTTCCTCGATATAGCGGTCCGGCACGCCGGTGTCGGTGAAGAGCATCACCTCGAGGCGGCAGCAGCAGGCTTCGCAGTTCTGGCAGCTCACATCGCTCTGGATTGCTTGGGTCATGTCACCTGTCTTGCCGCATGGCGGCGAATGATATGAAACAGGCGCCTGTCAGGCGCCTGTGGTCTGGCCGGGCGTGTGAAATACCTTAGCCCAGTTTGCGGGCACGGTAGCTGCGCCCCTTGATCTTGCCTTCCTGCAACCGCTTGAGGGCGGCGCTCGCCACCTGGCGCTTCACCGCCACGTAGGAGTACTGCTCGGAAATCTGGATCTTGCCCACATCGGCCCCGGCAATGCCGCCTTCGCCGGTCAGGGCGCCGAGGATGTCACCGGCACGCACCTTGCTCTTGCGGCCCGCATCGATGGAGAGGGTCACCATCTGCGGCGCGATCGGCTTGATGTCGCGGCCGATCCCGGCCAGGTCGCCCTGGGGAATGGGGGCCTGCTGGTACTCCTCGATGAAGTTGACGCGCTGGGCCTCGTTCGGCTGGTAGAGGCTCAGGGCCAGGCCCTGCTGGCCGGCGCGGCCGGTACGGCCGATGCGGTGCACATGCACCTCGGGGTCGTAGGTCAGCTCGTAGTTGATGACGGCCCCCAGCTCCTTGATATCGAGGCCGCGGGCCGCCACGTCGGTGGCGACCAGTATGGTGGCGCTGCCGTTGGCGAAGCGCACCAGCACCTGATCCCGCTCACGCTGTTCCAGGTCACCGTTCAGCGCCAGCGCCGAGAAGCCCTTGGCGGCCAGGTGATCGGCCACGTCGTTGCAGGCGCGCTTGGTGTTGCAGAACACCACGCAGGAGCCCGGTTGGTAGTGGCTGAGCAGCCAGGTGAGGGCATCGAGGCGCTGGCCGGCCGGCACTTCATACAACTTCTGTTCGATGGCGCTCTCTTCGTGCAGGGACTCCACGCTCACCTCCACCGGGTTGCGTTGCACGCCGCGGCTCATCTGGGCGATCCCTTCCGGATAGGTGGCGGAGAAGAGCAGGGTCTGGCGATCCCGCGGGGCGTGGCTGATGACGCGGTTGATGTCTTCGCCAAAGCCCATGTCCAGCATGCGATCCGCTTCGTCCAGCACCAGCGTCTTGAGGTCGTCGAGCTCAAGGGTGCCCTGCTCCAGGTGCTTGAGGATCCGGCCCGGGGTGCCGACGGCGATGTGGGCGCCAAAGCCCAGGGTGGCGGATTGCGGTGCGGTCGGGGTGCCGCCGCACAGGGTCACCAGCTTGACGTTGGGCAGGGTGCGGGCGAGACGGCGGATCTCGGTGGCCACCTGATCCGCCAGCTCGCGGGTCGGACAGAGCACCAGCGCCTGCACGGCCAGCCGGTTGACGTCCAGCTTGGCCAGCAGACCCAGGCCGAAGGCCGCGGTCTTGCCGCTGCCGGTTTTCGCCTTGGCGATCAAATCTTTGCCGTCGAGCACCAGGGGCAGGCTCTGGGCCTGGATCGGGGTCATCTGCAGATAGCCCAGGCTGGCGAGGTTGTCCTGCAGGGCGGAGGAGAGGTTCAGGCTGCTAAATTCGCTGTTGTTCACAAAAGGACTCTATGTCGGAAAACCAGAAATGGGGGTGCGCGGTGCGCAAGGGGGCGCATCATACCAGAATGTGCCACCGGATGCGGTGAATATTTGAACGGTTGGTGTCATGGGTTGCCGATGTAGGCTTCTGTCTGCGTTGGCGGGCTTGCGGTATGTAAAAAGAGCACAATGGAACAGGGTGGTCATGGCCAGATCATGATGAATGGCGAGAAAACGTTTTTAATTAAACATGTCTTGGTGATGATGAGTCATCGGAGGATGCCATATGGGATATGGCCGTTATGAAATATATATGAATGAGGAATAAAATTAACAAATTGGCATAACTTATTGTTTTTGATTTATTTTTAAACTTTCCAAGTGACGATTAATAATTATGTGCCTTGGCAATTAATTTAAAAACGTTTGTATTATTTCGCATGCATATTTTTACCGCGGATTGTGATGATTCTCTGATTTTTAAATATGCAGTTCTTTATGATGGCGCCGGTCAAAAATAACAATTCAATGGGTGCTACTGGTATGGAATACGTTCATTTCGTGCTCGGACTCGTGATGGTCCTGGCATTGGCGTTGCTGGCAAACCGCCGCAACTGGAAACAGATCAAGCTGCGTTACATCGGCCAGCTGCTGGTGGTCGAGCTGGCGCTCGCCTGGTTCATGCTCAACTCCGAAGTGGGTCTGGCGGTGGTGGGCGGCTTCGCGGCCGGCTTCACCAAGTTGATGGAGTTTGCCAAACAGGGTACCGACTTCGTGTTCGGCGGCCTGGTCAATGAAGGGGCCTTCTCCTTCTTCCTGATGGTACTGATGCCCATCGTCTTCATCTCCGTGCTGATCGGTATCCTGCAGTACATCCGTCTGCTGCCGCTGGTGATCCGCGGCATCGGTACCGTGCTGGCCAAGATCAACGGCATGGGCAAGCTGGAGTCCTTCAACGCCATCAGCTCCATGATCGTCGGCCAGTCCGAGAACTTCATCGCCCTCAAGAACATACTGCCGCACCTGAACGAGAAGCAGATGTACACCCTGGCCGCGACGGCCATGTCCACCGTCTCCATGTCCATCGTCGGTGCCTACATGCAGCTGATCGAGCCGCGCTACGTGGTGGCCGCGCTGGTGCTCAACATGTTCAGCACCTTCATCGTGCTGTCGCTGATCAACCCCTACGAGCCCGACAATACCGTGACCGACGCCAAGGCGCTGGCCGAAGGTGACGAGCACCACAGCCCGAAGAAAGAGAACTTCTTCGAGATGCTGGGCGAGTACATCATGGCCGGTTTCACCGTGGCGGTCATCGTGGGCGCCATGCTGGTCGGCTTCATCGCCCTGATTGCTCTCATCAACTACTTGTTCGAGATGGCATTCGGCGTCAACTTCCAGTTCGTCATGGGCTACCTCTTCTACCCGATCGCCTGGATCCTGGGCATCCCGAGTGGTGAAGCGCTGCAAGCCGGCTCCATCATGGCGACCAAGCTGGTGACCAACGAGTTCGTGGCCATGATGGATCTGGGCAAGATCGCAGCCCAGCTCTCTCCGCGCACCATCGGCATCCTCTCCATCTTCATGGTGTCGTTCGCCAACTTCAGCTCCATCGGCATCATCGCCGGTGCGGTGAAGGCGCTGAACGAAGAGAAGGGCAACATGGTCTCCCGCTTCGGTTTGAAGCTGGTCTATGGCTCCACCCTGGTGAGCCTGCTCTCCGCCGTTATCGCCGGTGTGATGATCTAGGTCCTCCCCCCGCGCTGCTCATGACGACCCCCTGCCTTGGCAGGGGGTCTTTTTTTGGGCAGATGAGCGGGTGAACAGAGGAGGGGACTGGTTGGCAGCCCGGCCATCAAGCGCGGGGGTCTTCCACCTTGATGTTGGCGGGGACCCGCTTTTTGCCCAGCACCATGGCGCGGACCAAATCGCTGCGGGTGAGGCGATCGGTCAGGAGTACCACGGCCGCATGGATGCCAACGGCGGCCATCAGGGTGTTGGCGATGATGCCGTGCAGCTCCTCCAGCCACTCCTCGCCCCAGAAGGCATCCCAGGTGGTGAGCCAGCCGGTGACGACGGTCCCGACCAGGGACAGCAGCAGCAACCAGATCATCAGGGAGCCGACCGGATTGTGGCCGAGGTAGTAGGGGTGGCGCCCCTGGGCGAGCTGACGCAGGTAGTAGCGGATCCGGGCAGGGGTTGGCCACCACTGGCCGAAGCGGGCGTAATAGGGGCCGACCAGTCCCCACAGCAGGCGGATGATGAGCAGGATGCCCACCGCGTAGCCAGCATATCTGTGGGGTTTGCTACCCTCTTCCAGCACGAAGAAGTTGAGCAGGCAGAGGGTGACGGTCGCCCAGTGAAACACCCGGATGAGGGGATCCCAGACTTTCACTTCAGAGGCAGGTGTCATGGCAAGGCTCCATGGTGGGGGCCGGGGGAAGACCGGCCCGGGGCGGCGTTACTCGTCGATCTCTTCTTTCACCTTTTTCAGGTCGGTCGGGTCGAAGTAGATCTCGACCTTGCGCTTCTCCTTGTCCCAGCCGTAGATCTCGTAGCAGCCGGTCTTGGTGGCCTTGAACTTCTTGATGTCGTAGCCCATCGCCTTGATCTGCTGCTGGGCGTCGGCTTCGCTCATCCACTTGCTCTTATCGGCCTGGGTGCATTGGGGGTCGGCCAGGGCTGCGCCGCTCAACAGGGGGATCAGTAACAACAGGGGGGTCAGTTTCATTGCTTGCTCCTTGCGGCTGGTTGGGTCAACAGTCGCAAGGCTAATCAAGGCGCATTAAGGAAGAATTAAGGGAAAAGGGAACTGAATGGCTCTCCCCGGCGGTGGGCCGGGGAGAGGGTGATCAGCTCAGCTTGCCCCTGACCAGCCACTTGTCCAGCGCATTGGCGAAGCGCTGCTTGTCGGCGGCGTTGAAGGGCGCAGGGCCACCGGTCTGGACGCCGGCAGAGCGCAGCTCCTCCATGAAGTTGCGCATCCCGAGCCGTGCCTGGATGGTCTCCCGGGTGTAGATCTCGCCCCGGGGATTGAGCGCCTCGCCCCCGGCGTCGATGACCCAGGAGGCGAGGGGAATGTCGCCGGTGATCACCAGGTCGCCTGGCTTGACCTGCTGGGCGATGACATGATCTGCCACATCGAAGCCCTTCTCCACCTGCTGGGTCTTGATGAAGGGGGAGGGGGGGACTCTGAGCCCCTGGTTGGCCACTAGCGTGGTCACCACCTGGGCGCGGTGGGCGGCGCGGTAGAGGATCTCCTTGACCGGGATGGGGCAGGCATCGGCATCAACCCAGATGGGCATGGCATGGCTTCCTGTGTCTGGAACGGGTGGCGCATCTTAGCATGGCTGGCGCGGGGCGGCTGCCCGGGGCTGAGTCGTCCCCGCCTTTGGTGTAAGCTGGGGCCTGCACATGAAACGAGAAGGAGACGAGATGGATCGGGTGCCCGGTGACGTGATTTATGGCCTGACCCTGGACGGCAAGGGGGGCATGACCCCGCTGGCCGAAGGTAGCGAGATCCCCTGTGCCCAGCCCGGCTGGCTGCATCTGGACTACGGCAACCCGGAGTCGGCGCGCTGGCTGCTGCAGACGCCGCTGCTGGGGGAGGCGGCCCGTGAGGCCCTGCTCGGCCAGAGCAATCGTCCCAAGCTGGTGCGGATGGGAGAGACGGTGCTGCTGATCCTGCGCGGCATCAACCACAACAAGGATCACAGGCCTGAAGAGATGGTTGCCCTGCGGATCTTCATCACGCCGGATCTCATCATCAGCAGCCGACGTCGTCCGCTGCTCTCCGAGAAAGATGTGTTCGAGCAGCTGTCGCTGGGGGGCGGTGCCGACACACCCGCCGACTGGCTGGTGGAGATATGCGACGCCCTGACCGACCGGGCCGGGGAGTTCGTCGAGGAGCTGCATGACCAGATCCTGGATCTGGAGGAGATGGTGCTGATGCGCGACCTGCCCGCCAACGGTCGGCTTGCGCGCATCCGCAAGCAGCTCATCATGATCCGTCGCTACCTCTCCCCCCAGCGGGATCTGGTGGCGCGCCTGGCCAACGAGAAGATCAGCTGGCTGGACGAAGATGACAGGCGACGCCTGCTCGACATCGCCGACCGCTTGCGGCGCTGGCTCGACGATCTGGATGCCGGGGTGGCGCGCACCGCCGTGCTGGCGGACGAGATCAACAACCTGATGGCGGAGGCGACCAACCGCCGCGCCTACCAGATGTCGGTGATGGCGCTGCTGTTCCTGCCCGCCAGCTTCCTGACCGGCCTGTTCGGCATCAACCTGGGGGGGATCCCCGGGGCCGAGAGTCCGACCGCCTTCTGGGTGTTCTGTGGCTTCCTGCTGGTGCTGGCGACCGGACTGGCGGTCTGGCTCAAGCACAGGCGCTGGTGGTAAGGAGTGAACATGACGACATGGGAATCTTTTGGCGTGACCCTGCTGCTGTTGCTGGGGCACACCCTGGTGCGCGGCCTCATTCACAAGAGCCTGATGGCCCTTGGCCAGAGCCGGCAGGTGAGCGAGAACCGGGTACTCTACGTGGAGCACGTATTCCACTTCCTGCTGGGCTGCGCCACCCTGCTGATCCTGGCCGGGGTCTGGGGGCTCGACTTCTCCCGGCTGGTGGTGCTCGCCTCCTCCTTCTTCGCGGTGCTGGGGGTCGCCATGGTGGCCCAGTGGTCGATCCTCTCCAACATCACCGCCAGCATCACCATCTTCTTCGCCTTCCCCTACAAGATTGGCGATCGCATCCGCATCCTCGACAAGGATGACTCCGTTACCGGCATCATCACCGAGATCGGCCTCTTCTACGTGCGGGTGAGGGATGACAACGGCGATCTGGTCACCTATCCGGCGAACCTTATTCTGCAAAAGCCGGTGAGGCGGCTGGAGGGAAAGGAGGCTGAGTCCACGCAGCCGGAATGAGAAAAGGCTCCCTCGGGAGCCTTTTTCGATGGGTGCTCAGCGTTCGAAGAAGCGGTAGAGGTGCTCGACCTGGACGGGGCAGTCGGCCACCAGGTGGATGTGGTCCCGTGCCTCCTCGGTGGACGAGAAGCTCATGGGGCACCCCAGGGTGTCCGTCATCACGTAGAGGTGGCCGTCCTGCCCCCTGAACTCCACGATCCAGCCGGGGGAGACGATGTCGTGCATGATCTCCGCCTCCTTGAACCTGTGCTGCTGGTGAAGCGCGCGCAATTCACTGACTGTCATGACATCCTCCTATGACTCATGGCGCCACCCTCAAGTCTAGTTCTCCTTCCCGGTGGCGCCGTCATCGGATCAGGGCCCCGTCGCCCCCTCACGGGGCGGTTGCAGGGCGATCAGCAGCTCTCCGGGCAGCGGCGTGACAGGACCGGTGACCACCCTGGGTCTGGCCTTGGCATCCAGCACGAACAGAGGAATGGCGCCGGGATTGGCCTCCTGATACTGGTCCCAGTCGAAGGTGTCGCTCAGGCGGGTTGCCTTGATCTGCCCGCCCCGGCTCAGCAGGCCGCTCAGCCTGGCGAAGTTGATGTCGGCGCCGAACAGGTTCTGGCGGGCACGGAAGGTAGCGCTCTCCCGGTTGGCCTTGCCGTGCTGTTCGCTGGAACGCAGGGAGTGGACCTTCTCCTCCCCGTAGAGGTGGGCGAAGTGCAGCACCCCGAGGGCGTTGTTGTGGCGGCTGGGAGAGAGCGCCAGCACTGTGCTGATGCTGGTGAGGGGCAGGTGCCGCTCGGCGTGCTCCGACTGGGGGTTGCCGAAGTAGCAGGGCAGGCCGCTCATGCGGGCCAGCTTGCAGTGCTCCCAGGCAGGATCGGAGAGCTGCACCGGGATCCCCTGATCCGCCAGCGCCTTGCCGATGGCCCGGGCCACCGAGTTGGCGCCGATGAGCAGCCAGACATTGGGGGCGCTCTGGCGCATGTCGAGCAATCTGGCCAATGGCGTGGCCGTCAGGCTCTGCAGCACCACGGTGAAGATGATGACCGCAAACACCAGGGGCACCAGCTTGTCGGCATCCTCGATGCCGGCCTCGTGCATGCTGATGGCGAAGGAGGCGCTGACCGCCGCCGCCACTATGCCCCGGGGGGCTATCCAGGCGAGCAGGGCGCGGGCGCGCCAGGGCAGGTCCGACCCCCGGGTCGAGACCAGGATGCAGAGCGGACGGGCCACGAACTGCACCACGCACAGCAGGGCCAGCACCATGGGGCCGAGCTGCCAGAGCTGGGCCAGATCGAGGCGGGCCGCCAGCAGGATGAAGAGGGAGGAGATGAGAATGACGGCGAGATCCTCCTTGAAGGCCAGCACCTCCTCCAGATCCAGCCCCTCCTGGTTGGCGAGCCAGATGCCGAACACCGTCACCGCCAGCAGGCCGGATTCGTGACTGAGCCAGTCAGACAGGGTGAAGGTCACCAGCACCAGCGCCAGTACCCCGAACTTGTGCAGGCTGACCGGCAGCCAGTCCTTGCGGATGAGCAGGGTGGTGAGCCAGCCGGCACCGACCCCGATGAGCGACCCCACTCCCACCGTCTTGGCCAGGGCCAGCAGGGTATGACCGACCAGATCTCCCTGGCTGCCGAGGCGCACCGCCTCGAACACCAGTACCGCGAACAGGGCGCCGATGGGGTCGATGACGATCCCCTCCCAGCGCAGGATCTTGTCCACCTCCCGGACCGGGCGGATCACGTTGAGCATGGGGGCGATCACCGTGGGGCCGGTCACTACCAGCACGGCGCCGAGCACCATGGCGACACGCCAGTCCAGCCCAAGCAGGAAGTAGCTGGCGGCGCCGATGACGGCAAAGCTGGTCACCATGCCGGTGGAGCAGAGGTTGCGTACCACCTTGCCGATCCCCTTGAGTTCGGTCAGGTGCAGGGTCAGCGCTCCTTCAAACAGGATGATGGCGACCGAGAGGGAGACCAGGGGAAACAGCAGATCCCCCAGCAACTGATCGGGATCGAGCAGACCGGTCACCGGGCCGAGCAATAGGCCGCTCAGCAGCAGGAACAAAATGGCGGGAACGCGCACGGACCAGGCAAGCCATTGGGCGAGCAGGGAGATGAGGGCTATTCCGGCGAGGGAGAGAGCAATCATGCCAACCTCGTACAGGTGATGGGGTTGGACCTAGTGTAGCGGGGAAGGGGGGCAAGATGACACCCGCCAGGCGTGCAGGGGAGAGCCACTCAGATCAGATGGGGCTCTCTTTGTGGAGTTCGGTGACGCAATCGGTCACCGCCAGCACCAGGGCGGAGCGCACCATCTGATCGAGCCGGTTGAGCTGCATCTGGTAGAGGGGCCAGTCCTCCTCGTTGGCCGGGGGATCCTGCGGCATCATGCTGCCCTGCTGGATGGCATTCAGGCGCTCGAGCAGATCGCGGACCGGCTTGTCGCTGAAGCGGTAATCCTTGGGGTCGCGTACCAGAAAGTCGCGGATCTTCAGGTATGCCTCGAGATCCTGATAGCGCTCGAGGGAGATGAGGCCGAGGGCGAAGATGAGCTTGAGGCGCACCTCCAGCTGGCCGAGGGGGCCGCTCTGGTTGAGCAGGGGTTCGATGGCGTATTTGACGGCATACTCCTCCTGACGAAAGGCTCGCCGCATCAGGGAGTCGACCGCCTCTTCCAGGATGGTCACGACCTCGAGAAAGAAGCCGCGGGGGCCATCCTGCTCGTTCAGTCGCTCCAGTACTTCATCTTCCTGGTGTGTGGTCATAAGTGCTTCGGGTCCGGCTGACAGGGGGAGAGCAGGCCCTCCCCCGGTTTGTATCGTATGGGGTCCGTCACGGGCGGTGTGACGCCACCCCATCAGGTCACTTCAAGTTGTTGTAACGGGCGACGATGGTGCGTACCACATCGCTGTGCTCATCCAGGCCGGTGACGCGGGCCAGGGTCCGTGCCGGACCAAGTTCCGCCAGCATGGCCTGCAGCTCCACCGCCTGGGGATCGTCCTCATTGCGGTAATGCAGTGCGGCGGCGATGCCCTCCTGCAGGTGATCGCTCGGCAGGCCGTACTCCAGGGTGCCGAGCAGCGGCTTCACCAGCCTGTCCCCCGCCGCCAGCTTGCGCAGCGGCTGGCGACCGACCCGGTCAATCTCGTCCACCAGATAGGGGTTGGCGAAGCGGGAGAGGATCTTCTCGATGTAGGCGGCGTGCAGGCGCGGGTCGAAGCCATAGCGTTTCACCAGCACGGCCCCGCTCTCCTCCATGGCGCGGCGCACCTTGCTGCGGATCAGCGGATCCTCGATCGCCTCGCGCACGGTGCGATATCCCCTGAGCTTGCCGAGATAGGCGGTGACGATGTGGCCGGTGTTGAGGGTGAACAGCTTGCGCTCGACGAAGGCCATCAGGTTGTCGGTGGGTTCCATGCCTGCCACCTGGGGCAGCTCCCCCTTGAACTGGGTCCGATCGACGATCCACTCGCTGAAGCTCTCCACCGTCACCTCCAGGGGATCGTCGTTCGCCGCGGCGGGCGGAACGATGCGATCCACCGCCGAGTCGACGAAGCCGACGCACTGCTCGAGGGTGGCATGATACGCGACCGGCAGGTACTTGAGTACCTCCTCCTTGAGGTGGCTGGTGCCGCGCACCATGTTCTCGCAGGCGATGACGTTGAGGGGAGTCAGGTTGCCGGCATCGAAGCGGGCCTGCAGCCCCTTGGCCAGGGTGCTGGCAATCTTGTCCAGGATGTTGGGGCCGACCGCCGTGGTGACCAGATCGGCGGTGATGATACGGGCGATCACCTCGTGTCCGGCGGAGCTGACGGCGGCAACGTTGCGCACCACGTCCAGCTTCTGATCCGTGCCCACCACGTGCACCTTGTACTCCTGGCGGTGGTTGAGCTGGTCGATCAGGGTCTCGTTGACGTCGGCGAAGGTGACCTGATGGCTGGCGTCAGCCAGCAGTTTGCCGATGAAGCCCCGACCGATGTTGCCGGCACCAAAATGCAATGTTTTCATGATATTAACCTCTACAACCAAAGACGATGACGGATGATTACGCGGCCTGCTCGGCCCCCAGCAGAGCCAGGAACTCCTGGGGATCCTGGGTGCTGGCCAGACGGTCGACGAGACCGGGCTCATCCAGTGCATTGGTCAGGCGGGTTATGACCTGTATGTGTTCATCGTTGCGGGCGGCAATGCCGATGACCAGGCGCGCTACCTCATCGGCGCCCTCGCCGAAGGCGACTCCGGCCGGGTACTGGCAGATGACGATGCCGGTACGCTTCACGTGCTCCTTGGCGGCGATGGTGCCGTGGGGCACGGCGATGGATTCGCCGAGGTAGGTGGAGACCAGCTGTTCGCGCTCCAGCATGGCGTCGACGTAGTCCGGTGCCACATAGCCTCGCTCGGCCAGCAGCTTGCCGGCGGTCACGATGGCCGCTTCCTTGCTCTCGGCCTTGAGGCCCAGGTGCACGTCCTGCAGGCTCAGGGTGAAAACTTCCGGCTCCTGCGGCTCGTAGCTGTCGTCGTTGGCCGCCACCAGCAGTTGCGGGTTGGCGACGTCATCGTTGGCCGCGTTGGCCAGGCTGAGGTTCTGCACCAGCTCCTGATAGAGGGCGTTGTCGAGGAAGTTGGTCAGCGAAATGTGCTGTGCATGCGGCGCATGGCGACGGGCACGGTCGGTGAGATCCTTGTGGGTGATGACCAGATCCACCTGATCGTCCAGGTTGTTGATGGCACGGTTGGTGACGCTGATGTCGAGACCGGCGGCCTGCACCCGCTTGCGCAGCATGCCGGCGCCCATGGCGCTGGAGCCCATGCCCGCATCGCAGGCGACGACGATGTTGCGCACTGCGGTCAGCTCGGTTTCCGGCTTCTTGGCGGCGGTGGTCTCGGGCTTGGCACCCTTCATGGCCTTCATCTTGCGGGTGGCTTCACCCAGGGCATCGGCCTCGTCGGCTTCCGGCTGCTGGGCACGGACGAACACGGCGGCGACCAGGAAGGAGACGGTGGCGGAGGCGACGATGGAGAGCAGCACCCCGATGAGGGAGGCTTTCGGCGTCATCAGCAGCACGGCGAAGATGGAGCCCGGGGAGGCGGGGGAGACCAGACCGGCGTTGAACAGGGTCAGGGTGAAGACCCCGGTCATGCCGCCTGCGATCACCGCCAGGATGAGGCGCGGGTTCATCAGCACGTACGGGAAGTAGATCTCGTGGATGCCGCCGAAGAAGTGGATGATGGACGCACCGGCTGCGGACTGCTTGGCGGCGCCACGGCCGAACACCATGTAGGCCAGCAGCACGCCCATGCCCGGACCCGGGTTCGCTTCGATCAGGAAGAAGATGGAGCGGCCCTGTTCGGTAGCTTGCTGGATCCCGAGCGGCGAGAAGATGCCGTGGTTGATGGCGTTGTTCAGGAACAGGATCTTGGCCGGCTCGACGAAGATGGAGGTCAGCGGCAGCAGGCTGTGGGCGACCAGGAAGTCGACACCACCGGCCAGGGCGCCGGAGAGCACCTTGACGAAGGGACCGATGACGAAGAAGGCGAGAATGGCGAGCAACATGCCGATGATGCCGGCGGAGAAGTTGTTCACCAGCATCTCGAAGCCGCTCTTGACGCGACCTTCCATCGCCTTGTCGAAGCGCTTGATGGCCCAGCCACCCAGCGGGCCGACCATCATGGCGCCCATGAACATGGGGATGTCGGTCCCCACGATGACGCCCATGGTGGTGATAGCACCGACCACGGCCCCCCGGTCACCCCCGATCAGCTTGCCGCCGGTATAGCCGATGAGCAGCGGCAGCAGGTAGGTGATCATGGGACCAACCAGCTTGGCCAAGGTTTCATTGGGCAGCCAGCCAGTGGGGATGAAGAGGGCGGTGATGAAGCCCCAGGCGATGAAGGCGCCTATGTTGGGCATGACCATATTGGACAGGAAGCGTCCAAAATTCTGTATCTTGACTTTGGTATCCGGTGATAACATGTCGGGACCCCGTTTTAAGCCTGTGTGATTAAAAGTGGTAGTCGGGATGACGAGTTTTGCCGAACTCCCATCCCAGTCGTCTAAGCAACTTCAATCTACCAGCTTGTGATCAAATTAGGCTGAAAACGGGGTGTCTTGTGACCTGGATCTCAAATACCCCGACCTCCCCCCTCCCGACATAGTGATGAAGATCACAGTCAGTCACTGTATTTCGGCTACATTTCGATCTTCTCGCCTCTGGGTGTCAATTTTTTGTGATTGATGTCTCGTTTTGTGGTTTGCGCAAATGCGGTGTCAACGTGATTGTCGTCACAAAATCAAATTTTGCACTCAAATGAGTCATGGCTTGTCGCCTCGTATTCGCAAGTAATGACGATGGATATGCCGCAGTTCATCGTTAATCATCAATGAATCATTTATTTTGTAACCCACTTTCAGTTTTTCCCCCGAGAGGATCGGTTCCGACAAGGCCTCTTGTGACGCCCGGGTGGCGGATCCTGATCCGCTCCCGTCTCGCTCCTCCCTGCCGGTCGCGACGCAGGCAGGGGCCTGCGAGCGGGTCTCCCATCCCGTCTGCCCGCGGAGCGCAGCCATAAAAAAAAGCCCGCGGGATGCGGGCTTTTGCAGAGCAGACAAGCAGGGGGATCACTGCGCCTTGGGGGCCTCGTCGGCGGGCGCGGCATCGGCCTCGCTGGCGGGGGCCACCGGCGCCGGACCCGGCACCAGATCCACCGCCGGCTTGGCGATGAGGGAGCGGGTCTCTTCCACCGCCTCGGTCAGCTTCACCTCGATGATCTGGCCGAGCTCGTAGACCACCTCGGTCTTGTCCAGATAGACGCGACCGTTGTCCCAGTTGCACTCCAGCCGATCCTTGTTGTCCAGGATATGGCGGGCGGGCATGAAGACCACGGCGCCGTTCTCCTGCAGGCGCAGCTTGAGGCCGGCGCGCATCACGTCGATGATCTCGGCGTTGAACACCTTGTCGGTGCCCGCATCGGCCTTGAGGTAGCGCACATAGAGCCAGTCGCCGATGTCGCGCTCCACCATGCGGTGCAGGCGGCGGCAGGCGGTCAGGTGCTCGGTCAGCTCCAGGCTGGGGCGCTCACCCGGGGTCTTGCCGGCGATGACCGCCTTGAGCAGGCGATGGTTGACCATGTCGCCGTATTTGCGGATGGGGGAGGTCCAGGTGGCGTAGGCATCCAGACCCAGGCCGTAGTGGGCACCCGGTTCGGCGGACATCAGGGCATAGCTCTGGAAGCGGCGGATCTTGCCGTCCAGCCAGCGGGTGTCCAGGTTGTCTATCCAGCGGCGCAGGGCGCAGAAGCCGGAGAGACTCGCGATCTCTTCCTTCTCGAACGGGGCCTCGGCGGTCTTGAGCAGCTCGATGGCGCCGTCCAGGGACTCCTCGTCAAAGCCGGTGTGGACGTTGAAGATGCCGTAGCCGACCTCTTTGCCTAGCACGCGGCCGGCGCAGATGTTGGCGGCGATCATCGACTCTTCCACCATGCGGTTGGCGATGCGGCGCGGCTCCACGTGGATGGCCAGCACTTCGCCGTCTTCACCCAGCTCGAAGTCGTAGTCGGGTCTGTCCGGGAACACCAGGGCGTGCTCGGTACGCCACTTGATGCGGGCCTCCGTCATCGCCTTCATCAGCGGCAGCTGGGCCAGGACGCCGGCGTCGATATCCAGCGCTTTGCCGTGCTCGGCCCAGTCGGAGACGTCGTCATAGCTGAGACGGGCATGTGAGACGATGCGGGCGGCGAAGAACTCGGTCTCCTCCAGCAGCAGGCCGTCCTCGGCGATGAGCAGACGGGCGCACAGGGTGTTGCGCTCCTCGCCCTCTTTCAGGGAGCAGAGCTCGTCGGAGAGGGTGCGCGGGATCATGGGTACGTTGCGCCCCGGCATGTAGACGGTGAAGGCGCGCTGGGCGGCCTCCTTGTCCAGCTCGCTCCCCTCGGCCACATAGGCGGTCGGGTCGGCGATGGCCACCAGCAGCTCCCAGCCGTTCTCCAGCTTGGTGATGGCCAGGGCATCGTCCATGTCCTTGGTCTTGGCACCGTCGATGGTGAAGAAGGGAACCTGGGTCAGATCCCGGCGGGGCAGCTCTTCCTCTTCGATCACCTTCCACTCCGGCAGGTCCGCCGGTTCAATCTGGGCCAGGTTGTGGCGCGCCAGCACCACCCACCAGGGCACGTTGTGATCTTCCTGGGTGGCGATGAGCTGGGTGATCTCGGCGGAGAAGTTGCCGTCCACCAGGGCATGGCGCTTGAGGGTGGCGACCACCCAGTCCCCTTCCTTGAAGGATTTCTCGTCCAGACCCTTCTTGGCGCGGGCCTTGATGGCGTCCTTGATGAGGGGGTGATCGGGCACCACGTTGAGGCGGTCGCGGAACATCTTGACGCGGCCGACGAAGCGGGTGACGGCCTGTTCCAGCAGGGCATCCGGCTCGGCCACCTCTTTCTCTTTTTCAGTGCGGATCAGGGCGCTCACCCGGTCACCGTGCATCACCTTCTTCATGTAGGGAGGCGGCACGAAATAGCTGGTCTTCTCATCGACCTCCAGGAAGCCGAAGCCCCGATCGGAGGCGCGGATCACACCCTCTTTCTTGGGGATGTTTTCGCGGATTTGTTGCTTGAGCTGGGCCAGCAGCGGATTGTCTTGGAACATAAATGGGGAACCTGAGTGGAGACCTGATGGTTAATCGCCCAGCACTATACGTTTTTACCCCCCCAAAGCCAAGGTGAATGGCCCCCTCAACGGGGTTGCAGTGCCCGTCGCCCCTGCTGGATCAGGCGCTGGGATATCTGCTTGTGCAGCCCCCGCTCCAGCACCCAGCGGTGCCAGTAGAGCTGCTCGACCAGGTGGTGATCCGGGTTGAGATCGAGCAGGCGCCCCTCTTCCAGTTGCTGGCGGATCTGCAATTCCGGGATGAGGCAGCAGGCCAGCCCCTGCTCCGCCATGGCGACGAAGGCCTCGGAGGATCGCACCGTGTGGCAGGGGTAGCCACCGGGGGGGAGGGCGAAATGACGGGCCATGTAGCTGATGTGCATGTCGTCGCGCTGATCGAAGGCCACCGCCGGCGCCTTGGCCAGGGCCGCCGCCGTGAGGCCGTTCGGGAAGTGGCGGGCGACGAAGGCGGGGCTGGCGGTGAGCAGATAGCGCATCTCGCCGAGTTCGTCAACGCAGCAGCCCGCCAGCGGCTGGGGTTGCAGGCTGACGGCGCCGAACGCCTGCCCCTCGCGCACCCGGTTCAGGGTGCGGCTCTCGTCATCCACCAGCAGGTTCAGCTCGATGGGGTATTGCTCCAGCAGCGGCGCCAGGGCGGGCAGGAACCAGGTAGCCAGGCTGTCGGCATTGACGGCGATGCTGACTCGGATGGGGGCCCTGGGCTCGTCGGGGGAGAGCTCGCCGGCCAGCTCCAGCTCCAGCTGGCGCACCTGGCGATAGTGGGCCAGCAGCTTCTGGCCGAGCCCCGTGGCCTGCAGCGGCTGGCTGCGGATGATGAGCGGCTCCGCAAACTGCTGCTCCAGCTGCTTGATGCGCTGGGAGATGGCGGACTGGGTGATGTGCAGGCGCTGGGCGGCACGCTCGAAGTTTTGCTCCCGGATCACCGCGTCCAGGGCCAGCAGCAGCTTGTAGTCCAGCGTCTTCATCAGCATTCCTTATGAAAAAAGGGAGTTCAGCAAGAATGCTACTCAAGGGAGCGCCAGAGGACAACCTGACCGCCCCCATGGAGGGGGCCGGTGCCCGGGGCTGCCCCTGTGAGATGTGACAGTAGTCCTGACATGAGGTTCATAAGATACTCACCCGGTCCGTTTTTGCATGGGGTGGAAACGGACCATAGCGAGCGTCTTGAATCCCGGGCCGGTCCCGGGACTTTTTTGCTCAGATGACGGCGAGCAGAGCATCCCCCGCCGGCCGGTAATGGCCCTGCAGGGGGCGATGGACGGCGCGGTCGAAACGCTCGTCCAGGTGGAAGCGGATACCGACCCCGCGCACGGCCCCCAGATCCACCGCCTGGCGATGGCCGAGGCGCTCGATGGGCAGGCCGAGGCGACGGAAGATGCGCTCCACCGGCAGGCTGACCACGGCCACCAGCTCGCGGATCCCCTGCTCCCTGGCGAAGGCCAGCACCTCGCGGAAGATGACGCAGGTGAGTTCGCTGATGCCGTTCTCCAGGCGAGGGGCCCGGTCGGCGTCGATGGCGAGGCGGGTCAGCTCCCACACGTCGTTGCCGCGCGGCGGGGCTTCGCCAGCGAGGGCGGTGGGGAAGATGCTGGGCAGCATGTAATCCTGGGCGCAGCTGAGCAGGCGGATGCAGCCGCACAGCCCCTGCTTGTCTTCAATCAGCACCCAGTGGGTGTCGGGCTTGTCGAAGTTGTCCCGCTCCAGGCCACGGCGGGATTCCACGTCCCAACCGAGTCGATCGGAGAAGACGCGGTTGCGAAATCGGTAGAGCTCGTTTTCGACCTCCCATCTGGGGTGTTCTTTCAATTTTCCTTTTAAAACAAGCATTCATGTCTCTCCATTTCATGGTTAGGCGCTATAATCCAAGGCCTTGGCCAGGGGAGGCTTGCCTATGAGACGCGACCAACTGCTTGAGTACCTGGAACATTTCACGCTGGTGACCGATGGCAACCGGTTGTCCGAGCTCATCGGCCGCTTCACCCTGGGAATGGGTTACGACTACTACCGCTTCGCCCTCATCCTGCCCATGTCGATGCAAAGGCCCAAGGTGGTGCTGTTCAACCAGTGCCCCGACTCCTGGGTACAGGCCTACACCCTGAACAACATGCTGGCCTGCGATCCCATCATCCAGCTCGCCCGCAGGCAGACCCTGCCCATCTACTGGAACCGGCTGGACGAGAAGGCGCGCTTCCTGCAAGAGGGGAGCATGGATGTGATGGGGCTGGCGGCGGAATTCGGGTTGCGCAACGGCATCTCGTTCCCGCTGCACGGGGCGGCGGGGGAGAACGGCATACTCTCTTTCATCACCCGGGAGCGGGCGTCGAGCGATCTGATGCTGGAGTCCTCGCCCATCCTCTCCTGGATGTCCAACTACATCTTCGAGGCGGCGATCCGGATCGTGCGCCAGAGCATGAGGGAGGACGATCCCCAGGAGCCCCTGACGGAGCGGGAGACCGAGTGCCTGTTCTGGGCCAGCGAAGGGAAGACATCGGGGGAGATCGCCTGCATCCTCGGCATCACGGAGCGCACCGTGAACTACCACCTCAATCAGGTCACCCGCAAGACGGGGTCGATGAACCGCTACCAGGCCATCGCCAAGGGGGTGAGCAGCGGCATCCTGCTGCCGAACCTGGAGCAGGTGGTGGTCACCAACTTCCCCTCCCTGCTGCAGTGAATACAGGCCCGGCGGCACCGGCTCGTCGCCTGGCATCCCCTCTGTCGCCATCACCGCTGTCCTGCGCCGTCCCATCCTGCCGCCGATTCTCGGGGCGGGGCTGTGACCCCACAATTGTCAGATCCTGCAATTGACAACCTTCTTTGTGTGGTTTCGGCCCGGTTATCATCAGTTTTATGAATGCATCAGAAAATGAATGAATTTCTCTGATTACCCGCGCCCCCTTATAGTGCGTTTCTCTCTTTCACAGGAACTCCTCCCCATGTTCGCCACCACCCTGCAAGGCTTTACCCTCGGCCTTGCCATGATCATCCCCATCGGGGCCCAGAATGCCTTCGTGCTGAGCCGGGGCATTCACCGCAACCACCACCTGCTGACGGCGACCCTCTGCTGCCTGTGCGATCTCGTGCTGATCGGGATCGGGGTGTTCGGCGGGGCCAACCTGCTGGCGGCCAGCCCGATCGGCCTGGCCCTGCTGACCTGGGGCGGCGTGCTCTTCCTTGGCTGGTTCGGTATCCGTTCCCTGCGCAGTGCCTGGCGCGGCCAGGAGGCGGCCCTGGCGGACTCGCCCCGGTTGATGGGGGTGAAGAGCGTGCTGGCCATGACCCTCGGAGTCACTCTGCTCAATCCCCACGTCTATCTGGATACCCTGATGCTGCTTGGCTCGTTCGGCAGCCAGTTTGCCGAGGAGCTCAGACCCGCCTTCGCGGCGGGGGCCATGCTGGCTTCTCTGGTCTGGTTCTACGGACTGGCGTTCGGGGCGGCGGCCCTCTCCCCCTGGCTTGCCCGGGGCCGGGTGCAGCAAGCCATTGATCTTGTTGTAGGTCTCATCATGCTGGTGCTGGCGGCCAAGCTGGCGTTGGGTGCCATACCGGCCTCATGAGGCTATTTTTGTGCCGGGCTTCATAAAAATGAGTCCCGGTGCCATCTGCTGACATATTCGTCTGTTAAATTCCCGGCGCTGGTAAAGCGTTACTCATAATAAAAGGGAAAAAACAGTGAATAACACCATGAAGCTGGGGGCTATTGCCGCCATCGTGCTGCTGTCTGCCTGCAGCAACGAGAATGACAGCAAGGCGCAGCCGGGGACCGTCTCCCTGCGCCTGATCCAGACCTCCGACATCCACTCCAACGTGCTGGGGTACGACTATTACCAGAACAAGGAGGATCGCAAGTTCGGCCTCTCCCGCACCGCCCTGCTG
This sequence comes from Aeromonas sp. FDAARGOS 1418, assembly GCF_019048585.1. NCBI lineage: Bacteria > Pseudomonadati > Pseudomonadota > Gammaproteobacteria > Aeromonadales > Aeromonadaceae > Aeromonas > Aeromonas sp. FDAARGOS 1418. The sequence goes on along the minus strand of NZ_CP077387.1, from coordinate 314,352 downwards.
ATCCGCGCCGCCCGCGCCGAGAACCCCAACAACCTGCTGCTCGACAATGGCGACCTCATTCAGGGCACGCCGCTGGCGGACTACATCTTCGAGCAGTCCGGTGCCGGCTACCTCGAGAAACAGGCGCACCCGGTGTTCAAGGCGATGAACGAGCTGGGCTACGACGCGGGCAACCTGGGCAACCACGAGTTCAACTACGGCCTGGACTACCTTGGCAAGGTGCTGGCGGGAGCCGACTTCCCCTATGTGAACGCCAACGTGTTCGAGGCGGGGGCCTTCAAGCGCGATGCCAAGGGGCAAATTGACTGGAGCGGCAACAAGTTCACCCCCTATCTGCTGCTGGAGCGCGAGGTGACCGATGACAAGGGCCAGCGCCAGCGCGTCAAGGTGGGCATCCTGGGTCTGACACCGCCCCAGGTGCTGCAGTGGGACAAGCGACATCTGGAGGGCAAGGTGGTGGTGGCCGACATGGTCGAGACCGCCAATCACTATGTGCCCGAGCTGCGCGCCAAGGGCGCCGACATCGTGGTGGTGGTGGCTCACACCGGCATCAATGCCAGCAGCTACGAGGCCATGATGGAGAACTCCGCCTGGCATCTGGCCAAGGTGAAGGGGGTGGATGCCCTGATGCTGGGCCACGCCCACAAGAACTTCCCGGGTGACTTCCCGGATCTGCCGGAGGTGGACAACCAGGCCGGTACCCTGAGCGGCATCCCCACCGTGATGCCCGGCTACTGGGGCAACCACCTCGGCATCATCGACCTCAAGCTGGAGCAGGTGGACGGCAAGTGGCAGGTGAAGCAGAGCCAGGCCAGCCTGCGCAAGATAGACGCCAGCGAGGGCAGTGCGGTGGATCAGCGGGTGGTGGACCTGGTGCAGGCGGATCACGACGCCACCAACCAGTGGCTGGACGAGCCGCTCGGCAAGATCACCTCCCCCATCTACAGCTTCTTCGCCCTGGTGCAGGACGACCCCTCGGTGCAGCTGGTGAGCGATGCCCAGCGCCGCCACGCGGAGCAGTTGCAACAAGACGGCCTGCTCAAGGAGTCCTACCCGATCCTCTCGGTGGCGGCCCCCTTCCGTGGCGGTCGCAACGGCATCAACGACTTCACCTACGTGGCCCAGGGTGACATCTCCCTGCGCAACGTTTCCGACCTTTACATCTATCCGAACACCCTGCAGGTGGTCGAGGTGAACGGGGCCACCGTCAAGGAGTGGCTGGAGATGAGCGCCGGCCAGTTCAACCAGATCGACACCGGCAAGACCGGGGTGCAGTGGCTGGTGAACGAGAGCTTCCCCACCTACAACTTCGATGTGATTGACGGGGTCAACTACGAGGTGGACATCACCCAGCCGGCCCGCTACAGCAAGGACGGGGTCAAGGTGAGCGACGGCCAGCGCATCAGCGGCCTCACCTTCAACGGCCAGCCCGTGGACCCGGCCCAGAAGTTCTACGTGGTGACCAACAACTACCGCGCCAGCGGCGGCGGCCACTTCCCGGGCATCGACGGCAGCAACATCGTCCATGAAGATCCCTTCGAGACGCGGGAGATCATCGCCCAGTACCTGAAGGCCCAGTCTGCGGACAACCCGGCCGGCTTCAGCCCGGCGGCCAACAACAACTGGCACATGAAGGCCCTGCCCGCCAACGTGGACGTGCGCCTCTACTCCTCGCCGACCGACGAGGCCAAGGCCCTGGCGGGGGCGGATCTGTCGTACCAGTCCACCCTGCCGATGGATGACGCCAAGCACCCCGGCTACGCCATCTACCGCCTGATCCGCCAGTAAGGCAGACGCTGGCAGCCAACAAAAAAGCCCTCGCAGTGCGAGGGCTTTTTCATGGGGCGCGGTGCCATCCTCGTCTGGACTTGCCCGGTCGACGGGGCGGGAGGGCATCAGTAGTAGCCGAGATCGTCCGGATTGGGGCGGGTCTTGAAGCGGCGGTGCAGCCACATGTACTGCTCCGGCGCCTTGCGCACGGCGGCTTCAATCTCGCGGTTGGCGCGGCTGGCATCCGCCAGGTCGTCACCGCTCGGGTAGTCCGCGAGCGGGGCCCCGATATGCAGGGTGTAGCCCTCCCGGGTGCGGATGTTGTAGCAGGGCAGGGTGACGGTGTTCTTCACCCGGGCCAGGGTGGCGGTACCCGTGATGGTAGCGGCCTGCTCCACCGCGAAGTAGGGCACGAAGACGCTGGCATGGCTGCCGTAGTCGTGATCCGGTGCATACCAGAGGGCGTCGCCGTTGCGCAGCGCCTTGATCATCCCCTTCACGTCCATCCGGTCCACCAAGTATTTGTTGGAGGCGCAGCGACCGTGGTACTGGGCGTACTCCAGCACCGGATTGGTGTTGGGGCGATAGACGCCGACCCCGGGGCGCACCAGGCCGAAGCAGCGGGCATTGAGCTCAAGGGTGAGGAAGTGGCAGGAGAGCAGCAGCATCCCCTGGCCCTTCTCCATGGCGTTGATGACGTGCTCTTCCCCTTCCACCTTCATCAGGCGGCGCATCCGCCAGTCTGGCCAGAACCAGGCCATGCCCACCTCGAAGATGGCGCAACCCACGCTCTCGAAGTTCTGCACCAGGAGGGCTTCGCGCTCATCCCGGCTGAGCTCGGGCATCGCCAGCTCCAGGTTGCGGCGGGCAATCTTGACGCGGGATTTCAGCAGCTTGCGGGCCAGGGTGCCGAGCTGGCGGCCCAGCCACATCTGGCTGCGCCAGGGCAGCAACACCAGCAGCCAGAGCAGGGAGAGGCCCAGCCAGCTCCCCCAGTAACGGGGATGGAACAGACGGGGTTCGAGGCGGGGAGCGTGTTCTTGGGCCATGAAGAGTCTCTTGTTCACAAAGGCAAAGGAGGGAGCCCAGCCGACACGGGGGATCGGTGCCCGTGGACAGGCTGTCACTCGCAATCTGGGGATTCTATCCGAAAAACGGGGGCGGGTGCGAATCGCCATCACCTGGTCAGAGGGGTCAGGCGGGGGGCGCCTTGGCGGGCATGGCAGTGCTTTTTTCACGTCCTGGAAAAGAGTGTGATAAAATCGGCCGCTGAAATTTTCAGGTTTTGAGAGCCGATACAGATGAAAATCACCCTGCCCGAGTTTGAGAAAGCCCGCGTCCTGGTCGTTGGCGATGTCATGTTGGATCGCTATTGGCATGGCCCCACCGGCCGCATCTCCCCCGAGGCGCCGGTGCCCGTGGTCAAGGTCGAGCACATCGAGGAGCGCCCGGGTGGCGCCGCCAACGTGGCCCTGAACTCCGCCGCCCTGGGTGCCCAGGCCGTGTTGCTGGGGCTGACCGGTCAGGATGAGGCCGCCGATGCCCTGGCCGGCCAGATGGCAGGGGTCAAGGTCGCCTGTGATTTCGTTCGTCTGACCGACTACCCGACCATCACCAAGCTGCGGGTGCTGTCCCGCAACCAGCAACTGCTGCGCCTCGATTTCGAAGAGGCCTTCCACGACGTGGACGCCAGCCTGCTGATGGGCAAGGTGGAGCAGGCGCTGCCAGGGGCCGACGTGATGATCCTCTCCGACTACGGCAAGGGCGCCTTGAACGACGTGCCTGGCATGATTGCCCGCGCCCGCGCCGCCGGCATCCCTGTGCTGGTGGATCCCAAGGGGACGGATTTCGAGAAGTATCGCGGCGCCACCCTGCTGACCCCCAACATGTCCGAGTTCGAGGCAGTGGTGGGCAAGGTGAAGAGCGAAGAGGAGCTGGTCGCCAAGGGGCTGGAGCTGGTCAAGCGCTTCGAGCTGGACGCCCTGCTGGTGACCCGTTCCGAGAACGGCATGACCCTGATCCGCGAAGGGCAGCCCGAGCTGCACCTGCCGGCCCAGGCTCACGAAGTCTATGACGTGACCGGTGCCGGCGATACCGTCATTTCCACCCTGGCTACGTCGCTTGCCGCCGGCATGAGTCTGGACGAGGCCTGCGCCCTGGCCAACACAGCAGCCGGCATAGTGGTGGGCAAGCTGGGTACCTCCACGGTGAGCCCGGTGGAGCTGGCCAACGCCCTCTACACCGAGCAGGAGACCGGCTTTGGCGTCATGTCCGAGGCCCAGCTCAAGGTGGCGGTACAGGCCGCCCGCCTGCGCGGCGAGAAGGTGGTGATGACCAACGGCTGCTTCGACATCCTGCATGCGGGCCACGTCTCCTACCTGGCCAATGCGGGCAAGCTGGGGGATCGCCTGATAGTCGCGGTCAACACCGATGAATCCGTGCGTCGCCTCAAGGGGCCGGGCCGTCCGGTCAACCCCACAGAGCGCCGCATGACGGTACTGGCGGCCCTGGGTGCCGTGGACTGGGTGGTGCCCTTCGGTGAGGACACCCCCCAGCGACTGATCGCCGAGATCCTGCCGGATCTGCTGGTCAAGGGGGGTGACTACAAGCCCGAAGAGATCGCCGGTTACGCCGAGGTGACCGCCAACGGCGGCGAGGTGCGGGTGCTGAACTTCGAGGACGGCTGCTCCACCAGCGAGATCATCAAGACCATACGCGAACGCGGCTGAGCACCTCCGGCCTCGGCCGGAGGTGCCTGACCACTCGCCCCTGGCGGGCGGCAAGCAGGCAGCAAAAAGGCGACCATAAGGTCGCCTTTTTTCATGCCGTGAATCCGGCTCAGGACTTCTTGGTGACCTGGGCGGCGGGCATCAGGCCCTGGTTCACGTCTTCCAGATCCTTCTGCTCCAGTATGCCGGCAGCCTGCTTGAGGGAGAGGATGCTGAGGATGTAGTTGTAGCGGGCCTCGGAGAGTTTCTGCTTGGCCTGGTACAGCTTGCGGGTGGCATCCAGCACGTCGACTATGGTACGGGTACCCACTTCATAACCGGCCTCGGTCGCCTTCAGGGCGCTGTCGGCGGAGATGACGGACTGGCTGTAGGCGCGCACCGAGCCGATGCTGGCGTTCACGTTGTTATAGGAAGAACGCACAGTGCTCTGCACCGAGCGGAAGCTGCGCTCCAGCTGCTCGCTGGCGGCCACGTAGTTGAACTGGGCCTGCTTGACCTGGGAGGTGGTGGCGCCCCCGGTGTAGAGCGGCAGGTTGAAGTTCAGGCCTATATTGCCCTGATTGCTGTTGCTCTCGGGGTTGCGGATCTCGTCCTTGTAGTCGTTGTAACCGGCGGTGAGGCCAGCGCCCAGATCCAGGGTCGGCTCGTGGCCCGTCTTGGCCAGATCGATCTGCTCCTTGGCGATGTCCTTGCCGATGCGGGCGCTGTGCAGCTCCAGGTTCTTGTCCAGGGCCAGTTCCAGCCACTTGTCGGAGTTGAACGCGGTCTTCTGCGGGCTGAAGCGATCGGTGTTGAGCACGTCCAGTTGACGGTGGTCGATACCGGTCAGCTCGCGCAGGCTCTCGTAGCTGTTGTCCAGGGTGTTCTCGGCATTGATCTCGTCCGCCAGCGCCTGATCGCGCTCGGCCTCGGCTTCGTGCACGTCGGTGATGGCGGTCAGGCCCACTTCGAAGCGCTGCTGGGTCTGTTCAAGCTGACGCTCGACCGCGGTCTTGTTGGCACGCACGAATTCCAGGGTATCCATGGCCTTGAGCACGTCGAAGTAGGCCTGGGCGGTACGCAGCATCAGGTTCTGGTACTCGAGGTTGTAGGCCACGTCGGACTGGGTGGCGCTCTTCTCGGTCAGATCCAGGTTGACCCAGTTGCTGCGACGGTAGACGGATTGATCCAGGGTCACGGAGCCGGTAGCGCCCGTGTTGGTCATGGTGTCGTTCTTGTTTTGCAGGTAGTTCAGGCCGGCGCCCAGGTTGATCTGGGGCAGCAGGGCTGCACGGGATTCGTTGATCTTCTCGAAGGCCTGGTCCCGCTTGGCCTTGGATTCCAGCAGCTGGGTGTCCTTGATCTGGGCCTGTTGGTAAATATCGAGCAGGTTTTCGGCATGAGCGGCGCCGCTCACACCCAGCATCACCATGACTGACAAGAGTGTTCTTTTCATATGATAGTTTTAACCTTTTGTATCAACCCAAAGCTGTCCGCTGGATGAAGGGGGGATTGTCACCGACCAAGCTTGATTTCAGCTTAACCACTCTACTATAAGCAGATTTCATTGCGAACTGTCTCTTTTACAGCTGCGGAAACGTCAAGGTCCGGGGCGAGTTTTCTCGGCAACGCGCCTAGCCAAATGCCCTGTGGCTGCTAAAATCCTTCCCTCATCGTCGGCGAGAGCGAGTGAATGAATGTTCATTCATGCCCCCGAATATTATGGTCAAACCAAGCCAAGTCAAGCTGGCAGGAGTCTCGAATGTCACAGCAAGCCTTGCCTCAAACCTGCCACTACTCCAGCGATGATGTGAAAATCATTGAAAAATCAGCTGGATATAATGGCTTCTTCAAGGTGAATGTCTACCGCCTGCAACACAGGCTGTTTGCCGGTGGCTGGAACGCCCCCATCGTCCGGGAACTGTTCGAACGTGGCCATGCCGCCGCCCTGCTGCCTTATGATCCGGTGCGGGACGAGATCGTGCTGGTGGAGCAGTTTCGCATCGGCGCCATGGAGACCAGCGCCACCCCCTGGTTGCTGGAGCTGGTGGCCGGCATCATCGATGAAGGGGAGACCGCCGAGGCAGTGGTGCGGCGCGAAGCGGTAGAAGAGGCAGGGATCGAGGTGGGACGCTGCGAACACGCCATCAGCTATCTGGTGAGCCCGGGTGGCAGCACCGAGCGCATCGAGGTGTTCGTGGGCGAGGTGGATGCCAGTCAGGCCAAGGGGATCCACGGTCTGGCGGAAGAGGGGGAAGACATCCGGGTCCACGTGGTGAGCCGCGAGCAGGCCTATGCCTGGCTCAAAGAGGGGCGCATCGACAATGCCGCCTCCGTCATCGCCCTGCAGTGGCTGGCCCTGAATCACGGCGAGCTGCGGGCACGCTGGCTGGCGGGGCGCTGAGGTGGCGCTCGTTCAGACCCGGGTCAGGTGCCCTGTGTCCGACTGGAACACTGTGCAGTGGGTCCAGCCTTCATGGACCCTGATTGAGGGAGCCGCGACATGTCATTAGTCCAGAGCCCGATGAAGCGCTATGTGCCTGATTTGATGTCCTTGCAGCGTACCTGCGAGGTCAATTACATGGCGCTGATGAAACTGTTGCCGCCCGGTGGCAGCGTGGGTGCCGAGCGCCGCTATCAGGTCGGCAACGGCCTGCAGTTCCAGCTCACGGTGACCGAGCAGAGCCGCTTCACCAGCCAGGTGATCCTGGCCCAGCACAACCCCGAATTGCCGAGCTACTTGCAAGCCCGGATAGAGATTCGTTTGTATCATGATGTGCGAATGGCGGAAGTGTGTGCGGCGCAACAGATTTCAATGTTGCAACCACGTTATGATTATCCCAATCAAAAAATGCATCACAGGGATGAAAAGGAGCAGGTAAATCTATTCTTGGCCGATTGGTTGAGATTTTGTCTCAAACACGGCACCAGCCTGATTAACATCCTCTAGTCGAACCCATAAAAAAGAAGCGTGATTTTGGAAACAGAGCTACCTCAGGCGCCGGACGGCAGTGTGCGCCTGTTACAGATTACCGATACCCATCTCTTCGCCAGTGCCGAGGGGCGGCTGCTGGCCGTGCCCACGGCGCAGAGTCTGGCCGCCGTGCTGGAGCGGGTGCAGGCCAACGAGCACCCGTTCGATCTCATCCTCGCCACCGGGGATCTCTCCCAGGATCACAGCCCGGAGTCCTACCAGCGCTTCGCCTCCATGATGGCGCCCCTGGCTCGCCCCATCTACTGGTTGCCCGGCAACCACGACGACGGCCCCCTGATGACCGAATACCTCCATGCGGCCGGCATCAGCGAGGCCAAGCAACTGGTGGGGGATCACTGGCAGGTGATCCTGCTGGATACCCAGGTGCGCGGCAAACCCCACGGGGTGCTGGGGGATCACCAGCTGGCGGCCCTGGATCAGGCCCTGCGCCAGCATCCCGAGCGCCATGCCCTCATCGCCCTGCACCATCAGGCGGTGCCGGTGGGCTGCGCCTGGCTGGATCAGCACAACCTCAAGAATGCCGACGACCTGTTCGCCGTGCTGGCCCGCCACCCGCAGCAGAAGACCATCCTGTTCGGCCACGTCCATCAGGAGTTTGACGAGGTGCACCACGGAGTGCGGCTCATCGCCAGCCCCTCTACCTGCATCCAGTTCAAGCCGCTCTCCGACGGTTTCGCACTGGACGAATCCGGCCCGGGCTGGCGCTATCTCACCCTGCACCCGGATGGCCGGGTTGCGAGCCAGGTGTGGCGCCTGCCGCTGGGGCAGTTCGTGCCCGACCCCAATGCCACCGGTTACTGAGGCGTTGCCATGAAACCCGTACTCCTCTACCTGCACGGTTTCAACTCCTCTCCCGGCGCGGCCAAGGCGCAGCCAATGGGGAGGCAGGCATGAAGCCCGTCCTGCTCTATCTGCACGGTTTCAATTCATCCCCCGGCTCGGCCAAGGCGCAGCAGATGGCGGCCTGGGTGGCAGAGAACAGGCCCGATATCGAGGTGGTGATCCCGGCCCAGCCCAACACCCCTGCGGCCGCCTGGGCTGCCATCGAGCAGGCCATCGCCGACCTGAAGGCCCGCCACGGCAGCGCCCTGCGACTGGGCGCCGTGGGCAGCTCCCTCGGTGGCTTCATGGCCACGCGAGTGAGCGAGATGTACGGTTGCCGCGCCGCCCTCATCAACCCGGCGGTGCGCCCCCACGAGCTGCTCTGCGACTACCTCGGCCCCCAGACCAACCCCTACAGCGGCGAACGCTATGAACTGTTGCCCGGACACATGGACGAGCTGAGTGCGCTGGCGGTGCCGGTGACTGCTCCCGAGCGGCTCTGGGTGCTGCAACAGCAGGAGGACGAGGTGCTCGACTATCGCAAGGCGCTGGACGAATACCGCTTTGCCCGTCTCTCCCTGGAGTGCGGCGGCGATCACGCCTTCACAGGCTTCGAGCGCTACCCCGCCCAGATCGTCCGTTTCCTCGGGCTCTAGCCATGCAACCGCCGTTGGCCGCCTTCCTCGAACAGGTGCTGGCCACGGCCCAGGCGGGGCTCACCTACTCCCGGGATCCCTTCGACATCGCCCGCTTCGAGGCGCTGCGAGCGGCCACGGTGACGCTCATCGCCAGCCAGAGCGAGCTGGCTCCCGACGCCATCGGCGACTGGATTGCCCTCGATAGCGGCTATCCCACCCCCAAGCTCGATGTGCGGGCCTTCATTCAGAACGACGCGGGCCATGTCCTGCTGGTGCAGGAACGCAGTGACGGTTGCTGGACCCTGCCGGGGGGCTGGTGCGACATCGGCGATTCGCCTGCGGACGCCGTGGTGCGCGAAGTGGTGGAGGAGACCGGCCTCGTATGTCGGGCGGTGCAGCTGCTGGCCCTGTTCGACAAGCTCAAGCATCCCCATCCCCCGCAGCTACCCCACGCCCACAAGGCCTTCTTCCTGTGCGAGGTGACGGGGGGCGCTCTGCTTACCGACACCGATGAAACCAAAGGGGCGGGGTACTTCCCCATCGACGCCTTGCCCGAACTCTCCCGCCACCGGGTGGTGGCGTCCCAGTTGCGCACCCTGCATGACCATCTGTCGCAGGGGCGGGGGGATACCCTGTTCGATTAACCGGTTCGCAGCCTGACACTGCGGCAAGGAGGCAGCATGATCACACGCATCGGCAATACCCCCATCCAGAAGAAACACAAGGCGAGCTGCCACTGCGGCGCCGTGGTGCTGGAGCTGACCCTGCCGGATGGCGTGGTGGACCCGCGCCGCTGCGACTGCTCCTTCTGTCGGCGGCGAGGGGCCATCGTCGCCTCGGTGCCGCGCTTCGGCATCCGCATCCTGCAAGGGGAGGCGGCGCTTCGCTGCTACCAGTTCAACACCCGCACCGCGAAACACTACTTTTGCAGCGTCTGCGGCATCTACACCCATCACCAGCGCCGATCCAATCCGGCGGAATATGGCTACAACCTCGCCTGTCTGGAGGGGGTCAACCCGTTCGATCTGGGAGAGGTGCCGACCCGGGACGGGGTGCATCACCCGGCAGATACCGTTGCCGATTGAACGCGAGGTGACTGCACCGACGGGTGGCGGGGAGGACGGGCGAGGCGTTGTCGTGCCACTCCCGTGACGACACCTCAGGGGGTCATCTGCTTGTGTAGCCCCCGCCATGGCTGTGTTAACCTTGCCCTGTCCGTCTCCCGGCGGACCCCGGCCTCTCTCTTCATTCCATCTCTGCCAACAGGGGGCACACCCGTGACGACTGCTTCAGCGCTGCCGGATCTGATCCTCGGGGCCTCGCTCTACTTTCCGCCCCTGTTCAAGGCCGTGCTGCTCGGCCTGCTGGGCTGGCTGCCGCTGCACCATCTGCTGCGGGACTGGCTCTACGGCGGCGAGGTCTGGCACCCCCTGCTGATGGATCTCTCCCTCTTCATCCTCGCCGTCAGCGGCGCCCTATGGATATTGCTACATGGCTAAATCACCCCTTGCGACCCTCAAATACTTCTCCACTCTGCTGGTCTTTGCCCTGGCGCTGGTGTCGCTCTGGTGGCTGTGGAACGACTACATGCAGGGTCCCTGGACCCGGGATGGCAAGGTGCGGGCCGAGCTGGTCAGCATCACGCCCCAGGTGTCGGGCAAGATCGTCAGGATAGGGGTCAAGGACAACCAGCTGGTGAAGGCGGGGGACCTGCTCTTCACCCTGGATCCCGAGCCCTATCGCATCGCGCTGGACAACGCCAGCGCGGCCCTGGCCAAGGCCAGGTCGGATCTCGACAAGGCGGAGCACGAGGCGAACCGTCGCCAGAGCCTCTCCCGCACCGTCATCTCCGCCGAGGCGGTGGATGAGTCCAGGCTCAATGCCCAGGCGATGAAGGCGGCCTATGAGGTGGCTCAGGCCAATCTGGAGCAGGCCAGATGGTCCCTTGCCCGGACCGAGGTCCATGCTGCGAGTGACGGCTACATCACCAATTTGCAGGCCAGGGTCGGCAACTACGCCACCGCCGGGGTGCCCCTGGTGGCCCTGATAGACACCCACTCCTTCTATGTGCAGGGCTATTTCGAAGAGACCAAGCTCAGGCACATTGCCCCCGGCAAACCGGCCGAGGTGGTGCTCTACAGCGGGGATCGGGTACTCAGAGGGGAGGTGGAAAGCATAGGGCGCGCCATTCACGATCAGAGCCTGGAAGGCAGTGAGGGGCTGCTGCTCGACGTCAAGCCGAACGTGCCCTGGGTGCGTCTGGCCCAGCGGGTGCCGGTGCGGATCAGGCTGCTGGCGATTCCCCCGGATCTGGTCTTGATCGCGGGCACGACCTGTACCATCACCATAGGGGACTAGAGTGATCCCCTCGCTCTGGCGCCAGACCCCCTGGGGCAAGGCCAACGGCGGCCAGTGGCGTTATGCCCTGCGCAATGCCCTGGCCATGTGCCTGTCGCTCTGGCTGGCGTTCGTGCTGCAACTCGACTCTCCCTACTGGGCCATGACCTCCGCCGCCGTGGTGAGCTTTCCCACCGTGGGGGGCGTCATCAGCAAGAGCCTGGGGCGAGTGGTGGGCAGCCTCATCGGCGCCATGGCGGCGGTGATGATCACCGGCCTTGGCATCGGTGATCCCTGGCTCTTCAGCCTGCTTATCGCCCTCTGGCTGGGGGGGTGCACCTACATCTCCAACCACCATCAGAACAACGTCTCCTACGGTTTCGCCCTGGCGGGCTATACCGCCGCCATCATCGCCTTCTCCTGCGTCAACCTGACCGACCCGCAACATATCTTCGACATCGCCCAGGCCCGGGTGAGCGAGGTGATTGTCGGCATCCTCTGCGGCGGCCTGATGATGATGATCCTGCCGAGTTTCTCCGATGGCGAGACTCTGCTGGACTCCCTTGGCAAGAGCCAGACCCGGCTGCTGGAACATGCCCAGCTGCTCTGGCTCGGGGAGACGGGCGCCGATGTGCGTACCGCCCACGAGGGGGTGATCGGTCAGATCCTCACCCTGAACGTGCTGCGCATCCAGGCAGTCTGGAGCCACCACCGCCTGCGTCGCCACAACCAGTTGCTGAACTATCTGCTCCATCGCCAGCTGAGGATGGTCAGCCTCATCTCGGGGCTGCGCCGCATGCTGCAACATTGGCCAGAGGACGCAGTCGACCCGGCCCCCATGCTGGCCGCCGTGCTGCGGGAGCTGGGACAGGGGGGCTGCGACAAGCTGCGCATTGCCCGCCTGATGGCGCCCTTCGTGGCCCGCTCGGGGGATGATTATCGCTGTCAGGCCTTTTGGCTGCGGCTGCGCCACTTCTGCTGGAGCTACCTGGAGTGTCAGCGCTGGCTGGAAAGGCTGGCCCGCCACGATGGCCAGGAGTGGCCGGCGTCGCCGCGCCACAGCTCTCTGACCAGCCACACCGACGGCCTGGAGGCGGCCTACAACGGGGGGCGTACCTTCCTCTGCGTGATGCTGGGCTGCACCTTCTGGATCCACACCCAGTGGGATGCGGGCGCCGCAGCCCTGACCCTGCTCGCCATCTGCTGCGTGCTCTATTCCGCCACCCCGGCCCCGGCCAAGGGGGCCCAGACCATGCTCAAGGCCATCGTGCTGCTCAGCTTTATCTGCTTCGGGGTCAAGTTCGGGCTGATGATCCGCATCGACGACTTCTGGATCTTCTGCGCCCTGCTGTTCCCCGCCCTCATCACCCTGCAACTGCTGAAATTGCAGCGCCCCCAGGGAGCGGCGCTCTGGGGCCAGCTCATCGTGCTGCTCGGCTCCTTCCTCGCCATCACCAATCCGCCGAGCTACGACTACCTCGCCTTCGTCAACAGCAGCCTTGCCCAGGCACTGGGGGTGATGAGCGCAGGGCTGGCGTTCCAGCTGCTGCGACCTAGCTCGGATCGGCGCAAGAGCCGCCGCCTGATGCATCGTCTGCGGCGTGATTTCGTGGACCAGCTGGCCCCGGCCCCGCAGCAGAGCGAGGGGGAGTTTGAATCCCGGGTCTATCACGCGGTGAGCCAGCTCAGCCAGAGTCAGGATCAGGGGGCCCGGCTCTGGGTGCTGCGCTGGGGCGTGGTGCTGCTCAACTGCAGCCATATCGTCTGGCAGCTCAGGCTCTGGCGCAGCCGGGATCCGGCCCTCTATCTGGTGCGGGACGGCTGTCTGCGCTGCCTGAAAGGCATTCTGACCGAAGGGGGTGTACAGCACGAGACCCTGGGGCGCACCCTGGCGGAGCTGGACCGCATCAGCCAAGGGCTGGGGGAACATGCAGACCCGGCGGCCCGGGCTCTGGCGGGGCTGGTGTGGCGACTTCACTGCTCCCTCTCCCAGCTTGTGCAGGCCCTGCCCGGGGAGCCCGCCTGATCCCGGGCGGGGAGGCGGGAGCCCCTCTGGATCACCCTTTGCGAGCGCCCCATTTGTCCCGGGCCCTCCCAGCGAGTAAGATTCCCCCCAAACGTCAATTCGCAAGGCCCTCCATGTCCACTCAATACAATGCGGATGCCATTGAGGTCCTCAATGGCCTTGAACCGGTGCGTCGCCGCCCCGGCATGTACACCGACACCACCCGGCCCAATCACCTCGGCCAGGAGGTCATCGACAACAGCGTCGACGAGGCGCTGGCGGGTCACGCCCGCAATCTGGAGGTGATCCTGCACGAGGATCAGTCCCTCGAGGTGATCGACGACGGTCGCGGCATGCCGGTGGACATCCACCCGGAGGAAGGGGTCTCCGGCGTGGAGCTGATCCTCTGCAAGCTGCACGCGGGGGGCAAGTTCTCCAACAAGAACTATCAGTTCTCCGGTGGCTTGCACGGGGTGGGGATCTCCGTGGTGAACGCCCTCTCCGATCGGGTCGAGGTGACGGTGCGCCGCGACGGCCAGGTCTACGACATCGCCTTCGAGCGGGGCGAGAAAGTGTCTGATCTGACCATCACCGGCACCTGCGGACGCCGCAACACCGGCACCCGGGTGCGCTTCTGGCCAGAGGCGCGCTACTTCGATTCGCCGCGCTTCTCGGTCTCCAAGCTGGAGCACCTGCTCAAAGCCAAGGCCGTGCTCTGCCCGGGCCTCACCATCAAGTTCCTCGACAAGAACACCGGCATCAAGCTTGAGTGGTGCTACGAAGACGGCCTCAAGGATTACCTTATCGATGCGGTCAAGCAGTTCACCTGCCTGCCGGAGCAGCCCTTCGTCGGCTCTTTCAGCTCCGAGCAGTCGGCGGTGGACTGGGCCCTGTGCTGGTTGCCGGAAGGGGGCGAATGCCTCGCCGAATCCTATGTGAACCTCATTCCCACCGCGCTCGGTGGCACCCATGTCAACGGCCTGCGCCAGGGGCTGCTCGACGCCATGCGCGAGTTCTGCGAGTTCCGCAACCTCTTGCCCCGCGGGGTCAAGCTGACCCCGGAAGACATCTGGGATCGCTGCGCCTACATCCTCTCCATCAAGATGCAGGACCCCCAGTTTGCCGGCCAGACCAAGGAGCGACTGTCGTCCCGCCAGAGCTCGGCCTTCGTGTCGGGCGTGGTGAAGGATGCCTTCAGCCTTTACTTGAACAGCAACACCGAGCTGGCCGAACAGCTGGCGGAGCTCTGCATCTCCAGCGCCCAGCGCCGGATGCGCGCCGCCAAGACGGTAGTGCGCAAGAAGATAACGCAAGGCCCGGCCCTGCCCGGCAAGCTCACCGACTGCGGCTGCGCCGATCCCATGCAGGGGGAGCTATTCCTGGTGGAGGGTGACTCCGCGGGCGGCAGTGCCAAGCAGGCGCGCGACCGCGAATTCCAGGCCATCATGCCGCTTCGCGGCAAGATCCTGAACACCTGGGAAGTGGAGGCCGGTCAGGTGCTCGCCTCCCAAGAAGTGCACGACATCTCGGTGGCCATCGGGCTCGACCCCGACTCCGACGACCTCAGTGGCCTGCGCTACGGCAAGGTGTGCATCCTGGCGGATGCGGACTCGGACGGTCTGCACATCGCCACCCTGCTCTGCGCCCTCTTTGTGAAGCACTTCCGCACGCTGGTGGAAAAGGGCCATGTCTATGTGGCCATGCCGCCCCTCTATCGTATCGACATCGGCAAGGAGGTCTTCTACGCCCTCGACGAGGACGAGAAGAACGGCGTGCTGCAACGGGTCGAAGCCGAGAAGAAGAAGGGCAAGGTGATGGTGACCCGATTCAAGGGGCTGGGTGAGATGAACCCCAAGCAGTTGCGAGAAACCACCATGGATCCCAACACCCGCCGTCTGGTGCAGCTCACCATGGGCGCGGAAGGGGGGGCAGAA
Source organism: Aeromonas sp. FDAARGOS 1418 (assembly GCF_019048585.1). Lineage (NCBI taxonomy): Bacteria > Pseudomonadati > Pseudomonadota > Gammaproteobacteria > Aeromonadales > Aeromonadaceae > Aeromonas > Aeromonas sp. FDAARGOS 1418. The sequence goes on along the minus strand of NZ_CP077387.1, from coordinate 299,143 downwards.
GGGGAAGATGGGGACGAGACCCTGCAACTGATGGACATGCTGCTGGCCAAGAAGCGCGCCGGTGATCGCCGTGAGTGGCTGGAAGAGAAGGGCAACCTCGCCATCATCTAAGCCGTCGGCTGGCCCGGACAGGGCCAGCAAGCATTTAGCCGGAGTCGCCCTGTGGCGGCTCCCGAACCGAAAGAGATAATCACATGAGTGATGCCATCGAGCTCAGTCTGGACGGGGTAGAGCGCCAGCCAATGCGCACCTTTACCGAACAGGCTTACTTGAACTACTCCATGTACGTCATCATGGATCGAGCCCTGCCGCATATCGGCGACGGCCTCAAGCCCGTGCAGCGGCGCATCATCTACGCCATGAGCGAGCTGGGGCTGTCGGCGCTCTCCAAGCACAAGAAATCCGCCCGTACCGTGGGTGACGTGCTGGGTAAGTACCACCCCCACGGCGACAGCGCCTGTTACGAAGCCATGGTGCTGATGGCCCAGCCCTTCTCCTACCGCTACCCGCTGGTGGACGGTCAGGGCAACTGGGGGGCACCGGACGATCCCAAATCCTTCGCCGCCATGCGTTACACCGAGGCGCGCCTGTCACGCTTCTCCGAACTGCTGCTCTCCGAGCTCGGCCAGGGCACGGTGGAGTGGACGCCGAACTTCGACGGCACCATGAAAGAGCCGGTGGTGCTGCCCGCCCGCCTGCCGCACATCCTGCTCAACGGGGTGACCGGCATCGCGGTGGGCATGGCGACCGATATCCCGCCCCACAACGCGCGGGAAGTGGCCCACGCCTGCGTGGAGCTCTTGGACAACCCCAATGCCGGCCTGGATGCGCTGATGGCCCATGTGCAGGGGCCGGACTACCCGACCAATGCCGAGATCATCACGCCCCGCGACGACATCCGCAAAATCTACGAGACCGGCAAGGGCTCCATCAAGCAGCGAGCGGTGTGGAGCGAAGAAGATGGCGACATCGTTATCACGGCGCTGCCCCATCAGGCCTCCGGCGCCAAGATCATGGAGCAGATTGCCGCCCAGATGGTGGCCAAGAAGCTGCCGATGGTGACCGATCTGCGGGATGAATCGGACCACGAGAACCCGACCCGTCTGGTGATCGTGCCGCGCTCCAACCGGGTGGACGTGGAAGGGCTGATGGCCCACCTGTTCGCCACCACGGACTTGGAGAAGAACTACCGGGTCAACCTCAACATCCTGGGTCTGGACAACCGTCCCCAGGTGAAAGATCTCAAGACCATTCTCACCGAGTGGCTGAGTTTTCGCCGTGAGACGGTGCGCCGCCGCCTGCAGTATCGCCTCGACAAGGTGCTGGCCCGCCTGCACATCCTCGAAGGCTTGCTCATCGCCTACCTCAACATCGACGAGGTGATCGAGATCATCCGCACCGAGGAGGAGCCGGGCCGGGTGATGATGGAGCGTTTCAATATCAGCGAGACCCAGGCCGAGGCGATCCTCGAGCTCAAACTGCGCCACTTGGCCAAGCTCGAAGAGTTCAAGCTGCGCGCCGAGCAGAACGAACTGGCGGAAGAGCGCGACAAGCTGGAACTGATCCTGGGTTCCGAGCGCCGTCTCAGCACATTGCTCAAGAAAGAGATCCTGGCGGACGCCGAGAAGTACGGCGACGATCGCCGCACCCCGCTGGTGGAGCGTGCCACCGCCGTGGCCCTGACCGAGAAGGAGCTGACCCCGAGCGAGCCGGTGACCGTGATCCTCTCCGACAAGGGCTGGGTGCGCGCCGCCAAGGGCCACGACGTGGATGTGACGGGCCTCTCCTACAAGGCGGGGGACGGTTATCTGGCCCACGCCCATGGCCGCAGCAACCAGCAGGCGGTGTTCCTCTCCACCCTGGGGAGAACCTACTCCCTGGAGACTCACACCCTGCCCTCCGCCCGCAGTCAGGGCGAGCCGCTCACCGGCCGCTTTGCTCTGGGCGCCGGCGAAGAGGTACGTCATCTGGTGATGGGCAACGAAGGCGAGCCGTATCTGATCTGTTCCGACGCCGGTTACGGCTTCGTCTGCAAATACGACGACCTGATTGGCAAGAACAAGAACGGCAAGGCGCTGCTGACCGTACCGGAAGGGGGCCTGGTGATGGCACCCCAGAAGATAGGCGCGCCGGAGACCGATCTCTGCATGGCCATCTCCAACGAGGGGCGCATGCTGCTGTTCCCGCTGAGCACCCTGCCGGTGCTCGGCAAGGGCAAGGGCAACAAGCTTATCAGCATCCCGTCGGCGCGCGTGAAGACGCGGGAGGAGTTTGTGGTGATGGCTGCCGTCATCCCGCAGGGCCAGTCGGTCACCCTGTTTGCCGGCAAGCGCAAGCTCACCCTCAAGCCATCTGACCTTGACTACTACCGCGGCGAGCGCGGCCGCCGCGGCGCCAAACTGCCTCGTGGTCTGCAGCGGGTCGATCGCATCGAGATTGAAACCGTCGCCGGCGCCGAACCGGCTGCCGGGGAAAATCAGGAAGGGTAAGGTAGTAACCAATCAACAGAAAGGAGCGATTAAATCGCTCCTTTCTTTTTTAATTAGCTGACGGGAGACATAGAGAGATATTTATTCTTTACCCAGCCATATCTTCCCTGCTTACTGACGTAAGCCCATCCCCCTTCTATTTTATATAGCAAAACAAAATCACCCTTTACAAGTCGTGTAGCGATATATGATGACGTATTTGGCTTCGCACGGACATTCAATCTAGAGGGGATAACGTATCTGATAAGCACATTACTAGACTTCAATGTGGTCTCTTTATTCTCGTAAACCTTTGGTGTCGATGAGACCGATGAGGTCGATGAGGTCGATGGAGTCGCCAATTGATAGTTATATGTGTTTATTCGGCATGTTTTACTCCATGAGATACATGAGTTACCACATGGTTGCCCTTTCTTGCAGTTTTTGGCATGAGCGGGGCTGATAAGTAAAAGAAAAACAGATAGCAGTAACACAATACTTCTCATCATGACTCATTACTCTGTTGTTAATTAAACCATAGGTTCACATGGTGGGTAATTATGCAGAAAGAACTATTTTACAGTGGAGGCAAAACAAGAATTAATTTAGGCGTCAGTAGACTAACATCATCAAGTTACATATTGTCGTGAACTAGGTCAGCTTTTATATAAAGGGTTGTATGTTTGATTAGCACAGCGTAACCAAACGTGTGCGAGCACCGCTTGCCGCTATCCTGCCGGAAGCCTGCTTCACACTCTTCTTTACGTTCTCCACTGTGCTAATAGCATGGATATTCAGACCCCGCCCATCGCCCCCGCTCACTAACCTTGAAAGGAACAGCACAAATCCGGGAGGCCAATCATGGAAACAGACAAAGCCATCGGACTGATCGAGGCCCACGGAGTCTTTCACGGGGATCACTAGAGCTTCAACAGTGGCGAGTTCGTGCAGTGGTGCCAGGAAGATACTCACCAGCCCCTCAGCCTGGAGCAGGCCAATCACGATCTGGCGCCCTTCTGCATCCGGATCGGTTTCGCCGAGCCGGTCCGGTCGTGGCGTTACTATCTCACCTGAACTACCTCACCTGAGGGGGACGCAGAGGGCGGGAGGAGCCGCGCGATGCGGTGAATCAGTGAAAAAGGAGCCGGCAAGGCTCCTTTCTTGTGATGGGCGGGGCGCTGGGGGAGGGCCGGGGTCCTAGTTATCGAAGTTCCAGGCAATGGGCAGCTCAAGATCGAAGACGAGCTGATCCCCGTCGAGGGTGAAGGCCACGCTGGTCTGGTGCTGGTCGTATTCGTCGATAAGGCGGCAGCTCTCGGAAAAGTTGGATTCGTAGCTGAGGCGGGCAGTGCCGCCGGTGCGAGCCTCGTCGAGTTCCACCCCCAGCACCCGCAGGGGATCCTTCTGGCTGAGCTTGACCCGGCTGTCGCCCACATCCACCAGCCGCTCCAGCAGGGGGAAGAAGTCCTGCTTGTTGGCCTCGATGGCCCGGGCGATGGCCTGCTCCAGTTCGGTGGCGCTGGCAAGGGCGGGAGCCAGCGTGTAGCGGGTCTGGATGCTTTCCTGAGTCATATTGTGCTCCTTGGGGCAATGAACCTGCGTCGGCCATCAGCACGATAGGCGGTGAACAAGGTGTGCCTAGCCATTAAATGAGGTGGTGATTCATTCTGGTGGATAAAACCATCACAAAAAACCGATGAAGGCAGCATATTGCTTCTCGTCAGGCGGGAATGCGGCCATTGCGCACCAGGGCCCGGCGGATATTTTTGCACATCTTGCCGAAGCGGTTGAGCTCGTCGAAGCTGGGCGGGATGCCGCGATCGATCTGATATTGCCAGTAGCAGAGGTCCGTATCCACCAGCTCCATCAGCTTCTTGGGGCAGCCGATGCAGGTGTTGTCCGGCCCGCATTTGAAGGTATCCGGATGATAGAGCGGAAATTCCGCCTTCACGGCGTCGATGATCTGCTGCATGGCGGTCATGCGGTCCGGCTTTCTGCTCACGGTCTGGCTCCCCGGCGGCTTGTATGGGGGAGTCATTATATCCCTGGCAAAATGTGGGCCAATGACGCTTAGGAGGTAGTCCGACTTGCGTGCAAGCCACCGCACCCCGGATCCTGCGCCTGCTTCCCCCCTGGTGGTCTCTTTTGTCAGGCGCCGTTTCGGGTCATGATGAAAGCCCCGAACGAACCACTTTTTGACTGACCCCTCTGGAGGTGCGATGAGACCCTGTGCCCTGCTGTTGCTTTTTCCCCTGGTGTGCCAGGCCGAGGCCAGTCCGAGTGAACCCGTGCAGGAAGGTACCCTGGCCAATCAGCAGCTGATCCGGGATGCCATGGTGGGGGTCGCATCTTGGGTGGCCACCAAGGGGTGTGACGCGCCGGAGCGCTTCGTGCCCGTGGTACTGCAACTTCCCGAGGGGGAGCCGGGCGGTCGCCACTGGCAGGAGCGCTGGACGGTGACGGGCTGTGACAACGTCTATCCCGTGGTGATCGATTTTCGGGAGACCGGGATGCAGAGCGCCATGTGGACCATTACCCGATAGGGTCGGCGCCGCCATCTGCAAGCTGCAAAGATGACAACGCCCGGCAAGCCGGGCGTTGGAACAGGGTGAAGGGGAAAGCCCGTCATCAGAAGTCGTGGTAGAGGGGCCAGCCGAGCAGGGGGTGGCGGATCCCGGCGCGCATCTCCATGTTGTCGAGCTTCTCCGGCGAGGCGTCCTCTTTTTGCAACTGCTGGTACTGGCGCACAAAGCCGAGGGTGTGGAGGAGGTTGGGCACAAAGCCCGGGCTCAGCTCCTGACGCAGGACGGCGGCCATGTCGGCGGGCAGCGCGCTCAGCATCAGGGCGAGCTGGGCTGCGAGGTAGTCGGTGTCATACCAGCTCTCGTCGAGCTCAATCTCCCGCGCCAGTTTGCGCTTGAGATCCTGCTTCACCTTGAGGGGGGCGGCGCCACAGCCCTTGCCGCAGAGGATGCGGTAGAGCAGTGCTTCGGCCAGTTTATCCTCCATGGTGGGGTGGTCGCTCTCGCAGGCGAAGAAGTGCTGGTCGATGAGCGCCATCAGGCGGCTCTTGTTGTGCTCGGTCAGCGCCTTCTCATACTCTTGCCACCCTTGCCACTCCTCCACATCGGGCGGGCTCGAGATCTTGTCCAGCAGGCGGGCATCCACGTCACCGTAGAGGCTGTTGCCAGCCTGCTTGGGGCTGACGGTGATGAGCATCGACCAGCCCTTCTGGAACGGCTTGATGGGGCCTTCCGGCGCCTGCAGCAGCGCCAGCGCCTTGGCCGGATCCCGCGCCGAGAGCTCCTGCAGGCCGAGGCTCACCACGCCGATGACGTCATGGGCGGCCTGCTCCAGCAGGTGCATCTTGTACTTGTTGTAGTACTTGTCGGCGAATTTGAGGCTCATCAGCACCGCCTTGCCCTTGATGGCGGCGAGCTGTTGCTGACTCAAGAATTCGTTGTCGCGGCCAAAGCGCAGCACCTGGGTGAGATAGGGGCCCTGGTTGGCATCGCGAATGACTAACTGCATGAATGGGCTCCTTAATCCAGAAAGCTGAACATGTCGTCGACGTCGCCGTACTCGTCTTCCTCGACCTTGTTCTTCTCTTTGGCCTGCATCACCAGCTCGGCGGCAAACTTGTTGATGATGCCGTCCCAGGTGGAGTGCTCGTTGCGCAGCAGCGACTTGATGGATTTTTCCACCTCGGGGGCCAGCTCGCGAATGAGCATCAAGAGGCTGCGGGGGTCGTCCAGCGCGTAGTCGTGGCTGTCTTCGGCCTGCTGGCGCTCGCTGTAGCGCAGGGACTCTTCGAGATCTTCCTCTTCGGCGTGCAGCACGTCGCGATAGCCTTCGTCCTCTTCATAGCGATCGCCGCGATAGAACTCGATAAAGGGGATGGCGAGGTAGAAGAGACCGGCCGGGTCTTCGGCCACGCACTCGAGGATCTCCCGCTGCTTGGCTTCGCTCTCCTGGGTGCGGATCAGGTAGTTGAGGAAGTCGAAGGTGTGCTGTTGCAGCTCGTCGGCGTTGTTCTTGATCGCCTCTTCCCAGTAGAGGGGCTGCTGGCAGACGATGTCGCGGATCCGCTCCGGGGTCATCAGCTCGGAGATGATGGAAGGGAAGGAGATGTCGTGCTGGCCGTTGATCTGGGTCAGGGTAACGATATCAATGTTTTCAATCACTTCTGCCAGCTGGTCGTCAGACATGGTCTTGGCGATCAGCTCGAACTTCTCGCTGGCCTGCTTCGGCTCGATAACGGCCAGCTCTTTGATCTCGATGGCGGTAATTTCTATCAGACTGTTGCTCATGCCTTGCCCCAATTAGAAACGGACTTCGTCGTACATATCCTGCTCGCCGTCGTCATCACCATAGCGGCCACTGCCGCCGTGGTAGTCGGCGTCGGCATCTTCCCCGTCTTCCTCTTCTTCGTCCCGCAGCTCGTAATCGTCATCAGCGCGGTGGCTGCCGCGTGGCAGCGGGTTGTCCAGCAGGAACAGCACGGCGCAGGCCTCCATCAGCTGATCTTCGCTCTGTGCCCGCACCGCCTTGACCAGCGGCAGGATGGCGTTGTTGAAGCCGACGCTCACCTTGAACTCGTCCCAGGAGGGCTGCTCGCCGCTGGCGAGCCACTTGTTCCACTGCGACTTGGCCTTGGCCGGGAACTGCACCCGGCCATAGAGGGCAAGCGGCAAGTATTCGGGCATGAACTCCAGCATGCTCATGTCGGCCAGCAGCAGGCTCTTCATCTGGTCGGTGAACTGCTCGAGCCCCTTGGGGTCATCCTGATCCCGGTAGGATTCGATGTTCTCGCTGGCATCGCTTTGCAGGGCCTTGAGCCGTGCCTGGTCCCATTTTTTTTGCATAGTCGCTCTTCTTGCCTGGTGGCTCAGGGGTAGAACTGGTCCCACATCTCCTGCATGGCAGCAGCGGGATCGGTCACGATGACGTTGTTAAAATCCTTGATAAAGGCGGCCCGCTGTTTCGGATCGGACAGCACTTCATAAGCCTGCTTTACCTGGTGCAGCCGGGCGGCTGCCTGCTCTTTCTCTTCTTCGCTCGCCCCGTGCAGCTTGTCGGGGTGGTACTGGTTCGACAGCCGTCGATAGGCTTTTTTGATGTCGTTTTCACTGGCGTTGGACTTGACGCCCAACACCCGGAAGTAGTTGTTCATGACGGATCCTGCCTCACTGGCATGGTGGAATTCATCCTGTGTCGACCTGGTGACGCAACGTCGGCAAACCAGGCTCGGCAAAAACCGGAGATTTTAACGGAAAGCCGGCGCCTCTGCCATGAAAGTGCGGTCTTTCTGTACGAAAAGAGCGGGCGGTGCGAGATGGCGGCGGGGCTACACTGGCAGAGGGGGGCGGCAGGCCCCGGCGTTGCCCGACCCCCTCTTGTCCGAACCATCCGGATTCTGCCGTCACAAGGAGTCATCGCCATGGTCAAGTCCGCGTTTTTCGTGCTCGCGCTGGCAGGCAGTGCCGCCTCTGCCAGCGACATATTGCCCGTCTCGCCGCTGATGGGGGATGTCACCAGGGCCCAGTTCATGGAGCGCGCCGCCCAGCGCTTCGCCTTGCAGGACAAAAACGGTGACGGCGTGCTGTCGGTTGCCGAGAAAGAGGCCAACCTGGCAAAGCTGGCTGGCGTGATGCAACAGGCTGGCAAGCCGGTCCCGGAGCGGATGAGCCAGCTCAAGCCGTCGCGGGAGACCACCAGGGCCCAGTTCATGGCGCGGCAGGAGGCGCTCTTCTCTCGCCTGGACAAGAACGGTGACGGGGTGATCGGGGAGTCTGAGCGTCTCGACATCAAGGCCAATCTGGAGAAGCGGGCGATGGAGGCCGCCCAATAGGGCGGGTTGTCAGCCCTCTGATGAAAAAGAGCCCGGTAGCGATACCGGGCTCTTTGCATCTCTGGCATGAAGGGGACTACCAGCTTGCCCAGAGCAGCCGCAACCTGAGCCCCCAGGCGCTGCTCCAGCCGGTGGTGCTGCTCACCAGAGCCCCATCCTTGATGACGAGGAAGGTTGGTGTCACCCCCACCTGCCAGCGGGCGGCCAGATCCCCGGACTCGTCGTTGTGGGTGGGGAAGGTCAGCCCCTTCTTCGCCATCCCGGCGCGCAACGGCTCATCGCTGCCGGAGCGCAGGGCCACCGTCAGCACATTTTCGCCCTCCTGCCAGAGCTGTTCCACCGTGGGAGTGGTGAAGCGGCACACCCCGCACCAGCTGGCCCAGTAGTAAACCAGCAGGGGCTTGCCGCGGCTCTGCTCGGCCAGAGTGGTGGTGGTGCCGTCCTGCAGGGTGAAGGGGGCCGCCATGGCACCCGCCGGCAGGGTGGGGCTGCGCCACAGATCCACCAGGGTGGTGATGACGAGCGCCATCAGCAGCAGCCAGAGCGCCTCCTTGCCCCAGCGGCGCCAGCGGGGGGCCTTTATGCCTGCATCCTCGGCCATGGCTTAGCTCCGCTTGGCCAGCTCGGCTTTCACCAGCTGCTCCAGCTCGTCATAGGGAATGGCGCCCGGCACCAGCTGGTTGCCGATAAGGGTCGCCGGGGTGCCTTGCACGCCCAGCAGGGTGCCGATGCGCAGGCTGTTGCGCAGCTCCTCGGTGGCCTTGCCTGCGGGCTTGAGGGCCAGGTTGTCGGTGGCGGCCAGCGCCTTGTTGATGTCCGTCTCGGTCAGCATCCCCTGCTTGCTCATGAGCTTGTCGTGCAGGGGGAGGAAGCGGGCAGGATCCTGTTGCCACAGGGTCAGGCTGTACTGGGCTGCCTTGGCGGAGGTCTGCCCCTTGAACGGCAGCAGCTTGATCACCAGCCCCAGATCGTCCGGATAGGCCGCGAGCAGCTTGGCGACCGCCGGGTCGAACTGCTTGCAGTAGGGGCAGTTGTAGTCGGTGAACAGCACCAGGGTCAGCTTGGGATGCTTGGCGCCGAGGCGCGGGCTGGTGGGGCTGTTGAACAGCACGTCCTGGTTGCCCTTGATGAAGTCACCCATCTGGGCTTGCTGGGTCGCGGCGTTCTGTTTCTCCCAGGATTCGGCTGCCTCGTCGAGGATCCCGGGGTTGGCGATCAGGGTCTCGCGAATGAGCTCCTTGATGCGGGCCTCCTGCTCCGGGGTGAAGGGGGCGGCGTGCAGCGTGGGGGTGCCCAGGGTGGCGGCTACCAGGGCGGTGCAGAGGGTCAGGGTTCGCAGTCTCATGGCATTCTCCTTAGAAATGGGTGGCATCGGCCTGAACGAGGCCGGCCTTGTGCAAGCTGTCGAGCAAGTCGGCCTTGTCCAGCAGGGGAGAGAGGACCTCCCCTTCCGGCAGGCCGGGCCCGTAGATCTGGTTGAAGGGAACGGCGGCGGCGCCACGCTGGCGCAGGAAGGCGGAGATGGCATCGCTCGGCCGGCTCCAGTCGCCGCGAAGGGCCACCACGTCCGGGGCCGACAGGGCGCGCTGCACCTCGTCACGCAGCAGCACGTTGTATTTGTTGGCCTTGCAGGTGACGCACCAGTCGGCGGTGACATCCACGAAGACCCGCTTGTTCTGGGCCAGGGCGTCGGCGATGGCCTGTTCGGAGAGCGGCTGCCAGGCGATGCGATCGACGCTGCCACTCCTTTTCACCGTGAGGGCGCCCCCCAGCAGCAGGGCGCCGCCGATGAGTGCCGAGAGGGAGAGGGCCAGGGTGAAACCGCGCAGGCCATAGCGCCAGAGGATGCCCATCAGCAGTGCCAGCACCATGGCGGCCATCAGCCAGCCGGTGGCCGTGCTGCCCAGATGGTTGCCAAGCAGGCTCGCCAGCCAGAGGCTGGAGCCCAGCATCATCAGCCCGAGCAGGATGCGCAGTTGCCCCATCCAGCGCCCCGGTTTGGGCAGCCAGAGGGCGAGGCGCGGCAGGGCCGCCACCAGCAGCCAGGGCAGGCTCATGCCAAGGCCGAGGGCCGTGAAGATGAGCCAGAGCTGGCCGAGGGGCGCCGCCAGGGCAAAGGCCACCGCGGTGCCGAGGAAGGGGGCCGAGCAGGGGGTCGCGAGCAGGGTGGCGAAACTCCCTTGCAGGAAGTGGCCGCCGAGCCCCTTGCCGCCGAGGGTGGCGAGGCGAGTGCTGAGATCGCTGGGCAACCTTATCTCGAACAGCCCCAGCAGGTTGGCGCAAAACAGCAGGGTCACCGCCACCATGAAGCCGATGAAACCGGCGCTCTGGAACTGGATCCCCCAGCCGACGGCGCCTTGAGTAGCGCGCAGCAGGCTGCTCATGGCTGCCAGCACCCAGAAGGAGGTGATTATCCCGGCGCTGGCGGCGAGGAACTGTTTGCGCACGCCTCCTTGTTCGCTCTCTTGCTGCTGCAACACGGTGCCGAGTTTCAGAGCCAGCACCGGCAGCACGCAGGGCATCAGGTTGAGGATGAGACCGCCGAGCAGTGCCGCCCCCAGCAGCCAGAGAAGTGGCTGCCCCGGGGCCGGCAGGGCGAGGGGATCGGTGATGGTGGCGCGGGTCTGCCAGGCCTGCTCGCCGCTACCGAGCAGCAGGCCGAGGGATTGGCCACGCAAGTCTGGGGCATCCCCCTGCCAGCCGTCGCTGACCGGCACCCGGGCAATCAGGGTGGTGCCGCTTACCTCGAGCGCGGGCTTGCCGAACTCGGCCCCCTCCAGCGCATCGATGAAGAGCGCAGGCGCCTGCCAGCCCTCGACCCGCTCGGCCCGCAGTTGCAGCTGGTTATGCTGGTAGCCGAGCTCGACCCGGGTGTCGGCGGGCAGCGTCTGTGGCAGGGTGCTCATGGCCCGGGCCCAGGCGAAGTCAAAGCCGGCCGGCGCCTGCCCATCCGCCGCCAGGGTGAAGGGGTAGTCGGTCAGAATGCAGACATTGCTGCAGGTGGAGAGGCGCAAGGTGCCCTTGAGCGGCTGCCCGGCCGGGTAGCCCAGGCTCAGGGGGAAGCGTACCTGCTCCTGATAGCCCTGGGTGTTGAGCCCGGCCACCTCGAAGGGGCGCGGCGTGGGCCAGTGCCACTGGAAGTCGCCGACCGGCTCATCCCACAGGATCTGGGGCGCAATGCCTCCTTCACCCGGGCTGTGCCAGTAGGTCTTCCAGCCTGACGCCAGCTGGACATCGAGCAGGATGCGGGTCTGATCCGGGACGCTGCGGTCGGCTTGCAGCCTGACCTTGGCGTGACTGTTCTGGGGGCGGGTGAGCCACCCCGTATCGCTGGCCAATCCGCTGGATTGCCACAGCAGGCTGCCCAGTAGCAGGGCCGCCTTGAAGAGATTCGACATGTGTTGGGTCTCGCAAAAAATGAGTGACAGCAGGCTGAAAAAGCGCGGCTGAACTCATTCCCGCCAGACGCAGAGGGTGAGGTGCAGTCGCCGCTCCGGCGGCGAGACATTGATGGGGGGAGGCAGTGCCGGCGCGCGCCGTGACAGGGGCACCAGCAGGGCAATCACGAAGGCGATGGCGAAGAAGAGTTGCTCCACGCACAGCAGACTGGCGGCGCTCAGCCACTTGCCGTTGAGCTGGCAGCTGTTGGGCTGCACACTGGCGGGCGTGCCCTTGTCAGCCTGGTCGTCGGCTGAGGCAAACTGGGGCAGGGTCTGGCAACTCACGGCGTGATCGAGCAGGGCGAGGCGGGCCAGCGGCTGGGCCGCGCAATTGAGCACCAGCAGGCAGACCAGCAGCAGGAGTCGTGTCGCCGCGCGTTGTTGCAAAATCATGCTCGCCCCGTTCATCAAGATGGCCACATCCTAGCGGGCAATGGCGGGTGGGGCAAGCCGGGGTGGCCGGTGGCGTCCGGGGCTGGTCGGTTCTGTCTGGCGAACGCTTGTTCGCTAAAAGGGGGACCAGTATACTGCGCCGAGTCAAATTCCGAGGTGTTCGATGCTCAAACTTGCCCGTGTGCTGCTGCTGGCACTGCTGCTCGTCTTCTGGTTCCTGTTCGGCCTGTTGCTTTGTCTGGTGCGCCCGCGCCACCCGAACAACGTCTATGTCTTCGCCCGCATGTATCATGCGGTCTGCCCGCTGATCGGCCTCAAGGTCCGGGTGACGGTGGCCGACGAGGTCAAATCGGTGGGGCCTGCGGTCTATGTCTGCAATCACCAGAGCAACTACGACATCTTCACCGTGACCGGCGCCGTGCAGCCCGGCGTGGTGGCGGTGGGCAAGAAGAGCCTGCTGTGGCTCCCCTTCTTCGGTCTCATCTTCTGGCTCTCCGGCAACGTGCTGATCGACCGCTCCAACCGCTCCCGCGCCATCGGCACCATCGGCCAGGTGGTGGATCGCATCAAGCATCGCGGCACCTCCATCTGGATGTTCCCGGAGGGGACCCGCTCCCAGGGGCGTGGTCTGCTGCCGTTCAAGGCGGGGGCCTTCCACACTGCCGTCCAGGCCGAGGTGCCCGTGGTGCCCATCGTCTGCTCCAGCTACTTCGGTCAGGTCGATCTCAACCGCTGGGACAACGGCGAGGTACTGCTGGAAGTGATGGCCCCGGTGTGCAGCAAGGAGCACGGCGCCGCCGGCATCCGCGAGCTTTCCGACACCTGCCGGGAGAAGATGGAAGCCAAGCTGGCGGAGCTGGATGGCAAGCTTGGCCATCGGCCGGCGGCCTGAGCCCGGTTGCAGAGAAGAGAGGGAGCCGCTGGCTCCCTTTTTTATTGGTAAAAATCACCATCTTGTTGGTTTTTTTCACCACGCTGTATCCGGTGAACATCCATCGTCAACTTTCATCTAATTGTAAATAAAGGAAAAAATATTCTGGCACGGCTCTTGTAATGTCATGGGAAGAGAGTGACACCCCATCAACAAGGAGCCAGACCATGAGCGTATTCAGCCGCCTGACCGACGTGATCAATGCCAACCTGCACAGCCTGCTCGACAAGAGCGAAGAGCCGGAGAAGATGCTGCGGCTGATGATCGAGGAGATGGAGCAGGTCCAGGTCGAGATGAGAACGCAGGCCGCCCGCGTCATCGCCGAACAGAAACAGCTGGAGCGCCATCAGCAGGCGCTGCGCAACCAGATCCAGGAGTGGGCAGCCAAGGCCGAACTCGCCATCCAGAAGGGCCGCGAAGATCTGGCCCGTGCCGCCCTCACCGAGAAGCTGGCGGAGATGAAGCAGTGCGAGCGGCTGGAAGAGGACAAGGCGCGGGTGGCCGAGGTGCTGGCCCAGCTCACCGCCGACAGCGAGCGACTGGCGGCCAAGCTGACCGAGGCGCGGGAGAAGCAGAAACTGCTGACCCTGCGCGAGCAGACCGCCCACAGCCGCATCCGTGCCCGTGCCCAGGTGGACAACCAGCGCATGCACGAGCTGGTGGCCCGCTTCGACGGCTTCCAGAACCGTGTCGATCAGCTGGAGGCCCAGCTGGAGGCGGCGACCCTGGGGCAGAACCCGTCCCTCGAGGCCCAGTTCCGCGAGCTGGAGCTGAACGACGAGATTGAGCGGGAACTGGCCCGGCTCAAGGGTCAGAAGGTGGAGGCATAACCATGACACCCTGGCCCAAGGATCTCGCCCATCGCAAGCTGACCGGGGTCTGCGCCGGTCTTGCCAGAGGGCTGGGGGTGTCCAGAGTGACGGTGCGGGTGGTGGCCCTGCTCGCCCTGATCCTGATGCCGCCGCTGGCCCTGGCGCTCTATCTGGTGGGGGTGCTCGTCATGCCTCCCCGCCGTGAACTTCAACGCTGGCTGGGGTGATCTCCGGATCGCCCCGTCGGCAAGTGCAAGCCCGTGAGGAGCACAACATGCTGGAATTTATCGTCTTGATCCTGGTGCTGATCGGCATGGCGCTGACCGGATTCACCGTGCTGGCCATGCTGCTGGTGAGCGGGGTCTTCGTGCTGTTTGGCGCCCTGGCCGGCATGTTTGCCCTCATCATCAAGCTGGCGCCCTGGTTGCTGGTGGTGCTGGTGGTGTGCTGGCTACTCAGCAACAGGCGCAAGCAGTCGAACACCTACCGTTAAGCCTCCCTGATTTCGCATCCTTCCTTGGCCACTGCTTGCAGTGGCCCTTTTTATGGGGGCGACACAGGGTCGGTGTGCGGGGTGGCAAGCCAGGAAAGGCTCCAGCCGTGCCACAACGCCGGCTCGTGTACCAGGCGCTCCTTGAACGCCTTGCTCTGCTGCTTGAGGCGGTACTCGAGGCGCAGCGCCTCGCGTTTGCCGGGGACCTCCTGCTGCCATACCAGGGAGAGGGGCCCCTTGCCGCGCAGGGCTCTGGCCCCCTTGCCGCTCTGGTGCTGACGCAGTCGCCGCTCGGGATCCGTGCTGATCCCCGCATAGAGTGCCCCGGTGCCGGTGCGCACCAGATAGACAAACCAGCGGGAGGGAGTGGGGGTGGTGAGGGTCACGAGGTACGCCACCTGGCCCGCTGGCGCCCAAGCCGGTGCAGGGGCAGCAGGCTCACCAGCAGGCCGGCCCAGACGAAGGCAAAGCCCACGGATTTCACCGGATCCGGGATCTCGCCAAACCAGAAGAGGGCGAGCAGGAAGGCGAGGCTCGGCTCTATGTATTGCAGCAGTCCCACCGTGCTCATGGGCGTGCGCGCCACCGCATAGCAGAACAGCCCCACCGGCAGCAGGGTGGCGGGGGCGCTGCCCATCAGCAGCAGCTTGTCACCCCAGTCACCGGCCATAAACTGGCTGGTGCCCTGCAAGGTCAGCCAGCCGATGATGAGAAGGGCGACGGGCAACTGCACCAGGGACTCCAGATAGAGGCTGGTACCGGCGTCCAGTCTCACCTTCTTCTTGATGAGGCCGTAGAGGGCGAAGTTGGCCCCCATCACGAGGGAGAACCAGGGCAGCTGGCCGTAGGAGAAGAGCATGTAGGCGAGCCCCGCCAGGGCGAGCGCCACCGCCAGGTGTTTTTGCGGGGTGAGCTTCTCTTTGAGGAAGAGCACCGCAAAGGCGATGTTGAAGAGCGGGGTCATGAAGAAGGCGAGGCTGGTGGCCAGCACCTGGCCTGTGGTCAGGCACCAGGTGAACATGCACCAGCTGATGGACATCACGGGGCCTGCCAGCAGCACGAGGCCGAGCTGCCGGGGATCGCCGCGCAGGGCCCCCCAGGGTACCCGCTGGCCGAGGAGCAGAAGCAGGCCTCCCAGCAGCACCACGGACCAGAGCACCCGGTGGGAAAGCAGTTCCCACATGTTGATCTCCGGCATGAACTGGTAATAGAGGGGCAGCATGCCCCACAGCACGAATGAGAGGGCCGCGCTGCCGGTGCCCATCCAGTTCTTCATCTCTCTCCGTTTATTAAACTAAACAATGGCGGCTGCATGATAAGTATCCGCCGCCCCTTTCACAAGCGGGAGCGGGGAGAAAACTCTGGTACTATCGGGCCCATGAACCGACTCGATCCCCTGTTTGAACAGATCCGGGCCTGCCGCCTGTGCGAGGCCCACCTGCCGCTCGGCCCAAGGCCGGTGATCCGCGGCAACGAGCGCGCCCGTCTGCTCATCATCGGCCAGGCCCCCGGCACCCGGGTACACGCCAGCGGCATCCCCTGGGACGATCCCTCCGGCGATCGGCTGCGCTTGTGGCTCGGGGTGGACAAGGCCACCTTTTACGATGAATCCCGCATCGCCATCATGCCCATGGGGCTCTGTTACCCCGGCAGGGGCAAGTCGGGGGATCTGCCGCCGCGCCCGGAATGTGCCCCCACCTGGCACGACAAGGTACTGATGCTGCTGCCCAACATCGAGCTGACCCTGCTCATCGGCCAGTATGCGCAGGCTTACTACTTGAGGGCGGCGGCGAAAGGATCGCTCACCGAGACGGTGCGACACTGGGCGGACTATGGCCCGGCCTGGTTGCCGCTGCCGCACCCGTCCCCGCGCAACACCCTCTGGCTCAGGAAGAACCCCTGGTTCGAGCAGGGGGTGATTCCCCATCTGCAGCAGAGGGTCGCCCCCCTGCTTGACCCGGCAGGCTAGAGCGCCGGCTCGGCCTGGGGCTTGGGCTTGCTGCGGGCCATGGCGACCAGCGGCAGTATGATGCACAGGCACCCCAGCAGCAGCGGCAGCCCCGGCTGTTCGTCAAACAGCCAGACCCCGATGGCGACCGCCATCAGCAGCCCGGTGTACTCTGCCGAGGCGATCTTGCTCGCCTCCGCCTTGCGATAGGCCATCACGCACAATCCTGCATAGACCATGATGAGCGCCGAGGAGCCGAAGGCGGGCCACCACATCTGCCATTGCCACTCGCCCCCTTCCCACCAGGCCAGCGCCAGGATGAAGGGCATGCTCAGCACATTGGTGAAAAACAGGGTCTGGGCGATGGGCTGCTGGAGCGGGATGCGCTTGATCAGCAGGTTGTTGACCGCCAGGGAGAGCGCCACCCCGAGCGCCGCCAGGGCGGCCCAGTTTACCTCGGTCGGGCGTAGCACGATGAGCACCCCGACGAAGCCGAGCAGCGCCGTCAGCACCTTCTGGCGCGAGAGTGCCTCCCCCGCCAGCCAGACCGCGAGCGGCACCATCAGCAGCGGGGCGGCATAGAAGAGGGCGTTGGCGGTGGCGAGCGGCAGCCGGGTGAGGGCGACCACCATCAGGCAGACGCCGACGGCCCAGATGTGGGCCCGCAGCAGGTGCCACTTGAGGGCTACCGGCGGGTTGCGCCGCCAGGACCAGAGCAGCCAGGGGGCGAGCAGCAGGGCTGCGGAGAGCTGGCGGAAAAAGACAAACTGGAAAATGGGCTGGTCCGGCTCCAGCACCTTGACCAGGGCATCGGAGAAGACCGCCACCATGTTGCCGAGCACCAGATAGAGGATGCCTATCCCGACTGCATTCATACCACCTCCAGATTCAGATGAGGGGAGGGTAGCCCGCGGCCTGTTATCCAGTAAAATGATAAAAAATCATCACGCATGAGAAATTTGGATAATGAAGCTGCCCCCCCTGCGCGCCGTTCAATATTTCGAGGTGGTTGCCCGCCTGCTGAGTTTTTCCCGCGCCGCCCTGGAGCTCAATGTCAGCCAGAGTGCGGTCAGTCACCAGATCCGTCTGCTGGAGGATTTTCTGGGGGAGCGGCTGCTGCTGCGCCAGGGGCGGCTGCTCTCCCTGACACCCCAGGGGGAGATCTATTTCGAGGGGATCGCCGCCGGGTTGGTCCAGATTGCCCAGAGCAGCGAGCAGTTGCGCGGCGGCGGCGAGCTGCGGGTGCGGCTCGCGGTCTACAGCTCCTTTGCGGTGAAGTGGCTGATCCCTCGCCTGGCCGGGCTGCGTCAGCTCTATCCCGAGCTGGATCTCAGCCTGGAGATGGTGGCGGAAGATCCCGAGCTCTCCGACAGGGTGGCGGACGGTTTCATCACCGTCTCCCCCGAAGGGCCGGGCTACATGCACGATCTGCTCTATCGGGAGCGGCTGATGCCGGTGTGCAGTCGCCGGATGTGGCAGCAGGTGGAAGGGGATTGGCCCGCCACCTTGTGGCAGTTGCCGCTGCTCTCCATCCAGGCTATCTACCGCGAGAAGGGGGAAGATTGGCGGCGCTGGGCCGAAATGGGGGGGCTGACCATTCCCCCCGAGGCGAGGGTGCACCATTTCAGCCATATCCTGCTCGCGCTGGAGGCGGCGAACTGGGACCAGGGAATGGCGCTCATCAACGACTACATGTTGCAGCCGGAGGATCCGCGTCTGGTGCGGCTGCCCCTGCACGCCCTCGAGACCGGCGACAACTTCTATTTCGTCTTCAAGCGCTCGCGTGCCCATGAACCCGCCATCAGCCGGTTGCGTCAGTGGCTGTGGCAGGAGTCGCAGGCGAGCCTGAGACCCGGGGAAAACGAGCCTCTCAGGCGCGTCTGAACGGGCTGGGGGCCCTATGCAGAATGGACGGTGCAGCCCACGACGCAGGAGTCTGATTCGAGAGGCCTGATGGCACTGGCGAGACCAGGACCATCAGGAGCGGGTCAGGTGCGCTTGAACTGGCTCAGTACAAAGAGGGTGGTGGCGCAGACTACGACCGAGGGACCGGCCGGGGTGTCTTGATACCAGGAGAGGGCAAGGCCCCCCAGCACGGCGAGACAGCCTGTCAGGGCGGCAAAGCCGGCCATCTGCTCCGGGGTCTGGCTGAAGCGGCGGGCGGTGGCGGCGGGAATGATCAGCAAGGAGGTGATGATGAGCGCCCCGACGAACTTCATGGCCACGGCGATGACCAGGCCTATCAGCAACATCAGCACGCAGCGCAGCACATCTACCCGCACCCCTTCCACCCGGGCCAGCTCTTCCGAGATGGTCATGGAGAGCAGGGGATCCCAGAGCCGCCACAGGGTGAGCAGCACCAGGGCGCCGCCGCCGTAGATCCAGAGCAGGTCCATGGGCTGCACCGAGAGCAGGTCGCCAAACAGGTAGGCCATAAGATCCACCCGCACGTTGTCCATGAAGCTCAGGGTGACCAGACCCAGCGACAGGGCGCTGTGGGCCAGAATGCCGAGCAGGGTGTCGGTGGCCACCTGCTGGTTGCGGCTCATGATGACCAGCAGCATCGCCATGGCGAGGCAGCAGACCACGACCGCCAGGGTGAGGTCCACCTGCAGCAGGATGCCGAGGGCAATGCCGAAGAGGCAGGCATGGGAGAGGGTGTCGCCAAAATAGGCCATCTTGCGCCACACCACGAAGCTGCCAAGCGGCCCGGCCAGCAGGGCGATGCCGAGTCCGGCCGCGAGGGCGTATAACAGAAAGCTGTCCACGTGAAGATCCTAGTTGTTGCGAGAGGGCAGGCGGATGACGGGAGCCTGCGGTTCATGATGATGGTGTTCGCCATCGCAGTGGTGATGGTGGGTATAGACCGCCAGCACCTCCCGCTCCGGTCGCCCGAACAGGCGGGCAAATTCCGGGTGCCGGGCCACGCTCTGTGGCTCGCCGTGGCAGCAGACGTGGCGATTGAGGCAGATCACCTCGTGAGTGCTGGCCATCACCAGGTGCAGATCGTGGGAGACCATCAGCACGGCGCAGTGGAACTCGGCGGCCAGCTGGCTGATGAGGGCATAGAGCTCGATCTGGCCCGTGATATCTACCCCTTGCACCGGTTCGTCCAGCACCAGTAGCTCGGGCTTGACCAGCAGGGCGCGGGCCAGCAGTACCCGCTGCATCTCGCCACCGGAGAGCTTTTGCATCCGGTTGTCCAGCAGATCCTGGGCGCCGACCCGATTGAGCGCCTCCTCGATGGAGAGGCGGCTGTTCTTGCCAAGCTGCAGGAAGCGGCGCACCGTCAGGGGGAGGGTGGGGTCCAGATAGAGGCGCTGGGGTACATAGCCGACCCGCAGATCGCGGCGGCGGACGATGTCCCCCGAATCTGGGCGGAGCAAGCCCAGCACCAGCTTGCTCAGAGTGCTCTTGCCCGCCCCGTTGGGGCCGACCAGGGTGGTGATTTTGCCTTTGTTCAGGGTAAAGGAGACCTTGTCGAGCACGAGTCGTCCGTCAAATGAGAGACAGACCTCTTTCAGCTCCACCAGTTGGGTCATGACAGCTCCGGGGTTTACAGCCTGTGAGAGTTATAATATAACAGCGACGTTGGTTTGTTATATTATCACACACATACTCCCTGACGAGACCTCTATGCGAATTCTTGCTCTGATCACTGCCCTGATGGCGGTGAGTCTGCCTGTCCGTGCCCTCGAGGTGCTGACCACCATCAAACCCCTGGGCTTCATCGCGGCGGCGATCACCGATGGCGTGAGCGAGCCCGGGGTGCTGCTGCCCACCGGCGCGTCGCCCCACGATTTTTCCCTGCGCCCTTCCGATATTCGCAGCATCAACGAGGCCGATCTGGTGGTGTGGGTCGGTCCCGAGCTGGAAGGCTTCATGGCCAAACCCCTTGCCCGGCATCCTCATGTATTGACCCTGACCCAGGTTCCCGGCATGCCGCTGTACAACTATGCGACCCAGGGGGAGCATGACGATCATCACCATGATGACAAGGATCATGACCATGCCGCCCATGACCACGGCTCGCACGACGAGGGCCATGAAGGGCACCACCACGAAGGGGTGGATCCCCACATCTGGCTGGGTCCAACCCAGGCCAAGGTGATTGCCAAGGCGATTGCGACCGAACTGGGCAAGCTGGATCCTGCCAACCAGGCGCGCTATGCCGCCAATCTCGCGGCCTTCGAGGGCAAGGTTGACGCCCTGGACAAGGTGATCGCCGTGCAGATGAAGGCGGTGGATCAGAAGGGCTACTTCGTGTTCCACGAAGCCTATGGATACTGGGAGCGCCACTACGGCATGAGCTCCAAGGGACACTTCACCGTGAGCCCGGAGCGTCGTCCGGGAGCCAAGACGCTGATTGATATCCGCAAGGCGCTGGAAGCGAAGAAGGCGAGCTGCATCTACGCCGAGCCGCAGTTCTCCCCGGCGGTGATCGAGTCGGTCGCCCGCAATACCGGGGCCAAGGTGCTGCTGCTGGACGAAGTCGGCGAGCAGGTGCCGCTCGGTCCGGACGGTTATCCGCAATTCATGCAGCAGCTGGCTGACGCCTTCGCCCAGTGCCGCTAAGCCTTGCCCGACATTGACGATAGAGGCGACGCGGCCAACTATACTGACCTCCAGCATCTGATATGGAGTGTCAGTCATGAAATGGTTGCTCGTCTCCGCCTGCACGCTGACCCTGCTGGGATCCGGCGTGCAGGCATCCGGTCTCTCCGAGCTCATTGCCAGCCCGGAACTCAGGGCAAAAATGCAGGCTGTCTATGGCGCCAGAGCGATCCAGCGGTCCGAGGCCTTCTCTCGGCTGCTGACGCCAAGGGCCGGAACCACGGACCAGCAGAAGCTGGAGCTGGTGAACAACTACTTCAACAACCTGACCTACAGCGAGGACCCCAGACTGTGGGGGGATGATGATTATTGGGCCAATCCGCTGGAGTTCATCGGGGCGAGAGGAGGGGATTGCGAGGACTACAGCATCGCCAAGTACTACACCCTGATGGAGCTGGGGGTCGACGAGAAGAAGCTGCGGCTGGCCTATGTGAAGGCACTCCGTTACAACCAGTTCCACATGGTGACGTTGTACTTCTCGACCATCAAGTCAGATCCCCTGGTACTGGACAACATCAATGGCCGCATCTTGCCGGGGAGCAAGCGCAATGATCTGCAGCCGGTTTACAGTTTCGATGCCAAAAGCATCTGGATCATGAAATCCCGCCGCGAAGGAACCCTGGCGGGGAGCGCCGATCGCCTGGCCCAGTGGACCTCGATGCAGAGCCGCTTCTCCAGCGAGCATCTGCGCTCCCCCCGTCGCCAGCTATAACTTGCCCGCCGCCTTCAACTCCTCGAAATATTTTGCCGCGCCCGGATGCTGTTCGACACTCAGCACCGGGCCTATCTTGTTGCGCGCCTTGTGAAACAGGTTCGCATAGCCATAGGTCTGTTCGTTGAAACTGGTTTGCTGGCTCAGCATGGCCCGGGTCAGCCGATAGACCTCGTCATCCGGGGTGGCGGCATTGGTCACCAGGGTGGCCGCGATGGCGAAGGTCGGGGTTGCCTTGAGGTTGCCCGGGTAGATGCGTGCCGGCACCTGGCTGCGCTGATAATACCTGACCCCCTTGAGCAGCTGGTCCCTGACGGGCCCCTCGATCGCCAGGAAGCGCACGGCGCAGCGCTTGGCGGTGTCCACCACGATGCGGTTGGGATGACCCATGACAAGGCCATAGGCATCGATCTGTTTATTGCACAACGCTTCGGAGAGATTGGCGACGCTCTTCAAATCGAGATCCTGCTCCTTTGCGCCCAGAACATTGAACAGGGCCAATGCCGTTTGACGAGTCCCTGAACTCTTCAGGCCCATGTCGATGGGGGCCAGCTTGAGCTGCTCCAGGGTGGTGATATCCCCATCGGCTCGCACCACTATGGTGAAAGGTTCGGCGTGGGTGGCAAAGAGCGCCCTCAGCTCGGGTTGTGGCTGGGCAGCGAAAGGCCCGGTGCCCTGGCTGGCCTGATAGAGCCAGTCGGACTGGACGAGCGCATAGGGTACCTCTCCCGTTTTCAGCTGGCGGAGATTTTCGATGGACCCGGAGCTGGCCTGTAGTTTGCAGGGCATCGTGGGGTCACTTTTTTTGGCCAGTCTGCAGAACTCCTTGATGACCTGGTAATAGATGCCTTGCTCCCCCCCTGTGCCTATGGTCATGGTGGTCGCGTGCAGGGTCGGTTGCCACAGCAGGGCGAGCAGCAGCAGCGGGATCCTCATGATGCATTCTCCTGAGTGGCATAACCATCGATGCCCCAACTGCGCAGCATGTCTACATCGCTCACGTCGCCTGCTTCCGCCAGCAAGGTGTAGCCGGAAGCATGGAGGCATTGGGAGAGCAGGTTCCAATAAAGGGGGGACTGGGTGAGCTGGCAACTGATGAAGACGGGTCTGATGGGGTCGAGCCTGGCCAGATTGTCGTTGTTCATCGGGATGTTGCTGAAGGCCAGCTCAATCCCCTGGGACTGGAGTGCAGTCAGTCGCTCCTCGGCCAGGGGGGGAAAGATAGCCAGATCCCAGCGCCAGTCCAGTGTCTTGCCACGAGCGCTGGCCAGCACGGGGGCAAACTGCGCCCAGTCTGGATGGCCGAGCAGGCTGAGAGGTAGCTGGAGCCCTTCCGCCTTCTGGGTCAGCCAGTCGTTGAGCAGCGCCCGAATTTCATCCGGCGAGCTGTCCGTGGTGGGGGGGTGCTTGGGTAGCAGGCGGCTGTAGAGCCTGATACTCCCCTGAGTGGAGAAGAAATGCTGCTGATAGGTGTTGCCATCGGTGTCGACCAGACCAACGAGCTTCTGGTGGGTCGGGAGGGCGTCGTGTTTGCCAAGCTGGGTGATCTTCAGCCGTTGTTGCAGCAGGTCCCGTTTGCGTTCGGAGACCAACTGGTTGATGGAGACGACGACTTCCTGCAATTCGCGAAGCCACGGGGTTGGCAGGTTGCCGCTGAACTGGCGTTTGCGGATCCGGGTCAGTTGCAGACTGACTTGTTCGAGGGGGCGCAGCAGGCGGCGGCACACCCAGGTGATCACCAGACTGAACACCAGCAGGCCGGCGAGCAACGCGAGCCCGGTACGACTGATGGCGTTCCACAGATGCTGGTAGGCGTAACCCTTGTGTCCCTCGAGCGTGAGGGTACCGAGAATGCGCCAGCCGTCGGTCAACTCCTGCTCAATCCTGACCGGTGGCATGTCGATAACTGAGGGGAGCCAGCCTGGAACATTTTGCTGTGCGGTGTGGAACACCTTCTGGAACAGCACCTGGCCATCCGGATCCAGCAGGACGACGGAGTTGACGAAACCTCCGTCGAACATGGCGTTCACTATGGTCTCGGCAAGGACCTTGTCATCGTTGAGCAAGGTACCCTGCAGCACCAGCCCCAGCGCGGTGATGGCGGTTTCAAGGTTGGCCGACATCTGGTCGAGAATAGACTGTCGTACCGTGGTGATCTCCAGCACGAGCAGCAGCGCGGCGCCGATGGTGAAGAGGATCAGAATGATTACATTTAACAATTTTGCCAATGACATACCCACTCCATGGAGATGTTTTTGCAACATTTTCTGGGCCGGAGAGCACCACAACCGGACTTGGTTCTTAAAAATAGAAAAAAATGGCTGAAAATGACGATCATTTCTGCCCATGCTGGAAGGTTATGCATAAAATGTGAGTTTCGTGCATGGAGCTATGAACTTTTTGTAAGTATTTAGGTCTAAAAGCCAGATATTCGGTTTTCATAATAAAAACTCATAAAAACAGACCCACAACCACCACCCTTAGATCTAATAACAGGATAGCGGATGAAACGTCTCCGTCCCTTGGTAGCCCAGGCTGCCAATTGGGAACCCCCGGTTCCCCGCAAGCATTTCTATGCCATGCTATTGCTCACGGCCATGACGCTGTCAGCGGTAGCCGTATTGCCAGCTCCAGGTGACATCCTGGAGCGGCCACTGCGTCTGGAGTTGCCGATCGCCACCACGGGCACAGCAACCAACGAAGACAACACCGACTTCAACGACATCCCGGATCACGAGCTGGTCGAGTCAGCCGCTCCCGAAGACGACATCCCGGCCGATGCCACGCCTCAATGGCAGGATTACCGGGTGCGCAACGGCGAGAATCTGACCGCCATCTTCAACAACCTGGGGCTGTCCACCACCACCCTCTACAAGGTGCTGGATGCGGATGCCAAGAACAACCTGGCGCGCCTCAAACCCGGTCAGACCATCGAGTTGCTGATCGATCAGGACAACATTCTGCAGCAGCTGAAGATCCGCCTGAACATCAAGCAGACCCTGGTGCTGGAGCGTACCGACGACACCTATAGCGCCAACATGCTCAATGAAGAGGTAGAGTGGCAGCAGAAGAGCTATGACGGTGTCATCAACGGCAGCTTCTACGTCAGCGCCCGCAATGCCGGTATCCCGGCCAACCACATCCAGAAGATTGCCAACCTGTTCCAGTGGCGCCTCAACTTCGCCAAGGATTTGAAAAAAGGTGACAAGTTCAAGGTGCTGGTCCGTCAGGAGACGGTCGACGGCAAGAGTACGGGCAATACCCAGTTGCTGGGGGTCGAGGTGTTCAGCCAGGGCAAGGCCGTGTCAGCCTGGTTGTCGGAAGATGGCAACTATTATGACGGTCAGGCAAACAGCCTGGAGCGCGGTTTCCGCCGTTATCCGACTCACAGCCGTTACCGGGTCAGCTCCAGTTTCAACCCGAATCGCCGTCATCCCATTACCGGGCAGGTCCGGCCCCATGAGGGGACCGACTTTGCCTTGCCGGTAGGCACGCCCATCATGGCGACCGGTGATGGTGTGGTCCTCAAGGCAACCAGCCACCCGCTGGCAGGCACCTATGTCGTGATCAAGCACGGCCGTACCCTGATGACCCGTTACCTGCACCTGAGCAAGCTGCTGGTGAAACCCGGGCAGAAGGTGAAAATGGGCGACAAGATAGCCCTCTCCGGCAATACGGGCCGTTCCACCGGTGCTCACCTGCACTACGAAGTACGCATCAACAACCGGCCGGTGGATCCCATGAAGATCAAGCTGCCGATGGCGGAGCCGCTCTCCGGCAAGGACAAGCGTCAGTTCCTCGCCAAGGTGAAGAGCTACCGCAAAGAGATGGAGGCGGGCTGAACGGCTCCCTCCTGACGAAAAAGGCCCCGCCAACTGGCGGGGCCTTTTCATTGCAGAACGGCTTCAATAACCCTTGTCAAAGTCGATCCGGCCGTCCAGCTGCTGACCGTCGATGAAGCGGATGTAGTTGCGGATGAAGATCTGGGCCACATCTTCCGGGAAGCTGTAGGCGCTGTTGTGGGGCGTCACGATGAGATTGGGCTGGTGCCAGAGCGGGCTGTCAGCGGGCAGGGGTTCCTGCTCGAACACATCGAGCACCGCCATGGCGGGTTTGCCGGCTTGCAGTGCCGCCAGCAGCTCCCCCTCATGGACGGCATTGCCCCTGCCGACGTTGAAGAAGATGGCGCCCGGTTTGCAGTGGCTGAAGCGTTCGGCGGTGAAGAGATGGCGTGTCTCGCGGGTGGCGGGCAGCACGCTGACGATGACATCGGCTTGGGCCAGCATCTTGTTGAGTGCTGGCAACTGGTACACCTGATCGAACCCGGCACGTTCACGGCCACTGTGGCTGATGCCGAGCACCCTCATGCCAAAATGTTTGCCGGTGTGGGCGATATGCTGCCCGATGCTACCGGTGCCGAGCAGCAGCAGCGTCTTTCCCTTCAAGCCCTGATAGGGATGGCTCTGCCAGACGCCCTGTTGCTGCTGCTCGCGATAGAGTGGCAACTGGCGGGTCAGGCTGAGCAGATGACCGAACACATACTCGCTCATCAAGGGGCCGAAGATGCCGCGGACATTGGTGAGCAGGTAGTCGCGGCGGCAACTGGCGTCCAGCAGCACATCGACCCCGGCATAAGTCGACTGGAGCCAGCTGAGCTTGCCGGCCTTGGCCAGCAGCGGCTTGGCCCGGGCAGGCTCGGCCATCAGGATATGAGCGTCACCGATAAGCTGTTCGGCCTCGGCCTGATTGTCGGCCCGAAGAATGTGCAGATGGGGAAGATGGGCCGCCTTGAGCAGGCGTTCATAGTGGCTGTTGTCCTGACTCAACAGCAGCAGGGTACGTTGGCTCATACTCTTGTTCCTTATCGTGTTTATGGCAAGGCGAGAGGGATGCTGTCTCCATCTTACCCCAGTTGATCGGGCAAGATAGTCGAGCAGGGCGCTTTTTCATTTTTAGACGGGGCCCTCGTGGGCTACAATCTGCCCCACATTTTGCAAAGGATCCGACTCCAGTGTTTGGTGACAAGTTTTATAAGCGACTGGCCGAGCTGCAGCCCTGGCAGCAAACCGTCTATACCCTGGCGCTGGCAGAGCGCATGTACCCCAACTATGTGCTCTTTACCCAGGCCTCCGGTTTCGGGGATGCGAGGGCATTCCGTCACGCGCTGGATCAGATGTGGAACTACCTGACGGTCAAGGGATCCCGCGTCAATCTTGGTGCCATTCTGGAAGCGTTTGAAGTCTACATTCCCGATCCCCGCAAGTTTGAATCCTACGGCGCCTATCCGGCACTGGACGCCTGCGTGGCGCTGGGTTGTGCCTACAACTCGGTGATCTGCCGGGTGGGGGAAGAGGCCAACGACGCCAGCCATGCGTCTGTCGGCACGGTCGCCGGCTTCATCGAGATGCTGGAAGAGCGGGATCTCAGCGATGATGAGCTCTATGAGCACGAGTACATGGAGGCGGAGCTGGAGTTCCAGGTCGAACTGCTCAAACGGGTGGCCCATGAACGGGACAGCGATCGCATCCTTGCCATCCGCGCCTTCGCGGCCCAGGACGGCGTCTCCAACATCGGCATCAGCCTGGAGGCGTAATGCCATCGCGTACTGCCCATAGAAAAAGCTCCCGGTCGGGAGTTTTTTTTATCTCTGAGCGTTCATTTTTTGGTGTGTGAGAAAGCATTTATGCATTTTTTTCAAATGGTTAACTTTTTTTCTCCTGATTCTTAGGGGCCATTCGTTGCTGTTGTAAGCTCGCTTCTATTGGTTGCACTTGACAGAGAATCACCGACGAGAACATCTCCATTACTGAGGTCATCTATGAATGCAACAGAGCTTTGGCAGCTTTCCCCCGAGCAATTCAACGAGTGGCGGCGTGAGAACGATTATCCCCGTATCTGGGCGCTGCTGGTGGCGTCGCTGCCCCATTTCGACGACTGGATGGCGGAGCAGAAGATAGAAAAAAGCGTGATCTTCCAGATCGGCATCGCCCGCTTCATCAGCTCCCGCTGCGTGCTGAGCCTTTGTGTCTACATGAGCGACGACAAGGTCCGCCTGTATGAGAGCGCCTCGAGTGCACTGGAATCCCTGCGCAAGAGCGGCCTCATCCGCTCGGAGACCCGTTTCGAGCCTTACAGCATGTGGCTGGCGGGAAAACATGGCAATGACGAGGTGAAACGGGTGCAAAGCCTGCTTTCGGTCTCGGAGAACAACAAGGGGGAGGCCCAGGTGCTGGGCAAGCATCGTCTGCTCAACATCGGCGGTGTTACCCTCAAAAGCCCCATCATCTCCGGCCGGTTGCTCGATTTTACCTGTCTCGACGAGCTCTCTCTCGATGGGGCCGTCAACAACTCCAAGGTTTATCTGTGGCACTGCTCGGCCAAGGGGGTCAGGGTCAATGGCGGGGTGATCGGGCTCGATCTGTTCGACTCCCTGCTGTGGGACCACAGGGCCTGGGCCAAGAAGCGGGAGCTGGCGCTGGAGGACGGGGTCTTTCAGGACTTCACCATAGAGTGCGAGGAGATCCGCTTCCACTCCTCCCGGGCGGTGCTGAAAAACTTCAGCGTCAGCGCCAAGAACTTCGATGCCACCATGGAGCACACCAACCTGGACAAGGTGGAGGTGGTCTACAACGACAATGGGCGGATCGACCACAACGAGGCGAGCAAACTCTATCGCAATGCCAAGCGTCTCTTCTCCAGCGTGGGTGACACCGTCGACGCCGGCGAGTGCTACTACAAGGAGAAGCTGCACGAGATGAAGTCCCTGGCGAGCCCGCGGGAGCTGTTCCGGGAGCGCTGGTTGCGCAGCGGTCCGATGACGAAGTGCTGGCTCTCCCTGTTGTGCTATCTCAAGTGCGCGGGCAAGTTCATCAGCTTCATCACCTGGGGGTTTGGGGAGCGTCCCATCAGAAGCTTGCTGATGTCGATGGGGGTGATCCTGCTGGCGACCCTGACCTATTTCCTGGCGCCGGAGTCTGCAACCCACGGCCATCTGGGGCGCTCTCTCTATTTCAGCATCGTCACCTTCGTGACCCTGGGTTATGGGGACATCTCCCAGACCTCCTCGCCGCTGCAACTGCTGTCGGCCATCGAAGCCTTCTGCGGCATGTTCCTGACCGGTCTCTTCCTCGCGGGTTTTGCCTCGAAAACCAAGCAGTATTGACGGGAGCGCCGGCGGCGGGTGCCATCAGTGCCCGCTTCCGGTGCCCTCCTGCTGTCTTCCCATCCCTCCCGGCTGTCCCGGCGACCTTGCTTGACGCAGCGGCGGTGGAGCGACTTTATTTAAAGTCATCGCATGCCATGGCAAGCGATGGCGCCACCAGCGCCCGGACATGACGCAATCAGAGGAGAAAGCCCGGTATCGATCCGCCAACCACCGATGTAGAGAAGGAATAACGCTATGATATTGAATCACTTATGGGGATTGTATGCCCATCCCCACACCGAATGGCATACCATAGACGAGCGGCACGACAGCTTCAGAAACAGTCTGACCCACATCCTGCTCGTGGCCCTTATCCCTCCCATCTGCGCCTACTATTCCGCCGTTCACATCGGCTGGAGCATCGGGGTCGGCGATCCCATCACCCTGACCGCCAACAGCGCATTCAAGCTGTCGGTCGCCATGTACGTGACCCTTATCATCGGCGTGCTGGCACTCTCCTATCTGGTGCACTGGATGGGGCATACCTTCGGCTCGGATCCCAGCTACACGACCTCGCTGGAGCTGGCGGCCTACACCTCCACGCCACTCTTCATGGTGGGCTTCTCCGCTTTCTTCCCGCATCTCTGGTTCGTGATGCTCATCGGTCTGGTCGGGCTGACCTATTCCGTCTACCTGCTCTATATCGGCGTGCCCATCCTGATGCACATCACCAAGGAGCAGGGATTCATCTACGCCAGCTCAGTGGTGACGGTCGGCTTGGTGCTGCTGGTCTGCGTGCTGGCTGCCACGGCCATCCTGTGGGGATCCGGCTTCGGTCCCGTCTTCACCCAGTAGCCGTGCGTGCCGACGGCAACGACGACAAGGGCGCCTTGATGGCGCCCTTGTCGTTGATCTCTCGCCTGGTCGGCGTGTCTTTGCCAGACCCGGGAGGGACGTCGTCTGCGTTGATCAGCGGGGATTGCCGCTGCCGATACCGAACGGGATGCGGTAATCGCTGCTCTGATCGCCGAGGCTGACGGTCAGGTTGCCCTGGGCGCGGCTCGGGATCTGTACCTGCTGGGTACCCATCAGGTTGGCGTGGACGGAGGCCACCAGATCACCGGATTCATCGCGCACCTCCAGCATGGGGTTGGCCTTGCCGGCCATGGCGGCGCTGGCATGCCAGTTCACGAACAGCACACCCGGGGTGGCGTTGAAGTCGGCGGGGACGGAAGCCTGGGCAACACCGGCACTCATCAGGCCTGCAACGGCCAGCATCTTGATCACGTTTTTCATGTTCATTCACTCTCTTGGTTTTTATGTCATTGGCAAGGCCTGACAGGCCTGCATCAATGCATCCTTGCAAGAGGTCATTCAAATGGTGTGTTGTTTTGTCACGGATGTTTGTCGCCCATATGGATGGGGGACTGCCATGAACGACCAGTTGTTTTGCGGCTTGGCGCTCCTGCCTAAGCGATGTGTGAATATTAAGCGCCTCACCCGGCCATTGTTAGCGAGATAAACTGGCCTACACGTTCAAAAAATATGAATGATGTTTTGTGGGGAGGAAGCAGGCCGGTTGGAGGGGCTTCACCCTTCAGGAGAGAGGTGCATGTCCCAGACCTGACACCGGATTGTCACATCCGGTGCGTACTGTGCGGCTTCATTTTCACACTGGTTCAAGGATGACTATGTTTCGCGTCTCTTCCCTTGCCGCCTGCGTGGCGGCCACCCTGCTGAGCGGCTGCCATTCGGGCAATGACTCCTCCTCGCCCGCCGTCGGCGGCTATCAATACAGCACCAAGGCGGTCTATGCCGCCCGTCAGGCAATGAACAGCTATGAGGTGGCCCCTGAAGGCTTTAGTCCCGTCTTCACTGAACTGGTGGCACGCCATGGCTCCCGCTCGCTGTCCAGCCCCAAATACGACGTGCTGACCAAGCTGGTGTGGGAGGAGGCCGCGAGACAGGGGGCCTTGACCGAGCTGGGCCAACGGCTCGGCGCCAAGGTGGACGCCGTCACGGCCGCCAACCAGACCCTCGGCTATGGCCTGCTGAGTGCGCTCGGCAAGGAGGAGCACGCCAACCTGGCGACCCGGCTCGCCGAACGGCTGCCCACCCTGCTGACCACTGAATCGACTCCCCTCTGCCTCAAGGTCGAGACATCGGGCAAGGATCGCGCCAACGAAAGCGCCTACTTCTTCATGCAGAGCCTGGCCAAACGGGTCTCTCTGGTGACGGACAGCCCCGACTGTTACGTCAGCCAGGAGAACCCTTCCGAGATCGACAAGGGGCTGCGCAACAAGTTCGAGCTCTACTTCCACAAGACCGAGCCGCAGGGGGAGTACACCCGGTATCTGCCCACCTTCCAGGCCTATCAGGCCTTTGTCGGGGACGAAGACAACGGGGTGGCTCCCGCTCCCGAGCTGACCGAGGCCCTCGATGCGCTCAAGGCCCTGCCCAGGACCCGGGTGATGGCTCGCGAGATGCTCGAGCGTCTCTACAGCAAGGCCTTCGTCGACGAGCTGGCCGCCGGGGTGGATTATGTGGCGGTGAACCCGGAAGACGGCGGCAAGACCCATGTGCGCGACGAGGTGGACGCCGCCCTCATGCTCTACAACCTCTTCATCATCGGCCCGG
This sequence comes from Aeromonas sp. FDAARGOS 1418, assembly GCF_019048585.1. Classification (NCBI taxonomy): domain Bacteria; kingdom Pseudomonadati; phylum Pseudomonadota; class Gammaproteobacteria; order Aeromonadales; family Aeromonadaceae; genus Aeromonas; species Aeromonas sp. FDAARGOS 1418. The sequence goes on along the minus strand of NZ_CP077387.1, from coordinate 267,700 downwards.
GGATGATCCGGGAGGCGCAGGCACAAGGCGGGTCCTGGGATCTCGAGCAGTTCATCACGCCAGAGGAGTCTGCCTGGTTCTCCTACCTTTCCGATGCCGAGGACTTCTACGAGAAGGGGCCGAGTCTTGCCAGCCAGAGCGCCACCTACGCCGTGGCCCAGCCCCTGCTTGACGGCCTCTTCAACGAGGTACAGACCCAGGTGGTGGAAGAGGCTGGTGAGCATGTCGCCAAGCTGCGCTTCGCCCATGCGGAGACCCTGATCCCGCTGGCGGCCCTGATGGAGCTGGAAGGGAGTCGTCAGAGCGCCCAGCCTGGCGTGCTGATGAGCCAGGAAAACAACGAATGGCGTGGCGGCTGGGTCTCTCCCTATGCGGCCAACATCCAGTGGGATGTCTACCGCAACGAGGCCGGCCGGGTGCTGGTGAAGATGCTTTACAACGAGAAGGAGCTCGCCTTCAAGGCAGGTTGTGCCCCTATTGCGGTGGGCAGCTTCTTCTATGACTTCGGCGAGCTCAAACGCTGTTACGACTACTCGTCCTGACGCTCTCGTGCCATCCCCGGGGCCGGTCATCGCCGGCCCCGTTTTTTTTGGTTCAGGCGGAGCCGACTTGTCGACGACCCGCCTGCCAGGTGGTGCCCATGGAGGCGGCGATGATGGCAGCTATCCCGAACCACTGGGACGGAGGCAACTGCTCCCCCAGCAGCATCAGCCCCATCAGGGCGCCCATGGCCGGTTCACCGCTGGTGAGAATGCCGTAGCTCTTGAGGGGAAGGCGGCGCAGGGCAAACATCTCGAGAGAGTAGGGGATGGCGCTCGAGAGCAGCCCCACCCCGATGATGGTGAGGATCACGGGGACGGTGAATGACGCCTCGATCGCACCCTCCAGCCCGAAGGGCAATTCCAGCAGGGTGCCCACCCACATGCCCAGCGCCGGAGCCTGTGCGCCCAGCAAGGCTCCTGCCCGCTTGCCGGTGAGCATATAGAGCCCCCAGAAGAGGCCAGCCCCGAGAGCCAACGCTGCACCCAGGGGATCGATGGCCTGCTGTGTTGCCCGCAGGGGCAAGAGCAGCAGCAGCCCGGCGATGGCCAGTATCAGCCAGATGAAGTCTGCTCGGTGGCGTGAGGAGAGCAGGGCCACCGTCAGGGGGCCGATGAACTCGATGGCCAGGGCTACGCCGAGGGGAATGCGTGCGATGGCCAGATAGAAGAGCAGGTTCATGGCCCCAAGCGACAGGCCGTAGGGGATGGCGCCCAGCAGGATGCGTCGGTCGAGGGGGACACGCCAGATGCGAAACACCAGGGAGAGAAGGAGGGCGGCGCACCCCAGCCGGAACAGGGTCGTACCTGCGGCTCCCAGCAGGGGAAACAGGGATTTGGCCAGGGAGGCGCCGAGGGTGATCGACAACATGGCGAGCAGGACGGCCAGAAGAGAGGAGAGGGCATTGGGATTGGGTTGCATGGTGTTCATACCGAGCAGGACGATGGGCAGTAAAATATATCTGGAGACTTGGGTAAAACCGGTCTAATACTGGCCTTGTGCGATAATTTTTATCTAATGAACCCCATGACCGACAAATTTGATCTGCTCATCCTCGCCGAGCTGCAACAGGATGCCCGTCTGCCCACGCCGGAGCTGGCCCACAGGGTCGGTCTTTCCGCCCCTGCCTGCTACCGCCGCGTCCGCGCCTTGCGGGAGTCCGGTCTCATCGAGCGGGAAGTGGCGCTGGTGGCACCGTCCACCATGGGCTGGCCCATCACCATGCTGGTGCTGGTGACCCTGGAGCGGGATCATGGCCGCATCGTCGATGAGATGATCGCCAGCCTGCAGCGGGAACCCGAGGTGATGGATCTCTGGTATGTGACGGGGGAGCAGGACTTCGTGCTGCAAGTGGCCGCCAGGGACATGCAAAGTTACGAGCAGTTCACCCGTCGGGTGCTCCATGCCAGGGATCAGGTACGCAGTTTCAAGACTCTGGTGGTCATGGGACAGCACAAGCGTTGCGGCGCCTTGCTGCCCGGGTAAAGAGGGGGCTACGCCGAAGCCTTGCCGGCATTGCGGGAGCGCCGTCAGGGAAAGGAACAGGGGCAGGTACGGCCTGCCCCTTCTGTGTCAGCCAGGTTCCCCGGGCGCCAGCTCCTCTGCCGTCATGGGGCGCAAGACCCGGCAGGGATTGCCGACCGCCACCACGCCTGCCGGAATGTCTCTGGTGACAACGGACCCCGCCCCGATGACGCTGTTGTCCCCTATGGTGACGCCCGGGCAGATGACGACGCTGCCCCCAATCCAGACGTTGTTGCCGATGCGCACCGGCTTGCCGAACTCCACCCCCTTGATGCGAGGCGCTACCGCCACCGGGTGGGTAGCGGTGTAGATCTGCACTCCGGGGGCCAGCAGCACGTTGTCGCCTATGTGTACCTCGCACACATCCAGGATGGTGCAGTTGAAATTGGCGTAGAAATTCTCGCCGACAAAGATGTTGGCGCCATAGTCGCAGAAGAAGGGGGGCGTGATGAAACAGCGTTCTGCGCGGCCACCCAGCAGGCGGGTGAGGCGCTCATCCCAGCCAGGGGCATCGGTTCGCTCCCGGTTCAGTTCTCCCAGCAGGGCGCGGCACTGCTCCCGCGCAGCCCGCAGTTCGGGGTCCCCTGCATCATAGGGCGCTCCCGCCACCATCTTCTGCCACTCGGGGCCACGCACGGCGGGCCGCTGCACTGTTGTTGCGTCAGTCATCATTGCTCCATCAGCCAGATCAGGGATTCGTAAGGGCGCAGCTTGCAGGATTGCGGGCGGGCCGGGCTATCCGGGTAGTTGCCAAGCAGCAGTCGCCCCTCCCCGCTTTGCAGCTCGGCAGGCAAGGCAAACTCCACCGGCTCGCCGTAGAAGTTGCTCACCACCAGCAGGGTCTGACCGTGGGCGCGGCGGGCATAAGCCCAGATCTGCGGGTGCCCGGTCAGCAGCTCCTGATAATCCCCCTGAGTGAAGATGGGGTGCGCCTTGCGAAGGGCGATGAGATCCCGATAGTGCCAGAACACCGAGTGCTGGTCGGCGAGCGCCGCCTCGGCGTTGATCTCGGGGTAGTTGGCGGCTGGCTTGAGCCAGGGCGTCCCGCTGGTGAAACCGGCGTTGGCGGCGGCACTCCACTGCATCGGGGTGCGCGAGTTATCGCGGGACTTGGCGTCGAGAATGGCGAGGATCTCGGCCTCGCTCATCCCTTCCGCCTGCTTGATGGCGAAGATGTTGCGGCTCTCCACATCCTGATAGTCGTCGATGTGCTGATAGCCGGGGTTGGTCATGCCGATCTCCTCCCCCTGATAGATGTAGGGGGTGCCTTGCAGGCCGTGCAGCGTGCTGGCCAGCATTTTGGCGGCGACCACCCTATGCTCGTCCTCATCGCCGAAACGGGAGACGATGCGCGGCTGATCGTGGTTGCACCAGAAGAGCGCCGACCACCCCTTGCCATGCATACCGCTCTGCCAGTGGTTGAAGATGCGCTTGAGTTCGAGGAAATCGAACGGGGCCTTGGTCCACTTGTCGCCGCCCGGGTAATCCACCTTGAGGTGATGAAAGTTGAACACCATGGAGAGCTCGGAACCATCCAGCGCGCCATAGCGCTGGCAGTGTTCCAGGCTGGTGGAAGACATCTCGCCCACCGTCATGGCCCCCACGGGGGCGAAGACGTCGCGGCTCACATCCTGCAAAAATTCGTGGATGCGCGGCCCGTCGGTGTAGAAGCGGCGGCCATCCCCCACCTCGTCGTCAGGGAATGCCTGATCCTTGGAGATGAGATTGATGACGTCGAGGCGGAAACCATCGACCCCTTTCTTCGCCCAGAAATGGATGATCTTCTTCACCTCGGCGCGCACGGCCGGGTTCTCCCAGTTGAGATCCGCCTGCTCGCGGGCAAAGAGGTGCAGGTAGTACTGGCCGGTGGCCGGGTCCAGCTCCCAGGCGCTGCCGCCAAACTTGGATTGCCAGTTGTTGGGCACGCCGCCGTCCACCGGATCTTTCCAGATGTAGTAGTCGCGATAGGGGCTGTTCTTGTCCCCCAGCGCCGACTTGAACCAGGCGTGCTCGGTGGAGGTGTGGTTGACCACGATATCCATCACGATGCGGATGCCGCGCGCATGGGCGGCGGCCAGGAGCGCTTCGAAATCGCTCATGGTGCCGTAGGCGGGATCTATGTTGAGGTAATCGGCGATGTCGTAGCCGTTGTCCACCTGGGGGGAGACGTAGACCGGGGTCAGCCAGAGGGCATCGACCCCCAGCGTCTTGAGGTAGTCGAGGCGGGCCATGATCCCCTTGAGATCACCGGTGCCACGGGCGCCGGAATCCTGAAAGCTTTTGGGGTAGATCTGGTAAATCACGGCGCTTTGCCACCAGGGTGTCTGTGTCATGGTTGGTTCGCTCATAGGTTGAAACCGGATTAGTTGGAACAGGGCAACGATAAAAGGCGGAGCCAGGGCTCCGCCGAGGTTGTGTGGATCAGGCCGTGGCCAGATCCAGCTTGCCGGCAGCCTGCTGGCGCTTGTAGACCAGCAGGGTCAGCAAGGCGGGGACCACGATGGCCACCAGCATGGCGATGGCGTAGATGCCCCAGTATTGCGGCTGGATGGAGAGGATGCCCGGCAGGCCGCCCACCCCGATGCCGTTGGCCATCACCCCGGCGAAGCCGCAGATGAGAGCCGCACAGCTTGAACCCACCATGGCGCACAGCATGGGGAACTTGTACTTGAGGTTGATGCCGTACATGGCCGGCTCGGTCACCCCGAGATAGGCGGAGATGGCGGCCGGGACCGAGATCTCCCGCTCGTTCTCCTTGCGGCTGATCAGGATGATGCCGACGACCGCAGACGCCTGGGCGATGTTGGAGAGGGCGATCAGCGGCCAGATGGGGGTGCCGCCCATGCTCTGCATCAGTTGCAGGTCCACCGCGTTGGTGGTGTGGTGGATGCCGGTGATGACCAGGGGCGCATAGAGGAAGCCGAACAGGGCGGCGCCGATGGGGGCAAACGAACCCGTCATGGCCGCCTTGGCGGCAAAGCCGACGCCGTCACCAATCCAGCGGCCGAACGGACCGATCAGGGCGTGGGCCACGATCACTGCCAGCAGCAGGGAGATGAAGGGCACAATCACCAGGTAGAGATAGGCCGGGATGATGCGCTTGAGGCTGGTTTCCACCCAGGCGAGGAAGACACCCGCCAGCAGGGCCGGAATGACCTGGGCCTGATACCCTACCTTCTGGATGACGAAGAGGCCGAAGTCCCACACTTCCGGGGTCTGCTGGCCGATGCCATAGGCGTTCATCAGTTGCGGCGACACCAGCGTGATACCCAGCACGATGCCGAGGATCTCGGAGCCGCCCATCTTCTTCACCGCAGACCAGCAGACACCCACCGGCAGGAAGTGGAAGATGGCTTCACCCAGAAGCCAGAGGAAGGCGTGCACCTGGGCCCAGAACTGGCTGATCTCGGTGAGGGTGTGGGTGCCGTCGTCGAACATCTTGATGTCGCCGATGACGTTGCGAAAGCCCAGGATCAGACCACCGGTGATGATGGCGGGCAGCAGGGGGACGAAGATCTCCGCCAGGTGGGAGATGCCGCGCTCCAACGGGTTCATGTTGTGGCGGGCGGCCTGCTTGGCGGCCTCCTTGCTGCCGCCGCTCACGCCGATCTCCTGGGTGAGCGCCTTGTACCACTGATCCACCTCGTTGCCGATCACCACCTGGAACTGGCCGCCCTGGGTGAAGCTCCCCTTCACCGAAGGAATGGTCTCGATGGCCTTGGGATCGGCCTTGGCCGGATCGGCCAGCACGAACCTGAGCCGGGTCAGGCAGTGGCTGACAGTGGTGATGTTCTCTTTGCCGCCGATCCGCTCGATCAGCTGCGCCAGATGCTGTGTGTTGACTTTTGACATGAGCCTTCCCTCTGTGACTCCATGAATAATGGTCGTGTCTTTACCGGCTGGCCAAGGACCGCCCGTTTATTGGTATCGTTCCCAATCAGCATGAAGCCAGTGGCTGGCATCGGCAATGGGAACGTTCCCAATTCGTGGCGCTGGTCACAAAAAGCGCAAAACGCCGGGAATGGAGGAAAAGATAGACTACAGGGGCTGACAGGGGGCGATGGTCGCTCTGGGGGGTTGCCCCTCTTCAATCTGGTCGAGCAGCTGTCTGGCGGCCAGGATGCCGGCGTCCTTGTAGCCGAAATCCAGGCTGAGGGTGTTGGCAAAGAGGAAAGTCAGCATGGGATTGCTGCCAAGGCCGCTCACCAGGATGTCGGTGCGACCCTGCTCCTGCAGGTATTTGGCGGCGCCGATGGCCAGGGTGTCGCTGGCGCAGACCATGGCCTGGGTGGTGGGGGTGAGCAGCTCGGCCGCGAGCCGATAGCCGCTTTGCAGACCGAGATCCCCGAGGGCGCTGCGGGGCGTGCGCCCCTGTTCCCGACAGTAGTCGAGGTAAGCCTGATGCCGACGCAGCCCAGTGGTGAGATCGCTGCGTTCCACCCCGAGATAGGCGACCTCGGTCAGGCCACGCTCCCCGAGGTGGGCGAGCACGGCGCGCACCGCCCCGTCATCGTCGAAGCAGACCGACGAGAAGCCGGGGCGCTCGCGGGCCATCAGCACCAGTTTCTCCCTGAGCGGCGCCATGGCGGCATAGTCCAGATCGTTGAAGGCAAACAGGATGATGCCGTCCACCCCGCGCCGCTCCAGCACCGCCAGGTGCTCGCTCACCTTGGCGGGGGAGAACTTGCTCTCCATCAGCACGGCGTCGTAGCCACGCTGGTAGAGGGTCTCCAGCATGCCGCGCACCGCCTGGTTCTCGGAGCTGGAGTCGAGGCGCGACACCACGATGCCGACCACCTGCTGGCTCTGGCTGCGCATGGCCCGCGCCGATTTGCTCGGGACGAAACCGTGCTGGGCGATCACCGATTCGACCCTGGTCCTGGTCTGGGCATTGACCTTGGGATCCTGATTGAGCACCCGGGAGACGGTCGACTTGCCGACCCCGCTGAGGCGAGCGATATCGAGGATGGTCAGTTTCTTTTCCATGGGGGATCCGTGACAGGGGAGGGCGACAACCGGGATGCAGACATTGTTGTGATTAACTCCTGTGAATACAAGCCCATGGCGTTAGAATGCCCTTTCCCAGGCGACTTTCTTCGCCGTTGCACAGGACGCGCATCATGGATCTGTTGGCAAGTCTGCACTTCTCTCTCTCCATCACGGGCCCCATCTGTCTGGTGCTGGTACTCGGCATCTGGCTCAAGCGGCTGGGTCTCTTGCCCGACAGTTTCGTCGAGTCCGCCTCCCGTCTGGTGTTCCAGGTCACCCTGCCAGCTCTCTTGTTTCTAAGCATGGTGCGCACCGATTTTTCCACCATGCCGAGCCCCTGGCTCATCCTCTACGGCCTGCTCGGCACCCTCGCCGGTTTCCTGGTGCTGGAGGTGCTGGCGGCCCGTTTCATCAGCGAGCAGAAATTGCGGGGCATCTTCGTGCAGGGCAGCTTTCGCGGCAACATGGGGATCATGGGGCTGGCCTATGTGCAAAACGCCTACGGCCCGGAAGGGATAGGGGCCGCCGCCCTGCTGGTGGGCTCCATCACAGTGCTCTACAACATCCTCGCGGTGATCACTCTGACCCGCAGCCTGGGGGGCGGAAAGGGGCTCACACCCATACTCAAGGGGATCGTCAAAAACCCCCTCATCATCGCCATTCTGGCGGCCCTGCCGTTCGGTCTGCTCGGCATCGAACTGCCCCAGCTGGTCATCAGCACGGGCAACTATTTCGCCAACATGACCCTGCCGCTGGCCCTGCTGTGCACCGGCGCCAGCCTCAACCTCAAGGCCCTGCGCGGCGGCGCCATGCTGACCGGCTGGGCCACGGTCAACCGGTTGTGCTGCATCCCCGTGCTGCTGGTGCTGGGGGCCTGGGCGCTCGGCTTCAGCCCGCAGGCCCTCGGCATCCTGTTTCTCATCAGCTCTACCCCCACCGCCGCAGCCAGCTATGTGATGACACGTGCCATGGGGGGTGACAGCGCCCTGGCGGCCAACATCATCGCCACCACCACCCTGGGCTCGCTCGTCACCACCAGCCTGGGGGCCGCCCTGATGAACTACCTGGGACTGATGGGGTGATGGGGCGCCGCCATGATGCACGACCCGGGGTTGACGGGATCGGCATTCGCCCTTGACCTTGCCGGAGGCGGCAGCTTTAGGCTGATGTCACATCGACAGAGGAGAGAGCCCATGACCATCGAACTCACCGTTACCGGCATGTCCTGCGGCGGTTGCGCTGCCAGCCTGCAAAAGGCCTTGCTGGCCCAGCCAGCAGTCCGCACCGCCACGGTCGACTTTGCCAGCCGCAAGGCAGCCATCGAGAGCGAGCTGAGCAAAGCCGAGTTGATCGCCCTGATCGAGGCGAGAGGCTTTCAGGTAGAGTGAATTATCACTTAATTGGTATAAATCAGACTAATATTCTGTTTACTTCTTTTTATTGGTGAGAGTGATCACTTAAATCCCGTTTAAAAAGAATAAAAATGCTGCAATTCCCTCATCCAAAAGGATTGCAGCATGACCCTTCCCATTCGCAAGACCCTGATCGCCGCCGTACTCGGCCTGACCCTCTCCCCCATGGCCATGGCGCTGCCCAGCGTGCACATTCTGGCCACCGGCGGCACCATCGCCGGGGCGGGCCAGTCTGCCACACAGTCCAACTACGAGGCCGGCAAGGTGGCCATCGAGACGCTGATCGCCGCCGTGCCCGAGATGAAAAACGTGGCCGACGTGCAGGGTGAGCAGGTGGTCAAGATCGGCTCCCAGGACATGAACGACGAGGTGTGGCTCACGCTCGCCAAGCGGGTCAACGCGCTGCTGGCCAGGGATGACGTGGACGGCATCGTCATCACCCATGGCACCGACACCATGGAGGAGACCGCCTACTTCCTCAATCTGACCGTCAAGAGCGACAAGCCGGTGGTGCTGGTGGGCGCCATGCGCCCCTCCACCGCCATGAGCGCCGACGGCCCCATGAACCTCTACAACGCCGTGGTGACTGCCTCCGACCCCGCCTCAAAGGGACGTGGCGTCATGGTGGCGATGAACGACACCGTGCTGGATGCCCGCGACGTCACCAAGACAAACACCACAGGAGTGCAGACCTTCGCCTCCCCCAACTTCGGCCCGCTCGGCTACATCCACAACGGCAAGATCGACTACCAGCGCAGCCCGGCCCGTCTGCATACCAGCAAGACCCCGTTCGACGTGAGCAAGCTCGACAAGCTGCCCCAGGTCGGCATCGTCTACAGCTACGCCAACGCCTCGGACCTGCCGGCCAAGGCCCTGGTGGATGCCAAGTTTGACGGCATCGTCAGCGCCGGGGTGGGCAACGGCAACCTCTACCACACCCTGTTCGACACCCTGGCCAAGGCGAGCAAGGACGGCATTCGCGTGGTGCGCTCCGCCCGCGTGCCGACCGGCTCCACCACCCTGGATGCGGAGATCGATGATGCCAAGTACGGCTTCGTCGCCGCCGAGACCCTCAACCCGCAGAAAGCGCGGGTGCTGCTGATGCTCGCCCTGACCCAGAGCAAGGATCCGGCCCAGATCCAGCGCTGGTTCCAGCAGTTCTAAGACCTCGGATCGGTCTGATTGACACTACCCCGTGAGATGAAGGGCAGGATGGGATCCTGCCCTTTCTTGTTGCGCCAGAGGCAGATGCCGGCCCTCAGCTCATCATCAGCCAGCCGCAGAAACTCAGGTAAACCAGTCCCACCAGGGCGAGCCTGCCCGCCGTCATCCGCTCCCGACTGAATCCCCTCCACAGCAGCGCGACCGCCAGCAGAGTGACCAGGGAGGAGGCCATCATGGTGCTATCCAGCAGCCAGGGGGTGAACAGCAGGCAGAACGCCTTGGGAATGGTGCCCTGGATCATCATGGCGCCGGAGATATTGGCCAGTGCCAGCCAGTGTTTGCCCTGCCGCACCCAGATGAGCACGTTCATCAGCTCGGGCATTTCGGTGGCCACCGGGCTCAGCAACAGGGCGGCCACTACCGGCGAGAGGCCGAACAGCTCGCCCATGTTCTCCAGCTGGTGAACGAACAGCTGGGCCGCCAGCGCCACCACGCCGAGCGCCACCAGGGTTTGCAGCAGCACCTTGCCGAGCGCCGGGATCCTGGCGTGCGGATCCAGCTTGAGGGGGGAGGGCAATTCCGCATCGTGGCTGTCGGTCTGTTTCAGCTCACGTAGCACATAGAGGAGGTACATCAGCACGAACAGGGGGGCCAGCCAGGTTTTACCGGTGAAGGCCACCATGCCAAGCAGCACGGCCAACAGGAAGATGCCGGCAAACCAGGCCTGATCGCGGCCTATCTCCCGCTGCACCTCGCCATTGATGGCTCTGTGCTCCCGGCTCATGCACAGCAGCAGGGTCACGCCGACGGCAGCATAGCCTATGGTAGCCAGCACCAGCGGGCCGCCGAGGGCCGCACCTATGCCTATCTGCTGCTGGGCGGGGGCATCCCCCATCAGCAGCGCGGTCAGGGTGACGATGCATTCGGGCAGGGCCGTGCCGAGGGCAGCCAGCAGAGAACCGGTGGCGCTTTGGGACAGTTTGAAATGATGGCCGGTCCATTCGATGCCGTTGACGAAGTATTCGCAGGCCAGATAGATGGTGACGGCAGAGATCAGAAATAACAGCAGGGTGATCAGCATGATGAGTAACCGCCAGGCGAGCAGAACAACCGATGGACCCGATACGGCTCGCCCGGCTGGCGTGCATATCGAGGCCAAAGGTCTTGCAGGACGATAGGTGCTATCGCCGCCCATGCCATGGATCTGTGGATCCAAGAGTGTTGACATGGGCCCTGCCCGGATTTCGGGCGGGTTGCTACTCCCCAGTGACAGTGCGGGCTTTTTACCAAGTGGCTCGGTGAGGCGCAAGGCCAACAGGGGATGATCCGCGCGACAAGTTGTAAAAGGATGTGACAACCCCTCGACTCTCCCGTCCGGGATCCTGATCTTTTTACGAGGATCCTTGTGCTGGCACAGCGATTGCTACGAGTTGGCTACTGTCCACATTGACTTGGGAAGGGTGAACGATGAAACGGTGGATCCAACATTTTTACCAGCTTAATCGCCTCAACTGGCTGATGGTCTGGCTGCTGCTCTGCTGCAGCATCATCCTGCTGTTTCCGGCCGGATTGATGAAAGGTGCCGTGAGCCAGTGGGCCACGGCTCATGCGGCCTGGCTTGGGGTCGGCATGTTGATCGCCATCTCCTATTTCTGCAGTCAGGGCTTCCTGATCGCCTGGGAGTGGGCCTGTGACGAGTGGCAGTCCCGCCGCCAGCAGGATCAACTGGCCCAGATGATTGGCTTCCTCGACTTCAACGAGAAGGCGGTGCTGCGGGAGTTCGTACTGCAACGGAAAAGCGTCATAAACCTGCCGATCACCGAACCCGCCGTCAAAAACCTGATGGATGCCGGCGTGCTCACCTACGCCTACGGCAAGCCGGCGCGAGAGAAGGAGGACGAGAACCAGATCCGCGCCCTGATGATCGCCCTGCCGGCGCGCCCTCTGCTGACCTACAAGGTTCTGGGACTGTCGCGGGGCAAGATGAGCGACGAGCAGGTGGAGCAGATCATGAATGCCAGGCCCAAATTCGCGCAGAAAAGCCTCCAGCGCTGACCTTCTCCCCCCATGAAAGAAAAGAGCCGGACATCTGTTCCGGCTCTTTGCTGTCTGGCGTTGCTTATTCGGTTCTGGCCTTGAGGTAGCCGGCGTAGTCGGGCACCTGGACGCTGAATGCCTGCTGCATGTGCGGGCTGTCCATGATGAAGTCCGCCGTCGCCTCGTTGGTGGCGACCGGGATGTTCCAGACGGCCGCGAGGCGCAGCAGGGCCTTGACGTCAGGATCGTGGGCGGCGGGATTGAGGGGATCCCAGAAGAAGATCATCACGTCTATCTTCCCTTCGGCGATGAGGGCGCCGAGCTGCTGATCCCCGCCCATAGGGCCGGAGAAGAGGCAGGTAATGGGCAGCTGTGCCTTCTTGCCGAGCAGGGTACCCGTGGTGCCGGTCGCATAGAGATGGTGGAGCTTGAGCTCCTCCTTGCGGCGCAGCACCCAGTTCAGCAGAGGGGCTTTCATGTTGTCGTGAGCCACCAGGGCAACCCGTTTGTGGGGCGCCATCTCGCGTGCAATCAGTTCCATGGAGGTCATCCGTAGCAAAATGATGGGAATGGGGTCGTATCCTAATCGAAAGCGGCGCCTGCCGCTGCCCCATGCATCGTAACTGTGATCCCGGAGGCGGTTCAATCCGGCGCCTGCCATCCTGACAGCCTCTGGCCTGCCTTGTCAGCAACCAGGTTGGCTACCGTATCGTTGGGCAAGATCTCTGCCGCTGGTGCCATGAAAAAAACCGCCTGGGCGGGTTGGGATTGTCTCTTGATGTCATCGCGATTCAGGATGACTCGGCATGGAGCTGGGATTGCTGGTAGTTTTCCAGACCGATGCGGGCGATGAGATCGAGCTGGGTTTCCAGCCAGTCCACATGCTCCTCTTCATCTTCCAGGATCTCCTGAAACAGGTCGCGGCTGACGTAGTCCTGCACAGACTCGGCATAGGTGATGGCGACTTTCAGGTCGGGGATGGCGTCCATCTCCAGAGACAAGTCACAGCGCAGCATCTCTTCCACCGTCTCACCGATGCGCAGCTTGCCCAGATCCTGCAAGTTGGGCAGCCCTTCCAGAAACAGCACCCGCTTGACCAGCTCGTCGGCATGTTTCATCTCATCGATGGATTCGTGATACTCCTTGTGCCCCAGCCCCTTGAGGCCCCAGTCATCATAGATGCGGGCATGCAGGAAGTATTGGTTGATGGCAACCAGCTCATTGGCCAGCACCTTGTTGAGGTGGGCAATGATTTTGGGATCTCCTTTCATCGACATTACTCCTCGTTTTCGAGCCTAGGCAACGATCACTAGAGCTTAGTCCAGAAACATGACCATAACGTGATGGGGGAAAGTCGTCCCCTGGAGGGCAGAAGGAGAGATGAAGACGAGAAGTCGGCGGTTTTACGCCACTTTGTAATAGAGCGGTTCCTGCTCTGACCCCATCTTGTCGATTTCGGTAGCGATGATCTCCATCGCCATGCGCACACATTTACCACATTGGGCACCGACTTCCAGCGACTGTTTCAACTGTCTGAATTCAGTCTTGCCTGCCTGTACCGCCTTGCGGATCTGGTTATCTGTGATGCCGCGGCACAAACACACGTACATAATCTGGACCTCATGCTGGAATGAGATGAAATCTAAATGAGAATGGTTCGTAGTGCAAAGAACGAATGGTAATAAGATCCCGTGCTTGCCAGTGATTCCACCCTTGGGGAGAATGCCTTTATCAGAGAGGATGCGAACATGTTCAAAAAACTATTCAATGCCCTGTTCAAGGGAGAGATCGCCCAGAGCCCCGAGGTTGAGCCCATCGAATACATGGGCTATCTCATCTATCCCGAGCCCATGGCGGAAGGGGGGCAATACAGGCTGGCCGGTCGCATCACCAGGGAGATCGACGGGCAATTACAGACCCATCGCTTCATCCGCTCCGATCTCTTTGCCAACCCGGCGGATGCCGAGCGCTTCATGGTGCAAAAGGCCCATACCTTCATCGACCAGATGGGGGAGCGCATGTTTGAACCCCGTGTTAAGCCAGACGCCAGCCCAGCTCCATGATGTCAGCCGAGCTGCTCGCCTTGCGCCACGCTATCGCTCATGCTGGCGAGCGGCGTCTTATCTGGCTGGAAGGGGAGGAGGATGACTGCATCGTTCGTGCCGAATCCTTGCTGTGGGGGGCGGTGTTCTGGCTGGGGCAGGGTCCTGACCGTCATGCTCCGCAGCCTGCCGCCAAGGCGCTTCAACGGCTCGGTCAGGAGTGCGACACCCTGGTATTCAATGCCTTCAGCGGTTTTCATCCCGATGCATTCGGTGCCTTGGCGGGGACATTGAGGGCTGGGGGGCTCTTGCTTCTGCTGACCCCGCCGCGTGAGGTATGGCCGACCTACCCAGACCCTGATCGTCAGAGGCTGGTCGCCCAGCCAGAGGAGGTCGATCGTGCCGGGCAGGGGTTCATCTCCCGTCTGGTACGGCTGCTGGAAGAAGATCCGGCGCGAGATCTGACGCCTGCCTCTTGTGAGTTTACCTGGCAGCCTCTCGACGGGGACCGGCCGCTGAGCGCGGATCAGGCCCGTGCGCTGCCCGCCATCCACAACGTGTTGCACGGCCATCGCCGTCGCCCCCTGGTGCTGAGCGCCGATCGCGGTCGTGGCAAGAGCGCCGTGCTGGGGCTGGCGAGCGCCGACTTGCTGAGTCGGGATCCGGCCTTGAGGATAGCGGTGACGGCCCCTTCCCACGCCACAGTGGCGACACTTTTTGCCCATGCAGAGCGCGCGCTGGCAGAGATGCCTGAGCGGCTGGCCGGTCTGAGCTATGTGTCCCCTGATCGGGTGGCTCAAGGAGACGTACTGGCGGATCTGCTGCTGGTGGATGAGGCCGCCGCTATCCCGACCCCACTGCTGGAGGCCATGCTGGCCCGTCACAGTCGTATTGTCTTCGCTACAACGGAGCACGGCTATGAGGGGACGGGGCGCGGCTTTCATCTGCGCTTCAAGCGGATACTCGATGAGCAAACCCCGGATTGGCAGGAGCTGCGCCTGGTGGAGCCCATTCGCTGGAGCCTGAGCGATCCGCTGGAGCCTCTGATCTTCCGGCTCCTTGGCCTGAATGCTGACATATCGGCACCTCATCCCCCGACATCACCGACCTGGCGCCAGGTCGGACAAGATGAACTGGCCCGTGATGACGCGCTGCTCAATCGGGTGTTCGGCCTACTCGTGCTGGCTCACTACCAGACCAGCCCCAGCGATCTGCGGTATTTGCTGGAGGGGCCGGATCTCGATATTCATCTGATGGAGCAGGGACAGGAGTTGCTCGGGGTGGCGCTGGTCGCGCGGGAGGGCAATATACCCCCTGATCTGGCACATGCGATCTGGGCCGGACGAAGGCGCCCTCGTGGACATCTGCTGCCCCAGTCGCTGCTGGCCCACGCCGGTTTCGTGACGGCGGGGGAGCGCTCTTATGCCAGGGTGATGCGCATCGCCATTCATCCTGCCCTTCATCGTCTCGGGCTGGGGTCTTGGTTGCTAGACAGTCTGGTATCACATTATCGGGCATTAGGGGTCGATTATCTGGGATCTGCCTTCTCCGCCAGTCCAGATCTGCTGCCATTCTGGCTCAAGGCGGGATTGAAGGTGCTACGTCTTGGTCTGCAGCGCGATGCGGCCAGCGGCAGTCATGCAGCTTTGCTGCTGATGCCGCTGCAATCGGAATATCACGCCGAGCTGGCGCAATGGCGACAGCGTTTCATGAGCCAGTTGCCGGCCCTGCTGGCGGGTGAACTCAAGAGGCTGGATACCGAACTGGTCTGGCTATCCCTCAGAGGCGGACCTGTCACTCATGTGCCGGATCTGGATGAATTCGAGCATCGGGAACTCGATTGCTTTGCCCACCATCACAAACCATTCGAATTGTGCCAGGGGACACTGCAACGCTGGCTGCTCCGGCAAGTGATGATGCTGGACGGGTTGAGTCAGGATGAACGACGGTTGCTGATCGCCACCATCTGGCAATATGCGCCCTGGTCCGAGCTGGCTGCCCGACAGGGCGTCGCGGGCAAACCCACCCTGATAAAAGCACTGCGCTCCCTGCTGGCCAGACTGCTGGCTCAGCAAGCACCAGCGGGCTGACCCCGCCTCTTGCACGGCAGAAAACCACGGAGCCCGGGAGGACCCCATGGCCCCTCCCGGGTTCTGCACATCGATTCGACTCACCATGGCTGAAGCTCTCCCCGTTCAAGGCGCGGCCACCCCGGGACCCGTTTCTCCCTCTTCCCTGCTCGCGTTTTGCCCATTGCCACTGCTCTGATGAGCCTGACCAAGGCTATCTGCATTTTGGTTTTTTCTGAATATGGACTAATACTTGAATGTGAAATGAATTTTAATAAATGCATTATTTTCAGATGGTTAGCATTGGGTGTGTCGAATGTTGGCCATCTTCTCCAACGTGCACAGGGAGTGCAATGTGAGAAACGATGCAGCTCAGGCAGGTGCCGGAATGATGATGTGGTTCATCAGCAGCAGCGCCTTTGCCAATGAGATCCGGTTCAACATGACGCGCGGGGCCACCGCCATCAGCCAGCAGGTCTATGACCTGCATATGACGATTTTCTATATCTGTTGCGTCATCGGTCTGCTCGTCTTCGGCATCATGTTCTGGTCCATCGTGCACCATCGAAAATCGCGCGGTGCCAAAGCCGCCCAGTTTCACGAAAGCACCCGCATCGAGTTGCTGTGGACGGCCATCCCCGTGTTGATACTGATCGCGATGGCGGCACCGGCAACCTCGACTTTGTTGAAGATGGAGGATACCTCCAAGGCCGATCTCACTGTCCTCGTCACGGGCTCGCAATGGAAATGGCATTACAAATACCTCGAGTATCCGGTGGCGTTTTATTCCCTGCTGGCGACCAGCAAACAGCAGATCTCCGGTGATGCCCCCAAGGGCGGCAATTATCTGCTGGAGGTAGATAACCCTCTGGTGTTGCCGGTCGGCAAGAAGATCCGTTTCCTGATGACCTCGGACGATGTCATCCACTCCTGGTGGGTTCCCGCCTTCGCCGTGAAAAAAGATGCCAATCCTGGCTACATCAACGAATCCTGGACGCGGATCGACAAGCCGGGCACCTATCGTGGGCAGTGCGCCGAGCTGTGCGGCAAGGATCACGGTTTCATGCCCGTGGTTGTGGTGGCCAAATCCGCAGAGGAGTTCGAGGCGTGGATTGCCAGGAAGGGAGACGAGCAGGCAACCGCCAAGGCACAGCAACAGGCGCAGGCAGCGGAGACCATGACGTTGCCACAAGCCATGGCGCTGGGGGAGAAAGTCTATCTGGGCCACTGTGCGGCCTGTCATCAGCCCGCGGGTACCGGATTGCCCGGCATCTTCCCGGCGCTCAATGGCAGCAAGGTGACCACACAGGCGGAGCATCGTGCCCAGCATCTGGATACGGTGTTGCATGGCCGGAATGGTACGGCGATGCAACCTTTTGGCAAACAGTTGACGGCACAGGAACTCGCCGCCGTCATCACCTATGAACGCAATGCCTGGGATAACAAGACCGGTGACCTTGTGCAGCCAGCCGAGGTGCAGTCCCTTCTCAACCCGGCCAATCCGGACAAGGACAAGTGAGGCGTCGGCATGAGTGATGGAATCACGGATACCCCGCACAGCGAACATGTCCACCAGCCAGCGGCCGGTCTGAGGCGCTGGCTCTACACCACCAATCACAAGGACATCGGTACCCTCTATCTGTGCTTTGCCCTCACCATGTTCTTTACCGGTGGCGCCATGGCCATGGTGATCCGGGCAGAACTGTTCCAGCCCGGACTGCAACTGGTGGAACCCCTGTTTTTCAACCAGATGACCACGGTACACGGCCTCATCATGGTCTTTGGTGCCGTCATGCCCGCCTTCACCGGCCTCGCCAACTGGCTGATCCCCATCATGATTGGGGCCCCTGACATGGCGCTGCCCCGCATGAACAACTGGAGCTTCTGGATCCTGCCGTTTGCTTTCCTCATCCTCCTGTCGAGCCTGTTTATGGAAGGAGGCGGCCCCAGTTCTGGCTGGACCTTCTATGCCCCCCTGTCTACCCAGTACAGCGGCAACAGCACGGCCCTGTTTGTCTTTGCCATTCACATCATGGGGATCTCCTCCATCATGGGGGCTATCAACGTCATCGTGACCATCTTCAACCTGCGGGCGCCGGGCATGGGCTGGATGGAGATGCCGCTGTTTGTCTGGACCTGGCTCATCACGGCGTTTCTGCTCATCGCTGTCATGCCGGTGCTGGCGGCTGCGGTGACCATGGTGCTGACGGACAAGTATTTCGGGACCAGTTTCTTCGATGCGGCAGGTGGGGGGGATCCTGTCCTGTTTCAGCACATTTTCTGGTTCTTCGGGCACCCGGAAGTCTACATCATGATATTGCCGGCTTTCGGCATCGTCTCCAGCATCATTCCGACCTTCTCCCGCAAGAAGCTGTTCGGTTATCGCTCCATGGTCTATGCCACCAGCAGCATCGCCTTGCTCTCCTTCATGGTCTGGGCTCACCACATGTTCACCACCGGATTGCCCGTGGTGGCGGAGCTGTTCTTCATGTACACCACCATGCTGATCGCGGTGCCGACAGGGGTAAAGGTATTCAACTGGCTTGCCACCATGTGGCGTGGTTCTCTGACATTCGAGACCCCCATGCTGTTTGCCATCGCCTTCATCACTCTGTTCACCATTGGCGGTTTCTCCGGGCTGATGCTGGCCATGACGCCGGCTGATTTTCAGTATCACGACACCTATTTCGTAGTGGCCCATTTCCACTATGTGCTGGTGACCGGTGCCGTCTTCTCGATCCTGGCCGCTGCCTACTACTGGTTGCCGAAATGGACGGGGCACATGTATGACGAGCGGCTCGGCCAATGGCATTTCTGGTGTTCGCTCGTCTCGGTCAATGTGCTGTTTTTCCCCATGCATTTTGTCGGGCTGGCGGGCATGCCTCGCCGCATTCCCGATTACGCCCTGCAATTTGCCGACTTCAACATGCTGATCAGCCTGGGGGGCTTTGCCTTCGGCCTGTCCCAGCTGCTGTTTGTCTGGGGCGTGATCAAATGCATCAGAGGCGGAGCCAAGGCGAGCGATCGGGTATGGGAGGGGGCCGAGGGGCTGGAATGGACGCTCTCTTCTCCCCCTCCCTATCACAGTTTCCAGACTCCGCCGGATATCCGGTCGGAAGAGCGTTAGGGAGGTCATATGACCCAGGTCAGTCATGCCCCCTTGCTCAGAAAACTGGCTCTGGTCGTGCTCGTCATGTTTGGTTTTGCCTTTGCGCTGGTGCCGCTTTATGACGTCTTCTGCCGGGTCACCGGCCTCAATGGCAAGACGTCTGATCAAGCGGCCAGTACGGAGCGGGCGGTGATCGACAGCAAGCGGAGCATCCAGATCGAGTTTCTTGCTCATGCGGATACCCGGATGCCGTGGGAGTTCAGTGGTGAAACGGCTCGGCTGTCGGTGCGGCCGGGGGAGGTGAAAATGGTCAACTTTCGGGTGTTCAATCCCACGGAGCGGGCCATGGTGGGTCAGGCGGTCCCGTCGGTCTCTCCCGGTCCCGCCGCAGCCTATCTGAAGAAAGTGGAGTGTTTCTGCTTCAATCGCCAGGAGCTGAGGGCAGGGCAGAGCAAGCTGATGCCGCTCAAGTTCTATATCGATCCGGCACTACCGGACAGCATCAATACCATCACGCTTTCCTACTCGCTCTATGACATCACGGAGTCCGTACCTGCACCGGCACTCGCACAGAGGAAATGACCATGGCCAAGGTGAACCAGACCTATTATGTCCCGGACCAGAGTCGCTGGCCCATCATTGGTGCCATTGCACTGTTTTTCCTGGCGTTGGGGGCGGGACATCTGGTCAATGAAGTGGCGAGTGGGCAGACCGGTTTCGGCCGGTATCTGATGATGGCCGGTGTCGCCCTGCTGGCATTCATGTTGTTTGGCTGGTTCCGTCACATCATCCGGGAGTCCATGACCGGGCTCTACAGCGCCCAGATGGACAGATCCTTCAGGCAGGGCATGGTCTGGTTCATCTTCTCCGAAGTGATGTTCTTTCTGGCTTTTTTCGGAGTGCTGTTCTATGCCCGCCAGCTTGCGGTGCCCTGGCTGGATGGTGCGGGCCACAGGGTGATGACGGGCCAGCTGCTGTGGCCGGATTTCACCGCTCACTGGCCCCTGCTCAAGACGCCCGGCGGGGCCACGACCCAGGCCATGCCCTGGCAGGGGATCCCCCTCATCAATACCCTGATCCTGCTCGGCTCCTCCGTGACCCTGCTATTTGCACACATGAGTCTGGAAAACGGCAGACGCATGCGGCTCAAGGGGATGTTGCTGGCCACCGTGGTGCTCGGGCTGATATTCCTGTGGTTTCAAGGCTATGAGTATCTGCATGCCTATCGGGATCTCGGGCTGCGGCTGGATTCCGGCATCTATGGCAATACCTTCTTCATTCTGACCGGGTTCCATGGACTGCACGTGCTGCTGGGCACCCTTTTCCTGACCATCATCTGGCTGCGCATCATGTTGAGGGATCATTTCACCCCACAGCGTCATTTCGCTTTCCAGGCTGCGGCCTGGTATTGGCACTTCGTCGATGTGGTCTGGCTCTGTCTGTTCGTCTTTGTCTACCTGCTTTGATGCCGTGCTCAGTAGGGGCGCGGGTTGGGCTCCAGCCAGCCCATCGCGAGAGAGAGCAGCAGTATGATGACCACCAGCAGGGAGAAGAAGACGCGCCGGCCCAGAGGTACCGACATCTTTTGCGTATTGCCTGCACTGAGCATCAGCCAGAGGGCGTGAAACAGCTGGCCGATGATGAGCAGCAGCATGAGTACCAGCACGACCTTGATCAACATCTTGGGATCCTCCTCGATATGCGCGATTCGGCTGCACGAGACAAGCGACGACCATGGCATCACAGACGCTGGTTCGTCTTGTTGTTCACTCTGGTGGTGACGGCCGGTTTGTGCAAGCTGGCGTTCTGGCAGTGGCAGCGCGGAATGGAAAAAACGGCCTGGCTGGCGCAGATGGCAAAGATGCAGCAGGCCGGGCCAAGGACATTGGCCCAGATCGACTGGCAACACCCGGAGTCACTGGATGGCCAGCCTCTGCAAGGGAAAGCCGAGTGGGTCAGCCCTTATGTCTGGTTGCTGGACAACCAGATCGTCAACGGGGCGGTTGGCTATGACGTACTCATCCCGGTACGTGCAGAGGGGGGATCCTCACTGTTGCTGGTCAACCTGGGATGGGTGCCCGCGCCATCCGACAGGTCGCAATTGCCCAATCCCGCCATCCCCGCCGCAATGACCCTTGAAGGTGTTCTGCGCATGGCTCCCGGCGGCTTCCTGCTGGGACAGAACATAGAACCAGGCCCCTACCCGAACCGGCTGCAATCCATCAGGGTCGAGACCCTGCGACAGGCAATCGGAGCCCCGCTTGCAGACGCCGTGTTGTATCAAAGACGAACCCCATACCTCTATCACTACCAGCACAATGTCATGCCTCCTGAAAAACACCGGGCCTATGCGGTGCAATGGCTCGGCTTGGCGCTGGTGGTTCTGTCAGGGGGGGTCATGCTGACAAGGAGGTGCTCCCCATGAGCGGATGGCGACGCTGGCGGGTGCCCGCGCTCTTTGTTGCGGTGATCCTGCTGCCTGTGGTGCTGGCGGCTCTGACTCTTCACCAGGGCTGGTATGAACCCGGCACGCGCAGCAAGGGGCACTGGCTGCACCAGGATATCTATCTGTTGCAACCGCTTCCTGCCCATCAGCACCAATGGCGACTGGTCTATCTAGTGGCCCCTCGCTGCGAGGGGCAATGCCGGCAGGTCCCTGTGCTGATGGCGCGCATCCAGGCCGCACTTGGCCGTAATCTGGACAAGCTGGAGCTGGTCCAGTTGGCGCCACCTCACGAGGCAAACAGTGAAATGAGGGTGGGGGATATACTGCTGGTGGACGCCCGCGGGCTGGCTATCTTGCGTTACGAGGTACCCGGCAGCACGACGACCTGGCCGTTGCTTGGCAAGGCGGTACTGTCGGATCTGCAGCAACTGCTCAAATATCAGCGTGGGGTGCAGTGACGATGCAGCAGGCATGGAACTCGCATCTTCTGGTTACTGCACGGTCAACGAGGCGGCATATGAAGATGCACAAGAGGCTGGCCTCCGTGGCCATTGCGCTGGCAGTTCTGGTCATCGCGCTCGGTGCTTATACCCGGTTGACGGATGCCGGGCTGGCTTGCCCCGATTGGCCTGGTTGCTATGGTTCACTGGCCATTCCCCGCGCCGAGCATACGGAACTGGCGGCACAGCGCTATCCGGCCAGCCCGCTTGTTCCTCACAAGGCGCGCAGCGAGATGGTGCATCGCTACTTCGCCGGGGTGCTGGGAGGCGTGATTGTGCTCCTGTCCGGCTTGGGCTGGCGTACAGGCGGCCGACTGCGCCACCTCTCGCTCATCTTGCTGGTGCTGGTTGCGGGTCAGGCGGCGCTGGGTATGTGGACGGTGACCCTGGCCCTGCATCCCCTGGTGGTGACCACTCATCTGCTGGGCGGCTTCGCCATCCTGACCTTGCTTTGGCTCTATCGGGCCGAATTGGCAGGCTTCCCTTCACCCCCGCCCGTACACCAGGGTGTGTCCTGGCTTGGCAGCATGGCCTGTGGCGTGCTGCTGCTGCAGATCGCGCTGGGGGGCTGGACGTCGGCGAACTATGCGGCCATGGCGTGTGTGGAGTTTCCCTTGTGCCAGGGCGACTGGCAGGCAGAGCTGAATTGGGCGAAAGCCTTTCATCTCCCCCTGGGGCACGCCAGTTATGAGTTCGGCGTGCTGGGTAAGGAGGCGCGCCAGACCATTCACATCGCCCATCGCCTGGGAGCGCTGACCACGGCCTTGCTGGTGGGGGCTTTCGCCCTCGCGCTGCTCTGCCAGCGGACCCCCCTGAGAGGGTTTGGCTGGTTGTTGCTGGGTCTGCTGACCGTGCAGATTGCCTTGGGATTGGCGAACGTCCATCTGGCTCTGCCGCTGGCCAACGCCCTTGCGCACAATCTGGTGGCAGCCCACCTTCTGGTTTGCTGTGTGCTGGCGCGCGGGAGGCTCTCTGTGCCTCATCACGACCCCTTGCGACCCCCTGGGATGGTCAGGAGCCGGACATGAATGGGAGAGTGCGGGCACAGCGCTTCGCCCTCCGCCGGGTGCGCGATTATTGTCAGTTGACCAAACCAAAGGTGGTCGCCCTGCTGCTCCTGACCGCCTGGGTGGGCATGCTGCTGGCCGAGCCGACAAGCGCCTCTCTGGACGAAATGATACTGGGCCTGGCGGGGATTGGACTGCTCGCTGCCGGGGCGGCGGCCATGAACCACTCTCTGGATAGCGGCATCGATGCCCGGATGCCAAGAACGCGCTGGCGCCCGGTCGCCATGGGACGGATCACGCCGGGGCAGGCGATGAGTTTCGCGATCTGTCTGGCGCTGTCGGGGTTTGTTCTGCTCCATTGGGGCGTGAATCCCCTGACTGCCTGGCTAACCCTGGCCAGCCTGTTCGGCTATGCGGTTGTCTATACCCTGCTGCTGAAGCGGGCCACGCCGCAGAATATTGTTATCGGCGGATTGGCGGGAGCCATGCCACCGCTCTTGGGCTGGACCAGCATCACGGGGCAGCTTTCGGCCGAGCCCTGGCTGCTGGTGATGATCATCTTTACCTGGACGCCGCCCCATTTCTGGTCTTTGGCCATCCATCGGCGCGATGACTATGCCGGTGCCGACATTCCCATGCTGCCCGTCACCCACGGCACCGATTTCACCAAGACAGCCATCCTGCTCTATCTGCTGATCCTGACGCTCGTCTGCCTGCTGCCCTATCTGATCGGCATGTCGGGGCTTGTCTACCTGGTCGGCAGTCTGGGGCTGAACCTCGGATTCTGCTGGCATGGCTGGTTGTTGAAATATGAGAAGCGCCCCGGCCAGGCGATGCGCACCTTCCGTTTCTCCATCTATCACCTGATGCTGCTGTTTGGTCTGCTGATTCTGGATCACCACTGGTTGTGGCGGCTGTCATGACGTTGATGCGGGTCGAGGTCGGGTGAATGGTGACGCTGCGTCGGTGCACAGCAGGGATGCACAGACCTGATGCAAAACAAGATGGCCCCAAGGGGCCATCTTGTTTTCAGGGGGACGGAGTGGAGCCTAGAGCTTGACCATGATATGGCGCGGTACCGTGTAGTCCTCCAGCGCGTAGAGGGAGAGATCCTTGCCGTAGCCGGACATCTTCATGCCGCCGTGGGGCATCTCGGAGGTGAGCATGAAGTGGGTGTTGATCCAGGTGCAACCGTACTGCAGGTGGCTGGCCACCTTGCTGGCAAGGCCGAGATCCCGGGTCCAGACCGAGCTGGCGAGGCCGTAGTCCGAGTCGTTGGCCCACTGCACCACCTGCTCGGCGTCGCCGAAGCGGGTCACCGACACCACCGGGCCGAATACCTCCCGGCGCACAATTTCATCCTCCTGACGGGCATGGGCGATCAGGGTCGGTTCGAAGAAGAAGCCGTTGCCGGGGCGGATCTTGCCCCCCGCCGTCACCTCCACGTGACCACTGCTCTGGGCCCGCTCCACGAAGCTCGCCACCCGGTTGCGCTGCCGGTCCGAGATGAGCGGCCCCATCTCCACCCGCTCCTCGCGCGGACCGCCCACCTTGATGGAGGCCACCGCCTCGGTCATGGCGGCGACGAACTTGTCATAAATTTTGCCCTGGGCATAGATGCGGCAGGCGGCGGTGCAATCCTGGCCGGCGTTGTAGAAGCCGAAGGTGCGAATGCCCGCCACCACGGCCTCCAGATCCGCGTCATCGAAGATGATGACCGGCGCCTTGCCCCCCAGCTCAAGGTGGGTGCGCTTCATGGTGCGGGCGGCGCTCTGCAGGATCTTCTGGCCGGTGGCGATGTCACCGGTCAGCGACACCATGCGCACCAGCGGGTGCTCTACCAGCGGCGCCCCCACGCTCTCGCCCCGGCCGCAGACGATGTTGATGACGCCGCGGGGGAAGAGCTCGCTGGCGAGCTCGGCGAGGCGCAGGGCGGTGAGCGGGGTCTGCTCGGAGGGCTTGAGCACCACCGTATTGCCGGCGGCGAGCACCGGGGCCATCTTCCAGGCCGCCATCATCAACGGATAGTTCCAGGGGGCAATACTGCCCACCACACCGATGGGGTCGCGGCGGATCATGCTGGTATGCCCCTCGATATACTCCCCCGCCAGTGGCCCTTGCAGGCAGCGGGCGGCGCCGGCGAAGAAGCGGAAGCAGTCCACCACCGCCGGCAGCTCGTCATTGAGCACCGCCAGATAGGGCTTGCCGCAGTTGAGGGATTCGAGCGCCGCAAACTCCTCGGCGTGGCGCTCGATGGCATCGGCCAGGCGCAGCAGCAGGGTACTGCGTTGGGCCGGGGTGGTGCGGCTCCACTGGGCGAAGGCGCGCTGGGCGCCGTTCACCGCCCGGTTCACCTGCTCGAACGAGGCTTCGGGCACCGAGGCGAGAAGCTCCCCTGTAGCCGGGTTGAGGATGGGCTCGGCCTGGCCGTCACCGGTGACGAACTGGCCGTCGATCAAGAGTTGGGTAGAGAGTTTCATGGTTGCATCCTTGCGCACGCGTTGAGTCGTTATTTGCCACTGCCGGCGACGTCCTGGCCGTCGCGGGTGAGGTAGTAGGCAAGCAGAATGGGAATGGTGGTGAAGGCCACTATGATGAGCGCCACCACGTTGGTGACCGGCCTGTCCCGTGGCCGGATCAGCTCCTGGTACATCCAGATCGGCAGCGTGGTCTGCTGGCCGGCGGTGAAGGTGGTGACGATCACCTCGTCAAAGCTCAGCGCGAACGCCAGCATGCCCCCCGCCAGCAGCGCGGTGGCGAGGTTGGGCAGGATGACGTAGCGCAGGGTCTGGAAGCCGTCGGCACCGAGGTCCATGGACGCCTCGATGAGGCTCTGGTTGGTGCGGCGAAAGCGCGCCAGGGCATTGTTGTAGACTACCACCACGCAGAAGGTGGCGTGACCGATGACGATGGTCCAGAAGCTGAAGGGGATCTCCATCACCCCGTAGGCGGAGCGCAGTGCGATGCCGGTGACGATGCCGGGCAGGGCGATGGGCAGCACCAGCAGGAGCGACACCACCTCCTGGCCGAAGAAGCGGCTGCGGGCGATGGCCCCCGCCGCCAGAGTGCCGAGCACCATGGCGGCCAGCGTCGCCAGCCCAGCTACCTCCAGCGACAGCTGGATGGCGCGCCACACGTCGGGGCGGTTGAGGGTCACCTCGAACCACTTGAGGGTGAGCCCGGGGGGCGGGAACTGATAGCTCTTGCTCTCGCTGGTGAAGGCGTAGAGGAAGATGAACAGGATCGGAAAGTGCAGGAACAGGAGGCCGCCGATGGCCGCGTACTTGAGCAGGCCGGAGGGCTGGCTGCCATGGTCCCGTTTCATGGAAGTATTAGAGCGCATCGAAGGCTCCTAAGCGTTTCGCGATGGTGAGGTAGATGGCGATGATAAGGATGGGCACCAGGGAGAAGGCGGCGGCGAAGGGCAGGTTGCCCGCCGTGCCCTGCTGCATGTAGACCACCTGACCTATGTACATGGTGGAGTTGCCTATGATGCCGGGGATGATGTAGTCCCCCAGCGTCAGGGAGAAGGTGAAGATGGAGCCCGCCACCACCCCGGGCAGGGCCAGGGGCAGGATCAGGGTGCGAAAGGTCTGGGCCGGGGTGGCGCCGAGATCGCCGCTCGCCTCCAGCAAAGAGCGCGGGATCCGCTCCACCGCTGCCTGGATGGGCAGGATCATAAAGGGCAGCCAGACGTAGACGAACACGATGAAGGTGCCGATGCGGGAGAACGATAGCGACGGCCCGCCTATCACCGGCAGCGAAAGGATGGCGTCCAGCAGCCAATCCAGCCCCAGGGTGTCAGCCAGCCAGCTGATGACCCCCTCCTTGGCCAGGATCAGCTTCCAGGCGTAGACCCGCACCAGATAGCTGGACCAGAGCGGCAGCATGATGCCGACGTAGAACAGGGCCCGGGTCTTGCCGCTGGTGTAGCGCGCCATGTAGTAGGCCACCGGAAAGCCGAGCAGGGAGCAGGCCAGGGTCACCAGCAGCGACATGCCGACCGTGCGCAGGATCACGTCCAGGTTCTCCGCCCGCAGCAGGGCGACGAAGTTCTGCAGCCCCAGCTCGTGGCGGATCTGGCCACTGAACTCGTCCAGCCCGAAGAAGGCGTTGGAGAGCAGCATCATCAGGGAACCGACATAGATGATGCCGAGCCAGAGCAGGGGCGGCCCCAGCAGGATGACCAGCAGCAGGCCGGAACGACCATAGAGCAGGGTGGAGAGGCGCCGCAGCGGCCTGACGCGAACGGAGTCGGTAGCGTGGCTCATGGCAAGGCTCGCACTGTGAGGGGCGCTCATGGTTGAGCTCCCGGATGGGCGGCATGCAGGCGATGAATCGCCTGCTCCGGCCAGCTGAGGCTGACCCGGGCGCCACGGGGCAGGCGGGCCTGGCCCTCGTTGGGATGGTTGACGATAAGCTCGAGCTGCTCGCCGAGATCGACCCGGTAGCGCACGAAGGGGCCGAGGTACTCCACCTCGCGCACCTCCCCGGACCAGCCGGGCGTGCCAGCCTCGGCGAGGCGGATCCGCTCCGGGCGCACCATCATCTGGCGCTCATCGCCACACAGGCGCCTGGCCTGTTCCCCCTCGAACAGGTTGACGGTGCCGACGAAGCGGGCGACGAAGGGGGTGGCGGGGGCATCGTAGATGGTATCCGGCGCGGCAATCTGCTCGATCTTGCCCTGATTGAAGATGCAGATGCGGTCGCTCATGGAGAGCGCTTCCTGCTGGTCGTGGGTGACGAAGATGAAGGTGATGCCGAGCTGGCGCTGCAAGGCTTTCAATTCGAGCTGCATCTGCTCGCGCAGCTTGAGGTCGAGTGCCCCGAGCGGTTCATCCAGCAGCAGGATGCGCGGCTGGTTGATCAGCGCCCGGGCGATGGCGATGCGCTGGCGCTGGCCGCCGGAGAGCTGGCCGGGCTTGCGGTTGCCGACGCCGGGCAGGCGCACCAGCTCCAGCATCTCGTCCACCTTGCGGTAGCGCTCCGCCTTGGCGACGCCCTTGAGCATCAGGCCGTAGCCGATGTTGTCGCGCACATCCATGTTGGGAAACAGGGCGTAGTCCTGAAACACGGTATTGAGGTTGCGATCGTAGGGGGGCACGGTGGAGCAGGGCTCGCCGAACAGCCGGATCTCCCCCTCGCTCGGGTATTCGAAGCCCGCGATCATCCGCAGGCAGGTGGTCTTGCCGGAACCGCTTGGTCCCAGCAGGGTGAAGAACTCGCCGGCCGGGATCTGGAAGGAGATGTCGTCGACCGCCTTCACCTCGCCATAGTGGCGGCTGACCCGGTCAAATTGTACGGCGTTCATGGGACGTCCTTGTCTGTGTGGGAAGCGGGCCGGACTCCTGTCCGGCCCCATATCGGCATTTACTGAGGCACCTCAGCGACCACCCAGGATGGCGATATAGTCCGAGACCCAGCGATAGTAGGGGACGCAGGTTCCCTGGCTCTTGCACTGGGAGACGGGGGTGCGCCAGAAGTGCACCTTGTCGAAGTTGTCGATGCCGTTGGTCTTGCACCCCTCTTTCCCCAGCAGGGCGTTGCCCTCGCAGGCGGCCGGCACCACGGGCACGGAGCCGAACCAGGAGGCGAGATCCCCCTGCAGCTTGTTGTTGAGGGAGTGCTCCAGCCATTTATAGGCACAGGTCAGGTTCTTGGCCTCGCTGTGCACCATGCTGGTGTCGGCCCAGCCGGTGACGCCTTCCTTGGGCACTGTGGTAGCGATGGGCTGCTTGTCGGCGATCAGGGTATTGGCCTGGAAGGGCCAGGAGCCGGAGGCCACGACCCCCTCGTTCTTGAAGTCGTCGATCTGGACGAAGGCATCGTGCCAGTAGCGTCCCACCAGTTGGCGTTGCTTGCGCAGCAGGTCGAGGGAGGCCTTGTACTGATCCTCGTTCAGCTCGTAGGGATCCTTGATGCCGAGCGCCGGCTGGTGGGTCATCAGATAGAGGGCTGCATCGGCGATGTGGATGGGGCCGTCAAACGCCTGCACCCGCCCCTTGTTGGATTTGCCATCCGCCAGGGTTTGCTCTTCGAACACCACGCTCCAGGAGTCCGGCGCCTTGGGGAACACCTTGGTGTTGTACATCAATATGTTGCCGCCCCACTGGTAGGGCACGCCGTAGTGCTTGCCATCCACCGTGTGCTAGGGGGCCTTCTGCAGGCGGGGGTCTATCTTGTTGTAGCTCGGGATGAGCGCCAGGTTCAGCGCCTGCACCTTGCCGCCGGCGATGAGGCGCAGGCTGGCGTCGCCGGAGGCGGTCACCAGATCGAAGCCCCCCTCGTTCATCAGCGCCACCATCTCGTCCGAGGTGGCGGCCGTCTTGACGTTGACCTTGCAGCCGGTCTCCTTCTCGAAGCCGGTCACCCAGTCGTAGTTCTTGTCGGTCTCGCCGCGCTCCACATAGCCGGCCCAGGCCACGATGTTGAGCTGGCCTTCACCCTTGCCGAGGGTGGTGGGGGCAGCCTGGACCTGGCTTGCCAGCAGCGCCGGGATCAGGGCCAGGGTCAGAGGGGTCAATTTCATCTTGCTCTCCTTGCATGATTGGCAACCGTGGCGGCGCCACAGTAGGCATTAACATCCTGTTAACCAGTCATGAGCGTAGGAGAAGCCGTGAGCAATGAGAATTTCAATTTTTAGCGGCTTTGGTATCTGTAAAATCGATATCGAGTGCAGATGAATCTGATTTTTTTGCCGGAGTCACGGCTGTTCAGGCTCAGTCCTAGCGGGGGAGGTGCTGGCGGGCCCGCAGCCGGCTCTGATCTCTGGCGATGTCGATGAACTCGCGTGCGGCCCAGTCAAGGCGCGAGCCGCGCCGCCACACCAGACCGATGTCGATGGCGGGGATGGGCTCCTTGATGGCGCGGGCCTCGACCCGCTCCTGCTCCAGCGACCAGGGGCGGTAGGCAAAGTCCGGCAGCAGGGCGAGCCCGAGCTGGCTCGCCACCAGGCTGCGCACCGCTTCCACCGAGGCGGTACGCAGCACGATGCGCGGCGAGATGCCGTAGCGGCGCAGGCCGCCGCCGATGATCTGGTCCAGCTGGTCGGCGGTCAGCGAGATCATGGGCTCCTCGCCGAGCGCCTTGAGGGAGAGGGTCGACTCGGCGCAGAGGGGGGGGGTTGGCGGCGAGCCAGACCCGCAGCGGCGAGCGGGTCAGCAGCTCGGTATCGAACGCCTCCTGGCGGATGGTGCGGTTGGTCATCAGGATCCCCACATCCACCTCGCCGTTGACGATCTGGTGTTCGAGATAGGGCTGCTCATCCTCCTTCACCTCGATCTGCACCGCCGGGAAGGCGCGGCGAAAGCGGCCGAGCGCTTCCGACAGGTAGTAGCCAGCAACCAGGGTGGTTACGCCTATGGTAAGCCGCCCCTGATCCTGCTGGGCCACCGCCTTGAGGGAGTGGCTGGCTTCGGTCATGGCGCTTAGGATGCGACGGGCGTGCAGCAGAAACTGGTGGCCCTGGGTGGTGAGGCTGACGCCGCGCGGGTTGCGCTCGAACAGGGCGGCGCCGAGCTCGGTCTCCAGCTCGCGGATGGCGCTGGTGACCGCCGACTGGGAGATGTGCAGCTCGGCGGCTGCCCGGCTCACCGAGAAGCTGTCGGCCACCGCCACGAAATAGCGGATCTGGCGAAAGGTGAAGTTCATCTGGGCGTCCTGCCACGTGGGATCAAGGTGGGTGCCAGCTTAACCTCGAATCGCACCCAGACAAAAGGCGCCGTGATGGCGCCTTTGTCGTTGTTTTTACGGAAATTAGCGGGCTGTCACCGCCTCTGTGACCGGTACACGGTTCACTCCCTTGCCCAGATAGGCGAGGGTGATGGTCACTATGATGCAGGTGAAGCTGAGCCACATGTAGGGCAGGTAGTCGAGGGTCGCTACCCCGAGGACCCCTGCCATGAAGATGCCGTTGTCGCTCCAGGGCACCATGCCGCAGGTGAGGGTGCCGCCAAACTCGGCGTTGCGGGAGAGGTTCTTGCGCGCAAGCCCCAGTCTGTCGTAGTTCTTGGCCATGATCTTGGGGGTCAGGATCAGCGATACATACATAGCGGAACCGAACACGTTGGCCAGGAAGGCGGTGCCGATGGTGTGGCTGGTCAGGCTGCCGGCGCTGTTGATGCGCTTCTCGAAGGCACTGGCGATGACGGAGAGGATGCCGACCTTCTCCAGCAGACCGCCGAAGCCCAAGCCGAAGATGATGACGGCTACCGAGCCCAGCATGGACTCCATGCCGCCGCGGTCCAGGATGTTGTCGATGAAATCGACGCCTGAAGTGATGGCAAAGGGGCTGTAGGCGGAGTGCATCGCCTTCACCGGATCCATGTCCTGGAAGACGATGGCCCAGACAAGACCCAGCAAGGCGCCGAAGCTGATCACCGGGAAGGCGGGCTTGCGGTTGGCCAACAGGCCCAGCACCAGCACCACGGGCACTATGGCCATGGGGGTGATGTTGAACTGCTTGTCGAGGGCGTCCATCACCAGATTGACCTGCTCCAGGCTGACGTTGCCGGAGTACTGCATGCCGACCACGGTGAACAGGGCGGCGGTGATGACGTAGGAGAACAGGCTGATGGGCAGCATCCCCTTGATGTGTTCCATCACGTCGACGTTGGACATGGTTGAGGCCAGCACCACGGAGTCGGAGAGCGGGGAGAGCTTGTCACCGAAGTAGACGCCGGAGAGCACGGCACCGGCTACCAGCGGCGCGGGTACCCCCAGGCTGTGGCCTATGCCCATCATGGCGATGCCGGCGGTGGCCGCCGAGCCCCAGGAGGTGCCGGTGGCCAGCGAGGTGAGAGAGCAGATGATCAGGGTCGCCAGCAGGAAGATGGAGGGGTGTATCACCTTGAGGCCGAAGTAGATGATGCTGGGGACGATGCCGCCGGCAATCCAGGTGCCCACCAGGGCACCGACGGAGATCAGTATCAGGATGGCCCCCATCCCCTTGGCGACGCCGTCGACTGCCGCCTGTTCCAGGGATTTGTAATCGTGGCCGAGCTTGATGCCGAGTCCCATGATGACGAACCAGGCGATGAACAGTGCCAGCTGGATTGGCAGATCCAGCACGCTGGTGAAGGAGAAGGCCAGGGCCAGGAAAATGGCCAGGCAGGCAAATACTTGCGACATGCCCGGCAATCGGATGTGGTGTTGTTGGTTTTGCATAGACGCTCCCTAAACTCTTGCTCGCCAAGGTCAGCCCCTCTCGTCCTGCGGATGCGTCGATCCCGAGAGGCTTACCAAAAGAGGGCGCAATCTACCATAAAGCGGAGGTGTAAAATCCCTGCTCATTCGGCAAAACAGCTTTAAAATTTTAAAATCCCACAAAATAGTTGATCTAATCGGCATTTTTCACTGTTCAATCGACACCGTTTGATAGCCGGAAATCCATAGGCAAGTTCGATTGCAGATGGCGACACCAAAGATGATAATGGTTATCATTAATCTTTATCGGACCAATGCCAATGAACTGGATAGCACGCGCTCTGCTCTTGGCCGCCCTTCTGGCGGTGCTGGTCTGGGGTCAGGAGAAGGAATACGGGTTCTGGAGCCTGGGGTTCTTGCTGGCTGCTTGGGTCATGCTGGAACCCAGGCTGAGACCGGTGTTGATCCTGCTGCCGGTTGCGGGAATGACAGGGGTCGTCACTCTGCTCTGGCAGCAGGGCTGGCATTAAGCCTGGCGAGTGGGGACGGCCTGGATCTTGTCGTAGGCCTGGCGCAGGGAGGCGATGACCTTCTTCTCCATTTCGCTGCGTTCGGCGTCTGTCGTGAAGTAGATCATGTCGACATCGTGACGGATGTAGTGGGAAGGAAGCTGGTTGAGTGTCAGGCAGCAGAGGTCTGCCAGCTGATAGGGGGTCAATGTTCGAGCCAACCCCTGTTTTTCTATCTCCTTGAGCACCAGATGCTCATAGAAGTTGTGAATATCGGTATCCAGGATCATGGGAAAACCCCCGTGGTGGCGCAGCATCTTCAACAGCATAGCCATGGGGCATGAAAACACAAAAGGCCCGTTACTCTCGTAACGGGCCTTTGCAGAATGATGGTGCGAAGAGAGGGACTCGAACCCTCACATCCGTGGGACACTAACACCTGAAGCTAGCGCGTCTACCAATTCCGCCACCTTCGCACACTGATTTTCTCCAGCTGGTTTTTAAATGCGGTTGGAGCGCATTTTCTGTGTTTTACATGCCAGAAGCATGGTGCGAAGAGAGGGACTCGAACCCTCACACCCGGGGGGCACTAACACCTGAAGCTAGCGCGTCTACCAATTCCGCCACCTTCGCACATCGGGTTATCAGTCTGGATTTACATGCTGTCTGATAAAAGCATGGTGCGAAGAGAGGGACTCGAACCCTCACACCCAGGGGGCACTAACACCTGAAGCTAGCGCGTCTACCAATTCCGCCACCTTCGCACATCGGGTTATCAGTCTGGATTTACATGCTGCCTGATAAAAGCATGGTGCGAAGAGAGGGACTCGAACCCTCACACCCGGGGGGCACTAACACCTGAAGCTAGCGCGTCTACCAATTCCGCCACCTTCGCACATCGGGTTATCAGTCTGAATTTACATGCCGTCTGATAAGAGCATGTTGCAGTATGGTGCGAAGAGAGGGACTCGAACCCTCACATCCGTGGGACACTAACACCTGAAGCTAGCGCGTCTACCAATTCCGCCACCTTCGCATCACTGCGGTGGGGGATTCTATAGAGTTTTGGGGGGGCGTCAACAGCCAAAGGGGACTTTTTTCGCTGTTGACGGATAAAGGCGTGCCAAGGGCACAAAACTTCAGCAATCGGCGTCAGACGGTGGCCAGCGCATCCTGATACATCTGTTCGTACAAGATGACGGAGTCTGCCCAGTCGAAGCGGGTGTTCATGGCGTGGTGCTGCACACGGGCAAAGCGTGCCGGTTCCTGCAGATAATGGAGCAAGCTGCGGCGCATGGCATCGAGCAAGGTGCTGGCAGTGGGATCGTTGAAGCAGAAACCGGTCGCGTGCGCCGGGTCGGCATCCCAGTCCACGACGGTATCTTTCAATCCGCCGACGGCCCGCACCAGGGGCAGGGTGCCATAGGCCAGACTGTACATCTGGTTGAGCCCGCATGGCTCGAACAGAGAAGGCATCAGGAAGAAGTCGGCGCCAGCCTCCACCAGGTGGGCCAGACGGTCGTCATAGGCATTGATGAAGGCAAACTTGTCGGGATGCTGCTGGGCAATGCTTTGCAACTGGGCGGCGAGAGAGGGATCACCGGAGCCCACAATTACCACCTGGACCTGATGCTGCAAGAACTTGTCCAGCGCCGGGATGAGCAGGTGTACTCCTTTCTGCTCGGTCAGTCGACACACCATGCCATAGATGGGGAGGTTGCCGACGGGGAGCCCCGTCTCCTGCTGCAGGATGCGCTTGCAGGTGTGTTTGCCATCCAGGTTGTCGGCATCATAGGTGGCGGGCAACAGAGGATCGAAGGCGGGATCCCAGTCCTGATAGTCACAGCCGTTGAGGATGCCACGCAGGTCAGCTGCCCGCTGCTGGAATACGCTGGCCATGCCGTGAGCGCCCAGGTGCGTCAGCAGCTCGCTGGCGTAGTTGGGGCTGACCGCATTGATCTTGTCTGCGTAGAGCACACCGCACTTGAGCAGATTGATGTGACCATAGTCGTAGTTGATGCGCTGCTCGTAGTCGTGGATTTCCGGCACGGCCCAGAACTGCTGGCGATCGAACACGCCCTGAAAGGCCGCGTTGTGAATGCTGATGACCGACCGGGTGCACTGGAAGAAGGGGTTGTGGGCATGACGGGTTTTCAGCAGCAGCGGCAGCAGACCGGTGTGCCAGTCGTTGCAGTGGGCGATGTCGGGAGCGAAACCCAGCTGTTCGCACGCATGCAGGGCCGCCGCGGCCAGAAAGGCAAAGCGTTCACCGTTGTCGGGATAGGCCTGGTTGTTCTCGGCATAGAGCTGGGGGCGGTCGAAATAGTGCGGGCAATCGAGCAGATAGACGCAGATCCCGTCCAG
The DNA here is from genome assembly GCF_019048585.1 of Aeromonas sp. FDAARGOS 1418. Lineage (NCBI taxonomy): Bacteria > Pseudomonadati > Pseudomonadota > Gammaproteobacteria > Aeromonadales > Aeromonadaceae > Aeromonas > Aeromonas sp. FDAARGOS 1418. The sequence goes on along the minus strand of NZ_CP077387.1, from coordinate 232,844 downwards.
TTCCAGCTGATGGATGCGATAGCTGATATCACTGCGATCCTGGGGGGTGGGGAGCCAGCGCGAGGCGAGCAGGGTGGCCTCGTCCCGGCGCTTGATGGTCTTGTAGAAGGGCATAATGATGCGCACATCGTGCCCCTGACGGGCGAGATGCTGCGGCAGGGCCTTGGCCACATCTGCCAGGCCCCCGGTCTTCACCAGCCCCTCAACCTCCGAGGCTACAAACAGGATTTTCAGTGGGTTAATAGCCAACTCTTGCTCCCTTAGGTACCACGACGATACCGCCTTCGGATACGGTAAACCGCTCTCTGTCATGGTCCAGATTCTCACCGATCACGGTGCCGGGTGCAATTTCAACGTTTTTGTCGATGATGGCGCGGCGAATGGAGCAACCTTCGCCGATTTTCACATCCCCCAGCAGCACGGATTCACTGATGTGGCTGCAGGGGCCTATGTTGCAGCGAAATCCCAGTATGGATCGCTGGATCTGGCTGCCCTGAATGAAGCAGCCACCGGAGATCAGGGAGTTGGCGATCTTGACCTTGCAGTCGTCGGTATCGATGAAGGTGGCGGGGGGCAGGGGCGGGTAATGGGTGTGCAGCGGCCACTTGCGATTGTAGAGAGAGAAGGGGGCATCGTCGGCCACTAGGTCCATGTGTGCCTGCCAGTAAGAGTCGAGCGTCCCCACATCGCGCCAGTAGACGTTGGGCTTCTCGCCCGGGATCACGTTGGTGCTGTAGTCGTAGACATAGACGGGGGCACGGGGGAACAGGCTGGGAATGATGTCCTTGCCGAAATCGTGACTGGAGTTCTCCTCGGCGGCATCCCGCTTGAGCTCCCGATAGAGGGCCTCGGTCTCGAAGATGTAGTTGCCCATGGAGACCAGGGCCTGGGTGGGGTCGCCGGGGATGTGTTTCGGGTGACGGGGCTTTTCTTCAAAGCCAATCATGCGCCCTTCCTGATCCACCTCGATCACCCCGAAGGCGCTTGCTTCCTCGATGGGCATGCGCAGTGCCGCGACGGTCAGGGCGGCCGCTTTCTGCTTGTGAAAGCTCACCATCTGGCTCACGTCCATCTTGTAGATGTGATCGGAGCCGAAGATGCAGACGTGCTCGGGGTCGGAGATCTCGATGAAGCGCAGGTTCTGGTAAATGGCGTCTGCGGTGCCGTCATACCAGCGTTTGCCCATTCGCATCTGGGCCGGAATGGGGTCGATGAAGCGATCCGTGATGCCGACGATGTTCCAGCCCTTCTTCATGTGCAGGTAAAGGGACTGGGACTTGAACTGGGTGAGTACATAGATGCGCAGGAAGTCGGCGTTGACGAAGTTGTTGAGCACGAAGTCGATCAACCGGTAACTGCCGCCAAAGGGCACGGAGGGTTTGCTGCGGGTGGTGGTCAGCGGTTGCAGTCGGGTACCTTCACCGCCTGCCAGTATCATGGTGAGTATGCCTGCCATCGTCGTTCTCTCCCTGAGATCATGATGTTGAAAAGGTTTTCATGTTGCTGCGAAAAAAACACCCCTAAAGGGGTGGTAAACGTTTTCTTGGTACCTTAACAGATCCCGTCTGGCACTCTCTACTTGTTTTATTACAACCGTTGCACTTCTTTAAGCTTTGCTCAGATACACCTTGAATTTGGCATCGCCCGCGATCACCTCGGTCTGTTTGAAGTGCGCATCCAGTATAGGCTGGTATCGCAGGAAGGCATTGGCGACTATGGTCAGGGCGCCATTTGCGGTCAGGTACTCAGGTGCCTTTGCCAGGAAGGTTTCGGTGGCGGCGTAGAAGGTCTTGAGCCCGGCATGGAAGGGGGGATTCGAGACAATCTGTTGGAATGTTTCGGCAATGTCGGAATAGACATCGGAGGCATGAACACGTCCGCTCAGACCGTTGACCGCCAGGGTTCGGCGGCTGGACTCCAGTGCCAGGGCATTGATATCCACCATGGTGACGGCCAGGGCCGGGTTGCGCTTGGCCAGCACGGAACCGATGACGCCGGCGCCGCAGCCAAAGTCGAGCAGCTTGCCCGTCACGGGGGGGAGGCTCGCCAGCAGCATCTGGGTGCCGAGATCCAGGCCGTCAGCACTGAAGACCCCGGGCAGGGCCATGACGGTCAGGGTGGTGTCGCCCGCCTGGCACTCATAGCGACTGAACCAGGCGTCCAGCTCGAAGGGGACGACCGGTTTGTCGAGCGTGCCGTGGTAGAGAGAGCAGCGGCGCGCAGAGTCGCGCTTGATCGGTTTCTCGCCATAAGGTGCCAGCAGCTTGTTTGCCCCGTTGATGCCGCCCCGGTTCTCGCCGGCGAGGAACAGGTCGGCCCCGCTTTCGAGCAGCGGCGTCATCATGGCCAGCAGGTATTGCGCCTCGGCCTTGGCCTTGGGCATCAGCAGCAGCAGGGCATCGAATCGGGGGGCGCCACCCAGCTGGTGATCGAACAGGATGGCATCTCCCAGAACGGCCTGCTGGGTGCGGTAATAGCAGTAATCCGTGGTGAAGACGGTCAGGCTTTGTGCCAGCTCGGCCAGTTGACGAGGATAATCATCCTCCAGGGCACCGCACACCAACAGCCGCTTGCCGACAAAGAGGGCTTGGTTACGTTCCAGCATCTGACTGACGGCACTGACAGGACGGCTCATTGGGTCTCTCCACGCATTTTTGGGCGGCCATTATACATGGCCGCTTTCGCCTTGACATTTATGCCGTGTTCCCGAAATATGCCCAGACGCCTTATTTACCCAGAGATGATGCAATGCGGTCATGCGTATCGAAACGAAAGCATAAACACAGCCTGACAATCGGGCCTGCTGGCGTGCGCGCGTAACCTCTCATCCCTGAGACGATTCAAGCCCCGGTAGCGACTCCCGTACCGGGGCTTTTTATTGACCAATCCATCTGTTTAGGAGAAGGAAATCCCATGTTTCAAGGTTCGATAGTTGCCCTGATCACCCCATTTCGACAGGGCCAGCTGGACGAGGCCGCACTGGCTCGCCTGGTGGAGTGGCACATAGAGCAGGGAACCCATGGTATAGTGCCGGTCGGCACGACCGGGGAGAGCCCGACCCTGACCCACGATGAGCATTGCCGCGTAGTGGAGCTGGTGGTCAAGCTGGTGGCCGGGCGCATTCCCGTGATCGCAGGTGCAGGCTCCAACAACCCGGTTGAAGCCATTGAATACACCCGCTATGCCGAGCAGATGGGAGCGGATGCCACCCTGCATGTGGCCGGTTACTACAACCGCCCCAATCAGGAAGGGCTCTACCACCACTTCAAGGCGGTGCACGACGCCACCACCAAACCCATCATCGTCTACAACATTCCGCCCCGCGCCATCGTTGACGTGCAGCCGGCGACCCTGGCCCGTCTGGCCGAGTTGCCGCGCATTGCCGGCGTGAAGGATGCCACCGGTGATCTGGCCCGCCCCTGGGTTGAACGCCAGCTCATCAAGAAGCCGTTTGCCTGGCTCTCCGGTGAAGACGCCACCGCCGTGGCCTACAACATCGGTGGTGGCCAGGGTTGCATCTCGGTGACGGCCAACGTGGCCCCCAAGCTGGTGGCCGAGGTGCAGAACCTGGCGCTGGCCGGTGAGTGGCAAGCTGCCCGCGAATTGCAGGACAAGCTCATTCCGCTGCACCAGGCCATGTTCGCCGAGCCGAGCCCCGCAGGGGCCAAGTATGCGGTCTCCCTGCTGGGTCTGTGCAGCGAAGAGTGCCGTCTGCCGGTGATGCCGCTCTCCGAGGCCACCCGCGAGCGCATCCGCAGTGCCATGCAGGCATTGAATCTGTTGTAAAAACTGGGCTCTGGATCTCGCTTTTGATTGCCCGGTCAATTAATGGCCGGGCTTTGCCGATATACTCGCTTGGATACAACCAAGGATGATTTGGCATGGAAGAATGGGATCCGGAGCACTTCACCAGTTTTGAACATCTCTGTGAAGTGACCTTGTCTGCGGTCAGGGAAAAAACAGAGGCTGAACAGATCTATCTGTGGCTGCGTGCTCCGACGCCCCAGCTCTATCACTATCGCCCGGAACAGGGTCTGCTCTGCCTGAGCGCCGACATCCTCTCTTCCCTCGAGTTGCCCATCCTCTTCATCGAACGTTCCCTTGCGCTCGGCCAGTTGCTGGTGGAGCCCATCGCGCCGACCCGTGCCATCTGGGAGCGGGAGAGCGTCGAACCCGAGATCCCGCGCCTGCGTGCCAGCTTCCCCCTCAAGCGTCACAAGGGGCTGGAGGCCGTGATCTATCTGGAAACCCGCCGTCGTCTCGATCGCCTGCCAAGACGCCAGCAACAGAGCATCCAGCTGCTCATGCATTATCTCGCCGCCGAGCTCGAGAGTCGGCGACTCGCGGGACAGGTGGATCTGGAGCGGGATCAGCGGCTCCACACCCAGGCAGACCTCGTGCGCAGCCAGGCCCTGCAGGACTCTTTCCTCAGCATGCTGCAGGCGCTGCATCAGGTGGGGGTCAAGCTCTCCCGCTGCGAGAGCGAGGATCGTCTGCTGCACGACGCGGTGGCACTGGCCCGCCAGGAGTTGCAGTTCGATCGCATCGCCATCTTCCTGACTGACAGTGAATTCAAGACCATGCACGGTACCTGGGGTACCAACGAGGCGGGTGAGCTCATCGACGAGCGCCATTTCATCAGCCCCATTCCGGATCACCCCACGGTGCAGGAGGCGCTGCGTCGCAAAGACTATGTCCTGGTGCTGGAGGACACGCCTCTCTATTACGAGAAGCAGGAGGTGGGTCGCGGCTGGAACGCCATGGTGTCGCTCTGGGACGGGAGTACCCCCATCGGCTGGATCGCCGCCGACAACCTGCTCTGGCGGCGCCCCCTCAAGGCGTATCAGAGCGAGATCTTCAAGCAGTATGCCGCCGTGCTCTCCCAGTTGCTGATCCGCCAGCGCACCCAGGAGAAGCTTGAGCGCTTCAATCGGGAGCTGGAGCTGAGGGTGCAGGAGCGGACCCGGCAACTGGCCGATACCAACCGGGCGCTGGAGGAAGCCAACCGGCGCCTCTCTCTGCTGTCTCTGGAAGATCCCCTGACTGGCATCGCCAACCGCCGCCAATGGGACATCACCATGGAGCGGGAGTGGGAGCGGGCTCGGCGCCATCAGGGGGTGCTGGCGGTGCTGATGATCGATGTGGACGAGTTCAAGTCCTACAACGATCACTTCGGCCACGGCAAGGGGGATCAGTGCCTGCAGCGGGTGGCGGCACTGCTGCAGGACACCGAGCGGCGGCGCACCAACCTGGTGGCCCGCTATGGGGGGGAGGAGTTTGTCATCCTGCTGTGTTCACCGCAGCCGGGAGAGGCGGAGCGGCTGGCGGAGCAGATCCACCACGGCCTTGACGCCTTGCAGATTCCCCATCCGGCCTCCCGGGTGGCGGCGACACTCACCGTCAGCATCGGGTTCAGCTATCTGGTCCCGTCATCGGACAAGGAGTGGCAAACCCTGACCGAGCAGGCGGATCAGGCACTCTATCACGCCAAATCCCAAGGGCGTGCCTGTACCCTGGCCTATCGCTGACACCTGCGTGGGGGCTACCTCCTGGCATCGCCCTGTATAAATGAGGTGGCAAGCGTTTCTCGCCATCTGGCGCATGGCGATGCGCCCGCTCTCTGGCTAGAATGGGGGCCCATTTTTCACAGACAGATCCTGCACCATGACCCTATCCGGATTTCAAGGCCTGGTTTTCGACCTCGATGGCACTCTGGTGGACTCCATGCCCTTGCACCTGGCCGCCTGGGAGCACACCGCCCGCGAGTTTGGCTTTCGGTTCGACGCCGACTGGTTTTATGAGCTGGGAGGCATGCCCAGCCGCAAGATAGCCCTGCTGGTGGCCGAAGTGCAGCAGATCGCGCTGGATCCCCTGGTGGTGACACGCTGCAAGACCGAACACTATGTCGCCAACCTGCACAAGGCCACCCCCTTCCCGGCCATGCTGGATCTGGTGGAACGCTATCACGGCCGGATCCCCATGGGCATAGGGACAGGCTCCCCCCGTATCAATGCCGAAGCGGTGCTGCGCAACACAGGGCTGGATCGGTATTTCCCCGTGGTGGTCACCGCCGACGACGTGGAGCTGCACAAACCCCATCCAGACACCTTCCTGCTGGTGGCGCGACGCCTGGGGGTCGAGCCCGGTCAATGTCTGGTGTTCGAGGACACGGGCATAGGCGCACAGGCCGGTGAAGCGGCCGGCATGCAGGTCTGCATGGTCAGAGAGGGAAAACCGGTCGGGTTGACCTACTGAGTAACGAAGACGAGCGGGTCAACAACCTGCTCGGGAGAGAAGCCCCACTCTCATACGGGACAGGCGAAACATGAGAGTGGGGAGCAGATGTCACTGGCTGACGCAGCGACACCGTCAGGATGGGCGGGGGCGAGATTTACTGCTCGCTGCCGCCACCCTGGTTGTCGTCATAACGGCTGGGTGCGCCATGGGGGCGCGGCGCCATGGAAACCCGTGGCTTGCGGGCCCGCTGGATGCTGACGGCAGGACGGCCGGAGTGCATGGCAATGGTGGAAATCTTGGCCTTGTAGACCAGTTGCTGATTGCCATGGGCATCGGTCAACAGCACGCTGTACTGGTCAAAACCGCTGATGGTCCCCTCCAGCTTGATGCCGCTCACCAGGAAGATGGCGACCTGGCTACGGTTTTTGCGCAACCAGTTGAGGGCAGAATCTTGCCCGTTCCCGAGGGAGAAGGCCTGCTCGATAGTGGAGTAGCTTGGGGATTCAGTTGTCATAAATTATTGTCCCGCGGAAAAAAAGTGGCGTTTGATTGTGCTAAATGGTCACTGCCTTGTCAAAGTCATTCTCACTCCCGGGCAGGATGGATAACGACAGGGCTGGTCGGCAGGGGCCGCTGCTGCAATAATTGGCGGCTCTGGCCCCGTGGCGGGCCTCATGCTGGGGTCTTATCTTGCATCCGGTTTCACACCAACATCCACCCACCTATACCCATGACGCGACCGCCTGCGAAGAGTGTGACCTGCTGGTGCCGGCCACCGAGCTGGCCGTGGGGGAGACGAGCAGTTGTCCGCGCTGCGGCCATACCCTGACTCGTCATCTGCCGGAGCAGGAGCGCAGGCCCATCGCCTATGGCTTTGCGGCCATCATCATGTTCGTGCTCTCCAACGCCTTTACCTTCATGTCGTTCTCGGCCAAGGGGGTGGGGCAGGAGATGACCTTCCTGCAGTGCATCACCACCCTGGTGGATCAAGGCTACCTGTTCCTCGGGGCCGTGCTGAGCATTACCCTGATCGGGTTGCCGCTGGTCTATATCGGCTCCATCATGCTGGTGCTGTGGCGCCTGGACAAGGATCTGCACAGCAAGGCCCTGCGCTCCCTTGGCCGCCTGTTGTGCCGGATCAAGCCCTGGCTGATGGTGGACGTCTTCCTCATCGGCGTGCTCATCTCTCTGGTGAAGCTGATGGGGATGGCCGACATCAAGATGGGGCTGTCGTTCTGGGCCTTCGTTGGCTACACCCTGCTGCTCATCAAGATGATCTCCTCCCTGGATCGGATGTGGCTGTGGCAGCGGCTGTTCGGCCCGACGGCGGCGAGGGAACTGGATCCCGAGGAGAGCGCCCTGTCGTGCGGTCTGGTGGGCTGTCACATCTGCGGCGCCCTGAACGAGCAGGATGCCCATAGTTGCGTTCGCTGCGGGGATCACCTGCACAGCCGCAAGCCGGGTGGTCTGAACCGCACCTGGGCCCTGCTGATCACTTCGGTGATCCTCTATGTCCCAGCCAACCTTTATCCCATCATGGACACCGTGTTCCTGGGGGATGACAGCCCCTCGACCATCATGGGCGGGGTGGTGCTGCTGTGGGCCATGGGCTCCTACCCCATTGCCGCCGTCATCTTCTTCGCGAGCGTGGTGGTGCCGCTGGTGAAGATCCTGGCGCTGCTGTGGCTCTGCTACGTGGTGCAGCGCGGCCAGGGGGCATCTCCCCTCGGCAAGCTCAAACTCTATCGCATGACCGAATTTGTGGGGCGCTGGTCGATGATCGACGTCTTCGTGGTGGCCATCCTGGCCGGTCTCATCCGGCTCGACAATCTGATGACCATCTACCCTGGCCCTGCGGCCGTCGCCTTTGCCGGGGTCGTACTGGTCACCATGGTGGCTGCCATGAGTTTCGATTCCCGCCTGATCTGGGATTTACAACAAGGAGAACGCGAACGTGAGTGAGCGTAAGACAAGGTGGAAACCGGGCTCTGATTTCATGAGTTCGGCTGCCGCTATCTGGATGGTGCCCTTGCTGGCCCTCTTCATCGGCGCCTGGATGCTGTTCCAGCACTGGTATTCACAAGGGCCGAGCTTCACCCTGACGGTGGCGACCGCCGAGGGCATAGTGGCGGGCAAGACGGTGATCCGTTCTCGTGAAGTGGAGGTGGGCCGTATCGAGACGGTGGAGCTCAGCGAGGATTACAGCCATGCCGTGCTCAAGGCTCGCCTGACCAATGCCGCCGCCGGCATGCTCAAGAAAGACAGCCAGTTCTGGGTGGTCAAGCCCAGGGTCGGGCGTGAGGGCGTTTCCGGTCTTGGCACCTTGCTCTCCGGTGCCTATATCGAGCTTTCTCCCGGCAAGAAGGGCAGGGCGCGAAGCGAATACGCCATGCTGGACAGGCCACCCCTGGCATCCCTGGATGCCAAGGGATTGCGGCTCTCCCTGTCCAGCCGGGATGCCAACGCGCTGGGTGCGGGCTCCCCCATCAGCTATCAGGGATTCACCATCGGCCAGGTCGAAGAGGCCAAGTTCCTGCCCGAGAAGAGCGAGATGCAGTACCAGCTCTTCATCAACGCGCCTTATGACGTCCTGGTGAGCAGCAACTCCCGGTTCTGGCTGACGCCCGGCTTCGAGGTCTCCATGAGCAGCGAGGGGATGAAGGTGAAGATGGACTCGCTGGAGAGCCTGATCAACGGCGGCATCACCATGGGGCTGCCTCCCGGCTGGTTGCCGGGGGAGCCGGTGAAACAGAACGACGAGTTCGTGCTGTTCAAGGACGAGGAGAGCGTGCTGGCCGGTAGCCTGGATCAGTTCATCGACTATGTCTTCCTGTTCGACAATGATGTGGGCGGGCTGCATCCCGGCGCGGCGGTACAGTATCGCGGCATCCGGGTCGGTACCGTCATCTCGGCTCCCTATCTCATCGACGACAAGGGCGTCCAGCTGTTCAAGAGCCGGCAGATCCCGGTGCTGGCGCGCATCGAGGTGCAGCGTCTCTCCCACCGTTATGCCAATGCGGAGAAGGAGCAGTGGCGGGCCTTGTTCAACAAGCAGTTCAAGGAAGGGCTGAGGGCCAGCCTCAAGACCGCCAGCCTGTTGACGGGGGGCAAGGTGATCGATCTGAACTTCTATCCGGATGCGCCTGTCTATCAGCCGCTCAAGATGGCGGGCTATCAGGTCTTCCCGACTGCCCAGGCCGGGCTGGATCAGATCGAACGCAAGGTGAATCTCATCCTCGACAAGTTCGTCGACATGGACATGGCCACCACCCTCACTCAGGTCAACAGCACCCTGATGACGCTGGACAAGACGCTCAAGCATGTCAGTGCCGTGAGTGCGAATCTGGAGCAGTTTACCGGTCAGCAGTCGACCCAGCAGTTGCCGGCCTCCCTCAACCAGAGCCTCAAGCAGTTGCAGGAGACGTTGCAGACCTATGATGCCGGTTCCCAGACCAATCAGGAGCTGCGTCAGTCGGTGCAATCCCTCAACCAGCTGATGAGCGAGTTGCAACCTCTGGTCCATTCACTGAACGAGCAGCCGAGTTCGCTGATCTTTGACCGCGCTCGTCCGCGGGATCCCGAGCCCAAGCGAGGAAAATGATGAAAAAACGGATGATGACGCTGGCCTTGCTGGGCCTGCTGGCGGGATGTGGCAGTGCGCCGACGACGCTGCATTACTATTCGCTGGATGCCGACACGGCGCCGTCGAGTGTCACCACGGCGCAGCCGCAGCACCAGTTGGTGCTGCGCCCCGTCGCCCTGTCCGGTCAGCTTGACCGGATGAGCCTGGTCTATCAGCTGGAGGGCAAGGAGCTGCACTTTGCCGAGTACCATCGCTGGGCAGGTTCCCTCGATGCCCAGTTGAACCAGTTGACCCTCAATGGCCTTTCCAGCCGCTTGCCTGGCTGGGTGGTGCGTCAGGACGGGGCCCGCAAGGGGCCTGTGCTGAGCATCTCGGTCGAGCGTTTCCAGGGGCGGCACGACGGCCGCGCCCTGCTCAGCGGTCGCTGGCGCCTGCTGACGGAGGAGGGGGTCGTGTTGAGAGATGTTCCCTTCCAGCAGGAGCGGGTGCTGCCTGCCGATGGGTATGGCGCCCTGGTGAACGAGCTGGGGCAGGGCTGGCAACTGTTGCTCGATCAGATTGCGGCGGATGTGCGCACGCGCAGCTGAGGAAGCATAAAAAAAGACGGGAGGCCATGGCCTCCCGTTTTGTTTGGGGTCGTCGTTATTGCTGTACTTCCGAGACGCCCTGTACCTTGACCTCTACCCGGCGATCCGGGGCCAGGCAGACGATCAGCTCGCGCTTGGATTTGCTGGTGCAGCTGTCGCCGGTGACGGGAGACTGCTTGCCACGCCCTTCCACATTGACCTTGCCGGCAGGCAGGCCCTTGCCAATCAGGTAATCGGCCACGGTCCTGGCACGCTGCTCGGACAACTTCTGGTTGTAGGCCTCGGAGCCGATGCGGTCGGTATAGCCGATGACGGTGGCCGACCCGTCTTTGGGTCTGGCCTCTTCAATCTGGCTGTAGAGGGTATCCAGGGCCTGCCCGGCCTGGGGCTTGAGGGTGGCCTTGTTGAAGTCAAACAGCACGTCCGAGCTCAAAGTGAACTGCTTGTCGACCATCACGGGCTCGGGCGCGGGGGCGGGAGCTGCGACCGGCAGAGCCGGTGCAACCTGACCGAAGCGATAGACGGCGGCCAGGGAGAGCAGGCCGTTGTCCATGCGCAGGCCGGTATCGTCACGGCTGCCATATGGGGTGCTGTACTGGTATTCGAGGCGGGCTGCCCAATCCAGGCTCAGGGCATACTCCGCACCGAGGGCGCCGACGAAGGTGAAGCGGCTGTCGTTTTCCAGCTGATCGCTGTCGGTCCAGCCATAGCCGCCCCCGACACGGCCGTAAAGGTCCAGATTGTCCGCAACCGGGAACCCCAGTTTCAGAGTGAGCTGGGCCAGCTGGGCTTGCACGGAGTCATTGAAGGCCGCGCCATTGCGGGTGCCGCTGTACTTGAGCTTGCCAAGGTAGTCATAACCGAGTTCGACACCCAGATTCTGGTTGATCTGGTAACCGGCGAAGGCACCGGCGCCGACTTCATCGTCGTCTTTGTCGGTGATGGCGATGGCGTTGCTTTCATCGACACCGTAGAAGTTGGACCAACCCAGTTTGGCACCGCCATACCAGGTGTTGTCTTGTCCGGCTGCCTGGGCGTTGGCCGCAAGCAAGCCTGAAACCAGCAAGGTAATCAGTGTTTTGTTCATAGATGCCTCTGCAATCTTGTGTGTGGGGAGCGCGAATTCATGTCGCCTCGCCTCGTGGGTTGGGCCTGTGTTCGACCACAACACGTTTAAACGTAGCTCGCTTTTTTCAATCTACAAGCAACTGATATAAAACATATTGTGATATCCATCTGCATCATAGTGGAGACGGAAGGCCGCCGGGGAACCGTGACCCGAATCTGTGATGGGTGTCATATGGGTTGCGCTTTGCCCTTGTGGGCAAGAGGGCCGGTGAAGCGCCGGCCCTGGCAGGATGGCCTCCGTTATCGAGGGAGGAATTCGTACTCCTGTTCGATGAAGGCGGCAGCCCGCTCGCTCAGGGCGGCGTGTACCACTGTGGTGGGGTGGACCTGGTCCCAGAACATCTTGCCTTCACAGTTCAGCTCGCCCGCACTGCGGCGCGCCATGGGCGTTGCGACGGCCTGAGCCAGCAGGGGGTTGCCAGCGATGGCCAGGCGCTCCTCGGGATTGAAGGGGGCCAGTCGACTGTCGGTGGCGGCGTTGCGGGAGGCAAACGGCTTCCACACATAGCCGCCGCCATAGCAGGCGTGCTCGGTGTCGCTCAGGCCGAAGTTCTGCGGCTCGCGCAGCATCTCGGCAAACTGCTTGTCGATCTCGAACAATTTCACCATGCCGGTGGGGGCCAGCTGGCGTGCCAGGTTCAGCAGCAGCTGGTTGTGGTAAGCGGAGACATGGCTGGCCGCCTCGACCACCTTTTGGCTGCGGGCCGAGGGGTTCTGGCCCAGATCAGGCAGGTTGAACAGCAGAATCTGCTTGGCGCCGTTCAATACCATGCGGTTGGCCGCATCGCTGATGGCATCGCGCACCCGCTTGGCATCCTGCTCGGTGTTCCAACCATAGGCCAGGTAATCGTTGGCACCGACCCAGAGGATCACCAGATCGTCGGGCTTGAAGCTGTCCTTTTGCAGGAACTGGGTCACCTCGTAATCTAGGTTGTTGATGACCTGATACTTGGGATTCCAGGAGATCTTGTTGTAGGCCACGGCAGTGGCGCCCCCTTCCGCCTCGTTGGCGATGGCGAGGCCCGGGAAGTGCTGGGTGAGCTGCTCCAGCCAGACCGGGCCGTTGGAGAAGCGGCCCTGATGGTAGGGCGGGCTGGAGGGGAGGTAACCGCGCATCTTGTCGTACATCTTGCCGGTATCGGAGAGGCTGTCGCCGAACATCACGATGCGGGAGAAGGGGGGACGCGTCTCGGCGGCATGGGCCGTGAGGGCGAAGAGACCCAATAAACACAAAAGCCATTTGTTCATGTAGCTGTTCTCATGGATGGGGCAGGGCGGGCCTGCGGGCTGTTCCTCGATGGCGGCGGGCTGGGAACCCGCATGGCCAGGCGAGAAGGTATCCACTCGAATACATTTTTGCAGCATGCCGTGGCCATTTAATCGCTTGCGATCACATCACTCCTCCCTGAATGGGGAGGCTTCACGTTTGTTTCACGCGCCCCTGGGCAAGATGCCCTCATACCGCAAAGACAGGAGCATGAAATGAACAACGCAAAAGCAATCGCCCTGGTGGCCCTGATGTCCGTCTCTTCCTTCGCCATGGCGGCCTACACCGGCCCCAAGGAGCAGAACAAGGTATCGGTCGCCCAGTTGAAAGACGTGGCCGATGATCAGTGGGTGACCCTGGAAGGCAAACTGGTCAAACACCTGGGTGGCGAAAACTACCTGTTCCGTGACGACAGCGGCGAGGTGGAAGTGGAGGTGGACGGTGACGTGTGGCGCGGTACCGAGGTGGGCCCTGACGATCTGATCCGCGTGCGCGGCGAGGTGGACCACAGCTGGAACAAGACCGAAGTCGAGGTGGAACACCTGGAGAAGGTGGGGGCAGCGCCCCTGAGCAAGGGCGGCTTCATCGCCAAGTAAGCTTTCAGGCCACAGTAAATGAGAAGGGCGCTCCAGGAGCGCCCTTCTTGCATGCCATCAGCCAGCCCGGCTTGCGACGGTTCGCTTGAACCCCTTCTCGGCCTGATTGACCTTGTAGAGATAGCGGCGAGCCTCTGCCTTGGGATGTTGTTCGGTCAGTACCTGATAGACGGCCTCGGGGGAGAGGCGGTTGATCATGCCGGGGGCCGCCTTGCGATCGTTGGAGAAGGTGTTGAGCACCCCTCCCGCACCACCGTTGTAGGCGGAGATCACCGCATAGCGGCGGGACTGGGGATCCTGGATATCCGCCAGATAGACGGTCTGCAGCAGGTGCAGGTAGGCGGTCCCCACATCGATGTTGTAGGCCGGATTGAACAGATCTTCCCTGGTCGGCTGGCCATCTTTGCCCTTGACCCTCACATAGACATCCCGCCCAGCGGTAGCCGGGATAACCTGCATCAGGCCATAGGCGTTGGCGTGGCTGACCGCATAGGGGTTGAAGCTGCTCTCGGTCTTGATCACTGCGTAGATGAGACTCTCGGCGACCCCGTACTTGCGGGAGGCGTCGCGGATGATGCTGGCGTATTTGTAGCCGCGCCTGTCTTCGTGGTTGGCCACCATGGGAATGTCGATGAAGAAGATGTTGCGGATCCCGAGGGTGCGCTTCTTCATCGCGTTGGCGATCAGATAGTCGGCATAACGCTCTGCACGCCAGCTGGAGCGGATCGCTTGTCCCTGGTTGTCCAGCACCTGGCCATAGAGGAAGGGCTCGCCACCTGGCATGATCTCACGGTCGGAATAGAGGTCGACCTCTGCCGGATCGTCCGGGGTCAGCAGGGTTTCGATGATGGCGCGACGCAGGTGGGCGCGGGGATCCAGACCCGAGACGGTCTCCACCATGATGTGACCGCTGGAGAAATCGATGTGGGCGCGGCTCTTGTACTGATCCGTGTATTTGACGTAGTCAAACTTGCCCGCGAACAGCGCCTCGCGCCCCCATATCTCGTTCACGTTATGGGAGAGCGCACTGATCATGTGTTCAAAACCGCGCACGTCCTTGCCGTTGACCAGATCATCATCGCCACTCCCGCTGGTCTGGGGTGTGGATGAACAGGCAGAGAGAAACAGCAGGGCGCACAGCAGCCCAAAAAAACGACCCATAAGATCCTCAAACCGGGCGGTGGGGCCGCCCGTCACTGACTGGCCTGAGCCAGGATTGGTGTCACCCTGCGGCATATTGACGACTCAGGGGGACGCTGGCCCTTTGACTCGATTCCCGCTCACTGGCTGGGAGGGGTGTAGCCGTCGATCTGGACTTCACCCGCGTCGAACAGATAGCTGACCATCTCTTTTTCCAGCAACTGGCGGTGCTCGAGATTCATCATGTTCAGTTTCTTCTCGTTGATCAGCATGACCTGCTTCTTCTGCCACTCGGTCCAGGCTTCCTTGCTGATGTTGTCGAAGATCCGCTTGCCGAGTTCACCGGGGTAGAGTTGGAAATCGAGACCCGGCGCTTCTTTCTTCAGGCGCAGGCAAAATACGGTACGGCTCATGTTGACCTCTGTGGTTGCAAGTCTGGTTGTAAGTCCGGGTAGGCGAGCAGACGGGCCGTGGCCGCCGCCAATCCCACCTCGGCAGGATGGCGTAAGTTATACCAGAGTCGGGTATCCGCTTCCATGAGCAGGGGGGCGGGCGGAACAGCCATTTCGATCAGCAAAGGGCGGATATCGAGGTGGAAGTGGCTGAAAGTGTGACGAAATCCAGCGAGCTCCTGATAGGCGGCATCCTCCAGCCCCAACTCCCGCAGTCGTCCGGTCACCTCGGTGAGGGATTCCACCTGCGGGAAGCAGTAAAGCCCGCCCCAGATCCCTTGCGGCGGACGCTTCTCCAGCAGCAGCTGATCGCCGTGGCGGATGATCAGCATAATGCCGTTGCGTGCCGGAATGCTCTTCTTCGGCTTGCTGTGAGGGTAGGCGGTGGGGTTGCCCTGCGACAGCCCCTGGCAATCGGCCTGCACCGGGCAGCGCTCGCAGGCGGGCTTGCTGCGGGTGCAGACGGTGGCCCCCATGTCCATCATGGCCTGGTTGTACTGGGCCACCCCGACGCGCGGGGTGAGGCGGGTCGCCAGCTCCCAGAGATCGTGCTCGACCTGCTTCTGGCCCGGCCAGCCCGCCAGCGCCAGCCAGCGGGTGAGTACCCGCTTCACGTTGCCATCCAGGATGGCGTGGGGCTGGCCCAGAGAGAGGGAGAGCACGGCCCCGGCGGTGGAGCGACCGATGCCGGGCAGGGCCATCACCTCTTCCAGTTGTTCCGGAAAGAGGCCGCCGTGCAGATCGCGGATCTGCTGGGCAGCCTTGTGCAGGTTGCGGGCGCGCGCGTAGTAGCCAAGCCCGGTCCAGTGATGCAGCACCTCGTCGATGGGGGCGTTGGCCAGGGCCAGCACGTCGGGGAAGCGGGCCATGAACCGCTCGTAATAGGGGATGACAGTGGCAACCTGGGTCTGTTGCAGCATGATCTCGGAGACCCAGACCCGGTAGGGGGTCTTGTCCTGCTGCCAGGGCAGGGTCTTGCGGCCGTGGATCTGGTACCAGTCCAGAATGCGGGTGGCGAAGGTGGTGTTGTCTGAGTGGCTCACAGTGTGCTCATGTTCTGATGATAAGTCCGCCCGCCATCAGGAGGGCGATCCCCGACCCGGCGCATGGCAAAGGTCGAGTGTAGGTTATTGATTAAAAAGGGGAGCTCTCGGGCTCCCTCAGAATGGGCGGTGACCCTCCCGGGGGAAGGCCACTGGATGCCGGCAGATCAGCCGCGCCAGTCTTGCAGCGCCTTGAGGCTGGCATACTGGCCGCCGACCTGCAGGACGATGTAGTCCTGGGCGATGGCAGCCAGGATGACACCGGGGGCGATCTCATTACCCTCGCGCCACTCCCGTCCATTGAGCACGACGGCCCGCTTGGCCGGGTCGGAGGAGTAGTTGTGGGCACCATAGGTCAGGGACGGTACCTGCTGTTTCAGGGCCGGGGCCAGGGCGCCGAGGGGGATGGCACTGGTCTGGACCTGAGCCTGGGGCGCACTCTCTTCCACCAGCGGCGTGTTGTTGAGGGCGGCCATCAGCCGTTCTGCCAGACTCTGTCCCCCCTGGTTTGCGGTAGTCGCAGCCGGGGTTGCGGCAGGTCTTGGAGCGACCACGGGCTCCGGCAGGGGGGGCGGCAGCGGCCGGGTGATCATGGGCCTGGGTTCGACCCGCACGAAGGGGGGAGTCACCACTTCCTTCACTTCGACCTGCTGTTCCACGGGTTTGAGGTGATAGAGGTGCCATCCATAGTTGGCGGCGGCGCCCATCACCAGGGCCAGGGGCACCAGGGCCCACCAGATCCAGCGGCGGTTGGGCTCCTCTTCCTGGCTCACGGGCAGACCCATGAGCGGCATATGGGGGGTGAACTGGGGCTGGTCGGCCCGGCGCAGGGCTTTGAGCAGGGTGGACATCAGGAGGCCTCCTCGACCATGGGATCCGTCTCATCATCCGCCACGCTGTCGAGATCGACCGGCGTACTGGCTCGCAGGGATTCATCCTCCAGCCTGGGCATGGGTTCGCCGGAGGCCACATTCAGCCGCAGCAGGGTGTTACTGCCGGCGATGCCGTCCGGGGTCAGTCCCTGCTCGCGCTGGAACTGTTGCAGCTTGTTCTTGAGGGTGGCATCAAAGCGGCTCACCTTGCGATCGGGTTGCTGCATGGCGCGGCTAAGGGCGTTGTCCAGCCACTGCACCTGGGCAGCCCCGGCATTGCTCGCTATCAGGGGCACGTTGCCCCTGGGCATGCGCCAGAGCAGGGTGTAGCTGCCGCCCCAGGCGTCGGAGAGCCACTGCCTGTCCACCTGCCAGCTCTGGTTGCCGATGAGCAGGGAAGCCTTGTCCGCCCCAAGGCTGACCAGGGTGGCGTAATAGAGGCCGCCGGTCTCGTCGGTGAGACTGATGAGGGCCGGGTATTGCAGCGCCTGCAATTGCGCCAGGGAGGCTTCTCCCTCCTGGCAGCGCAGGCCCGCACGGGGGGCATTGTCGCAGGTTGCCTCCTCCAGCTCGGCCTGGTAGCCCCATACCTTGTAGAGATTCTGCATGGCGACGTCCGGCTCCAGCGCCTGATTGATGGCGCGGGTCAGCTGGGCTTGCTGCTCCGGCGTGTCATCCACCTTGACCGGTACCTCGACCTTGACCAGGGGGCGGGCTGGGAAGAATCCGAAGAATTGCCAGCCCCACCAGCCGGTGGCGACCAGCAGGGCGCCCACCAGGGCGACCGTGAGGCCGGATTGCCAGCTTCCCTCGTCGCGAATGCCGCTCACCTCATACGCGGACTGGCTGATGTCCCCGTGCACTATCTTGTGGCTGCCACGGGCGAAGGCGGCGATGAGGGCGCGGTCGCAGATGAGGTTGATGAGACGGGGAATGCCCCCGGAGAGGCGATGCAGGGTCTGGATGGCCCTGGGGGTGAAGATGGGCTGGACGCAGCCTGCCACCTGCAACCGGAAGCGTACATAGGCATCCACATCCTGGCGCGACAGCGGCAGCAGGTGATAGCGGGCGGTGATCCGCTGCGCCAGCTGGCGCAGCAGGGGCTGGCGCAGCATCTGTTGCAGCTCGGGCTGGCCGATGAGCACCACCTGCAGCAGTTTCTTCTCGTCTGTCTCCAGATTGGTGAGCAGTCGCAACTGCTCCAGCACGCCGGGCAGCAGGTGCTGGGCTTCATCTACCAGCACCACGCTGCGCTTGCCTGCCGCCAGATTCGCCAGCAGATGATCCCGGATAAGGTCGAACAATTGCTTGAGGCTGGCCTCTTCGCCGTAGGGCAACTGGAATTCGTCGCAGATGGCGGCCAGCAGATCCCGCTCGGTCAGAGAGGGATTGAGGATGTAGGCGATCTCGGTGTCGGCGGGCAATTGCTGCAGCAGGCAGCGGGAGACGGTGGTCTTTCCCGTACCCACTTCCCCGGTCAGCAACACGAAGCCGCCACCGTCCTGCAACCCGTAGTTGAGGTGGGCGAGGGCCTCCCCGTGACGCTCGCTCATATAGAGGTATTTGGGGTTGGGCGAGATGGAGAACGGGGGCTCCGACAGACCGAAGAACTGTGTGTACATAAGGATCCATTCCATTGTTATGGGCGGCAGGTTAAAGCCTCCCAAAAGGGATGTCAAAGACCCGGATACCATAAGGGGAGCTGGCTCGAACCACGGGCTGAGTCGCCCGGGACGATGGCGGGAAGCAGCCGCCCGGCCGAGTGATGGCGAGTCTGGTTCGACGGGTGCACATCGTCTCTCTTGGCCAAAAGCGGTATCATCGGGGCAAGTTTATCGAGGGAGAGTGCGCGTGCAGATTTATCTGGTCGGAGGGGCGGTGCGGGATCGCCTGTTGGGATTGCCCCAGGGGGATCGGGATCACCTGGTGGTCGGCGCCACGGTGGAGCAGATGCTGGGTCTCGGATTCACCCAGGTGGGCCGAGACTTTCCGGTCTTTCTTCACCCCAAAACCCAGCAGGAGTACGCCCTGGCGCGCACCGAGCGCAAGCAGGGGCAGGGTTACACCGGCTTCGTCTGCCATGCCTCCCCCGAGGTGACGCTGGAGCAGGATCTGCTGCGCCGGGATCTCACCATCAACGCCATCGCCGAAGATGAGGACGGGCAACTGCACGATCCCTACGGCGGCGTGCAGGATCTGGAGGCGCGGTTGCTGCGCCATGTCTCGCCGGCCTTTGCCGAGGATCCCCTGCGCATCCTGCGGGTGGCGCGCTTCGCCGCCCGTTTCCATGCCCAGGGGTTCGTGGTGGCCCCCGAGACGCTGGGGTTGATGCGCGAGATGACGGAGGCTGGAGAGCTGGCCCACCTGACCCCGGAGCGGGTCTGGAAGGAGCTGGAAAAAGTGCTGCTGGGGCCGACACCCCAGATCTTCTTCGAGGTGCTGCGCGAATGCGGCGCACTCAAGGCGCTCTTTCCCGAGCTCGATGCCCTGTTCGGTGTGCCGGCCCCTGCCAGATGGCACCCGGAGATCGACACCGGCATCCACACCATGATGGTGCTGGCGCAGGCATGTCGTCTCTCCCCCGAACTGACCGTGCGCTTCGCGTCCCTCTGCCACGACTTTGGCAAGGGGCTGACCCCGCCCGCCTTCTGGCCGAGCCATCATGGCCATGGCCAGAAGGGGTTGCCGCTCATTCGGGATTTTTGCGAGCGCTTCCGGGTGCCGAACGAGTGTCGCGATCTGGCACTGCTGGTGAGCGACCTGCACACCCATATCCACATTGCCTTCGAGCTCAAGCCCGCGACCCTGCTCAAGGTATTCGACAAGGCCGATGCCTGGCGCAGACCGGAGCGCTTTGCCCAGCTGCTCGATGCCTGTCGCGCCGACTTCCACGGTCGTACCGGCTTCGAAGAGAAAGTCTACAGCCAGCCGGACTATGTCGCCGAGGCCCTGGAGGCGGCGCAGGCTGTGCCGGTCAAGGAGATAGTGGCGGCCGGCTTCAAGGGGGAGGCAATCCGCGAGCAGCTTGCCAAACGGCGGCTCGATGCCATCAGCCGGGTGCGCGACGAGTGGACCTTTATCGAGGAGTAAACGCCGCAGCCGATCGACGGCGTGATATGGGCGAAGCATAAAAAAGCCCGGGTCAATGACCCGGGCTTTTTGTCGTGCGGCGTGGGCGGCTCAGGAGAAGCAGGCCTGCAACACGTAGAAGATGGCGATGGCCAGGATGGCGCCCGCGGGCAGGGTGATGACCCAGGAGACCACGATGTTGCGCAGCACGCCCAGGTTCAGGGCCGCGATGCCCCGTGCCAGACCGACGCCCATGACGGCACCCACCAGGGTCTGGGTGGTGGAGATGGGCAGACCGGTGCCGGAGGCGATCACCACGGTGGCGGCAGTGGCCAGCTGGGCGGCGAAGCCACGGCTCGGGGTCAGGTGGGTGATGCCGGTGCCGACGGTCGCCATCACCTTCTCGCCCATGGTGGCCAGACCGATGACGATGCCGATGCCGCCAAGGGGCAGGATCCACCAGGCGATGTGGGAGCTGCCGCCGATCTCGCCGCCGGCCGCCACGATGGAGGCGACTGCAGAGAGCGGACCGATGGCGTTGGCCACGTCGTTGGAGCCGTGGGCGAAGGCCATGGCACAGGCGGTGATGATCATCAGGATGCCGAACACCTTCTCCACGTTGGCGAAGTGCATCTTGCTGTCATCTTTCGGGTTGTACTGCTGGCCGCGGATATAGATCCAGCCGGCAAACGCCACCGCGATGGAGATGGCGACGGAGAGCAGGACGCCCTCGCCATTGCTCAGGTGCAGACCGACGTGGGTCAGCCCCTTCTTGATGGTGACCAGGCAGATGACCAGGGACGTCAGGAACATGTAGAAGGGGACATAGCGCTTGGCGTTGTCCAGGGGGTTGTCCGTGTTGAAGATGAGCTTCTGCACGCTGATGAACATGAAGTAGGCGATGATGCCCGAGATGGCCGGCGTGATGATCCAGGAGCCGACGATGCCGCCAAACTTGTTCCACTGTACCGCTTCCGGACCGATGCTCACCACGGCGAAGCCCACGATGGCGCCGATGATGGAGTGGGTGGTGGAGACGGGCCAGCCGAAATAGGAGGCCAGGATCAGCCACAGACCCGCAGCCAGCAGGGAGGCGATCATGCCGAGCACCAGCAGATCCGGCGTGTCGGCAAAGGCGTTGCTGTCGATGATGCCGCTGCGGATGGTTGCCGTCACTTCGCCACCGGCCAGATAGGCACCGGCGAACTCGAAGATCATGGCGATGATGATCGCCTGACGGATGGTCAGGGACTTGGTGCCGACCGATGTGCCCATGGCGTTGGCGACGTCGTTCGCACCAATGCCCCAGGCCATCAAAAAGCCGAACAAGGCCGCCACGAGCACCAGGGTGGTGCCGTAATTTGCGATAATGTCCATTAGTAGTGTTTACCCAGTCAGTCGATTACGAACGAGCCAGCATCAATTCCAGACGGGCGCCAACGCGCTCTGCCTGATCAGCCAGGTCACCTACCCATTCGAGGATCTTGTAGAGGAACATAACGTCGATCGGATTGTATTTGTGCTCAACGGCTTGCAGCTGTTGGCGCAGTCCGATCTGCATGGTGTCAGTATCGTCCTCGATGAGATCCAGCTGGTGGATCATCTCGGCAACCATTTCAACTTCACGTCCTTTAAAGCCGGTTTCGAGCAGCTCATCGAGTTCTCCGATGGCTTTTTCGGCTTGGGCGGTCGCATCGATACAGCGTTTGAGATAGGCCATGAAATCGGCGCGCATCTCGGTGGGGAATTCCATCTTGCGGCCAAGCATGCGACCGGAAATATCCTTGGCACGGTTGGCAATCTTGTCCTGCTGGGTCAAGAGCTCCAGCAGATCGGTACGGGCGACCGGCAGGAACAGGCCGCGAGGGAGTTTCAAGCGGATTTCGCGCTTGAGGATGTCCGCTTCTTTTTCCAGCTGGGCGATCTGTTGCCGGATCTTCTCGGCATCTTCCCAGCGGTCTTCGGCAACGGCATCAAAGAAGGGAATGAGCTGTTCGCAGCACACGTGAACCTTGACGATATGCTTCTGCAGCGGCTTGATGGGGGACTTGGCAAAAAGACCCAAAATAGTATTTACTGGCATGGCCAAACCTGTGTCGGTGAAAAAACACTCGATACGATTTTATGAGGGGCGCATGGTAACCGAACTGTGCCATCAATAAAACCGTGAATTAATCGTGAACTGTCGCTGGCATTATATCCTCGCGACCCTGAACATGCCCCCCAAAGTTGCCCGCCAGCCCGGAATGACTATGCAAACTGAGATCGAGATAAAGTTTTTCGTCACCAGCAATATTCAAGAATCCCTCTCCAACCTTCTGAATTCACTAGAGATTATCTCTTCCAATCAAGCCGCTCTTGGCAACGTCTATTTCGACACGCCCGATCTGGGTTTGCGTGGGCTCGAGATGGGGTTGCGCATTCGTCGCAGCGATGATTTTTCCGAGCAGACCATCAAGTGCCGGGGGCAGGTCGTGGGCGGATTGCACGCCAGACCCGAGTACAACACCCCGGTAGAGGGCATCATTCCGACCCTGTCTGCCTTTCCTGCCGATATCTGGCCGAGTCTGGCAGTGCGCGATGAACTCCAGAGCCGTCTGGTGGCCCAGTTCAGCACCGATTTCCTGCGCCGCCACTGGCTGATCGCATTCGGAGATGCCGAGATCGAGCTGGCCTGGGATCAGGGGGAGATTGTCGGTGCCCTGGGGCGTACCGAGCTCGACGAGCTGGAGCTGGAGCTGAAATCCGGCGATGCCCGCGCCCTGTTCACCCTGGCGAGCAAGCTGGCGGCGCTGGGAGGATTGCGGCTGGGTGCCCAGTCCAAGGCGCAGCGCGGATACAGGCTGGCTGGGCTTGGCAAGCCACTGACCGTGCAGCCCCTGCAAGGGATTGAGAGCAAAGATCAGAAGGCCTGCATTACCCTGGGTCTGCAGCACTGGCAGCATCATGAGCAGCTCTGGCTCGAGAGTGGCGATGCTGGCGAACAACAACGGGCGCTGCATGCCCTGCTCGAGGGGGTATCCCTGGTTGCCGAGGCAGCAGGCACGCTGACGGTGCCCCCCTCCTGGCTGGCCGACCTGCAGGCGCAACAGCGTCTGATGATGCAGGTATCCGGGGATCGTGCATCACTGCATGCCCTGTTCCACCATGCCGACCTGGTGGGCCTGCTGCTGTCCATCGCGGCCTGGCTGCATCTGGGGGAGTGAATCTTAAGTGGTGCAGAGCGCAAAAAGGTGAGCCCGGGCTCACCTTTTTTATGGCAGTTGCACCTTGAGCGGCGCTATCAGTTCACCACGGCCACGTTGATGGTGCCGTTGCCCTGGGTCATGCGGACCCGGGCGCCAGGCACAAAGGTGGGGCTGGCCTTTTGTACCACCACGATGGATTCGCCGTTCTCTTTCTTGATCTCGAGCTCGACCCCGTCAACCTGGTTGAGTTTGTCCCCTGCCGCCTTGCCGGCCGCCGCACCCGCGATGGCGCCACCGGCCGCCGCGATGTCACTGCCACGACCGCCGCCTATGGTGCTGCCGAGCAGGCCGCCGACCACGGCACCGCCAATGGTGCCGATCAGGGAGTTCTCATCGGCCTGGATCTTGACGGGGCGGGTGGAGAGGATGGTGCCATAGCTGACGGTCTGTACCTG
The DNA here is from genome assembly GCF_019048585.1 of Aeromonas sp. FDAARGOS 1418. Taxonomy (NCBI): domain Bacteria; kingdom Pseudomonadati; phylum Pseudomonadota; class Gammaproteobacteria; order Aeromonadales; family Aeromonadaceae; genus Aeromonas; species Aeromonas sp. FDAARGOS 1418. The sequence goes on along the minus strand of NZ_CP077387.1, from coordinate 209,227 downwards.
CTTGGCGCGATCCTTGGTGTAGACATCGCCGGAGTAGACGTCGCTGTTGGCACAGCCGGTGATGGCGGTGGTGGCCGCCAGCAGGGTGACGAGAGCAATACGTTTGAACATGATGGGCCTCCTGGGCGGGCATCGGATTAATCTGGTGATGAATTGCACTTTACGCCAACCAGATTGCGCATTAAACCCGCAAAGTGTAACCAATTATGTGGCCGGAAGGCTCTCGTGCCGGTGGTGGATGGTCAGGTCAGGGCTTTTTCCAGCAGCAGGCGATCCTCGCCTGGCCCGAAGTAGCCTCTCTCTTCTGCCAACTGCTGATAACCCAGCCTGAAGTAGAGGCGCTGGGCCGGATTGGCGGGATCAACGGTCAGTCTGACCCGCTCAACTTCCAGTTTCAGCAGTCCCTGCTCCACCTGCAACATCATTTGCTCGGCCAGGCCGAAGCCGCGCGCTTCGGGACGCACCGCGAGGGAGAGCAGCCAGCCCTGCGACCGATCCTGACCAAGCCCGCCCAGGGCATAGCCCAGCAGCCGGCCTTCCCGCTCCGCGACGACCAGCAGTTCGGGCCACAGATCCATGGCCTGGCGAAAGAAGAAACCGGGGTAGACATCCTCGCCGAAGACATCGGCATCTATCTGCCAGATGGCGTGCATGTCGGTGTGGGTGGCAAGGCGCAATACGGGGGACGAGTGCATCGGGGCTCCTCTCATCGGGTCTCTGCTGCGGGGCAGCCAAAAAGGAGGCACAGGGTAGAAGGGGCGGGGAGTCGATGCAAGGGGGCATTTGTGGCATGCCGCGGATAAAGAAACAGGGCCCGCAGGCCCTGTGTCATCAGAGGAGGCTGGTCGCCTGCTCCAGCCAGGCGAGATCCTCGCCCTCCAGCAGCGGGCTCAGGCGGCGGTAGACCTCCGCATGGTATTCGTTGATCCAGCGGAACTCCGCCGGGCTCAGCAGGCTGCGATCGATGAGGCGGATGTCGAACGGCACATAGGTCAGTCGCTCGAAGCCCAGCATCGTCAGCTCGCCACGGGCTTCCTGCTCGGTCACCACCACCAGGTTTTCACAGCGGATGCCGAAGGCATCTTCCCGGTAGTAGCCCGGCTCGTTGGAGAGCACCATGCCCGGCTGCAGGGCCACCAGGCTGCCCTTGGGGGCGATGCGCTGCGGACCTTCGTGCACGCTGAGGAAGTGGCCGACCCCGTGGCCGGTGCCATGGTCGTAGTTGTAACCGGCCTGCCACAGGGGCATGCGGGCCAGCACGTCGAGCTGGATGCCGGCAGTGCCACGGGGGAAGCGGGCCTGATCCAGCGCGATGTGACCCTGCAGTACCCGGGTGAACATCGCCTTGTGTTCGTCGGTCAGCTCACCCACTTTGACGGTGCGAGTGATGTCGGTGGTGCCGTCCAGGTACTGGGCGCCGGAGTCCACCAGATAGATGCTGTCCTGGCCGAAGGCGCGCGGGGTACCGTTGGTGTGGCGGTAGTGGCACATGGCGGCGTTGGGGCCGAGTGCCGAGATGGTGTCGAAGCTCGGCTCCACATAGTGCTCCTGCTCGTGGCGGAAGGCTTCCAGCTGGTCGGCCAGGGTGCCTTCGTCCACACCGTCGAACTCGCCGCTGGCGATCAGGCGATCCAGCCAGGCCAGGAAGCGGGTGACGGCAACGCCGTCGCGCAGGTGGGCGGCACGCATGCCGGCCAGCTCCACGGGGTTCTTGCACGCCTTGGGCAGCATGGTGGGATCCTGGCCGGCCACCAGAATGGCGCCCGCCTCTTCCATCACGAGCTGGGTCCAGGCGTTGGCGGTGTTGGGGTCGGCCAGCACCTTCTGCTGATCCTCGCCGATGCGCTGCAACACGTCACCCAGCTTGTCGATGGGGTAGACGGAGACATCCTGCCCCACGTGCTGGCTGAAGGCGAAGCAGTCGATCTTGTCGGTGTCGACGAAGAAATCCATGGTGGCGTTGGCGTAGAGCACCGCAAAGCCCAGCACCACCGGCAGGCGTTCCACGTCGCGACCACGCAGGTTGAGCAGCCAGTTGATGGGCTCGGCCTGGGTCAGCAACACCGCATCCAGCCCGCGCTTGCGCAGATCGCTGGCCAGCATTTCGCGCTTGGCCTGGCTGGACTGGCCCGCCAGCTCCTCGCTGTAGAGGATGACAGGGCTCTTGGTCGGAGCGGGACGATCGCTCCAGTGCAGATCGATGGGGTTCTCGTCGATGCGCACCAGCTCGATGCCGTGATCGGCCAGCACGGCGTTGGCGTTCTGATACCAGGCCAGGCTGTGCAGGCGGGCATCGAAGCCGACCCGGGAGCCTGAGGGCAACTGCTCCGCCAGCCACTGCACGTGGGGGTCTTCATTGAGGTGGAGAAACTCGAACAGCTCGGCCGGCGCCTGCATGCGGGCCTGCACGGTATAACGACCGTCGATGAACAGGGCCGCCCGATGCGCCAGGATGATGGCGAGCCCGGCGGAGCCGTTGAAACCCGTGATCCAGTCCAGCCGCTCGGCATAGGCGGGAATGTACTCCCCCAGATGCTCGTCGTCGTGGGGAACGATGAAGGCGTCCAGCTCCAGCGTGGCCAGTGTGGCCCTGACCTGGGCGACGCGGGTTTCAATAATCTCGAAATGGTTCATGTCGTTATTGCCAGCTTGTGGTGATGTGAGTGTTCATTGATGGTGGCCGCTTGCCAGGATCTGTCTGATCGACTGGCCTGCCGCCTCGATGTGTTGCTTGAGCAGTACCACTGCCTCGTGCTTGCGCCGGGCGCGGCACAGTTCAAGGAGTCGGGCGTGCTCCCGCTCGGCCTTGTCCACGCCGCCCTGGGCGAACAGCAGTTCGAAACGCACATAGCGGTCGCAGCTCAGATTGATCTGGGCGATCAGTTCCAGTGCCTGGGGGCGATTGGCTGCCTGGTAGAGGGTGGCGTGAAAGCGGTGATTCAACTCGGCCCAGTGTTCGATCTGGGTGCCAGACTCCAGCGCCAGATCAAACTGGGCGAGGATGGCTTGCGCCTGGGCGAAGGTCTCCTCCGTCATCAGGTCGACGGCGTGGAACAGGGTATCGGCTTCGAGCAGTGCCCGCAAATAAAAGAGCTCCTCGATGGCCGAGGCATCCAGCATGGTCACCACGGCGCCGCGATGGGCCTCGAACTTCACCAGCCCCTGGGCTTCCAGTTGCATCAGGGCCTCCCGCACCGGGATGCGGCTCACCGCCAGCTCCTTGGCGATGGCGTCCTGGCGCAGGGGGGCGCCCGCTGCAAACTCGCCACGCAATATCCGGCCGCGGAGGTTCTCCATCACCATCTGGGTTCGGGTCTTGTAAGGTGGGGTCATGCTGGGGTCACGGGCAGGTTGCAAAATTGTATATTGTATAAAGTTTGGCTGAATCTAACGCGCAAGGGCCGTCAAGGCAAGGCTTGGCGGGAGCCATATGCCGCGCATCGGCCAAAAAAATACCGGCCAGCAGGGCTGACCGGTACGGGATGGCGAGACGCGAGGCGCGTTTCTTACAACTGCGGGCCCGCCGCGACCAGGCGTTTGCCTTCGTCGTTGTCGGTGAAGCGCTCGAAGTTCTTGATGAAGCGCCCGGCCAGATCGGCCGCCTTGGCATCCCACTCGGCCTGGTCGGCGTAAGTGTCTCGCGGATCCAGGATGGCGGGGTTGACGCCCGGCAGCTCGGTCGGCACTTCCAGGTTGAACACCGGCAGTACCTTGGTCGGCGCCTTCTCGATGGAACCATCCAGGATGGCGTCGATGATGCCACGGGTATCCTTGATGGAGATCCGCTTGCCTGTGCCGTTCCAGCCGGTGTTGACCAGATAGGCTTCAGCCCCTGCCGCTTCCATCCGTTTCACCAGCTCCTGGCCGTACTTGGTCGGGTGCAGGCTGAGGAAAGCCGCGCCGAAGCAGGAGGAGAAGGTCGGGGTCGGCTCTGTGATGCCGCGCTCGGTACCGGCCAGCTTGGCGGTGAAGCCGGACAGGAAGTGGTACTTGGTCTGCTCCTTGGTCAGCTTGGCGACCGGGGGCAGCACACCGAAGGCGTCTGCGGTCAGGAAGATCACCTTGGTGGCGTGACCCGCCTTGGAGACCGGCTTGACGATGTTGTCGATGTGATAGATGGGGTAGGAGACCCGGGTATTCTCGGTGCGGGAACCGTCGTCGAAGTCGATGGTGCCATCGGCGGCCACGGTCACGTTCTCCAGCAGCGCATCGCGGCGGATGGCGTGGTAGATGTCCGGCTCGGCCTCTTCGGAGAGCTTGATGGTCTTGGCGTAGCAGCCCCCTTCGAAGTTGAACACGCCGTGATCATCCCAGCCGTGCTCGTCATCGCCGATCAGCTGACGCTTGGGATCGGTGGAGAGGGTGGTCTTGCCGGTGCCGGAGAGGCCGAAGAAGATGGCCACGTCCCCATCCTTGCCCACGTTGGCGGAGCAGTGCATGGAGGCGATGCCGCGCAGGGGCAGGAAGTAGTTCATCATGGAGAACATGCCTTTCTTCATCTCGCCACCGTACCAGGTGCCGCCGATGAGTTGCATCTTCTCGGTCATGTTGAAGGCGACGAAGTTCTCGGAGTTGAGACCCTGCTCCTTCCAGTTCGGGTTGGTGCACTTGGCACCGTTCATCACCACGAAGTCCGGTTTGAAGGTCTTCAGCTCCTCTTCGCTCGGGCGGATGAACATGTTCTTCACGAAGTGCGCCTGCCAGGCCACCTCGGTGATGATGCGCACTGCCAGGCGGGTGTCCGGGTTGGCGCCGCAGAAGCCGTCCACCACGAACAGACGCTTGCCGGAGAGCTGTTTGGTGACCAGCCCTTTCAGATGTGACCACACTTCCGGGGTGATCGCCTTGTTATCGTTTTTACCCTGGTCAGACCACCACACAGTATCCTGGGTAGTGGCATCTTTGACGATATATTTATCTTTAGGGGAGCGGCCGGTGAAGATGCCGGTGTTGACGTTGACGGCGCCAAGCTCGGTGACGACGCCACGTTCGAAGCCCTCAAGGTCTGAGCGGGTCTCTTCAGCGAAAAGCTGCTCATAGGAGGGGTTGCGAACGATTTCCTGGCTGTTTTTGATACCGTATTGGTCCAGCTTCAGTTGTTGGGCCAGGGTGGGTTCTACCACGATTGTCATTGTATTCTCCTGGGTTCAGAGGTGTGTAGGGTTCTATCTGACGTTCATGCTACCACCTAGGTGGTAGTTTTTAGCGATCGCCATCAAACTTTATAAAATAGGGTATTTTTTTGTTATTTAAGTTAAAGGCGGGTTTTGCCCGCCTTTGATTAGTGTAACTGGTTTGCATCATTACCGGGAGCCCTGCTGAACAGGGTTTCGATGTCTATCCCGTCGAATTCGTAGTGGGCGCCGCAGTAATCGCAGTGCATGTCGATCTTGCCGAGCTCCTGCACCATGGATACCGCTTCTTCCTTGTCTATCTGCAGCAAGGCCCCTTCGCAACGGGCGCGGGAGCAGGTGCAGCGGAACTCGATGGCCTGGGGATCGAACACCCGTACCTTGTCCTGGTGGTAGAGGCGGTAGAGGATCTCTTCCGCGTCCAGACCGAACAGCTCTTCGTCCTTGATGGTGGTGGTGAGCTGGACCAGGTGGTCGAAATCTTCGCTGTGATCCTCGCTCTGGGCCGGAAGCTCCTGCAGCAGGATGCCCGCCGCACGGGGCTCGCCCTCGTGGTGGCCGGTGCGGATCCAGAGGCGGGTGGCCAGTTGTTCGGACTGGGCGAAGTAGTGCTCCAGACAGGCCGCCAGGGTGTCGGCCTCCAGAGCGATGATGCCCTGATAGCGCTCTCCCTGATCCGGGGTGATGGTGATGACCAGATGGCCGTTGCCAATCAGGCTTTGCAGCTTGCCGTCCGTCGGCAGTTCCCCTTCATAGCGTGCAACGCCGCGCAATTGCTGGTTGTTGTCGCCGTTGATGACGGCCAGACGCACCGGACCGTCCCCCTGCAGCTGCACCGTGATGGAGCCTTCGAACTTGAGGGTGGCGGTCAGCAGGCTGGTGGCAACCAGCAGCTCGCCCAGCAGGTGCTGCACCTGTACCGGGTAGTTCTGGGCGTCGATGATGTGGCGGTAGGTACGATCCAGCTGGACCAGCTCCCCACGCACTTCGTACTCTTCGAACAGATAGCGATACAGGAGGTCTTGGTTACTCATCATGGTTTCCTAGGATGTTCTTGGGGAAAAATAAACACATTGTTAAACAGGTGGTTAGGAACTAATTCCTCCACCTGTCGTCATAAAGGGGCCACAGACGCGGATTAGGATTGCTTGACCCGGATAAGCTGGCGTCGCTCCTGCTTGTCGGGTCGGCGCTCCGGGCTTGGGGCAAACTGGCTGTTGAAGCGGCGGGCTTCGCTGTTTTCGGCCCGTTTCTTCAGGCTGGCCTCTGTCTCTTCATAGAGTTGCTGGGCCAGCGGGGCGGATTTGCGCTGCTCGCTCACCTCGAGCACCCGCACCTCCCGCTCGTCCTGGCCTTGCCAGAATCGCACCAGGGCGCCGACCTCGACCGCCTTGCCCGGCTTGGTGCGCTGGCCGTTGTAGTGCACCTTGCCGCCGTCGATCTGATCCCGCGCCAGACTGCGGGTCTTGTAAAAGCGGGCGGCCCACAGCCACTTGTCGAGACGGACCTGGGTGCTGCTTTGTGCTGGATTCGACATGGTTCGGCTCCGGGATGGCTGAAAAGGTGCCTGATTATACCAGAGGCGGGCCCCGGGATAGAAACAGGGGGCATCCGGGTGTGACGGAAACTGAATTTTCACCCCTTGGTCCCATCCGGTCGGTTGTCTCTGGGTCCATTGCCGTACACAATAGCCAACCGACTTGGATGCCAGACAATTTTGAGAAAGATGACGCTACCGTTCAGGGATGATTTGTTGACTTCCCTTCTGGCTCGCTGCAAGGCCATGCCACTCTCCCGTTTCAGCCAGCCCCTGTTCTGGCTTCTGCTGCTGTTGCTGGCCCAGCAGTGTGCCGTGCTCACCTGGCGCCTGTACGAACTGGCCCAGCCCGCTCCCCTGACCCCCTGGCAACCCTCGGTCACCTCGGTGCAGGGGAGTGGCGGCGATCGCCTCGATCTTGGCAACCTCAGCCGCCTCTCTCTCTTTGGCAAGGCGCTGCAACCCCAGGCGGACAAGGCGGCAGAGACGGTGGCGGCGGATGCCCCGAAAACCCAGCTCAACGCCCAGCTCAACGGGGTGCTGGCAAGCTCGGATCCCGCCAAGTCCATCGCCATCATCGCCCACAACGGGACACAGAACTCTTACGGCATCGGAGACTACATCGACGGTACCCAGGCCAGGATACGCCAGGTGTTTGCCGATCGGGTCATCATCGCCCGGGACGGCCGTGACGAGACCCTGATGCTGGACGGGGAAGAGTATGGCAAGCCCCTGCCCAAACCGGCCCGCCAGGAGGGACTCTCCTCCGTGCGCAGCGAACTGCTGGGCAACCCGGGCAAGATCACCGATTACCTCAACATTTCTCCGGTCCGGGTGGACGGTCGCATGACCGGCTATCGCCTCAACCCGGGTCGCAATCCGGAACTGTTCAATCAACTCGGACTGGTCGCCAACGATCTGGCGGTCAGCATCAACGGCCTGGATCTGCGTGACAACGCCCAGGCCATGCAGGCGATGCAGCAGGTGGCGGGCGCCACGGAAATGACCGTCACCGTCGAGCGGCAAGGACAGCTCTACGACGTCTATGTCGGCTTGTCAGAATAATGAATTGGAGTAGCACCAAGAATGACAAATAAAGGGAAGGGCTGGCGTCTGGCCACCATGGCGGCAGCCTTGATGATGGCCGGTTCTGCCTGGGCCACCGAGTATTCCGCCAGTTTCAAGAACGCCGACATCGAGGAGTTCATCAACACGGTCGGCAAGAACCTGAACAAAACCATCATCATAGAGCCATCGGTACGCGGCAAGATCAACGTGCGCAGCTATGACCTGCTCAACGAGGATCAGTACTACCAGTTCTTCCTGAGCGTGCTCGACGTTTACGGCTTTGCCGTGGTGCCCATGAACAACGGCGTGCTCAAGGTAGTGCGCTCCAAGGATGCCAAGACCTCGGCCATCCCCGTGGTGGATGACACCAACCCCGGCGTGGGTGACGAGATGGTGACCCGGGTGGTACCGGTGCGCAATGTCTCGGTCCGTGAACTGGCCCCCCTGCTGCGTCAGCTGAACGACAACGCCGGCGGCGGCAACGTGGTCCACTACGAGCCCTCCAACGTGCTGCTCATCACTGGCCGCGCCGCCGTCGTCAACCGCCTGGTGGAGGTGGTTCGCCGGGTGGACAAGGCGGGGGATCAGGACATGGACGTCATCAAGCTCAAGTTCGCCTCCGCCGGCGAGATGGTGCGGCTGGTGACCAACCTCAACAAGGATGGCAGCAATCAGGGGGCCAACGCCTCGCTGCTGCTCTCCCCCAAGGTGGTGGCCGACGAGCGCACCAACTCCGTGGTCATCAGCGGCGAGCCCAAGGCCCGTGCCCGCATCATCCAGATGGTGCGCCAGCTCGACCGGGATCTGCAGAGCCAGGGCAACACCCGGGTCTTCTACCTGAAATATGGCAAGGCCAAGGATCTGGTGGACGTCCTCAAGGGGGTCAGCTCCAGCATCGCCGCCGACAAGAAGGGCGGGGCGGCTGCCACGGCCACGGGCGGTGCCAGCATCGGCGGCGGCCAGCTCGCCATCTCCGCCGACGAGACCACCAATGCCCTGGTGATCACCGCCCAGCCGGACGTGATGGCCGAGCTGGAGCAGGTCATCGCCAAGCTCGACATTCGCCGTGCCCAGGTGCTGGTGGAGGCCATCATCGTCGAGATATCGGATGGTGACGGCATGAACCTCGGGGTGCAGTGGGCCAACACCAATGGCGGCGGCACCCAGTTCACCGACACCGGTCTGCCCATCGGCTCCCTGGCCATCGCCGCCAAGGATTACAAAGACAACGGCAACACCGACGGCCTGTCATCCCTGGCGGGCAGCTTCAGCGGCATGGCGGCAGGCTTCTATCACGGAGACTGGGCGGCGCTGGTGACGGCGCTCTCCACCAACAGCAAGAACGACATCCTCTCCACCCCGAGCATCGTCACCATGGACAACAAGGAGGCCTCTTTCAACGTCGGTCAGGAAGTGCCGGTGCAGAGCGGCTCCCAGAGCTCCACCACCAGCGATCAGGTGTTCAACACCATAGAGCGCAAGACGGTGGGGACCAAGCTGGTGGTGACGCCCCAGATCAACGAAGGAGATTCCGTGCTGCTCAACATCGAGCAGGAGGTCTCCAGCGTGGCACAGAAGCAGGCGACCGGGACCGCCAACCTGGGCCCCACCTTCGATACCCGCACCGTGAAGAACGCCGTGCTGGTCAAGAGCGGCGAGACAGTGGTGCTGGGTGGCCTGATGGACGAACAGACCCAGGAGCAGATCTCCAAGGTGCCCCTGCTCGGGGACATTCCGGTGCTGGGCTACCTGTTCCGTTCCTCCAAGACCTCCACCGCCAAGCGCAACCTGATGGTCTTCATCCGCCCGACCATATTGCGTGACGCCAATGTCTACTCCGGGGTCTCCAGCAACAAGTACACCCTGTTCAGGGCCGAACAGCTGAGCCGGGCTGCGGAAGAGGGCTATGCCACCTCGCCGGCTCGCCAGGTGCTGCCCGCCTATGGCCAGGACGTGATGATGTCCCCCGAGGTGCAGCAGCAGATCCAGAGAATGCAGGCCCAGCAGCAGGCGACCGCCACCGGCGTGCGCGCCCAGGTGCAGGAGCAGCCCTTCGTGCAGAGCAAGCCCTGATGGCCGCCTACCAGCTCGATGGCAGCGAGCTGCCGGCTCCCCTGCCGGAACTGCCGTTCGCGTTTGCCCGCAACTTCGGGGCCATCCTGACCGAGCGCCAGGGTGCCCCGGTGCTGCTCTGTCGTCAGGGGATCTCCCCCCAGACCCTGCTGGAGGTGCGACGGGTGGCGGGCTGTGCCTTCGCGGTGGAGCAGCTTGGCAACGACGAGTTCGAGACGCTCCTGATGGCCCACTATCAGCGTGACTCCTCCGAGGCGCGTCAGCTGATGGAGGATCTCGGCAACGAGATGGACTTCTTTGCCCTGGCCGAAGAGCTGCCCCAGAGCGAGGATCTGCTGGATGCCGACGACGACGCCCCCATCATTCGCCTCATCAATGCCATGTTGAGCGAGGCGATAAAAGAAGAGGCGTCCGACATCCACATCGAGACCTTCGAGCGGGCCCTGGTGATCCGTTTTCGCATCGATGGGGTGCTGCGGGAGATCCTGCGCCCCCATCGCAAACTCGCCTCCCTGCTGGTGTCGCGCATCAAGGTCATGTCGCGCATGGACATCGCCGAGAAGCGGGTGCCCCAGGATGGCCGCATCTCACTGCGCATCGGCGGCCGGGCGGTGGACGTGCGGGTCTCCACCATGCCCTCCAGCTACGGCGAGCGGGTGGTATTGCGACTGCTCGACAAGAACAACGTGCGCCTCGAGCTCAAGCAGCTCGGCATGACGCTGGCCAACCGCAACATCATCAGCGAGCTCATTCGCAAGCCCCACGGCATCATCCTGGTGACGGGCCCGACCGGTTCGGGCAAGTCCACCACCCTCTATGCGGCCCTCTCGGAGATCAACTCCCGGGATCGCAACATCCTGACCGTCGAAGACCCCATCGAATATGACCTCGAAGGGGTGGGCCAGACCCAGGTCAACAGCAAGGTGGACATGACCTTCGCCCGGGGCCTGCGCGCCATTCTGCGCCAGGATCCGGACGTGGTGATGGTGGGGGAAATCCGTGACCTCGAGACCGCCCAGATCGCGGTGCAGGCATCCCTCACCGGTCACCTGGTGATGTCGACCCTGCACACCAACACCGCCATCGGCGCCATCACCCGGATGCGGGACATGGGGATCGAGCCCTTCCTGCTCTCCTCGTCGCTCCTGGCGGTACTGGCCCAGCGGCTGGTGCGTACCCTCTGCCCGGACTGCCGCGCACCGCACCCTGTCACCGAGCAGGAGCGTCTGGCCATGGGCATCGAGCTTGCGCCGGATCAGCAGATCTGGCGTCCGGTGGGCTGCGAGCAGTGCAACCACACCGGCTATCGCGGCCGGACCGGCATCCACGAGCTGGTGGTGGTGGACGAGGCGGTGCGCGAGGCGATCCACAGCGCCAGCGGCGAGCTCGCCATCGAGCGGCTGATCCGGGGTCACACCCCCAGCATCCGCCGCGACGGCATCGACAAGGTGCTCAAGGGGCAGACCAGCCTCGAAGAGGTGCTGCGCGTGACCCGGGAAGACTGAGATGGCGGCATTTGAATACAAGGCCCTCGACGGCAAGGGGCGCAACAAGAGCGGCGTGCTGGAAGGGGATTCCGCCCGCCAGGTGCGCCAGCTGCTGCGCGAGCAGGGGCTGACCCCCCTCGAGGTGAACGAGACCACCGAGAAGGCCAAGCGGGAGGCGAACCGCTTCGTGCTGTTTCGCCGTGGTGCCTCCACCGCAGAACTGGCCCTCATCACCCGCCAGCTGGCGACCCTGGTGGGGGCCGGTCTCACCATCGAAGAGGCCCTCAAGGCGGTCGCCGAGCAGTGCGAGAAGGCCCACCTGCGCAGCCTGGTGGCGACGGTGCGCAGCAAGGTGGTGGAGGGGTATTCCCTGGCCGATTCGCTGGGGGCCTTCCCCCATGTGTTCGACCAGCTGTTCCGCTCCATGGTGGCGGCCGGCGAGAAGTCCAGTCACCTGGAGAAGGTGCTCAACCGTCTCGCCGATTACACCGAGCAGCGCCAGCACATGCGCACCAAGCTGCTGCAGGCGATGATCTATCCCATCGTCCTCACCCTGGTGGCGGTGGGGGTCATCTCCATACTGCTCACCGCCGTGGTGCCCAAGGTGGTGGCCCAGTTCGAACACATGGGCCAGCAACTGCCGGGCACCACCCGTTTCCTCATCGGCACCAGCGAGCTGTTGCAGCACTACGGCCTCTGGTTCCTGCTGCTCCTTGGCATTGGCGGTCTGATTTGGCGCTGGTGGCTGACCGACGACAAGCGTCGTCGTCGCTGGCACCAGGTGATACTGCGCCTGCCGGTGATCGGTCGGGTCAGCCGCGGTCTCAACACCGCCCGCTTTGCCCGCACCCTGAGCATCCTCAACGCCAGCGCCGTCCCCCTGCTGGAGGGAATGAAGATCGCCGGGGAAGTGCTCTCAAACGACTATGCCCGCATGCGCATCGGTGAGGCCACCGAGCGGGTGCGGGAGGGGACCAGCCTGCGCAAGTCGCTGGATGAAACCAGAATTTTTCCGCCCATGATGCTGCACATGATCGCCTCGGGCGAGCAGAGCGGCGAGCTCGACAGCATGCTGGAGCGGGCGGCGGACAACCAGGACAGGGAGTTCGAAACCCAGGTGAACATCGCCCTCGGGGTGTTCGAGCCCATGCTGGTGGTCTCCATGGCCGGGGTGGTGCTGTTTATCGTGATGTCGATCCTGCAGCCGATCCTGGAGCTCAACAACATGGTGAATCTGTGAGGGTCGGGTGCCCGAATAGGCTTCGCCATTCGAACCTGCAAATTCAATCGAACGATCGTGGTTTAACAGTTAATCGTTGATGGCTCATGCCATCTCATTTCGTTAGGGAGTCAGTCATGCAAAAGCGTCGTCAATCGGGTTTTACCCTGCTGGAAGTGATGGTGGTCATCGTGATCCTGGGGATCCTGGCCAGCCTGGTGGTGCCCAACCTGATGGGCAACAAGGAGAAGGCGGATCAGCAAAAAGCGGTCTCCGACATAGTGGCGCTGGAAAACGCCCTCGACATGTACAAGCTGGACAACAACCGCTACCCGACCACCGAGCAGGGGCTGGATGCCCTGGTCAACAAGCCGACCGCATCCCCTGAGCCGCGCAGCTACCGTGAAGGGGGCTACATCAAGCGCCTGCCGCAGGATCCCTGGGGCAACCAGTACCAGCTGCTGAGCCCGGGCCAGTTCGGCAAGATCGACATCTTCTCCATGGGGATGGACGGCGAAGCCGGGACCGATGACGACATCGGCAACTGGAACCTGAAGGACTTCCAATAAGTGATTCCGCCGCGTCGTGCTCACTGCGCCACCCCGGGGCTGCCTGAATGAAGGTGGCCTCTTCGGCCCGTCACCAGGCCGGTTTTACCCTGCTGGAGGTGTTGCTGGTCGCCATGTTGATGGGACTGGTGGCGACCGCCGTCACCCTCAGCATGGGGGGCGCCAGGGGGGATCGGGAGCTCGACAAGCAGGCGCGCCGCTTCATGGCGACCCTGCAGCAGGCCCAGGAGTATTCGGTGATGGATGGCAGGCTGCTGGGGCTGCGGGTCGAGGAGAACGGCTGGCAGTTTATGTCCCGGGATCCCAAGGATCGCAAGTGGCGCGCCCTGACCGGTGACAAGTTGCTGGGGCCGGTGACGTTGCCGGAGGGGATGACCCTGGCGGTGGAGCTGGAAGGTTTCAACTGGCGTACTGCGTCGGACGAACGCCAGGAGCAGGGTCGGGACGAGCGCGAGCGGACACCCCAGATCCTGGTCTTTCCGGGGGGAGAGCTCTCTCCCTTCGTGCTGACCCTGAGCCAGCAGGACGAGGATCTGCACTACCTGCGCACCGTCAGGGGGGACGAGTTCGGTCGTCTCTCCCTGTTGCAGGATGAAGAGGAAGAAGAGTGAGGAGCGCCAGGCCCGCAGGGGGCGCTCTAGCGCGTCGCACCGCTCTGTCGGGCGGCCCCGCCCGGGTGCGCGGCATGACGCTGCTGGAGGTCATGGTGGCCCTGGCGGTGTTTGCCATCGCCGGGCTGGCGGTGATGAAGACCGCGAGCGAACACCTGGCCGGCCTCAATTATCTGGAGCAGAAGACCCTGGCGACCTGGGTGGTGGAGAATCAGCTGGTGCAGCAGAAGCTCGAAGGCAAATGGCCGGGAGACAGCTGGGTGGAAGGGGACGAGGAGATGGCCGGGCAGACCTGGTACTGGCGCTATCGCGGCGTCGCCACGGCGGACAGCAACTTCAGGGCGCTGGACATGGAAGTGCGCACTGCGCCCAAGGCCGACAGCCCGGTGGCCATGATCCGGACCTATCTCAGCCGATGAACATTCATCAACGTGCGTCCATGATCCGGAGCCGGTGTCAGCCGATGATCCAGAGCAACCCCCGCCCATCGCGCCACCGCGGCTTTACCCTGCTTGAGATGCTGGTGGCCATTGCCATCTTCGCCACCCTGAGCCTGGGGGCCTATCAGGTGCTGCAAGGGGTGCTGACCAGCGACGAGGTTGCCAAGCGCAAGGAGGCCCGCCTTTCGGAACTGCAGCTCGCCTTCAGCCTGCTGGAGCGGGACGTCACCCAGATGGTGCCGCGCAGCGGTCGCATCGACGGCGAAAACAACAAGGTGCTGCTGGCGGCGTCCCGCTTCGGCCAGCAGAGCGACGACTGGGGCATGGCCTTCATTCGCGGCGGCTGGCTCAATCCGGACGGCATACTGCCGCGCTCCGGCCTGCAACGAGTGGGTTGGCGTCTCAAGGGGCAGACCCTGGAGCGGTTGAGCTACCTCTATCCGGATCCGGCCATTGGCACCGAGCCGCGCATTCAGCCCGTGCTGACCGGCGTGACGGCGCTGCGCCTCTATTTCTACGACAAGGGACAGTGGAAGGAAGAGTGGACCCAACGCGACCTGCTGCCCTACGGGCTGGCGGTGGAGCTGGAGCTTGAAGACTACGGCACCATCCGTCGCCAGTTCCTGATCGGAGCCGGTGGCCAGAGGGCAGAGAATGGTAACTGATCGTCGTTTTCCCCTGTCCGTCACGGAGGATGACGGCACTATTCGACGTCGCCAGTTCTTGATCGGTGCTGGTGGCCAGCGAGCGGACAATGGCAATTAAGCGCCCCCGCCCTCCTTTGGCCCCCAGCAGACAGCGGGGCATGGCCCTGCTGGTGGTGTTGCTCATCCTCGCGGTGATGGTGATCGTCGCCAGCAACATGAGCGGCCGCCTGCAACTGGAGCTGCGTCGCACCGCCAACCTCACCCTGGGCAAGCAGGCCTGGTGGTATGCCATGTCGGCGGAGGCCCTGGTGATCAAGGTGCTGAACCAGGACTTCAAGGATGACCCGGATCGGGTGAGTCTGGGACAAAACTGGGCGCGGGAGGACGGGGTCTTCCCGGTGGAGGATGGCACTCTCTCGGGCCGGGTGCGGGATCTGCAATCCTGCTTCAACCTCAACAGCCTGAGCGTGCCCCTCAAGGAGGGGGAGAACGGCGACGATCTCGAGGCCCAGCCTTACCAGTTCAAGGTGTTCCGGGCCCTGCTCGCCCAGCTCGAGGTGGATGATTACGAAGCGGTACAGCTGACGGACGCCATCCGCGACTGGACCGACAAGGATACCCAGCTGGTCTCGAGCAACGGGGCCGAGGATGCCTACTACGAGGGACTCAATCCCCCCTACCTGGTGGCTAACCAGCGGATGCTGGGCACCGACGAATTGCGGGCGGTGCGCGGGGTGAGCGCCAGCCTGTACGCCCGGTTGGCCCCCTATGTGTGCTCCCTGCCCAATGACAAGCTGGTGGTGAACATCAACACCATCCGGCCGGAGCAGGCGGCCCTGCTGGTGGGGCTCTACCAGGGGAAGATCGGGCTGGACGATGCCAAGCGGGTGCTGACCAGCCGCCCCAAGAAGGGGTGGAAGAACAAGCAGGAGATGACGGAGCAGTTGCAGGTTCAGCCGGGTGCCATCACCGGGCTGGATGGTGCCCTGGACATCAAGAGCAGCTTCTTCGAGGCCCGCCTGCTGGCGGAGGTGGGGGAGACCCGCGCCAGGCTTGAGACCGTCTTCCAGCGTGGCAAGGACAACAAGCTGGTGATGCTGCGTCGCCTGAGCGGCGGCGCCGAATAACAAGGGGGCGTGGGGCGGTTTCAGCTGCCCTGCGCATCCCCCGATTGGACTGCAACCCATGGCTGTGCGCCCGCCCCCCCTGAGGGAGGAGCGGGCATGGCAGGAGAGACATTAGTGAGCGAGAGTCTGGTCATCCGTCTGGGGACCAATGCGCAGCAGCCAGTGCACTGGCTGGTCTGGTCGGCGCAGGAGCAGGAGATCATCGCCTCCGGCATCCTGGCCTCGGCGCACGCCCTCGGCGAGCTGCAGGAGCGTGCCAGTGGTCGCCCCGTGGTGACCCTGGTGCCCGGCAGCGATCTTATCTTCCGGCGGGTCAATCTGCCGGGCAAATACAGCCGCCAGAGTGCGGCGGCCCTGCCCTATCTGCTGGAGGAGCAGATCGCCTCAGACGTGGACGATCTGCACCTGGTGGTGCTCGGCCATCAGGGCCGCGAGGTGGATCTGATGGCGGTGGACAAGGGGAAGATGCACTCCTGGCTCGGCTGGCTGGAGCAGGCAGGGCTCAAGACCCTGCACCTGCTGCCCGACGTGCTGGCACTGCCGCTCGTCGCCGATGGCTGGTCAGCCCTGCAGCTGGGGGAGGAGTGGCTGGTCCGCCAGGGCCCCCGTCAGGGCATAGTGGCGGAGGAATCCCTGCTGGCCATGCTGCTGGCAGCGCAGACCGAACCCGTCACCCTGCACTGCCATACTCCCATCCCCGCCATGGCGGCGGGCAACTGGCAGGAGGCTGACCCGGAACTGCCCATGCTGTTGCTGGCAAAAGGGGCGCTGACCTGCCAGGCCAACCTGTTGCAGGGGCCCTATCGTCCCCAGACCGAATACGCCCGCTACTGGTTGCAGTGGCGCAAGGTGGCGGTGCTGGCAGGCGTATTGTTGCTGGTGGCCCTGGTGCAGCGCGGTGTGCATCTGCACCAGCTGGCGGAACAGGACAAGGCCCTCAAGGCGGAGATCCGGCAGGTCTACACCCGGATCTTCCCGGGGGAGACGCGCATCGTCAACGTGCGCAGCCAGATGACCCAGCACCTCCAGCAGTTGGGGCAGGCTCCCCAGGATGGCGTCCTGTTGCTCCTGACCGAGCTGGCCCCGGTGTTTGCCGAGGTGCCCGGCCTCAAGCCCGAGGTGCTGCGCTTCGATGCAGCCCGGGGCGAGCTGAGGTTGCAGGTAACGGCCCCCGGCTTCACCGAGATCGAACGTTTCCGCGAGCTGGCGGGCAAGCGCTTCGAGGTGCAGCAGGGTGAGGTGCGAAGCACCGAAGGCAAGGTCGAAGGGGCGCTGGTGCTCAAGGGGAGGTCGTCATGATGGACAAACTGCAGAGCTGGTGGCGCGGCATCAGTGCCCGCGAGCAGCGGCTGGTGGCGGTGGGGGGCAGCGTGCTGCTCATCGGGCTCTTCTACTGGGCGATCTGGCAGCCGGTGGCAAATCGCATTGCCGAGCGCGAGCGGCAGGTGGTGAACCAGCAGCAGACCCTGGCCTGGCTCAAGGAGAAGGGACAGGAGGTGCTGGCGATGCAGGGGGGACAGGGGCGCCAGATCGATACCGGCGGTACCCTGGACGGCGTGGTGAACCGCACCGCCTTCAACCAGAAGATCAAGATTGCCCGCTTGCAGCCCCAGGGTCAGGAGCTGCAGGTATGGATAGACACGGTGCCGTTCGATGATCTGCTGATCTGGCTTGCGACCCTCTCGGATCAATACGGCGTCCAGGTGCAGATCATCGAGCTGGCCCGCGAGGGGCTGGCCCCCGGGCTGGTCAAGGTCAGACGTTTGCAGTTGAGTCGTTCCCAATGAAGCGAAAAATAGTGATCGCCAGTCTCTTCCTGCTGGCCTATCTCGGTTTCCTGTTGGCCCAGTTGCCAGCATCCCTGGTGGTGCGCCATCTGCCGCTGCCCCCCAATCTGGTGCGGTTGGAGGGGGTGAGCGGCACCCTCTGGAGCGGTCAGGCCGCCCGGGTGCAATATGCCAGCGAGTCCCTCACCCAGTTGCGCTGGGATCTCGATGGCTGGTCCCTGCTGCGGCTGGCGCCCGAGGTGTCGGTGCGCTTTGGCGAGCGCAGCGGACTCAACGGGCAGGGGATCCTGGGTTGGAACGGTGCCGCTTTCGGGCGCGACATCACCCTGAATGCGCCTGCCCCCTGGGTGCTGGAGAGGGTGCCGATGAGACCCCCCTTCCCGTTGACGGCGACGGGTCAGTTGCAGCTCAAGATCGATCAGTTTGCCCAGGGCACTCCCTGGTGCGACAACCTTTACGGGGATCTTCACTGGTATGACGCACAGGCGGACACCCCGGCGGGCAAGCTGGCCCTGGGGGATCCCGAGATCACGCTCACCTGTCTCGACTCCCGGCTGGTGGCCGAGATCAAGCAGGGCTCGGAGGCGGTGCAGGTGCTGGGCAAGCTGGAGTTGCAGGCGAATCGCCAGTACCTGTTCCAGGGCACCCTGAAACCGGGTCCCGAGCTGCCGGACCAGATGAAACAGGGGCTCCCCTTCCTCGGCCAGCCCGATGGGCAGGGGCGCTTCCCGCTGCGTTATCAGGGCCGCATCTGACGGCGTTGCCCATGATTTGAACCACCCCGCCCCGGCGGGGTGGTGTCGTTATGGGGGCGCGCCGGCTGGCGCCGTGATGAGGTGATTGAGGAAGAAGCTGAACAGCTCGGCCCGGGAGTGCAGGTTCAACTTGGCGTAGAGGTGCTTGCGGTGATTCTTCACCGTGCCGCTGCCGATGCCGAGCGCACCGGCAATGGCCTCGGTATCCAGCCCCTGCAACAGCAAACCCGCCACCTGGCGCTCCCGCCGGGTTAGTTGATCTCCCCCCACACTGGCGATAGCCTGCTCCACCGCCCCCTTGAGGTCAGTGCCATCTGACCTGACCGGGCTGCGGGCCAGGCGGGGTGTCTCTTCCCGCCAGTGCTGGCGACACAGCGAATGCACCAGCGGGAACAGTGCCTCCAGCCTGGCCAGCTCGTCACGGCTGAGGGAGCTGCGCTTGTCGAGGCGGCCCAGAAACAGCATCAGGGTGAGGCCGCCGCGCACCGGCAGGATCAGCCCCACCTCTTCCTGCCAGCCGGTGGCCTGATAGAAGTGGTGGCGATACTCGGGGTCGAGCCGCCCCCGCGACACCTGCGCCAGGGTCCAGACCCCGGCACCCAGCCCCTGCTCCAGCGCCTGCATGAAGGGATCCTGACTGAAGTGGCGGGTGAGGTAGCGGTCGAACAATAGGGCCCGCTGATGATGCAGGTTGTCGTAGAGGTAGACGGGGCGCAGCCCCACCCCGAGCAGCAGGGCACAGTCGAACGCCACCTGTTGCTGGATGAGGCGCACCAGGGCTGCCGGGAAGCCGCTGCCGTGCAGGGCATCGACGGCGGCGGTCAGGCTCAGGGTATCCGTGGCAGGAGACGGGGACATGGCGATGGGCTCCGGGTCAGGGAATGGCTTCCCCACGATGGCAGGATGCTAGCACGGGAGTGGCAAAACTGTCCCCTGGGGGACATATCTGCCAGCACTGCAAACGGCGAGGATGGCCCTCTTTCTCTTGCTGTTGGAGCCCCCCATGACAAATCCTCACCTGCTCGATGAGCTGACCCAGCGCGGCCTGGTGGCCCAGAATTCCGACCCGGTGGCGCTGGCCGACCATCTTGCCACCCCTCGCACCGTCTACTGCGGCTTCGATCCCACCGCCGGCAGCCTGCACATCGGCCATCTGGTGCCACTGCTGATGCTGCGCCGCTTCCAGTTGGCGGGCCACACCCCGGTGGCGCTGGTGGGCGGGGCCACCGGCCTGATCGGCGATCCCAGCTTCAAGGCAAGCGAGCGCACCCTCAACAGCGCCGAGACGGTGCAGGGCTGGGTCGCCAGCCTGTCGGCCCAGATAAAAGCGCTGCTGCCGGCGAGCGAAGGGCTGGCGGCGCCGCTGCTGGTCAACAACGCCGACTGGATGGGGCAGATGTCCGCCCTCGATTTTCTGCGGGACATCGGCAAGCACTTCTCGGTCAACGCCATGCTGGCCCGCGAATCGGTGCGCCAGCGCCTGGCCCGTCCGGATCAGGGCATCTCGTTCACCGAGTTCTCCTACACCCTGCTGCAATCCCAGGACTTCGCCGTGCTCAACCAACGCCTCGGCTGCACCCTGCAGATCGGCGGCAACGACCAGTGGGGCAACATCACCAGCGGCATGGACCTCACTAGGCGGCTGCATCAGGCCCAGGTCTATGGCATGACGCTGCCGCTCATCACCAAGGCCGATGGCACCAAGTTCGGCAAGACCGAGGGGGGCGCTATCTGGCTCGACCCGGCGCTCACCTCCCCTTACGCCTTCTACCAGTTCTGGCTCGGTACCGCAGACGAGGATGTCTACCGCTTCCTGCGCTACTACAGCTTTATGCCGCTGGCCGAGATTGAGGCGCTGGAAGCGGAGGATGCGAAGCGGCAGGGGCGCAAGCTGGCCCAACAGGTGCTGGCGGACGAGCTGACCGAACTGGTACACGGCAAGGGGGCGCTGGCGGCGGCGCAGCGCATCAGCGAATCGTTGTTCAGTGGCGAGGTAGCCCGCCTTGGGGAGAGCGATCTGGCCCAGCTGGCGCAAGATGGCATGCCAAGCAGCTGCATCGAGGGGGAAACGGATCTGGTGACCCTGCTGGTGGAGTGCGGCCTGGCCAACTCGAAGCGGATCGCCCGCGAGCTGCTGGCGGCGGGAGCCGTCAGCGTCAACGGTGCGATCCGCCGGGATGAGCCGCTCACCGCCGACGATCGGCTGTTCGGCCGCTACCTGCTGCTGCGCCGGGGCAAGAAGCAGTACCACCTGGTGATCTGCTCATGAAGGGGTGAGCGCCTCGATGACGTAGTCGAGGAAGTGGCCGACCAGGGCCGACTCGGCCCGGCGCTGGGTATAGAGGGCGTAGAAATGGGCCCCCTTGGGGCGATAGTCCGGCAGCACTTCGCGCACCACCCCCTCGGCCAGCTCGGCCGCCACCAGGTAGCGCGGCAGGCGGGCTATCCCCAGTCCCTGGCGCATCCCCTGGTGAATCGCCTTCTTGCTGCTGAAGGCCAGTTCGCCCGCTACCTCGAGAGGGATCTCGCGCCCCTGGGCAAGCAGGGGCCAGCACTCGTGGCGGCCGTACTCCTGGCTGCGGGTGATGAGACTGTGCTGGTGCAGATCCTGCGGTGTGGTGAGGGGCGGGTGGCGGTCCAGGTAGTCGGCGCTGGCGCAGAGCACCAGATCGTCCACCGCGATGGGGCGCGCCAGGTAGGGCTGGGTGCCGAGCTCAGTGCTGCGAAACGCCACGTGCAGGTTGTCGCGCAGCAGGTCGGCCGGGGTATTGCTGAAGTCGGCGATGATCCGCACCTCCGGGTGGTCGGCGCGAAAGCGCAGCAGCACCGGAGTCAGCACCACTTCTCCCCAGAGAGCCGGCGCCGTGATGCGCAGCTCCCCGCACAGTGCCGAGCGGCGGCGCTGCAGGCCGTCCAGCAACTGCTCGTGCAGGGCGATCATCTGGTCGGCCTGGCGGTAGGCGAGCTCTCCTGCGTCGGTCAGTTGCACCCGGCGGGTGGTGCGACTCAGGAGCACGCTGCCGAGGCTCTGCTCCAGGTGGCGCAGATCTTTTGACGCCTTGCTCGGGGTGATGCCGAGCTGGGCCGCCGCCGCGGCGAAGGATCCACAGCGGACGATGGCGACCAGCAGGCGCATCAGGTAGAGGGTGTCGAGCTTGTGGTGACTCATGAGGGGTGGCCTATTGTGTCTTGCTGGGAATGAATGTCTTGCTTGTGCGCCTGATTATATCCTGGTGGCCCGGGTTTATAGTGGCCGCCATGCCATTGCGATCCCGGGAGAGGACGATGAACAAGACACTGGGCGACAGCTTCCACTTCGAGCGAGCTGGATTGCGGCTCAAGAACCGGGCCGTGCTGGCCCCTTTGACCCACAACATGAGCGGCGCAGGTGGTGATCCCGGCCAGGCCGAGCTCGACTGGCTGGCGCGCTGTGCCCGTGGCGGCTTCGGCCTGCTCATCGCCGCCGCCACCCAGGTGCAGCCCGGCGGACGCTGCTGGGCGGGGCAGCCTGCCCTGATGACGGACGCTCAGCAGCAGGCCTTCACGGCCCTGGCCGACAGTGCGCGGCAGGCCGGGGCGCTGGCGGTGGTGCAACTGCATCACGGCGGGATGCGGGCTCTGCCCGAGCTGAACGACGGGGTGCCGGTCGGCCCGTGCGCGCTGGCGCCGGGCGGGCGTTACCCCCTCGGGGTCAAGGGGCTGAGCGAGGAGGAGATTCTGACGCTCATTGACGCCTTTGTGATCGCTGCCGAGCGGGCCCATGGCGCCGGCCTGCACGGGGTTGAGCTGCACGCAGCCCACCACTTCCTGCTCTGCAACTTCCTCAACCCCCTGCACAACCGGCGCACCGACCGCTGGGGGGGCAGCCTCGCGAACCGGGCGCGGATCCTGGTGGAGATAGTGCGCGGCATTCGCGCCCGTCTACCCCGGGGCTTCTTGGTCGGGGTGCGTCTCTCCCCCGAGAGCTATGCCCATATCCAGGGCATCGAACTGGCCCATCAGCTGGCGGTGGCGCGCCTGCTGGCGGACGAGGGGATCGACTACCTGCACTTCTCCATGGGGGACAGCTTCAAGGCGGTGGCGGGGGATCCCGACGGCGGCGCCCTGCTGGAGGCGGTAAGGGTCGGGTTGGCCGGGCGGGTGCCGCTCATGGTGGCGGGCAAGATTAGCGACGCAGATTCGGCGGAGCGGGCTCTGGCCGGTGGCGCCGATCTGGTGGCGGTGGGCACGGCGGCCCTTGGCAATCCGGACTGGATGGAACGGGTGAGCCGCGGCCTGCCTCTGCATGCAGCCCCTTTCACGGCGGCGCACCTCACGGAGGTCGGCTTCACCCCAAGCGCCCTCGACTACCTGGCCGGCATGGGGGTGCTGGCCCCGCGCAATGCGGCATGAGGGCTTTCATGAACGGTATGCGCTCGGCAGGCTGTTGAGCTGATGTGACAAGGCCCTCGTGAAGAGGGCCTTGGGCGTGTCAGGCGCCGAGAGGGAGCAGGTCGGCGTAGTCGTCGAGCGCCGGGAAGTGCTGGAAGGTGAGCGGCGGCATCTGGCTGTCGGGGTGACGGATGCCGAGCTGGTGGGCAATGCCGAACTCGGCCGAGGCGGCCAGGATCCGCTCGCTGTCATCCACGAAGAGGGTGCGGGCCGGGTCGAACGCCAGCCGCTCGGCCAGTGCCTGCCAGCAGTGCTGGCTCTCCTTCGACCACCCGAGCTCATGGGTGCTCACCATCAGATCGAGGTGCTGGGCGAGGCCGAGGCGTGCATCCTTCACCGACAGGCTGGCGGGATGGGCATTGGTGAAGAGCACCACCTGCTTGCCGGCGGCCTTGAGTGCGGCAAGGAAGGGAATGACGTTGGGGCGCCACTGGATCTTCTCCAGGATCTCCTGTTTGAGGGCGCGGATGTCGAGCCCGAGCGTCCGGGTCCAGTAATCCACGCAGTACCAGTCGAGCGTGCCGTTGACCGCATGATAGTGAGTGTCTATCTGCGCCTTCGCCTCGGCCAGCGGCAGGCCGAGTCGCTCGGCGTAGCGCGCCGGCACCAGGGTTTGCCACAGATGGCTGTCAAAATGGAGATCGATCAGGGTGCCATCCATGTCGAGCAACACGGTATCAATCTGGTGCCAGGGCAGGGGAGTCGACATGGGGCCTCGAGATGTCTGTGGTGATGGGAAAAACGGGGCGCATTATAACGGATTTTTCAGACATCTTTCCCCTCTTTGCCCCGTGGTGTTCGGCAGGGGAGTCGTTTACTCTTGAAACACGATTTTTTAACGAGCAGTCAGCCCCCGATGAGCGATCCCCACAAGCGCAATCCCGTCCACCTCAGTGTCGAGACCATGGCCCATGACAAGAGCAAGCCGGAGATCCTCAAGGCCGAGATCGTGGCCGAGAGCCGGCTGTTCAAGGTGGAGTCCCTTCACCTGAAATTCTCCAACGGCGAGGAGCGGGTCTACGAGCGGATGCGCGGCGGCAACCGGGGTGCCGTCATGGTGGTGCCCCTGTTCGATGCCCACACCCTGCTGCTGGTGCGCGAGTACGCGGCGGGCACCCACTCCTACGAGCTGGGTTTCCCCAAGGGATTGATAGACCCCGGTGAAAATGCCTTCGAGGCGGGCAACCGGGAGCTGATGGAGGAGGCGGGCTTCGGGGCGAGCAGCCTGACCCTGCTCAAGCAGGTGTCGCTGGCGCCGGGGTATTTCTCCAGCCGGATGGACATCTTGCTAGCGCGGGATCTCTACCCCGAGCAGCGGGTCGGTGACGAGCCCGAGCCTCTCGAGGTGATCCCCTGGCCCCTCAACCGGATCGACGAGTTGCTGGCACGACCGGACTTCACCGAGTCGCGCAGCATCAGTGCCCTGCTGCTGGCCAGCAAATGGCTGGCGGAGCAGGGAAATTAGCCCGCAGAGGGTCTGTTTGGTAATCAGAGGCAGAGGTAAGCACCATGCAGGAGTTGTTGGCCTGGATACCCGAGGTCAAGGAGATCGCCCGTGAGGCGGGCAGGATCCTTCACGAGATCTATCGCGGCGGTCAGTTCGAACGCCAGTTGAAGGAGGATGCGACCCCGGTCACCAGTGCCGATCTTGCTGCCGATGCCTACCTCAAACAGGCGCTGGCAGCGCTCACTCCCCATGTCCCCGTGCTGACCGAAGAGGCGGCCGACATCCCCTTCAGCCAGCGTGCGAACTGGCGCCAGTACTGGCTGGTGGACCCGCTGGACGGCACTGGTGAGTTCATCGCAGGCAGCGGCGACTTCGCTACCCTGATCGCCCTGGTGCGGGACAATGTCCCGGTGCTCGGGGTCATCTATGCCCCCGAATCCGATCTGCTCTACTGGGCGGTGCGTGGTCACGGCGCCTTCAAGGAGGCGAACGGCGAGAGCCGTCCCATCAGCGCCATCCATCATGAACACGATCAGCCAGACTCCCTGGTGGTGGCCATCAGCCGCCGCCAGAAACTGGAGAACCTGACCCGTCGCCTCAACCCGGCCATCCACTACGAGCTGATCCCGCTCGGCTCCAGCTCCCTCAAGTCCTGCCTGGTGGCGGAAGGCGTGGCGGATTGCTACGTGCGCCTGGGCCCTACCGGGGAGTGGGATACCGCTGCCGCCCAGTGCATCGTGGAGGCGGCAGGGGGGCGCATCCTCAGCCTGGCGCTGCAACCGCTGAGCTACAACGAGACCGAGTCGCTGGAGAACCCGGACTTCATCGTGATGGGGGACCCGGATCTCGCCTGGGGTCGCATTCTGGCCCACTGACGGGTCGACCAGCTCGCAGGGAATGCAATCAGGCGACCACAGGGTCGCCTGATTGCATTGGTGTGATCCACTGGCTGGTTACGGGGATTTCAGGGAGATTCGCTAGTGATGGCGATAACGGCAGTGGATCATCACATCCAATCTGGCTGCACTGGCATAAATTTCAGTAAATTCTGAAAACATGCATTTCATCGAAACAAAAAATCGACGTCGATTTTGATTTTGGTTTTATATTCCTAACTTTTGGTTAATGTCAGGATTAATTGAATAATCCGGGGTGAAATTTCCTCCCAATCTCACTGGTGGAACAGGGCTTTGCCAGTGAGATCTGCCAACCTCCCTTTTTGAGAATTAAATGCTAAAGGAGCACAATATTTTTAGATTTTAATACTACGTAGAAGTGATTTATCGATGAGTTTATCTGCAGACGTCTCACGGGAGCTGTCCGGTTCCCCCTCCACCATGGCCAGCACCGGCTGGCGTCGCCACGACACCCACTGGGTCATCAGCCTGTTCGGCACCGCCGTCGGCGCCGGCATTCTATTCCTGCCCATCAACCTGGGTCTGGGGGGGATCTGGCCCCTCGTCATCGTCGCCGTGCTGGCCGGTCCCATGACATTCCTGGCCCACCGCGGGCTGGCGCGTTTCGTGCTCTCGTCGTCGCGCCCCCAGGCCGACTTCACCGAGGTGGCCGAGGAGCATTTCGGCAAGATGGCCGGGCGCCTCATCTCGGCGCTCTATTTCCTCTCCATCTTCCCGATCCTGCTCATCTACGGCGTCGGGCTGACCAACACGGTGGAGAGCTTCATGGTCAACCAGCTCGGCCTAGCCTCCCCGGATCGAGTGATGCTCTCCGGCGTGCTGGTGTTCGCCATGATCGCCGTGATGCTGGCCGGCGAGAAGGCGATGCTGCGGGCCTTCGCCGTCATGGTCTACCCGCTGGCGGCGATCCTGCTGGCCCTCTCCTGCTACCTCATTCCCCAGTGGCAGTGGCCGGAAGTGACCGCCTTTGAAGGCGCCAGCTTCCTCAACACCGTCTGGCTGGCGCTGCCGGTCACCGTGTTCGCCTTCAGCCACGCCGCCGCCATCTCGGGCTTTGCCAACGTGCAGCGCCGGGAGTACGGGGAGCAGGCCGAAACCAAGAGCGGCCTGATCCTGCGCAACACCACCGTCATGCTGGTGGGATTCGTGCTCTTCTTCGTCTTCTCCTGCGTGCTGAGCCTCTCCCCGGCCCAGTTGGCCGAGGCCAAGGCCCAGAACGTCTCCGTGCTCTCCTATCTCGCCAACATCACCGACAACCCGGTGATCGTGACCCTGGGGCCGCTCATCGCCTTCATCGCCATCAGCTCCTCCTTCCTCGGCCACTTCCTCGGTGCCCGCGAGAGCCTGAAAAGCCTGATCGCCAAGCCCACCGGCCTGCCGCTGGCGAAGGCGGACAAGCTCGGCATCGCCCTGATGTTCTTCGCCATCTGGGGCGCCGCCATCATCAACCCGGGCATTCTGGGGTTGATGGAGACCCTCTCCGGCCCTGTCATCGCCATGATCCTCTTCATCATGCCGGTGGTGGCCATCTACAAGGTGGAGGCGCTGGCCGGCTTCCGTCACCGTTGGGTCAACGGCTTCATCCTGCTGACCGGTGCCCTGGCGGTCTCGGCCCTGCTGTTCAGCCTGCTGAAATAAGCCAGGCCGTCAGCATCAAGCAAGAGAGGAGACCCCCGGGGGTCGCCTCTCTTGCTTCTGCTCTCTGGTTGCCTTGCCGTCGTCTCACCCCAGCTTGGCGCCGTTCTCCACCGCCTGCTCGGGGATGGCGATCACCACGGCGCCATCCGGGCGATAGAAGCCGGTCAGCAGAAACTCCGACTGGATGGGGCCTATCTGCTTGGGGGGAAAGTTCACCACAGCGACGATCTGGCGGCCCACCAGATCCTCCGGTCGATAGAGGTCGGTGATCTGGGCGCTGCTCTTGCGCACCCCGAGCTCGGGGCCGAAATCCGCCCACACCTTGTAGGCGGGGCGGCGCGCCTCGGGGAAGGGCTCGACCCGCACCAGGGTGCCCACCCTGAGCTCCACCATCTCGAAATCCTGCCAGCTTATGGTCTGCATCTTGGCTCCTCGTTGCCCATACCTTGCATGAGCCTCAGCATGCCTCGAGTGCCCGGGAATTGTCTTCGGCAAAGAGCCGACCGATTACGGCAGGCAGCCGTTTTGCCGGCGCCAGAGGGAAGGGGTCAGTCCGGTCTCGGCCAGGAAACGCTCGGCAAAGGCCCCCTGGTTCTGGTAGCCGCAGCGGCTGGCCACCTCGCCGACTGGCAGCCGGGTGCGGGCGAGCAGGGTGCGGGCCAGCGCCATGCGCCGCATCCTGAGGTAGTGGGAGACGCTCGTGCCCACCTGCTGGCGAAAGGCGTGTTTGAACTGGCTCAGGCCGAGGCAGGCGATGGCGGCAAGTTCCTCGTTGGTGAGGGGGTCTGCGAGGTGGGCTTCCATATGACGCTGCACCTTGGCGATACGAGGGGCTATGCGGGGAGCGACGGCGGGGCCCATGCCGCGTCCCTCGGTCAGCAGCCCGAGCCACACCTGATCCATGCCGGCCACGTGGCGCCCCTCGGCCACCATGCGGTGCAGGAAGGCGAGGTAGTGGCGCTGGGCCTCATCCAGCTCGACGAAGGGGTGGTCCCCCAGGGCGGCTGGCAGCCAGTGACTCTCCTGCACCAGAAACACGTGCGCCGGATCGGCGGCGTAGTCGTGGCGAAGGCCAGGGGCGATGATGCAGGCAAAGCCGGGCGCGAGGCGACATCCCCGACCCTGCACCTCGATCTCGAGGGGGCCGACGAGGGGGATCACCAGCTGGGCGTGGTCATGACTGTGGCTCTGCATGTCGCTCTGGTAGTGACGCAGGCTGAAGGGGGAGGCGGCAGATAAGCATGACGCGGCACCGGGCCGCGTCATTGAAAGGGATGCATCGTTCGCCATGGGCAGCCGCATTACTCGGCGTCGAAGTCTTCGATCTCTTTGCCAAGGGCTTCCATGATGGCGCGGGCCTCGGCGGGGACGCTGTCCGGGTGATCCTTGCGCAGGTCGTCGTCACAGGGCAGCGGCTGGCCGGTGAAGGCGTGCAGGAAGGCTTCGCAGAGCAGCTCGCTGTTGGTCGCATGACGCAGGTTGTTCACCTGGCGACGGGTGCGCTCATCGGTCAACACCTTCAGCACCTTGAGCGGGATCGAGACGGTTATCTTCTTGACCTGTTCGCTCTTCTTGCCGTGCTCTGCATAGGGGCTGACGTAGTCGCCGTTCCACTCTGTACCCATGTTCCACCTGTAGTCGTTTGGCCGTGAGCGCGGATTTTAACCCTTAAGGAATTCAATGGCAATCCAACAGCAAAGCCATTTAGACGTCTAGAAGTGTTGACGGCTTTTTTAAGGTGGCGTAGTGTGGTGCACCATGGGCCGGCAGTCCGGCCAGCGAAAATGAGAGCGGGGCTGGACGACCCACGAGGCGGACCGGCTCCGGCAACCCATCAAGGAGAGTGACATGACCCACAAGGCCACCCTGGCGGTACGCACCGGGATTGAGACAGACACGCAGCACGGTGCCGTGGTGCCCCCCATCTACCTCTCCAGCAACTACACCTTTGCCGACTTTGGCGAGCCCCGTCAATACGACTATGCCCGCTCCGGCAACCCGACCCGCACCAATCTGGCGGATGCCCTGGCGGCCCTGGAAGGGGGGGCCGGCGCCGTGGTGACCGGCACCGGCATGGGGGCCGTTCACCTGGTGACCACGGCTCTGCTCAAGGCGGGGGATCTGCTGATCGCCCCCCACGACTGCTACGGCGGTACCTGGCGCCTGTTCGAGTATCTGGCGGCCAAGGGCCACTACCAGGTGCAGTTCGTGGATCAGGGAGACGAGGTGGCGCTGGCCGCCGCGCTGGCCCAGAAACCCGCACTGGTGTGGGTGGAGACCCCCTCCAATCCGCTGCTGCGGGTGGTGGACATCGCCGCCATCGCCGAGGCCTCCCACGGGGTGGGGGCCCAGGTGGTGGTGGACAACACCTTCCTCTCCCCCTTGCTGCAACAGCCCCTGGCCCTTGGTGCCGACGTGGTGGTCCACTCCACCACCAAGTACATCAACGGCCACTCCGACGTGGTAGGGGGTGTGGCGATCGCCAAGGATCAGGCTCTGGCCGACTCCCTGGTGTGGTGGGCCAACTGCCTGGGGCTCACTTCCGGTGCCTTTGACTCCTACCTCACCCTGCGGGGCCTGCGCACCCTGGCCCCGCGCCTGCGCACCCATCAGGAGAACACGGATCGCATCCTCGCCTTCTTGCAGCAGCAGCCGCTGGTCAAGCGGATCTATCATCCCAGCCTGCCGAGCCATCCGGGCCACGACATTGCGCGCCGTCAACAGTCCGGCTTTGGCGCCATGCTAAGTTTTGAGCTCGATTGCAACGAGACGGGGCTGCGCGCCTTCCTCGCGGGGCTGCGCCTCTTCTCGGTGGCGGAGTCCCTCGGCGGGGTGGAGAGTCTGGTGGCCCATCCGGCCAGCATGACCCACAGGGCCATGACCCCGGCGGCCCAGCAGGCGGCGGGCATCAGTGCCCAGTTGCTGCGCCTGTCGGTGGGGATCGAACACGGTGAGGATCTGGTGGCCGATCTGGCCCAGGGGTTTGAACAGGCGCAGTTGGCACAACAGGCAGAGCAGGTGAAGTAATGGAACAACAACAAGGAGAGTGTGTGGTGGCAACAGAGGCAGTCTTCAAGCGGCGCCATGTACACAAGTTCGGCGGCAGCAGCCTGGCGGATCCGGTCTGTTATCGCCGGGTCGCCAGCATTGTCGAGCAACAGGTGGGGGGCAACGAGCTGGTGGTGGTCTCCGCCGCGGGCAAGACCACCAACCGGCTGATCCAGCTGGTGGAGCTGGCGGAAGCGGGGGATGAGGCCGCAGGCGAAGCCATCACCGCCCTGCACGCCTATCAGCAGAGCCTGATCGACGGCCTGCTGGAAGGGGATCTTCACCTCGATCTGAGCCAGCAACTGACGGACGACATGCAGCTGATCGCCAAGACCCTGGAGGGGCAGTTTGACCGCTTCGAGCGCAACGGCCTGCTCGCCTTTGGCGAGGTGTGGTCCGCCCGTCTGCTGGCTGCCCTGCTCACCAGCCGGGGTGAGGCGGCCGCCTGGCTCGATGCCCGCAGCTTCCTGCGCGCAGAAGACGGCGCCCTCATCAAGGTGGATACCGCCCTCTCCAGCGAGCTGCTCAAGGCTCGGCTGGCCGAGCACGCCGGTCGCATCGTGGTGACCGGCTTCATCGCCGCCGACATGGAGGGGCGTTCCCTGCTGCTGGGGCGCAACGGCTCCGACTACAGTGCCAGCCTCCTGGCGGCGTTGGCGGACGGCGAGTCCACCACCATCTGGAGTGACGTGGCCGGGGTCTACAGTGCCGACCCGCGCCGGGTGAAAGAGGCGCGTCTGCTGGAGCGCCTGAGCCTGGCCGAGGCCAACGAGCTGGCGCGCCTGGGCTCCTCGGTGCTGCATTCGCGTACCCTGCAGCCGGTGGCCGACAGCCGCCAGCGCCTCACCCTGCGCTGCAGCTACAATCCGGACGAAGGCTGCACCCACATCCTGCGCCGTGCGCCCCGCTCCGGCGGTGCCCGCATCGTCTCCTCGGTGGATCAGATAGCCCTCATCGAGCTCAAGGTGCTGCCGCAGACTGACTTTGAGCAGACAGTGGCGGCCATCGAGGCCCATCTGGCCCGCCATCGCCTCCATCCGCTCACCCTGCAGCGCCAGCCGGATCGGCGGGTCCTGCGTCTTGCCTACACCCTGGAGGTGGCACAAGGGGCCTTCGAGGTGCTCCGTGACTTCCAGTTGCAGGGCAACTTTACCGGCCTCATCCAGAAGGAGGGGTTCAGCCTGGTCGCCCTGGTGGGGGCCGGCGTCACCGACAATGCCGAGCAGTGCCATCGCTTCTACCAGCTGCTGGCGGATCAGCCTCTCGAGTTCGTGCAGGTGGCCAAAGACGGCCTGAGCCTGGTGGCCGTGCTGCGCCAGATCGTGCTGGAGCCGCTGCTCATCGCTCTGCACAGTGCCCTGTTCAGCCGCCCGACCCGGGTCGGGCTGGTGGTGTTCGGCAAAGGCAATATCGGCGGTCACTGGCTGGGGCTCTACGCCCGCGAGAAGGCGCGCCTCGAGCATGAGCTCAATCTGGCGCTCACCCTCTACGGGGTCTTCGACTCCAAGGGCGGGCTGCTGGACGAAGAGGGGCTGGATCCCCTCAAGGTACAGGACAACTTCCATCCCAAGCCGCTCATCTGGCCGGAGCTGCTCTCCCAGCTGGAGCAGCACAGTTTTGACTCCCTGATCGCGCTCGACATGACCGCCAGCGAGACGGTGAGCCGCTACTACCCGGACTTTGCCCAGCTCGGCATCCACATCATCGCCGCCAACAAGTTTGCCGGTGCCGCCGACAGCGAGTTTTACCAGCGCATCAAACAGACCTGTCGCGACCACCAGGTGCAGTGGCGCTACAACGCCACCGTGGGGGCCGGGCTGCCCATCCAGTCCAGCATCCAGATGCTGCGCCAGAGCGGCGACCGCATCCAGGGGGTTTCCGGCATCTTCTCCGGCACCCTCTCCTGGCTGTTCCAGCAGTATGACGGCACTCGCCCCTTCTCCGAGCTGGTGGACGAGGCGTGGCAACACGGCCTGACCGAGCCGGATCCCCGGGAGGATCTCTCCGGTCAGGATGTGCGCCGCAAGCTGCTCATCCTGGCGCGGGAGGCGGGCTTCGAGCTCGACTCCGCCGACATCGAGCTGGAGAACCTGGTGCCGGTGGCCCTGCGCAAGGTGAGTGCGGATCAGTTCATGGACAGGCTCAAGGAGCTGGATGACCCTATCCAGACCGCCTTCGAGGGGGCGCGCCGGGTCGGCAAGGTGCTGCGCTATGTCGCCCGCTTCGAGCACGACGGCAAGGCCCGCGTCGGGCTGGAGGCGCTGGAGCCCCATCACCCGTTTGCCAACCTCTTGCCCTGCGACAACGTGTTCGCCATCGAGAGCGACAGCTATCGCACCAACCCCCTGGTGATCCAGGGGCCGGGAGCGGGCCGGGAAGTGACGGCCGCCGCCATCCAGTACGATCTCTGGCAGATCTGCGCCAGCCTCTGAGGCTGCGTGACACGATGCAATGAGCAGAGGCGCCCCAGGGCGCCTCTTCTGTTATCGGGTGGCGGAGTTACCAGAACAGCCTGCCCAGAAGGGGGGCGAGCAGCACGGTGGCCATGCCGGCGATCATCATCACCATGCTGGAGACCACCCCCTCCTCGTTGCCCATCTGATAGGCCCTGGCTGTCCCGGCCCCGTGGGCCGAGGCACCAAAGCCCGCGCCCTTGCCAAGGCGGCTGCGGATGGCGAGCACGGTGAGCACGCTTTCTCCCACCGCCATGCCGATGACGCCGGTCAGCACCACGAACAGGGCGGTGAGATCGGCGTTGCCACCCACGGAACGGGTCGCCTCCACCGCGAAGGGGGTGGTGATGGATCTCATGGCCATGCTGCGCTGCAACAGCTCGGAGAGATTGAGCCAGCGGGCCAGCAGCACTGTGCTGCCCACCGCCATTACCACGGACGCCACGACCCCGACCGAGAGGGAGAGCCAGTGGCGGCGCATCAGCTGGCGATTCTCGTAGACGGGCACCGCGAAGGCGACGGTGGCAGGGCCCAGCAGCCAGAGCAGCCAGTGGGATTCGGCCATGTAGTCCCGGTAGGGAATGTGGAACAGCATCACCACGGCCACCAGCAGGGTGGGGGCCAGCAGCAGCGGCATCAGGGGCAGGATGCGCTTTTTGCCATAGAGCCATTTGCTGGCGTAGTAGAAGAGCAGGGTCAGGGCGAAGCAGAGCAGGCCGAGCAGGGTGTCAGACATGGCGGCGACTCCGGCGGGCCAGCTTCAGCTCGAGGCGATAGACCCTGTCCACCACCAGCGCCGTGGTGCCGAGCACCAGCACGGTGCTGACGATCAGGACCACCATGATGCGCCACCCCTCCTGCAGCAGCAGCTCCTGATAGTTGACCACGGCCACTACGGCAGGGACGAAGAAGAGCAGCATCTCCGCCAGCAGCCAGCGGGCCCCGGCACTGAACCACTGGGCCTTGACCACCCCGAGCAGGATGCAGACCAGCAGCAGCAACATGCCGGTGAGGTTGGCGGGCAGGGGCAGGTGCAAGGTGCGCACTGCGATGTCGGCCAGCAACCAGATGGCCGCCAGCAGGGCGATTTGGAAGGGGGTTTGCAACCAGCGAAGGCAGAGGGTTTTCATGGCAAGCATCTTTCTGTGAACCTGCTCACAGTATAGAGAGGGACCAAACCTGCAAAAAATGAATTTAAATTATCAAAATCATGCCAAAGAGGCATGATTTAGCCAGCCATCCCCGTCAAGAGAGCACCATGGATATTCGAGCCCTGCGTTACTTCGTCGAGCTGGTGCGGGAGCAGAGCTTCACCCGCGCCTCCGAGAAGCTGTTCGTCACCCAGCCCACCATCAGCAAAATGATCCGCAACATGGAAGAGGAGCTGGGCCAGCCCCTGCTGAGCCGGGTCGGCCGCCGCTTCACCCTGACCGACAGCGGCCAGGTGCTGTTCAATCGGGCCCAGACCATCCTGGAGGAGATGCAGCAGCTGGAGGCGGAGCTGGCGGATCTGCAGAGCCTGCAATCCGGGCGTCTTGCCCTCGGCATCCCGCCCATGGTGGGTCATGTCTATGCGGATCTCATTCGTACCTATCGCAGCCGCTACCCCGGTGTGGAGCTCTCCATCGTCGAATATGGCGGGCGGCGCATCGAGCAGGCGGTGTTGGCGGGGGAGCTGGATCTCGCCATCACCATGCTGCCGACCAGGGAAGAGGGGGCCCTCTGCGCCCTGGATCTGGACAGTTACCCCATCCGGGTGGTGCTACCGGACCTGCCCCGCTGGCGCGAGGGTGGCGAGATCCGGCTGGAGGCTCTGCGGGACGAACCCTTCCTGCTCTATACCCAGGCCTTCACCTTGAGCGAGCGGCTGGAGCAGGCCTGCGAGCAAGCCGGGTTCGTGCCCCAGGTGGCGGCCCGCAGCAGCCAGTGGGACTTTCTTACCGCCATGGTGCGAAGCGGCATGGGGGTCGCCTTCCT
This sequence comes from Aeromonas sp. FDAARGOS 1418, assembly GCF_019048585.1. Taxonomy (NCBI): domain Bacteria; kingdom Pseudomonadati; phylum Pseudomonadota; class Gammaproteobacteria; order Aeromonadales; family Aeromonadaceae; genus Aeromonas; species Aeromonas sp. FDAARGOS 1418. The sequence continues at coordinate 174,864 of NZ_CP077387.1, read as the reverse complement.
GCCAGAGCCCATCTGCCGGCGGCTGACGCCGGATGGGCTGGTGTTGCGCCCTCTGGCCCCGGCGCTGAGCTGGCGGCTCGGGGTGATCTGGCCAGGGGATCGCTACCTCTCCCGCACCGCCGAGGCCTGGCTTGCCCTGTGCCGCGAGCAGGGCTGAGGAGCGGGTCTGGGGTTAGGGGGTCCCCGGTGACGCCATGCCTGTGACGAAGCGGGCATAGGCTGCGGAGTGTCGCACCTCCTCAATCTCGTCCCACACCTGTTGGCTGAGATCGGGGTGAGCCTGATGGAAGGGGTGGGAGAAGATGAGGTAGTAGGGTTTTCCGACCAGGGGAGGGGTGATCCGCTCGAGTGTGGCCTGCAACTGCGGGTGGGCGGCCAGGGTCCGTTCTGCGACCCCGGTTTGCAGGGCGGCGGCAACGACGCGCTGCATCGCGACCTTCTTGAGCAGGATCAGTGGCTCCCTGCTGGAGTCATCCACCCTGACACCGCTCTCCTGCAACTGGGCGACGATGGAGAAACCGGACTGCGCCGCAATGACGCCATGGGCGACGAGCTGCCGGCCATCCCAGCGAACCTGTCCGCCTTGTGGCTGGTAGAGGCTGTAGCTCTCGGTGAGCAGGCGCTTGGCGGGATCAGGTGCCCCGTGTCGCATGGGATAGACCCCTATGGTGCGAGCACGCTCTTCGCTGTAGCTCAGCTTGACGGCGGCATCGAGCTGGCCCTGGCTGACGAGGGAGAGGCAGCGTTTCCAGGGCAGGGGGGTGAGAATGATGGGATGCCCGATCCGGTTTGCCACCTCCTTGAGGTGGAACTGCACTATCCCCTCGCCGGACATCAGCAACCAGGGAGGCGAATCGCTGTTCTCCATGCAGGCACGAATGCTGCCTGGGGCGGCCATGACGCAGGTCGGCAGCAACCAGAACAGCAGCGCCAGGCAGAGAGTGCGCAAGGGGAGCCTGCCTGACAGGGGAGAACCGGCGAGCCAGTCAGGGAGCGATGCCAAAGTCATCCCTCATCGGGTCATAGAGATAGGCGCGGTAGTCGGTGCTTTCGTCGGGCAACTGCGGGTTGGTCAGCCGGAAGATCTGGCGTGAATCGAGCCGGGCAAAGACCAGGGAAGGCTGGAAATGATGGCGCCAGAGGCGCTGCAGGGAGCCATCTTTCCAGGCCAGTTGCAGGCCGCGCAAAAGGCGCTCGCGCTCCTTGCTGTAGGTGGCGTGGCTATAGAGGGAGTGGATGAGCGGATAGAAGAGGGCGACATGGCTATCCACGGTCAGCCCCGGCAGGCCGGGTCTGTGGTTTTTCCACTCGCTCAATATCTCGTTGGCACCACGGCAGAAGAGATCGATCCGGCCACGGGCCACCAGGCGAAACAGTGACTCATAGTTATCCACCTCCTGCACCCTGAAGCCGTTGTAGCGAAGGATGTCGGCATCCCGCCAGCCTGTGCCCACCCCTTGCGTGAACTGCTGCAACTGGGACAGGGTGTGAACCCCGGCAAGTGCCCGGGCACGGGCGCTGCCGACAAAACAGACCCGGTAGCCGAGCACGCCCAGATCGATGGGGAAGGGGACCAGGCTGACGCCGGGTTGAGGGATCTCCTGGGGCCAGCTGTCGACGATGAAGAGGGCATTCTTGCCCGGCGTTTGCACTTCGAGCCGCATCCTCGCCTTGTTCATCCTGATGGCATCGAGCAGTTCATAGTCGCCGTAATCGGGCCGTGTTTTCTCCAGCGCCAGCCGCATCGCCGCCCGGTAATAATTCATGCGGACATCCTGTTGGGTTTCCCCGGTGATCAGGGTGAAGCGGGTGGCCGCCATCGTGAGGGACGGGAGGGAGAGGGCGAGCAAAAGGAGCAGGATTCGATGCATCTTGACCGGGTTCGGCAACGGGATTGTGCCCAGTATAGACGGGCCATACCCGTCGACACAGCGCTATCAGGCTCTGGCAGATCTGACCTCTTGAGAAGGGGGTCATGCGGATTGCATCAAGAGACCCAGGCGGCGACAGAGTTGGCGCAGCGTCTGGTTGTCGAGGCAGCCGAAGCCGAGCAGCCACCCCTCCAGCGTCGGCGGTCCCAGGTAGAACTGGCCCAGATGACGCAGCCCCAGCCCGCAGGCGTTGGCGGCATCGGTCCAGCGCGCCTCGCCACCGGGGGGCAGCAGCACGGCGCACTGCAGGCCGGCGCCGCTGTGGATGGGGGTGAGCCCCGGGCAGTGCTCGGCCAGTTCCGCCAGCAGCAGATCCCGTCTGCTCTGGTAGAGGAGGCGGCTCTGGCGCAGGTGGGTGGCGAAGTGCCCGCCCCGGATGAAGTCTGCCGTGACCGCTTGCTGCAACTGGTTGCTGTGGCCGTCGACGGCGGCCCGGGCGCGGCAGAAGGAGTCCATCAGCGGCCTGGGCAGCACCAGGTAGGCGAGGCGCAGCGAGCCGAACAGCACCTTGCTGAAGGTGCCCACATAGATCACCCGCCCCTGGCCGTCGAGCCCCTGCAGGGCGGGCAGGGGACGCTGATCATACTGGTACTCCCCGTCGTAATCGTCCTCCAGGATCCAGGCGCCGTGACGCTCTGCCTCGGCCAGCAGCGCCATGCGGCGGGGCAGGCTCATGGGGACGCCAAGGGGATACTGGTGTGCCGGGGTGCAGTAGATGAGGCGCGGTGCAGGATGATCCCCATGAGGGTTGAGCCCCTCTTCATCCACCGGCACCGGATGCACCCGGGCACCGGCGCTCTCCATGGCGGTGCGAGCCCCGGGATAACCGGGGTCTTCCACCCAGACGGTGTCACCGGCATCGATGAGCAACTGGGTTGCCAGCAGGATCCCCTGCTGGGAGCTGGTGAGGATCAGGATCTGATCCGGCTCGCACACCACGCCGCGTGACTGCACCAGATAGCTGCTGATGGCGGCGCGAAGTTCCCCAAGCCCCTGAGGATCCCCGTAGTTCATCCAGTCGCTGGCGCGCTGGCGCCACTGTTGCTGCATCAGCCGACCCCAGAGTGCCTGGGGGAAGAGACGGGGATCCGGCTGGCTGGAAGCAAAGGTGGTGCCCACCTCGGGCACGTCATGACAGGCGCCACCCAGGGCCATCTCCTGGCCGCGGCGGGAGAGGCCCGCCGCTGACTGGGGCGGGCGCGGCGCGGGGCGCACCGCCGCCAGGGCGACAAAGCTGCCGGCGCCCACCTTGCGCACCAGATACCCCTCCGCCTCGAGCCGGCCATAGGCCAGTTCCACCGTGCTGCGGGAGATCCCGAGATCCCGGGCCAGGAGACGGCTGGCGGGCAGGCGGCTGTGCAGGGGCAGGTGGCCCGCCAGGATGGCCTCGCGCAGGGTACGCACCAGTTGTTCGTGCAGGGGCAGATCCCCTTGTTGCTGGCTGGCGAAGAGCGTTGGCAGAACGGTCATGATGCGCTCCCGTTGGCGCGGGGGTTGCGCCCCTTTCGAGGCAGGGATCCTGCCCGCAGGGCATGGCGCGGCTGTGGGGCTGGCGACCGACGGGCAGAGCGGGTGGGGTGGATGGTCATGGTGGCGGCTCGATGAAATTGGTCTGCCCATATTGGCAAAATTGGTCGGCGTGGCAAGGCCATTTTGTCGCTACATTGGTGGTCACAGGGTGGCGCCAGCGGGCGGCACGGATTGGCAACACAAGGAGTCTGCATGTCGGAATACAGTGCCACCATCAGTTGGCAGCGGGGGGAGCACGAGCCCTTCGTCGATCAGCGTTACAGCCGGGCCCATGAGTGGGCGTTTGATGGCGGGGTCAGGGTGCCGGCCTCCTCCTCTCCCCATATGGTGCCGCTGCCTTACTCGGTGGCGGAACATGTGGACCCGGAAGAGGCGTTTGTGGCGGCCCTCTCCAGTTGCCACATGCTCACCTTCCTCTGGCTGGCGGCGAAGGCGGGCTATCGGGTAGAGAGCTACCGGGACGAAGCGGTCGGCATCATGGCGCAAAACGGGCAAGGTCGCCTCGCCATGACCCGGGTCACCCTGCGTCCCAGGGTGATCTTCGGGGGAGAGCGGGAGCCCGCTCTGGCGGATCTGGAGCAGTTGCACCACCAGGCCCATGAGGAGTGCTTCATCGCCAACTCGGTCAACACCGTCGTCACCACAGAGATCGTCATCTAGTCATCAGGAGCGTTCAGGATGAGTCATGTATTGAGCACAGGGGTGGCAGGGGCCGCCGAAGCCAGCGCCTTTTTCGAGGCCCAACTGAAGTTTCGTACCGATCCGGCGGATCTGGCCGCCGATCTGCTGGCCGGGGCGGCGGGGATCGTGGTCATCGATACCCGCTCCCCCGCACACTATGCCGAGGGGCACATTCCCGGCGCCATCTCCTTCCCCCACAGGACCATGACGGCGTCGACCACGGCGGTACTGGACCGGAACCTGGTGTATGTCTGCTATTGCGACGGCATCGGCTGCAACGGTTCGACCCAGGGGGCCTACAAGCTGGCGTCCCTCGGGTTTGAGGTCAAGGAGTTGATAGGGGGTCTGCACTGGTGGCGTCAGGACGGTTTCGCCGTCGCCACGGGCAGCGAGCCCGGAGTGCTGCTGGAAGGGGGAATTGCCTGTGCCTGTTGAACGTTGCAATGAGGGGGGCGACGCCTCCCTGTCCGGCGCCGCCCTTTTCAACGACTTTGGGCAGCCTCTGGGGCGTGCGCTGCCAGAATGGCGCGGCGCCGAGTTCCCTCCCCACCGCGCCCTGCATGGCTGGGGCTGTCGTCTCGAGCCCCTTGATCCCGAGCGCCACCTGGGGGATCTGTGGCAGGCGTTCGGTGCCGACAGCGGGGCCATGTGGACCTACCTGACCAGCGGCCCTTTCGCGGACGAGGCCGCCATGGGGGTCTGGCTGCGGGAGGTGGCCACCAAGCGGGATCCCCAGTTCTACGGCATCATCGACGAGGGGAGCGGACGGGCGCTGGGACTGGCGAGCTACCTGCGCATCGATCCCCTGGCGGGCAGCATCGAGGTGGGCTGGCTGCACTTCTCCCCCGCCATGCAGCAGTCACGGCTGGCGACGGCGGCCATGGTGTTGATGATGGCCAATGCCTTTGCTCTGGGATACCGGCGCTACGAGTGGAAGTGCAATGCCCTGAACCTGCCTTCGCGCCAGGCTGCCCTGCGCCTGGGCTTTCACTATGAGGGGACCTTCCGTCAGACGCGGGTGGACAAGGGACACAACCGGGATACGGCCTGGTTCTCCGTTATCGACAGCGAGTGGCCCGCCCTGAAAGGGTGCTTCGAGCGCTGGCTGGAGGACGGCAACTTCGACCATGCCGGGCGTCAGCGTCGCCGACTCTCCGAACTGACCGCCGCCTGCCGCTCTGCGGCGTGTTGAGGGCGGCAGATCACCCGCGGGGACGGGGCGGTTTCCGGTCGGGTTCCTTGGGCGCTTCGCCCGCAAGGCGCCAGATCCGACATCCAGACGCAAGAGGCGCCAGTCATGGCGCCTCTTTTGTTTGTTCAGTCGTGGTGATCGCCGATGGGGGCCGCAATCCAGTTCATCAGCCGAACCATGTCCCCGGGGGCCACGCCGACCGAGAGCCCCCGCTTGCCACCGCTCACCAGGATCTCGTCGAAGGCCATGGCGGAGTCGTCCAGCACGGTGGGCAGCAGCTTCTTCTGGGCCAGGGGGCTGATGCCGCCCACCTTGTAGCCGGTCAGCTTTTCGGCTTCCGCCGGCTTCATCATCTCCACCTTCTTGAGCCCGGTGGCCTTGGCGAGCTGCTTGAGGCTGCACATGCCCGAGGAGGGCACGATGGCCACCACCGCCTGCTTGTCGTGATGGGCGAGCAGGGTCTTGAACACCTGCGCCTCAGGCAGACCCAGCTGGGTAGCGGCATGCTTGCCGAAGTCGTCGTGGGCTTCGCACTCGTAGGGGTAGAGCCTGTGAGGTATCTTGAGCTTTTTCAGCAAGTTGATGGCGGGTGTCATGGGGTCTCCTCGAACCGTGGCAAGGCCAGACAGTCTGCGCCCGGGAGCCGGATGTGGCAAGAACCAGTCTTCACACCCAATCGGGGCCTGTGTTAGCGTAACCGGGTGCCGGATCCTATGATTTGGGCACTTGTCCCCGCATTCCAATGCAATGCGCCGGCGATCGAAAGGAATCGTAGCCATGAATACCACAGCACTTTGCGCTCGCGATATCGACGCGGTGGATCGATATGAGACCCTCGCCAGGCTGACCGCCCTTGATCGGGCCTATGGCATGGTCGAGTTCGATCTCGATGGTCGCATGGTGTCGGTCAACCCCCTGTTTTGCGACATGCTGGGCTATCCCCCCGAAGCGCTGGTGGGCCAGTCCCATCTCATGCTCTTGCCGCCGGATCTGCAGGCGGAGCATGATCTCTTCTGGCAGAAGGTATTGGGTGGCGAGATCCAGTCGGGGGAGTTTCGCCGGGTCAGGCAAGGTGGCAGCCCCCTCTGGCTCCATGCCACCTACATGCCCGTGAGCGACGAGGGCGGCACCCTGCTGGGGGTGGTCAAGCTGGCGCACGACATTACCTCGGCTGTGATGGCCAAGCAGCGGGTCGAGCAGCAGAGCCAGCTGTTTGACATCGTGGTGGCCGCGCACCAGAGTTTTCTGCTCGATCGCAATCTCGGCTCCGCCTGCGATACCGTCTTCGAGCGCCTGCTGAGCGTGAGCGAGAGCTCCTATGGTTTCATCGGCATCATCCAGTACGAGGATGGTCGTCCCAGTCTCTATGTCCCCTCCATCTCCAATGTCTCCTGGGACGAGGCGACCCACGCCTGGTATGAGCAGCAGCGCCAGAGTCGGGGCGGGCTCATCTTCAGCAAGCTCGACAACCTGTTTGGGCACGTGGTGACCCACAATACCCTGGTGTGCTGCAACGATCTGCCGAGCCATCCAGCCAGTCGCGGTGTCTCCCCCCGTGGTCATCCGCACCTGGAGAGCTTCCTCGGCATTCCCATCCGCCACAAGGGAGAGGCGATCGGCATGATCGCCCTGGCCAACCGCCCGGGTGGCTTTGACGAGACCCATGTCAGCCTGCTCGAGCCCCTCACCACGGCCCTTGGCACCCTTATCCACGCCCGCAACCTGGAGGACGAACGCAGCCGCATGGAGCGGGTGCTGCGCTTCAACGCCGAGCACGACTTCTTGACCAAGCTGCCCAACCGCAGCAGCTTCTTCCAGCAGGCCAACGTGTTGCTGGATCACGTCCAGCACCATCCCGCCGAAGGGGAGGCCTGCTGCCTGGCCTTGATAGATATCGACTTCTTCAAGCAAATCAATGATGTATATGGACACCTTGCCGGAGATGCCGTGCTGGCGTCGCTGGCGGGGCTCCTGATGCAGGCGGTACGCAGCAAGGATCTGGTGGCGCGATTTGGCGGGGAGGAGTTCATCCTGCTGCTGCGGGGCACGACCCTGGAGGAGGCCCACAGCATCATGGAACGCATCCGGCGCCAGGTGGAGCAGCACACCTTCCTGTACCAGCACCAGCCGATCACCGTCACCATCAGCGTGGGGCTCACACCCTATCAGATGAGTTACAGGCGCATGGATGACTGGCTTCAGTGTGTGGACCAGCGGCTTTATGAGGCAAAACGTCGTGGTCGCAACCAGGTCTCCTGATGAGAGGCCATATCGCGAAATAAAACAGGGCGCCATCATGGCGCCCTGATTGTTGTGGATGTTTTTTTCCCTTAGAGGGGGCTGTGCTGGCGGCAATATCGGGATCCCCGTGCCCGGCAGGGACGAAAAAGGGCGCCGGGGCGCCCTTGTTTGCAACGGTCCGGAATCAGCCGGTGTTGCGCATGCCGGCGGCGATGCCGGCGATGGTGACCATCAGCGCCTGATCCAGCTCGGGGTGCAGGGTCTCCGGGTGGTTGCGGGAGCGATTGAGCAGCTCGGCCTGCAGCACGTTGAGCGGGTCGGTGTAGGGGTTGCGCAGCTTGATGGACTCCTTGATCCAGGGCTGATCGTCCAGCAGGTCGCCCTGCGGGCGCAGTTTCAGCACCACCTCGATGGAGTCGGCAAGCTCCTGACGCAGCTGCTTGCCGAGTGCCCACAGGTTCTCCGGCACCAGGCGGGTGTCATAGTATTCCGCCAGCCAGAGGTCGGCCTTGAGGAACACCATCTCCAGCATCTCGAGACGGGTGCGGAAGAAGGGCCACTGGCGGCTCATCTCGTCCAGCACGCTCTTCTGGCCGTCGTCGATGGCCTGTTGCAACCCCTTGTGGGCGCCGAGCCAGGCCGGCAGCATCAGCCGGTTCTGGGTCCAGGCGAAGATCCAGGGGATGGCGCGCAGGCTCTCGACACCGCCGTTGGGCTTGCGCTTGGCGGGGCGGGAACCGAGCGGCAGCTTGCCGAGCTCCATCTCCGGGGTGGCAGCACGGAAGTAGGGCACGAAGTCCGGGTGACCGCGCACGATACTGCGGTAGTGATCACAGGAGACAGACGCCAGCTGCTCCATCACGGCGCGCCAGCTCTCTTTCGGCTTGGGCGGCGGCAGCAGGTTCCCCTCCAGCACGGCGCTGGTGTAGAGGTTCAGGCTCTGGATGGCCACTTTCGGCAGGCCGAACTTGAAGCGGATCATCTCCCCCTGTTCGGTGACTCGCAGGCCGCCGCGCAGGGATCCCGGGGGTTGCGACAGGATCGCCTGATGGGCAGGGGCGCCGCCACGGCCGACGGTACCGCCGCGGCCATGGAACAGGGTGAGGCGGATGTTGTTGGCTTCAGCCAGCGCCACCAGGGATTCCATGGCGGCGTACTGGGCCCAGCCTGCGGCCATCATGCCCGCATCCTTGGCGGAGTCGGAGTAGCCGATCATCACGTACTGACGGCCCTGAATGTAACCGCGATACCAGTCCACCGACAGCAGGCGTTCCATCACGGCGGTGCCCGCCATCAGGTCTTCCTGGGTCTCGAACAGCGGGGCCACCGGCATGCGGAACTTGCAGCCGGCTTCCTTCAGCAACAGCTGGACCGCCAAGACATCGGACGGGGCACCGGCCATGGAGATGATGTAGATGCCGAATGCATCGGGGTCGTGCTGGGCGATGACGCGACAGGTGTCGATGGTCTCGCGGGTCTCGGCACTGGGATCCCAGTCGCTCGGGATGAGGGGGCGGCGGGAGTTCAGCTCGCGCAGCAGGAAGGCCTGTTTGTCCTCTTCGCTCCACTCGGCGTAGTCGCCCACACCCAGGTAGCGGGTCAGCTCGGAGAAGACCTGGCCGTGACGCTCGCCATCCTGACGGATGTCCAGTTTGACCAGGTGGATGCCGAAGCAGGCCAGCTTGCGCAGCACGTCCAGCAGCATGCCGTCGGCGATGTTGCCCATGCCGCAGGCATGCAGGGAGTGGTAGCAGAGCTCAAGGGGCTCGCGCAGCTGGGCGGTGCTCTTGACCAGATCCCGGCTCTCGCTCGCCTGGCCCTGTACCTTGGCGGTCAGGTACTCCTGGGTCTCGCGCAGTTGCTCGCGCAGCTCGCGTACCAGGGCGCGATAGGGTTCCGGGTTATCACCGACCCGGGCACGCACGGCGTCAGTGCAATCGGCCATGGAGAGCTCGGAGGTGAGCTCCTTGATGTCCTTGTAGAACAGGCTCACCGCCATCCAGCGGCCCAGCTCCAGCACTTCGGCGGTCACCTTGGCGGTGACGAAGGGGTTGCCGTCGCGGTCACCGCCCATCCAGGAGGTGAACTTGACCGGCGCGGCGTCCAGCGGCAGCCGCACACCCAGATGGTGTTGCAGGCGCTCGTCCAGATTGCGCATGAATTCGGGGATGGCCGGCCACAGGCTGTTTTCCACCACGGCGAAGCCCCACTTGGCTTCGTCCACCGGGGTCGGGCGCTGTTCGCGGATCTCGTTGGTGTGCCAGGCCTGGTTGACCAGCTGCTCGATGCGACTCTGGATCTTGTCCCGCTCGCGGGGCAGCAGATCGGAGAGTTCCAGGGCCTCGAGGCAGTCGTTGAGCTGCACGTGCTTGTGGATCAGGGTACGACGGGTCACCTCGGTGGGGTGAGCGGTCAGCACCAGATCGATGTCCAGCTCGCGCACGGCCTGGATGATGGCCTCCTGGGACAGGTTGGAGGCTTTCAGCTTGTCGAACATCTGCTCCAGCGGGTCCGGGGTGCAGACCTGCTCTTCGCAGCGACGGGAGATGGTGTGGAACTGCTCCGCCACGTTCGCCAGGTTGAGGAACTGGCTGAAGGCACGGGCCACGGGCAGCAGTTCGTCATCGGAGAGGGTACGCAGGGTGTCGAGCAGGCGCTCTCTGTCTGCCTCGTTTCCCTTGCGGGAAGACTTGGCCAGTTGGCGAATGGTCTCAATCTTGTCGAGGAAGGCCTGCCCCTGATGATCCTTGATGGATTTACCCAGCAGTTGGCCCAACATGCCTACGTTGGCCCGTAGTGCGGCGTACTTTTCGTTCATTCCACATCCTTATTTTGTTGGTGCCTCCTGACCTTCCAGGCGGGAGGCGACCTCACTTATTGTTGTGCGATTACAACATATGCTCCGTCATCTTAGGGGGACAATCTACCCAGATTGTCTGCGCAAGGTCAAATAACAAGCCGATTCAGAACATGTATTTCCCTCACCTGTCCCAAGGCGCCTGTCATGTAACTTACTTACATCCCTGTTTGGCTAGACGCAGAAGCGCCGGATCAGGTGCTGCAGCACCGCCGTGGTCGGTTTGACGAACGACAGATCCAGGTATTCATCGGGCTGGTGGGCCTGGGTGATATGGCCTGGGCCCATCACTATGGTCTCGCAACCCAGCTGCTGGATAAAGGGGGCTTCGGTGCAATAGTTCACGGACTCGGCGGCCCGGCCGCTCGCCTTTTCCGCCTCCCGCACCAGCTCGGAATCATCCTGGCAGGCATAGGCCGGAATGGGTTCGTGCAGGTGCTGCAGGTGCAGGCAGCCGGGCTGGTGGATCTCGATGGGGGAGAGCGCCTCTTTCAACATGCCCATCAGCTCGTCGGGGCCCACCTGCGGGGTGGGGCGCATGTCGATGTGGAGCTCGCAGCAGCCGCAGATGCGGTTCGGGCTGTCGCCCCCCTGGATGTAGCCGAGGTTCAGGGTGGGCTGGGGCACGGCGAAGCGGTGATCCGCGAACTTCTCCTTCAGATCCTGCTGGAGCCTGAGCACCTGACCCATGGCCTTGTGCATGATCTCCATGGCGTTGACGCCGTTGGCGGGATCCGAACTGTGGCCGCTTCGGCCTGTGATGCGAATGGCTTCCGACATGTGGCCCTTGTGGGCCACCACGGGCACCAGCCCGGTGGGTTCGCCGATCACCGCATAGTCGGGTTTGAGTTCGGCTGCGGCGGCGATGGCGCGGGCCCCGGCCATGGTGGTCTCTTCATCGGCGGTGGCCAGGATGCGCAGCGGCTTGCTCAGGGTCTTGAGGTCGACTTCCTTGAGCGCTTCCACGATAAAGGCGAAGAAGCCCTTCATGTCGATGGTGCCGAGCCCGTACAGGCGGTTGCCCTCTTCGGTCACCTTGAAGGGGTCTTTGGTCCAGGCTCCTTCATCGAAGGGAACCGTATCCGTGTGGCCCGCCAGCAGCAGCCCCCCTTCTCCCTGACCATAGGTCGCCACCAGGTTGAACTTGCCCGGCAGATCCGGCAGGGCCGTGACCTCGCACTGGAACCCAAGCTGGCCGAACCAGTCGGCCAGCAGCCGGATCACCGCCTCGTTGCTCTGATCCCAGCGAGTATCCGTGCTGCTGATAGAGGGAATCGCAATAATATTCTTATAAAGTGAAAAAAAATCCAGTTTGGCCATCAGCTCCTCCTTGCGTCCCCGGAGTGTTTCTGTTAGAAAATACAAATGCAAAGTGAGTGCATGAATATTCTGTTCGAGTGCTCATCGACAAGGCCTCTAGTTGTAAGGGAAAGTTAATGTTCTGTCACCTGATCTGTAACCGACGACGCATATCCGCCTGAATTGCCCCTCCGCACTCGTTGCATCAAAGGGGCGATAGCCGACCCCTTGCACCGCAGCACCATGCTGTGAATTTCGAACCCAGACTTGGAATACTCAAACATGCTTAAGACCGTTATCGTCGGTGCCAGTGGCTACGCGGGGGCCGAACTGGCCGCTCTGGTCCAGAACCATCCACAACTCGAGCTGTTCGGCCTCTATGTTTCCGCCGGCAGCCAGGACGCCCACAAGCGCTTCTCTTCCCTGCATCCCCAATGGGTGGGTAAGCTGGATCAGCCGCTGCTGCCCCTGGACGAAGACGGCATGACCCGGATCCTGACCCAGGCCGATCTGGTGGTGCTGGCTACTGCTCACGAGGTGAGTGCGGAACTCGCGCCCAAGTTCCTGGCCAAGGGGTTGCCGGTGTTCGATCTCTCCGGTGCCTTCCGGGTCAACGATCAGCAGTTCTACTCCTCCTTCTACGGCTTCACTCACGAGAATGAGCAGTGGCTGGAGCAGGCCGCCTACGGTCTGGCCGAGTGGAATGCCGATGCCGTCAAGGCCGCCCAGCTGATTGCCGTGCCGGGATGCTACCCGACCGCCTCCCTGTGCGCCCTCAAGCCGCTGCAACAGGCCGGGCTGATTGCTCAGGGATGGCAGCCCATCATCAATGCGGTTTCCGGCGTCTCCGGGGCCGGTCGCAAGGCCGCCATCAACACCAGTTTCTGCGAAGTGAGCCTCAATCCCTACGGCACCTTCAATCACAGGCACCAGCCGGAGATCAGCCACCACCTCGGCAAGGAGGTGCTGTTCCAGCCCCACCTCGGCAACTATGTGCGGGGCATCCTGGCCACCATCTATGTGCAACTGGCGGAAGGGGTGACGCCGACCCAGGTCGATCAGGTCTACCTCAAGGCCTACGAAGGCAAGCCGCTGGTACGCCTCACCGGCCAGATGCCCTCCATCCGCGGCGTGGCGAGCACGCCCTACTGCGACATAGCCTGGCAGCAGCAGGGCAACATGCTGGTGGTGGTTTCTGCCATCGACAACCTGCTCAAGGGGGCCGCCTCGCAAGCCATGCAGTGCATAAATATCAAGTTTGGTTTTGAACCGGCCACCGGCCTGATTTAACGCTTTAAGAAAGGATCGAGAAGATGGACAAGCAGACGCTGGTAATCAAGTTGGGTGGTGCCCTGATCGAGAACGACGAGGCCCTGACCGCCCTGTTCGCCACCCTGAAGACCTTCCTGGATGATCAGCACCGTCCTCTGGTGCTGGTGCACGGTGGTGGCTGCCTGGTGGACGACCTGCTCAAGGGGCTGGGGATGACCTCCACCAAGAAGAACGGCCTGCGGGTCACCCCGTTCGAGCAGATCCCCGTGATTGCCGGTGCCCTGGCCGGGACCGCCAACAAGATGATGATGGCCAAGGCCATCTCCACCGGCATTCCTGCTGTGGGTCTGTGCCTCGCCGACGGCGGTCTGTGCCAGGTGACCCAGCTCGATCCGGATCTCGGTGCGGTCGGTGACTGCAAACCCGGCAACCCGGCGCTGGTGGCCGGCATCCTGGGGCAGGGCTTCCTGCCGGTGGTGAGCTCCATCGGCATTACCGCCGACGGACAGATGATGAACGTCAATGCGGATCAGGCGGCCACCGCCATCGCCGAAGCGCTGGGCGCCGATCTGGTGATGCTGTCGGATGTGAGCGGCATTCTGGATGGCAAGGGCAAGCTGGTGCCGCAACTGGACAAGCAGAGCGCGCTGGACCTGATGGAGAAGGGGGTTATCACGGACGGCATGGCCGTCAAGGTGAAAGCCGCCCTGCACGCCGCCGAAACCCTGGGCAAGCCGGTCTGTGTCGCCAGCTGGCGCTACCCGGATCAGCTGCTCAAGCTGCTGGCTGGCGGCGCGGTCGGCACCCAAGTCACCCTCTAACCCTGGCCGGAAAAAGGAACATCCGATGCAACATCTTCTGAAAGACAGTGATTTAAGCAAGGCCCAGATCGAGGCGCTGCTGGCGCTAGGCAAGGCGGTCAAGGCCGATCCGAAGAAATACAGCCAGGCCCTGGCGGGCAAGAGCGTGGTCACCCTGTTCGAGAAGCCCTCCCTGCGTACCCGGGTCACCTTCGACATCGGCATCGCCAAACTGGGTGGTCACAGTGTCTATCTGGATCAGCAGAACGGGGCGCTCGGCAAGCGGGAGTCGGTGAAGGATTTCGCCAGCAACCTGTCCCGCTGGTGTGACGCCATCGTCGCCCGGGTGTTCGATCACCAGACCCTGGTCGAGCTGGCCGAGTTCGGCTCGGTGCCTGTGGTCAACAGCCTGTGCAACCTCTACCATCCCTGCCAGGGGCTGGCGGATTTCATGACCATCAGCGAGCACTACAGCGATCTGTCCAAGGTGAAGCTGGCCTATCTCGGCGATGGCAACAACGTGAGTCACTCCCTGCTGCTGCTGGGGGCGACCCTCGGCACCGATGTGACCCTGGTCTGCCCGAAAGGCCATGGCCCGGATACCCAGATCTTCCTGCAGGCCCAGGCGCTGGCAGCTCAATCTGGCGCGACCATACATATCAGCGATGATGTCGCGGATATCGAAGGCTTTGACGTGGTTTATACCGATACCTGGGTTTCCATGGGTGACAACACACCAATGGAGCAGGTAAAAGATATCTTCATGCCTTATCAGATCAACCAGGCCCTGCTCGATCGGACCGGCATCCAGCACGTGCTGCACTGCCAGCCGGCCCACCGGGAGCTGGAGATCACCTCGGAGGTCATGGACGGCCCAGCCTCCCTCATCATGGATGAGGCAGAAAACCGGATGCATATCCAGAACGCCGTGCTGCTGACCCTGTTCGGACAGGGCCAGAAGTAATCCGGCAACCGACCCGGAATCACCCCTTTTTATCGAATCATCACGGAGAGAAGTAAATGAGCGGAATCAACAAGATCGTACTGGCTTACTCGGGCGGACTGGATACCTCGGCCATCATTCCCTGGCTGAAGGAGCACTATGACGCTGAAATCATCGCCTTCGTCGCCGACGTGGGCCAGGAGCGTGACGATCTGGAAGGTATCGAGCAGAAGGCCATCGCCTCCGGCGCGGTCAAGTGCATCGTCAAGGATCTGCGGGAAGAGTTCGTCAAAGAGTATGTCTACCCGACCCTGAAGACCGGCGCCGTCTATGAAGGCACCTACCTGCTGGGTACCTCCATGGCCCGTCCGGTGATCGCCAAGGCGATGGTCGAGGCTGCCCTGGCAGAAGGGGCTGATGCCATCTCCCACGGTTGCACCGGCAAGGGCAACGACCAGGTGCGGTTCGAAGGGGCGGTGGCTGCCCTGGCGCCCCAACTGAAAGTGATCGCCCCCTGGCGGTTGTGGGACATGCGCTCCCGGGAAGATCTGCTGGCCTATCTGGAAGCCCGCAACATCCCCTGCAAGGCGACCCTGAAGAAGATCTACAGCCGTGACGCCAACGCCTGGCACATCTCCACCGAGGGTGGCGAGCTGGAGAGCACCTGGAACGAGCCGTCCGAAGCCGTCTGGCAGTGGACCGTCTCTGCAGAGGATGCCCCGAACGAGCCGGAATACGTCAAGCTGACCGTGGCCAAGGGCGAAGTGGTCGCCGTTGACGACCAGCCGCTCAGCCCGCACCAGATCCTGACCACCCTGAACGAGCGTGCCGGTAAGCACGGCGTGGGCCGGATCGACATCACCGAGAACCGGATGGTGGGCATGAAGTCCCGTGGCTGCTACGAGACCCCGGGTGGTACCGTGATGGTTGCCGCACTGCGCGCCGTGGAAGAGCTGGTACTGGACAGACCGACCCGCGCCTGGCGGGAAAAACTCGGCGCCGAGTTCTCCCACCTGGTGTATGACGGTCGCTGGTTCACCCCGCTGTGCAAGGCCATTGTCGCCTCCGCCAACGCCATCGCCGAGGAGCTCGACGGTGAAGTGGTGCTGAAGATGTACAAGGGTCAGGTCACCGCGGTGCAGAAGAAGTCGCCGAACAGCCTCTACTCCGAAGACTTCGCCACCTTCGGTGCCGACGAAGTGTACGACCAGAGCCATGCCGAAGGCTTCATCCGTCTCTACACCCTGGCGAGCCGGATCCGCGCCATGAAAGAGCAGCATCAAGCCATCGGTGGCGACCATACCCACGGCTAAGCAAGCGCTATCACCCGTTGATACGAGGGGGCATGGCCCCCTCTTTTACAGGCAGAGAGGCCCTTTGCCATCCTCATCGGGTGTGACGAGAGCGGCTGCGCCCTGGCCGCTTCTGTGAGATAACAGGCTCGCAGAAAAACAGGGCAAGATTTCAAGTTCGACGGCGCAAGGCGCCGCCGACAACGCATTCAAGGAGAGCAGTATGGCACTTTGGGGTGGACGCTTCAGTCAGGGAGCCGATAGCCGGTTCAAGCAGTTCAACGATTCGCTGCGGTTCGACTACCGTCTGGCGGAGCAGGATATTCAGGGCTCCATGGCCTGGGCCAAAGCGCTGGTCAAGGTGGGCGTGTTGACCGAGGGTGAACAGGCTCAGTTGCAGCAGGCGATGGAGGTGCTGCTCGCCTCCGTGCAGCAGGATCCCCAGCAGATCCTGAACTCGGACGCCGAAGACATCCACTCCTGGGTCGAGAGCCAGCTCATCGCCGCCGTCGGCGATTTGGGCAAGAAGCTGCACACCGGCCGCTCGCGCAACGATCAGGTCGCCACCGACCTGAAACTCTGGTGCAAGGCACAGGGTGAACTGCTGCTCGGCTCCATCACCGCCCTGCAACAGGGGCTGGTGGCCTCCGCCCGTGCCAACCAGGCCGCCGTGCTGCCGGGCTACACCCACCTGCAGCGGGCCCAGCCGGTCACCTACGCCCACTGGGCCCTGGCCTATGTGGAGATGCTGGAGCGGGATCACTCCCGTCTGCAGGATGCCCTCAAGCGCCTCGACACCAGCCCGCTCGGCTGCGGCGCCCTGGCGGGCACCGCCTACGCCATCGACCGGGAGGCGCTGGCGCTCGACATGGGCTTTAGCGGCGCGACCCGCAACAGCCTGGATTCGGTGTCCGACCGGGATCACGTGGTGGAGCTGATGCACGTGGCGTCCCTCTCCATGACCCACCTGTCGCGGTTTGCCGAAGACCTTATCTTCTACAACACCGGCGAGGCGGGCTTTGTCGAGCTGTCTGACGCCGTCACCTCCGGCTCGTCTCTGATGCCCCAGAAGAAGAACCCGGACGCGCTGGAGCTGATCCGTGGCAAGACTGGCCGGGTGGTCGGGGCCCAGATGGGCATGCTGATGAGCCTCAAGGCGCTGCCGCTGGCCTATAACAAGGACATGCAGGAAGACAAGGAAGGATTGTTCGACGCCCTCGACACCTGGCACGACTGCCTCGACATGGCGGCGCTGGTGCTGATCGATCTGAAGGTCAATGGCGAGCGTACCAAGGCGGCGGCCCAGGGCGGTTACGCCAATGCCACCGAACTGGCGGACTATCTGGTGGCCAAGGGCATTCCGTTCCGCGAGGCGCACCATATCGTCGGCGAGACTGTGGTCTATGCGATCCAGGTGAAAAAGCCCCTGGAAGAACTCTCCCTCCCCGAGTTCCAGCGCTTCAGCCCCGTGGTGGGGGAGGATGTTTACCCGAACCTGGAGCTGGAAGCGACTCTGGCCAAGCGGGTTGCCAAGGGAGGCGTCGCTCGCGAGCAGATAGAGGCAGCCCTCACCGCCGCCGAGGCCTGGCTGGCCAAACGGGCGGGTTAAGCCAAGCGGCTCGCCATGGGAACAAGAAGGCAGAACGGCAACCCCAGGGTTGCCGTTTTTTTTATGGGTACGCCTCGGCGCCGTGGGGCGCGTTGACCAGGCGCTGTTCAGCCTCTGCGTCCGGCGCTGGCCTGATGCACTGCGTCCGTGAGCAGTCGTTGCAACTGGCATCTGGCCTCGTCGGTTTCATGGCTGGCGGCGAGCAGCACCACCCCCAGGGTACCCGGTGAGGGCAGTACGCCGCCGAGGGTGGCGAGACTGGCCGGCATGCCGATGGGGGAACGCACCGTGATCCCGAGCCCGGCCTGCACGGCGGCCCAGATCCCGCCCAGGCTCTGGCTGGTGAAGGCGATCCGCCAGGGGATCCCGGCATCGTCGAGGGCGCGGATGGCCCGCGCCCGCATCAGGCAGGGGGCATCGAAGAGCACCAGGGGCAGGGGCTCCCCGCGCGCGAGCAAAGGGGCGAGGTCCCACTCGGGGTGGGCAATCCAGGCCAGTTGCACCACCTCGATGAGGGGAAGATCCTCCCGCTCTCCCTGTGGCTGCCAGGCGAGAGCCATATCGAGGGTGCCTTCCCTGATCCCCTGCACCAGGGCCCCGTTGCGATCGATGCGGGTCGTCATGCGCAGGGCCGGGTGCTGGCGACAGAGGGGTCCCAGCACGGCGGGGAGCAAAGATTCGCCGAAGTCCTCCTGCACCCCGAGCCGGATCTCCCCTTGCAGCAATTCCCCTTTGAGGGCGAGCACTGCTTCGTCATTGAGCGCCAGCAGCCGCTTGGCGTAGCCCAGCAGGCGCTCACCGCTGGCTGTCGGCACCAGGTGACGTCCCTGCTTCATGACCAGATTGGTGCCGCACTGCTGTTCGAGTTTTTTCAACTGGGCGCTGACCGCCGAGGTGGAGCGGCACAGCCGCTGCGCCGCCAGCGCAAAGCTGCTGCACTCCAGCCCCAGCACGTAGCTGCGCAGGGCATCGAGATCCAGGCTGGGGGGAAGGGGTGACATAACTATCCTTATAATCGGGATGATTGGTCTTGAATATTTCGATTTTTTAAATTGTAGCAGTGAGGGAGAGTGGCTTCATCCACCAAGGAGATTGCCATGACACCCGATGTTCCCGATCGCGCCACCCTGGCGCAGCTTGCTCCCCGACTCGCCCGACTGGCGGAAGAGACGCTGTTTGGCGATATCTGGCAGCGCCCCACCCTCTCGGCCCGCGAGCGCAGCCTGATCACCCTGGCCATCCTGGCGTCACTGGGCCGGGTGCAACAACTGCCCTGGCATATTGCATTCGCCCGGCAAAACGGCCTGTCCCGGGATGAGCTGGAAGAGCTGTTCACCCATCTTGCCTTCTACGCCGGTTTGCCCGCCGCAGTGACGGCTGTGAGCTATCTGCCCCCCCGCGAGGAGGTGACCCCATGCCGCTGACCCGTATCACCCTGTGCGAGGGGATGAGCGACGCACACCTGCAACAACTCAGCGCCCTCTACCACCAGACCCTGGTGGAGGTGTTCGAGGTGCCGCCGAAGGATAAATTCCAGATCCTCGAGATCTTGCCTGCCAGTGCGCTCATCTATGACCCCCACTACCAGACCGGCCGCCGGGATCAGGGTTTCATCCTCTTCCAGATCCTGGCGGGCAAGGTGCGCAGCACCGCGACCAGGGAGCGGCTTTATGCACGTCTCGCCGAGCGCCTTGAGGCCGAGCTTGGGATCCATCCCGACAACCTCATGGTGGTGATCCAGCAGACCGATGCCGAGGCGTGGAGTTTCGGCCAGGGCCGGATGTTCAGACAGGAGGTGGCCTCATGATCGCCATGCACTACCGATTCACCCTGCCCGCAGACTACGACATGGCGCAGATCGAGCAGCGGATCGCCAGCAATGGCGCCAGACTGGACGGCTTTCCCGGTCTGTTGTTCAAGGCCTATCTCTACAGCCGTCAGGACGATGGGGCCCTGCCGGGGCAGGAGAACCGCTATGCCCCCTTCTATGTGTGGCACAGCGCCGAGGCGATGCACCGATTCCTGGCAAGCGAGGGATTCGCGGCGCTCACCCGGCATTTCGGCTGGCCCCGCATCGAGACCTGGCATCTGCTGCGGGCGCCGGATCCGGCCTCCCTCGACGGGGCTTGCATGGCCATGCTGCGGCGCACCAAGGTCGCTTCCCACGGCGAGCTTGCCGACCTGCACGGCGAGGCCATGGTGAGCGGCTGGGATCTCACCCGATGGGAATGGCTGGAGGCGGATTTTCTCCCGTCCCTCTCATCGCCCTTGCCTGGCGGGGGCGAGATCTACCGTATCGGCTATCTGGCGAAGGGGAGAGGGGGGTGAAGCGGAATTATCTTTGTCATTGAGGCTGTTTTTCCATTCATTTTGGCTGTGGAAGTGATATTCGAACCGTGAACATAGGGTGTTATATCTCGCTTGTGGATGATGGTGTGGCATTGCGGCCACCTGCGGCAATGAACTGGCTCAGTGGGCACATTCGGGGTGACGGCCCGCGCCGGGCAGGGCATGATCCCGCTGCAATGCGTATGGACGCGTCAACCGGATCAAGGAGTTCCCATGTACCTGCCACCCCATTTCGCCGTTACCGACCCCGAGGCGCTGCACCAGCTGATGCAGGCGCACCCCCTGGGGGCCCTGATCACCTGTGGTGAAGGGGGGCTGGATGCCAACCACCTGCCGTTCGAGTTCGATGGGGCGCAGGGGGCCCACGGTGTGCTGCGGGCCCATGTGGCTCGCAACAACCCGCTTTGGCAGGAGGTGAAAGACGGCGATGAAGTGCTGGTGATCTTCCGCGCCGCCGAGGGTTATATCTCCCCCAGCTGGTATCCGGGCAAGCAGGTGCATCACAAGCAGGTGCCCACCTGGAACTATGCCGTGGTGCACGCCCATGGCCGTATCCGGGTGAGGGACGATGCCCGCTTCGTGCGTCGTCTGCTGGCAAATCTGACTCGCCACCATGAGGCCGCAGAGCCGACCCCATGGAAGATGGCTGATGCGCCGCGAGACTATCTCGAGACCATGGTGCAGGCGGTCGTCGGCATCGAAATCGAGATAACCGGGCTGGTCGGCAAGTTCAAGCTGGGTCAGAACAAAGAGGCGGCGGATCGCCTGGGAGCGGCCAATGCCCTGCAGGAGCGCGGGCAGACCGCACTGGCCGGCGCCATGCTGAGCCCGCCTCCTTCACAGCCCTAGCGTGACACCTTGAGATTCGGCCCGACAAAAACGGCAACCGTCTGGTTGCCGTTTTTCATGGTTCCACTCCCGCTCACGCGCTGGCATTGAGCAGCTTGCCGACGCCTTCCCCCGGGCCCTGGGGCAGGGTTTGCTTGAAGGCAGAAAGCAGCTGATCGAGGTTGAGGTCGCTGTTGCCGAGGGAGCCCTTGAGGGTGTCGAGCTCGCTTTGCAGCGCGTCGAGGCGGGTGCTCTGGGTGCCGTCTGCCAACTGGGTGCGGGCGGCATCGATGGCCTGGGGCAGGGGCTGACCCGAGGATTCCTGACCCAGGGTCTGCATCAGCACCCCCATGAAGTGGTTGATGGCGGGGCGGTTCTGCTCGCTGTCAGCCTCCTGGATGCCGAGGCGCTGGAACAGGCTCTGCACCGTGGGGGCAAGGTGCGCTTCCTGCACGGCAGGCTCGGTCTGGGTGGGCTGCATGCTGTCGCCCAGCAGCTTGCTGCCGAGCTTGATGGCAAGGGAGGCGAGGGGAAGCAGGGTGCCGATGGCGATCATGATGTCATTCTCCGTACGACTGATGTCATGACGGAGCAGGGATCGGGCCAGCTTGGCGAACATTCAACCGAAAAATGGCAGGGGATTGATCCTGCTGTGAATTTCGTTTTTGCCAGGCGGAGGACGGGCGGAGGACGGGCGGAGGACGGGCGGGGGCGAGCGGGGGCGGCGGCAAACCCTTGCAGCCCGGGGGCTGGCCGGTTTGCCGCCCGGCTTGCCGGATCAGAGCTCCTTGAACGGGCGGCGCTTCTCCTCCTCGATGACGATGGCCTCCAGATTGGCGATGCGCTCCTGCAACTCCTTGATGATCATGTCCTGCTTGCCAAGACGGTCGGTAATGCGGGCATCCCCCATCTGGTAGCGGGCGCGCTTGGTGAGATAGCTGAACGACACGCTGATAAAGACGATCAGGACGATACCTGTCCACATGGTCATGAATGACTCCTTTCAAGATTTGAACGAGAGGATCTGTCTCCCGCGCTGTCGTTGTCTCATACCCGACCTTGGGCGGCAATGCCCGCCTGGTTGTTCAGAGCGGCCAGCCGAGCCAGATCCCGAGCAGCAGCAACTGCCCCCAGACGATGGCCCAGAACCGCAGGCGGTAGCTCCCTTTCTGGGTCTTGTGGCGCAGCCACTGGCGGGCGACCAGGGCGCCAGGCCAGCCGCCGCACAGCTCAAGCAGATGCAGGCGGGCCTCGGGGACGCGCCAGCCGCCACGAATGGCCTGGCGTTTGTCCCAGGCGTAGGCAGCCAGGGTCAGCAGGCTCATCAGCAGGATCAGGGCCAGCGGCCACCAGTTGGCGTCCCGCACCCCGAGCCAGCCTGCCCAACCCAAAGGCAGCAGGGCAAGGGCCATCATGACAGGCACGCCGGATCCCGAGTCTCGCCCGGTTGTAGCGTGCGGATCACCCGGGCCGGATTGCCCACCGCCAGGGAGTCCGCCGGGATGTCCCGGGTGACCACGGCGCCAGCCCCTATGATGGAGCGCGGCCCTATGGTGACGCCGGGGCAGATGATGGCCCCGCCGCCAATCCAGCAGTCATCGCCGATCCGCACCGGCTTGTTGTAGGCGGTCCAGTTGCGTCGTTCCAGATAGTCCATGGTGTGGGTGGCGGTGTAGATCTGCACGTTGGGGGCCAGCAACACATGGTTGCCGATGTGCACCTCGCCCACGTCGAGTATGGTGACGTTGAAGTTGAAGAAGGTCTTCTCGCCGATGTGGATGTTGCGGCCGAATTCGCAGGTGAAGGGGGTGCTGATCCAGCAGGAGTCGGGACAGTGGGCGAAGAGGTCGCGGCAGATCTGCTGGCGCAGGACGTGATCCCCCGCCGGTGAGGCGTTGAGTCGGCTCAGCAGCGCCTGGCCGCGAATGCGGTCGTTCGCTATCTCCTCGCTCTGGCTGTCCAGGGCGCCCCCAGCCAATACCTTGTCCCAGTCGCTTGCCATGGTTATCTCCTCCTGCTGCAAGAGGGGGCAGTATACGCGACAAGGGGAGGGGGTGTCAGAGTGCCGGGCCCGTCAGGTGATCCCCGTCATCATGTCATCAGGACAAGGGGCAGGATGAGCAGGATGGAGACGAGGTAGGGGAGCAAGACCCGCCGCCCCAGGCTGCGTCCGCCAATCACCAGTGCCAGCACTCCTTTCACCAGGGAGTTGACCAGCCCGGCGAGCAGTATGCCCCTGGCCGCCACCTCCAGGGCCAGCTCCTTCTGGGCGAGCTGGGAGAGGGAGAGGGTGATGGCGTCCACGTCCGTGATGCCGGAGACCAGCGACAGCAGATAGACCCCGGAGTTGCCCACCTTGCTTTGCAGCAGGGTGGCCATGAAGCCGATGAGGGCGAGCAGCAGACCGAACTTGATGGCGGTGGCGAGATCCAGCGGGTTGCGGGTTTCGGGCTGTACCGGGCCGTCCGGCATCTCTTCCCGCTGGCGCCAGAACCAGAAGGCAAAGCCGTAGACGATGGCTGCCAGCAGCAGCAGGGGGACAGCCAGACGCAGCGCCAGCTCTCCGTGGATGATCAGCACCAGTGCCAGCAGCCTGAGCCACATGGTGGCTCCCGCCAGCAGAATGCCGGTGGCCAGCAGCCGCTCCAGCCCTCCCTGCTCCTTGTTGAGGCGGGCAAATTGCAGGGTGAGGGCGGTGGAGGAGGCGAGCCCCGCCAGCATGCTGGTGAGCACCAGCCCGGAGCGGGTGCCGAGCAGGCGCACCGCGAAGTGACCACAGAACGAGATGCCGGCGATCACCACCACCATGAGCCAGATCTTGAAGGGATTGAAGGCATTGAGGGGACCCATCTCGGTATCGGGGAGCACCGGCAGCAGCACCAGGGAGATGAGCAGAAAGCGCAGGGTGGCGTGAAACTCCATTTCGCTCAAGAACAGCATCCCCTGCTGGATCTTGCCCTTGAGCCCCATCAGGAGGGCCGCGAGCACGGCGCAGGCCACCGCCTCGCTCGGGCTCTGCAGCACCGACATCAGCCCCAGCAGGTAGGTGAGCACCATGGCTACCGAGCTGGTGAGGCCGAACTCCCCCTGCCAGCGCTGGGCCAGCCAGACTGAGAGGCCGCACCCCGTCACCACGGTCAGCAGACCGAGCAGGGCCAGCCAGGCGCCCAGGGTGGGCAGCAGCAGGGCGCACACCCCGCCGAGCAGACCGATGAGGCCATAGGTGCGCATCCCGGCGATGCGCTGGTTGTCTCCGAGCTGGCGCACCTGCCAGCCCCGCTCCAGCCCGATGATGAGCCCGATGGCCAGGGACACCAGGGCGCCGTAGACGGGCTCGGCCTCTATCCACATGGGTTTCTCCTCCCGCTGCCGTTTCAGTGAGGATGGCACAGGGCATCCCGGGGCAGGGGGAGCTGGCTCACAGAGCGGGTGTCCCGCCTGCCGGGGTCTTGCAAACAAAAAAAAGGCGCCACCTGGAGGGGGCGCCTGGAAAGGTCAAACCTTGCGGTTTGCAGACCAACGGAACCAAAGATCACACACTTCACACTCAGCACTGCTGTGGGGGCAGGGCTCAACCCTGCCACTTGCCTCCTTCCACTATCACGTCGTTGGGATCGGTATCGGCGCTAAGCTTGTCGCGCACATACTGGTCGTAGAGTTTGAGCAGGTACTTCTCTTCCCCCAGCTTGGCGAGACGGTCGTTGACCCAGTCACGCAGCTCGATATTGCCCTTCTTCACCGCCGGGGCGATGGGGTCTTCCGAGCCCAGCTTCTCGGGCAGCACCCGATAGCCCGGGTTCTCCTTGGCCCAGCTGAACAGCACCAGGTTGTCCTGGGCATAGGCGTCGCCGCGGCCCTGGGCCAGGGCCTGCAGGGATTCGGTGTTCTTCTCGAACTTGAGCACCTTCCAGTCCGGGTGGTTGCGGGTCAGCCAGATGTCGGCCGTGGTGCCGGTGGTGACGATAAGCCGCTTGCCGGCCAGATCGTCGAGCTTCTTGGCGTCGCTGCCTTCCGGCACCAGCACCTGCACCGCGACCTTGAGGTTCGGGTTGGTGAAGTCCACCACCTGCCGCCGCTCCGGGGTCACCGTCATGTTGGCGAGGATGAGATCCACCTTGTCGCTCTGCAGGAAGGGGATGCGGCTGGCGGGCTCCACCGCCACGAACTCGACCTTGTTTTCGTCCCCCAGCAGATCCTTGGCGAAGCGGCGGCCGAGATCGGTGTCAAAGCCGACGTAGTTGCCCTTCTCGTCCACATAGCCAAACGGCGGCTTGTCGGTGAAGACGCCGACGATGAGCTTGTCCCGCGCCTTGATCTTGGCGAGGGAACCGTCTTCTGCCTGGGCGGCGCCGCTGGCGAGGCCCAGGCCGATGAGGGCGCTAAACAGGACCGAGGTAATTATCTTCATGCTGACTCCTTTCGTTTGCTGACAGTTGTATAAGAAAACTTGGCGAGGAACTGGCGGGCACGCTGGCTCCTGGGATTGTCGAAAAATTGATAGGGAGCGGCCTGCTCCAGGATGTGGCCGCCGTCCATGAAGACGATGCGATCCGCCACCGCCTGGGCGAACGCCAGCTCGTGGGTGACGATAAGCAGGGTCATGCCGCTGCCGGCGAGATCCCGGATCACCTCCAGCACCTCCTGCACCATCTCGGGGTCCAGCGCAGCGGTCACCTCGTCAAACAGCATCACCTGGGGGTTCATGCACAGGGCCCGCACGATGGCGATGCGCTGCTGCTGGCCGCCGGAGAGCTGGCGCGGATAGTCATGGCGCCGCGCCCACAGGCCGATGCGGGTCAGCAGCTGTTCCGCCTGCAGCAGGGCCTCCTGCCGCTCTCGTTTTTGCACCTGAAAGGGGCCGAGCAGCACGTTCTCCAACACCGTCAGGTTGGGGAAGAGGTGATAGCTCTGGAACACCATGCCGATGCGCTGGCGCAGCCGCTGCCAGTCGGTGCTGGCATCCAGCAACTCTCCGTCGAAGCGAATGTCGCCCCCCTGAATGGGTTCGAGCCCGTTGAGGGTGCGCAGCAAGGTACTCTTGCCGCAGCCGCTCGGCCCCAGGATGACGATCACTTCCCCCGGGTTCACCGTGAGGCTGACCTCATCCAGTACCCGGTTTTGGCCGAATTGTTTGCTGACAGCATTGAGCTCAAGCAGAGGTGTCATACCGCATTACCCCATTGTTGCTCCAGCCGGCGCGAGGCGAGCGAGAGCGGATAGCAGACCAGAAAAAAGAACAGGAACAGCAGACCGTAGATAAGCAGCGAGCCATAGGTACGCTCGATGATCTGCTGGCCCACCTTGATCACCTCCACCACCCCGATCAGCACCGCCAGCGAGCTGGTCTTGATGATGCGGGTGTAGATGTTGATGGTCGGCGGCGTCAGCCGTTGCAGCGCCTGGGGCAGCAGCACGTGGCGATAGAGCTGCCAGCGGGAGAGCCCGAGCGCCAGGCCGGCCTCCTGCTGGCCGCGGGCGAGGGATCCCAGGCCGCCGCGCACCACTTCGCCCACCTCGCTGGCCCCCCACAGGGCCAGCACCAGCACGGCGCACCAGAAGGCCGGGATATCCAGGCCAAAGAAGATCGGCAGCCCGAAGAAGAAGAGGTAGAGCCAGACCAGCACGGGCACCACCCGAAACAGCTCCAGATAGACCCGCAGCACACCCCGAGTCAGCCTTCCCCCCTGCTGGGCCAGCACGCCGTAACCGACCCCGCCCAGGGTGGCGAACAGGATGGCGAGCAGGGAGATGGCGAGGGTCTGACCCGCGCCCACCGCCAGCAGCGGCAGCGCCTGCGCCAACTGTTCAGTGACCTGACTGGCCATCGTGATCCCTTCTTTCTTGTGCATGGGTGGCGAGTGACGGCGGCTGCAGGACAATAGGTGCCTTCATCAGTTGTTCAATGACCGAACTGACCATGTTGCAGCCTCCTTTCAACGACGCGCAGGGCAAGGGAGAGCGGCAGAAAGATCAGCACGCACATCAAGGTCAGTACCGCCAGCATCTCGTAGGTCTTGTAGTAGAGGGCGATATAGTTCCTGGTGGTGTAGAGCAGCTCGGGCACCGCCACCGCCGAGGCCACCGTGGTCTCTTTGAGCAGAAAGATGAAGTTGGCAAACAGCGCCGGCAGGCTGGCGAGCCAGGCCTGGGGCAGCTGGACGTGGCGCAGCAGCTGCCAGCGGGAGAGGCCGATGGCCCGGCCCGCTTCCAACTGGCTGGGGGGGATTGCCTGAACGCCTGCCCGCAGCGCCTCGGTCAGGTAACCGCCGCCGAGGAAGGTCATGGCGATCACTGCCGTGGCAAAGCCGGAGAGCGAGATGCCGAGCGCCGGCAGCCCGAAGTAGAGAAAGAACAGCTGGATCAAGAGCGGCGTGTTGCGGGCCAGCTCCACATAGGCGCGGATCACCCCGTTCAGCCAGGGCTTGTGCAGGCTTTGCAGCGTCACGTTGAGCATCGCCACAGTGAGCGAGGTGAGGATCACGATGGCGCCGAGCTGCAGGGTGACCCAGACCGATTGGCAGAACGCCGGCAGGGTGGTGAGAACAAAGGACCAGTCGAAGCTCATGCCGGGATCCTCCCATCGCGGCGCAGCCGCTGGGGCACGACCGTGATGGCGTCAGGGTACTTGATGCCGGCGCCGGTGTTGAGCACCACCACCCGCTCGCCCCCCTGTATCCAGCCCGCTTCCCGCAGCTGGCGGGCGGCGGCGAAGGCGGCCGCCCCTTCCGGGCAGACGAAGCTGCCTTCGCGCGCGGCGAGCTGTCGGATCTCGCGCTGGATGGCGCTATCGTCCACCGCGATGGCGCACCCCTCGGTGCGATAGAGGGCGTCCAGCACCAGAAAGTCCCCCAGCGCCTTGGGCACGTTGATGCCAAAGGCGAGGGTCTGGGAATCGGGCCAGAAGCGCGATTCGCGCTCCCCTTGCTGCCACGCCTGGACGATGGGGGCGCAGCCGCTCGCCTGCACCGCCACCAGTCGCGGCAGCGGCCCCTTGACCCAGCCCAGCTCCTGCAACTCCCGCAGCGCCTTGTAGATGCCGATGAGACCAACCCCGCCGCCGGTGGGGTAGAGGATGACGTCCGGCAGGGTCCAGCCGAGCTGCTCGGCGATCTCCAGCCCCATGGTCTTCTTGCCCTCGATGCGATAGGGCTCCTTGAGGGTGGAGGCATCGAACAGCCCCTGCTCGGCCACCGCCTCGGCCACCTGGCGACCGGCGTCGCTGATGAGGCCGTCCACCAGATAGAGGCGGGCACCGGCCAGCGAGGTCTCCAGTCTTGTGATGGCGGGGGCTGCTTGGGGCATGACTATGGTGCTGCGCAGCCCGGCGCGGGCGCCGTAAAGCGCCCAGGCCGCACCGGCGTTGCCGTTGGTGGGCATGGCGAAGTGGGTGATGCCGAGCTCCCGGGCGCGGGAGACGCCGACCGCGGCGCCGCGGGCCTTGAAAGAACCGGTGGGGATGATGCTCTCATCCTTCATCCAGAGATCCGGAATGCCAATCTGCTTGCCGAAAGCGGGCAGGGGCAGCAGAGGAGTGAAGCCTTCCCCCAGGGTGATCACCTGGGCGGGGTCGCGCACCGGCAGCAGCTCGTGGTAGCGCCACAGGCTGGCGGGGCGGCCCAGCAGAGCGGCCGGGTGCCAGGCCTGTTTCAGGGCCTCGAGGTCGTAGCTGGCCAGCAAGGGGGCACCTACCGGGCTCAACTGCTGGGGCTGATCGGCATCCACTATCTCGCCGGTCTTGCTGCAACGCAGATGTGATAGGTAGCTGTACGGCATGCTTTATCCTGAATGGCTCACGTTGGCTGGTGTCTTATTCCATCCTGTGACCCAGGGGCCGGATAACAAACAAAATAAAGCGGCAAACTTAAGCGAAAAAATTCATATGGCTCCCCCGTGTCGGCGGGCCACCCTCTGTCACCGGTCGGGGGGTTGGGCCATCCGGCGCGCTTTGTTAACCTGCCCGCTCATTCAAACCGCAGGGAGCCGCCTCGATGCGAGCCATTGTCAGCCTGCTGGCCCTGTCACTGCTCTGTGCGTGCAGCGGCCAGCCAACCAGAGAGGATGCCATGTCAGGGAATACGCGCCTTCACTACCCCGTCACCCGCCAGGGTGAGCAGGTGGATCACTATTTCGGCCAGGCCGTGGCCGACCCCTATCGCTGGCTGGAGGATGACCGCAGCCCCGAGACCGAGGCCTGGGTCAAGGCCCAGAACCGGGTGACTCAGGGTTACCTGGCGCAGATCCCGTATCGCGCCGCCATCAAGGAGAAGCTGGCCGCCTCCTGGAACTACGCCAAGGAGGGGGCACCGTTTCGCGAGGGACGCTACCACTACTTCTTCAAGAACGACGGTCTGCAGAACCAGAACGTGCTGTGGCGCCAGCTGGAGGGCAAGCCGGCCGAGGTGTTCCTCGATCCCAATACCCTCAGCCCCGACGGCACCACGGCGCTGGATCAGCTGAGCTTCTCCCGCGATGGCCGCATCCTGGCCTACTCCTTGTCGCTGGCCGGCAGCGACTGGCGCGAGATCCACCTGATGGACGTAGAGAGCAAGCAGCCGCTGGAGGCGCCCCTCAAGGACGTGAAGTTCAGTGGTATCAGCTGGCTCGGCAACGAGGGCTTCTTCTACTCGAGCTACGACAAGCCGGATGGCAGCGAGCTGTCGGCCAGGACCGATCAGCACAAGGTCTATTTCCACCGGCTCGGCACGGCGCAGGAGGATGACCGGCTGGTGTTCGGCGCCATCCCGGCCCAGCACCACCGTTACGTGGGGGCGACCGTCACCGAAGATGACCGCTTCCTGCTTATCTCGGCGGCGAACTCCACCTCGGGCAACCGCCTCTATGTGAAGGATCTGAGCCAGGAGAACGCGCCGCTGCTGACGGTGCAGGGGGATCTGGATGCGGACGTGAGCCTGGTGGACAACAAGGGCAGCACCCTTTATCTGCTGACCAACCGGGACGCCCCCAACGGCCGGCTGGTGACGGTGGATGCCGCCAACCCGGGCCCGGCCCGCTGGCGGGATCTCATCCCCGAGCGCCAGCAGGTGCTGACGGTGCACAGCGGCAGCGGCTATCTGTTCGCCGAGTACATGGTGGATGCCACCGCCCGGGTCGAGCAGTTCGACTACGAAGGCAAGCGGGTGCGCGAGGTGGCGCTGCCCGGCCTTGGTAGCGTCAGTGGCTTCAACGGCAAGCACGACGACCCCGCCCTCTACTTCGGCTTCGAGCACTATGCCCAGCCGCCGACTCTCTACCGGTTCGAGCCCAAGAGCGGCGCCATCAGCCTCTATCGCGCCTCGGCTGCGCCGTTCAAACCGGAGGATTACGTTTCCGAACAGCGCTTCTACCAGAGCAAGGACGGCACCCGGGTGCCGCTCATCATCAGCTACCGCAAGGGGCTCAAGCTTGATGGCAGCAACCCGACCATCCTCTACGGCTACGGCGGTTTCGACGTGAGCCTGACCCCGAGCTTCAGCGTGTCGGTGGCCAACTGGCTGGATCTGGGGGGCGTCTATGCGGTGGCCAACCTGCGCGGGGGCGGCGAGTATGGCCAGGCCTGGCACCTGGCGGGCACCCAGCAGAACAAGCAGAACGTGTTCGACGATTTCATCGCGGCGGCCGAGTACCTCAAGGCCGAGGGCTACACCCGCACCGATCGGCTGGCGATCCGTGGTGGCTCCAACGGCGGTCTGCTGGTGGGGGCGGTCATGACCCAGCGGCCGGATCTGATGCGGGTCGCCCTGCCGGCGGTGGGGGTGCTCGACATGCTGCGCTACCACACCTTCACCGCCGGGGCGGGCTGGGCCTATGACTACGGCACCAGCGCCGACAGCGAGGCGATGTTCGACTACCTGAAGGGCTACTCGCCCCTGCACAACGTCCGGCCCGGGGTCAGCTACCCCTCGACCCTGGTGACCACGGCGGATCACGACGATCGGGTGGTGCCGGCCCACTCCTTCAAGTTTGCCGCCACCCTGCAGGCCGACAATGCCGGCCCCCATCCCCAGCTCATCCGCATCGAGACCAATGCCGGGCACGGGGCGGGCACGCCGGTGGCCAAGCTTATCGAGCAGAGTGCGGACATCTATGCCTTCACCCTGTACGAGATGGGCTACAGGGAGCTGCCGCGTCAGCCTTGATCCGGGCGAGAGGGGCGCCAGCCATCCACTATCATCAGGGCCCTGCGGGGCCCTTTTTATTGCCGCGCGTTGTAAGAGCTGCGCTGGCAGCAATAGCTGCGACCATCCCTGTCTCGCTGCTGGCCCGTTTTGGCAGACGGGCCCCATCTGTCATCCCCCCGGTGGTATAGTCAGCCACAAGATCCGCATTCAAGGAGTCCATCGTGAAGAAGATCATCTACATCCTGCTGGGGTTGGCGCTGGCGGCCGTGGTGGCCATCGCCGCCCTGGTGTCCCTCATCGATCCCAACCAGTTCAAGCCTCAGCTGGCGGAACAGGTGCGCAAGAGCACCGGCCGCGAGCTGGTGATACAAGGGGATATCGGCTGGCGTTTCTGGCCGAGCCTCGGCCTCTCCCTCGAGCAGGTGGCGCTGCGCAACCCCGCCGGTTTCGCCGAGCCCGACCTGGTGCGATTCGAGCAGGGTGAGGCCTCGGTAGGCTTGCTGCCGCTGCTCTCCCATCGGCTTGAGATAGGCAAGGTGACCCTAAGCGGCGCCCATCTCTTTATCCAGACCAAGGCTGACGGCAGCTCCAACCTGAGTGACCTGCTCAAGGCCTCCGCCGACCCCAAGGGGGAGGCGACGACCTCCGAGCCTGCCGCAACGACGCCCCCAGCCGCCAGTGACAAGCAGCCCTGGCAGATCAGCCTGCAAGGCATCGCGCTGGTGGATGCCAGCGCCCTGGTGCGGGACGATCGCAACGGTACCGTCTCTCGTCTCGAACAGCTGGACCTGAACCTGGGCCAGCTGGCGGTCGATCAATGGGTACCGGTGACCCTGGCCGCCAAGGGGGCCCAGGGTGAGCTGGCGTTTGATCTCAAGGGGTCGGCCCAGCTCAAGCTGGCCCGGGAGGCCATGAAGAGCGAGCTCAAGGATCTCAATCTCAGCGGCAGCCTGAACCAGCCGGCCCAGCGGCTGGATGCCTTCACCCTCAAGGCCGATCGGCTGGCATTGGGGGAGTGGAGCAGTCTGAGCCTTAGCCTCAGCGGGGCACAGGGGGCGGCGGACAAGCCGACCCTGGCCGGTACGCTGGAGGGGACCCTCAAGGCGCGGCTCGATGAAAACCGGCAACTGCTGGAGCTGTCGGATGCCGTGCTGGCCGCCAAGCTGAGTGGTGATTCTCTGCCGCGCCCGCAGATGCAGGTGAAGTTGGCGGGCTTTGCCCGCGCCGAGCTGGACAAGCAGAGCGTCGCCCTCAGCAACCTGGTGATGGGGGTCGATGATGCTCTGCTGAGCGGCAGCGGCGCCGTTCGTCTGGGGGCCGTACCCAAAGTGGACTTTGACCTCAAGGGGGAGAAGCTGGATCTCGACGCCTGGCTCGGTCAATCGGCCAAAGCCGCGCCCGCTGCGGCCATGTCGGGCGCCGCAGCCTCGGCCGGAGCACCGGCACAGACCGCCGCCCAGGCGCTCTCCACGGACGAACCGGATCTGACCGTCCTCAAGGCGGTGGACCTGGCTGGCCGCCTGCAACTGGGCAGCCTGCGCCTCAAGGGGCTGGATCTGAGCGCCGTCGATCTGCAACTGGCCCTGGCCGGTGGTCAGCTCACCCTCAAGCAGTTCAGCGCCGGGGTGGCCGGCGGCCAGGTGACCGCGAGCGGTCTGCTCGATGCCCGTCAGCAGCCGGCCCGCTATCAGGTGCACAAGCGGGTGCAGGGAGTCGAAGTGCGGCCGCTGCTGCAGACCCTGGCCCAGACCGACCTGCTGGAAGGCAAGGGGGATCTGGAGGTCGAGGCGCAGGGCTCAGGACTCTCCGAGCAGGCGCTGCGCAGCCGGATGCAGGGCAAGGTGAACCTCAAGTTGAGCGATGGCGCCCTGCACGGCATCAACTTGGCGGAGATGATCCGCGAGGCGCGGGCCACCCTGACCGGCAAGGGGGCGGATCAGGTGAAGGAGGTGCGCAAGACCGACTTCAGCGCCCTCACCGCCAGCTTCCAGATTGCCAACGGGATTGCCAGGAGCAACGACATCCAGCTCTTTGCCCCCGCCCTGCGGGTGAAGGGGCAGGGCCAGACCGCCCTGGTGCCGGAGACCCTCGACTTCCTGTTCCTCACCTCCGTGGTGGAGAGCAGCAAGGGGCAGGGGGGCAAGACGGTGGATGAGCTCAAGGACATCACCATACCGGTGCGCATCGGCGGCCACTGGCAGGCGCCGAGCTACAAGCTCGACGTGAAGGCACTGCTCAGCAACAACAAGGTGCTGGAGGAGAAGGCCCGCAAGGAGGCCGAGCGCGGTCTCAAGAAGCTGCTGGGTGACAAGGCCGACAACGAAGGGGTGAAGGGGGTGGCGGACCAGCTGCTCAAGGGCCTGTTCAAATAGCCAACTTCCCCTTGTTGCCATCAAGAGCCCGCCCCGTGCGGGCTCTTTGTTGTGGTGCCGGGCGTCACGGAACGAGGTGTGGTCGGCAACATGAGGTACTATGCGAAACAGTCTTCGAAACCGGGAACCAGGAGGGTTCATGAAAAAACGGGTGCTGATCACCGGCGGCGGCAGAGGTATCGGGGCCGCGACAGCCCGCTATCTGGCGGCGCAGGGTTACCATCTCTGTCTCAACTATCGTCAGGACAGGGTGTCCGCCGAGGCGGTGGTGGCCGAGATCCTGGCCACCCATCCGGTCGAGTGCATCGCGGTGCAGGCCGATGTCAGCGTGGAGGCCGAAGTGGTGCGCCTGTTCGAGGAGATGGACGCGCGGCTCGGCCCCGTCACTCATCTGGTGAACAACGCCGGCAGGTTGCAGCCCCAGATGAAGGTGCTGGAGATGAGCGCCGAGCGCATCAACCAGACCCTGACCACCAATGTCACCAGCTGCTTTCTCTGCTGCCGCGAGGCGGTGCGCCGCATGACGGCGGGGGGCGCCATCGTCAACGTCTCTTCCGCCGCTGCCCGGCTGGGCTCCCCCGGGGAGTACGTGGATTATGCCGCCGCCAAGGGGGCCGTCGACGTGCTGACCAGAGGCTTGTCGCTGGAGCTGGCGGCCCAGGGGATCCGGGTCAACGGGGTGCGCCCGGGTTTCATCTACACCGACATGCATGCCGACGGCGGCGAGCCCGGCCGGGTGGACAGGATCAAGGGGGCCATTCCGCTGCAACGGGGCGGCGAACCCCGTGAGGTGGCGGCCGCCATCGCCTGGCTGCTGTCGGACGAGGCCTCCTATGCCACCGGCACCTTTATCGATGTGGCAGGCGGGCGCTAGGTCATCTTCAACAAGCCTTTCGTCAACGAGAAGGGGCGCCATGGCGCCCCTTCTGCTTATTCTCCCAGCAGCTGTTGCCAGACCGCCAGCACATGGCCCCGCTCTCGCGGCAACTGATCGTCCCCCACCTTGCGGGAGATCTCCGAGAGGTTGAGGCGATGGCCGAGGTTGCGGATCTCCAGATAGGCCTGCTTGAGCCCCTCCGCCTGCTCCAGTGTGAGCACTCCCGCCATCACGCACTCATCGAAGATTCGCACATTGTCTGACCAGCGGGTGAGGGCGTCCGGCTCACCGCAGGCATGGGCCAGCACCAGGTACTGGGCGATGAACTCGATGTCCACCATGCCGCCGGGGGACTGCTTGAGATCGAACTCTCCCTCTCCCGCCTTGAGCAGGTGATCCCGCATCTTCTGGCGCATCTCCCGCACTTCGCGGGCCAGGGTGGGCAGATCCCGCTCCTTGGCCAGCACGTCGCGGCGGATGCGGGCAAATTCGGCGACCACGGCATCATCACCATAGATGGGACGGGCTCGCACCAGGGCCTGATGCTCCCAGGTCCAGGCTTCCTGCTGCTGGTACTGCTCATAGGCCGACAGCGATGAGACCAGCAGGCCTGCGTCGCCGGAGGGGCGCAGCCGCATGTCGATCTCGTAGAGGATGCCGGACGGAGTGCGGGTGCTGAACAGATGCAGGATCCGCTGGGCCAGGCGCAGGTAGAACTGGCGGCTGTCGATGGGCTTGCGACCGTCGGTGTAGCTGTTGGGGTCGCCGCCGTGCAGGAACACCAGATCGAGATCCGAGCCGTAGCCGAGTTCGATGCCCCCCAGCTTGCCGTAGGCCACCACCGCAAAGCCGCGCTGGCCGCTCACCGCCACCTCGGGCGGCACCCCGTAGCGTTCGCTCATCTGGGCCCACGCCTGATTGACCACCTCCTCGGTGATCGCCTCCGCCAGCCAGGTGAGGTGGTCGCTCACCTTCATCAGCGGCAGGGCGCCGGCGATGTCGGCGGCGACGATGCGCAGGAGCTGCACCTGCTTGAACTGGCGCAGCGCCTCCATCTGCTGCTCCACGTCCTCCTCGGGGATGCGCAGCAGGAACTGGCGCAGCTGGGGCTTGTACTGATCCAGCGGGGTGGGGTGGTAGAGGTGCTGGGGATCCAGCAGCTCGTCCAGCAGGATGGGGTAGCGGGCCAGCTGCTCGCTCACCAGGTTGCTCTCGTCACACAGGCGCACCAGCTGGCGCAGGGCGGCGGGGTTTTCCGCCAGCAGTTGCAGATAGGCGCTGCGGGTGAAGATGCGGGTCAGCAGGGTGCAGACCCGCTCGAACAGGCGGGCGGGCTCGCGGCTCGCCACCACCAGGCGCAGCAGCTCCGGCATCAGCCAGTCCAGGGCGATGCGCCCCTGGGGCCCCACCTGACGGCGCTTGTACTCCTCCTTGAAACGCAGCAGGGCGGCGCAGAGGGGGGCGGGCTCCACCACTCCCTGCGTGGTCAGCAGTTTTTCCAGCTCGGCGGCATCAAGCTCGGTGCGCCAGAGATCGAGCCAGAGCTGTTCCAGGTGGGCGGGGGCCTCCTTCTCTTCCCCCACCACGGCGACGAACTCCTGATGGACGGCGGCCATCTCCTCATCGAGGTGGGCCATGAAGGCGTCCCAGTCGGTAAAGCCGAGGGTGGCGATGAGCCGCTGGCGATCCCGATCCTCGGTGGGAAGGGTCTGGGTCTGCTGATCGCCGATCTCCTGCAAGATGTTTTCCACCCGGCGCAGGAAGCGATAGGCGGTGAGCAGGCGTTCGCACTGGCTCCCCTCCAGGGCCCCCCCCTGGGCGATGGCGGCCAGCGCCTCGGGCAGGTGGCGTACCCGCAGGGCGGGCTCGCGCCCGCCACGGATGAGTTGCAGCGCCTGGGCGATAAACTCCACCTCGCGAATGCCCCCGGCCCCCAGCTTGATGTTGCCCTCCAGTCCCTTGCGGCGCACCTCGGCGGCGATCATCGCCTTCATCTGGCGCAGGCCGTCGATGACGCCGAAGTCGATGTAGCGGCGGAACACGAAGGGGCGCAGCAGTTCGGTCAGGGCCGTGGCATGTTCACACTGGGGGCCCAGCACCCGCGCCTTGACCATGGCGTAGCGCTCCCAGTTGCGGCCGTGATGCTGGTAGTAGTCCTCCATGGCGGCGAAGGAGATGGCGAGCGGCCCCGCATCGCCAAAGGGGCGCAGCCGCATGTCGACCCGGAACACCTGACCATCCTGGGTGGGCTGGTGGAGGGCGTTGATGAGACGCTGCCCGAGCTTGATGAAGAACTGCTGATTGGCGAGCTCCCGCCGCCCGCCAACGGTGTAGCCGTTCTCGGGGAAGGTGAAGATAAGGTCGATGTCCGAGGAGAAGTTGAGCTCGCCGCCGCCGAGCTTGCCCATCCCGAGGATGAGCAGCGGCTGGGGGTTGCCATCGCCGTCCATGGGGGTGCCCAGCTCGCTGCACTGTTTGGCATAGAGCCAGTTGCGGGCTCCACAGATGAGGGCATCCGCCAGCTTGGTGAGATGGATGAAGCTCTCTTCGACCTCGGACTCCCCGAGCAGCTCGCGCCAGGCGATCACCAGCATGCGGCTGCGGCGGAACTGGCGCAGGATGCGCTTGAGCGCCTCCTCGTCCGCGACCTCGGCGAGCAGGGCTGCGAGTTCAGGTTCATAGGCGGGCCAGCGCTCGGCCCGGGTCAGAGCGTCCGATGCCAGGGTCTCGGCCAGCAGCCCCGGTTGCTTGATGAGGGAGTCGGCGACAAAGTCGGAGAGGCCGAGCAGGGTCAGCAGGGTCTGGCGGGTGGGCTCGGGCAGTGCGTCATACTGGGGCGCCTGGGCGAGCAGCCGCTGCCAGTGGCGCAGGGCCTGCTCCTGCAGCAAGGGAGAGAAGGCGGAGAAAGAGGGAGAGTGCTGGGCCACGGTTGCCATCCT
The DNA here is from genome assembly GCF_019048585.1 of Aeromonas sp. FDAARGOS 1418. Taxonomy (NCBI): domain Bacteria; kingdom Pseudomonadati; phylum Pseudomonadota; class Gammaproteobacteria; order Aeromonadales; family Aeromonadaceae; genus Aeromonas; species Aeromonas sp. FDAARGOS 1418. The sequence goes on along the minus strand of NZ_CP077387.1, from coordinate 137,734 downwards.
TGTGGTTGACGAGTCTGCAGGGAGAGTGAAATGCCGGCTGCCAATCTAGCACTCCCGGGCGCTGGCGTCACAGCGCCGCTGCCCGGAAGGTGATCAGGCGACGGATCTGGCGATCGGCCGGGCTCAGGGACGCCGGTAGATCTCGGGGTCGTAGATTTCCATCAGGCTGCCGGGGCTTCTCGGCGGCACAAAACCGAAACCGGCGTAGAGGCCGTGGGCATCGGAGGTGGCGAGGGAGAGACGGCGCAGCCCTTGCAGCTCCGGGTGGGCGAGGATGGCTGCCACCAGGGCCTTGCTGTGACCGCGCCCGCGATGTTCGGGCAGCACGAAGACGTCGGCGAGATAACCGAAGGTTGCCTTGTCGGTGATGACCCGGGCGAAGGCGACCTGCTGGCCGTCGAGATAGGCTCCGAAGCACTGGGAGTGGTTGATGGCCCGCTGCAGGGTGGCGAGGGGAATGCCGAGGCACCAGTAGGCCTCTTCACTGAGGAAACGGTGAATGAGCGGGACGTCGAGGCGCCCCTTGTCGTCGCTTATCTCAAGCGCACGTTCTGTGGTCTGCATCCTGGCTCCTTGCCGTGATGAAAAAAGAAAGGCCCCTAAGGGGGCCTTCCAGTGTACTCAAATCACGACCTCAGGCCAGCCTGAAGGTTTGACGATGGGCGCCAGCATCAGGCCAGCATCAGGCCAGCTTGAAGGCCTGGATATGGCTGTCCAGCGTCTGGCTGTGGTGTTCCACCAGTTCGGAGGCATCTTTCAGCTCCCGCAGCACCACGACGGAGCCTTCCACCACCTGTTTGACCTGCTCCAAGTTGGCATTCATCTCCTCGGCGACCGAGCTCTGCTGCTCGGAGGCGGCGGCGATCTGGCGGTTCATGTCGGCCACTCCCTGCACCCGCTGCACTATGGTGTCGAGCTGGGTACCAGCCTGGGTCACCTGCTCCACCCCCTTGTCCGCCTGCTGCACGCTCTCGGCCATCAGGCCGACGGCCTGGCGGGCGTTGCCCTGAAGCTGCTCGATCATCTTCTGGATCTCGACGGTGGCCGCCTGGGCACGGTTCGCGAGTTCGCGCACCTCGGAGGCGACCACGGCAAAACCGCGACCCGCCTCACCGGCGCGGGCGGCCTCGATGGCGGCGTTCAGGGCCAGCAGGTTGGTCTGCTCGGAGATGCTGCGGATGGTGTCCACCACGGAGCCGATGCGATCGACCCCGTGCTCCACTTCGTTGACCACGGTGGAGGAGCGCTGGATGTTGCCGGAGAGAGTGTCGATGGTGTTGACGGTAGCCGCCACGCAGCGGCTGCCCTCCTCGGCCAGCTGGCTGGTTTCGGCGGTGGCGTGGGACGCCTGCTCCGCGTGGTTGGCCACTTCTCGAATGGCACCTACCATCTGGCTCATGGCGCTGGCAAGCTGCTCAATCTGGGTGAACTCCTCGTTGATGGCCTCGTTCGCCTCATCCATGCAGAGAGTCACCTGGGAGGCGATCTCGTTGAGCTCCTTGCAGGCGGCACGCTGGGTCCCGAACACCTCCTTGAGGTTCTCCTGGGAGTGGGCCACCGCCTTGGCGATGTCGCCGAACTCGTCCCGGGACTTGAGCAGCACGCTGTGGCTGAGATCCTTGTTGGCGAAACGCTCCAGCAGCCCCACCAGGTAGTGGACCTGCTTGACCATGAGGCGGGAGCCGGTGAGCAGCAGCACCACGAAGACGACCCCCATGAGCGCCGTCTCCACCAGCCCGGTCCAGAGCAGGCGATCGGCGATGGTGTTGGCCATGGCGGCATCAATGCCCTCGCTGAGCAGGGTCGCTTCCAGGTTGCTGGCATCGAACCAGAGTTTGGCCAGCAGCAGCAGGGTGCTGAACACCATGAGCAGCACCACCTTGGGCACCAGTCGGATGTTGCTCATGCGCCTCTCCAGCGGGTTCAACTGCATAATTTTTCTCCTTTCAACGTCCATTATTCCTTTGCCGTCATAGCTATCGGCATTATCTTCCTTTTTATTAATTTGCACCGTGCTTAAAGTTGGAAAATGTATGCGACATCACTTAACTCATTTGCGTACCATGGATCTGCTGATGGGGTTTCTCTCCGTGATTTCGGTTTGCCTGGTGGCTGCTCGCTGGCTGGGGCACGGTGAACTGAGCCCCCAGACTTTGCAGCTCTTTTATGATGTCGACAGCCTGATCTGCTACTTCTTCCTCGCTCACTTCGCCTATGGCTGGGCGCGCGCCTCCGACAGGATGGCCTTCTTCAAGAGCAACTGGTTCTATCTGCCCGGCAGCCTGCCCATGGTGGAACAACTGCGCTGGGCGCGGCTCATCCAGCTGTGGCGGGTCTACCAGTTGCTCCGGGACAGACCGGATCTGCTGGCCATGTTCCGTCGTGAACGCAACGAAACCACCCTCTCCGGCATTCTCTTCCTCTTCTTCCTGTTGCTGGGGGTCGGCTCCGGCGTCATGTACTGGCTGGAAACGGGGCAACCCGGCAGCCAGATCCAGACTCCTTACGATGCCTTCTGGTGGACGCTGGTGACCCTCTCTACCGTGGGGTACGGGGATCTGGTGCCCAAGACGGAGGAGGGGCGCTTCGTCGCCAGCCTGCTGATCCTCTTTGGCGTGGGGTTGTTTGGCGCCCTCAGCGGCTTCATGGCCAGCCTGTTCGTCCATCCCGGCAAGACCAACGACGACACCGCTGTGTGGCGACGCCAACAGAGCGAGCAGCAGGCGCAACTGCTCAAAGAGCTCAAGGCCCTGCGCGCCGAGGTGCAGGCGCTGAAACAGAAGTAGGTGCGACGTCTGGAATGGTCGCGTGGCAAACCGGCGGCGCGGCGAGACAGCTCTCACTCGGGGGGATGGCGCTTTTCTTTGCTTGTCCTTTGACCCGCAGGCGGCTTAACATTCGGCCTGCAACCTAATCCAACGAAGAGAATCGATCGACCATGCGCGCCCTTCTCGGGATCCTGATCTGCTTGTGTGCCCAACAGGCACTGGCCGATACCCGCTATGTTTCAGACAACATCTTTACCTATATCCACAACGGTCCGGGTACCCAGTACCGGATCCTCGGCAGCGTCAAGGCCGGTGAGCCGCTGGAGGTCAAGGCGGTGAACCAGGAGGCCGGATTCACCCAGGTGGTGGACGGTCGTGGCCGCGAAGGCTGGATCAAGAACAGCGAGCTGCAGGGGGAGATCAGCCTGCGTGAACGCCTTCCCCAGGTTCAGAAAGAGCTGGACGAAGCCAAGGCCCGTCTGCTGAACCTCAATGGCGACAACGAGAAACGCTTCGCCGAGAAGGATGGCAAGATCGCCGAGCAGAGCAAGGAGATCGCCAGCCTCAAAGCCCGTCTGGACAGCCAGAGCGCCGAGATGAGCAGCCTCAAGGAACAGAACGACGCCCTGACCCAGAGCTATGACAACCGTGAGCACGACATGCAGATGGACTGGTTCATCCGCGGTGGTGCCATGGTGGGGGGCGGCATCCTGCTCGGGATCCTTCTGCCCATGCTCCCGCGCCGTCGCAAGAGCAGCGAGCGCTGGATGAACTGATCGCCCGGGCGGTCAACAGGATGAAAGGTCGCCAGAGGCGGCCTTTTTTCATGGTGTGTCTGGCGAGAAGAGGGCCATGTCGGGGGTCGCCATCGGCCCTTCCCGCTCGTAAGATGAGGCGAACGATCCTGTGCCGCGCGCATTCTCAACAAGAGCCTTCATCATATGTCATCAACTGAACAGGCCTTCTGGTTCGTGCTGGGGGGCGATCACCTCGTCCTGCTGGATGAACAGGGGCGCATTCCACAAGGGCCCCGCGCCGTTTTGCCCACCCATCTGCACACCGCCTCCTTCGAGCGCTTCGACGAGTGGGACGGCCTGCCTTGCCATCTGCTGGATCTGGGGGCGGAGGCGGAGACCGAGGCCATGGCCCCGCTGCGCCAGCTTATGGTGGCGGGGGACGAAGAGGGCTTTCGCCTCGCAGGGCGGGCCTGGCAGCTCGCCACTTTTCGCCGTACCCATCGTTTCTGCGGTGAGTGCGGCGCCCCCATGACCCCGAGGGAAGGGGAGTGGGCCCAGGGGTGTCATCACGGCCATGTCGTCTATCCGCGCATCTCCCCCTGCATCATCGTCGCGGTGCGCAAGGGACCGGCCATCTTGCTGGCAGCCCACCGCCGTCACTATCAGGCGGATGATCCCATGTATACCGTGCTAGCCGGCTTCGTGGAGGCAGGGGAGAATCTGGAGCAGTGCGTGGCGCGGGAGGTGTTCGAGGAGAGCGGCATCCGGGTGACCAATGTGCGTTATGTGGCGAGCCAGCCCTGGCCCTTCCCCCACAGCCTGATGATGGGCTTCACCGCCGACTACGAGAACGGCGAGATCCGGGTGCAGGATGACGAACTGGTGGCGGCAGGCTTCTTTGAGGCTGACCGGCTGCCGCGCTTGCCCCCTCATGGCACCATAGCGCGCCGGCTCATCGAACAGTGTCTCGCCGAGGCGCGTTGAGGGAAAACGGGGGCGCTTGTATGCGCCCCCTCACATCTTTGCACTCCTGCGGCGATGTGCGGCGTCAGGGTCGCCCTCAGCCTTGCACAAAGTGGTATCATGTCCGCCATTTTATGCGTGACATGACTCAGGAACTGGGATGAAAGAGCTGAAAAACGATCGATACCTGCGTGCCCTGCTGCGCCAGGAAGTGGACATGACCCCGGTATGGATGATGCGTCAGGCTGGCCGTTATCTGCCGGAATACAAGGCGACCCGCGCCGTTGCGGGGGATTTCATGTCCCTGTGTCGCAACGCCGAGCTGGCCTGTGAAGTCACCTTGCAGCCCCTGCGCCGCTATCCACTCGATGCCGCCATTCTCTTCTCCGACATCCTGACCGTGCCCGATGCCATGGGGCTGGGCCTCTACTTCGAACAGGGGGAAGGCCCGCGCTTCGAGCGCCCGATCACCTCCATGGCCGACGTGCAGGCCCTGCCCATCCCGGATCCGGAAGACGAGCTCGGCTACGTGATGAATGCGGTGCGCACCATCCGCCGCGAGCTCAAGGGCGACGTGCCGCTCATCGGCTTCTCCGGCAGCCCCTGGACCCTGGCCACCTACATGGTGGAGGGGGGCAGCTCCAAGGCCTTCACCAAGATCAAGAAGATGATGTATGCAGAGCCGCAGACCCTGCATCTGCTGCTCGACAAGCTGGCGGACAGCGTGATTAGCTATCTCAACGCCCAGATCAGGGCGGGTGCCCAGGCGGTCATGGTATTCGACACCTGGGGCGGCGTGCTCACCCCGCGGGATTACCGCGACTTCTCCCTGCAGTACATGCACAAGATCGTCGATGGCCTGATCCGTGAACATGAGGGCCGCCGTGTGCCGGTCACCCTGTTCACCAAGAACGGCGGCCAGTGGCTGGAGCAGATCGCCGCCACCGGCTGTGATGCCCTGGGGCTGGACTGGACCACCGACATCGCGGACGCCAAACGCCGGGTCGGCGACAAGGTGGCGCTGCAAGGCAACATGGACCCCTCCATGCTCTACGCCACCCCGGAGCGGATCCGCGAAGAGGTCGCCACCATTCTGGCCGGTTTCGGTCATGGCAACGGTCATATCTTCAACCTGGGGCACGGCATCCATCAGGATGTGGACCCGGAACATGCCGGCGTGTTCGTCAACGCGGTGCATGAGCTCTCCGCCCGATACCACGGTCGCTGAGGGCGGCATACAGCGTGATGAACGGGGCCTGCGGGCCCCGTTTTGCTGTCCGTGACACAGGGGGCTGCATCCTGGTCGCGGCTCGGGTTACACTGCACCCCCATGTTGGCAGTCGTGGCCGGGATGGGGTCGTTGAGGGGCAGGAGGCTGGATGGAGAAGCGGGTGTGGGATTGGGGGATCGACCTTGGCGGGACCAAGTGCGAGTGCGTGGTGCTCGATGGCGACGAGGTGCTGCTGCGCCACCGCATTCCCACTGAACGGCACGGCGGCTACCAGCACATGCTGGGCCAGATCGCCAAACTGGTGGACGAGTGTGCCGCCAAACTCGGTCAGCGTCCTGTACTCATCGGCATGGGGACGCCGGGGGCCCGGGACCCCCAGACCGGGCTGCTGAAAAACAGCAATACCACCGAGTTCAACGGCAAGCCGCTCAAGGAAGATCTGGAGCGCAGGCTGGGCGTCCCCGTGCTCATCGCCAACGACGCCAACTGTTTCGCCCTGGCGGAAACCCATCTGGGGGCGGTGCGCCAGCATCACCCCTCTGCACGCGTGGTGTTCGGCATCATCATGGGCACCGGAGTCGGGGCCGGCATCGTCATCAACGGCCAGATCCTCAACGGTCACCACGGCATCGCCGGGGAGTGGGGGCACAACGTCCTGTTGCCGGAGGGGCCAGAGTGCTACTGCGGCAAGCGCGGCTGCGTCGAAACCCTCATCAGCGGCCCGGCGCTGGAGGCCTGGTACGAGGCCAGGACCAAACGCCGTCTCTCGCTCGCCCAGATTGCTGCGGCCAGTGCCCATGATCATGTCGCCAGGCTCACCATGGACCGGTTGCACCTGTTGTTCGGCCAGGCCCTCGCCAACGTGATCAATATTCTCGATCCGGACGTCATCGTCATCGGTGGTGGCGTGGGCAATGTGCAGAGCCTCTATCGCGCCGGGCGCGAAACGGTATTGCCCTTTCTGTTCAACCCCCGTTTCGCCACCCCCATGATAGCGCCGGCCCTGGGGGACAGCGCCGGGGTATTCGGTGCCGCACTGCTGGCCCGCGGCGTCTTTCGCGAGGCACTGCTCTCGTGAGTCGACCCTTCCTCCCATCCCTTTGTCGCAGCTAAGGACACAACGTTTCCATGATCAAGATTGCCATCAACGGCTATGGCCGCATCGGCCGCAACGTGCTGCGGGCCCTCTACGAGAGCGGCCGCGACAAGACCATCAAGATAGTGGCCATCAACGAGCTGGCGGCCCCCGAGGCCATGGTGCACCTGACCCGCTTCGACACCAGTCACGGCCGGTTCCGCTATCCGGTGCAACTGGCGGGCAACAGCATGCAGGTGGGGGAGGATCTCATCGCCCTGTTTGCCGAGCGGGATCCGTCGAACTTGCCGTGGCGGGCGCTGGGGGTGGACGTGGTGCTGGACTGCACTGGGGTGTTCGGCTCCCGGGCCGATGCCGAGCTGCATCTGGGGGCGGGAGCGGGCAAGGTGCTCTTCTCCCATCCGGCGGACGCGGACGTGGACGCCACCATTGTCTACGGGGTCAACCACCAGGTGCTGACGGGGCGCGAGCGGATCGTCTCCAACGCCTCCTGCACTACCAACTGCGTGGTCCCCGTTATCGAAACATTGCATCGAGAATTCGAGATAAATTGTGGTACTATTACGACAATTCATTCGGCCATGCACGATCAGCAAGTCATCGATGCCTATCACGGCGACTTGCGCAGAACCCGGGCAGCCAGCCAGTCCATCATCCCGGTGGACACCAAGCTGGCAAAGGGGTTGGAACGTATCCTTCCCCACTTCGCCGGCAAGTTCGAGGCGATCGCGGTGCGGGTACCCACCATCAATGTAACCGCCATGGATCTGAGCATTACTGTTCGTAAAAAAGTGACAGTTAGTGACGTAAATCAAGCCCTGCAACGGGCATCCAGAGGTACATTACACGGTATTCTGGACTACACGGAAGAGCCACTGGTCTCCGTAGACTTTAATCATGATGCACACTCCTGCATCATTGATGGTACCCAGACCCGGGTCAGCGATGCCAACCTCGTCAAGATGTTGATGTGGTGCGATAACGAATGGGGCTTCGCCAACCGCATGCTGGATACCACCCGGGCCATGATGGCCGCAGGCTGAAAGTCTGCACCGGGCGCAAGGTTACTGTTTTTTTAACATTACCTGAAAATATATAGAGGACTGAATATGTCTGTTATCAAGATGACCGACCTGGATCTGGCGGGCAAACGCGTTCTGATCCGTGCTGACCTGAACGTGCCGGTAAAAGACGGCAAGGTCACTTCCGATGCACGTATCGTTGCGACTCTGCCGACCATCAAGCTGGCTCTGGAAAAGGGCGCCAAGCTGATGATCACCTCCCACCTGGGTCGTCCGACCGAGGGTGAATACAACGAAGAATTCTCCCTGGCTCCGGTTGTCAACTATCTGAAAGACGCACTGTCCTGCCCGGTTCGTCTGGCCAAAGACTACCTGGATGGCGTAGACGTCGCCGCCGGTGAGCTGGTTGTGCTGGAAAACTGCCGCTTCAACAAAGGCGAGAAGAAGAACACCGAAGAGCTGGCCAAAAAATACGCCGCCCTGTGTGACGTCTTTGTAATGGATGCGTTCGGTACTGCTCACCGCGCCGAAGGTTCCACCTACGGTGTGGCCCAGTTCGCACCGGTTGCCTGTGCAGGCCCCCTGCTGGCCGGTGAACTGGAAGCCCTGGGCAAAGCCATGCTGAAGCCCGAGCGCCCCATGGTTGCCATCGTTGGCGGCTCCAAGGTCTCCACCAAGCTGACCGTACTGGAATCCCTCTCCAAGATCGCTGACCAGCTGGTGGTCGGTGGTGGCATCGCCAACACCTTCATCGCTGCTGCCGGTCACAACGTCGGCAAGTCCCTGTGCGAGCACGACCTGATCGACACCGCCAAGAAACTGGCTGCCGAGACCAACATTCCGGTGACCACCGACGTGGTTGTGGGTAGCGAATTCTCCGAATCCACCCCGGCCACCATCAAGTCCGTGTCCGACGTGACTGACGGCGACATGATCTTCGACATCGGTCCGGATTCCGCCAAGGCCCTGGCCGACATCATCATGAACGCCAAGACCATCCTGTGGAACGGCCCGGTCGGCGTGTTCGAGTTCGACCAGTTCGCTGAAGGCACCAAGGTGATCGCCGAAGCCATCGCCGCTTCCCCGGCCTTCTCCATCGCTGGCGGTGGTGACACCCTGGCGGCCATCGACAAGTTCGGCATCGCCGACAAGGTCTCCTACATCTCCACCGGCGGCGGCGCCTTCCTGGAGTTCGTAGAAGGCAAGGTACTGCCGGCTGTCGCGATTCTCGAAGAGCGCGCCAAAGCCTAATTGACCCGGGACGGGGGGCAAAAGCCTCCCGTTTCGTTTATCATGTGGCCGCTGTGCCGGTTCATGATGAACCCCCCACTTTTTATTAACGGCATACGAGACAGGACGATTAAACATGTCTAAGAAAATTTTCGACTTCGTAAAACCCGGCGTGATCACTGGTGATGACGTTCAGAAAGTGTTCGCCATCGCCAAGGAAAACGGCTTCGCTCTGCCGGCCGTCAACTGCGTCGGTACCGACTCCGTGAACGCCGTGCTGGAAGCTGCTGCCAAGGTCAAAGCCCCGGTTATCGTGCAGTTCTCCAACGGTGGTGCCGTGTTCACCGCCGGCAAGGGTCTGAAGCTGGAAGGCCAGCAAGCTGCCATCCTGGGTGCCATCTCCGGTGCCAAGCACGTGCACGCCGTTGCCGAAGCCTACGGTGTACCGGTGATCCTGCACACCGACCACGCCGCCAAGAAGCTGCTGCCGTGGATCGACGGTCTGCTGGATGCCGGTGAGAAGCACTTTGCCGAAACCGGCAAGCCGCTGTTCTCCTCCCACATGCTGGATCTGTCCGAAGAGTCTCTGGAAGAGAACATCGACATCTGCTGCGAGTACCTGACTCGCATGGCCAAGATGAACATGACTCTGGAACTGGAACTGGGCTGCACCGGCGGTGAAGAAGACGGCGTGGACAACAGCCATCTGGACCAATCCTCCCTGTACACCCAGCCGGAAGACGTGGCCTACGCCTACGAGCGTCTGTCCAAGATCAGCCCGCGCTTCACCATCGCTGCCTCCTTCGGCAACGTGCACGGTGTGTACAAGCCGGGTAACGTCAAGCTGACTCCGAAGATCCTGGACAACTCCCAGAAGTACGTCTCCGAGAAGTTCGGTCTGCCTGCCAAGTCCCTGGACTTCGTGTTCCACGGTGGCTCCGGCTCTACCCTGGAAGAGATCCGCGAATCCATCTCCTACGGCGTGGTGAAGATGAACATCGACACCGACACCCAGTGGGCGACCTGGGAAGGCGTGCTGAACTTCTACAAGTCCAACGAAGCCTACCTGCAAGGCCAGCTGGGCAACCCGGAAGGTGCCGACAAGCCGAACAAGAAGTTCTACGATCCGCGCGTATGGCTGCGTGCCGGTCAGACTTCCATGATCGCACGTCTGGAGAAGGCCTTCTCCGACCTGAACGCCATCGACGTACTGTAATTCGCAGCACCTTGATTGCATGAAAAGGCGCCCTTCGGGGCGCCTTTTGCATTTCTGTGATCCTGACGGGCTGGATTGGGGATGGGGGGCTGGGTATTATCGATGACACCCGTTTAATTTAGTAAACGAATGCAACCAGGCAGGATGCTGAGCATGCAGACAGGAAGACAGGGACATCAGGAACACACGGCCTCCTATTACGCGGCCACTCGCAACGACCATCGGCAGTGGCCCGAGCTCAGTGGTGAGCTGGATGCGGACGTCTGCGTCATCGGTGGTGGTTTCACCGGCCTCAACACCGCCATCAACCTGGCCGATGCCGGTTACAAGGTGGTGCTGCTGGAGGCCAACCGCATCGGCTGGGGAGCGTCGGGGCGCAACGGAGGCCAGCTGATCCGCGGCATCGGCCACGATACCAGCCAGTTCGCCCGCTGGATTGGCGAGGCGGGCGTGCGGGAGCTGGATCTCATGGGGATCGAAGCGGTGCAACTGGTGCGCGAGCGGGTCGAGCGTTTCAATATCGAGTGCGATCTCACCTGGGGCTATTGCGATCTCGCCACCAAGGCGCGCCACCTGAAGGGGTTCGAGGAGGATGCCGAGCACCTGGCGAGCCTGGGTTACCGGCACGCACTGAAAATGGTGGCGCGGGAGGAGATGCACACCGTGGTCGGATCGGATCGCTATATCGGCGGGATGATCGACATGGGCTCCGGTCACCTGCATCCTCTCAACCTGGCCCTCGGCGAAGCGCGTGCGGCAGCCAGTCTCGGGGCCTCCCTGTTCGAACACTCAAGGGTGACCCACATCGAATACGGCGAGCGGGTCGAGGTGACCACGGCCCACGGCCGGGTCAGCGCGGACTACCTGGTGATCGGCTGCAACGCTTACTTGGGCGACCTCCAGCCCGATCTCGGGGGCAAGGTGCTGCCGGCGGGCTCCTACATTCTCGCCACCCAGGTGCTGGAGAAGCGCCTGCGCCAGCGCTTGCTGCCACAGAACATGGCGGTGTGCGATCAGAATGTGGCGCTCGACTACTATCGGCTGTCGGCGGACGGTCGCCTGCTGTTTGGCGGGGCCTGCAACTACTCGGGCCGTGACCCCCGCGACATCAAGGCCTTCATGCTGCCCAAGCTGCTGCGGGTCTTCCCCGAGCTCGCGGGTACCGCCATCGAGTTCCAGTGGGGGGGCATGATAGGCATAGGCGCCAACAGGCTGCCCCAGATAGGCCGCCTCGAGCAGCATCCCAACGTCTTCTATGCCCAGGCCTATTCGGGCCATGGCCTCAATGCCACCCACATGGCGGGCAAGCTGGTGGCGGAGGCGATCAAGGGGGAGAGCCGGGGCTTCGATCTCTTCAGCCGCGTCCCTCACATGACTTTCCCGGGTGGCCCGGCGTTGCGCTCTCCGCTGCTGGCGCTCGGGATGCTCTGGTATCGGCTGAAGGATCTGCTCTAGGGGGAGGGGGGCTCGGGATTATCCCTGCTGCGTCGCGTCTGGCTCGGCCAGGCGCCAGCCCTGCTCCGTCTTCATCATCCAGACCTGGGTCTCCTGCGCCAGGGCCTGGCCTGCCTCGAAGTCGCCATATTTGCGCTCGAGCTCCATCAGTCCCATCTCCTGCTGGAAGGGGCCGACCCTGTCATAGACCAGATCCTCGTCGTGCAGCACCTGCAACTGATCCAGTCCCTGCTTGAAGTGGAGCTGGTAGCTCACCTTGACCAGATAGACCCCCTCCATCCGCTCCTCCTTGCCGAGCACGGCGAAGTCGCGGATGTCGAACAGGTCAGCATCTGTGCCCGCCTGCAACCTGGCGGTGACCTGGCTCTGGATGGTCTCTTCACCGGGACCTGCGTTGCAGCCATAAAGCCAGAGGGCCAGCAGGGGGATGAACCACTTTTTCATCAAAACTCCGGATGATGCGAGACAGGAGGGGCAAAGTTTGCCACGGTACGGGCCAGATACAAGGGATAGCCAGAAAAATCAGCAGTCTATGGCAGGTCCGAGGGAAGGGGACGGCGAACGATGCAGGTCATGACCAGGGTATCGCCGCTGAACCCGGCGATCTGTTTGCGATCTACTTGCTGGAAGCCGTGCTTGGTCCAAAAATGCAGGGCTGGCAGGTTGGTTTCTATGACCCCGAGCCGCATGTTGGTGCAACCCCAGTTTGCCGCCATCTCCATGAGCCGTAGGACGACTTGGCTGCCGATGCCACGGCCTTGCCTGCACTCCTTCAACAGCAGCAGACCGAGATAGGCGGTATCCGGTGTGGGATAGCCACGGATGAGATCGACGCAGCCAAGCAATTCTTCCCCCTCCAGCACGGCCAGCACAAACTTGTCCTCTTGCCCCATCCCCGGTGGACAGACCTTGAGTATCTCTTCGGCATCCGCAGGGGCAGGCCCCTTGCTTTCGGTCAGCCAGCTGTAGGCTGGGGCTGCCATGACAACTTCCTCCAGCCAGCCCCTGTGCTCTGGGTGAAACGCTGACAGTCGCCGAAGCTCCATCTAGCGCAGCTTGTCCAGCTGGCCGAGAAATTCGGCAGGCCCCATGAAGCCGGTCACCCGCTGGCCGTTCACCTCGTTGCCATCGCGATCGAAGAAGATGAGGGTCGGCAATCCCAGCACGTTGAGGCCGTTGAGCAGATCCACGTCGGCGTCGTCGTTGGCGGTGACGTCCGCCTGCAGCAGCACCATCTCGCTGAAGCGCGCCTGCACATCGGGGTTGCTGAAGGTCTTGTGCTCGAACTCCTTGCAGGCCACGCACCAGTCGGCGTAGAGGTCTAGCAACACCGGCTTGCCGCGGGCGGCGACAAGCTGCACCTTGAGATCGTCCAGGGTCTTGATGCGAATGAAGCGGGGGGCCTGGGTCTGGGCGGCGGCATTGGCCCCCTCGGGTGGCAGCAGCAGATCCTTGCCCACCACCACCAGACCCATCATCGCCAGCAGCAGGACGAAGCCGCCGAGGCTCTTGCCCACCGAATGGGCGCGATGCTGGTTGTGGTGATAGAGATAACCGCACAGCACCAGCCCCCAGCCGAGCCAGAGCAGGGTGGCGACGAGGTCGCTCAGGAGCCTTGAGAGCAGCAGGATGGGTACCGCCAGCAGCGCAAAACCGAAGAGTTGCTTGATCACATCCATCCAGGCGCCGGCCCTGGGCAGCAGCTTGCCGCCAGAGGTGCCGAGCAAGAGCAGCGGCAGCCCCATGCCCAGGGAGAGGGCATAGAGGGCCGCACCGCCGAGCCAGAGATCGCCACTCTGGGCCACGTAGATAAGGGCCCCGGAGAGCGGCGCCGTGGTGCAGGGGGAGCAGACCAGTCCCGAGATCATGCCCATGATGGCGACGCCGGCCACGGATCCGCCCTGCTGGCGGTTGGAGAAGCCCGAGAGACGGGTTTGCAGGCTGCTCGGCAGTTGCAGGGTGTAGAGCCCGAACATGGAGAGGGCGAGCAGCACGAACATCACCGAGAGGCCGATGAGCACATAGGGGTGCTGCAGGGCCGCCTGGAATTGCAGGCCCGCCGAGGCGACGACGAGCCCGAGCAGGGTATAGGTGACCGCCATCCCCTGCACATAGACAAAGGAGAGCAGGAAGGCGCGACGGGTGGAGAGGCGATGCCCGGCCCCGGCGATGATCCCGGTCAGGATGGGATACATGGGGAAGACGCAGGGGGTGAAGGCGAGGCCGAGACCCAGGGCGAAGAAGGCGGCGACGCTGATCCAGAACCCCTGGCTGCCGAGGGCGGCCGCCAGCCTGTCCTGCTGGCTGCCCGGCACGTCTGTGCCCTGAAGGCTGGCCGCCGCTTCCGCCCGGGCGGGGGCGGCGAGGGGCTCGACGGCGATCCGCTTGTCGGTCGGTGGGTAGCAGAGTCCCTCGGTACAGCCCTGGTAACTCAGAGTGAGGCTGGCCGCGTCCCCGACCCGGGTCAGCGCCACGGGGATCTGCACCTCCTGGTAATAGACCCGGCTATTGCCGAAGAAGTCATCCTCGTGCTCGGTGCCGGGGGGCAGGACGGGCTCGTCAAAGGCGAGGTTCTCTCCCTTCACACGGATGCTGTGGCGATAGAGGTAGTAGCCGTCGGCGATGCGTATCCGGAGCAGCAGCCGATCACCCTGTTGTTCGCTCTCAAGGGCGAAGGCCTGATCCACCTTGAGGAATCTGGGCTGGGTCTCGATGCCGAGGCTGCCGAGCAGATCCTGGCTGCTGGCCCGGGCAGGGGCCGTCGTCAGGACGCAGAGCAGGCCCAGCAGCATCAGCAGGAAGGAGAGGGGGCGAGAGGCGGTCATGAGGTCTCCTGTGTCAACCAGTCGAGATAGGCAGGGTGGCCCTGGCTTGCCGGGAGCGCCAGGATCTCCGGTACCTCGTAGGGATGGTGGGCGAGAATGCACTGGCGCAGGGGTTCGAACAGAGCGGCCCGACTCTTGATGACGAGCTGGATCTCCCGGGTTCGTTCCGTCTTGCCCTGCCAGCGATAGACGGAGGTGACCCCGGGCAGCTGGTTGATGCAGGCGGCGAGGCGCTGGTCGAGCAGCTGCTCGCAGAGGTGGTCTGCACTGGTCTCGTCGGGGCAGGTGCAGAGCACCAGAATGGCGTCGGTCATGGGGATGGACGGTCTCGGCAACGGGGCGCACGGGCCCCCTGGATCAGCCGTTACTATACCGGGCCGGGGGGCAAATAGCACCCGGCCCCCCGCACCCGGAATAAGTCATGCGCCCGAGATGGACGCTGTGAAAAGGACAGGGCAGAATGAGCGGGCTTGTTCCAATTCTACGTAAGGAAATGTATGACCCAACAGAATGAGCAGCAGAGAAACCGCATGTTGAGCCTGTTGCGTGAAGGGGAGCGCCGCATGCTGGTGCAACTGGCCGGTCTGCTGCGTACCAGTGTCGACGAGATCAATGCGGAGCTGGAAAAAGAGGAGCTGTTGTCGGCGTTGGAGCAACCCATCACGGTGGAGTACCTCAACGGCGTGGTGCAGCATCATCTGTTCGAGCGCCTGCACAAGGGGGACATGGTGGCGGCCCAGCGCATGCTGAACCAGTACCAGAGCGACCTCGAAGCCATGATGCGCCAGGAAGCCAGGCAGGACGACACCCCGCCGGAAGAGGTCAAGGCCCAGGCCTGACCCCGCGAGGCCCTCTTCAGCACCATCATGCCATCGCATGATGGTGCCTCGCCCTTACCCCTCGAATCGCTTATCCCAGCGCCTTCTGCACCTGTCCCATGGGAATGGGGAACACCTTGTCGTAGCTCCAGTTGTAGACGAAGGCATAGACCAGGTAGAAGAGCACGAAGCCCATATCCAGCACCAGCGCCTCCAGCAGGCCGATGTCGAGCCACCAGGACATCACCGGCAGGGCCACGATCAGCAGGCCCCCCTCGAACCCCAGGGTGTGCAGCACCCGCTGCCACAGCGCCTTGTGGGTGTGGCCCTGATAGCGCAGCAGCAGTTTGTCCACCCCGATGTTGTAGACATAGTTCCAGACGGTGGCGACCACCGAGAAGAACAGGGCCAGGGGGCCCATGTGGTTGAGCCCGACGCCGGTCACCCAGCTGGCCAGCGGGGCGGCGATCAGCAGGCCAATCAATTCGAATCCGATGGCGTGGCGCAGGCGGTCACGGGTCGTACGCATGGTCTGTCTCTCTCTTTGGTCAGGGAATGGCGGCAATGTATCGCCAAAAGCGGATAGATTCACGTTGGTATCTATCGCTAAAATAGATAGATGTGACGACACAACAGCACGGCGGAGCAGGCTCATGACCCCTTCACTGGAACACTTCAAGGCATTGCTGGCGACGGCCGAGACCGGGTCGTTCTCGGCGGCGGCGCGCAGGCTGGGAAAGGCCCAGTCGGTGGTGAGTGCCGCCATCGCCAACCTGGAGATCGATCTCGGCCTTGCGCTGTTCGATCGCAGCGGCCGCTATCCCGTGCTGACCGAGGCGGGGGCCCGCATCTGTCAGGAGGTGGGGGTGCTGCTGGCCCAGAGCGAGCGACTGCAGGCCATCGCCGGCGAGCTGGCCAACGGCGTCGAGTCGCGCCTCACCCTGGCCATCGACGATGACTCCCACCTGCCCTGGCTTGGTTCCCTGCTGGAGGAGTTCGCCAGCCGCTACCCGGCGGTGGAGCTGGAGCTGTTGTTCCCGCTGATGGAGGACGTGACCGAGCTGCTCAAGAGCGGCCGCGCCCAGCTCGGCATCAGCTATCAGAAGGCGCACCCCGAGCGGGAGCTGGTCTCCCGCTCCCTGGGGACGGTCACCATGCCCCTGGTGGTCTCTCCGGATCACCCCCTGGCCCACAAGACGCCGTTGAAGGAGAGTGACCTGCAAGGGGCTCGCCAGTTGATGGTGACCGGACGGCGGGAGGGGACGGAGCGCCATCGCTTCCGCCTCTCGGCGCAAGTGTGGTGGGTGGAGGGGGATCTCGGGATCCTGGAGCTGGTGAAACTGGGGCTGGGATGGGCGGCGGTGCCCGAGTTTCTGCTGCACCGGCCCCTGGCGCGGGGGGAGCTGGTGGTGCTCAAGCCAGACTTCATCGCCGAGGCGGAACTGGCGCTGGAGTTGCAGTGGTATCGCGCCCGCCCGCTCGGGCAGGCGGGGCGCTGGTTGCAGGAGGCACTGCTGGCGCGGGTGCCTCGTTAGGGGGGATTCAGTCGATCAACGCATAGGGCAGGGGTTGCAGACCGAGGCTGGAGCCCTCTTCCAGCTTGAGGCGGAAGCGGGCGTCGGCCTCGGTGTCCTTGGGCAGCACTGCGGTGAGCCACACCTGACCCTGCTGCTGCCAGGCGTTGAGCACCAGACCGCTGCGGCGCCAGTTGTCACCGAGCTGGATCTCCAGGGTGTCACCGCTGGCCACCTGCGTTGCGGCAGTGCCGCTCAGCACGAAGAGGGCGCGGTTGTTGGCGCCGCGATACTTGGCGCGCGCCACCGTCTCCTGCCCCATGTAGCAGCCCTTGTTGAAGCTGATGCCATCAAGGGCTTGCAGGTTCAGCATCTGGGGGATGTATTCCCCCTGATGGACCGCTTCCAGATGAGGGAGACCGGCTTTGATTTCCAGCCCCCACCAGAGTCCTTCGTCGCCCACCGGCAGGTTCAGGGCCAGCGGGGATGCGTTCGCCAGCAGCCAGCGGTCCGCCTCCACCCTGACTGCCATGCCGCCCTCCACCAGACCGGTGCCGGTCAGCGCGAAGTGCTGTGCCATCCAGTCGTCCGTCCCCTGACCGGCCAGTCCGGTCAGGCTGCCCTGAAACTCGCCGATCTCGACCTTGGCAAAGATCGCAAACTTCTTGAGCTCCGGCAGCTGGCGGGCCAGCACCGAGGGCTTGGTCAGCATCAGCAGGCTGTCTTCCAGGCAGAGCAGGCGAAAATCGCTCCACAGCTTGCCCTTGGGATCGCAGTGGCCGCCGAGGGTGCTCTGGCCCGGTTGCAGGGCGTTGACGTCGCAGGTGACCTGACCTTGCAGATACTTGGCGCGATCCGGGCCGCCGAGGCGGGTGATGGCCAGATTGGTCAGGGAAAACAGGGTCGGCTCGGCAGGAAGAAGAGGGGTCGGCAGGCTCACGATGGGATTCCAGAGACAGAAAGTATGTGACCTGCATGGTAAAGACGTAAGGAATGTTTGTCAGCCGGAAAATCCTGCTGCTACCATTCCCCGGTCTTTGTAAGGAGAGTTCCATGTTGAACCCAAGTGAGAAGTCCCGCCTGAAGTGGGCCTGCCGTCGCGGCATGCTCGAGCTGGATGTGATCTTTATGCCCTTCTTTGAGCACGAGTTCGATGGCCTCGGCGAGGCCGAACAGCGCACCTTCATCCGCCTGCTGGAGTGCGAGGATCCCGAGCTGTTCCGCTGGTGCATGGGTCACGGCGTGCCCGAGGATCCCGCTTTTGCCGCCATGATCCCCCTGATCCTCGAGCGCAACCAGGCCCGTCACGACAGCCTGCGCTGAGCCCGACTCGCGACCGCCACCCCTCATGGCCAGCCTCGCGTCTCCCCAGCGGGTAGTGATGCCCGTGATCGCCTCCCGCCAGCAGCGTCTGCTGCTGTGCATCCTGTTTCTGTTGCTGCTCTTGCCCGTCGCCAGCCTGATCCAGGGCTGGCAATGGGGGCTGTTCCTCCCTGTCTGGGGGCTGGGCCTGTGGCGCGCGTTGCGTCGCCATCCGGCGGCGAGCGGCGTGCTCGTCTGGGACGGGGAGTGGCTCGAGTGGCAAGGGGGGCGCCATCGGCTGGATCCCCGCAGCCGCATCCTGCCCGGGGTGCTCTGGTTGCGGCTGAAGACGGTGGAGGGCTCCGAGGGGCAGCTCTGGCTCTTCTCCGATGCCCTGGCCCCTGCACACTACCGCGCCCTGGCCCGCGCCATCCACCTCGCTGTCCGCTAGGAGCGTCTCTCTCTACCTGCCACATCTGCCGCTCATAGCAGATGACCCCGCCTGGGCGGGGTCATCTGGGAGAGGGCATACGCCCGAATCGAACGCAACGGCCTTATTCCCGATCCGGGGTCAGCACGGTCGGCTTGGAGTCCGGCTGCATGTCCGGATAATCCAGGTTGTAGTGCAGACCGCGAGACTCCTTGCGCTCCAGGGCGCAGTTGACGATGAGCTCGGCCACCTGCAACAGGTTGCGCAGCTCCAGCAGGTTGTTGGAGACCCGGAAGTTGGCGTAGTACTCCTGCACCTCCTGCTTGAGCAGATCGATGCGACGCTTGGCCCGGGCCAGGCGCTTGTTGGTGCGCACTATGCCCACGTAGTCCCACATCATCAGCCGCAGCTCGTGCCAGTTGTGCTGGATCACCACCTGCTCGTCCGAGTCATCCACCTGGCTCTCGTCCCAGGCCGGCAGGCTGGGGGGCGCCACGCTGGTGGGTAGCTTGGCCAGGATGTCGGCCCCCGCCTGGTGGGCATAGACCACACATTCGAGCAGGGAGTTGGAGGCCATGCGATTGGCGCCGTGCAACCCGGTATAGGTCACCTCGCCGATGGCATAGAGGCCGGGGATGTCGGTCTGGCCGTTGTTGTCGATCATCACGCCGCCACAGGTGTAGTGGGCCGCCGGGACGATGGGCATCGCCTCCTTGGTGATGTCGATACCGACCGCGAGGCAGCGCTCATAAATGGTCGGGAAGTGCTTGATGATGAAATCCGCCGGCTTGTGGCTGATGTCCAGATACATGCAATCCGCCCCGAGGCGCTTCATCTCGTGGTCGATGGCGCGGGCGACGATGTCCCGCGGGGCCAGCTCGGCCCGCTCGTCAAACTCCGGCATGAAGCGGCTGCCGTCCGGGCGGCGCAGATAGGCCCCCTCGCCACGCAGCGCTTCGGTCAGCAGGAAGTTGGGGTCGTCCGGGTGGAACAGGCTGGTGGGGTGGAACTGGTTGAACTCCAAGTTCGCCACCCGGCAGCCGGCGCGCCACGCCATGGCAATGCCATCGCCGGAGCTTACATCGGGGTTGGAGGTGTACTGGTACACCTTGGAGGCCCCGCCGGTGGCCAGCGCCACGAAGCGGGCGCGGATCACCTCGACCTGCTCGGCGTTGCGATTCCAGACATAGGCTCCCAGTACCTTGTTGCCCGGCAGACCCAGCTTGCGGGTGGTGATGAGATCGACCGCGTTGAAGCGCTCCATCAGCTGGATGTTGGGGTGGGCGCGCACCTGGTCGATCAGGGTGAGCTGCACCGCCTTGCCGGTGGCGTCGGCCGCGTGGAAGATGCGGCGATGGCTGTGGCCCCCTTCCCGGGTCAGGTGATAGTGGGATTCCCCCTCGGCATCCTCTTCCTGATCGAAGGGGACCCCCTGCTGAATGAGCCACTGGATGGAGTCGCGGGCGTTGCGGGCGGTGAACTCCACCACCGCCGGGTCGCACAACCCGGCGCCGGCGTTGAGCGTGTCGCTCACGTGGGATTCGATGCTGTCGGTCTCGTCGAACACGGCAGCGATGCCTCCTTGCGCATAGAGAGTGGCCCCCTCACTGATGGGCCCCTTGCTCAGAACCAGGACTTTGGCCTGGTCTGCCAATCGCAACGCGAGGGACAGACCGGCGGCACCGCTGCCAATGATGAGTACGTCGCAAAGGTATTCAACACTTGCTTTCATAAGTATCATTGGCCTGGATTAAGAACTGGCCCCATGGTAGCCCAAGGGGGGTTGTGATGCAGCCCGCATCACATTTTTTTCAATGCAAGCGAACTTTCCCTGATTCCTCCTGTCTGAACTTGTGCGCTTAGAAGGGGCCGGAAAAGAAAAACGATAACCTGATGGGGGTTTTACGGCTCTGATGAGCGACCAGAATCTACTGGACGAACAGCTGGTTGAACGGGTCCAGCGTGGCGATAAAAATGCATTCAACCTGTTGGTACGCAAGTACCAGCACAAGGTGGTCAACCTGGTGGCCAGGTATGTCAACAATCCGGGCGATGTACCGGATGTGGCGCAGGAGGCATTCATCAAGGCCTACCGTGCGTTGCCGACATTCCGTGGCGAGAGCGCGTTTTACACCTGGTTGTACCGGATCGCCGTCAACACGGCCAAAAACTACCTGACGTCACAGGGGCGCAGACCGCCCAGCAGTGATGTCGAAGCGGACGAGGCTGAATATTATGGTGGTGGTGAAGCCCTGCAAGAGGTGGCCACCCCGGAAAACCTGGCGCTGACCGACGAGATCAAGCGAACCGTGTTTACCGCCATAGAAGCCTTGCCAGAAGATTTGAGAACGGCGATCACCCTTCGTGAAATGGAAGGGCTGAGCTACGAGGAGATTGCGGAGATCATGGATTGCCCTGTGGGTACGGTGAGATCCCGCATCTTCCGGGCGAGGGAAGCAATCGATAAAAAGCTGCAACCTCTGATCGAGCATTAACTGGGGAAAGACAGGCAAACTTATGGCAAATAAAGAGCAACTTTCAGCCCTGATGGATGGCGACCTCAGCGAAATCGAGGTACTGAACGAGCTGGGAACGGATCCCGCTCTGCAGGATACCTGGTCGCGTTACCATCTGATCGGTGATGCCATGCGGGGTGACCTGCCGGTCAATCTGCAACTGGATCTCAGCGACAGCATCATGCTGGCGCTGGAGGATGAACCCGCCATACTGGCGCCCAAGCCGGCTCAGCCTGCTGCGCCCCAGGTGCAGCCCGCCGGCAAGGTGATCCCCTTCGTTCGCCGCTTTGGCCAGCAAGTGGGGCAGTATGCCATTGCCGCCTCCGTGGCTGCCGCCGTCATCTTCGGCGTGCAGCAGTACCAGGGCAAGGATGGTGTACCGACCAGCCCGGTGCTCAATACCATACCCGTGGGTGGCAGTGCTGCGCCGGTGAGCGTGCACTATCCCCAGGATGGCAGCCGGACCGGTGTGCGTCAGCAAGGTCTGAGCGAGCAGCAGATGCAGGAGCAGCGCGAGCGCATCAATGCCTTCCTGCGCGACCATCAACTGCAACAGCGTCTGCTGCAAGACAAGCAGATTCAGGAATAACGCATTTTTAGGGATCAGATCGTGCGCCAGTCCAGCCTTATCCTGCTGGCCTCTCTCCTGTTGATTTGTGCCAAGGCCTCGGCCGACGATCTGTCGGCCGAGGCCTTGTTGCAGCAGATGCAGAGTGCCGTTTCGCAACAAAACTTCGAATTGTCCATGGTCAAGGCCCGCCAGGGGCGCCTCGAGCCTATCCGTTTCAGCCACGGGATCATCGATGGCAAGGAGGTGGCTCACCTGAGCTATCTCGACGGCAAGGCCGTGGAGTTCCTGCAACGCCAGAACGAATACACCTTCTTCGAAAACACCCATGAACCCTACACCCTCAAGGGGGCGCGTTTCCCCGGGGTGTGGTCGAGCCTGGTAAGGATGCCGCTGCCCCGGGTGATGGAGAGTTATGACCCCGTGCTGGCGGGCCGCAGCCGGGTGGCCGGCCTGGTGGCACAAGTGGTGCGGCTGGTGCCCAAGGAGGCGGACAAGTACGGCTTCGTGCTCTGGATTGATGAACAGAGCCATCTGCTGCTACGGGTGGACATGGTGGATCGAGAGGGCAATCTGGTGGAGCAGGTGCTGGGGGTGGATCTGGACAGGCAATCTGCGCCAGCCCCCTGGCTGGTCACCCTGGCACGCAGCAAGCTGCCGGATGCGCTGGCGCTGGAAGATGCCTATCCCGCTCCCCAGCAGACCCTCAACTGGCACCTGACCTGGTTGCCCGATGGCTTCAAGGTGCTCTCTCAGGATCGGCATCAGCTGGTCAGCACCAGTCTGCCGGTGGATTACATGATGCTCTCCGACGGGCTGGTGGATCTCTCCGTCTACGTCTCCCGGGTCGATCCCAAGCAGGCGGTGCGCCAGCAGTTGATTCGCCAGGGGGCCACCTCGCTGGTGAGTTTCGTCAACGAGGTCGGGGTGGAGATCACCGTGGTGGGCGAGGTGCCCGCCGAAACCGCCAAGCGCATCGCCGAGGCAGTGCAGCCCCTGGCCCGCAACGAGGCGGTGCAGTGAGTCTTTGCCGTGAGACTTGCCCTGAGGGTGCCGCCGTGCTGAGATTCGGAGCATCCACCGCCCCCTGTGAGGAGTCATCAGGTGAGTAACATGAGTGAAGAGCTGGCCACAGTAGTGGCCATCGACGGCAATCACGCCTGGGTGGAGTGCGAGCGGCGATCCGCCTGCAGCGGTTGCCACCAACAATCCAGCTGCGGGACCGGCACCGTCGCCAAGGCCTTTCCCATGAAGGCGCAGCGGCTGCGGGTCGCCCTCACCGGTGATGTGGCGGTGGGCCAGCAGATCCGCCTGGGCATCCCTCAGGCCAGCATCCTGCGCGGTGCGGCTCTGGTGTACGTGCTGCCGCTCTTTTGTCTGCTGCTGGGCGCCCTGCTCGGCCAGCTCTGGCTGGTGCCGCTCTTGTCGGCGGGAGAGGGGGTGACCATCCTCTGCTGTCTGCTGGGCGGCGCCATCGGATTTTTACTGGTTCGTTACTTTTCTGACCGGCTCGAGCAGGGGGAATACGGTCCCCGCATGCTCGGGGTGGTGCTCAATACCCGTCATCTCTCCTGAGGGGCCGGGTCTGGCGGAGGGCATCCAGGTGCCCAACGCCCGCCAGACAAGGCGCTATTTGTGGGGCCCGCCGACTAAAGATTGGCCGTCGACCGGGTTATCCAGTAAAATCCTGCCCTCATATCCGACCCTAACTTAATTTTGAGTGATTCTTGCTCGATGAAACACATTCGTAACTTTTCGATTATTGCGCACATCGACCACGGTAAGTCGACCCTGTCGGACCGTCTGATCCAGACTTGCGGCGGCCTGTCCGATCGCGAGATGCAGGCCCAGGTGCTGGACTCCATGGATCTGGAGCGCGAGCGCGGCATTACCATCAAGGCACAGAGTGTGACCCTGAACTACCAGGCACAAGACGGTAACACCTATCAGCTGAACTTTATCGACACCCCGGGCCACGTGGATTTCTCCTACGAGGTTTCTCGCTCCCTGGCTGCCTGTGAAGGGGCACTGCTGGTGGTGGATGCCGGTCAGGGGGTTGAGGCACAGACTCTGGCCAACTGCTACACCGCCATGGAAATGGATCTGGAAGTGGTGCCGGTGCTGAACAAGATTGACCTGCCGGCCGCAGAGCCCGAGCGGGTTGCCGAGGAGATCGAGGACATTGTCGGCATCGACGCGGTGGACGCGGTGCGCTGCTCCGCCAAGACCGGCCTCGGTGTCGATCTGGTGCTGGAAGAGATCGTCGCCAAGATCCCGTCCCCGGAAGGGGATCCGGAGGCGCCGCTGCAGGCGCTGATCATCGACTCCTGGTTCGACTCCTACCTCGGGGTCGTGTCGCTCGTGCGGATCAAGAACGGTTCCCTGAAGAAGAACGACAAGATCAAGGTGATGAGCACCGGTCAGGTGTGGGGTGTGGATCGCATCGGTATCTTCACGCCGAAGCAGGTGGACACCGACGGCCTGGGTTGTGGCGAGGTAGGTTGGGTCGTCTGCGGCATCAAGGACATCCACGGTGCGCCGGTGGGGGATACCCTGACCCTGGCCAAGCACGGTGCCGAGAAGGCGCTGGCCGGCTTCAAGAAGGTGAAGCCCCAGGTCTATGCGGGCCTGTTCCCCATCTCCAGCGATGACTACGAGTCCTTCCGCGATGCGCTGGAGAAGCTCTCCCTCAACGATGCCTCCCTGTTCTACGAACCGGAGAGCTCCACGGCGCTGGGCTTCGGCTTCCGCTGCGGCTTCCTCGGGATGCTGCACATGGAGATCATCCAGGAGCGTCTGGAGCGTGAATACGATCTGGATCTCATCACCACCGCACCGACCGTGGTCTACGAGATCGAGCTGAACGATGGCTCCACCATCCACATCGACAGCCCGGCCCAGATGCCCGCCATCAACAACATCAAGGAGATGCGCGAGCCCATCGCCGAGTGCCACATCCTGCTGCCGCAGGAGTACATGGGCAACGTCATCACCCTCTGCATCGAGAAGCGCGGCGTACAGACCAACATGGTCTACCACGGCAAGCAGGTGGCGCTGACCTACGAGATCCCGATGGCGGAAGTGGTGCTCGACTTCTTCGACCGTCTGAAGTCCACCAGTCGCGGCTACGCCTCCCTGGACTACGGCTTCAAGCGTTTCGAAACCTCCGACATGGTCCGTCTGGACATCATGATCAACGGCGAGCGGGTCGACGCCCTGGCCATCATCACCCACAAGGAGAACGCCCAGTATCGCGGTCGCCAGGTGGTGGAGAAGATGCGCGAGCTGATCCCGCGCCAGATGTTCGACATCGCCATCCAGGCCGCCATCGGCAACCAGATCATCGCCCGCAGCACCGTCAAGGCATTGCGTAAAGACGTCACCGCCAAGTGCTACGGTGGTGACGTGAGCCGGAAGAAGAAGCTGTTGAACAAGCAGAAAGAAGGCAAGAAGCGGATGAAGTCTCTGGGCCGTGTGGACGTGCCGCAAGAGGCCTTCCTCGCCATTCTCCACGTCGGAAAGGATTAATCGATGGCAAGCACCTTTTCCCTGATCCTCGTCGTCGTCACCCTGCTGACCGGCATCATCTGGACGCTCGACAAGCTGGTCTGGGCCAAGCAGCGGGCGGCCAAGATTGCCGCCGCCCGTGCCAATGCCGGTCCGGATGTGGACGAGAAGACACTGGCCAAGGTGGCCCCCATGCCGGTCTGGATCGAACAGACCGGCGGGGTTTTCCCGGTGATCGCGCTGGTGCTGATCCTGCGCTCCTTCATCTTCGAGCCGTTCCAGATCCCGTCCGGCTCCATGATGCCGACCCTGCTGGTGGGCGACTTCATCCTGGTGGAGAAGTTTGCCTACGGCCTCAAGGACCCGGTGACCAACACCAAGTTCCTCGAGACCGGTGAGCCGAAGCGCGGTGATGTGGTGGTCTTCAAGTATCCGCTGGATACCCGGGTGGACTACATCAAGCGGGTGGTCGGCATGCCCGGCGATCGGGTCATCTATCGCAACAAGGAGCTGATGATCCGGCCCAAGTGCGATGAGCAGGAAGGGAAAACGTGCCCTGGCTTCCAGAAGCTGGACGTCAAGTTCGAGCAGCGCGGCGAGTTCAGCCAGATGGGGATCCCGCTGGATCGCTACACCGAACAGCTGGGCGATGTCTCCCACGAGACCTTGCGCAACCCGCTGATGCCGGACCTGGTGGACCGCTACTATCGCCAGCCCGGCACCTACCCCGACGAGTGGGTGGTGCCGGAAGGCCACTATTTCGTGATGGGTGACAACCGCGACAACAGCACCGACAGTCGTTTCTGGGGCTTCGTGCCCGAGCAGAACCTGGTGGGCAAGGCGGTCGCCATCTGGATCAGTTTCGAATTCGAGCGCGAGGAAGGGTCCAGCTTGCCGAGCTGGGTGCCGACCGGTGTGCGCTTCAACCGCATTGGCGGAATCAAGTAAATGAATATCAAGATGAACAGACTGCAGTCCCGTCTCGGGCATGTCTTTCAGGATCCTGAGCTGCTGACCCGGGCTCTGACCCATCGCAGCGCAGGGTCTCGTCACAACGAGCGCCTGGAATTTCTGGGGGACTCCATCCTGAGTCTGGTGATTGCCGATGATCTCTTCCACCGCTTCCCGCAGGCGGCGGAAGGGGATCTCAGCCGGATGCGCGCCACTCTGGTGCGCGAGAAGACGCTGGCCGAGCTGGGCCGGGAATTCGACCTCGGGGATCACCTGATCCTGGGGCCGGGGGAGCTGAAAAGCGGTGGTTTTCGCCGCGAGTCCATCCTGGCCGACACCGTCGAGGCGGTGATCGGCGCCATCTATCTGGACACGGATCTGGAGCGGGTGCGCAGCCTCCTGCTCGGCTGGTATGCCAGCCGCCTTGGCGAGATCAAGCCCGGGATCGAACAGAAGGATCCCAAGACCCGTCTGCAAGAGATCCTGCAGGGCAGCCGCAAATCCCTGCCGACCTACACGGTGACCAACGTCAAGGGCGAGGCCCACAACCAGGAGTTCACCGTCCAGTGCGAAGTGGATGGGCTGGATGGCCCCCTGGTCGGGATCGGCTCCAGCCGCCGCAAGGCCGAACAGGCCGCGGCGCAGCAAGCACTGGAACGGCTGTCATGAGCACCATGACGGATCCGGCACTGTGCGCTCTTTTCACTCCATCAGCATTGGGAACGCGGTCATGACAGATACCACCTATTGCGGCTTTGTCGCCATCGTGGGCCGCCCCAACGTGGGCAAGTCCACCCTGCTCAACAAGTTGCTCGGCCAGAAGGTCAGCATCACCTCGAAGAAGCCCCAGACTACCCGTCACCGGATCCTGGGGATCGACACCGAGGAGAACCATCAGACCATCTATGTGGATACCCCGGGTCTGCACATCGAGGAGAAGCGGGCCATCAACCGCCTGATGAACCGCGCCGCCACCAGTTCCCTCGGGGACGTGGCCATGGTGGTGTTCGTGGTGGACGGCACCCACTGGACCAAGGATGACGAGATGGTGCTGGGCAAGCTGCGCCACCTCAAGTGCCCCGTGGTGCTGGCGGTCAACAAGATCGACAACGTCAAGGAAAAAGAGGATCTGCTGCCGCACCTCGAGTGGCTGGGTCAGCAGATGAACTTTGCCCACATCCTGCCCATCAGCGCCGAGAAGGGCACCAACGTGGAGAAGATCCGCGAGTGGGCCAAGGATCTGCTGCCGGAGAACGTCCACTTCTTCCCGGAAGATTACGTGACCGACCGCTCTTCCCGCTTCATGGCCTCCGAGATCATCCGCGAGAAGCTGATGCGCTTCACCGGCGAGGAGCTGCCCTATTCGGTGACGGTGGAGATCGAGCGTTTCAAGGTCGAGGAAAACGGTCTCTACCACATCCACGGGCTCATCCTGGTGGAGCGCGAAGGCCAGAAAAAGATGGTCATCGGCAACAAGGGCGAGAAGATCAAGACCATCGGCACAGAGGCGCGCATCGACATGGAACGGCTGTTCCAGAACAAGGTGCATCTCGAGCTGTGGGTCAAGGTCAAGTCCGGCTGGGCCGACGACGAGCGGGCCCTGCGCAGCCTCGGGTATGGCGACGACTGATTGCTGACCCCGGCTTTCGTCATCCACAGTCGGCCCTATCGGGAGACCAGCCAGCTGGTCGAGGTCTTCACCCAGGATAGCGGTCGATTCACCCTGGTGGCTCGCGGTTCCCGCGGGCCACGCTCCTCTCTGAAGGGGCTGCTTCAGCCCTTTACCCTGCTCACCATTGCCTGGCGCGGCAAGGGGGATCTCAAGAACCTCACCCAGGTGGAGTGCCCGGATCACTCGTTGCGCCTCGGCGGGGATCGTCTCTTCTACGGCCTCTATCTCAACGAGCTGGTCTACTACCTGCTGGAAGCGCACACCCCCTTCCCCGAGGTGTTCGACGCCTATGCCCGCGCCATCATGGCCCTGGCGGACGGCGAGACCCCGGAGCTGCCCCTGCGCCGCTTCGAGTTCCTGCTGCTGCAGGCCCTGGGCTACGCGGTGGACTTCGAATATGCCGCAGACGACGACTCCCCCATCGACCCCACCCTGCTTTACGGCTTCGAGCGGGAGCTCGGCTTTGTCGCTTGCGAGCGGGCGCCGGATCCCCGTACCCTGTTCCTCGGCGCCCACCTGCTGGCCTTCGCCGAGGGGCGTTTCGACACGCCTCCCTTGCTGCAGGCGGCCAAGCGTTTCAGCCGGCTGGCGCTGCAGCCCTATCTCGGCAAGCGTCAACTGAAGAGCAGGGAGCTCTTTTTGAAGCGAAAAGGCAGTGTTTCAAGCTGATTTTTATTATCTGGTGATGTTTTGTGTTTATGACATCGCCTTTCATGAACAATAATGCTGTCGCCGTGGCCAGAACCGGCCTGCGGCGGCACATGGACAGAGGGGCGGGCTCCACCCGTCCCGGCATTCACAGATGACCTGTATCAAGGAGTAAGCAATGAGCGAGATCTACCTGGGTGTGAACATCGACCATATCGCCACCCTGCGCAACGCCCGCGGCACCCAGTATCCGGATCCGGTACAGGCCGCCTTCGTGGCCGAGCAGGCCGGTGCCGATGGCATCACGGTCCACCTGCGGGAAGATCGCCGCCACATCACCGACCGGGACGTGGAGATCCTGCGCCAGACCATCCAGACCAGGATGAACCTGGAGATGGCGGTGACCGAGGAGATGATCGGCATCGCCTGCCGCATCAAGCCCCACTTCGTCTGCCTAGTGCCGGAGAAGCGCACCGAGGTGACTACCGAGGGTGGTCTGGACGTGGCGGGCCAGCTGGACAAGGTGACCGATGCGGTGACCCGCCTGGCCGCCGTGGGCGCCCAGGTGTCGCTCTTTATCGATGCGGATCCGTTGCAGATCGATGCGGCCGCCGCGAGCGGTGCTCCCTTCATCGAGATCCACACCGGCCGCTACGCAGATGCCACCACGGATGCCGAGCGCAACGCCGAGTTCAAGCGCATCGCCGCCGGTGCTTCCTACGCCGCTGGCAAGGGCTTGAAGGTCAATGCGGGCCACGGCCTGCACTACCACAACGTCAAGGCTATCGCCGCCATCCCCGAGCTTTATGAGCTCAACATCGGTCACGCCATCATCGGTCGCGCCGCCTTCGACGGTCTGGCCAAGGCGGTCAGCGACATGCGTGCGCTGATGCAGGAAGCCCGTCAGGGGATCTGATGCCGCTTCGCAGGTATCGCAACCACAAGGGACGCTTCGGCGTCCCTTGTGGTTTTCAGGAGTGGAAGGCGGGGTGAACCCCGTGCTCATCTGGCATGGGGCCGGGCATCCGTGTGCAGAAGGCGAAAGGGAAGGGGCGTCTCAGCCTGGTTCCGGGAAGTAGCGCTCCAGCAGGGCGGTGAGGATGGCCTGGCACTCGGCATCCGGCTCGCCGGTGACCAGGGCGGGGCGAAAGTGAAGCTGGAAGGCGCGCAGGGCGGCGCGGCTCTGCTCATCCCAGGCGCCGTGCTGGGGGAGGCCGTAGCCGTAACGGGCAAGCTGTTGCTGCCATTGCAGCGCATCCCAGGGATTGAGCTGCGTCTGGCGCAGCTCGGCCACCCGGGCCTCGTCGGGCCAGGCGCCGACACCGTAGCGCAGGGCTAGCTCGCGCCAGGGGAACCGGGGGCCGGGATCCTGCTTGCGCTCGGGGGCGACGTCGCTGTGGGCCAGCACCTGGGTGGGGGGGATCTGGTAGCGTTCGACCAGATCCCGGGCGAGTGCGCCGAGGGCGGCGATCTGGGCAGAGGGATAGGGTTGCCAGTGTCTCAGATGGGCTGGCAGGGCCGCGTCTTTCTCGTCATACCCGAGATTCACTATCTCGATGCCGAGCGAACTGGCGTTGAGCCCGGCGTAGTGATGCCAGCGACTGCGTCCGGCGTGCCAGGCCCGCTGGCTGTCGGGCACCAGCTGGTAGACCGGGAACGGTTGCTCGTCGGTGTCGCGGGGGATCAGGTAGTGGGCGCTCACCTTGTGCTCCGGCTCGGTCAGCAGGCGCAGGGAGCGGGCATCCTCTTCATCCGTGTAGTGCAGGATGAGAAAGGCGATGCGCTCGTTCTGGCTGGCGCTCTGATGCTCCTGATTGAGCCGATAGGGTGCAGGCTGGCAGGCGCCGAGCAGCAGGATGAGGGGCAGTGACCAGAACCAGCGCGCCGCGAACCGACACGCACCGCCGCTCGCCGACGGGCGTGGAGTCAGCAGGCGGCGCCAGGCCATGGTCTAGCCTCGCACCTGGCCGGAGGCGGTCATCAGGGCCCGGGCCTGTATTTGGCGGTGAGGCCAATCAGGAAGTTGCGCAGGATCTGATCCCCGCAATCCTGATAGTGCTTGTGATCCCTGGCGCGGAACAGGGCGCTCAGCTCGGACTTGGAGAGGTTGAAGTTCGCGAGCTTGAGGGTGCCCAGCATCTCCTCTTCCTTGTAGTTGAGGCCGATGCGCAGCTTGCGCAGGATCAGGTTGTTGTTGATCCGGTTCGGGATCACCTGGGGCGGGGCATCTTCCCGCACACCGCGGCGCAGGGCGATGAAGCCGTCGAGGAACTGGCTCAGTGCCGAGTCCGGGCAGGCGGCGAAGCCCGCTTCCTGTGCCTCGCCCTCTTCGGCCTCTTTCATCAGCCAGCCGTGCAACTGGGCATGGGTGATGGCCAGATTGCCCTTGGCAAAGATCTCGACCATCTGGTCGTTGCTGATGCTGAGGGCATAGCGCAGGCGGCGTAGAATATCGTTGTTGGTCATGTTGACTCCTGTGGAAACGGCGCAGATGTTACCACCTGCCGCCTGTCCAGTCAGAAAAAGCGCCTCAGTCGGTCAGGGCCAGGTAGCGGGGAGCCTCCTGCCTCACCTGCGCCAGGGCATCCTGCAGCTCCAGCAATTCGGGTTCCAGATCGCTCACGGCGACCCCGTCGCGCAGCTGCTGCTCGAGCTGGGAGAGCAGGCGTTGCAGACCCGGCACCCCGGAGTAGGCGCAGCCACCGTTGAGGCGGTGGAGCTGGGCCAGCACGTCTGCATCGTCGGCACTCCCTTCCAGCGCCGCCGCCAGAATGGGCTCCACCTCGTCGAAGCTGGCCAGCAGCATGGTCAGCATCTCCCGGGCGAGGGCCGGCTTGCCGGCGGCCTGACGCACGGCAAGGGGCCAGTCTATCTGCTGATCCCCGTGATTCTGGTGCCGCCGGTGGGCGAAGTCGGTGATGAGCTGTGCCAGCATCCCCTCGTCAATAGGTTTGGCCAGGTAGTCGTCCATGCCCTGGCGAATGAGGCGCTCCCGCTCACCGGGAATGGCATGGGCGGTGACCGCGACGATGGGGGTCTCGGTGTTGAGGGAGTGGTGGCGGATCGCCTGGGTGGCGCTGATGCCGTCCATGACGGGCATCTGGATATCCATGAAGATGATGTCGAACGGCTGGCTCTGGGCCAGGTTGACCGCCTCCTTGCCGTTCTTGCACACCACCACCTCGGTCACCATCTCCTTGAGCATGGCGGCGATGAGCTTGAGGTTGGCGGCGTTGTCATCCACCGCCAGCACCTTGACCGCCTGCACGCTGCGCGGCGTCGGCGCGGGCAGGGGGGCACGGCGTACCGCCTCGGGGGAGAGCAGGGCGTGCAGCAACTTGCGATGGTTGATGGGCTTGGAGAGGCAGTGGACGGCGCCGTGGGCCAGCATGGCGTCGTAGAGGGCCGGCTCGTGGCTGCTGAGCAGTACTATGGTGTTCTGCTGGCCGTCCAGTCCGTCGAGACGGGCAATCACCTGCTGTGGGCTGTGCAGGGTGCTGCTGCCGATGAGCACCATGTCCTGGCTGCTCATCGGGGGCCACTCCTCGTCCACCGTCAGGGAGTGCACATCCAGGTGCCACTCTCCCAGGAGGGCGAGCAGGGAGGCGTGAGTAAAGGGATCCGGCTCCAGCAGCCAGACCCGCTTGCCCTGGATGCGATCCAGCGGAAGCCGCTCGCTCTGTGGCAGGGGAGAGACATCCAGATCCAGGTGGAACGAGAAGACCGACCCCTTGCCGAGTTCGGATTCGAAGCGGATCTGGCCCCCCATCTGCTGCACCAGCTTCTGGGTGATGACGAGCCCGAGCCCGGTGCCCCCATAGCGGCGAGAGATGGAGGAGTCTGCCTGGTTGAAGGCCTGGAACAACTGGCGCTGCTGCTCTTCCGAGATGCCGATGCCGGTATCGCGAATCAGTACCCGCAGGCGCACCTTGTTGCCGCTGGATTCCCCGGTCTGCTCGACACGCACGTCCACGTTGCCGCGCTCGGTGAACTTGATGGCGTTGCCGGTGAGGTTGGTGAGCACCTGCTGCAGGCGCATGGGGTCGCCGGTGAGGTAGTCCGGCACGGCGGCATCCACCTGGAGGGAGAGTTCGAGCTGCTTGTCGTGGGCGCTCGGCCCCAGCAGGTGCATGGTCTCGTTGAGGGTGTCCCGCAGGCTGAAGGGGATGTGCTCGAGCTGCAGCTTGCCCGCTTCCAGCTTGGAGAAGTCGAGGATGTCGTTGATGATCCCAAGGAGGTTGCGTGCCGACTTCTCGATGGTCTGCATGTAGTCGGTCTGGCTCGGGGTCAGGCTGGTCTTGAGCAGCTGGCGGGTGAAGCCGATGACCCCGTTGAGAGGGGTGCGCAGCTCGTGGGACATGTTGGCGAGGAACTCGGACTTGACCCTGGCCGCCTCCTGGGCGCGCTTCTTCGCCATGTCGAGCTCGACGTTCTGGATCTCGATCTGCTCGAGGGTCTCCCGCAGATCCGACGTCGCCTGATCGATGTTCTGTTGCATCTCCTCGTGATATTCGGAGAGCGCCTTGGCCATGGCGTTGATGCCGTTTTTCAGCATGTCCAGCTCGCCGGTGAGCTGGCCGCTGACCCGGGTATCGAGTCGCCCCTCCCTGATCCGGTGCACCGCCTGCACCATGTCGGTGATGGGCTGGGTCACGCTCTTGACCAGACGGAAGCCGAACAGGGCGCTGATGGCCAGCCCGATGAGCACGATGATGACCGCGAAGAAGGCGTCGCGGTACTGAAGGACGATGGCCCTGTCCGTGGCGAGCTGCATGGAGATGTAGCCGATGACCGGCGGCTCCAGATCGCTTGGCAGCGGGAAGCCGTCCAGGCTGGTCTCTGCCTGGATGGGGGTGCGCAGTATGATGTCATCGCCGTTGACGGAGACGCTGGTCAGGGCCGGGATGACGCTGCCGTCCGGCAGACGAAGCTGGCTGAAGTCCCTGTGGTAGTTGGACGTCACGAACAGCTGGTTCTCCTGGGTGAAGACGGCGATGGACTTGATGAAGGGCGAGTTCTTGCGATGGGTGAGCCCGATCAGCCGCTTGAGGGATTCTCGGCTGTGCTGTGTCATGCCGTATTCGCTGGCGATGGCCAGGGGCTCGATGATGTTGATGCCCTGATCGATGAGGTTGTTTTCCAGCTGCTGATAGCGGTGGAAGGTGAAATAGCCAGCGATGAGGCCGCCGATGATGAGGGTCGGCAAGATGGTGAAGGCCAGCACCCGGGCCCTGAGACCGTACTTGGTCATGCCGCCGACCCGCCTTTCGCAAGAGAAGCCATGATCCGGGGCGCATGCAGGCACCGGGGTCGGGCAGGCAATACAGTCACTGTCGCTGTACGGGGTCTCAGGCCGTATCCGGTCATATCAATGGGCCACTTTTGGTCAGAATGGACGATGGGGCGGATGCCGCGGCTGGGGTCCTCAGGCCGTATTTGGTCATACGATTATTCTTGTGGGACAATGGTCTGCCGCAGATTCCACAATCATGACATAGCCACCTATAGGCACCAAGTTTTATGGCCCAGTTTTTCAAGCCCCAAAAGAAATCCACCCAGCCCCAACGTATTGAATTTACGGTAGACAGTCTGGATCACCACTGTGTCGGCGTCGGCCGTCATCAGGGCAAGGCCATCTTCATCGAAGGGGCGCTGCCCGGCGAGGCCATCAAGGCCCGCATCATCGACGACAAGAAGCACTATGCCCACGCCGCCCTGCAACAGGTGGTGACCCCGGCGGCCAACCGGGTAGCCCCCTTCTGCGACCACTATCGCGAGTGTGGCGGTTGCAGTGCCCAGCACCTGGGAGAGGGAGATCAGCTGGCGGCCAAGGAGGCGGGACTGGTCAGCCTGTTCGAGCGCCTTGGCAACATCCAGGCGCCGGCGCTGGCACCTGCGCTGACGGGGGAGTCCCGCGCCTACCGCCGGGTCTGCCGTCTGGCCATCAAGTTTGACAAGAACGGTCGCTGCACCCGGGTGGGCTTTCGTCGTCGCCAGTCGAACGATCTGGTAGAGATTGCTGGCTGTCCTGTGCTGGCCGAGCCCCTCTCCGCCCTTATCGCCCCTCTGCGCGAATGCCTCAATCGGCTGAAGAGCCAGCGCGAACTGGGCCATGCGGAACTCATTCAGGGGGAGCAGGGCATTCTGATGCTGCTGCGCCACACCGGTCGCCCCACCGAGGCAGATCGGGCGCACTTGACCGAGTTTGCCACCGCCCAGGGGATAGACCTCTATCTGCAGGCGGCGGACGAGCAGATCGAACCTCTGCGTCAACAGTCTCAGCCAAGTTACACGCTTGATGGCCTGTCTCTTGCATTCGCTCCCGGCGACTTCATCCAGGTCAACGGGCCCGTCAACCAGCGCATGGTGGAGCAGGCATTGAGCTGGCTCGACGCGGGCAAGGATGACAAGGTGCTGGACCTCTTCTGCGGCATCGGCAACTTCACCCTGCCGCTGGCCCGTCAGGCCCGCGAAGTGGTGGGGGTGGAAGGGGAGCTCGCCATGGTGACGCGTGCACAGGAGAATGCCCGCCGCAACGGCATCGACAACGCCCGCTTCTACAAGGCGGACTTGAGCGGCGACATCGTGGGCATGTCCTGGGCCCGGGAAGGGTTCGATCTGGTACTGCTGGATCCGGCCAGACCCGGGGCGCTGGAGGTGATGAGCCACGTGGTGGCACTTTCCCCCAAACGGGTGGTCTATGTTTCCTGTAACCCGGTCACCCTGGCCCGTGACAGTCAGGTGCTGGTGCAGGGGGGCTACAAGCTGACCCGTCTGGGGATGCTGGACATGTTCCCCCACACCGGTCATCTGGAGTCCATGGCGCTGTTCGAACGGGGCTGAGTCGAGGCGACCGCATTATTCTGGATGAATCAAGATGCGGTCGTGATGATTTTTCGATGTGCATGATGCTGCCAGAGTGAGGTAAAACAGGTGTTTCTCGCTGCCTTCAACGGGCAGGGCAGCATGCGGTTATCTTGGTTTTCCAGCGGCGGCAGCGCTGTTTGAGCGGGAGTGATTAGGGTAATCTAGGTCGTCGATAGTGGATCGGATGCGGGGAAGAGCCCTGTCACCTTGCGCGGTGACATGCCTTGAAAACTCTTTCATGCATCCCCATTTGAGGCAGTCATCAGTTGATGAGGGGATAAGGAGAGCATTGGCTTTCGACCCCACACTTTTAAGGATTGATACCATGGTTGCGGTGCGCGATATTCATTTGAAAGACAATTTCACTCTGGATGAGTGGGTCAGTTCCCTTACCCTGAGTGAAAGTGACAAGAATCAGCTGCGAACCGTCTACCAGTATTGCCTGACCCTGGGTGACGAAGCGCTCACCAACCGCCTGCTGGTACGCGGGGTTGAGATGGTGGGCATCCTGCTGATGCTCAGCATGGATCTCGCCACCCTCAAGGCCGCCATTCTCTATCCCTTCGTCGAAGCCGGTCTCATCAGCCAGGAAAAGGTGAACGAGGACTTCGGCCCCAAGATCGCCAAGCTGGTGGAAGGGGTGCTGGAGATGGAGGCCATCCGCTCCCTGCAAACCCTTCACCGCAGCGAAACCTCGCCAGAGCAGGTGGACAACGTGCGCCGCATGCTGCTCGCCATGGTCGAGGACGTGCGCGCCGTGGTCATCAAGCTGGCGGAGCGCATCGCCTGCCTGCGTGAGGCGAAGAAGGCGGATGAGGAGACCCGGGTGCTGATGGCCCAGGAGATCACCAACATCTATGCCCCCCTTGCGAACCGCCTCGGTATCGGTCAGCTCAAGTGGGAGCTCGAGGATCTCGCCTTCCGCTACCTGCACCCGGACACCTACAAGCAGATCGCCAAGCAACTGGACGAGAAACGGCTCGACCGCGAGCGCTACATCCGTGAATTCGTGCAGTCTCTGCGCGATGCCCTGGCCGAGGCCGGCGTCGAGGCCGAGGTCTATGGCCGACCGAAACACATCTACAGCATCTGGCGCAAGATGCAGAAGAAGCACCTCGAATTCAACGAGCTGTTCGATGTGCGCGCGGTGCGGGTGATCACCAAGCGGCTGCAGGATTGCTACGCGGCGCTCGGTATCGTTCACACTCATTTCCACCATATTCCCCGCGAATTTGACGACTATGTCGCCAACCCCAAGCCCAATGGCTACCAGTCCATCCACACCGTGGTGGTGGGGGAGGAGGGCAAGACGGTGGAGATCCAGATCCGTACCGAGCAGATGCATCAGGATGCGGAGCTCGGTGTCGCTGCGCACTGGCGCTACAAGGAAGGGGCCCAGGCCGCTGCCAAGACCAGCACCTTCGAAGACAAGATCGAATGGCTGCGCAAACTCCTCGCCTGGCAGGAGGATCTCTCGGAGAGCGGCTCCTTGCTGGACGATCTGCGCAGTCAGGTGTTCGAGGACAGGGTTTATGTCTTCACTCCCAAGGGCGATGTCATCGACCTGCCGGCAGGGGCGACGCCGCTCGACTTCGCCTATCACGTGCACAGCATGATCGGTCACCGCTGCATAGGCACCAAGATCGACGGTCGTATCGTGCCCTTCACCTATACGCTGCAGACCGGCGACCAGGTGGAGGTGATCACCCAGAAGGAGCCGAACCCGAGCCGCGACTGGATGAACCCGAACGCCGGCTTCCTGCGCTCCAGCCGGGCGCGGGCCAAGGTGGCCACCTGGTTCAGAAAGCTGGACCGGGACAAGAACATCGCCGCTGGCAAGGAGCTGCTGGAGAAAGAGCTGGACAGACACAACCTCACTCTCTCGAAGGTGGACAAGGTGGTGCTGGAGCGTTTCCATGCGGAGGAGCTGGAAGATTTGCTGGCCGGTATCGGCAGCGGCGACATCCGCATCAACCAGCTGCTCAACTACCTCGACACCCGCTACAACAAGCCGACGGCGGAAGAAGAAGATCGCCGTCTGCTGGAGAAGCTGGAGCAGAAGGCCAATGTGCCCTTCCGCCCCAAACCCAAGGATCACATCGTAGTGGAAGGGGTGGGCAACCTGATGACTCACATCGCCCGCTGCTGCCAGCCCATCCCGGGGGACGCCATCCAGGGCTTCATCACCATGGGACGGGGGGTTTCCATCCACCGGGAGGATTGCGATCAGCTCAAGGAGCTGTCGCGTCGCAACCCGGAGCGTCTGATCGATGCGGTCTGGGGGGAGAACTACTCCGGCGGTTACGGTCTCACCATCCGCATTCTCTCCAACGACAGATCCGGCCTGCTGCGCGACATCACCACCGTGCTCGCCAACGAGAAGATCAACGTGATGGGAGTGCGTTCGCGCTCCAACGTGCGCGAGCAGACCGCCGAAATAGACATGGAGCTGGAGATTTACAACATCAACGCCTTCAACCGGGCGTTGGCCAAGCTCAGTCAGCTCAACGACGTGATCAGCGCCAAGCGGCTGTAATGCTCAACCGACCGGCCCCAGTGGCCGGTCTGCATTTTCTCCCTCCTTGTAGAGCATTGAAGACGGATATCACGCGCCCCATCTCCGGCCGCCATGGCGCCACATCATGTGGAGCAGTGGCGTGAGCGGATATTCATGAACCCATTTACTGAATCGAAAGTGAGTTGCCCATGTCCCAACGCTACGACCTTCCCCAACTGCTCGACATCATGGCCAGATTGCGTGACCCGAACGGGGGCTGTCCCTGGGATCTCAAGCAGAGCTTCCAGACCATAGTGCCGCACACCCTGGAGGAGGCCTACGAGGTGGCGGATGCCATCGAGAGCGAAGATTGGCAAGGGCTGAAGGGGGAGCTCGGTGATCTGCTGTTCCAGGTGGTGTTCTATGCCCAGCTCGGCAAGGAGCAGGGGTTGTTCGACTTTGCCGACATCGTCGATACCGTGAGCGAGAAGCTCATTCGCCGCCACCCCCATGTCTTCTCCGATGCCGACCTGGGTGACGAGCAGGCGGTCAAAGCGAACTGGGAGGCGGAAAAGGCCAAAGAGCGTGCGGCGCTCGACAAGGAGAGCGTGCTGGACGATATCCCCCTCTCCCTGCCTGCCCTGACCCGGGCAGCCAAGATCCAGAAGCGCTGCGCCACCGTCGGTTTCGACTGGAAGACGCTGGGGCCTGTGGTGGACAAGATCCACGAGGAGATCGAGGAGGTGATGGAAGAGGCGCTGATGGTCGACGTGGACGAGGCTCGGGTGAGCGACGAGCTCGGCGATCTCTTGTTTGCCACTGTCAATCTGGTGCGTCATCTGGGCAAGGATCCCGAGCAGGTGCTGCGGGCTGCCAACACCAAGTTTGAGCGTCGTTTTCGTCAGGTTGAACACTTTATTGCCGCAGAAGGTCTGAAAATGACGGATTGCTCCCTGGAGAGGCTGGACGAGGCCTGGAACAAGGCCAAGGAAACCGAACAAAGTTGATTTGGCGCAAGACGGGGCGGCGGGGAGCCTGATAGATTTTTGTTCATTGTTTGGGAGTGGGGGTTTTGGTATACTGTTTCCCCGTCCTGCTTCATCCCCGAAGCACCCCTTAAAATTCCCTAAACTTCTTTCAGGTTCAGCATGACGACCAAATATATTTTTGTGACTGGTGGCGTTGTTTCATCCCTCGGCAAAGGCATTGCCGCAGCTTCTCTGGCAGCCATTCTGGAAGCCCGTGGTCTGGATGTGACCATCATGAAACTGGACCCGTACATCAACGTGGATCCGGGCACCATGAGCCCGACCCAGCATGGTGAAGTGTTCGTAACCGAGGACGGGGCCGAAACCGATCTGGATTTGGGCCACTACGAGCGTTTCATCCGCACCAAGATGACCCGCCGCAACAACTTCACCACCGGCCGCATCTATGCAGACGTGCTGCGCAAGGAGCGTCGTGGTGACTATCTGGGCGCCACCATCCAGGTGATCCCGCACATCACCAACGCCATCAAGGAGCGGGTGATTGCCGGCGCCGAAGGTCATCAGGTTGCCATCGTCGAAGTGGGCGGTACCGTGGGCGACATCGAGTCCCTGCCGTTCCTTGAAGCCATTCGTCAGCTGGCGGCCATCGTGGGTCGCAACAATGCCATGTTCATGCACCTGACCCTGGTTCCTTACCTGGCCGCCGCCGGCGAGGTGAAGACCAAGCCGACCCAGCACTCCGTGAAGGAGCTGCTCTCCATCGGTATCCAGCCGGATGTGCTGATCTGCCGCTCCGACCGCGCCATTCCGGCCAACGAGCGTGCCAAGATCGCCCTGTTCTGCAATGTGCCCGAGCGCGCCGTCATCTCCATGAAGGATGTC
The DNA here is from genome assembly GCF_019048585.1 of Aeromonas sp. FDAARGOS 1418. NCBI lineage: Bacteria > Pseudomonadati > Pseudomonadota > Gammaproteobacteria > Aeromonadales > Aeromonadaceae > Aeromonas > Aeromonas sp. FDAARGOS 1418. The sequence goes on along the minus strand of NZ_CP077387.1, from coordinate 98,030 downwards.
GACTCCATCTACAAGATCCCGGCGCTGCTGAAATCCCAGGGTCTGGACGGCTACATCACCGAGCGCTTCGGCATCGAGTGCAAAGAAGCCGACCTGGCCGAGTGGGAACAGGTCATCTATGAAGAGGCCAACCCGACTGCCGAAGTCACCATCGGCATGGTGGGCAAGTATGTCTCCCTGCCGGACGCCTACAAGTCCGTCAACGAAGCGCTCAAGCACGGTGGCCTGAAGACCCGTCTCTCCGTCAACATCAAGTACATCGACTCCCAGGACATCGAGACCCGTGGCGCCGAGCTGCTGGAAGGTCTGGATGCGATTCTGGTGCCGGGTGGCTTCGGCGAGCGCGGTGTGGAAGGCAAAATCCTGGCCGCCAAATATGCCCGCGAGAACAAGATCCCGTACCTCGGTATCTGCCTGGGCATGCAGGTTGCCTTGATCGAATACGCCCGCAACGTTGCGGGCATGGAAGGGGCTCACTCCTCCGAGTTCAAGAAAGACAGCCCGTACCCCGTGGTCGGTCTCATCACCGAGTGGGTGGATGACGAAGGCAACGTCGAGACCCGGACCGAGAAGTCCGATCTGGGCGGTACCATGCGTCTGGGCTCCCAGCTCTGCCACCTGGTGGAAGATTCCAAGGTGCGTCAGATGTACGGCAGCCCGACCATTTACGAGCGCCACCGTCACCGTTATGAAGTGAACAACAAGCTGCTGCCGCAGATTGAAGCGGCAGGTCTGAAGGTGACCGGTCTCTCCGCCGACAAGAAGCTGGTGGAAATCATCGAGATCCCGGATCACCCCTGGTTCGTGGCCGCGCAGTTCCACCCGGAGTTCACCTCGACTCCCCGTGATGGCCACGCCCTGTTCGCCGGTTTTGTGAAGGCGGCGGGCGAGTATCAGAAGCGTAATTTGAAGTAATTGAAAATAAATGCGGTTGGGGCTCTGTGCCACAGCCGCTTTTTTTGGCATATTTTTGTTGTTTTTTTACGAAACCTGAGGAAATACACATGTCCAAGATCGTTAAAGTGATCGGTCGTGAAATCATCGACTCCCGTGGTAACCCGACCGTTGAGGCCGAAGTTCACCTGGAAGGTGGTTTTGTTGGTATGGCAGCCGCTCCGTCTGGCGCGTCCACCGGTTCCCGCGAAGCGCTGGAACTGCGTGACGGCGACAAGAGCCGTTTCCTGGGTAAAGGCGTGCTGAAAGCCATCGAAGCCGTCAACGGCCCGATCGCTCAGGCTCTGCTGGGTAAAGATGCCAAGGACCAGGCCACTGTCGACCAGATCATGATCGACCTCGACGGTACCGAGAACAAATCCAAGTTCGGCGCCAACGCCATCCTGGCTGTTTCCCTGGCCAACGCCAAAGCTGCCGCTGCTGCCAAAGGCATGCCGCTGTACGCCCACATCGCCGAGCTGAACGGCACCCCGGGTGTTTACTCCATGCCGCTGCCGATGATGAACATCATCAACGGTGGTGAGCACGCCGACAACAACGTCGACATCCAGGAGTTCATGATCCAGCCGGTTGGCGCCAAGACCCTGAAAGAAGCCGTTCGCATGGGCGCAGAAGTGTTCCACAACCTGGCCAAAGTGCTGAAGTCCAAGGGCTACAACACTGCAGTTGGTGACGAAGGTGGTTTCGCTCCGAACCTGAAATCCAACGCCGAAGCGCTGGAAGTTATCGCTGAAGCCGTTGCCGCTGCTGGTTACAAACTGGGCACCGACATCACCCTGGCCATGGACTGCGCTGCTTCCGAGTTCTACGACGCAGAGAAGAAAGAGTACAACCTGAAAGGCGAAGGTCGTGTCTTCACCTCCAACGGTTTCTCCGACTTCCTGGCTGACCTGACCACCAAGTTCCCGATCGTCTCCATCGAAGATGGCCTGGACGAATCTGACTGGGAAGGTTTCGCCTACCAGACTGCTGAACTGGGCAAGAAAATCCAGATCGTTGGTGACGACCTGTTCGTAACCAACACCAAGATCCTGAAGCGCGGTATCGACAACGGCATCGCCAACTCCATCCTGATCAAGTTCAACCAGATCGGTTCCCTGACCGAAACTCTGGCTGCCATCAAGATGGCCAAAGACGCTGGCTACACTGCCGTCATCTCCCACCGCTCCGGTGAGACCGAAGACGCGACCATCGCCGACCTGGCTGTGGGTACCGCTGCTGGCCAGATCAAGACCGGTTCCATGAGCCGTTCTGACCGTGTTGCCAAGTACAACCAGCTGATCCGTATCGAAGAAGCCCTGGGTGCCAAGGCTCCGTTCCGTGGTCTGAAAGAAGTGAAGAACCAGGCTTAATTTTCGCCTGCGTTCATGCTTCACAAAGCCCCGCCATCTGGCGGGGCTTTTTCGTTCTGCGCTTATGGGCGTGTGCGACCTGCATTTTTTATTCCGACCAACCCATCCGGCACACAGGCTTTCTTTTGTCTTGCCTGCGAATATGGGAAACTAGGCCGCTTGAAGGAGACTCAGTGCATGCGGCTACTCACTCTTATCCTGCTCCTCCTGTTGGGAGGGCTGCAATATGACCTCTGGCTGGGGAAAAACGGCCTCTCCGACTATCGGGAACTCTCCACCGCCATCGAGCGGCAGCAACAGGACAACCTGGTACTCAAGGATCGCAACAGTCTGATTTACCGGGAAATCGACGATCTTACTTCTGGCCTTGAGGCTATCGAGGAGTTGTCGCGCAACGATCTTGGCTACATCAAGCAGGGCGAGACCTTCTACCGAATCATTCCCAAAGAAAAGGATCAGGTGACGGAGCCTGATGGTGCCCCCTACGATGACTGATAGCCTGAGCGGCCTGACCGCCATCGTCCCGGCTGCCGGTATTGGCAGTCGCATGGGGGCAAGTTGCCCCAAGCAGTACCTGTCCCTGGCAGGGAAATGCATTCTGGAGCACACCCTGGAGCGTTTGCTCTCCCATCCCGCCATCGCCCGTGTGATCGTGGCGCTGGCGCCCCACGACAGCTGGTTTGAGACCTTGACCGTGGCAACCGATCCGCGGGTGTTGCGAGTGGAAGGGGGAAGCGAGCGCGCCTTCTCCGTGCTCAATGCGTTGCACATGGCAGAAGGGGAGTGGGCACTGGTGCACGACGCCGCCCGGCCCTGTCTGACCCACGAGGATCTCGATGCGCTCATTGCTGCCGCCATGGCCTCTGGCGGTGCCATCCTCGGCAGCCGGGTGCGCGATACCATGAAGCGCACCGATGCGGCCGGCAATATCCTCGCCACCGTGGATCGCGAGCAGCTCTGGCATGCCCTGACGCCCCAGATGTTTTTGGTCCGCCCCCTCAAGCGGGCGCTGGAGGAGGGGCTGGCGCTCGGCGCCGCCATCACCGATGAAGCCTCCGCCATGGAGCGCGCCGGTTTCCCCGTGCGCATGGTGGAAGGGCGGGCCGACAACATCAAGGTGACCCGGCCGGAAGATCTCTCCCTGGCCGGGCTCTATTTACAGCAACAACGTGCGTGCCGGTCGGCACGACCCGATTCATCCCCAGAGGAGCAGGCATGATCCGCACCGGACATGGTTTTGATGAGACAGATTTCCGTGTATTGAGGAGGGCGCAGGCATGATGCGGATCGGACATGGTTTTGATGTTCACAAGTTTGGCGGGGTCGGCCCCTGCATGCTGGGCGGGGTGGCGGTGCCCTATGAACAGGGCCTGCTGGCCCACTCCGATGGCGACGTGGTGTTGCATGCGGTGAGCGATGCCCTGCTGGGGGCCATCGGCGCCGGCGACATCGGCCGCCACTTCCCCGATACCGCCGCCGAATTCAAGGGCATCGACAGCCGCACCCTGCTGCGGGATGTCTTTGCCCGCGTGCAGCTCGCAGGTTATGCCATCGGCAACCTGGATGTGACCATCATCGCCCAGGCCCCCAAGATGGCCCCCCATATCGACGCCATGTGCGCCGTGCTGGCCGCGGATCTGCAATGTGACTTGGACCGGGTGAACGTCAAGGCGACCACCACCGAACAACTTGGATTCACGGGGCGCAAGGAAGGGATCGCCACCGAAGCCGTTGTCTTGCTGGTGAAACAATGATGCTTGAACAACTTGCCTATCTGCACGGGACGCCCACTGCTCGCGGCATCCTCAAGGCCGAGGCCGCCGACTTCGTGGTCAATGAAGATCTCGGGTTTGCACCTTGCGGCGAGGGGGAACACATCTTCGTCCGGGTACGCAAAACCGGCGAGAATACCGCCTGGGTGGCTGGCCTGCTGGCCGATGCGGCCGGGGTTGCCCGCAATGCGGTGACCTGGGCTGGTCTGAAAGATCGCCATGCGGTGACCGAACAGTGGTTCGGCATCCATCTGCCGGGCAAGGGCGAGCCGGATCTCTCGGTCATCGAGAACGACAACATCCGGATCCTTGAGGTCAAGCGCCACAACAAGAAGCTGCGGGTCGGCTATCTCAAGGGCAACCACTTCACCCTGCGCCTCACCGGGCTGGAGCAGGCCGACGGACTGGAATCCCGTCTGCAGGCGATTGCAACCCAGGGGGTGCCCAACTACTACGGCGAGCAGCGTTTCGGCCGCGGTGGCAACAACCTGGAGGCCGCCAAGGCGATGTTCGCCGGCAAGCGGGTCAAGGATCGCAACAAGCGCTCCCTCTATCTGTCCGCCGCCCGCAGCATGCTGTTCAATGCCATCGTCAGCGCCCGCATCGAGCAGGGGCTGGCCCATCAGCTGCTGGCTGGCGACTGCGTGATGCTCAAGGGCAGCCACTCCATCTTCAGCGAAGAGAGCGTGACGCCCGAGCTCGAGGCGCGCCTTGCCTCCGGAGACGTGCAACTGACCGCTCCCCAGTGGGGCCGTGGCCGTCTGGCGAGCCAGGGGGCAGCCGCCGAGTTCGAGCAAGGAGTGCTGGCCTCTTATGGCGACTGGTGCGAAGGACTGGAAAAAGCCGGGCTGGATCAGGACAGGCGCCCGCTGCTGCTCAAGCCGGAGCAGATGAGCTGGCAACGGGAGGACGAGGTGCTGACCCTGTCGTTCTTCCTGTCGGCCGGCGCCTTTGCCACCAGCGTGGTACGAGAATTAATGCAGGCCGAAGAGGCCGATCACGGTTTCAGGAACTCAACCGATGCGAATTCTGGTCAGTAATGACGATGGGGTACACGCCGAGGGCATTCGCGCCCTCAGCGAGGCGTTGCGTGCCTGTGGCGAGGTCGTGGTGGTGGCGCCGGATCGCAACCGCAGCGGTGCCAGCCACTCCCTGACGCTGGAAGTGCCGCTGCGGGTCACCCGCCTCGATGCGTCCAGTTTTCACGGCATCAAGAGTTATGCGGTCAAGGGGACGCCGACCGACAGCGTTCATCTGGCGGTCAACGAACTGCTGCGCCCTGAGCCCGACATGGTGGTGGCCGGTATCAATCACGGGGCCAACCTGGGGGATGACGTCATCTACTCGGGGACGGTGGCGGCCGCGACGGAAGGGCGTCATCTTGGTTTCCCCTCCATCGCCGTATCGCTGGTGGGCAAGACCCATTTCGCCAGTGCGGCCCACTACGCCGCCAAGCTGGTGCGGGGGCTGATGGTGCATCCGTTGCCTGCGGATCAGATCCTCAACGTGAATGTGCCGGATCTGCCGCTCGAGCAGATCAAGGGGATCAGGGTGACGCGTCTTGGCAATCGCCACCGGGCGGAGTCGGTGATCCGCACCGAGGATCCCCGTGGTCAGCCCGTCTACTGGATTGGCCCCCCCGGCAACCAGCAGGATGCAGGAGAGGGAACGGACTTTGCCGCCATCGAGCAGGGTTATGTCTCCATCACTCCCCTGACCATCGACATGACGGCCTACGGCAGTCTGTCGACCCTGGGCGCGTGGCTGGATCTGCAGGGATGACGTTGTGATAGTACAGCGCCTGTTGAATCAACTGATTGCCCAGGATGTCCGCGATTTCCGCGTATTGGCGGCGATTGCGAAGGTGCCGCGCCAGCTGTTCGTGGATGAGGCCATGGCCCACAAGGCCTGGGACAATACTGCCCTGCCCATCGGCCATGGGCAGACCATCTCCCAGCCTTACATCGTGGCGCGCATGACCGAGCTGCTGATCCAGAACGATCCGGCCCATGTGCTGGAGATCGGGACGGGATCGGGCTACCAGACGGCGGTACTGGCCCACCTGGTGGAGCATGTCTACACCATGGAGCGGATCAAGTCGCTGCAGTTTCAGGCCCGGCGCAGATTGCGCCAGCTCGATCTGCACAATGTGTCGGCCAAGCACGGCAATGGGTGGCTAGGTTGGCCCAACAAGGGCCCTTTCGACGCCATTCTGGTGACGGCGGCGGCCAGTGAGGTCCCCAAGGCCCTGACCGATCAGCTGGCTGACGGTGGTCGTCTGGTGTTGCCGGTGGGTGATGGCCAGCAGACCCTGCAGCTCATCGAGCGATCGGGCTCCCAGCTCACCAGCCGGATCCTGGAGCCGGTACGTTTCGTTCCTCTGATTGACGGAGATGTCGAGTGAAGTTGTTTTCCCGCCTTTATGTTCTGGTGATGCAGTGGGCACGCCACAAGTATGCCCCCTGGTATCTGGCCATCACCGCCTTTATTGAATCCATCTTCTGGCCCATCCCGGTGGATGTGATGCTGGCGCCCATGGCGCTCGGCAAACCTCATCGCGCCTGGCACTATGCCGCGCTGGCCACTCTCTTTTCTGTGCTGGGCGCCCTGTTTGGTTATCTGCTCGGCTATGCCCTGTGGGAGCCAGTGGTGCAGCCGCTGGTGACCTCGGTTGGCTATGAGGACAAGATTGCCCTGGCCCAGCAGTGGTTCGCGCAGTGGGGCATCTGGGTTATTTTTATTGCCAGCTTCACGCCGATCCCCTACAAGGTGTTTACCGTCACGGCTGGCTTGCTCCACATGGCACTGTTGCCTTTCATCCTGACCTCGCTGATCGGTCGTGGCATGCGCTTCTTCCTGGTTGCAGGTCTGATGCGCTGGGGCGGCGAGAAGATGGAGCGCAAGCTGATGCACTATGTGGATGTGCTGGGCTGGCTCTGTATTGGTTTGGCCGTTGCGGCCTATTTCTGGTTTAGTCGTTAAGGATCCACTATGTGTTCGCGTGTTTGGCAAGGTAGCGGTGTCGTCGTGTTGTCATGGCTGCTGCTTGCCTGTTCCTCCAGCAAGACTGCGGCTCCGGTGCACAGCCTGGGCAATGATCAGGTCGCTTCGACCATCCCCGTGCGTCAAGGTATGACCAAGCCCGGCATTGCAGGCAACGGGTACACCGTGGTCAAAGGAGACACTCTCTACTCCATTGCATTTCGTTCTGGCATGGATGTGGCTTCGCTTATCAGCATCAATGGCATCACTCCCCCCTATAACATTTATCCCGGCCAGCAGCTCAGGCTCGATGGCGCTTCCGCCCCCATGGCGGTGGCAACCGTCGGCAGCCCTGTCAGTCGTGGCAGCGTGACGGGGTCTGGCAGTTACGAGGTGCGCCGTGGCGATACCTTGAGCAGCATCGGTCGCCAGTTCGGTCTTTCCAACCAGGCCTTGGCCCAGCGCAACAACCTCCAGGCTCCTTATGCATTGCACGTGGGTCAGGTGCTCAATGTGGGGGGCGCGGGTTCCTCGGGTGGTCAGATGGTTGCAGCAACCACACCGGTGGTGACCAGCACGGGGCCCAAACCCCTGGCCACGGCTCCGGCAGGTACGACCACACCATTTATTGCTCAGAAAACGATTGCTCCTGCCTCGTCAACAGCATACGCTCAGGCGAAAGAACAAAAAACCGTCAGTTCCTCGTCAACACTCTCCTGGCATTGGCCGACCAAAGGGCGGATCGTTGAAGGCTTCTCCGTTGCGGAACAAGGCAACAAGGGCATCGACATTTCCGGCCAGAAGGGCCAACCCATTTACGCTGCGAGCAGCGGCAAAGTGGTCTATGCGGGCAGTGCACTGCGAGGTTATGGCAAGCTGATAATTCTCAAGCACAACGATGACTACCTCTCCGCCTACGCTCACAACGATGAGTTGAGGGTCAAGGAGGGAGACACCGTGAAGGGCGGAGCGGTTATCGCCAATATGGGTAGCACGGATGCGCCGGATGTGCGCTTGCACTTTGAAATCCGGTACAAAGGCAAGTCGATCAACCCGATGGGCTATTTGCCAAAGCGTTAACTCAGAGAGCTGAGTCTTACTCTGGTGTAGGTCAGGGAGAGATATCATGAGCCAAGAACAACTGGTAATGCAGGATGCAGAGTTAGAGTTCGACGAGGAGCTGGAGGTTCAGGAGGAAGAAGAGGTTCAGGAAGTGGCGGCCGAAGCCGAAGAGACCATTTCCGATGAACTGATGGCGCCCGAGCTGAACAAGGTAATGGACGCCACCCAGCTCTATCTGGGGGAGATAGGCTTCTCCCCTTTGCTCACGGCCGAAGAGGAAGTCTACTACGCCCGCCGTGCCCTGCGTGGCGACAAAGCGGCGCGCAAGCGCATGATCGAATCCAACCTGCGCCTGGTGGTCAAGATTGCCCGGCGCTACAACAACCGCGGCCTGGTGCTGCTGGATCTCATCGAAGAGGGCAACCTCGGCCTTATCCGCGCCGTCGAGAAGTTCGACCCCGAGCGAGGCTTCCGTTTCTCCACCTATGCCACCTGGTGGATCCGCCAGACCATAGAGCGGGCCATCATGAACCAGACCCGCACCATTCGTCTGCCCATCCATGTGGTCAAGGAGCTGAACGTCTATCTGCGCACTGCGCGCGAGCTTTCCCATCGTCTCGACCATGAGCCGACCGCCGAGGATATCGCCTCTGCACTGGATCGCTCTGTGGACGATGTGAATCGCATGCTCAAGCTCAACGAGAAGATCACCTCGGTGGATACTCCCATTGGTGGCGATCGCGACAAGGCGCTGCTGGACGTGCTTTCCGACGAGCGCGGCATGGGACCCGAGCTGGAGTCCCAGGAAGATGACATGCGCAGCAGCATAGTGCACTGGCTGGAGGAGCTGAATCCCAAGCAGCGTGAAGTGCTGGCCCGCCGTTTCGGTCTGCTCGGCTATGAACCGGCCACCCTGGAAGACGTGGGCGCCGAGATTGGTCTGACCCGCGAGCGGGTGCGCCAGATCCAGGTGGAAGGGTTGCGCCGTCTGCGGGAAATCCTGCTGGGGCAGGGGCTGTCCATTGAGGCGCTGTTCCGCACCAACTAAACGGGTATGAATACCGTCATCAAGATGAAAAAGGGGCCACAGGCCCCTTTCTTTTTGTCGTGGATCGTCAGGATCACACCGGATCCAGGGTATCCAGCGGCCAGCGCGGCACGGCCTTGACGACCAGGGGTTCGAAGACTCCCGCCTTAAGGCGTTGCATGCCGGCATAGGCGATCATGGCGCCGTTGTCGGTGCAGTATTCGGTGCGCGGGTAGAAGACTTCACCTTTGAGGCTCTCCATCAGCTCGGCCAGCTGGGCGCGCAGATGACGGTTGGCACTGACGCCGCCTGCCACGACCAGACGATTGAGACCGGTCTCCTTCAGGGCACGGCGGCACTTGATGGCCAGGGTGTCGACCACCGCATCCTCAAACGCCCGGGCGATGTCGGCACGGGTCTGTTCATCATCACCGTTGGCGGCAATGGTGTTGGCGGCGAAGGTCTTGAGACCGGAGAAGCTCATGTCGAGCCCGGGACGGTCGGTCATGGGACGGGGGAAGGTAAAGCGTCCAGTGGTGCCCTTCTCCGCCAGCCGGGAGAGCAGCGGACCACCGGGGTAGTCCAGACCCATCAGCTTGGCGGTCTTGTCGAACGCCTCACCGGCGGCATCGTCGATCGATTCGCCCAGCAGCTGGTAGCTGCCGATGCCATCGACCCGGACCAGCATGGAGTGGCCGCCGGAGACCAGCAGCGCCACGAAGGGAAACTCGGGGGCTCGCTCTTCCAGCATGGGGGCCAGCAGGTGACCTTCCATGTGGTGCACGGCGATGGCTGGCTTGTCCCAAGCCATGGCCAGCGAGCGGCCTATGGTCGCCCCGACCAGGATGGCGCCAACCAGACCTGGCCCCGCGGTATAGGCGATGCCATCGATGTCATCCTTGCCAAGTCCGGCCTCTTTCAAGGCGGCCTGGATCAAGGGGATCGTCTTGCGTACATGGTCCCGGCTGGCGAGCTCGGGAACAACGCCGCCGTAGTCCGCATGCAGCTTGACCTGGCTGTACAACTGGTGGGAAAGGATCCCTTTTTGATCATCGAAGATCGCGATCCCGGTTTCGTCACAGGATGTCTCTATGCCCAATACACGCATTGCTAAAAAATTTCACTGCTAAAATGAGACGGCTATGGTAACCTTCGCGGGTTTTTTAAACCAGAGCGATCTCTGCGGGTTTACTTTCATTCCCTGTCCAGAGTATAATTTCGCACCATTTTAAGACATGCTGATCGATTGAAGGTCAGCTAACAATTTATCACTGAGGTGAAAGGCACATGCCAGTAATCAAAGTCCGTGAAAATGAGCCGTTTGACGTTGCTCTGCGTCGCTTCAAGCGTTCTTGCGAAAAGGCCGGTATCCTGTCCGAAGTTCGTAGCCGTGAGTTCTACGAGAAGCCGACTACCATTCGCAAGCGCGCCAAAGCGTCCGCTGTCAAGCGTCACGCCAAGAAGCTGTCCCGCGAAAACGCACGTCGTATCCGCCTGTACTAATCAAGGGATCATGCCGTGTCTCTGAAGGATCAACTCAAGGATCAGCAAAAGCTCGCCATGCTTGCCAAAGACAAGCCTCGGTTGGGTGCTATCCGCTTGTTGATGGCAGAAATCAAGCAGCGTGAAGTCGATACCCGTGTCGAGCTCAATGATGAAGAGATCCTCGCTGTCGTGACCAAAATGGTCAAACAGCGTCGCGATTCCATCAGCCAGTTTGAAGCTGCCGGTCGCCAGGATCTTGCCGACAAAGAGTCCGCCGAGATCGTTGTGCTGCAGGAGTTCCTGCCACAACAGCTGACCGCAGACGAAATTGCCGCCCTGATCGAGCAAGCCATCACTGAAAGTGGTGCTGCCGTCATGGCTGACATGGGTAAAGTCATGGCTGTCTTGAAGCCAAAAATTCAGGGGCGTGCCGATGTCGGCGCCGTCAGTGCTCAGGTGAAAACCCGCTTGGCGTAACAGGCAACTCTCTTGTTTGGTCGAAGAAGCCGTGCTTCCCATTGGAATGCGCGGCTTTTTTATTTCCTATGCAATGAAACAGGACGGTTATGGCTGGCAGGATCCCGCAATCCTTTATCGATGATCTGCTTGTACGCACGGACATAGTCGAGTTGATCGACTCCCGTGTGCGGTTGAAGAAAGCCGGTAAGAACTACCAGGCTTGCTGCCCTTTTCATAACGAAAAAAGCCCCTCCTTTACCGTCAGCCAGGAGAAGCAGTTCTATCACTGTTTCGGTTGTGGTGCCCACGGCAATGCCATCGGCTTTGTCATGGAGTACGACGGCCTGGAATTCCCCGATGCCATCGAAGAGCTGGCAAGCCTGCACGGTATGCAGGTCCCCCGTGAGCAAACGGCGGGTGGATCAAGCCATAGCCAACCAGCCGTCAGCAAGGATCTGTTCGAGCTGATGAACCAGATTGCGCGCTTCTACGAGAGCAATCTCAAGAACGCGCCTCAGGCGGTGGAGTATCTGAAAGGCCGGGGCCTGACTGGCGAGGTGGTCAAGCGCTTCAACATCGGTTATGCCCCTGGGGACTGGGATCAGGTGCGTCGCCGCTTTGGCGCCAGTAGGGATCACGAACAACTGCTGATTTCGGGCGGTATGCTGATCCCCCGTGACAGCGGCCCGGGCAGCTACGATCGTTTCCGCGATCGCATCATGTTTCCGATCCGGGACAAACGCGGCCGGGTCATCGGCTTCGGTGGCCGAGTGCTGGGGGATGGCACGCCCAAGTACCTGAACTCCCCCGAAACCCCCATCTTCCACAAGGGGCGAGAGCTGTTCGGCCTTTATGAGGTCAAGCAGGCACACAAGGATCCGCGCCGGATCCTGGTGGTGGAAGGCTACATGGATGTGGTGGCGCTCGGCCAGTACGACATCGACTATGCGGTGGCGGCACTGGGGACTGCGACCACCAGCGATCACATCCACACCCTGTTCCGTACCACGGCAGAGGTGGTCTGTTGCTACGACGGCGACAACGCCGGTCGGGAAGCGGCCTGGCGGGCGCTGGATAACGCGCTCTCCCACCTGCAGGACGGCCGTGAACTCAAGTTCGTCTTTTTGCCGGATGGCGAGGATCCCGACTCGCTGGTACGCCAGATCGGCAAGGAGGGGTTCGAAGCGCTGCTCGACAAGGCCCAGTCGTTTGCGGATTTCATGTTCGAACGCCTCGGGCGCGATGCGGCTCTTTCCGGTGAGGCAGGCAAGTTTGAAGTGGCAAACAAGGCCGCTGAGCTGATTCGTCGGGTACCGGAAGGTTTCACGCGCGAGGGGTTGATTACCCGACTCTCCAGCATGATGCGCTGGGGAGAAAACAAGCAGCGGATTACCGAGCTGTTTGCCCGCAACAGCCAGCCCAAGGTGGAAGTCAACAAACCCAAGGCGACCAAGCTGACGCCGATCCGCAGGGCTCTGGCCCTGATGGTGCAGTATCCGGCGATCACCGCCGAGCTGCCGGCCATGCCCGAGTTGGCCGGGCTGCGCCTGCAGGGGATCCCTTTCCTGCTGCAACTGCACCAGCAGATCCTGATCCAGCCGGGAGTGACAACGGGTATCCTGCTGGAGCATTGGCGTGGCACAAAAGAGGGAGAAATACTTGCCCAACTGGCGATGCATGACCTGTTTGAAGAGGTAAAGCTCGACCAGGAGCCCGATATTCTGGGAGAATTGCAGGATACCTTTGTCGGTTTCATCAACCTTTTCCTGAAGCAACGGATCGAAGAATTGCAGGCCAAGGTGGCGCAGGAAGGGCTAAGCTCTGAGGAAACTCAGGAGCTGATGATGCTGATCAGAGAGGTGCAGATTGAGAAAAGAAATGAGAGTGGGGCTTGATATTTGAGTGAGCAGTCCCAATATGAATAGCGTTGCCCGAATAGACGGGATTGAAAGCAAACACTTTATAACCACCTGGCCCCGACAACACTGCGGGCAGGGGTTTCTCATGACCGACGCCGCAACCAGACATAGCATGTCTGGCGGTTTTCTATTAGAATTGGCTATTTGCGCAGCAGCGCACTGTACGCGCAACCTAGCAACACCAACCGGATGAGTTCTATGGAGCAAACCCCGCAGTCTCAGCTTAAACTCCTCGTTGCCAAAGGTAAAGAACAGGGCTACCTGACCTATGCCGAGGTGAACGATCACCTCCCGCAAGACATTGTCGATTCAGACCAGATCGAAGACATCATTCAGATGATCAACGATATGGGCATTCAAGTGGTTGAAAACGCTCCGGATGCCGATGACCTTATCATGGCTGAAGGTGGTACCGCCGATGAGGACGCTGCCGAAGCAGCGGCCCAGGCTCTGGCATCTGTTGAATCTGAGATTGGTCGCACGACCGATCCCGTCCGCATGTACATGCGGGAAATGGGTACCGTCGAACTGCTGACCCGCGAAGGCGAGATCGACATCGCCAAGCGGATTGAAGACGGTATCAACCAGGTACAAAGCTCCGTCGCCGAGTACCCTGAAGCCATCACCTATCTGCTCGAACAGTACGACAAGTACGAAGCCGAGCAGCTTCGCCTGTCCGACATCATCTCCGGCTTCATCGATCCGAACGAAGTGGATGATGTGGCGCCGACCGCCACTCATATCGGCTCCGAACTCAGCGAGGACGACCTCGCCGACGAAGATGAAGATGAGGACGAAGACGAAGACGAAGACGGCGACAACTCCGACGATGATGGCGACGGTGGCCCGGATCCGGAAGTCGCTCGCGAGAAATTCGGCGAACTGCGTGCCCAGTACGAGGTGACTCGTCTCTCCATTCAGCAGAATGGCCGTGCCCACGACGACACCCAGAATGCCATCGCCCAGCTGGCCGATGTCTTCCGTCAATTCCGCCTGATGCCCAAGCAGTTCGATCGCTTGGTCAACAACATGCGGGAGATGATGGAGCGTGTCCGCGTGCAGGAACGCATCATCATGAAGCTCTGCGTTGAGCAGGCCAAGATGCCGAAGAAGACCTTCGTCGCGGCCTTCACCAACAACGAGTGCGAAACTGCCTGGTTCGAATACCAGAAGCAGGCCGGCAAGGCGTGGTCTCCCCGCCTGCTCGAGATGGACGAAGAAGTACTGCGTTCCATCGGCAAGCTGCAGCAGATCGAAGAAGAGACCGGTCTGTCCATCGCCCAGATCAAGGACATCAACCGCCGCATGAGCATTGGTGAGGCCAAAGCCCGTCGTGCCAAGAAAGAGATGGTCGAGGCCAACCTGCGTCTGGTTATCTCCATCGCCAAGAAGTACACCAACCGCGGTCTGCAGTTCCTGGATCTGATCCAGGAGGGCAACATCGGTCTGATGAAGGCGGTCGACAAGTTCGAATATCGTCGCGGCTACAAGTTCTCGACCTATGCCACCTGGTGGATCCGTCAGGCCATTACCCGCTCCATCGCGGATCAGGCCCGTACCATCCGTATCCCGGTGCACATGATCGAGACCATCAACAAGCTCAACCGTATCTCCCGCCAGATGCTGCAGGAGATGGGTCGTGAACCGAACCCGGAAGAGCTGGCCATGCGCATGGGCATGCCGGAAGACAAGATCCGTAAGGTACTGAAAATCGCCAAGGAGCCCATCTCCATGGAGACGCCCATCGGTGATGATGAAGACTCCCACTTGGGTGACTTCATCGAAGATACCACCCTGGCTCTGCCAGCGGATGCGGCCACCAGCGAGAGCCTGCGCAACGCGACCCGTGAAGTGCTGGCCGGTCTGACCGCACGGGAAGCCAAGGTACTGCGCATGCGCTTCGGTATCGACATGAACACTGACCACACCCTCGAGGAAGTGGGCAAGCAGTTCGACGTCACCCGTGAGCGTATCCGTCAGATCGAAGCCAAGGCCCTGCGCAAACTGCGCCATCCGAGCCGCTCGGAAGTGCTGCGCAGTTTCCTGGACGAGTAGTCCCGGGTTTTGTCAGCCTGACATAGCAACAAAAAGCCCCGCCATGCGGGGCTTTGTTTTATCCGTGCAGGCATGGGCGTGAAGAGGGGTCATGGAACCGCTTGAATATGGATGAAATCTCGCCAAGTGGTTGATCTGACTATGGACGGGGTATCCGCCATCCCCTATAATCCACGCCGCTAACCAGCATCAATGGCCCCTTAGCTCAGTTGGTCAGAGCAGTCGACTCATAATCGATTGGTCGTGGGTTCAAGTCCCCCAGGGGCCACCATTTTCAGAAAAAGCCGCTCTTTTGAGCGGCTTTGTCGTTTCTGGCGCTCACCAGCGTCTGTCCAGATCCTCGGCATAGAGTGCCATCGCGCGCCGGTAGGGAAGCAGGGCGGGATCCGTGGTGGTGGTCGCGAGGATCCCCAGCAGCGTCTCCATCCCCTCCTTGCTGCGCCCCAGGTTGTAGCAGGTCATGGCACGAAACACCTTGAACTCCATGGCATCGGGGAAGCGGGACAGGGCCTCGTCAAAGGTGACCAGCGCCTCGGCATGACGGCCCGTGGTGCGATAGGAGCTGCCTAGTCCAAGCAGGGCCCCGCGCAGCGACGCCTCGCCAAGCCCCAGCGACACGGCCTTCTGATAGAGCGGAATGGCCTCGGCCTCTCGCCCCAGCATGTCGTGCAGTCCGGCCACTTCGTAATGCAGCTCGGCGTGGGTTGGGTGCGCGATGAGTTGCAGCAGACCGTGCTGACGGGCTTCCTCGAGCCGTCCCTCGGCCTTGAGGGTGTTCAACTGTTTCATATGCGCTCCTGCATGGGGATGAAGGATCAGTATGCCTGCCGGCAGGCTGGCGGGGAACGGGTCATGGGGCCATGAAAAAGGCCTCCCGCCGATGGCGGGAGGCCTGGTTCGGCGCCGGGGCGCAATGGCCCTGGCGTGTGTCCAGCCCTACTGGGCGCTCAGGCTGTAGGCCAGGGTCTGGTCGTTGAAGCGCACCACATAGGCACCGACCACTGCCGTGGTGATGTCTGCCCCGGCCAGCTCGGCCACGCCATCCTTGTTAGTGTCGCCGTAGTTCTGGGTCCAGTCCCCCTTGACGTCGAACTTGAAGCGCTGGCTGCCGTTGCCATCACCGCTGCCGGTGAAGGTGACGCTGGCCTGCCAGAGGTGATCCCCGACCAGGGACATGGGGGTGGTGCCCCAGTTGTTGGTGGTGCCGCGAATGTTGAGGCTGGCGACATTCTTGGCATAGATGACGCTCACCGGAGTCAGGCTGTATTGCAGGGTCTGATCGTTGAAACGTACCCGGTACTGGCCGATGACCGGGGTGAGGATGTCACTGCCGGTCAGTTCGGCCACGCCGTCCTTGTTGGTGTCGCCGTAGTTCTGGGTCCAGTCCCCCTTGACGTCGAACTTGAAGCGCTGGTTGGTCTGACCGTTGAAGGTGACCAGGGCTTCCCACTGATTGTCGGCGACCAGTGTCATGGCAAGGGAGCCCCAGGCATTGGGGGTGCCGCGGAAGTTCAGGGTGGGCAATACGCTGGCGTAGGTGCCGTTGTCATCGGTGACGGTCACGGTGGCGCTGGCACTGGCGGTCAACCCTTCCGCATCGGTCACGGTGACCGTCACGGTATGGGTACCCGGGGTATCGAACCGGACTGTCTCCGTGGCGGCGGTGCCCCCGCTGGACCAGCTGTAGCTCACCACGCCGCCGTCATCGCTGGAAGCGGAGGCGTCGAACACCACGCTCTCCCCCGCCTTGACGCTGAGGGTTTTGGGGGAGAGGGTAGCGACCGGTGCCTGGTTGCTGGTGAGGGGTGTGACCGTGTAGCGCAGATCGCTCTCGCTCAGGGTGATGCGGTAGGTGCCCGCCCCGCTGACCAGGATATCCTTGCTGCTGCCCTTGTCGGCGATGCCATCCCCTTCGTTGTCGCCGTAGTTCTCGGCCCAGTTGCCGAAGACGTCGAACTTGAAGCGCTGGGCACCGGTGGCGTCACCGTTGCCGGTCAGGGTGAGGGTGGCGGACCAGACACGGTTGGCATCGACGGTCATGGGGGTGTTGCCCCAGGCGTTGTGGGTGCCGCGCAGGTTCATGCTGCTGAACTTGTTGCCCGGCAGGACGGAACCGCCGCAGGGGCTGGCCTTGGTGCAACCGGCGATGATGGCGGCCGCCTTCATGCCGGGGACGTTCAGGCTGGCCTTGCCGCTGCCGTCGACGGTGACATAACCGCCGCTGCAGTAGTCATTGCCCCCCAGGAGGTTGCAGTACTCGCCGGCCGGCAGACCGGTCTGCACCGAGGCCACCAGGCTGCCGCTTTCGTTGTTGATGGCGACGAAGCCCTTGTTACCGCGGCTGAAGGCGATCTGGTTGTTGCCGTTGTCCCACCAGTTGCTGACGGGCTGGCCTTCGGTCCGGTTGTGGAACAGGGCCATGTTCATGATGGTCGGTCGGCGCTGTTCGCAGTTCCACTGGCTGTCCGTGCAGGGCGTGCTACCCGGCGCCCCCTTGTCGGTTTCATAGGTGCCCATGTTTTCGAAGCGATAGCCCGACATCACCTGTTTCCAGCCATAGGGCCAGGCCATCATGAAGGTGTTGGCCAGATCGTAGCGGGCACCGCTCATGAAGGTGAGCATGCCGCCACCGCCGTGGCCGCGTTCGCGGTCGTGGTTGACCACGAAGACGAAGGCCTTGTTGGAGGGGAGCAGGCCCCAGCTCTCGCCCAGGGTCTTGAGGTTCTTGATCTGGCCGTTGAAGTTGGCGGCGAGATCGGTGCCGTATTTGAAGTCGGTGACGGTGTCGATATAGGTGTAGCGGCCCGGCTGGATGTCGGGGGACTCCCCGCCTGCGCCGATCACCTCCAGGTAGGCCCTGGGGCTGCCCGCCTTGTCGAGGATGGCCTTCACATCGGCCGGCGCCATGTGCTTGGCCGCATCGATGCGAAAGCCCGCCACGCCCCAGCCGAGCAGGGTCTTCATGTAGGTGGCGATCTGATCCTGGACGTAGGATGAGCCGGTGTTGAGGTCCGGCATACCGTAGAGGGCGCCGTTCCAGACGTTGTTGCTGTCACCGTAGTTGGTGATGTCGCCGCTGTGATGGAAGTCGTTGTAGCCGAACTGGGGATATTGGTATTGCCCCGAGTTGTAGCTGCCGCCGCCGGTGGCGGTGCCCGAACCCGATGCCAGCTGGTTGAAGACGGCGTCGGCATAGACCTTGACCCCGGCCGCGTTGCAGCGGGCGATCATGCTCCTGAGCTCTGCCTCGCTACCGCCGAAGCTGTTGAAATTCTTGAAGCTGACCGGTTGATAGACGGTCCACCAGACCTGGCTACCCTGCTTGTGCTCGGCGGGTGGGGTGATCTGGACGCCACCGAACCCCTTGGGCCCGAGCACGGTCTCGCACTCGTTGGCGATGTCGTTGAACTTCCATTGGAACAGGTGAACCATGACTCCTTCGGCGCTGGCAGTGTGGCTGAAAGAGCCGAGTGCCGCCGCCAGCAGGGCGGTTCGAAACAGTGTGTTGTGCATGACGATTTTCCCTTCGATCTTGTTATTGACGTATCACTGTCGTGTAGTCGAACGGACAACAAACAACCTCGTTCAGCTCCGTAGCATTCATGAAATCGACGTGGTTGAAAATCGAACAAGCTGAATTAATTAAGAAATGTGAATGAAAATGCTTTCATGCCATTCGGTGGCAGCAGGAGGGGGCAGATCGGTGCGAGATCCCGTCAAGCGGGTAGCGAAGGGGATGAACAGGGGCCCCGCAGGGCCCCGTGAACGTTCAGACGTTGGGTTCCTGCTGCCCGGTACTGGCCCGGGCACGACGCCCTGGCAGCATGCGGGTGACCAGGTTGCTGCGCTGGCGCCAGGAGGTGTAGGCGATGGCGCACAGGTGCAGGGCGATCATGCCCTGGAGTGCCCAGGTGCACCACTCGTGCCAGTCGTCCGCCCCCAGATCGAAGCCAGTCTCGGTGTTCTGGAACCAGCCGGTCCCTGCGGTGGCGAGTACCAGCAGCCAGAGTGCCCAGACCGCCAGCTTGCCGCTGCCGTGATGGCCCGGGGTGGGCGGGGTCCGTTCGCGCAGGGCGTCGGCCTGATGGCGAAAATCCTCCCGGCTCGGGAGGAGGGCGCGCAGGCGGGCGTGGCCGCGAGCGAAGGTGAGCCCCCACAGCAGGCGTATGCCGATGAGCACCATGACGGCGTATCCCATCCGCTCGTGCCACTCCTCGCCCGCCTCGTTGAGCCAGAGGTTGCCGATACAGATGGCCGCCACACCCCAGTGGGTTAGGCGCACCAGAGCATCCCAGTGGAAGGGATCAGCCTTTTTGCTTGGCATATTTGTGGTACTCCTTCTTCAGGTCGTTGACCTTGGCCAGGTGCTCGCGCGCCTTGGCCTCGTCACCGGCCTGGAGGGCTGCCAGGCTGGCATCCAGCTCGGTCTGCACTTCGGTCATGCCTTCCAGGAACTTCTCCTTCTTGGCGGCGGGCATGTTCTTGCCCTTGGCGACGTCCAGCTGGGCCTTCATCTCCTTGATGTATTTCTCCATGGTGGCCGCGTCGTCGGCCTTGACGGCCTGCTTGTAGTTGAAGCCGATCTTCTTCATCGGCTGCTCCAGATCGCCGGCCATGGCAGGCAGGGCCATCAGGCCGAACATCAGGGGCAGCAGCAGGGGACGCACAGTTTTCAGCATGGGATTTCCTTATGAGACGACGAGATTGCAGGTTGTTATAGCACTCATTTGAGTGCGGTTTCACGCATCATGATGCCATGAAAGGACGATCATTGTATGAAGAAAGTGCGACCAATTGTGACGAATTGTGCAGGGGATTGCTGTGGGAATGTAGCCGAAAGAGAACGGCCACCGGATCTCGCCTCCGGCAGGGATACAAGGGCGCGCATCTGGCCCGGGAAGGAGCCCGCAGGCAGTGAATCATGCTGCCATTTTTTATCACACATCGGTTTTTTAAAGTCAGGTGAGTTTTTCAGGTGTTTTTGTTTTTGAAAGCCACATCCCGTGGACGATTTCACTGCCCGTACAGACGCCGTGCAACAAAAAAAGGGCCCGCAGGCCCTTTGAGTGATCGGGATCCGGCCCTTATTCGGCCTGCTCGCGCTCGATGGCACGCCAGCCGATGTCCTTGCGATAGAAGATGCCGTCCCACTGGATGCGACCAGCCAGGGCATAGGCCCGCTGCTGGGCTTCCTGCACCGTGTGGCCGAGGGCGGTGGCGCACAGCACGCGGCCACCCTGGGTCAGGCTGGTGTGCCCTTCCAGGCGGGTGCCTGCATGGAACACCTTCTCCCCTGCCACTTCGTCCACCGGCAGGCCGCTGATGGGGTGGTTGCTGGTGTAGTCGCCGGGATAGCCACCCGCCGCCAGCACCACGCCGATGGCGGCACGGGGGTCATAGACGGCTTCCTTCTGATCCAGCTGGCCGGCACAGGCGGCGAGGCAGAGATCCACCAGATCGGACTGCATCCGCAGCATGATGGGCTGGGTTTCGGGGTCGCCGAAGCGGCAGTTGAACTCGATCACCTTGGGGTTGCCCTCGGCATCGATCATCAGGCCGGCGTAGAGGAAGCCGGTGTAGACGTTGCCCTCGGCCGCCATGCCGCGCACGGTCGGCATGATCACCCGTTCCATCACGCGCTGGTGCACTTCGTCGGTCACCACGGGCGCCGGGGAGTAAGCCCCCATGCCGCCGGTGTTGGGGCCGGTGTCACCGTCGAAGGCGCGCTTGTGATCCTGGCTGGTGGCCATAGGCAGCACGTGCTCGCCGTCCACCATGACGATGAAGCTCGCCTCTTCCCCGTCCAGGAACTCCTCGATCACCACCCGGGCGCCGGCATCGCCGAAGGCATTGCCGGAGAGCATGTCACGCACCGCCGCTTCCGCCTCGTCGAGGGTCATGGCGACGATCACCCCTTTGCCGGCGGCCAGACCGTCGGCCTTGATGACGATGGGGGCGCCCTTCTCGCGCAGATAGGCCAGCGCCGGCTCCACCTCGGTGAAGTTCTGGTAATCGGCGGTGGGGATGGCGTGGCGGGCCAGGAAGTCCTTGGTGAAGGCCTTGGAGCCTTCCAGCTGGGCGGCGGCGGCGGTCGGGCCGAAGATGGTCTGATCGGCGGCGCGGAAGGCATCGACCACCCCTTTCACCAGGGGGGCTTCCGGTCCGACGATGGTGAGGCCGATCTGGTTCGCCTTGGCGAAGGCCAGCAGGCCCTCGATGTCGGTGGCCTGGATGGCGACGTTCTCGATGCCCGGCTCAAGCTGGGTGCCCGCATTGCCCGGTGCCACGAAGACCTGGGTCACCAGGGGGGAGTGTTTGGCCTTCCAGGCCAGGGCGTGTTCACGGCCGCCATTGCCAATGATCAGTACTTTCATCGTCTCGCTCGCTTCTGTCTGAGTTCACTGGCGCTGCGGTGGCACTGCCAGTGGAAAGGGTCCGGTGCTAAAGAGGCAGGGCCGCCATCGGCGGCCCTGGGCTGTCAGTGACGGAAATGACGCATGTTGGTGAACACCATGCACATGCCGTGTTCGTTGGCGGCGTCGATCACCTCCTGGTCGCGCATCGAGCCACCTGGCTGGATGACGCAGGAGATGCCCGCGGCAGCGGCGGCATCGATGCCATCGCGGAACGGGAAGAAGGCGTCGGAGGCCATGACGGAGCCCGCCACGGTCAGCCCTTCATCCTCGGCCTTGATGCCGGCGATCTTGGCAGAGTAGACGCGGCTCATCTGGCCGGCGCCGACGCCGATGGTCTGGCCGTTCTTGGCGTAGACGATGGCGTTGGATTTGACGAACTTGGCGACCTTCCAGCAGAACAGCAGATCCTGCAGCTCGGCCTCGGTGGGCTGACGTTTGCTGACCACGGTCAAATCCCCGAGCGTCACCATGCCCAGATCGCGCTCCTGCACCAGCAGGCCGCCGTTGACGCGCTTGAAGTCAAAGCCTTGCGCCGGGGCAGTCCACTGGCCGCACTCCAGCAGGCGCACGTTCTGCTTGGCGGCGACCGCCTCGCGGGCTGCCTGGCTGATGCTGGGGGCGATGATCACTTCCACGAACTGGCGGGCGACGATGGCCGCGGCGGTCTCGCCGTCCAGTTCGCGGTTGAAGGCGATGATGCCGCCAAAGGCCGAGGTGGGGTCGGTCTGGTAGGCGCGATCGTAGGCAGCCAGCAGGTCGTCACCGATGGCGACACCGCAGGGGTTGGCATGCTTGACGATGACGCAGGCCGGTTCGCTGAACTCCTTCACACACTCCAGCGCCGCATCGGTGTCGGCGATGTTGTTGTAGGAGAGGGCCTTGCCCTGCAGCTGGATGGCGCTTGCCACCGAGCCCGGCGCGGCCTGCTCTTCGGCGTAGAAGGCGGCAGCCTGGTGGCTGTTCTCGCCGTAGCGCATGTCCTGCTTCTTGATGAACTGGCTGTTGAAGGTGCGGGGGAAGCGGGACTCTTCGTCGCCTTCCTTGTTTTCGCCGTAGGAGGGCACTAGGGTGCCGAAGTAGTTGGCGATCATGCCGTCGTAGGCGGCGGTGTGCTCGAAGGCGGCGATGGCCAGATCGAAGCGGGTGGAGAGGGTCAGGCTGTTGCCGTTGCCATCCATCTCGGCGATGACGCGGTCATAGTCGGAGGCCTTGACGACGATGGTGACGTCCTTGTGGTTCTTGGCAGCGGAGCGGACCATGGTCGGGCCGCCGATGTCGATGTTCTCGACGGCGTCTTCCAGGGTGCAGCCGGGCTTGGCCACGGTGGCGGCGAAGGGATAGAGGTTGACGACGACCATGTCGATGGGGGAGATAGCGTGCTCGGCCATGATGGCGTCATCCCGGTCGCGACGGCCGAGAATGCCGCCGTGTACCTTGGGATGCAGGGTCTTGACCCGGCCGTCCATCATCTCGGGGAATCCGGTGTAGTCGGACACCTCGGTCACCGGCAGGCCCGCATCGGCCAGCAGCTTGGCGGTACCACCGGTGGAGAGCAGGGCCACACCACGCGCGTCGAGTGCCTTGGCAAATTCCAAGATGCCAGTCTTGTCAGACACACTCAGCAGTGCACGGCGAATGGGTCGAGCTTGTTCCATCACACTATCGTCCTCAGCATAACGGGGACCGTTCCATGGGAGGCGAGGCTCAACACACAGAGAGTCCCCAAATAAATGGAAGTGGGGGATTTCGCAAACCACTCTCGCCCGGGGCGGCCGTTGGCAAAAGCGTTTTAGGAAATGCCCGCTTGACGCGACGCTCTCTTGTGGGCGCGTATTCTACACAAAAAATGTGACCTGTGGTGGATTTTTTAAAGAGACAAACCCTTGTGGGATGCGGCGTTAAACGTTTTCTGGTGAATTTTTGTGAAACGTTTGTCTTTTCAGTGTTTTGGGGATAAATGGCCGGCAAGTGAAGGGTTAGCTGCTGCTTTCCTGCCTTTGACTGGCAATCGCCGGGCAAAGGGGTGATAGTGGAGGCCGGTTTATATTGAGTACCATGTCGGGAATGTCATGCGGGGGGAGAGGACCATGTATCGGATCGGTGAACTGGCCAAGGCGTGCGGAGTGAAGGCCGACACCCTGCGCTTTTATGAGAAGAACGGCCTCATCTCGCCGGGCATTCGCAACGAATCCGGCTATCGCCTCTACGGCGAGCAGGACAAGCGGCGGCTGGAGTTCATCATCCGCGCCAAGTCGGTGGGGTTCTCCCTCGCGGACATCGGCGAGCTGCTCGCCCTCGACACCAACAAGGCCAAGGTCACCTGCCAGGAGGTGAAGGCCGTGGCCGACACCAAGCTCGAACAGGTGGAGCAGAAGCTCCTGGAGCTGACCCGTTTTCGCGAGAACCTGAAGGCTCTCTCCGACATCTGCTGCGGCGGCCCGCGCTCGGCGGAGCACTGCGCCATCCTCGAGACCCTGGAGTCCGGCGCCCCTTTCCGCCACGAGCACCACGACCATGAGCACTGAGCTGCGCCGGCCCCGGGTCTCCGCCTTTCTCGCCCTCTCCCTCGACGGTTTCATCGCCGGGGAGGGGGGCGATCTGGCATGGCTGGCCCCCTATGGTGGCGACGGGCCGGAGGAGACAGGCTACAGCGCCCTGATGGCGAGCGCGGACACCCTGCTGATGGGGCGCAACACCTACGATATCGTAAGCGCCTTTCCCGAGTGGCCCTACGGGGACAAGCCGCTGGTGGTACTGACCCACAGGCCCGCCGACCCCCGTCCTCGGGTCTCCTTTCGGCAGGGGGCGCTGGCGCAGGTGCTGGACGAGTTGTGGCAGGGGGGAAGCCGTCACCTCTATCTGGATGGCGGAGAGCTGGTGAGGCAGGGTCTGCAGGGTGCCCTGGTGGACGAGCTGACCCTGTTCTGGGTGCCGGTCACTTTGGGACGCGGGGTGCCGCTCTTTGCAGGATCCCTGCCCGGCGCGCTGAGACCGGTGTCGAGCGCCGTGCTGCCAAGCGGCCTGGTGCGGGTTATCTATCACCCCGCCTGACTGCTTGCACGGGGGAGGCAAGAGGTGCACAATCGGCGCGTTTTTCGCCACCTGCCCTTCCAGACAGGGACGACAGGCAAACACGACAACCCCATCAAGGAGCCCATATGGCCAAGAAGAAGGTGACCTGTGTCACCGCCGAACCCGCCTGCGAACATCAGCGCGGCATCATTCAGGACAACCACCTCAAGGCACTGGTGACCTCCCCCCTGTTCCAGGCCCGGGTCGAGCCGAGCAAGAAGGGCAAGGGCAGCTATCAGCGCAAGGCCAAGCACGGCAAGCGGTGGGAGCCCGGCCAACAGCAGATGGCAAGCGTCTGCTGCTGAGCGGGTTTCTGCCGCAAGGCATCAGCTAACACAATCAGGGCGCCAATGGCGCCCTGATTGTTTTTCTATTCGCTGGTGCTGACTTGCGGTCTTGACGCAAGAGAGTGAACCCGTGCTCACTCGTCCATAAAGAGTTCGAGCAGCACGTTGAGGTAGCGATGCCCCAGGGACGTGAGCTGCCAGCTGTCGCCGAGATCCTCGATAAGCTCCTTGGTCCGGGCGATGGCGAGCATGGTCTCTACCCGCTCCAGCGGTAGCCCCGTGAAGGCCTCGAACTCCGCCTTGGGGGCGGGTTCAAACAATCTGAACCGGTTCATGAAGTACTCGAGCGGCAAATCGTCCGCGCTCACCTGCCATTGGCTGTCCAGATAGGGGCGGCTCGGATCCAGATAACCTTTCGGATGCTTCACCTTGGCGGTGCGCAGGATCTGCTGGCTCGCGAGATCCGTCACCTTGCCGTGGGCGCCGCAGCCGATCCCCAGATAGTCGCCAAAGCGCCAGTAGTTGAGGTTGTGGCGGCACTGATACCCCTCTTTGGCATAGGCCGAGATCTCGTACTGCTGATAGCCCCGGGCGGTCAGCATGGCGTGGCCCTGCTCGTAGATGTCCCACAGGGTGTCATCTTCCGGCAACGTGGGGGGCTTGGAGGCGAATGCCGTGTTCGGCTCTATGGTGAGCTGATACCAGGAGAGGTGCGGCGGCGCGCAGTCGATGGCCTGCTGCAGGTCGTAGAGCGCATCGTCCAGGCTCTGATCCGGCAGGCCGTGCATCAGATCCAGGTTGAAGGTGGGAAGCGCGATGGCGTGGGCCAGTTCGGCGGCCTTGCGCGCCTCCTCAGGGCCGTGGATGCGGCCGAGCCGGGTCAATTTTTCCTGCTGGAAGCTCTGCACCCCGATGGAGATGCGGTTGATGCCCGCTTTTTGGAAGCCGGCGAACTTGTCCGCCTCCACCGTGCCCGGGTTGGCCTCCATGGTGATCTCGCAGTCCGGGGTCAGTGCGATGCGTGCGCGCACCCCGTCCAGTAGCACCTGCATGGCGTTGACGGAGAGCAGGCTCGGCGTGCCGCCACCGATAAAGATGGAGGAGAGGGGGCGCCCCTGGGCCCAGTGCAGATCCTGCTCCAGATCCTCCAGCAGGGCCGCCACGTACTCGAGGTGGGGCAGTTCCCCCTTCTGGGCGTGGGAGTTGAAGTCGCAGTAGGGGCACTTCTGGACGCACCAGGGCACGTGGATATAGAGGGAGAGGGGCGGCAGTTGCAGCATGGGATTTCCAGTATTCAACAATCAGAAGGGGTCGGGTGGCCCTGGTTGTCGGTGACAACGGGCGGGGCGCCGCGAACGAAACGGGGGCCGACGGCCCCCATTGTAGATGACAACGCGGCGGGAGACAGCGCTTTAGTTGACCGCCGCCAGGGCCGCTTTGAGCTTGGCCAGCGCCTGGCCACGGTGGCTGAGCTGGTTCTTGAGCTCCGCCGGCATCTGGGCCGAGGTGCAGTCGTGATCGGGGACGAAGAACACCGGGTCGTAGCCAAAGCCGTGCTGGCCGCGGGGTTCGTCGATGATCATCCCTTCCCAGCTGGCCTGGCAGATAATGGGGGTGGGATCGTCGGCGTGGCGCATGTAGACCAGCACGCACCAGAAGCGGGCGCTTTTCAGGTAATCCGGCGCGCCCTTGAGCTCGGCCAGCAGCTTGTCGATGTTCTCCTTGTCGCTGGCACCGGCACCGGCAAAACGGGCGGAGTAGACGCCGGGGCGGCCGTGCAGCAGATCCACTTCCAGACCGGAGTCGTCGGCCACGGCGGGCAGGCCGGTGACACGGGCGGCGTGGCGGGCCTTGATGATGGCATTCTCGACGAAGGTGGTGCCGGTCTCGTCGGCATCGGAGACTGCAAACTCGCTCTGCGGGATCACCTGGATCTTCATATCGGCCAGCATGGCGGCCAATTCCTTCACCTTTTTCTGGTTCCCTGTTGCCAGGACAAGCTTGTTCATCACACACCTCCGCAAAAATAATCTGCGCATTCTATGCGGGGGAGGGGTTTAGTAAAAGCGCCAATTGCCCGGGATCCGGTGCCAACGGGGGATCCTGGTTCCACCCCCTGAGAGGTAGAGGAGATACATGTTTCCAACAGGGAATAACCGAAGTGATTAAATACCATTTCAATTCATTACTCTGAGTCAGTAGACTCGCGGCCCAATCGATATTCCTAGGGCTTGAGGTGACTGATGCCATTGATTCTTTTGCTTGTACTCCTGGTGTTGTTCAGCCCGCTGGCCATCGACATCTATCTGCCTGCCATCCCCCAGATGGCCGAGCAGCTGGGGGCCGAAGTGACCCTGATGCAGGGCACCATCACCTGGTTCCTGTTCAGCATGGGGCTGGGGCAACTGCTGGTGGGGCCGCTGGCTGATCGCTACGGGCGCAAACCCATCGCCCTGGGGGGCGTGCTGCTCTACGGCCTGAGCGCCCTGGCAGCCGGCTTTGCCGCCAGCCTGGGAGAGCTGATGCTGGCGCGGGTGCTGCAAGGCTTCGGGGCCTGCGCCACCTCGGTGGCCGCCTTCTCGGTGGTCCGTGACAGCTATGGCCCCAAGAAGAGCGGTCAGATGATCTCCTATCTGAACGGTGCCATCTGCTTCATCCCCGCACTGGCGCCCCTGCTGGGTGGCTGGCTCACCGCCAAGGCGGGCTGGTCGGCGAACTTCTGGTTCATGGCGGGTTACGCCGTCGTGGTCGGCAGCTGGCTGCTGTGGCGGATGCCGGAAACCCGCCCTGAGGAGACCAGCAGTGCTGGCCCGCTCATCAGTTGGTCCCGCTACAGCCCGGTGCTGCGCTCCCCGAGCTTCCTGTTCAACGCGGCGCTGTGCATGCTGGCGATGGCGGTGATCCTCGCCTACGTGACGGCGGCGCCGGTACAACTGATGGTGACCCTGGGGCTGGACATGAGTGGCTTCAGCTACTGGTTTACCGCCAATGCGGCCCTCAACATCCTGGCCTGCTTCCTGGCCCCGCGCTTCATCGCCCGGGTAGGGCCAAGACGGACCCTGCGCATCGGCCTGCTGGTGGTGCTGCTCTCCGCCATCACCCTGACCCTGGCCATGCACATCCCGCACCCGCTGGCCATGATGGGCCCGGTGTTCCTCTCCAGCATCGGCTTTGCGATGATCCTGGGCGCCGCCGCGGGTATGGCGCTGGCCCCCTTCGGCCACTGCGCCGGCACTGCGGCCGCCCTGCTCGGCCTGTTCCAGATGAGCGGCTCCGGCGCCCTGGTGGGGATCACCGGTTGGCTGATGCCGGATCCCCTGAGCCAGCTGGCCCTGCACATGTGGCTGCTGCTGCCCCCGCTGGTGATGCTGATGACCCGCCAGGGTCGCCGCTTGTGTTTGCAATAAATCCTGTGCTCTGATGAGCACACTCAGGGGGCCTTGAGCCCCCTTCTCTTTTTCAGGCGACCCGCCTGCCTCGCATGATCACAGACCCGTGGAGAAAACCGGATGAGCCACACAATCAACGCCGCCCTGGTGGGATACGGCTTCGCAGGACAGACCTTTCACGCCCCCTTCCTGGCCACGACCCCGGGCCTGACCCTGCGCTGGGTGGTGAGCCGGGATGCCGCCAAGGTACAGGCCGCGTTGCCCGGCACCCGGGTCGGCACCCTGGAGCAGGTGCTGGCCGATGACAGCCTCGATCTGGTGGTGATCGCCACCCCCAACGACACCCACGCCCCCATCGCTCGCGAGGCCCTGCTGGCGGGCAAGCATGTGGTGATCGACAAGCCGTTTGCCCTGGATCTGGCCGAAGCGAAGGCGCTGGTCGAGTTGGCGGAGAAGCAGCAACGGCTGCTCAGCATCTTCCACAACCGACGCTGGGACGGGGATTTCCTCACGGTGCGCCGTCTGCTGGCGGAGGGGGCGCTGGGGCAAGTCGCCCAGTTCGAATCCCACTTCGACCGTTATCGCCCCGAGGTGCGCCAGCGCTGGCGCGAGGCGGGCGGCCCGGGCTCCGGTCTCTGGTTCGATCTCGGCCCTCATATCCTCGATCAGTCGCTCCAGCTGTTCGGTCAGCCGGACTGGCTGCAGGCGGATCTGGGCAAGCAGCGCCCCGGAGCCCTGGCGGACGACTACTTCCACGTGGTGCTCGGCTATGGCGAGATGCGGGTCATTCTGCACGGCAGTTGTCTGGTGTCGGCCGTGATGCCCCGCTTCGTGGTGCACGGCAGTCAGGGCTCCTTCATCAAGTTCGGCATGGACGTGCAGGAGGAGCAGCTCAAGGAGGGCAAGCGGCCTCCGGCGGCGGACTGGGGCGTGGATCCCGCCCTCGGCCAGCTCAGCCAGATCCGGGACGGTCAGCTCGTGCAGCAGACCGTGGCTGGCGAGGCGGGGGACTACGGCGCCTACTATCGCGGTGTCTGCGCTGCCATCCGGGGAGAAGGGGAGAACCCGGTGCCGGCCGACGAGGCCCTGGCGGTGATGGCCTTGCTGGACCTGGCCCGGGAGAGCGACCAGCAGGGGCAGCGCCTGCCTTGTCAGAAGCTGTCTGACTGACGGCGTAATCCGGCTGCGCCGAGAGCCTGACAGAAAGACAATGGCTGACTGGCAATCGTCAAGTAATTGGCGATTTGTTGTGCGAATGTGGTGATGAATGGGTGTTTTATATTAATATTTGTCGTTGCAGCAGTGTTTCTTATCATGCCAACGAGAAAATATCATTGTGATACGCGTTTTCATCGGCCGCATATGGGGATATATTTCGCGCGCCTTCGGGCTCCAGCGGCCGGTGTGCCGACAGGAGCCGGGGCGTACAGTGATGGTCCCTGCACCATCTCTCCATCTTTTTTTGAGGGTATGCACATGAACAAAGTACTGGTAGCCGGTATCCTGGGTCTGATGTTGACCGCCTGTGGTCAGAAAGAAGAAGCTGCCGCTCCGGCTGCGACCCCGGCCGCAGACGTTGCTGCCACTGTCGAGAAAGCCGCTAGCGAAGCGTCTGCTACCGTCGAGAAGGCTGCTTCCGAAGCTTCCGCTACTGTCGAGAAGGCTGCCGCTGACGTGGCCACCAAGGCTGAAGCTGCCGTGAGCGATGCCAAGGCCAACTAAGCCAGCACCTCATTGAAAAACGGGCCCGGCGCACTCGCGCCGGGCCCGTTTTTTTATGGCCATGGCGGGGCGTTGCCGGGTCAGCCGAGGGGTTCCACCAGCAGGATGTGGGAGTCGGCCCCCACCACCTTGACCCGGCTGCCGGCCGGCAGCGGCGCGTTGCAGCGCACCGTCCAGACGGTGTCGTCCAGATGTACCCGGCTCATCCCCTGGCTGACCTCGTCCAGCAGGGTCAGCTCGCGGCCCATGTAGCTTTGCATCCGCTCGTTGATGGGAGCGGCGGCATCCAGCCCGGAGCGATCCCGGCGATGCTGCCAGCGCCACCAGGCCCAGGTGGTGAGCAGGGATTGCAGGGCGAAGAGCAGCAACTGCGCCTGCCAGCCGAAGGGCCAGACCAGCAGCAAGAGCCCCACCTCCAGGGCGGCGATGCCGGTCCAGAGCAGAAAGCCCACCGACCCCATCACCTCGATGGCCAGCAGCACGAAGCCGAGTCCCAGCCAGTGCCAGTGGGTCAGCCCCTCGAACAGGGCTGTCATGATTTGCCCGCCTTGCCGTCTTTGTTGAACAGCTCGGCCATGCCCGCCACCGAGCCTATCAGGCTGCCCGCTTCCAGGGGCATCATGATGATCTTGCTGTTGGGGCCTTCACCGATGCGGGCCAGGGCCTCGGTGTATTTCTGGGCCACGAAGTAGTTGATGGCCTGCATGTCGCCCTCGGCGATCGCCTGGGAGACCATGTGTGTCGCCTTGGCTTCCGCCTCGGCGGCCCGCTCCCGCGCTTCGGCGGCGAGGAAGGCGGCCTGACGCTCACCCTCGGCTTTCAGGATCTGGGACTGCTTCTCCCCCTCGGCCTTCAAGATCTTGGACTGGCGCACCCCTTCGGCCTCCAGCACCTCGGCCCGCTTCTGGCGCTCGGCCTTCATCTGGGCGTTCATGGCTTCCACCAGGGCGAGGGGCGGGCGCACATCCTTGATCTCGATCCGGGTCACCTTGATGCCCCAGGGGGCGGTGGCCGCATCCATGGTGCGCAGCAGCTTCTCGTTGATGGTGTCGCGCTGGGAGAGCATTTCGTCCAGCTCCATGGCGCCGAGCACGGTCCGCATGTTGGTCATGGTGAGATTGCGGATGGCGCTGGTGAGATCGTTGACCTCGTAGCCCGCCTTGCGGGCATCCACTACCTGCACGAAGCTGATGGCGTCGATGGTGACGTTGGCGTTGTCCCGGGAGATCACCTCCTGGGCCGGGATGTCCAGCACCTGCTCCATCATGATGATCTTGTGGCCGATGCGGTCGATGTAGGGGATCAGCAGGTTGAGGCCCGGGGAGAGGGTGCGGGTGTAGCGGCCGAAGCGCTCCACGGTCCAGTTGTAACCCTGGGGCACTATCTTGATGCCGGCACTCAGGGTGGCGAGTACCAGGAATATGAAGATCCCCAATACAATCAATGACTCATTCATGATTAAGCTCCTTATGAAACACTTTCACTAGCCTAGGGTCTGGTGCCATCCACCACAAGCAGATTCGCTTCTCTATTGCCGCCACACGGCTTTACTAATTACCAAAAAGCATTAAAGAGCATTTTTTATTATTTTGAGGGATAAGCGCTCCTGCCTATAGTCGCCCCAGATGTCGCGATGCCGAGGAGCGGGCCCTGATGGATTATTTACCTATGTTTGCCAGGTTGGAAGGCCGCCCGGTACTGCTGGTGGGCGGGGGCGAGGTTGCCCTGCGCAAGGCGCGCCTGCTGCTGGCGGCAGGTGCCCGGATCACCCTGGTCTCTCCCGCGCTCGAGCCCGAGTTCCATGAATTTGCCGGTCGCTTCACCCATGTGGCGGCGCGTTTCGACCCGGCCCACCTGGCAGGGCAGATCCTGGTGGTGGCCGCGACCGACGATCTCGAGGTCAACGCCCTGGTCTACCAGAGCGCCACCGAGCGCGGTCTGTTCGTCAACCTGGTGGATGACCCCGAGCGCTCCAGCTTTATCTTCCCCTCCATCATCGATCGCAGCCCCATCGTGGTGGCCGTCTCCAGCGGCGGCAAGGCCCCCGTGCTGGTGCGCCTGTTGCGCGAGCGGCTCGAGAGCCTGCTGCCCCGCCATCTTGGCGGTCTGGCGGAGCTCTCCGGCCGGGTGCGCCACCGGGCCAAGCAGGTGCTGGCCTCCCTCTCCGATCGCCGCCGCTTCTGGGAGCGCGCCTTTGCCTCCAACACCCTGGCCGGTCTGATTGAGAAAGCCGATTGGCAGGGGGCCGAGCAGTGGCTGAACGAGGGACTGGACAAAGCCGGTACCGAAGTGGGCGAAGTGGTGCTGGTGGGGGCGGGCCCGGGGGATCCTGGCCTGCTGACCCTCAAGGCGCTGCAACAGATCCAGCAGGCCGAAGTGGTGCTCTATGACCAGCTGGTCTCCCCCGAGATCCTGGACCTGGTGCGCCGCGACGCCACCCTGGTGTCGGTCGGCAAGAAGGCGGGTGCCCACAGCGTGCCCCAGGAAGAGACCAACCGGCTGCTGGTGGAATACGCCCGCGCGGGCAACCGGGTGGTGCGCCTCAAAGGGGGCGATCCCTTCATGTTCGGCCGTGGTGGCGAGGAGCTGGAAGTGCTGGCCGAGGAGGGCATTCCCTTCTCCGTGGTGCCCGGCATCACCGCCGCCGCCGGTGCCACCGCCTATGCGGGCATTCCGCTCACCCACCGCGACCATGCCCAGAGCGCCGTCTTCATCACCGGCCACTGCCAGAAGGAGGGCAAGGAGCCCGACTGGCAGCAGCTTGCGGCCACCAACCAGACCCTGGTCATCTACATGGGGCTGATGCGCTCCGAGCATATCCAGCAGCAACTGGTAAGCCATGGCCGACGCGCCGCCACCCCCATCGCCATCATCGAGCGGGGCACCACGGCCCGTCAGCGGGTGCTGACCGGCACCTTGGCGGATCTGGCCGAACTGGCCCAGCAGGCGGTGAGCCCGTCGCTTATCGTCATCGGTGAAGTGGTGGCCCTGCGCCAGCAACTCGCCTGGTTTGGCGAACAGGGGCAGGAGGCAGAAAGCGGCCACGAGCTCAAGCTGGTGAGCCTGGCCTGAGAGGCGAGACCCGAATCGATTTGACGGTGCGGCCAAGGCGGCACCGAACTGAACCAGAACCGCGCCCCGAGCAGGTGCGATAGCAATGAACCGAGGACCCAGACATGGACCGTGAAAGACTGACCCAACTGCAGCCATCCGATGCACAAAGCATCCGTGCAGGTGTCACCCGCGAGCGACTGACTCACCTGCAGCAACTGGAAGCCGAGAGCATCCATATCATCCGCGAGGTGGCCGCCGAATTTGAAAACCCGGTGATGATGTACTCCATCGGCAAGGACTCCTCCGTCATGCTGCACCTGGCCCGCAAGGCCTTCTACCCGGGCAAGATCCCCTTCCCCCTGCTCCACGTGGACACCAACTGGAAGTTCAAGGAGATGATCAAGTTCCGGGACGAGACCGCCAAGAAGTACGGGCTGGATCTCATCGTCCACAAGAACCCGGATGGTCTGGCCATGGACATCAACCCCTTCGTGCACGGCAGCAGCAAGCACACCGACATCATGAAGACCGAGGGGCTCAAGCAGGCGCTCAACAAATACGGCTTCGATGCCGCCTTCGGTGGTGCCCGTCGCGACGAGGAGAAATCCCGCGCCAAGGAGCGCGTCTACTCCTTCCGCGACAAGTCCCACCGCTGGGATCCGAAGAACCAGCGCCCGGAGCTGTGGCGCGTCTACAACAGCCAGGTCAACAAGGGGGAGAGCATCCGTGTCTTCCCGCTCTCCAACTGGACCGAGCTGGACATCTGGCAATACATCTATCTCGAGAACATCGATATAGTCCCGCTCTACTTCGCGGCCATGCGCCCCGTGGTGGATCGCGGCGGCATCAAGATCATGGTGGATGACGATCGCATGCCCATCGGCCCGGAAGACGAAGTGAAGCAGGAGCTGGTGCGCTTCCGTACCCTCGGCTGCTACCCGCTGACCGGGGCCATCGAATCCAATGCCACCACCCTGCCGGAGATCATCGAAGAGATGCTGATCACCACCTCGAGCGAGCGGCAAGGGCGGCTCATCGACCACGATCAGGCAGGCTCCATGGAGCAGAAGAAGCGTCAGGGCTATTTCTAAAAAAATGTTCTAAGGAATCGCAACATGAACAACCACATTCAGACCGCCATCAGCGAACAGGGCATTGAAGCCTACCTGCACGCCCAGCAGCACAAGAGCCTGCTGCGTTTTCTCACCTGCGGCAGCGTGGACGACGGCAAGAGCACCCTCATCGGCCGCCTGCTGCACGACTCCCAGCAAATCTATGAAGATCAACTGAAGGCACTGGAGTCCGACAGCCAGAAGCTCGGCACCACCGGCGAGAAGCTGGACCTGGCCCTGCTGGTGGACGGCCTGCAGGCGGAGCGCGAGCAGGGCATCACCATCGACGTGGCCTACCGCTATTTCTCCACCGCCAAGCGCAAATTCATCATCTCGGACACCCCGGGCCATGAGCAGTACACCCGCAACATGGCCACCGGCGCCTCCACCTGCGATCTGGCCATCATCCTGATCGATGCCCGCAAAGGGGTGCTGGATCAGACCCGCCGCCACAGCTTTATCGCGAGCCTGCTCGGCATCAAGCAGTTCGTGGTGGCAGTGAACAAGATGGACCTGGTGGAGTTCAGCCAGGAGGTGTTCGAGCGCATCAGCTTGGAGTACCGCGAATTCGCCAAGAAACTCAGCGTCGACACCATCCACATCGTGCCGGTCTCGGCCCTGGACGGTGACAACGTGGTGAACCAAAGCGACAAGCTGGCCTGGTATCAGGGCGAGACCCTGCTCTCCTTGCTGGAGTCCGCCGAAGTGGAGCGCGAGCTGGAGCGTCATCCGGTGCGCCTGCCGGTGCAGTACGTGAACCGCCCCAACCTCGATTTTCGCGGCTTCGCTGGTACCCTGGCCTCCGGCATCCTGCGGGTGGGCGACAAGCTTGCCGTGCTGCCGTCCGGCAAAGAGAGCACGGTGACCCGCATCGTCACCTTCGACGGGGATCTGGAGTACGCCCTGCCGGGTCAGGCCATCACGGTCACCTTCGCGGATGAAATCGACATCAGCCGGGGCGACCTGCTGGTGGACGCGGCGAACAAGCCCCAGGTGACCCAGAACGTGCTGGCTCACATCGTCTGGATGGGGGAAGAGTCCCTGCAACCGGGCCGGGTCTATGACGTCAAGCTGGCCACCAAGAAGAGCCGTGGCCAGGTGGAGGCCATCCGCCACCGCATCGAGATCAACAAGCTCGACGAGCTGCCCGCCTCCGAGCTCAAGCTCAACGAGATCGGCCTGTGCGAATTCAGCCTGACCGACCCGGTGGCGTTCGACCCCTACCAGGAGATCCGCGATACCGGCAGCTTCATCCTCATCGACCGGCTGACCAACGTCACCGTGGGTGCCGGCATGATAGTGGAAGGGCTGGCGGCCAAGGCGGTGGCAGGGCAGTACAGCGAGTTCGAAGTGGAACTCAACGCCCTGGTGCGCAAGCACTTCCCCCACTGGCAGGCGCTGACCATCAGCAACGATTCCGGCAAGGAGTAAGCCCATGACCTGGCAACAATCCCTGGTGCTGGGTCTGCTGGCTGCCCTCGTCGCCCTGCTGATCCAGGGCAAACTCCGGCCGGCGCTGCTCTTCTCGGGCGCCGTGCTCATCACCTACCTGAGCGGCCTGGCGGACATCAACGCCGTGGTGGCGGGCTACACCAACAGCGCCCTGCTGACCCTGGTGTTGCTGCTGCTGGTGTCGCTCGCGGTGGAGAAGACCCGGGTCATGAGCTGGTTTGCCAACCTGGTGGGCACCGGCTCCTTCAACAAGGTGCTGGTGAAGGTGTGGTTTTCCACCGCCTTCCTATCGGCGTTCGTCAACAACACCGCCGTGGTGGCCTCCATGCTGGGGGCGGTCAAGCGCAACCCCAACCATGCGCCCTCCCGGCTGCTGTTGCCCATGTGCTTCGCGGCGACCTTTGGCGGCGTGCTGACCCTGATCGGCACCTCCACCAACCTCATCGTCAACAGCTTCCTCATCAAGATGGGGGCCAAGCCGCTCGGCATGTTCGACTTCTTCATGGTGGGGGCGGGGACCCTGCTGACCGGCCTCATCGCCGTGCTGCTGTTTGCCCGCCACCTGCCGGAGCAGGACACCGAGATGAGCCGGGAATCCGGCTATTTTCTCGAAGCCAAGGTGGGCCCCGGCTCGCCGATGGCCGGGCGCAGCGTCAAGGAGAACGGCCTGCGCAGCCTGAAAAGCCTCTATCTCGCCGAGATCATCCGGGGCAACCAGGTGATCTGCCCGGTGCAGCCGGAACACGAGCTGCACGAGGGGGACATGCTGCTGTTCTGTGGCGACGTGGAGAGCGTCGGCGTGTTGCAGGAGCTCAAGGGGCTGGATCTCTACGGCCAGCATCGCCTCAACGGCCAGCACCTGGTGGAGGTGATCGTCAGCCACAGCTCGCGCCTGGTGGGTCAGACCATCAAGGATGCGGAGTTTCGCACCCATTTCGATGCGGTGGTGCTGGCGGTGCGCCGGGGCGAGACCCAGCTCACCGGCGGCCTCGGCCAGATTGAACTGCACGCAGGGGACACATTGCTGCTGGCCCCAGGCCCCAAGTTTGCTGGCAACAAGTCCCTCTCCCGGGAGTTCGTGGTAGTGAGCGGGCTGGAGGCCTCCACCCGGCTCGATGCCACGCGCAGCGCCGCCGTGGTGGCGGGGTTCCTCGGGGTGCTGACCCTGTCTGTGCTCGATCTGGTGCCGCTCTTCAAGGGGCTGCTGGTGATGCTGGTGGTGCTGCTCTTCTCCCGCATCCTGACCCTGGACGAGATCCGCCGCCGCTTTCCCCTGGATATCTGGCTGGTGGTGGGCGGGGCGCTCGCCATCGCCGATCAGCTGGAGAAGAGCGGCCTGGCCAAGCTCATCGCCGACTGGCTGATGGGGGAGTTCAACGGGGCCAGTCCCTTTATCGCCTTCGTGGGGATCTATCTGTTTACCCTGGTGCTGACGGAGCTGATGAGCAACAACGCGGCGGCGGCCCTGGCCTTCCCCATGGGATTCCAGCTGGCGCTCAGCATGGACGTTTCGACCATGCCGTTCATTCTGGCGGTGCTGTTCGGGGCGAGCTCCAGCTTTATCCTGCCCTACGGCTACCAGACCAACCTGATGGTCTATGCGGCGGGCAACTACAAGATGCCGGATTACCTCAAGCTGGCCCTGCCGGTCTCCCTGGCCTACAGCATCGGGGTGATCGTCATGGTGCCCCTGCTGTTTCCGTTTTAATGTCTGATACCGGGGGATGTGTTAAGGGCTGCTTATGTTAACGCGGCTTTTATCAAGGCTGCTTATGATACAGGGGAGTGCCAGGGCACTGGTATCCAGGCGTGAGCGCCAATCAGGGGGGGTTGCATGCGCAATATCAGGGCATCAGCACCTTGCCGCCTCATCGCGAGGCGGCTCCCCGCTGTAGCGGACAGTTTTCAGTATTGCGGCGTGAGCGCCAATCAAGGAGTGTTGGATGAGCAATGCCATGGCATCAGCACGTTGTCGGCTGATAGTCCGAGGCGGCTCCCCGCGGTGCCGGACAGTTTAAGTTTTGAGGCGTGAGCGCCAATCAAGGAGTGTTGGATGAGCAATATCGTGTGGCATGCCCATGCCGTCGACAAACAGAGTCGGGCCGAGCAGAAGGGGCAAAAGCCGCTGGTGATCTGGTTTACCGGGCTCTCCGGGGCGGGTAAGTCCACCCTGGCGGGGGCGCTGGAGCAGGCGCTGGCCGCCTCGGGCAAGCACACCTATCTGCTGGATGGGGACAATGTGCGCCACGGCCTCTGTGGCGATCTCGGCTTCGATGACGCCGCCCGCCAGGAGAATATCCGCCGGGTCGGCGAAGTGGCAAAACTCATGGTGGATGCAGGGCTTATCGTGCTCACCGCCTTTATCTCGCCGTTCCGTGCCGAGCGACAACTGGTGCGCAATCTCGTGGGTGAAGGGGAGTTTGTCGAGGTGTTTGTGGATGCGCCGCTCGCAGTCTGTGAAGAGCGCGACCCCAAGGGGCTCTACAAAAAGGCGCGGGCAGGGGAGATCCGCAATTTTACCGGTATCGACTCCGCCTACGAGGCCCCCGAGCAACCGGAGATCCATCTGCTGAATGCCGGAAAACCAGTTGAAGTGCTGGTGGAGGAGTTGCTGACTGCGCTAAGGCTGCGGGGGTTGATCGATTGATGCCCATTTTATCCGCCGATCATTCATAGCAGAGGGGGCCTTGGCCCCCTTGTTTATTGCTTGCCGGCTATTTCCCTTGTCTGTATGGAGATGGTATTCACCTGACAGTTGCCCACAAAAGGGAGTGGTCATACGGCTTCAAACCGGATAACAAAACGGTACCCCTACCGTGTTATCCGGAGTCACCGTATGACCACCAACGAGAAAGTAGCACGTCGTAAACTCAGCCTGCTAGAGCTCGCCAAAGAGCTCAATAACGTCAGCAAAGCCTGTAAGCTCATCGGCTACAGCCGCCAGCAGTTCTACGAGATCCGCCGTAACTACCAGACCTATGGCGCCGAGGGCTTGCTCGACAAACTCCCCGGCTGTAAAGGGGCGCATCCCAACCGGGTCGCTCCCGAGATTGAACAGGCCATCCTCGCTTACTCTCTCACCAGACCAACCCATGGCCCGCTGCGGGTCGCGCAAGAACTCGCTCTGCAAGGCATCAACGTCAGTGCGGGCGGTGTGCGTGGCGTGTGGCAACGTCACGATTTGCTCTCCAAACATGACCGCTTGTTGCGCCTCGAGAAAACCCATAGGGAGCAGACGATTGAGCTCAATGACGAGCAAATTCGCCTGCTCGAGCGCTTCAGCCCCGAGTTCCGCGAACGCCAGATAGATGTCCACTACACCGGGGAACTGGTGGCGGTCGACACCTTCTTCGTCGGTGCACTCAAGGGGGTGGGCAAGGTGTATCTGCAAACCGTGCTCGATTGCTACAGCCGCCACGCCTGGGGACGGCTCTACACCAGTAAGCTGCCGGTGACGTCGGTCCATGTACTCAACGAAACGGTGCTGCCGTTCTTCGAAGCCCATGAGGCACGGGTCTATACCATCTTGTCGGACAATGGGCGCGAGTTCTGCGGGCGCCCTGACCATCATCCCTACGAGCTGTTCCTGCAACTGGAGGGGATTGAGCACCGGACCACCAAGGTACGCAGGCCACAGAGCAACGGCTTTATCGAACGGTTGCATCGAACCTTGTTGGATGAACACTTCCGTATCAAAGGGAGGACAACCTGGTATGAGTCGGTGGAGCAGATGCAGACAGACCTGGACAGCTATCTGGATCACTACAACAACCAGCGACCACATCAGGGCAGGATGATGGAAGGACAAACGCCCTACAGCATGTTCAAGAAGGGTCTGAAATTGATACCGAAGGAAGTGCGCACTAAAGTAGCGTAAACAAGACACCGGTTTGAGGCCGGTTGTTGTCAGTGGTGAAAAACTGAATGGGGGCGTTATATGATACTCAAAAGGGGAAATATTCTCTGACTAATGCTGAGCTCAGTTGCAAAAATACCTGGCACTATATTTTGCTAAGAGAAATTCGTGACAGGTATTTTCGTAAAATTGTAGCGGCTTGTTATAAATCATTGTTTGACTTTAGCACTAATAAATACTTGGAACCAAATCCAGAAGTTTTTTTCATTGGTTCATTAGGTTCCAGAATATCAATCAACTCTTTAGCTAATTCGTTTGAGTTATCATTTCTTGATTGTTCTGTCATTGTTGAATTAAGAGTGTTACATATCCAATTTCTTATGGCTTGAGTAGAAGTCAATTTATATGATATTGGACTTCCAATGGTCATATTGTATAAGTGATATGCAAAGAAATAATTGTTTATGCTTGATATACATTCCTTGTAAGAATTCTTTTTGGAGAAGTAATTGCTTTTATCAAAGATCTCAACTTTCCCTTTTTTAGATTTGTTTGTTTTTATTGGAGCTAAGTTGTCCGCTGAGACATAAAATGTTTCATATCTTCCGGAATCTGTTTGATAAAAGAAAGCGAATGTTCCTATAGATGAATAAATAGCATTGTTTAATAGATCCTGAGGAGGCTGAAAGGCACCAACACCGTGGATTATTGGGCGTTTAGCAAGTAGATACCACTGTTCATAGTTAGCCATAAATTGACTGTTAAAAGATGGTATTACATGAGTTCTTTCAGATTTTGCTTGTAAATATGTTAACCTTGCTTCTCGAGTTTTAGATGAGAAAACTATTATCATCAAATCACTAAGCTCACACCTAGCATTTTTACGAGCATTTATACCATCGCCAGTAAATCTTACTTGATTTTTTGTACCATGATATTCCTCTATGTAAAATTTATTTGCGGCTCCCATTAATGAATCTTTCATGGCCCTAAATAATGGGATTTCATTACCCTTTAAGCCTGATGTTTTACTTTTAAACAATGAATCATACCGTTTAGCAAACTTTACTGCTTCAGTATTCAATGTTGTATCCTTGATTTATAAAGATCCTGCTAATAGGCAGGAAAAAGCTCAGTTTTTGACTGTCCAGCGAACGAAGTGAGCGACAGGTGAGCGTATTTTTATATTTACTATTCACCGGGCTTCGGGAAAGGTGATTCATGGTTGACATCTATCATGTCAAGATTGGTTATTTTGAAATTGGCATATACTTTATCAGTTTGTTTACTTTGGTTGATTTCTGGCTTGCCGTAGACGAACACGAAGGCTTGTTTGCTGCCAGAAACTATTTTTGTAAGTCTAGTTGAGACGAGCTTTTTGATTTTGTATGAATCGATTAAACTGTCGAAAATAATAATTGTTGCATCTAGCATTTTTTGGCCAAACTTTAATTTCTTTTTGAATTTTATTCTGTAGCCTTGATTTGAGCTGAGCCGATCAATATATGCCCAACCGTAATAGATGACAGGATATTCTGGCAATTTTTCTAGATCTTGTTCCCAGATGCATTTCATTATTGATTTGTAGGCAACATCTTTCCCAAGTACGTTAACCCTTCTTGAGTGTAGGGATCCATCTTTCTCATATCTGATGCGGCGACTAACTACAGATCTGACAGAGTATATTTTGCTGGAGTGCCCGATTTCCCTCAGTCTTTCCTCAAGGCTGCCGCCTTTGTACATTAATTGTTTTTTTGCATTTTTGGCCTCAGGGCTTCCAGGAAGTCGCTCGTCGTAATATGAGCTGGGACGATTAATAATAAATTCATCGACGATAGAGCTGTCGATGGATGCTTTTTCTTTATCCTTACTTTTTAGTAATGTGTAATTTATTGTATAGTCGATGCCGCGAGCAACTTCACAGGTCTTTGCATGATTTTTTCCATAAATTCTGAAATGAGGAATGACCCTCATGTTTTGTGTATCTTTATCTATGTTGCAGCAGGTGACTTGAGCTGTGCAGTCAGTGCCCGGGCAAAGGAATGCTTGTTTATCCGCTATTAGGCCTGCCCAATAGAGATCGTATGCCTTGTCTGGGTCTACATAGTCATCTACTTCAATGCTATATGCGACGTCAAGTGACATGCATTACTCCTGTAAGCATAAGAGTGGTTAGATGGAGGGCGGTACTAACACGTTAATTCCGCCTTCCATCTAACTCCGGTTCACCCTGATAAAGGGCATGAGAAATGACATTTTAAATAAATGAATTACATGCCAGCCTTTGAAGTTGAACGTGTTTACTGGACTTCCTCTCTTTGACGCAACTATTACCACCGAATATAGAAACAGTAAGGGGGTCGACCAAGAAAAGCACCGACAATGCTACCGACCCTGAATTCTAGTCTTCAGTTTGTTACGTTTTCTCTGTGGTGTGGCTCTGGTCTGACTCATAGCTGACTGCGGCAAGAGGTGAATTAACAAACTGCTATCACGGTATAAATAGGGCATTTACCAGCCAGTCTAGCTTCAATCAGTTGCCGCTGGATGTATTGGCTGGGTTACCTAGCTTCGACCTTAACCATATATTTATATCGCGGATAACCTCTTTGCGCAGGCTTTTCCCGTCGCTGTCTTTCAACCCGTGATCGAGTGCTTCGTAACGCCGATACTCGATATTATTCTTCCCGAATTCTTCAAGGCGCTGCATCATTTCATCTGTTTTTTGCGGTGATACCGAAGTATCCATTCCCCCCTGCACGACCAGCAAAGGAGACTTTACCTTTTTAAGGATATCAAGCTGATCGATGGAGAGCATCTGCTGCCACCAATGATAGCCATGTCCGCTCACATCAAGCTCAAAGGGTTCGTTGTTAAGCATATGCTCGGCAAACCCTTTAAAACCGTCGATCTCTTTTCTCGCCGCTTCGGGGTTTTTATGCTTTACCGCGATGCTGTGTGAGACGTCATCGATAAACCAGCGGCCACCGCCATTAAAGGCGATGGTGGCATCGATAGAGTCAATATCTGCACTCACCAGGTTGGCGATAACGGCCCCTTCACTGCCGCCCAAGAGGATGAGCTTTTTGTATTGCCCGTCTTTTCGAACGATACCGAGCACAGTGTTGATATCCGCGACCCGCTGGGCAGGGCTGTCCTTTTCAAGGTACTGAGCAGGGCAATCCTTGCGTTCGGCATCTTTACTGTATTTTAATTTGCGATTGATGCCGTACTTTTCGATTAGCAAAACATCAGCTCCTGGCCAGACATTCTTATAGTCGGTGAGTATAGAGTCTATTTTCAACACACTATTGCAATCAGAGCCTTGCAGGATCAACAGCAGTGTATCTGTGTCATAGGAATGTGGAACCAAATAATACGAGATATGAGAGCTATCGTCTCTACTCGCTGTACGAGTCATGATATCTTTCGCGCTCACTGAGCATGTCAAAAGGAGCAAGAGTAAAGATATTGCCCGGATTTGCATTTTTCTTGACCTAATAGTGATGAGGAAATGGTGAGTGTCCCAATAGCTACCGAAGTATTCATTTTCCAGGAATGATATAAATAGCCACCAGTGACCGAATATAATATATAACTCATCGCCTCGATTTTACCCTGAAAGCCTAATGTTTCAGTTATGGTGGAAGACCTTGTGCACGTTTTCATGAAAAAATAATCAATTTAATTTTTTCGGGAAGAAATTAGTTCCCGATAGGAATTGATTTTTCATTTACATAAAGTGATTTAACATCGTTTTTGATAACATA
Organism: Aeromonas sp. FDAARGOS 1418; assembly: GCF_019048585.1. Taxonomy (NCBI): domain Bacteria; kingdom Pseudomonadati; phylum Pseudomonadota; class Gammaproteobacteria; order Aeromonadales; family Aeromonadaceae; genus Aeromonas; species Aeromonas sp. FDAARGOS 1418. The sequence goes on along the minus strand of NZ_CP077387.1, from coordinate 54,833 downwards.
CCAGACGGTTGAACCAGAAGGCGCGTTCGCGAATAGTTTACCATTTATAAAAACCATCTCGTCTTTTAATACGAGTTCATCCTCACCAATGAAGGCATGCCCGCTCTCACCTGATAGCGTGATTTCCCTCTCCGAAGATGATGACGTGGATGAGCTGGAAGAGGCATGTTCTCCAGTTGATGTGGTGACAGACATGTCGTCACATGCGATTATAAAAAGTAAAGAAAGCATAATGGTGAAAATATGTTTCATAATCTATTCCTAACGCCAGGCTTTGGGGCGGCTGAAGCGCAGTGTAAATCGCCCCAGCCTGGCTGCTGTTGACAATATCATCTTGCTATAAGCGATTAACCACCAAATTCACGGCTAATAATTTGTGTGGGGACAACATTCTCTGGCAAGTCACTCGACATTTTTTGAGCAAGTTCACCAGCCAAACCAAACGCGTTGTCAATGGGGTCAACCTTTATTCCGCTTTCGACAGCCAACTCCAAAAACTTCTTGCCAATCTCATTGCAGGTATCAACCCAGTTTTTGGGCAGTTCCCCCATGGTGAGCTTGGGTTGACAGACCAGTTGAAATGTATTCTTTCCTTCTTGTATTTGAAATGCCACATCAACAAATTCACTTTTATATGGGTTGGCTAACGCACTTGAACTAAGTAAAAACACAGCACCAATAGAGGATTTTTTCATGACACGTCCTTGTGAATAGTAATGCCCACCAAGGGGCTGATAACATACAACCGCTAAACTCTGCGGCAACAAAAATAACCATTTAGGTCAATGGGAATGAAAACACCGAGCGATGACAGTTTCTTTTTACGCATCGATTGTGCATCCGTTTCGTGACCAGGTTCCCTCTGGCTTTTGACCTCATTGCCAATCAATATACTCTTGAGGTGGTCGTTCAATATCGATCATGTGTGCAGCAGAAAATAGAATTTCAACGCCAAAACCGAGAGGGACATCAACCTCATCAGGAGCAATACAACGTGGCTGGAAGTCCAGTCTGACTTTGGTTGCATCACCTATTTTTAGTTACCGTTCGACCCCATCCATCTTTATCCCACTCTGGTTCATGTGACCATGCTCGTCTGTTGGGCGCCGCTGCGCTCTGCACCAACCGGCAAAAAACACGCTACCGCCCCTGAATTTCAGCCTCCAGCCTGCTGCGCTTTCCCTGCGGTGTTGCTCCGGTCTGGTTCATGGCTGACTCCGACAAGAGGTGATCCCGATTGCCATGTTACCGAACGGAGCTGGTTAGGGAAGAGGGAGCGGGCGATTTCTCGGGTAAGATCAATAAATTGGGGGGCAGCGGGGCCTGCGGCAGGTTGGATAAGAGGGATCTCAAGGCGCAATGCTTTCCCGCTTCCCGCTTCCCGCTTCCCGCTTCCCGCTTCCCGCTCAACGCTCAAGGCCTAACGCCCAACATTCACGGTGTATGGATGGGGGAGTGAGGTCATTGCCCTGCCGAGGGCCATGCGGTGCAGCCGAGAGGGTCGGCCTGGCACGGGCGAGCAGGTGGTTGGGATGGGGCGAAAGAGCCGCGGGTTCAGTCGAGGACTCGAATGTGAAACCCGCTCAGACGCCCATGCACCACCCAAAAGAGGGGCCCGCTGCCGGTGACGGCAGGGGCCCGTTTTTATTGTTAACGCACGGTCTTTGGGTCTGGTTTGCTCCGTGAAGGCTTAGCGTGCCAGCAGGGGTTGGCCGCTGGTCAGGGCGGTGCTGGTTGGCCGGGTGGCGGGATGCTGCTGGAACTGGCGTACCAGCCGCTCCAGATCCCCGAGCTGCTTCACGAGGGCAATGATGCCCTGCACGGCGTGGCGGCTGCCCTGGCTGGAGTCGTCGGCCAGACGCTTGATGTCCAGCACGCTGTGGTGGATGTCCTGGGTGACCAGGGATTGCTCCTGCATTGCCTGGGCTATCTGGTTGCTGCCTGCGGTCACCTGCAACAGGCGTTCGCTTATCTGTTGCAGGATATCGCCGGTGGCGGCGGCCTTGAGGCGGCAACTGGCGGAGAGCTGTTCCCCTTGCGCCATGGCCTGCTGGGCATCGTCGGCGCTGGCCTGCAAGAGGCTTATCATCTGCTGGATCTCGCCGGTGGAGGATTGGGTCTTGATGGCGAGGGTGCGGATTTCGTCCGCCACCACCGAGAAGCCGCGACCGGACTCGCCCGCCCGGGCCGCCTCGATGGCCGCATTGAGGGCCAGCAGGTTAGTCTGGTTGGCGATGTTGTTGATGACATCCAGGATGCCGTCGATGGCGCGGCACTGGCTGGCCAGCGCCTCTATCACGGCGCGGGAGGTGAGCAGCTCGCCGTGAACCCCTTCCACCGCCGCCACGGTATCGAGCACGCTGCGATTGCCCTCCCGAAACAGCACGGCGGTGTTGTCCAGGCTGTCCGAGGAGGCGATCGAGCTGTGGGAGACCTCGCGAATGGACGCCGTCATCTCGGTGATGGCGGTCGCGACCTGGTTGGTCTGGGCCTGCTGTTGTTGCAGGTTGCCGGTGATGGACTCGGCATTGTTCAGATCCGTCTGCGCCGCCTGCACGATCTGCTGGCAGGTCTGCTGGGTGCGGGCCAGCACCGCATTGAACTCGGCCTGGTTCATCTTCATGGCGAGCTCGACGGCAGCCAGACGATCGACCCGACCGGTATACAGCAGTTGCATCAAGGGGTTGTCGAAACGGTGGCGGGCCAGGGTCTCCAGCCGGGCGAGGCGCCGGGAGAGGGTCTGGCAGATGACGAGCGCAACCACCAGGGGCAGGGCGCCGATGAGCAGAGGCCAGCCCGGGCCGTGCTGATAGCCGAGGGTGACCAGACTGGCCAGCAGCGCCATCAGGCAGAGGTGGATCCCCAGGGTGTGGCAGCAGGGGGGCAGGCGCAGGGCCCGGGGGGTCTTGCCGCGGCGCATCTCGTCATAGACCCGCTCCGCACGCTGCTTGATCGCGTCGTCCGGCGCCGTGCGCACCGACTGGTACTCCACCACCTTGCCGCTTGCGTCCTGAATGGGGGTGACGAAGGCGTTGACCCAGTAGTGATCCCCGTTCTTGCAGCGGTTCTTGACCGGGCCCATCCAGCTTTTGCCTTCCCGCAGATGGCGCCACATGTCGGCAAACGCCTGGGGCGGCATGTCGGGGTGGCGGACCAGGTTGTGGGGCGCCCCTTGCAGCTCCTCCAGGGTGAAGCCGGCTATCTGGCAGAACTCGTCGTTGGCATAGGTGATGCGGCTCTCCAGATCCGTGGTGGAAATCAGGTTCTGGTGCGACGGGTAGAGGCGCTCACGCTGGGTAACGGGTTGATTGACTCTCATGGTACTTCCTGCCTGACAGAGGAAAGAGAGTCTGGTTGCAATTCGTACACCAGAGTGCCCAAAAACGCTTAAATTGCGTTCTATATGTCTCTTTTGCGCTCAAAACCCGCAGAGGGGGGAGCATGGCCCGGGCTCGCGTCTGCCCCTGCCGCCAGGATTCGCTTTTTGGGAGCCGTTTTGGCAATGGCGGGGCGGGTTTCGCAATTTGGCAAGGCGGGGCCGGGGCCTCCGCCAGTCTCAGGCGGGCAGATCCGGCTCGCTGACCGGGGCCGGCATCTGGGTCTCTATCAGCAGGTGGGTGGAGAGCAGGGTCTTCAGATCCTGCAGGTACTCTTCCAGGGGGGGCTCGTCCAGCAGCAGGGCAAGCTCGTTGCCGATGGGGGTGAGCCGGTAATAGAGCAGGGTGAGGTTGCTCTGGCGTTGGCGCAGACGCCAGCGCTGGTTGCCAAAGGCCAGCTCGACCCCGTCGGCGGGCAGGGGACCGGATTCGAGCTCGCCACGGTGCAGCAGCCCGAGATCGCACAGCAGCAGTAGGGCGCTGTAGGGCACCCGGTATTTGCCGAGCCCCATCCGGGTGACCTTGGCGCGACTGAGCAGGCTGGCCCCCTTGTGCATGCCCAGCAGCAGACGCTGCTCGTCGCTGCCCTCGTAGTGACAGGAGAGGGCGCAGATGCGCTGGAACAGCTGGGCTTCGCGCTGGGTCATCTCCTTGAGGGTGTTGAGGGCACGGATGGAGAAGCGGCCCGGGGTCGCCACTTCCAGGGCGAAGATGCGGCCCCACAACTGCTGCATGGGGGTCATGCTGATGTCTTCGGCCAGTTGCAGGAAGCGGGTAAGCCAGTCGCTGTCTATCTCGCCGCCGGCGGCAGTCTCTTCGCAGTGGCGCGCGGCCATCACCATGATGGATTCCAGATTGCGCTGGCGGGTGGCCTGCTCCGCCAGCTGGCGGAAGGTGGCGCGCTGCTCGAAGGTGCTGTCGCTGTTGCGGGTGAGCATGCCATCGATGCCGCGGCTGCGGGCCAGGCGCAGGGTCTGCTCCTGGCTGCTCAGGATGGAACTCTCTTTCTTGGGGGGCAGGTCAGCCATGCTGGCTCCGTGATGGCAAGGTCTGGTAGTGAATGTTACTCCAACCAGATCCATGAACAATCCCTTTGCCGGGGTCGTCACGGGATAAAAAAATGGCCTCCCGGGGGAGGCCATCAGGGGCTCACTCTTCGTAGACGCTGACCTCGACCGCGTCCATGGAGTAGGAAGCGGTGGCCATCTCGTGGCTGGAGCTGACGGTGTGCATCTTGCCCTTGACCCAGATGGCGTCCCAGAGGTCATCCACCGGCGCCCCCTTGGGGTAGCTCACGTAGATCACCTGGTTGGTGGGCGGGGGCGGTACGTGAATGCAGGCGCCGAAGTAGGGGACCAGCAGGAAGGCGGTGACGGTCTTGGCATCCCCTTCCAGGGGCACCACGAACCCGGGGATCCGCACCTCCTGATTGTCCAGCTTCTTGTTGACGCCCCCCACCGGCTGCGGCACCGAGGAGAAGTCGCCGTCATGGCTGACCTGGGGCGGTGGCAGCAGTTTTTCCCCCTCCGGGATGAGGATATCCCAGTCGATGGTCTTGTAATCTACGGCCATGGCAGGCAGTACCAGCAGGCTGGCCAGCAGCGCCACTATTTTCCACTTCATCATCTGTTCTTCTCTCTTGGTCGGATGCGTCGGGTCAGACGCGAATGCTCATGCCGTCGCTCAGGCTGTAGCGGTAAGCGCGGGCGGCAGGCAGCAGCCCGATCACCATGCCCGCCAGCCAGACCAGGCCCAGCAGTTGCCACTCATAGGCGCTCGGCAGACCCAGGCTCATTTGCAGGCCATAGTGGCTGAGCAGCCAGGGGCTAGCAAGCCCCTGACCGAGATAGAGCGCGGCCACCCCGAGGGCGATGCCCGCCGTGGTGAGCGCCATCGCCTCCAGCGCCAGCAGCAGGAAGAGGTGGGCAGGGCCCGCCCCCAGGGAGCGCAGAATGGCGAGCTCGCGGCGCCGCTCGTTGAGGCCGGCGAGCAGGGTGGTCAGCATACCGATGAGGCCCGCCACCACCACGAAGCCCGCGATCACCGACAGGGCGGTCTCCGCCACGCTCATCAGCCCCCAGAGCTCCTGCAGGGCGGCCCCCGGCAGGATGGCCATCAGGGGCTCCCTGGGATAGGTGTTGACGCTGCGCTGCAACTGGAACGCCAGGATCCGGTTGCTCAGCCCCACCATGAAGGCGGTGATGGTCTTGGGGGTGAGATCCAGCGCCATCGCCTGTTCCGGGGTCACGTTCTTGCTGTGACGACCGGTGTCCCAGCCCAGGTGGATCGCCTCTATGCCCGCCAGCGGCACATGAATGGTGCGATCGATGGGGGTGCCGGTGGGGGCCAGGATCCCCACCACCTTGAACGGCATGTTGTCGTGCTGGCTGAACGAGGTGTTGCCGGCGCCATGGGCGATGACGATGGATTGATCCAGGTGATAGCCGAGCTTTTCGGCCACCTGGGCACCCAGCACCGCTTCAAACGGCGTTTCGAAGGGGCGACCTTCGCGCAGGACGAGCGCCTGCTGCTGGCCGTACTTCAGGTGGGTGAAGTAGTCCCCATTGGTGCCGAGCACGCGAAACCCCTTGTGGGAGTCGCCAAGGGAGAGGGGGATGGTCCAGGCGATACCGGGCCTGGCCTTGATGGCCTGGTAGGAGTCCCAGCCCACGTTGTTGGTGGGGTTGCCGATGCGAAACACCGAATAGAGCAGCAGGTTCACCTGGCCGGAGCGGGCGCCGACGATGAGATCGGTACCCGAGACGGTGTTGGCGAAGCTGTCCCGTGCCTGACTGCGCACCCGCTCCACCCCGAGCAGTAGGGTGACGCTGATGGCGACGGCCAGCAGGGTGAGCCCGGCGGTGAGGCGACGGGCCCAGAGACTTTGCAGGGCGAGTTTCAGCATGAAAGCCTCCGCAGTGAAGGGGAGATGGCCGGACGGGCTGCGAGATGATGGCGTGTGGTCATGCCGCCCTCCGGTTGAGCTGTTGCAGGTTCTCCACCCGGGGGAAGAGGGGCTCCAGATAGGGATCGTGACTGACGAAGACCAGGGTAGACCCCTGCTTGTCGCACTCCTCGAACAGCAGCCGGATGAAGGCGGCCCGGTTGTCGGTGTCCAGGGCCGAGGTGGGCTCGTCGGCGATCACCAGAGGAGGGGAGCCTATCAGGGCGCGGGCGGCGGCGACTCGCTGCTGCTGGCCGATGCTGAGGGCGTGGACGGGGCGATGGAGCGCCTCATCCGGCAGTTGCAGTTCTGCCAGCAGGCGGCGCGCCTCCTGCTCGGGGCTCCCTGTCAGGCGGGCCCGCTTGGCGGGTGAAAAGGTGAGGGCAGCGGTGACGTTGTCCTGCACCGAGAGAAACGGCAGCAGATTGAACTGCTGGAAGATGTACCCCAGATTGGCCGCCCGGAACTGGTCACGAGCGCGGCTGGAAAGCCGGGCCAGGGGCTGGCCCAGCACCTCCAGGCTGCCGTGGTTGGCGGTCTGGATACCGGCCAGCAACCCGAGCAGGGTGGACTTGCCACAACCCGATGGGCCCTTGATGAAGACGCGCTCACCCTCGTGGATGCGAAGGGCGGGCAGATCGAGGACGGCTTCGTGACCCGGCCAGGCAAAGGCCAGATCACGGATCTCAACCACGGCATGTTTCATGGTGTTACCAGCCCAGTTTGTTGGCGGACGGAGTCAGTTCGGCGGCAGTCTGGCCGGTGGGCAGTATGCCCTGCACGCTCAGCTTCTCCAGGCTCGGGTAGAGGCTGAACAGGGTGGCCTCGAGACCGGTGAGCTTGGCCGGGGTAGCGCAGGTGTAGGTGTACATGGCCCCCATGTCCGCATGGCCCGCGTCGTCGTGATGGTGTTCATCGTGAGCGCCATCAGCCTTGTCGTGCTCGTGCTCGTGCTCGTGCTCATGGTCATGATCTTCCTTGGCGGCCTGCAGCTCCTGCTGGGTCAGCTTGCAGCCGGCGGCCGGGTCGAAACGGAAGAGGGCGTCGGGCTGCTGGAGGCGGGCCACCGCCTTGGCATACTGCGCTTTCTCCTCATCGGTGTTGGCGGCATGCTCGAAGCCCACCAGATCGGCGGCAGGGGCCTGCAACTCGATCATCAGCTGGTTGCCGTCGAGTACCAGGTTGAGGTGGCCGTGACCGTGCTCATGGGCACCGTGGCTGTGGCTTTCGTGTTCGTCGTGATGGGCCTGGGCGCCGAAGGCGGCAGCGGCCAGCAACAGGGTGACTGCTTTCATCGTTAATCCTTTTGAATAAATAGAGAAAAGATTGGTTCAAAAAAAGAAACAATGAAGGGGCGGCGGGGCGCGGATACGGCGATGTCCCGTGGAGCCGATGGCCGCCCTCGGTTGGGGAGTGCCGATATACCGGTCGATGCCACAGGAGAGGGGAGGGAGAACGGGGGTCGGCGTCAGTGCCAGCTTGCCATCCAGATGCAGGACGCAGAGGGTGCAGGCATGACCGTGATCGGGCAGGGCCGCTTCAAGAGGGTGCTGTGCCAGCGCCGGTTGCATCCACAACCAGCCCAGCAGCAACACCCAGATTGTCAGTGTGGAACGACCCATAGACCCTTGTGGAAAGGGCGCCATCAGCGCCCTTCTCTCTGATTCAGAGATGGGACTGGATGAGCCCCATCACCTTGGTTATCTCGGCGGCATCGAGCTGGCCATCTTTGGCAAACAGCACCTTGCCCTCTTTATCCAGCAGTATGATGGCCGAACTTTCCGGGGTGAGCGCCCAGGCGTTGCGGGCCATCCCCTTGGCATCCAGCACCATGGCGGACCAAGGGAACTCTTTCTTGCTGTCCTCGGCACTGCTCTTCACGAAACCGGACGTGCCCCAAATGGCGTCATTGCTGTTGATGATGGTGACGGTCTGGTACTTGTCGTGGGGCAGCTTGGCCGCCTTGATCGCCTCGATCATGGGGGCATTGAGCTCCTTGGCGCTGGAGCGACCCGCGATGTGCTGGATCAGGAAGACCTTGCCGGTCAGGACCTTGCTCTGCCAGGGCTGATAGCTGATCTCCTTCTCCTTGAGCACCAGCTCCCCCTTGTCGCTGATGTTGACCAGCGGCACCTGGGTTGATTCCTTGATGTTGTGGGCCATGACCAGGGTTGGCAGCAGCGCCAGAGTAAGCACGAGATGTTTCATCCGGATGACACTCCTTTGTGATGTTATAACGATTTTTGGGTCGAGGGAATGGGACCCTGAACATCCTAAACTGATCGGATCTGTTTAAAAAGTGTTAAATAATGCAGGGTGCGACGGTGATCTTGTCAACATGGTCGCCATCCCCCCAATGACGGCGGCAAGGATGGCATGTCATCCATCAAAAGCAAGTGATGGTCAGAAGAGGCTAGTAGAGCGGTTCACTGATCAAGGGAATCTGGGCCATGGTCATCTGCTGGGCCAGCAGGGGAGAACCGGTGAGCAGCACGTGGCGCTGATTGCCGATTACCAGGGTGTCTCCCTCAAGGCCGCTGTCGGCCGTGATGGCGAGCCAGGCCGGCGAGACGCTGCCGATGCTGATGTTCGGATAGATGATGCTGAGACTGTACTGGGGCGCCAGCTCCGCCAGCAGACTGGCCATGAGCAGCGCCTTCTCGTCGCTGTCGGCCTTGTTGTCCTGCAGGGCCTGCAAGGGCGGAGCGAAGTGGTCCATCTGCTCGGGCGGGGTGGGGATGCCGCTCAGCCACTCCTGCAGCAGGGTGACGCTGGTGGCGAGATCCTTGGCCGAAAACTGCTGTGCCAGGGGTTTGAGGTCTCCCTTGAACTGATAGAACAGCTGGGAGTAGTTGGGGCGCACACAGGGCAGCTTCTGATTGGCCGGGTGCACGCAGGGCTGGACCCGCATCTCGTAGAAGGCGTCCTCCTGATATTGCCGGTAGGCCTGCCAGAACTGGGCGGATTCGAGGCTGCTGTCGTGCAGGGTAAAGGCCTGTTCCAGGTTGCGGAACTTGGTGGCCGTCTCCGGGCTGTGCTGGTTGATCTGGTTGATGCTGTTGTAGAGGCGCGGACTGATGTAGGAGTAGAGTGTTTCCAGCGGGAAGTTGAGGGCGGTGTCGAGCTGTGTCATCTCGTGACGGCTGGCTGAAAAGGTGCGCTCATCCGCCGTCAATTGCAGGTGCTTTTGCTGACCATCCGCAGATTGCCACTGCCAGCTCAGGTTGATCTCGTTGGCCTGCGCCATGGTGCCGAAGAGCAGACTGCACAGAAAGCCTTGTGCCAGTTTCATGGTGCGCCTCCGCCTGGGTTGATAATAAACAACTAGGTGAGTGACCGGCATTTGGATTGGTCTGGTGACAGATATATTGGTAATTATCTGATCTGACTTTAAATTTAATTCAGGAAATAAGTCATGGAGGAAATCATCATGAAGCTTGTTTCACGGTTTCTGCTGATATTGGTGGGCACGCCGGCGCTGGCGGGGCAGGTCATCGTCAATCAGGGATTGTCCAGCGCGGATACCTTCGCCCTGCGGGATCAGCTGGCCCGGGAGCATGAATGGCAGGAGTGGCTGCGCTTCCAGCAGGCCATCAAGTGGCTGGAGGTGCTGCCGGTCAACTGCGATCTGGTGGGAGGCGCCGGTCAGGAATATCGCTGCGGTGATGACTATTACCGCCCCTATCGGCAAAACGGGCGCGACCTCTATATCCAGGGGGATCCCCCCGGAGCGTCCCCGCAACGACCAATAAAAAAGGCGCCATAAGGCGCCTTTTTTGCGAGGAATACGCTTATTTTGCAGCGTAACGCTCGGCAGAGGTCTTGATCTCGGCTTCGGCAGCGGCCTTGTCGCCCCAACCTTCCACCTTGACCCACTTGCCCGCTTCCAGCTCTTTGTAGCGCTCGAAGAAGTGCTGGATCTGAGCTTTCAGCAACTCGGGCAGATCGTTCACATCCTGGATGTGATCGTACTGCTTGGTCAGCTTGGAGTGGGGAACGGCCACGATCTTGGCGTCTTCGCCTGATTCGTCGGTCATCTTCAGCACACCGACCGGGCGGCAGCGGATGACGGAGCCGGCCAGCAGTGGGTAGGGAGTAGGAACCAGCACGTCGACCGGATCCCCGTCCAGAGACAGGGTGGCGTTCACGTAACCGTAGTTGCACGGGTAGAACATCGGGGTGGACATGAAACGGTCAACGAAGATGGCGCCGCTGTCCTTGTCGACTTCGTATTTGATCGGGTCGGCGTTCTGCGGGATTTCGATGATGACGTAGATGTCGTCAGGCAGGCTCTTGCCGGCCGGTACCAGGTTCAGGCTCATGACGTTTCCTTTGAGTGTTGGAGTCAAGTTTGCAGGCCGACATTATAGCGATGTCCCGTCAAATGACCATATTTCAAGGGCCGGGTGGCGTGGCGGAGGGTGGCTTTTCCCCGCGCTTGCCCGATTTCTGTCGTCTGCGGGCGCGGATGCCTTCGCTCCCCATGGGCGCGGCTTGTGCCACCGGGTCAACAGACCCTAGAATGCGCACTCCCTTTACTGGAAAAGGCAGCGGTATGCACATTCACATTCTCGGGATCTGCGGCACCTTCATGGGTGGTCTGGCGGTGTTGGCAAAACAGCTTGGCTATCGGGTGACCGGCTCCGACGCCAACGTCTATCCCCCCATGAGCACCCAGCTCGAGCAACAGGGCATCGAACTGACCGAAGGCTACGACCCCTCCCAGCTCGATCCGGCGCCGGATCTGGTGGTGATCGGCAATGCCATGAGCCGTGGCAACCCCTGTGTGGAATATGTGCTGGACCGCAATCTGCCCTATATCTCCGGCCCCCAGTGGCTGCTGGAGCACGTGCTGAAGGATCGCTGGGTGCTGGCCGTCGCGGGCACCCATGGCAAGACCACCACCGCCAGCATGCTGGCCTGGGTGCTGGAGTATGCCAAGCTGGAACCCGGTTTCCTCATCGGTGGCGTGCCGGGCAACTTCCCGGTTTCCGCCCGTCTCGGCTCGGCTCCCTTCTTTGTGATTGAAGCGGACGAATATGACTGCGCCTTCTTCGACAAGCGATCCAAGTTTGTCCACTATCATCCGCGCACCCTGGTGATGAACAACCTGGAGTTCGACCACGCCGACATCTTCCCGGATCTCGCCGCCATCCAGCGCCAGTTCCACCACCTGATGCGCACCGTGCCGAGCAACGGCCGGGTGCTCTTCCCCAAAGGCGATGACAACCTTACCGCCGTGCGCGAGATGGGCTGTTGGAGCGAGGTGGAGCTGGTTGGCCAGGACGATGCCAAGTGGAAGGCGGTGAAGCTGGCCGATGACGGCTCCGCCTTCGAGGTGTGGCTGGATGGCGTGAAACAGGGGGAGGTGCACTGGGAGTGCATCGGAGAGCACAACGTCAACAACGGTCTGATGGCCATCGCCGCCGCCCGCCATGCCGGTGTCATGGTAGAGCACGGGATCAACGCCCTCTGCCAGTTCAAGTCCCCCAAGCGGCGCATGGAGCTGAAAGGGGAAGTGGCCGGCATCAGCGTCTATGACGACTTCGCTCACCACCCCACCGCCATCGAGACCACCCTGGGTGGACTGCGCGCCAAGGTGGGCAAGGCCCGCATCCTGGCGGTGCTGGAGCCCCGCTCCAACACCATGAAGCTCGGGGTTCACAAGGAGGAGCTGGCCGGTTGCTTTGACGGTGCCGACGAGGTGTTCTTCTTCCAGCCCCCCAACATCGGCTGGGATCTGGGGGAGGTGACGGCCCACATGACCCGGCCTGCCCGGGTATTCGAGGGCCTTGATGCCCTGATTGGCGCCCTGGTGGCCGAGAGCCGCCCAGGGGATCATATTCTGATCATGAGCAACGGCGGCTTCGGCGGCATTCACGACAAGCTGATCGCCCGCCTGAAGGAGCTGCAGAGCGCATCATGAACAAGGCCATCACCCTGGCGCTGACAGGCGCCTCCGGCGCTCCCTATGCCCTGCGCCTGCTGGAATGCCTGGTGCAGGCGGACTATCGGGTCTTCCTGCTCGCCTCCTCGGCGGCCAGGGTTGTGCTCAAGACCGAGCAGCAGCAGGATTGGCCGGGCTCCCCCAGGGAGCTGTCGGCGTACCTCTGTCGCCATTATGGTGCCAAAGAGGGTCAGATCGTCGCCTGCGGCAAGGAGGAGTGGTTCTCGCCGGTGGCTTCCGGCTCGGCGGCCCCCAAACAGATGGTGGTCTGCCCCTGCTCCATGGGCACCGTCTCGGCCATTGCCAACGGCACCTCGGACAACCTGCTGGAGCGCGCGGCAGACGTGGTGATCAAGGAGCGGGGCCAGCTGATTCTGGTGCCCCGGGAGAGCCCCTTCTCGGCGATCCATCTGGAGAACATGCTCAAGCTTGCCCGTCTTGGCGTGACCATCATGCCGGCGGCGCCAGGGTTCTACCATGAACCGAAAAGCATCGAGGATCTGGTGGACTTCATGGTCGCCCGCATCCTCGATCATCTGGGTGTCGAGCATGAGTTGACCAGTCGCTGGGGTTATGCCAGCCACTGATACTGCGGGGAGCGGACAAAAAGCGGCGCCGGGCTCTAAAGCCCGGCGCCGCTTTGTCAACATCTGCGCGAGTCAGCTGGCCTGGATGGGGGCCGTCACGTACTTGAACAGGAAATCAGTCACCTCTTCCCGGCTCGGACGCTGCGGCTGATTGATCATCTGCATCATCACATAGCCAAAACCGGTCAGGGAGCGGGCCAGATCCTGCGCCGACAGCACGCTCTGGATCTCGCCGTTGTCGATGGCCCGTTGCAGGTGGGGGGCAATGCGCTCCAGCGCCTTGTCCAGCAGCCGGGTGTAGCGAGGCCACACTTCTTCCCGCACCGAGGAGCTCCACTCCAGCCAGATGCTGGCGTGATCGGGCTTGTCATAGGCGGCGTCAACGAACAGCTTCACGTGGCGGTGAATGCTCTCCCTGGCGGAGCCCTGACCGTTGTAGGCCTGTTCGAGGATCTGCTGTACGAAGGCTTCGATTTCTGTCAGCACTTCGTCGACCAGATCTTCACGAGTATTGAAATAGTTAAAAACGGTCGCAACCGAGACCTTTGCCTGTTCGGCTATTTCGGCATGCCCGGCACGGCCGATGCCGCGACGGGAAAATACCTCGACGGCACACTCCATCAATTGATCACGGCGAGCCTCCGGCGAAAGCCGGGTTCGACGTCTTATTTCTGCGCGTGGTTCCATAGTTTTTTCATCTAATAGTTATTGATTATGGTGTTTATAGTATTGTCACCGATAATGCCCGAAGGCTTGCTAACTCTATCAATTAAAATAAGCCGATAAAAGCATCACGTATGCCTGACGCCCACTGGTTGGAGTGGTAGAATCCTCGGTTTTGACGTTAATGAACGGCCAATAACCCTTTGGTCATTATTGGAGTATGTGATGAAACACATTGTCGAGGTGATGATCCCCGAGGCCGAGGTTGCAGCCCGGATCGCCACGCTGGGTGAAGAGATTACCGCCCGTTACCAGGGCTCCGAGGAAGTGGTCATGATCGGCCTGTTGCGCGGCTCCTGCGTCTTCCTGGCGGATCTCTGCCGTCAGTGCCAGTTGCCCATCACCCTGGACTTTATGACTGCCTCCAGCTATGGCTCCGGCATGCACAGCACCCGTGACGTGCGCATCCTCAAGGATCTGGATGACGACATCAAAGGCAAGGACGTGGTGATCGTGGAGGACATCATCGACACCGGTTACACCCTCAACAAGGTGCGCGAGATCCTCTCTCTGCGCGAGCCGAAATCCCTGGCCATCTGCACCCTGCTGGACAAACCGTCCCGCCGCGAGGTTCAGGTGCCGGTGGACTGGCTTGGCTTCTCCATCCCGGACGAGTTCGTGGTGGGTTGTGGCATTGACTACGCCCAGAAGTACCGTAACCTGCCTTTCATCGGCAAGGTGGTACCGCAAGAGTAAGCCGGGTCCGAAGTAGCAAGGCAGGCTGGCCGGCCCGCCATCGACTGTCTTCAGGCGGCGTCACAGCCGCCTTTTCTGTCTCGAGATGGGCTCATCCATCACAGGGGTTGCAATGAACGCATTGGAAATCAGCGGTCTGAAGAAGACCTATCAGGGGGGCGTCGAAGCCCTCAAGGGCATCGATCTCACCGTCAAACAGGGGGATTTCTTCGCCCTGCTCGGTCCCAACGGGGCGGGCAAATCCACCACCATCGGCGTGATCAGCTCACTGGTCAACAAGAGTGCCGGCAAGGTGAAGGTATTCGGTCATGACATCGATACCGATCTGGAGCTGGCCAAGTCCCAGCTCGGCCTGGTGCCCCAGGAGTTCAACTTCAGCCAGTTCGAGAAGGTGAGCCAGATAGTGACTCACCAGGCCGGTTTCTATGGGGTGCCGCGGGCCGAGGCCAAGGTGCGCGCCGAGAAGTATCTGCGCCAGCTCGATCTGTGGGACAAGCGCGACATGGCGGCCCGCACTCTCTCCGGTGGCATGAAGCGCCGGTTGATGATCGCCCGCGCCCTGATGCATGAGCCCAAGCTGCTGATCCTGGATGAGCCGACCGCCGGGGTGGACATCGAGATCCGCCGTTCCATGTGGAGTTTCCTCAAGGATCTCAACGAGCAGGGGGTGACCATCATCCTGACCACCCACTACCTGGAAGAGGCCGAGATGCTGTGCCGCAACATCGGCATCATCGACAAGGGCCGTCTCATCGAGAACACCAGCATGAAGAGCCTGCTCGGCAAGCTGGGTCGCGAGACCTTCCTGCTGGATCTGGTGCCGGGTTCCACCGTACCGGCCCTGCCCGAGTTCAACGGCCGGATGCAGGATGAGAACACCCTGGAAGTGGAGCTGGAGAAGAGCCAGTCCCTCAACAGCCTGTTCGAGCAGCTCTCCGCCCAGGGGGTGAAGGTGCTCAGCATGCGCAACAAGGCGAACCGGCTGGAAGAGCTGTTCGTCAATCTGGTAGAGGAGGGTCGCAAAGCATGAACCCCATGACCTATTACATCGCCTTCAAGAGCATTCTGGCCAAGGAAGTGAGCCGCTTCACCCGGATCTGGATCCAGACCCTGGTGCCGCCCGCCATCACCATGAGCCTCTACTTCGTCATCTTCGGCAACCTCATCGGCTCGCGCATCGGCGACATGGGGGGCTTCAGCTACATGGAGTTCATCGTGCCCGGCCTCATCATGATGTCGGTCATCACCAACTCCTACTCCAACGTCGCCTCTTCCTTCTACAGCGCCAAGTTCCAGCGCAACGTGGAGGAGCTGCTGGTGGCGCCGGTGCCCAACTACATCATCATCGCGGGGTATGTGGGCGGTGGCGTGGCGCGCGGCCTCTGTGTCGGCCTCATCGTCACCCTGGTGTCGCTGTTCTTCGTGCCGCTGCAGATCCATCACCTGTTCAGCGTCTGCGTGACCGTGCTGCTCACCTCCATCCTCTTCTCCCTGGGGGGGCTCATCAACGCGGTGTTCGCGAAGTCGTTCGATGACATCAGCATCATCCCGACCTTCATCCTGACTCCCCTGACCTATCTGGGGGGCGTCTTCTACTCCATCACCCTGCTGCCGCCGTTCTGGCAGGGGGTCTCCCAGGTGAACCCCATCATCTACATGGTGAACGCGTTCCGCTACGGCTTCCTCGGGATCTCCGACGTGCCCCTCGGCACCGCCTATCTCATCATCATCGGCTTCATCCTGGTGCTCTACGGGATGGCCTGGTGGCTCATCTCCCGCGGCACCGGTCTGCGCCACTGAGGCGCACACCCGCCAGCAAAAAGGCGCCCTCGGGCGCCTTTTTATTTGCACATGTCGGTCTCAGAGGGCCGGGGCGTCGTAGTCCGCGGGCTCGTCGCTGTAGACGCAGACGTTCCACTTGGCCGCGAGGCCATCATCCGCGAGGCAGTAGCGCTCGAAGAAGGCCTTGATACCGGCGCGCTGGCAGTGGGCCTCGAAGCTCGCCATGTCGCGCCAGATCTCGTTGAAGACGATGGGGAAGCTCTCCCCCTCGGCAAAGGGGCTCTGGATATGGCGGGTGACGATGTACTGCAGGCAGCCATCTTCACGCAGGGTGTCGGGTTCGAGCCCTTGCAGGACGCGGAACAGGGCCTGCTCCTGGCCCGGCTTGGGCTGGAACTGGGCGATGCAGTAAACCTTCTTGGACATCGTGGTCTCCTTGCCGTGTCTCAACCCCGCAGGGCGACGACCCGGTTGTCGATGAGGCGGGCCTTGCCCAGATAGGCGGCCATCAGGATCACCAGGCGCTGGCTCTCGGCGCTGGCGGATTCCAGGGTGTCGGCATCGACGATGTCGATGGCATCCGTCCTGAATCCCGCGTTGTCGAGGCGTTGGCTGGCCTGGGCAACCAGGGAGGGGAGGTGACTGTTCCCCGCTTCAATCTGCTCGGCAATCCAGTTCATGGTGCGCGCGAGCTCGGGGGCGATGGCCCGTTCGGCAGCGGTCAGATAGCCGTTGCGCGAAGAGAGGGCCAGCCCGTCTTCGGCCCGCACGGTCGGCACGCCCACGATCTCGATGGGCATGGCCATGTCGGCCACCATCTTGCGAATGAGCGCGAGCTGCTGGTAATCCTTCTCGCCAAAGCAGGCCACGTTCGGCTGTACCAGATTGAACAGCTTGGTGACCACGGTGCTGACCCCGCGAAAATGCCCCGGACGCAGCGCCCCTTCCAGCAGGCTGGAGATGCCGGGCACCTCGACGAAGGTCTGGCTGGCGAGCCCCTGGGGATACATGATCTCCGGCGTCGGGGTGAAGACCAGGTCCACACCGGCGGCCTCCAGGGCTGCGCAATCCTGCTCCAGGGTGCGGGGGTAGTTGGCGAGATCCTCGGCCTTGTCGAACTGCAAGGGGTTCACAAAGATGCTGACCACCACCTTGTCGCCATGGCGGCGGGCCTCCTCGACCAGGGTGAGATGACCCTGATGCAGATTGCCCATGGTGGGCACGAATGCGATGGCGCGGCCTTCGCGATGCCATTGACCGATCTGCTCGCGCAGCGCGGCGGGATTGTTCACAACCAACATCGTCAGTTCACCTTCAGATGAATCAATAAAAGAGGGGGTCGTCAGGGGGGAGGGCGAGACGGGGGCACAGGCCCCCGCGCTCATGACGACAGAAAGTCAGTTGAAGCAGTGCTCGGGGCCGGGGAAGGTCCCCTCGCTCACCTGCTGCACGTAGAGACGAATGGCGGCACGCATGTCACCGGTCTCGGCCAGGAAGTTCTTGGTGAACTTGGGCACATAACCGGAGGTGATGCCGAAGGCATCGTGCATCACCAGGATCTGGCCGTCGGTGGCAGGGCCGGCACCGATGCCGATCACCGGAATGCGCAGCGCCTTGGTGATGCGCTCTGCCAGAGAGACGGGCACGCACTCGAGTACCAGCAACTGGATGCCGGCCGCTTGCAGCTCCAGCGCCTGGCGGTAGATCTCCTGGGCGTGGAACTCGTCGCGCCCCTGCACCTTGAAGCCGCCAAACACGTGGACGGATTGCGGGGTCAGGCCGAGATGGCCGCACACCGGCACCCCGTTACGGGTCAGGTGGCGGATGGAGTCGCACAGCCAGTCCCCCCCTTCCATCTTCACCATGCGGGCACCGGCCGCCATCAGGCGCGCCGCGTTCTGGTAGGTCTGCTCCGGGGTGGCGTAGCTCATGAACGGCATGTCGGTCACCACCAGGGCATTGGTGGTGCCACGCACCACGCAGCGGGTGTGATAGACCATCTCGTCCATGCTGACCGCCAGGGTGTCGTCTCCGCCCTGCAATACCATGCCGAGGGAGTCGCCGATGAGCAGCACCTGGGCGCCCTCGTCGTCGAACAGCTTGGCGAAGGTGGCGTCATAGGCGGTGATGGCGGTGATTTTCTGTCCGTCCTGCTTCATCTTCTGCAGATGGGTAGTGGTGATCTTGCTCATTACGTTGTTCCTACTCTTCTCTACTCGCCTGCTGCACCGGCCAGGATCGCGAGTCCATTGCGCGGGCAGCGGGCAACCAGTTCGGTGAGCGGGGTGCCGCAGGGCAGCACCAGGGAGGGGGCTATCTCGGCAAGGGGCAGCAGGACGAACTCCCGCTCCTTCATGCCATAGTGAGGCACCGTCAGGCGCTCATGCCGGATGACTTCGTCGCCGTACAGCAGCAGATCGAGATCCAGGGTCCGGGGGCCCCAGCGCTCATCCTTGCGCACTCGCCCCTGTGCCTGCTCGATGCGCTGCAGTTCGTCCAGCAGCGCCAGAGGGCTGAGGCGGGTGGCAAGGCGCGCCACGGCATTGACGTAGTCCGGCTGATCCGCAGGGCCCATGGGGCGGCTGCCGTAAAGGTGGGAGGTCTGCAGCAGCTCGGACTCGGGCAGGGTCGCCAGCGCGGCGATGGCGCGACGAGCCTGGCCGAGGGGGTCGGCCAGGTTGGAGCCGATGGCGACGAAGACCTCGATCATCGGCGGATCCTTACTCTGCCGACTTCGGCTTGCGGCGACGGGGGCGACGGCGGTTGCGGCCATTGCCGCTGCGCTTCTCGCCATCACCGCTGCGGGAGTCGGCGCGCTCGCCGCTCGCCGGGCGGCGGGTCGCCTCCCGTTGCAGTTGCGGGCGCACGTCCGGGTTGGAGGCCACATAGCGCTCCCACCAGCTCGCCAGCTCGCCGAGGCCGCGCTCGACCTGGTTGCGCAGCAACAGGAAGTCGAAGGCCGCACGGAATTTCGGGTGCTCCATGGCGCGCTCGGGGTGTTTGCCCTGGCGGCGGGTCAGGCGCTGTTGCAGGGCCCAGATGTCGCGCACGTCCGTGGTGAATCGGCGCGGCACGGCGATGATCCGCACCTGGTTGTCCAGCACCTCGTTGATGGCCAGCATGAAGGCATCGTACCAGGGCAGACCGCTCTCGTTTTCCAGCACGCGGCCGCGGGCCTCAACGGCGCCCCACAGCAGGGTGGCGTAGAGGAAGGCGGGGGTGACGCGCTTCTCTTCACGGACCCGGGTATCGGTGTCCATCAGCGCCTGCTCGATGAACTGCTCGTAGGGCGAGTTGCCGTGGGGCGTGAACAGGGCGGCTACCTGGGGGAACAGCGGCTGGAACAGCCCGTATTCCCGCAGCAGCTTGTAGGTGGCCAGACCGTCCCCCGCCAGGAACAGCTTGAGGGTCTCCTCGAACAGGCGGGCGGCCGGGATGTCCTGCAGCAGCGGGGCCAGCTCCCGGATGGGCGCGGCGGTGCGCGGGCTGATGGTCATGTCCAGCTTGGCGGCGAAGCGCACGGCGCGCAGCATGCGCACCGGATCTTCCCGGTAGCGGGTCTCGGGGTCGCCGATGAGCTCCAGCCTGCGCGCGGCCAGATCTTCCAGCCCGCCCTCGAAATCGTGCAGGGTGAAATCCTTGGCGCTGTAGTAGAGGGCGTTGACGGTAAAGTCGCGACGCTCGGCATCCTCTTCGATGGTGCCGTAGACGTTGTCCCGCAGCAGCATGCCTTCATCGGACTGGGCCGACACATGCTTGCTGGTATTGACCTGATGGTGGTGACCCCGGAAGGTGGCCACTTCGATCACGTCACGACCAAAGACGATGTGGGCCAGGCGGAAACGGCGGCCGATGAGGCGGCAGTTGCTGAACAGCGCCTTGATCTGTTCCGGCGTCGCGTCGGTAGCGATGTCGAAATCCTTGGGGGTCTTCCCGAGCAGCAGGTCACGGACGCCGCCGCCGACCAGGTAGGCTTCATAGCCCCCCTTGTTCAGGCGATAGAGCACCTTGAGGGCATTCTCGCTGATCTCTTTGCGCGAAATCGGGTGCTGGTCACGGCTCAAGGTTCGGCGCTGTCCGGCGACACGGGCCGGAATGGGGGACTCCACCGACTGCTCGCCGTCTTCCTTGCCGAGCACTTTGCGGCAAAAATTTGCGATCTGGGAAAAAATGGTACACCTCGTTATGACTTCAAATTGACGGGAGGCCAAAAAAATAGCGGCCTATCATAGCTCAGCCCCAACCAAATGAGAAACGGTGTGGCCTGCTTCCCCTTGATTGGTCCTTTTGGGGCAAGAAATGCAGCCGGGGCTAGCTTTGCCCTTGCGGGATCTTCTGCTGGCGGGGCACCCGGACCAGCTGCCAGTGGGCGATGCCCCAGCCGATGATCTCGTCGATCCGGCTCGCCATCAACTCGGGCGGCGGGTACTGACCGAGAAAGTGCAGCGCCTGCCACAGGGCCGGCCGTACCTCGTCCTGCGACAGCGCCGGCGCATGGTTCTGCTTGGAGAGCTTGTTGCCATCCGCTTGCACCGCCAGCGGCAAGTGCACCCAGGTGGGCACCTCTGCCCCCAGAGTCTGGTAGAGGGCAATCTGGCGCACCGTGGGTTCCAGCAGATCGGCGCCGCGGACGATCTCGGTGATGCCGCTGTCCATGTCATCCACCACCACCGCCAGGTTGTAGGCGTAGAGCCCGTCCCGGCGGCGCACGATGAAGTCCTCCTCCGCCAGCGCCGCAGGGACGGTGATCTCTCCCTGCAGCGCATCCTCGAACCGATAGACCGGGTGGTGCTGGCGCAAACGGGCGGCACACCCCTCGGCGGTCAGCCCCAGGGCGCGGCAATGACCGTTGTAGAATCCCCCTGCGGCCATGATTTCGCGCCGGGTACAGCGGCACCAGTAGAGATCCCCGGCCCGATAGAGCTGATCGATGATCTCGTCATAGCGGCCATGGCGCGCGCTTTGGAACATCACCTCCCCATCCCAGCCAAGACCGTGTGCCTCCAGGGTGGTGAGGATAAGGTCAGCCGCTCCCGGCATCTCCCGCGGGGGGTCGATGTCTTCGATGCGCACTAGCCAGCGGCCCTGCTGTGCCCTGGCCTGCAAGAAGCTGCCAAGGGCGGCGACCAGGGATCCGAAGTGGAGCGGACCGGACGGCGAGGGGGCGAAGCGGCCCACATAGGGGCGTCGGGAGGGGGGGGATGTCATGACCATGGCAATTCGGGTAGGCGATGCATTGAGGCTGCATTCTGGGACGGCCCGACCAAAAGCTCAATAAAAAAGGGAGCCTGGGCTCCCTTTTCGTTTCTGTGGATGGGCGGCATCAGCCAGCCATCTGTTTTTCCTTGATCTCGGCCAGCGTCTTGCAGTCCACGCAGAGGTCTGCGGTCGGACGGGCTTCCAGACGGCGGATGCCGATCTCGATGCCGCAATGCTCGCAGTAACCGAAGTCATCTTCTTCGAGCAGCAGCAAGGTTTTCTCGATCTTCTTGATCAGCTTGCGTTCACGGTCGCGGGTGCGCAGTTCGAGAGCAAACTCTTCTTCTTGCGCGGCGCGATCCACGGGATCCGGGAAGTTGGCAGCCTCATCCTTCATGTGGTCGACGGTGCGGTCAACTTCCTGCATCAGTTGGTTGCGCCAGGCTCCCAGGATCTTGCGAAAATGTACCTTCTGTTGGTCATTCATGTACTCCTCACCGGCTTTCATCTGGTAAGGCTCTACACCCGCAATGGCCAGGGGGCCCAGAGATTTCCTGTTTTCGCCTGTTGGCATGCCCTGTCTCCTAATTCAGCACGCTACCCGTGCCATCCATAAATTGAGGGCGACATCTATAGCAGAAGGGTCAACGGGAGGCAAACAAGCCTTATCAATAATGTTACCCACTTCTGCATTTATTCTCTGCCCTCGGGTAGCATATGGTCAGATTCAAATGGGATAAAATCCTGAGCCACCATGCCCTGCACCCCAACATGGGGGCGATAGCATAAAATTTCAACCCCTGCCGCCATCGCCTGTTCAACAAGCTGACTATAG
Organism: Aeromonas sp. FDAARGOS 1418; assembly: GCF_019048585.1. Taxonomy (NCBI): domain Bacteria; kingdom Pseudomonadati; phylum Pseudomonadota; class Gammaproteobacteria; order Aeromonadales; family Aeromonadaceae; genus Aeromonas; species Aeromonas sp. FDAARGOS 1418. The sequence continues at coordinate 32,743 of NZ_CP077387.1, read as the reverse complement.
TGCGGATCGATATGGGCTGCAGGGCGCATTCTCGCGATGCCGGAGTGCAATACCATGAACAGCAGCACGGCCCGGTGCCCTGCCGCCTTCATGGCCATCAATTCACGCAAGTGCTTGGCGCCGCGGGTGGTGACCGCATCGGGGAAGTACCCCATGCCGGGTTGCTCCCGCTCGTCGAGCAGGGTGACGGATTTCACCTCGATGTAACAATCCGGTCTGTGGTCATCTTCCAGCAACAGGTCGATGCGGCTGTTCTCTTCCCCGTATTTCACTTCGGTGCGCAGCCTGGCATAGCCTGCCAGGGGGGCGAGGGCGCCCTGTTCGATGAGCTCCCGGGCGATCTGGTTGGCACGGGCCGTGTTGACGCAGATGAAGTGACCCGCCGGGCTCTCGGCGATTTCCCAACTGTTTGGCAGCTTGCGCTTGGGGTTGTCGGATGTGGAGTACCAGACCCGGGTGCCCGGCAGGGCGCAGCCGGTCATGGCACCGGTATTGGCGCAGTGGATGGTGATCACCTCGCCGTTGTCGAGCGCGACATCCGTCAGGAAGCGCTTGTAGCGGGAGATCAGCTGTCCGGACTGCAGGGGGGGATCGAAGATCATGGGGTGAGCTCCTCGCGGTGCGGGTTTTTGACGCGGGCCCGCAGGGGCCAGCAGGCGAGCGGTTCGTAGTGGACGCCGTCCGGCGTGCTGACGGATTGATAGAGGCAGAAGCGATCGGCCCTGAGCAGAAAATCCGGCGCAGGCAGCTCGTCGGGGGCCTCACCCGCCTTGCGCGACAGGGTGACGTGGGGGCGATAGCCCTGCTCGCCGTTGCCCAGCCCGAGTTTTTCACCGTGGCGGCGCAGTGCCCTCGCGAGCACGGTCAGCTCGTTCGGCCACTCACCGGGCCCCACCCAGGCGGCTTTGGCGCGCTGAAACCAGCCGGTCTGATCCAGATGGACGGTGAAAGGGGGGCAGTGCTGTCGCTCGGCGGCCGCGATCAGGCGAGCCTGGGTCGTTTCGTCGGCCTCCCCGAGAAAGGCCAGGGTCAGGTGCAGGTTGCTCTCGGGCACCGGCTGGCCGGGCCAGGGGCGCTGGTCTCGCCAGGTCGCAAGCTCGGGGGCAAGCTCTGGCAGTGGCAGGGCAAAGAAGAGTTTGGGCATGCGGCGTGTCGGTCCTCGTGATGGGCATCGGATAAGGGCCATTCTATGGCAGCCGCTCCCGGGATGTCTTGCCGTGTTGCACCTGACGCTTCCTGCCCCTGCCCGGCAGGGGCGCTTACGATGGCCGGGAGGCTGTGGCAGAATGGACCCCTTTTCAGGAGTGTCACAGAAGGTGCCCATCGCTTTGTCTTCCCTCCCCATCGTCCCGGTGTTGCCCGAACTCTTTGCAGCCCTCGACAACCATACCAGCGTGATCCTGCAGGCACCCCCCGGCGCGGGCAAATCGACCCTGCTGCCCCTGGAGCTGGTGCGCCAGCACCGGCTGCCCGGGCGCATCATCATGCTGGAGCCCAGGCGCCTTGCGGCGCGCAACATCGCGAGCTTCCTCGCGCGTCAGCTGGGGGAGAAGGTGGGCGAGCGCATCGGCCTGCGTGTGCGCGGGGAGAGCCGCACCAGCAGCCAGACCCGGCTCGAGATCGTGACCGAGGGGGTGCTGACCCGGATGCTGCAGCAGGATCCTGAGCTCACCGGCGTGTCGCTCGTCATCTTTGACGAGTTCCACGAGCGCAGCCTGCACGCCGATACCGCGCTGGCCTTCGCCATCGAAAGCCAGCAGGGGTTGCGCGATGATCTCAAGCTGCTGGTGATGTCCGCCACCCTGGATGGCATGGCCCTGGAGCGCCTGCTGCCAGGTGCCCCCGTGGTGCGCTCCGAGGGGCGCGGCTTTCCCATCGAGTACCACTATCGCCCCGCCAATCGCCAGCAGTGGCTGGAGCCCCAGGTCGGCGCCGTGGTGCTGGAGGCGCTCGCCAGTCAGGCTGGCAGTGCCCTGGTGTTCCTGCCGGGACAGGGGGAGATAGAGCGGCTGGCACAGTGGCTGGAAGGGCGGTTGCCAGGGGATGTGACCCTGGCTCCCCTCTATGGCCGTCTTGACCTCGCGGCCCAGCAAGCGGCCATCGAGCCTGCGCCTGCGGGTCGTCGCAAGCTGGTGCTCACCACCAACGTGGCGGAGACCTCCCTCACCATCGAGGGGATCTCCGTGGTCATCGACAGCGGGCTGGAGCGGCGCGCCACCTTCGATATCAAGAGCGGCGTTACCCGGCTGGAGACCCGGCCCATCGCCAAAGCCTCCGCCACCCAGCGGGCGGGGCGGGCAGGGCGGCTTGGCCCCGGCGTCTGCTACCGGCTCTGGAGCAGCGAGGTGCAGGAGCGCCTCGCCGAGCAGAGTCCCCCCGACATCCTGACGCAAGAGCTCACCGGCCTGCTGATGGACGCCGCCCAGTGGGGGGCCCGGGTGGAGGCGCTGCCCCTGCTGGACATGCCGCCCCCTGCCGCCGTGGCCAGCGCCCGGCGGTTGCTGGTGGCCCTGGGCGCCATGGCCCCGGAGGGTGAGCAACAACTTACCCCGGCAGGCCGTGCCATGGCGGCCTTCGGCACCCATCCCCGCCTCGCCCGCATGTTGCTGCGGGCCCGGGAGCTGGAATCCGAGGGTCTGACAGGGATTGTCGCCGATGCGGCTTTCCTGGTGGCGCTGCTGGAAGAAGATCTGCGAGGATCGGAGCGCCTGTCCGTGCTGTTCCACCGCCGTCAGGGCGCCCTGCGCCAGGGGGCGGCCCGCTGGTTCGAGCGGCTCGGCGTGCGGGCAAGCAGCCCGCAGGGTCAATGGCTGGGGTTGCTGTGCGCCCTCGCCTGGCCCGATCGCATCGGCAAGCTGCGCAGTGGCAGCCGCTATCAGCTCAGTGGCGGGGTGAGCTGCGATCTGGTAGAAGGGCATCCCTGCCAGGGGCAGGGGGCCATCGTGGCCGTCGAAATGGGTCAGAACGAGCGCGGCAGCCGCATCTTCATCGCCGAGCCGGTGGCGCTGGATGAGTTGGTGCGCCAGCTGCCCGAGCTGGTCGGCGAGCGCCAGTGGTTCGACTGGGACGATCGGGAGGAACGGGTGCGGGCGGAGCGCCAGCAGGTGCTCGGCGAGCTGGTGCTCGGCCAGCGGCCGTTGACGGATCTCTCCGATGAACAGAAGGGGCGCTGCCTGCTGCAAGGCATCCGGCGCAAGGGGCTGCACGTGCTGCCCTGGGACGAGAGCAGCGAGGGGCTGCTGGCCCGCTTGCGCTGCGCCCGCGACTGGCTGCCCGACGAAGCCTGGCCCGCCATGGATGAGGAGAGCCTGCTGGCCGACCTCGAGCAGTGGCTGCTGCCGGCGGTGAGCGGCATGACCCGGCTGGAGCAGTTGAAGCGGCTCGACATGAGCGACATCCTGCGCCAGTCTCTGCCCTGGCCTTTGCCAAGGCGGCTGGACGAGGCGCTGCCGAGCCACTTCACCGCACCGACCGGCAGCCGGGTGCGGATCCGCTACCAGCCGGGTCAGGCGCCAGCGATCCCGGTGCGCATCCAGGAGATGTTCGGGCTGGGCGCCACCCCATGCGTGGCCGATGGCCGGGTGCCCCTGGTGGTGGAGCTGCTCTCCCCGGCCCAGCGCCCCTTGCAGATCACCGCGGATCTCGCCGCCTTCTGGGCGGGATCCTATGAGCAGGTGAAAAAAGAGATGAAGGGGCGCTACCCCCGTCACTACTGGCCGGACAACCCGCTGGAGGCGATGCCGACCCGGGTGACCAAGAAAAAGATGGGATTGCAGGAGTAGCCGACGGGGCAGTGATCGGTCGGTACGATCAGAACAAGATGGCGGTGGCACAGTCCCCTCCACAACAGGCATCGCAGGCCGCTCGCATCAGCGGGATGGCGAGGAGAACGACAAGAGGATTTATGGCAACCCAACGACGCAAGCGCACGCCCAAGAAGGCGGCGCCCAAACGCACCATCTGGCGCACCCTGTTCTGGCTGGGCTTCAAGCTCTCTCTGGTGGTGGCGGCCTTCATGGTGGTGTTTGGCATCTATCTCGACACCAAGGTGCGCGAGCGCTTCGACGGGGAGAAGTGGCAGTTGCCGGTGATGGTCTACAGCCGCCCGCTGGAGCTCTATCCCAGCCAGCGGCTCTCCCAGACCCAGATGCTGCGCGAGCTCAACATGCTGAGCTACAAGCAGGTGCGTCAGCCCCATACCCCGGGTGAGTACGCGGTGAGCGGCAACCGCATCGAGCTGGTGCGCCGGCCGTTCGAGTTCCACGACGGTGCCGACGGCGCCCGTGGCCTGCGTCTCACCTTCAACGGGGCGCGCCTCGAGGGGATCCAGTCCCTGGAGAACCAGCGCCAGCTCGGCTATGCCCAGATGGACCCGGTGCTGCTCGATCGCCTCAACACCGAGGATCGGGAAGACCGCCTGCTGGTACGCCTCTCCGAGGTGCCGGACAGCCTGCTGGTGACGCTGCTCACCACGGAAGACAGGGACTTCTACCAGCACGGCGGCGTCTCGCCGGTGGCCATCATGCGCGCCATGGCAGCCAACCTGCTGGCGGGTCGCACCGTGCAGGGGGGCAGTACGCTCACCCAGCAGCTCGCCAAGAACTTCTTCCTGACCCGTGAGCGCAGCCTGTGGCGCAAACTGCAGGAAGCCTACATGGCGGTGCTCATCGACTACCGCTACAGCAAGGACGAGATCCTGGAGGCCTACCTCAACGAGGTCTATCTGGGGCAGAACTTCTCCCAGGGGGTCTACGGTTTCGGGCTCGCCTCCTACTTCTACTTCGGCATTCCGGTCAACGAGCTGGACATCGATCAGGTGGCCCTGCTGGTGGGCATGGTGAAGGGCCCCTCCTATTACGATCCCTGGCGATTCCCGGACCGGGCCAAGGCGCGCCGGGATCTGGTGCTGAAACTGCTGGCGGATCACGGCAGCCTGACCCAGGCCGAGTATGACCTGGCCAGCAAGCAGCCCCTTGGCATCATCGCCCGCGGCCAGATGAGCTATGGCCGTACCCCGGCCTTCATGGGGCTGCTCAAGCGGGAGATCCAGAACCGCTTCGGCCCGGATCTGCTCAAGCAGTCCGGCCTCAAGATCTTCACCAGTCTGGATCCCATCGCCCAGCACGCCGCCGAGCAGGCGGTGGAGTCGGGTCTGGCCACCATCGAGAAGCAGCGTGGCAAGAAGAAGCTGGAGGCGGCCATGGTGGTCTCCGACTGGCACAAGGGCGAGGTGGTCGCCATGGTGGGGGGACGGGATCCCCGCTACGCCGGCTTCAACCGGGCGCTGGATGCCCGCCGTCAGATTGGCTCCCTGGTCAAACCGGCGGTCTACCTGACCGGCCTCTCCAACGGCCTGACCCTGGGCACGCCGCTTAAAGATCAGCCGATCCGGATTCGCGGCCAGGATGGCCAGATCTGGACGCCGCAGAACTACGACCGCAAGTTCCGCCAGAGCGTGCCCCTGATGGAGGCGCTTGCCAGCTCCCTCAACGTGCCGACCGTCAACCTCGGGATGCAGATAGGCCTGGACAAGGTGGTGGACACCCTGCACAAGCTGGGGGTGCAGCAGGAGATCCAGCCCTATCCGTCCCTGGTGCTGGGGGCGGTGGCGCTCTCGCCCATGGAGGTGAACCAGATGTACCTGCCCATTGCCAACCAGGGGTTGACCCAGCCCCTGTCGGCCATCCGGGCCGTGGTGAATGGCGAGGGGCGCCAGCTCTACCAGCATGACGAAGCGGCCAAGCGAGTGACGGATCCCCAGGCAAGCTGGCTGACCCTGTTCGCCATGACCAAGACGGTGAGCCAGGGGACGGCCCGGGCGCTCGGTGCCAAGTTCCCCGGGGCCACCATGGCCGCCAAGACCGGTACCACCAACGAGCTGCGTGACTCCTGGTTTGCCGGGATGGACAACAACGAGCTGGTAAGCGTCTGGGTCGGCCGTGACGACAACACACCGGCCGGGCTGACCGGTGCCAGTGGCGCCTTGCAGCTGTTCAGCGGCTACATGAGCCAGCGAGGGGTCAACAGCCTGGGGCTGAAGATGCCCGAAGGGGTGAGCTGGGCCAACTTCTCCCGCTCGAGCGGTGCCCGGGTGGCCAGCGATTGTCCCGGCAGTCTCCAGGTGCCGGCCAAGCTGGCCGGTCTGGCCGAGCCCATGAGCTGTGCCAGCCCGGTCTCGGACCCGGCGAATGCCCTGGACAACTGGTTCAACGGTTTCTTCAACTGACGAAGACGGGCAGCGCAGGCTGCCCGTTTTGCAAGGATTGCCATGACCCATCCTCTGTTTGAGGCCATCCATCACGTGGCCATCATCGCCAGCGACTATCCGCGCTCGCGCCACTTCTATCACCAGGTGCTGGGGTTGCCCATCATTGCCGAGACCCTGCGGGCAGAGCGCCAGTCGTGGAAGCTGGATCTGGCGCTGCCGGACGGCAGCCAGCTGGAGCTGTTCAGCTTCCCGGCGCCGCCCCCCCGCCCCTCCAGGCCGGAGGCGTGCGGGTTGCGCCACCTGGCGTTTCGGGTGGCGGATCTCGACCGGGTCATCGCCCACCTGGAGCAGCACGGGGTGGAAGTGGAGCCGGTGCGGGTGGACGAGCTGACCGGCAAGCGCTTTACCTTCTTCGCCGACCCCGACGGCCTGCCGCTGGAGCTGTACGAGGCAGCGCGTTAGGCTGCCTGTTGCAATCTGGATGATCGGTTTGACCATGAAAAGGCCGCCCTGGGAACAGGGCGGCTTTTTTCATGGGGTTGGAGAGGGGATCATGCTGTGGTCAGCAGGGCGACCGCCACCGCCATCACCATCATGCCGAGCCAGCCGACGGGTCTGAGGCGCTCGCCGAACAGCAGCAGGCCCCCGAGGGCGGTGCCCAGGATGCCGATGGCGCCCCAGGTGGCATAGGCCACGGCCAGATCGATCTTGCCGGTACTGACCGCCTCGCTGAGCAGAGTGAAGGCACAGAGCACCAGCAGAATGCCGAGGACGCCCCACCCCTTGTCACGAAAACCGACGGAGCGGTTGATCGCCATGTTGGCGCCGATATCCAGCAGGGCGGCGCCCAGTACGATGATCAACGGGTGCATGGTGCTTCCCTCCTCTGGCGGGTGGGGGCTGGTACATCATGGGTCTCGCCCAGGGTCACCATGACAATCCCCACTATGGCCAGCGTCAGTCCGATCCACTCCTGGATGCTCAGCTCGTAGCCGAGGAACAGGACGGAGACGGCGGTGATGAGGGCGATCCCCAACCCTTCCCACAGCGCAAACGCGATACCAATGGAGATTGTCCTGGCGGCCTTGGCGAGCAGCAGGTAGGAGAGGGTGATGAGGAGCCACATCGGCAGATAGTGGATCCAGCCGCTCTCGCTCTTTGGGATCAGGGCCATGGAGGAGGTGCCGGCGACCTCGGTCAGGATGGCCCCCGTCAGGAAGAGGCGGGCCAAAAGCAGGGGACGGGATGACATGCAGTTTCCTTCTGTTGCTGCGACGATGAGAGGATAACGGCACCCGAAACGGGCAAGGTTATCGCTGAGCGTCGAGAAAGCTGTCGCTGCTAGTTTGCCTTGGGGGCGGGCCAGGGGATAAGGTGGTGATGGAATAATCTGCCGCCAGTTTGAAGTCATGAAGCTAAATCAGATACAACTCTTTGTAGAAACAGCAGACAGTGGTTCGATAGCCAATGCCGCCAGACGACTTGGCAAGAGTCGCAGCGCCGTGAGCTCGGCGATAGCAACCCTGGAAGTGGAGCTTGGCGTCGAACTTTTCGAACGAGGGGCGAACCAGAGCCGACTGACCGAAATCGGCGAGCAAGTGCTGGACGACTGTCGGCGGCTGTTGCAGGCCGCCAACAGCCTGAAGCTCAAGTGCGAGCACTATGCCTCCGGTGCCGAGGTGGCGCTGCGGGTAGCCCGGGACGACGCCATTCCCGAGGTGGTATGGCGCGAGATGCTGGGGGCCTTGCGTCGCCAGTTTCCGGGCACCAGCATCTCCCTGGTGCTGGCCTCACCGCCGGAGCTGCCGGCCCTGGTGGAAGAGGGGTTCGTGGATGCCGCCTTCGGCCTCATCACCGAGGAACAGGAGCGCAGCGGTCTTTGCATCGACGTGCTCAACCCGATCCGCACCCTGATGGTGGTCGCGCCAAGCCACCCGCTGGCTGGGCTGAAGCGGGTGTTGCAGCAGGATCTGACCGATCACACCCAGGTCACTCTCTCCTATGTGGACGCGTTTTCGGTCAAGAGCCTGCTGCCCATCGGGGGGCAGCATATCGGGTTGTCGAGTTTCGAACTGATGCGGGATGCGGTGCTGGATGGTCTGGGCTGGGCGGTGCTGCCTTCACCCCTTATCCAGAGCCAGCTGCGCCAGGGGGAACTGCTGACCCTGAAGCACAAGTTCAGCCTGCAGTGGCGTGATTACGGAGTCTATCTGTCGGAGAACGCCCATCACGGCAAGGTGCTGGCCTGGCTGAAGAAGGCCATAGAAGCCTATCTCGAACCCTTCGAGTAGCCGCCAACCGGGGCGGGCCCCCCGGTTGGCAGTGAGAGGGGATCAGCGCAGGCCGTGACGGGGGACGCGCTGGCGGGAGCGAAATGGCAGCAGCAGGAGGTCGAGCAGCAGATCCCCCGCCAGGGAGGCCAGCAGACCCGCCGCCACGCCGCAGAAAATGGCGGCCTGTTTGAGGGGGACCACATAGCCGTAGTTGTGCAGGGTATCCTGCCAGAGGGCGGGATCGGCGCGCAGCAACAGGTGGGAGAGCTGCTGGTACCAGGGGCTCTCCCGCACGGCGATCTCCCCCTGAAGGTGCTGCTGCTGGTTCACCAGTTGCTGGAGGCTGGTGGCATCCTGGGTGAAGACGGGATCCTGGCTGGCACCGTAATGGGCGACCAGCGCCTGCAGATCGCCATTGAAGTGCTGGTCCGCCGTGCGCTGGAAGGGGGCCAGCGCCAGACCGGCCTGCTGCAGCCGGGCATCCAGCCGCTGGAAGTAGAGATCGACCAGCCCGGGGATCTGTACACCTGCCAGCAAACCGAGGGCAAACAACATCATGCGAAGGTAGCTGCGCATCATCATCATCCTGAACGAAGGGAGCGCCCATACTAGCCGCAACCGGTGGGAGAGCCAAGGAGGGGGCGCGCTTGCCCACCTGGTCGGCGGCGCCAAAAGAAGAGCCGATGGAATACCTTTGTTACACGAATTCTTACACTTTTGTGATGCAAGTCATCTTGCGGCTGGCCTAGAATGAGCGTTTTTCGAAGGACACGTCGGCATGAGCAAGTTCATTCCTTTCTATCTGGCCGGGGGCCTCATCGCCTTCAGTTGGGGCGCCCTGCCTGAGCACGGCCCCTGGGATGGGTGGGATCTCGCCCTCTTCCAGCTGGTCAATGGCTGGATTGGCCACTCCCCCCGTTGGGCCGATCTGGTGGCCATCACCAACAACCGCCTGTTCGATCTGGCCGCGCTGGCCTGCATGGGCGGGATCCTCGCCAGTTGCTTCTTCCGTGCCGACGGGCAGGAGCGCCGTCGTCTGGTGGCCATGGGGGTCGTGATGCTGCTGGGGGCCCTGGTGATCAATCAGCTCGGGCATCTGTTGCCGGTCAGCCGTCCCAGCCCCACCCTGATGGTGGACGGGGCACTGCGCCTGACCGAGATCAGTGCGATTCCCACCAAGGACTCCGCTGGTGACAGCTTTCCCGGTGATCACGCCCTCTTCCTGATGATCTTCGCCGGTTTTGCCCTGCGCTATCTGCCGCGCTGGGCCTGGGTGGTTGCGGTGGTGATGGTGCCCCTGTTTTCAGCGCCCCGTATCCTGGCGGGTGCGCACTGGATGACGGACGTCTATGTGGGCGCTCTTTGCCTCTCCCTGATCTGCCTGCCGCTGCTGTTGCTCACTCCCGTGTCGGATCGCCTGATCGACCGCCTGGCTCCCCGGCTGCCACGCTGGATTGCCTGACGGAGAATGAAAAAAGAAGGCGGGTCACCCCGCCTTCTTTCGTTTACGCCTCACCGGTGCTGTGGTCGTCGCGAAATGACCAGGACTACGCCCGATGAGCCCGGGCTGTCGCCCTCCCAACCAGTATGGATAGCCCCATTCGGATTCTGCCAGCCAAAATAGTCGCGGCCAAACGTTTGCACCCGTCGTCTCATGATCCTGGCCAGGATTTTTTCCCTCCGCTGCCTTAGAATCGCCGCCCGTTGTTGGAGGTCTCCCCATGCTTGTCACTTTTCTGCGTCTCTTGTTTATCGGTTGTGCCCTGGTCTTTCTCTTTATGCTGGTCCGTGCCTGGTGGCACAAACGGCGTCATGGCCAGCTCGAAGCCACCCCTTTCTGGCCGGTGGCGGCCATCGGTTTTGTGGCCAATTTTCTCGATACCCTGGGGGTGGGGAGCTTTGCGGTGAAGACCGCCTGCTACAAGCAGTTCAGGCTGATCGATGATCGGGTGCTGCCCGGTACCCTCAACGGCCAGTGCGTGCTGCCGACCGTGACCCAGGCTCTCATCTTCATCGGCGTGGTCAACGTGGATCCCGTCACCCTCATCAGCATGATGGCGGCAGCGGCGGCCGGTGCGGCCTGGGGCGCCCGTTACGTGGCTTCCTTTGATCGCCAGACCATCCGGCTGGTCATGGCGGTCTCCCTGCTGGTGGTCGCCGGTCTCATCTTTGCCGGTCTGCTTGGGCTCTTCCCCCTCGGTGGTGAGGCCATGGGGCTGAGCGGTTACAAGCTGGGGATCGCCCTTGCCGGCAACTTCCTGTTCGGAGCCCTGATGAACGTCGGTATCGGCCTGTTCGCCCCCTGCATGACCCTGGTCTATCTGCTCGGCATGAACCCGCTGGTGGCCTTCCCCATCATGATGGGATCCACCGCCGTGCTCAGCGTCTTCTCGGCGGGGACCTTCATTCGCAAGGGGGCTTTCGATGCGCGGGCCGTGCTGGCGGTGGCCATCTTCGGCCCCATCGGCGTGGTGCTGGCGGCCATGCTGGTCAAATCCATGGAGATGGAGATGCTCAAATGGCTGGTGGCCTTCATCGTCATCTATACCTCCTGGACCATGTACGCCTCCTGGCGGGCGGCGCGGCGACAGCCAGCGCCCGCGCTGGCAGAGGCGACGAGCTAGCTGGCGTCGGCGAGGCCCGCCTGCACGGGCGCCCCACGTTGGTATGTCATCCCGCTCGCCCGGTCCTGGTGCGTCTTCTGATGCCTCTGGCAGCCCCCTCCGGGTGGGCGGTCTGCTGGCTGGAGGCGACCAGCGCGGCTTCCGCCCTGGCACCGAGAAACACATAGAGCCCCAGCGCCAGCAGCAACCCCACGGCGCACCCCATCACCCCCACCGCAGGCCAGAGCAGTTCGCTCTGGCCGAGGGATCCCTTGAACAGCAGCAACAACCCCTCGATGGAGACCGCGATCAGGATGGCGGCGATAAAGCGGGTAATGGTGCGCCGGATGGCGCTGTGGCGGAAGATGTCCTTATGCAGCAACACCTCCTCTTCGAGGATGGTCTTGCCGAGATCGAACACCGCCAGGGCGAGCGTGAGGAAGATGATGGCGCTGAAGGCCCCCAGTCGGTTCTGCTGGGTGCCGCACAGGAGCAGATAGAGCTGTTCCAGCCCGTGCCAGATGAGGGTGCCGACGATGAGAAACAGGGCCAGACTCAGGACGACGTAGACGGCCCTGAACCAGGGAATGGCGCGCCGCCGCTCCCTGTCCCCCATCAGCCAGGCGATCAGCTGGTGCAGGTTGATCTCCAGCTCCCGGCCATGGCCCTGCACCAGCAGGCGCAGTTGCCCCTGGGCCGCCGGAACGGGCGCCAGTATGGCAGGCCTGAGCTGGGGGGCCAGGCTCTTCACCTCCTCGACGAAGGCATAGGTCTTGAGAGACGCCTCGGGGAGGGTGAGCAGCCCCAGCAGCAGGGGGGCCAGCTCGGTTTCGTACTCCTGATAGCGCCGCAGCACATCGATGGGGCTCATCTCTGCCATATACACCTCGGTCCAATGGGCTCCTGAGCAGGGGCCTGCAAATTGTGGGCCCGATTTATGACAGCCCGTGTACGGCGCGGCGCACCAGCAGGTGGCAAGGCTCCGGTGAGGGACTTAAGGATGCACTACTATGGTGCCTTGTCGGGGCGGGCAAACAAAAAAGGGCCCCATCGGGGCCCTCTGCACATCTTGCGGCTTGTCAGCCAGCCAGCTTGGCGAAGCTGCGCTCGGCGGCCGCCAGGGTGTGTTCAATCTCCTTGTCGCCGTGGGCCAGCGACAGGAAGCCCGCCTCGTAGGCGCTCGGTGCCAGATAGATACCCTCTTCCAGCATCAGATGATAGAAGCGCTTGAAGCGTTCCATGTCGCAGCGGGTCACCTGCTCGTAGCGGGTGATCTCGGTCTCGTCGGTGAAGAAGAAGCCGAACATGCCGCCCACGTAGTTGATGGCAAGCGGGATGCCGTGCCTGGCGGCGGCCGCTTTCAGCCCTTCGGCGACACGGGCGGTCTTGGCGCTCAGCTGCTCATAGAGGCCCGGCTCCAGCAGCAGATCCAGCATGGTGAGGCCGGCGGCCATGGCCACCGGGTTGCCGGAGAGGGTACCAGCCTGATAGACGGGGCCGGTCGGGGCTATGTGCTGCATCACCTTCTTCTTGCCGCCGAAGGCGCCCACCGGCATGCCAGCACCGATGATCTTGCCGAGGGTGGTGAGATCCGGGTCGATGTTGTAGTGGCCCTGGGCACCACGCAGGGAGACGCGAAAGCCGGTCATCACCTCATCCAGGATCAGCAGGGCGCCGAACTCGTCACAAATGGCGCGCAGCCCTTCCAGGAAGGCGGGCACCGGCGGGATGCAGTTCATGTTGCCAGCGACCGGCTCGACGATGATACAGGCGATCTCGCTGCCGTACTGGGTAAAGGCTTCGCGCACCGAATCCAGATCGTTAAAGACACAGGTGAGCGTGTGTTTGGCGAAATCGGCCGGTACGCCCGGGCTGTTGGGCTGACCCAGGGTGAGGGCGCCGGAGCCGGCCTTGACCAGCAGGGAGTCGGCATGGCCGTGGTAGCAGCCTTCAAACTTGACGATCTTGTCGCGACCGGTGTAGCCGCGGGCCAGCCGGATGGCGCTCATGGTCGCCTCGGTGCCGGAGTTGACCATCCGTACCTGCTCCATGGAGGGCACGATCTGGCGCACTTTCTCGGCCATCAGCACTTCGATCTCGGTCGGGGCACCGTAGCTCAGCCCTTTTTCCACTGCCTTGATGACGGCGGCCTTGATGGCCGGGTGGTTGTGGCCCAGCAGCATGGGGCCCCAGGAACCGATGTAATCCACATAGGCCTGGCCGTCCACGTCATAGAGGTAGGCGCCATCGGCGTGATCGATGAAGCGGGGTGTGCCGCCGACCCCGTTGAAGGCGCGGACCGGTGAGTTGACGCCACCGGGAATGGTCTGGCGGGCCTGTTCAAACAGCTGATCTGATTTTGACATGGATCATCCTTAATGGGATTTTGGTCGTTACCCGGGCGCAGGCTGCCGATTGCGGCTCGGCAGGGGATGGCGGGAGGAGTATGCTTTGCGCTCTCGCCCCGGACTCTCGCCCGTGATACATGAAACGGGCCGACTATAGCAGAAAGGCCCAGAGCTGGGCAGCCGAGGCCGAGGTGTGTCTGGTCCTCGTTAGATGAGCGTGATTATCCATGGAGCAACAAGCCATTCCTTCCGCCGACGCGGCCTCGCTGCGTCGTCCTCCAGTCTTGCAGCGCCTGATACGGCGGGACAAGATGCCGCTGCTGGTGCTTCTGTTGGCGGCCCTGGTCGGCCTGCTGGCAGGCCTGGTGTGCGGATTGTTCGAGTCTTGCGTTCACTGGCTGGCCCAGCAGCGTGTCGACTTGCTGGCCGATCGCCCCTGGTGGCAGCTTGGCCTGCTCGGCTTTGGTTTCAGCGCCCTGCTGGGGTTGGTTGGCTATTTCCTCACTCATGCCTTTGCCCCCGAGGCGGGGGGATCCGGTATCCCGGAAATTGAAGGGGCCATGGACGACCTGCGCCCGGTACGCTGGTGGCGGGTGTTGCCGGTGAAGTTTTTTGGCGGGGTCTGTACCCTGAGTTCCGGCATGGTGCTGGGGCGGGAGGGGCCCTCGGTGCAGATAGGGGGTAACCTCGGCAAGATGGTGGCGGATATCTTCCGGTTGCCCAAGGAGCATGGCCATGCCCTGCTGGCTGCCGGTGCGGCGGGTGGTCTCGCTGCGGCCTTCAATGCCCCGCTGGCAGGGATACTGTTTGTCATGGAAGAGATGCGACCGCAATTTCGCTACTCCTTCCTCGCCATCAAGGCGGTCGGGATTTCGGCCGTCATGGCGACCCTGATGCTGCAGAACATGAAAGGGCAATCCCCCGTCATCATGCTGCCTCACTACGACGCTCCGGCCTTGAAGGCGCTCTGGCTGTTTCTTTTCATGGGGGGCTGCTTTGGTGTGCTGGGGTTCGTCTTCAACAAGCTGGTGCTCGCCTGTCAGGATGGTTACCTGGCATTGCATCAGAACAAGCGCCACCGCTTCGTCATCATCGGCATGGTGGTGGCTGGAACCTTTGGCATGCTGTCGCTGTTCGCCCCTTCGGTCACTGGAGGGGGAATCGAGCTCATCCCGCATCTGACGGGGGGAGACTATGCGATGGCGACGCTCTTCATCATCTTCTCGGTGCGACTGGTGGGTACCCTCATCTGCTTTTGCTCGGGGGCCCCTGGTGGTGTCTTTGCGCCGACCCTGGCGCTGGGCACCCTGTTCGGGGTGATCTTTGGTCACCTGTTCCACTCTGCATTTCCCGATCTCGGCATCGAACCAGGCGCCTTTGCCATCGCCGGCATGGGGGCGCTCTTCGCCGCCACCGTGCGTGCCCCCATTACCGGCATCGTGCTGGTGACCGAGATGACCGACAACTATCAGCTGATCCTGCCCATGATGATCACCACCATAGGGGCAACCCTGGTGGCGCAATGGTTGGGGGGGCGCCCTATCTATTCCCAGATCCTGGAGCGAACTTTACGGCTTGCTGCGCGTCAAAACCGGGGTGAAAGCAGCATCGCGACCGGTTAACTCTTTGTTTATCCGTATCAATCCGGCATGGTCGCGTATAGTGAAAAGAAACCGGCTGTGTTGATGTCGGCATATAGAAGAGGCCTTATGTCCCAAATCGTGAAGTTATTGGTGGTGCTGGCCGTGGGGGCATGTATCGGTTATGTCGTCGGGAACAGACAGGAGCTGGCTCAGAGCAGCCTGATGACG
>NZ_CP077387.1:0-12500 GCF_019048585.1 Aeromonas sp. FDAARGOS 1418 | reverse complement strand
GGACGGAGAAGGCTAGGTGGGCCAGGCGACGGTTGTCCTGGTGAAAGTGCGTAGGTGGTGTTTCTAGGCAAATCCGGAGACACAACACTGAGACACGAGACGAACGCACTACGGTGCGGAAGCCATTGATGCCCTGCTTCCAGGAAAAGCCTCTAAGCTTCAGATTACAAGTCATCGTACCCCAAACCGACACAGGTGGTCGGGTAGAGAATACCAAGGCGCTTGAGAGAACTCGGGTGAAGGAACTAGGCAAAATAGAACCGTAACTTCGGGAGAAGGTTCGCTCTTGATGGTGAAGTCCCTTGCGGATGGAGCTGTCGGGAGTCGCAGTGACCAGATGGCTGGGACTGTTTATCAAAAACACAGCACTCTGCAAACACGAAAGTGGACGTATAGGGTGTGACACCTGCCCGGTGCCGGAAGGTTAATTGATGGGGTTAGCGCAAGCGAAGCTCTTGATCGAAGCCCCGGTAAACGGCGGCCGTAACTATAACGGTCCTAAGGTAGCGAAATTCCTTGTCGGGTAAGTTCCGACCTGCACGAATGGTGTAACCATGGCCATGCTGTCTCCACCCGAGACTCAGTGAAATCGAATTCGCCGTGAAGATGCGGTGTACCCGCGGCTAGACGGAAAGACCCCGTGAACCTTTACTACAGCTTGGCACTGAACATTGAACCTACATGTGTAGGATAGGTGGGAGGCTTTGAAGGCGTGACGCCAGTTGCGCTGGAGCCGTCCTTGAAATACCACCCTTGTATGTTTGATGTTCTAACGCAGGGCCCTGAATCGGGCTCGCGGACAGTGCCTGGTGGGTAGTTTGACTGGGGCGGTCTCCTCCCAAAGAGTAACGGAGGAGCACGAAGGTTGGCTAATCCTGGTCGGACATCAGGAGGTTAGTGCAATGGCATAAGCCAGCTTAACTGCGAGACGGACAGGTCGAGCAGGTACGAAAGTAGGTCATAGTGATCCGGTGGTTCTGAATGGAAGGGCCATCGCTCAACGGATAAAAGGTACTCCGGGGATAACAGGCTGATACCGCCCAAGAGTTCATATCGACGGCGGTGTTTGGCACCTCGATGTCGGCTCATCACATCCTGGGGCTGAAGTCGGTCCCAAGGGTATGGCTGTTCGCCATTTAAAGTGGTACGCGAGCTGGGTTCAGAACGTCGTGAGACAGTTCGGTCCCTATCTGCCGTGGGCGTTGGATGATTGAAGGGAGTTGCTCCTAGTACGAGAGGACCGGAGTGAACGAACCTCTGGTGTTCGGGTTGTCACGCCAGTGGCACTGCCCGGTAGCTAAGTTCGGAATCGATAACCGCTGAAAGCATCTAAGCGGGAAGCGAGCCCTGAGATGAGTCATCCCTGACCCCTTGAGGGTCCTAAAGGGCCGTTGGAGACCACAACGTTGATAGGTGGGGTGTGTAAGCGTAGCGATACGTTGAGCTAACCCATACTAATTACCCGTGAGGCTTAACCATACAACACCCAAGAAGTGTTCAGAGACTTGTAGCAGATACCGAGAACGAATAACTAAATCAGCTTTCTCAGATTGAAGATTTTGCCTGGCGGCAATAGCGCAGTGGAACCACCTGACCCCATGCCGAACTCAGAAGTGAAACGCTGTAGCGCCGATGGTAGTGTGGCATTCGCCATGCGAGAGTAGGACACTGCCAGGCACCCAATACAAGAAACCCCGCTCACTCGAGCGGGGTTTTTTATTGCCTGAAATTTATTGTTTAAATTATTAGTCTGATCAATGCGCAAAATATAGTCTATTACATCGAAAAAAATTGCTATTCAGCCAATATCACTGCCTTTCAAACGGCTCAATCTCTCTTTTTCACCTGGTTGAGCGCCAAGTATCTCCGGCTCAAACGCTATTCCCTTCCTTGATAATCACTATCGCCGGAAACGGGAGTGACAAGTACTTCAGGATCCATAGACTGTTTCTTTCATGTACAAGGAGCTGTCTATGTTGGGGATCCACGATCTGGCGTTGTTTGTCGTTTCTGGCCTGCTGTTGAACATGATGCCAGGGCCTGACTCCCTGCTCATCATGCTGCGCAGCGGCTCCCAGGGCTGGCGTGCAGGGTCCATGGCGGCATTAGGTATCGGGACAGGTACCATGGTGCATGTGTTGGCGGCGGCGCTGGGACTGTCTGCCCTGTTGAGTGCCTCCGCCGAGCTGTTTGCCGTCATCAAGCTGATGGGGGCGCTCTATCTGATCTATCTCGGTGTGTCCATGCTCTGGCAGAGGAGTGGCACTTCAACGTCTGTGGATGGGGCTGTGGCGCTGCCTGCGCTCTCTTATGGGCGCATCTTCCGGCAGGGGTTGCTCACCAATGTCCTCAATCCCAAGGTGGCGCTCTTTTTTCTCGCTTTTGTGCCCCAGTTCATCGATCCCGCTTCACCGCAAAAGGCGATGGCATTCATCGTGCTGGGCTGCATCTTCAATCTCAACGGCATGATCTGGTGCCATCTGCTGGCGTTTTCCACCGCGTTTGCAAGCCGCAAGGTACGATTGCCCGCCCGGGTGGCCACTTGGCTGAATCGCGTGATGGGGGGGCTGTTCGTGGGGCTCGGTATCAAGCTGGCGGTGGAGTGAGCAGGTAAACACCGGGCATAGAAAAAGGCGTATCCCATCGCGGGGATACGCCTTCGTCTGCACTGCAGCAGAATGACCGGAATCAGTTCATGCCGTAACGCTTGAGTTTCTTGCGCAGGGTGCCGCGGTTGATGCCCATCATCACGGCGGCGCGAGTCTGGTTGCCACGGGTGTACTGCATGATCACGTCCAGCATGGGAGCTTCGACTTCGGAGAGAACCATATCGTACAGATCAATCACTTCCTGACCGTTCAACTGGGCCAGGTAGTTACGCAGGGCCTGTTGCACAGAGTCACGCAGGGGGCGTTGGGTCGGCTCGGCAGCGTGATTGTGAGTAGTTGTTACCAATGCATCAGAAGTCAGGGTTTGTTCGAACATATTCGGTCGGCTCTTTAGTTATGCGTTAACCTAATCCATCGAAATACGCTTCGAGTGCCTCGAGTTGTGCGTCTGCACAATCCAGGGCATTGAAGTGCTTACGGAATTCTCGGCCCGCCTCTTCTTCATCCAGATACCAGCCCACGTGTTTACGGGCAATGCGCGCTCCCAGATAGGCACCGTAAAACTGGTGCAGATTGGTGACATGCTCGTTCATCAGGGTGCGAACCTCTTCCCTGTCGGGAGGCGGCAGCTTGGTGCCCGTTTCAAGAAAATGGCGGATTTCCCGGAAAATCCAGGGTCGTCCTTGCGCAGCACGGCCGATCATCACGGCGTCGACACCGGTATAGTCGAGGACATACCGGGCTTTCTCCGGGCTATCGATGTCGCCATTGGCGACAACAGGAATCGATACGGCCTGCTTAATCGCCCTGATAGTGTCGTACTCCGCTTCGCCCTTGTAGAGGCAGGCACGGGTACGACCATGCACGGCAAGGGCCGCGATACCGCAATCTTCGGCGATTCGGGCGATCTCCTCGCCATTGCGGTTATCCGGATCCCATCCTGTGCGGATCTTCAAGGTGACAGGTACTTCCACCGCATCCACCACGGCCCGGCAGATGGATCTGACCAGGTCTGGCTGACGCAGCAGGGCGGAACCTGCCAGCTTCTTATTCACTTTTTTTGCCGGACATCCCATGTTGATGTCGACGATCTGAGCGCCCTGCTCCACGTTGTAGCGGGCAGCAAACGCCATCATCTCGGGGTCGGCACCGGCAATCTGGACCGATCGCAAGCCGCCTTCAGCAGAGTGATCCATTCTCATCCGGGTTTTCTGGGTATCCCAGACATCCGGGTTGGCCAGCAGCATCTCGGAAACGGCCATACCGGCTCCCAAACGTAAACAAAGTTCACGAAATGGTCGGTCTGTTACACCGGCCATGGGGGCCACGATCAGGGGAGTTTCAAGCGTGTGGGGACCTATCTGCATTCCACGGTTACCATCGGCTTAGGGCGGCGTATATTACGCATTTTTTAGTCAGGAGAAAAGGTTAGTATTTGAGCGTCAGCCATTTTTTTCTGAAAAAAACGTCGCGCCAAGGCTTGCAAATTCAGGAGTGCTTGAAAATCGGACATATTGTCTGTGACCATGGTCAGGGGGGCGCGAGTGAGGGGGATGGTGATTTGTGAGTCTCCCTCTCAAGCCGGTTTAGGCTATGATAGCGGGCCTGAATTGAGCAAAGGCTCTACACAATTTCATTACAAACGGATCGGGGATGTATGACGGCAAAGTTCATCAAATCGCTCTGCCCATGCCTGCTGGGTGTCGTGCTGGGGTCGGCCCAGGCGCAGACGGTCAGCTTTACCGAGGCCTGGAGCCGGGTCATCCAGCAGGATGACGGCTTGGCGGCAGAGCAGGCCGGGGTGGAGCGGGCCCAGCAACTGCGGGAGGCGGCCAAGGCCATGTACCTGCCCAAGGTGGATGTGGGGGCCAGCTATACCCATCTCGATCAGCCGATGGAGCTGGACATGCTGGATCTCAACCCCATCGCCAATCATCCGGAATTTGGCAAGGTGCTGGGGCCCGTGATGCAGGCACTCAACCTCAGCCCGAGCGATTTCGTCACCCCCCTCACCAAGCAGAACGTGGTGACCAGTTCGGTCAAGATGCTATGGCCGCTCTTTACCGGCGGGCGCATCGATGCGGCCCAGGATATTCGTCAGGCCCAGGTGAGCGAGGCCGAGCAGTTGCTGGTGCTCAAACAGCAGTCCACCTTCGAGAGCCTCTCCCAGACCTACTTCGGGGTGGTGCTGGCGGCGCAGGTGGTGCAGACCAAGCAGGAGATCGAGCAGGGACTGGCACACCATCTGGATCATGCCAAGAAGCTCGAAGCCCAGGGGCAGATCGCCAAGGTGGAGCGCCTATCGGCCCAGTCTGCCTATGACAGGGCACGCATCGATACCCAGAAGGCCAGGCGCAGCCTGGAGATCGCCCAGCTGGCGCTCGGCCACATGCTCAAGCTCAAGCAGGCTGAGCCCAATACCGCCCTCTTCATCAACGAAGGGATGCCAGCCTTGTCTCCCTTCGTGGAGGAGACCCTGTCGGTGCATCCCGGTCTCAAGCTGTTGACGGCCAAGAAGGAGCAGGCCCAGGGGATGATCAAGCTGGAGAAGGGCAAGTACGCCCCCGAGCTCTTCCTGTTCGGCAACTACAACCTCTATGAAGATGATTCCATTGTCTCCAAGACCACACCGGACTGGCTGGTTGGTGTCGGGGTCAGCATGCCGCTGGTGAGTCGTGATGGCCGCTCCGAGACGGTCCAGGCGGCCAAGAGCGCCGAACTCCAGGTCAACCTGCTGCAAGCCAAGACCCGCCAGGATCTGGAGCTGCTGGTCGAGAAGACCTGGCGCGAGGCTGCCCAGGGACTGGAGGAGTATCACTCTCTCTCCTCGACCCAGGCGCTGGCCGAGGAGAACGTGCGGTTGCGTGACAAGGCATTCGGTCAGGGGCTCTCCACTTCCCTTGATGTGGTCGATGCCCAGACCCAGCTTGCCGGGGTCAAGACCCAGCGCGCCGCCGCCGCCTATCAATACGTGATCTCCCTGGCCCGCCTGTTGGCACTCTCCGGTCAGATGAACAGTTTCAACCAGTATCAGCATGGCCAGGCGATCGAGGTGAACTCATGATCGCGCTCTCTTCCCTTCCGTTATTCATGTCCGTTTCGACCGTCAAGGGTCGCCCGTTTGCCGAGGTGAATTCATGAGTCATCCCCCCATCAAGAAGAAGATGAGCCAGGGCAAGCCCTGGCTGCTGCCACTGGCGCTGGTATTGCTTGTGCTCTGGCTTGGCTGGCGCTTCTGGCTGGCCTATCAGCCGGAGCCGGTGCGTCTGCAGGGGCAGATAGAGGCGCAGCAGTATTCGGTCTCTTCCAAGGTGGCGGGCCGCATCGACGAGGTACTGGTGAAGAAGGGGGATCAACTGGCCAGGGGCCAACTGGCGTTCACTCTGGCGAGCCCGGAGATCGAGGCCAAGCTGAGTCAGGCCAAGGCCGGGCAGGCCGCGGCGGGTGCCATGGCCGAAGAGGCCGAGAAGGGGGCGCGAGTGCAGCAGATCGCGGCCGCCAAGGATCAGTGGCAACAGGCCAAGGCGGCTGCCCTGCTTCATGGCAAAACCTACGAGCGCATTGCCAGCCTGCATCGGGATGGCGTGATGTCGCTGCAAAAGCGTGACGAGGCCTGGACGGCCTGGCAGGCGGCGAAGTACAGCGAGGGCATGGCCTGGCAGCAATACCAGATGGCACTGGAAGGGGCGCGGGAAGAGACCAAGATAGCGGCCCGCGAGCAGGCCAAGATGGCGGCTGGCGGCGTGGCGGAAGTGGAAGCCTATCTGGCCGATACCCGCATCGCCAGCCCACACGAGGGGGAAGTTGCCCAGGTGCTGTTGCGTAGCGGCGAGCTGGCTCCCCAGGGCTTCCCCGTGGTGACCTTGCTCGACATGAAGGATGCCTGGGCCCAGTTCCATGTCCGTGAGGACCTCTTGCCAAGGTTCCCGGTCGGTACCGAGTTTGATGCCCGTATTCCCGGCCTGGGGGATCAGCTGGTGCGCTTCAAGGTGACCCATGTGGCCGTGATGGGGGATTTCGCCACCTGGCGTGCCACCGACACCCGCCAGGGGTTCGACATGAAAAGCTTCCAGGTGGAAGCGCGCCCCTTGCAGCCGGTTGACGGGCTGCGGGTCGGCATGAGCGTGCTGGTCGAGCTCTGATGGGGCGCGAATGGCGGTTGCTCTGGCAGGACCCGTTCGGCCGGGCGCTGGCGAGCTGGGTCCCCTTGCTGCTGATAGGGATCCTGTGCTGGATCTTTTCAGCCGGCCTGGCGCGGGATCTCAAGGTCGGTCTGGTGGATCTGGATCGCAGCACCCTCTCCCGACAACTGGCGTTCTCTCTCGATGGCTCCGCCGGGCTCAAGATAGCGCAGCAGTTTGACGCCATCGACGAGGGGGCCAGGGCACTGCGTGGGGGAGACATCTATGCCCTGGTGGTGATCCCCCATCACCTGGAGCGGGATGCCCGCGAGGGGACGCAACCCAGGGTGACCGTGTTCAACAATGGCCAGTTCATCCTGATTGCCAAGCTGGTCAACTCCGCACTGGCCCAGGTGGTGGGAACTCTCAATGGCCAGGTGGGCGTGCTCTCGGCCATGGCCGACGGCAAGACGCTGCCCGGTGCCCTGGGACAATCCGTACCAATTGCGAGCCAGGTTACCGCGCTCTACAACATCAATTCCAGCTACGCCCAGTTTCTGCTGAGCGCCCTGCTGCCTGCGGTGTGGCAGATCCTGGTGGTGCTCTATGGCCTGAACGCCCTGGCCCGCACCGATCGCCTCGGGTTGGACTGGACCACCAGAGGGGTCTGGTTCGGCCTCTGGCGTACCCTGCTGCCCCACGTGCTCATCGGCTGGGGGTGGGGTCTGGCGTGGAGTCTGCTGCTGTTCAAGGGGCTTGGGTACCCCATGCAAGGCAGTTGGCTGGTGCTGACGGCGGGGTTGGGACTGGCGTCGGCCGCTTGCGTCACCATGGGGGCCTTCTTCTACGCCATCATCCGGGATCCGGCGCGGGCGCTCTCTCTGGCCGGCGCCTACACTGCGCCGGGATTTGCCTTCATGGGGGTCACCTTTCCGGTCAGCGCCATGGGGGATGTGGCCCAGTTCTGGCGCAGCCTGCTGCCCATCTCCCACTATGTGGAGCTGCAGATCGGGCAAACCAACTACGGTCAACCGTTGACGGCGGCCCTGCCCCAGCTCGGGGCCCTGCTGCTGTTTCTACTGCCCCTGCTGCTTGTGGTACACCGCTACCGGACGCCGTCGGGCGCGGCCCTGCCCCATGAGGAGTCCAGGTCATGATGGGATTCTGGGATCTGGTGCGCCTTGAGCTGCGCACCCTCTTGGCGGATCGCGCCATCATGCTGACCCTGTTTGGCGGCGTCTTCTTCTACTCCTTCCTCTACCCCCAGCCCTACCTGCACCAATTGCCCAGGGAAGAGCCCGTGGTGGTGGTCAACGAGGATGGCAGCCAGCTCTCCCGCCAGCTGGAGTTCATGGCCGATGCCACGGCGCAGGTGAAACTGGTGGCCCGTGCCGGTTCGCTCGACGAGGCCCGCCAGATGATGCTGACCGGCAAGGCGAGCGGCATCTTGCACATTCCCCGGCACTTCTATCGGGACCTGATGCTGGGCAGGAGCGTGACCCTGGGTTATGCCGGGGATGCCTCCTACTTCCTGGTCTATGGCACCATTGCCGAAGGGCTGGCCCAGGCGGGGGGCACGCTCGCCGCCCAGGTGAAGGTGGCCAGGCTGCTGAGCCAGGGCGAGGCGCTGCCCCAGGCCGCCATGGGCTGGAACGCGGTGGCCCTCAATGTGCTGCCGGTATTCAACCCCACCATGGGCTATGTGAACTACGTGGTGCCTGCGGTATTCGTGCTGATCCTGCATCAGGTGTTGCTGATGGGGACCGGCATCCTGGGGGCGACCCAGAACCAGCGCAGCCGCCGTGGTGAGTCAGGCTACTGGCAACATGCTCCCGTGCCGGCCTTGTTGCTGGCCCGCACCCTGGTGGTGGGGGCTCTTTTCGTCCTTCCGGTGACCTACTTCTTCGGCTTCTGCTTCGATCACTACGGTATTGCCCGCACCGCTGTACCCGGCGAACTCTGGCTCTTTACTCTGCCGTTCCTGCTGGCCACCACCTGGCTCGGGATCGTGCTCGGCGCCCTGTTCACCCGCCGTGATCTGCCGACCCAGGTGGTGCTTGTCTCCTCTTTGCCGCTGGTCTTCCTGGCCGGCTTTATCTGGCCCCTTGAGCTCATCCCGGCCCCCCTCAACTGGCTGGCCCAGTGGGCCCCGAGCACGCCGGCCATCGAGGGATTCCTGCGCCTCAATCAGATGGGGGCCGACTTTGCCCAGGTCTCCCGCTACTGGTGGCAGTTGTGGGGACTGGCGCTGCTGTATGGCGCTCTGGCGTGCTGGTTGCTCCGCTGGCGTCAACCGTGCCCTGCAACGCGGCCGGATGATGGGGCGACAGCGTCTTCCACCGACTAGGCCCCCTTGCAACAACACGGTCAGCCCTCGGGCTGACCGTGTTGCCATTCACAGGGGTCATGGCTGACTCAGACCCGGATCGCCGATGGCATAGATCTGGCCGCACGCCTCCTGGTCGGTGAGCAGTTGCAAACCCCGTATCGCCACATCCTGGTGCCTGACCAGGCCATGCCTCTCTTGCCCCTGGCTCAGGATGGCCTGACCCGTGGGCTCCCCATCCTGCAACCCTGCGGGGCGTAAAATGGTCCACTCAAGGGGACTTGTCTGCAGCCAGCTTTCCGCCAGGCTCTTGAGGCGTACCTCGTGTCCGAAGGCGGCGCGAGCCCGCTCGGGCAGGTATTGCCAGCTGTCGCCACAACCGAGGGAGGTAACCAGCAGCAGGCGGCTGAGCCCGGCGTGCTCCATCTCGTCGATCACATGGCGGTTGCCCTGATAATCCACCGGTGCACTCTGGCGAAAGCTGCCGAGGGTGGAGACTACCCGGGCATCCCTGCCCGCCAAGCGGCAAGCCTGGGCCACGGCCAGGGGGTCCAGGGCATCTCCGATGACGACCTCGACTCCCAGGGTATGCAGCTCGCTGGCCATGTCGGCATGGCGCACCAGGGCAACAACCCTGTGGCCCAGTTGCAGTGCGTGGTCGGTGAAGGCGCGGCCCAGTCCGCGACTGGCACCGAAGATGAGTGTGGTTGGCATGACAGGCCCTCTCGAACAAAAGAGCAAGCCTAGAGCCTGGATGGAACTCTGTAAATGAGAGTGGTTTTTATTTGTGAGGTGCAGGGGATATGAAGGGCCGGACATCAGGGACGCCGGCCCGACGGGATCAACCGTTGTAATGGCCGATGCTGGGACGGCGGCTGGGTCCGCTCAGGTGGATGTCCACCGGATTGAACGCCTTGATCGCCTCATAGCTGAAATCACCGATGGCCTGATGCAGGCTCTGGGGGCTGTGGTTGGTGATGATGATGACGCTTTTGGACAGGTTGCGACGACGGCGCAGCAGGTGGCCGAGGAAGCTGGACTGACTCTCGGCCATCTTGGCGCGGTTGGCCGCCACCTCGTCGATGATCAGCAGGTCCACCTCTTCCAGGGCGCGGCGGTACTGGTTGCGCTCCTCCTGATCCTGGATGACGTTGAAGAAGAGCCTGTCCACGATGGAGGCCCACTGCTGGAAGATCACCGACTTCTGGTGGCGCGCGATCAACTCGTGGGCCACGGCGCCTGCCAGGGTGGATTTGCCGGTGCCGTAATCGCCGTAGATCAGCATGCAGCCCCCGCCGCTCTTCTCCCAGTGCTCGAAACCGCTGATGAAGTAGCGGGCCGTTTCGATGGGGTATTGCAGGGCCGGGTCACCGGAATCCATCTTGTCGAAGATCCAGTCCGGATTGAGGTCGGCCTGGGCGATCAGCTTCTGGATCCGCTCCTGGCGGGCGGCTTTCTGCAACTCGCGCACTTCGGCATTGGCCTTGGCGTCGTACTCCTTGCGCAGGGTCTCGTAGTCGTACTGGCTGCCGCCGGTTGCGGCCCGCAGTCGGAGAATACGTTCCTGCAGGCTGCTGACGTGACGCTTGAGCTCGGGATCATGAGCCCGTTGCTCCTGTCTGGCCTTGGCGATTTTCTGGCGTTTGGCCTCGATCTCTTCCAGTGCCTGGCGCATCGGGTCGTGCGGATCTGTCATGGAATTCTCCTTCTGCTAGGGCTGTGGCTGGATGGGCAGGGGGTCAATAGTGCACTTCGTGGCCGCCTGGTATCAATCATTCTCCGGCTCCTGAGCTTGTGCCAGCCGTTTGGCCTCATCGATCATCTCTTGCGCCCGGCGGCTCGGGCCAGCCTCTACCGGGGCTGGCGCGACCTGCTGGTACCCGGTGACCACGGTCGCCGGGCGGCGGGCGTAGCGCCGACTCTTGAGGGCCCGAATAAATTTCAACATCCACTGGTGCTGGGAGTCGAACACCTCGGGGCGGCCGAGCCAGTAGGCGATGAACTCCCCGAGATCCTCTTCGCTGTAGCTGGCATCGATCACCCCGCACAGGCGTGCGAGAGCAGGCAGTTCTTCGTCCGGACGCCACTGCAGGTGCATCTGGAACGGGCGTGCCGGCAGGGGGCTGCGCACCCGCTGGCTCAGCAACGGCAACTGGAAAGGGCACTGGTGGTAGTGCTCACTGTCAGCCTGGGCCTCGACCTGAAGCAGTTCGGCCTCCATCAGCTCGTCGAGCAGTTCGGTCAGCTGGCGAGCGTTGACCTGATAGCTGAAACCACCGGGATTGCCCGGATCGACGACAGCCAGTGCCCGGCCAAGCTCGGGATAGTTGAGTCGGGCCAGCCGATTTTCCAGCACCAAGCGGCGCAGTTGCAGGGTATAGAGGCTGCGGGCCGGATGGGAGAGTCTGGGATGGGCGAGGGCGCTGTATTCGGCTGGCGTCATGGTCTGCTTCACGATCTGGAGTGGAGGGCATTATCCCTCATGGCGGTGCCTCATACAATTCATGGTGCCGACCTGCGAGAGAACGGCTGCCGGGCGACGGTTGCCGATCATCTCTGCGCAAGGGGGCGAGCAAAATAGTCGGACCATTTCAAACGCTTGGCAGATACCAAGGCCAGCCCGGCTCGCTGCTCGACAATATTGTGTGGCGGTATCCAGCGCCCATGATCTAGTCTTAATGCTCAAATAACCATTTGACTAATAAGAGCTTTGTCAAGATGTCAAAAGCCGGACTACGGATCTTGGTGGTAGAAGACGAAGCGGTTTTTCGCCACTCACTGGTATCTTATCTCGAGCACGACGGGGCCTGCGTCTTTCAGGCAGAAGACGGGATTGAGGGGCTCTCTGCCGCAGCGCTCTATCACCCCGATGTGGTGTTGTGTGATCTGAACATGCCGAACATGGATGGCCATGAGGTGATTGCCTGCCTCACCGCCCGCTATCCACAGGTGCCCGTCATCGTCATCTCCGGTCAGGATCAGATGGCTGCGATCGAGCGTGCGCTGCGGGCGGGGGCCAGGGACTTCTTCATCAAACCGGTGAATGACTATGAGCAGATCCGCCGCAGCATCGAGCAATGCCTGACAAACCTCGGGCATCAGAGCCAGCAGCTGGAACTGATGGAGCACATCGACTTCTTCCGTGGCCACGATCTGGCGAGCAGCCGGCTGCTCGCCTGGCTGGCCCCCCCTGGCATGCAGGAGTGGGGACCCTGGCAGGTCACTTTTGCCGGCATGGGCAATCTCTTCATCCCGGATACTTTCAAACTGGACGACAAGCTGCTGGTACTGGTGATGGAATTGCCCATCCTCGGTGTGGATGCGGCCTTCTGTGGTGCCTTGGTGCGATCCCTGATGAACGGCCCCTATCGCCAATACCAGCAACAGGAGAGCCTGCTGTTGACCCAGCCACACCGATTGCTGGATTACCTCAATCTGCAACTG